>NZ_CBDCSN010000003.1:0-1479515 GCF_965221665.1 Tenacibaculum aiptasiae
TGCGATTTTCCCAGCAGGAAATACTACAGTAATTTGGACTGTGACTGATGCCGCAGGAAATGCAGTAACATGTGCTCAAACAGTAACTGTAAATTGTATAGATACTGATGGTGATGGTATACCAGATGTGACTGATGTAGATGATGATAATGATGGAATTCCAGATACTGAAGAAGGAACAGTAGATACTGATGGAGATGGAATTATTGATAGCTTAGATTTAGATAGTGATAATGATGGTATTTTAGATGTAGATGAAGGAGGTAATGGTTCATTAGATATAAATGGAGATGGAGTTATTGATTCTAATGATTCAGGATTTGTTGATGCTAACAATGATGGTCAAGCAGATGGATCAGTAGATGCAAATGAAGAGCCAGATACTGATGGAGACGGAGTACCAGATTATAAAGATTTAGATAGCGATAATGATGGTATTAATGATGTGATAGAGAATGGAAATGGATCATCAGATACGAATGGAGATGGAGTTATTGATTCTAATGATACAGGAGGGGCAGATTCAGATGGAGATGGAATAGCTGATAGTGTAGATGGAAATACAGCTGGATTTGGAGAAGGAAACTCAGGAAATGGAAATACAGTAGATACTGATGGAGATGGGATACCAGATTACCAAGATTTAGATAGTGATGATGATGGTGTAAATGATGTTGTAGAAGGAGGAAACCCAGATAGAGACGGAGATGGTCAAATAGATGATGCATTAAATGATTCAGATGGAGATGGTATTCCAGATAACTCTGATGGATTCAATGGGCATGGAGATGCTAATGATCCACCTGCTGATTCAGATTCAACTGATCCAAATAGTGGAGGAAATGGTACTGTAGGGGATAGTGGTACAGATTCAGATGGAGATGGTATTGCAGATAGTGAAGATGCATTAGATGGATTTGGAGATGCTATTGATACAGATGGAGATGGTATTGCAGATAGTATGGATTTAGATGATGACAATGATGGAATTCCAGATACAGAAGAAGGGACAGGAGATACTGATGGAGATGGAATAATTGATAGTTTAGATTTAGATAGTGATAATGATGGTATCTTAGATGTAGATGAAGGAGGTAATGGTTCATTAGATATGAACGGAGATGGTGTAATTGATTCTAATGATAGTGGGTTTGCAGATGCAAATAATGATGGTCAAGCAGATGGTTCAGTAGATGTAAATGAAGAACCAGATACTGATGGAGATGGAGTACCAGATTATAAAGATTTAGATAGCGATAATGATGGTATTAATGATGTGATAGAAAACGGAAATGGATCATCAGATATTAATGGAGATGGAGTTATTGATTCTAATGACGGAGCTTCAGGAGCTGATTCAGATGAAGATGGAATAGCTGATAGTGTTGACGGAGATGATGCAGGATTTGGAGAAGGGAATTCAGGAGATGGAGATACAGTTGATACTGATGGAGATGGAGTACCAGATTACCAAGATCTAGATAGTGATGATGACGGTGTTAATGATGTAGTGGAAGGAGGAAATTCAGATATTGATGGTGATGGTCAAGTAGATAATCCTCTAGATGATACAGATGGAGATGGAATAGCAGATAGTGTTGATGGATTAGACGGTTTTGGAGATGCTAACGATCCTAATAACGATTCAGATTCAACAGATCCAAATAGTGGAGGAAATGGTATTGTTACTGATAGTGGAACTGATGCAGATGGAGATGGAATAGCAGATAGTGTTGATGGATTAGATGGATTTGGAGATGCTTATAATGATGACTGTATCAAAGATGAAAATTATATTATTAGTCCAAATGGTGATAATTTAAATAATTATTTGCATATTGAATGTATTGATAATCCTGAGTATAGAAACAATACACTTGAAATTGTTAATCGTTGGGGTAATATTGTATACAGAGTAAAAGGTTATTCAAATATTGATAGTAATAAGAGGTTTGAAGGTATTTCAAATGGAAGAGCAACTATCAGTGTAGACGATAAATTACCAGTAGGAACTTACTTCTATAAGTTAAATTTAGGTAATGGATCACCAATAAGAAAAGGATGGATTTACATAAATCGATAAAAATTAGTATTTTAACAGTAGAATAAATTGATGTATAAAAGTTAAAGTTAAATGAAATTAAACCTAATCTTAGTATTTAGCATATGTTGTGTGTTTATTATAAATGCACAACAAGACCCTCAGTATACACAATACATGTATAATACTATGAGTGTAAATCCCGCTTATGCCGGATCTCGAGGCCACGGAGTTATTACTGCAATTGGTAGAACTCAATGGGTTGGTTTTGACGGTGCCCCAGAAACACAAAATTTAAGTTATGATACTCCTTTAGGGTATTCAGGTTTAGGTTTAGGTGTAAATTTGGTAAATGATAAAATAGGACCATCCCACGAAATTTATTTAGATGCAAATCTATCTTATACAGTAGAAACAAGTGATTTAGGAAATTTAGCATTTGGTTTACGTTTAGGAGGTAGATGGTTGAATATAGACTGGACTAAAGGTAGAGTGCAAGATGCTGAAACCTTTCCCCCAGTTAATAGATTTTTACCAACTATAGGAGCTGGTATTTATTTTCATAAACCTGAATGGTATATTGGTTTATCAGTTCCTAATATCTTAAGAAAAGAACATTACGATGCAGATACAGCTGTAGGTGAAGTAGCTGTAGAACGAATGCACTTTTTCTTAATAGCAGGTTATGTTTTTGATATAAATGAAGATTTAAAGTTTAAACCAGCAGCTTTATTAAAAGGTGTTTCTGGAGCTCCATTATCATTAGATGTATCAGCTAATTTACTATTTAATGAAAAGTTTAGAGTTGGTTTAGGTTGGAGATGGGGAGATTCTATAAGTGGACTTTTAGGATTTCAGGTATCAGATTCAATGTTAATAGGTTATTCTTATGATTTAACAACCTCAAATTATAATGTCGTTAATTCTGGAACACATGAAATTATGCTACGTTATGAGTTATTAAGAGAAATAAGATACAGATCTCCTCGATTTTTTTAAAAATAACATCTTATGAATTTAAAGAATACTTTATTACCAATATTATTAATGGTAGTTATTGCTGGTTTTGGACAAAGCAAAAAAGTAGCAGACCGTTATTATGATGAGTTTTCTTATGTTCAATCAGCAAAACTTTACAAAGCGTTAATAGAGAAGAAAGGAGATAGTTCTAAGCATGTAATAAGCCGTTTAGCAAATTCTTATTATAATAATGTTGAAACAGAAAAAGCTGAAAAATGGTACAAAAAGTTAGTGTCAATTTATAAAGATGATTTAGAGGATAGATATTTATTTAAATACGCTCAAGTACTTAGAAGTAATGGAAAATATAAAAAATCTGATTCTATTTTTTTAACGTTAGCTTCATCAGAAAATAATAATAGAAAGAAAGAATTAAAAAAAGAAAATTACTTACTAGATTATTCATCTAATAAAAACGTAAGAATAGGAATTAGAAATTTAGCAATTAATACTCCTTTTTCTGACTTTGGAGGAATGTTGTTAAATGGTAAATCATATTTTACTTCAGCAGTGCCAAAAGGAGGTAAGAGAGAAAGAATTTACAAATGGAATAATCAACCATTTTTGAATATTTATAGTGCTGAAGAAGAAATTCAAACACTAGAGGAAAATGTAAAAGATACAGTTTTAACGTTAGTTAGACCTCGTTTAATAGATGTACCTATTAGTTCAGATTATCATGAATCAACACCTATATTTACCAAAGATGGCAAAACTATTTATTTTACTAGAAACAATGTAAGTGGTAAAAAAGTAGGAAGAGACAAAAAGAATACATCAAATTTAAAAATCTATAAGGCGAATTTTATCAGTGGTTTTTGGATGAATGTAAGAGAATTGCCGTTTAATGGAGATGAATATTCAGTTGGTCATCCAGCATTAAGTCCCGATGAAAAAACATTATACTTTGTGTCTAATATGCCTGGAGGTTTTGGAGCGACAGATATTTATAAAGTTGCTATTTTAGATGATGATGAATATGGAGAACCAATTAATTTAGGAGAAACAATTAATACTTCAGATAAAGAGATGTTTCCTTTTGTAGGTGAAGACAATACCTTATATTTTTCTTCAAATGGACATTTAGGCTTAGGATTGTTAGATATTTTTCAATCAAAAATAAAAAATGATTCTATTTTTTCACCTATTAAGAATTTAGGATATCCATTTAATAGTAAGAGAGATGATTTTTCATTTTTTATAGATGAAACTGGTAAAAAAGGGTTCTTTTCTTCTAATAGAAAACAAGGAAAAGGAGATGACGATATTTATAGTTTTTTCATATATACCGATCCACAAATATGTAAACAATCTATCGAAGGTATAGTAACAGAAACAGTAAATAATACACCAGTAGATGGAGCAATTGTTAAGCTTTTTGATTTACAAGGAAAGGTAATAAAAGAAGCGATATCAGACTTTAATGGTAAGTATGTATTTAATGACATTTTATGTGATAAAAATTATAATATTCTTGCCAGTAAGTTAGATCATAAAACAACAGGTAAAAGAATGATAAAAATAATTAAAGGAAAGCCAACAAGTGTAGATCTAAATTTAATTCCTTTAATTGTTGGAAACCAAATTGTAATTAATCCTATTTATTTTGATTATAACAGAGCTATTATTAGAGAAGATGCACAATATGAATTAGAAAATATTGTCACAGTTATGACTAATCACCCAGAAGTGGTAATTAAAATTGAATCACATACAGATAGTAGAGGTCCTAGTGATTATAATAGAAAGTTATCTGATAGAAGAGCAAAATCTACAAGAGATTACATTTTATCTAGAGGTATAGAAAAAAATAGAATTATTAGTGCCATAGGATATGGAGAAGATCAACTGTTAAATGATTGTAATGATGCTAATAAAAGAAAATGTACAGAAGAAGAGCATCAAAAAAACAGAAGATCATATTTTTATATAGTTAAAGGAGTTGATAAGATAAAAGCTAGACAAGAAGCAGAAAAAATAGCTGTACAAAAGAGAATATCTAAAAGAAACAATTTCTTAGATTTTTTAAGAAAGAATTTTAAAAAATCTAAAAGCGATAGAGCAGAGGATAATAAATGTTATAGAGACTCAGAAAGAGATTGTGATGATAAGAAAAATATGATTATAAAGAATTATAAGAATTAAATAATTCTTTGATAAGTTTTCATAAACCTCTTATAAAGTAGTTTTATTAATCGATTAATTTTGATTTAAACTAGGGTTATAGGAGGTTTTTTATATCTATATATAAGATTCATTGATTTATATATTATTGAGCTTAAATAAGTGTTTTTATAACTTTATTAATAGTCAAAATAACCTCTTATCAAAAAAAATATCGATATATTAATAAAAGAACTATTATTAGTAATAAATAGTAGTTGTTATGAAATAGATATTATAAATAGAAAGATAAGAATAAACTAAGATTTTAATTAAACTTACTTCTACTAACACATCTTTTCAGGTATTTAAAAGCATAAAAAAAACGGATCATTTGATCCGTTTTTTTATTATTATTTATATAAACTCTTAGTTAAGAGTAAAGTTTACTGGAATGTAATATTCTACGTTAGCTACTTTTCCGTTTTGCTTACCAGGAATGAAAGTAGGTAATTTAGAAACCATTCTTTTAGCTTCTTGCTCTAATAAATGACCATTTTTAGGACCTTTCATTCTAATGTTACTTACTTTACCGTCTTTACCAATTATAAAACGTACCCATACTTTTCCTTCTATATTCTGCGCAGCTGCAGCATCAGGATAGTTAAAGTTTCTTTGAATATGGCTTACCATTCTTTCGTTAAAACAGTTAATCTTTTGAACGTCAGAAACTTTTAAACATGCTTTAAATTGAGGTATACTTTGAACTTGAGAAAACTTAACAAAGTCTGTTATTAATGTTTCTTTAGCAGGAGCTTTTACAACAGTTTTTGGAGTAGCTTTCTTCACTACTTTTTTAGCTGCTACAACATTGTTAGTAGTTTTAGCAGTTTTAGTAGGGTCTCTAAAAGTAATAGGAACACCATACTTAACTTTAACATTTCTTCCATTATGCTTACCAGGAATAAATTTAGGTAAAGTATTGATAATTCTGCTAGCCTCTTTTTCTAATGATTCTCCTCCTTTAGGCCCTCTTAATTGAATAGATTCTACACTACCTTGCTCGTTTATTGTAAACTGAACTAAAACTCTCCCCTGAACTCCTTTATCAAGAGCTTCTTGTGGATATTTGAAATTCTTCAAAATGTGCTTAGACATTTGAGTTTCAAAACATTTAGCCTGCTTTATTAATGGAACATTATTACATTTAGTAAATAAAGGAATCTCTTCAACTAAATTGAAAGGTACTTTTTCTATAGTAGAAGAATTATCTTCTAATTCAAGTTTTCCAATCAATAAAGAATTCTTCTTAACATCAGCAACTTTCTGAGTAGAGTTCATTGATCCTACAGCAGAAACAGCTTCTTTGTTCTTACGAACTACACGTCTTCTTGTAGAAACACTAATTGATAATTGCTTTTTATCTCCATCTTTACCATCCTCAATAGCACACTTAGTTATACTATTTGGATCAGCAATTGAATCATCAGGAGTATCACATTTTTCTTGTTGAGAAACAGCCATTGTAGACACTAGCATAGCTGCCACTAGTAAAGGGAATTTCTTCATAATAGTACTCTATTTAAGGGGTTAACAAGAAGGTTAACGTATTATTAGGTTGTAAATGTATGAAAAAATAGAAAACAAGCAAACTTATTTAAACTTTTTTTATAAACAAGTTAAATTACTGTAAAATAAGGTGTTAGTTTTGGTCCATGTTTAAGAACTCTTTTTTGGCATTTTGAAGATAATAGGTAATGCATATTTAACATTAACTTTATTACCGTTATGTACACCTGGGATAAATTTAGGAAGTTTAGCTATTAATCTTGTTGCTTCAGCTTCTAATAACTCTCCTCCTTGAGGACCTCTTTTCTTAATATCAATTACTTTACCTTCCTTATCGATAGTAAATTGAACTAAAACTTTACCTTCAATTCCTTGTGTAAAAGCTTCTTTAGGATAATTAAAGTTATTAATGATATGTTTTATCATTTGTTGTTCAAAACATTTAGATTGACCTAAAAGAGGCGTGTTTTCACATTTCTTAAATAATGGAATTTGTTCTACCAAATGAAAAGGTATCTTTTTTAAAGAAGATACAATATCGTTTTTAATGTTAAGTTTCTGTACGTTTAAAGTATTGTCTTTTATGTTTTTAACTTCATTGGAAGCATTTAGCGAAACGTTAGATTGTCTTACTTTTCTATGCCTTTTTCTAGTCGATAATTGCTTACTATCTGAATTTTCAAGAGCTTTCTTTACATCTTCAATAGAACATTTGGTTACACTAATACTATTAGGATCAGCAATATTCTCATTAGGTGTCTCACATTTTTCTTGAGCTATAGCAATTGTAGAGATAAATAAAGCTATAACTATTGAAAGGGGAAATCTCATAGTTAGTTTTTAAAAGGGTTATTTTGGGAGTGTGAAAATAATATAACGTTATGATATATTGAGTGTTTGGTATATTAATTTAATGTTAAGTTAAGAGGAAAAGAATAAGTAACTACAACTGGAATGCCTTGTACTTTACCAGGAGTAAAGTTTGGAAGTTTATTAAGTATTCGTATTAACTCTTTGTTTAGTAGTTTGTTATGTTTTTTACTTTTGATTCTTGGTTTTATAACTTTACCATAAATATCAATACTAAATTGAATGAATACTTTATCCTTAATTGACTCATCAAGAAACTCATAAGTAGAAAATTTTTTAGAAAAATGAGTATTTATTTTTTCTTTAAAACACTTAACATTATCTTTTCTTGTAGAATTTTTACATGAATTAAACATTGGGATTTCTTCCACAAGATTAAAAAGAACTTCTTTTGTTGCATTAGGAAGTTTTAAAACAGTTTTATTGTTTTGTATTCCTAAATCAATATTGTTTCCTTCTACTTTTAGTTGACTTGATTCTTGTTTATTAGCAATTTTCTTGAGAGGTCTCTTTCTAATTATTCTTGTTCTGGTGATTTTTTTCGTATAATCTTCTTTTTCTTCAATTTCACATTTTTTAACAGATATTGTATTTGGGTCAATAGTATTTTCTTTTTGAGTTTCACATACATTAACCTGACTATAAATGTATAGTACATTAAATAGATAGAATAGTGGAATAAGTATAACCTTTTTCATTTTAAATTGTCTTAGTTGTATTGCACTGTAAAGATGAAAAAGCTTTTTATTGTTTTGTTTAAGAGAATATAATATATGCTTTAATTAATGTTTGATTAAAAGTTAAGAAAGTTAATTTATGGTAAATAAAAAACTCCCTACTTAAGTAGAGAGTTTTTGAATTATGTTTTATTGAAAGTTGTTTACTTAACATTCATTAATTCAACATCAAAAATTAACGTTGCATTAGGAGGAATTACTCCACCTGCACCAGCTTCACCATACGCTAAGTTAGAAGGAATAACTAAACGGGCTTTATCACCAACTTTTAATAATTGAATTCCTTCATCCCAACCAGCAATAACTTGTCCTACACCAATAGCAAAGTCAATTGGTTGTTTACGCTTGTATGAAGAATCAAATACAGTTCCATCTAATAATTGACCTTTATAGTGTACAGAAACCATAGCTCCTTTAGTAGCTTGTTTACCTTCACCATTTTGTAAGATTTTATAGCGTAATCCAGAAGGAGTTTCGTCATAACCAGCAGCAACAGAATCTAATAATTCTTTTTGCTTAGCTAAAGCTTCTGCTTCACGTTTTTCACGAGCACCTTCAAAAGTTCTAAAAGCTTCAACAGCGTTAAAGTTTTCAGCAGTTTCACCTACACGAATAATTTCAACATCCATACTATCACCTTGTTCAACAGCATCTACAACCTCTTGTCCTTCAACTACACTTCCAAAAACAGTATGCTTACCATCTAACCATGGTGTAGCTGTATGAGTAATAAAAAATTGAGAACCATTTGTTCCTGGTCCAGCATTTGCCATAGATAATTTTCCAGGAGCATCGTGTTTTAAATCAGGGTGAATTTCATCATCAAATTTATAACCAGGATTTCCAGTTCCCGTACCTTGAGGGCAACCACCTTGAATCATGAAATCAGCGATAACACGGTGAAATTTTAATCCATTATAATAAGGAGTACCTTGAGGTTTAGCCGAGTTTTCTAAGTTACCTTCTGCTAAAGCAACAAAGTTACCAACAGTTCCAGGTGTTTTTTCATATTCTAAATTCACTAAAATATCACCTTTAGGTGTTGTGAACTTTGCGTAAATTCCGTTATCCATTTTTATTTAATTATCTTATTTATATTGAATAATGTTTTTTCCGAAGAAAAAGCAAAATTAGTTTTTTACTGATAAAGTTGAAAGGTTAAAATTTAAACCTATGTTAATATTGTTAGAGTTTACATTTCCAAATGGAGAATAGTAACGTCCACCAGAAATTGAAAGAGAGGCTCTGTTAGTTATATCATAATTTAATCCAATTGCTGGACGAATAATAATTCCTTCGTCAGTATCTACACCAGCACCACCTCCTGCACCAGCCATAAATTCTATAAAGCCACGAAATTTATTATTTATAAAGTATGGAGAATATATTCCTGCACCAACTAATCCGTGTGCATAACCACCAGAACGGCCTTCATAAGCAAAACTAGCTTCTCCAACAATATATAACCATTTGTTAAGATCATAACTTACTTTTAAGGCTATCGATTGTAAATCAATACTTTTTGCTCCAAAAGTATCATCTGTTTTGGCAACATCTAAATATGTTTGATTTTCAATACCAATTCTTATTCCTTGTGTATAATAACTATTATTCTCGTCTTTATTCGTTTTAGTCCCTCCATTTAAACCAAAATATTTTAAACCAAAACCAACAGTGTAAGCTTCTAAATCACCATTAATAGCTCTATAATATCCTCCATGTCCACTTAATGCTAGTTTGTTAGATAATTTTAAGTCAATACCAGCAGATGGATAAATCATTAAACCTCCTTCGGGAGCTACACGACCTCCAGCTGCACCAATTCCTAGTTTACCAAATATATTAATGTATTTAGATTGGTAAGGATGATATCCTGCTCCAAAAAATAAATCCATAAAACCAGCTCGTAGACCTTTATAAATAGCATCGGTATGAGCAAATAGAAAAGTGTTATCGTTTAAATATTTTTGATACTCAAATCCAATAACATATAATGTTTCTGTTAAAGGGTCACCATTATCTTTTTTAGAATTTCCAATTGGCCTGAAAAAATCAAAGCGAATTTGCTGAGCGTTTTTAACAGTTGGTTTACTCCAAAAGCTATCAGGGTCGATATTGTTAGCTACAAAGTTTTGATGTGCTTTTTTATAATCAGTAAAACGTAAAATACTCGGTATTTCAATAAAGAAAGAAACAGAATTACTTTTTATTTCACCAGAGTAAAAGTTAACATGACTATATTGGATACCAAAGGAGTAATTGTTCTTTTTGTATTGTAATCCTATATTTGGATTGATGAAACCACCATCATTAACTAAATAGCGATATCCGCCACCACCACCAAAATGGAAGTTAGCATCAAAGTATAGATTATTATATATTTTTTTATTAATTCCTAATTCAGCCCCAAGCGTAAATAATCCTCCTTGATCTCCTGTAACAGCAAAGTGAAATGCGGCCCCACCATATAACCAATCATTTAAAGGAACTTGGTAGTGCAAACCAGCTAACCCCATAGTTGATTTTAATCCTGGGAATTGATTAGAAGGCATCTCAACAGGAATAAAATTCAAACGAACTTTATTATGTAATTCAGTACCTTTTAAATTAGATAAATTTTCCTGACCTTGAGAGAAGACAGAAAAAAGGACTAGGAAAAAGGCTATTATGTAATGTTTATTCAAACTCACTTGTGAAATGTAATTTTACAGTTGGATATTTACTTTGTGTCATTTGAATGGTAAAAGCAGAATCAGCTAAAAAGACTAATTTACCTTGTTTATCTTTAGCTAAATAACGTTGCTTTACTCGTTTAAACTCTAAGAATTCTTCATTTTTAGGATCTTCAGGTTGTACCCAACAAGCTTTATGTACTGCAATATTCTCATAGGTACATTTAGCACCGTATTCATGCTCTAAACGATATTGAATTACTTCATATTGAAGAGCACCTACAGTACCAACAATTCTACGACCGTTCATTTCTAGAGTAAATAATTGAGCCACACCTTCATCCATTAGTTGATCTAAACCTTTATATAGTTGTTTAGATTTCATAGGGTCTGCATTGTTTACATAACGGAAGTGTTCTGGTGAAAAACTAGGAATCCCTTTAAAGTTTAATTTTTCTCCTTCTGTTAAAGTATCACCAATTTTAAAGTTTCCAGTATCGTGTAAACCAACAATATCACCAGGGAATGATTCATCTACAATTTCTTTCTTTTCAGCAAAGAATGCATTAGGACTAGAGAATTTAACTTTCTTTCCATTACGAACATGTAAGTAAGGAGCATTTCTTTTAAAGGTACCAGATACAATCTTTACGAAGGCTAAACGATCACGGTGTTTTGGATCCATATTAGCATGGATTTTAAATACAAATCCAGTTAGTTTTTCCTCTTTAGAGTCTACTAAACGTTCTTCTGCTTGTTTTGGTTGAGGGTTAGGAGCAATATCAATAAAGCAATCTAGTAATTCCTTTACTCCAAAATTATTCAATGCAGAACCAAAGAAAACAGGTTGTAAATCACCTTTAATATATTCTTCTTGGTCAAATTCAGGATATACTTCGTATACTAATTCTAATTCTTCACGAAGTGTTTCTGCTGCAGCTTCTCCAATAATGTTATCTAGTTCAGGATTGTTTACATCATCAAATTCAACTCCTTCAGAAATTGTTGTTTTATTTTCTCCAGAAAATAGGTTTATTTTTTTCTCCCAGATATTATAAATTCCTTTAAAGTCATATCCCATTCCAATAGGGAAACTCATAGGAGTTACTTTTAAGCCTAACTTTTGCTCAACTTCATCTAATAAATCAAAAGCGTCTTTACCTTCACGGTCTAATTTATTAATAAAAACTAGCATTGGTATTTTACGCATACGGCAAACTTCTACCAATTTCTCTGTTTGAGGCTCCACACCTTTAGCTACATCAATTACAACAATAACACTATCTACAGCAGTTAATGTTCTAAATGTATCTTCAGCAAAATCTTTATGCCCAGGAGTATCTAGGATATTTATTTTTTTATCCTTATAAATGAAAGCTAATACAGAAGTAGCAACAGAAATTCCACGTTGACGTTCAATTTCCATAAAATCGGAAGTAGCTCCTTTTTTTATTTTATTATTCTTTACAGCACCAGCTTCTTGAATAGCTCCTCCAAATAATAATAATTTTTCAGTTAAAGTAGTCTTACCAGCATCAGGGTGAGATATAATTCCAAACGTACGTCTTTTTTGTATTTCTTCTAAAAAACTCATCTATAAAATTTAAGGCTGCAAAGATACGTTTTAAAGTGGAACTGTTCAAAGGTTTAATTGTTGAACTGACTTCTATTTTGTAAGTTTGCTTCTCGTATATTTTTAGAATGAAAGAACAAGTAATATTAGTAGATGAACAAGACAATCCTATAGGATTGATGGAAAAAATAGAAGCGCATGAAAAGGCGTTATTACATAGAGCTTTTTCTGTTTTTGTTTTTAATTCAAAAGGAGAGTTGATGCTACAGCAAAGAGCTGCAGAAAAATATCATTCTCCATTATTATGGACAAATACTTGTTGTTCTCATCAAAGAGATGGAGAAACATCTCTAGAAGCAGGTAAGCGTAGATTACAAGAAGAAATGGGGTTTGTATGTGAACTAGAAGAAGTATTTTGGTTTATTTATAAAGCACCTTTTGATAATGGTTTAACAGAGCATGAATTAGACCATGTAATGGTTGGAAAGTTTGAAGGAGAACCTAAAATAAATAAAGAAGAAGTAGAAGCATACAAATGGATGCCTTTAGAGGATGTTAAAAATGATATAGAAAAGCAACCAGAGATCTACACTGAATGGTTCAAAATAATATTTAAAGAATCCTACGAAAAAATATCAAAATTTATATAATATGTCAAGGGTAACCGTACATAGAAAAGCTCATTTTAATGCTGCTCACAGATTGTTTAATCCTAAATGGTCAGATGAGAAGAACTATGAAGTTTTTGGAAAATGTAGCAATCCTAATTATCATGGGCATAATTATGAATTAATTGTTTCTTTAACAGGTGAAGTAGATAAAGAAACAGGGTATGTTTATGATCTTGGAAAGTTAAAAGAATTAATAAAATCAGAAGTAGAAGAAGCTTTTGATCATAAGAACCTAAATGTTGAAGTAGAGGTTTTTAAAGAGTTGAATCCAACAGTTGAAAATATATCAATTGTAATTTATAATAAATTACGTGTAAGTATTCCTAAGAATTTAGACTTAGAAATAACGTTATATGAAACCCCTAGAAATTACGTCACTTACAGAGGAGAATAATATATGATAAACCAGTTATTAAGATTTACCCCGATTTTAAAAGAAAAAATCTGGGGAGGAAATAAACTACAAACAATACTTAACAAAGAAACAGATAAGAGTAATATTGGAGAAAGTTGGGAGATTTCCGACGTTGAAGGAGATGTTTCAATAGTAACCAATGGCGATCTAAAAGGGCGAAGTTTAAATGCTCTTATAAAAGAACACAAACAGGACATTGTAGGAGAAAAGGTTTATCAAATTTTTCAAGATAAATTTCCATTACTTATTAAATTTATTGATGCTAAGAAGAAATTAAGTTTGCAAGTGCATCCTAATGATATTTTAGCACAAAAGAGACATAATTCTCTTGGGAAAACCGAAATGTGGTATATAGTTAATGCTGATAAAAAGGCTAAAATTATTATAGGGTTTTCTGAAGAAACAAATAAAGAATCTTTTCTTCAAACTATTGAATCTGAAAATGAATTAGAGTTACTGAATGTTGATTATGTAAAAAAGGGAGATACTTTTTTAGTGCCAGCAGGAAGAATACATGCAATAGGAAAAGGTGTTTTATTAGCTGAAATTCAAGAAACTTCCGATATTACTTATAGAATTTCTGATTGGAATAGAAGAGATGCTGAAGGAAATAAAAGAGAATTACATTTAGATTTAGCAGTTGATGCAATTGATTATTCGGCAAAATCCAATTATAAAGCTGAATATATTAAGAAAAAGAATGCACCATCTAATATTGTAGATTGTAAGTATTTTACCACAAACTTTTTACACTTAACAAAAGATTTACCGGTAGATCATTTCGATAAAGATAGTTTTGTAATTTATATGTGTGTAGAAGGTTCAGCTACCTTTGTGTATAAGGATAAACAAGAAACATTAGAAATGGGCGAAACCATTTTAGTGCCGGCTTGTTTAAAGAAAATGAACATTGTAACTGATAATGTAAAGCTTTTAGAAGTTCATATAAAATAAAAAACAGACTCAAGGTAAAACCCAAGAGTCTGTAAACAAACTAAATCAACTTAACGAGTTAAGAAGCTTTTAAAAGACTGTAACCAAATACAGCTTTACATATAATATTTTGTTGTTTTTCTTCTTTCTTTGATACAGTTATGTTTAAAACAATTTCAGTATCGCTCAATTTTTTGACATTATTTTTTATGATAAGTTTATCATGTAAATAAGCATTTTTAAGAATGTCGAATTCAATGCTTTTAAAATTTAAACGAGAAGTATTTTTATAAAAACTAAGGGAAGAGTGTAAGCTCGACTCAATTTTATTATATAAAATAGAAGTCTTTAATGTTTTGTTTTTACCAACTTGTTT
Organism: Tenacibaculum aiptasiae; assembly: GCF_965221665.1. Lineage (NCBI taxonomy): Bacteria > Pseudomonadati > Bacteroidota > Flavobacteriia > Flavobacteriales > Flavobacteriaceae > Tenacibaculum > Tenacibaculum aiptasiae. The sequence goes on from NZ_CBDCSN010000003.1 coordinate 14,981, forward strand.
TTTACTAACAACAAATTGTGAAGCATTTTTTTGAGGTGCTATATGTGTGTGCATTGTATTATGGGTTTAAGAGTGGAAACTTAAGTTCTCTAAAAAAGTGATTTTGCTTTGAGTTAATTGTTGAATAATACATGCCAATTCGTTTTGTGTTTTTTACTGTGTTCATAATGGTTAAAATTTAAAATGTTACTAAATAAAAAAGGTGCTTTTTGTAAAAAAAGCACCTTTTGTAGTTTATATGATTTATCTATTTTTAAAATCGTCTATTATATCTGTTTTGAGAAGTACTTTTTTTAATATATACATATTGTTTACGCATACAGTTATTATACGTAATCATGCCGATTGCGTTTAAAATGGTCGTATATGTATAAGTAAATAACTTCATAAGAGTACCAAATGTAGTAAAAGTTTTCTGAAAACAAAGAAAATCTAAAAATATTAGTGTTAAAGTTTTATTAGAGCGTGTTTTTTTAATTCTTTTTAAGAAGCATAAAATTGTATCTTTGATGTATATTATAGAAAAGAATTTATGAAGATTATTGCAATGATACCTGCTCGTTATAGCGCGTCTCGTTTTCCGGGAAAATTAATGAAAGATTTAGGAGGTAAACCGGTAATTGTAAGAACCTATGAAGCAGCAGTAGAAGCAAAATTATTTGATGAAGTTTATGTGGTAACTGATTCTGATGTTATTTATAAAACAATAGAAGAAGCAGGAGGAAAAGCAATAATGAGTTTAAAAGAGCACGAATGTGGTTCTGATAGAATTGCAGAAGCTGTAGAAAACTTAGATGTAGATATAGTAGTAAATGTCCAAGGAGATGAACCTTTTATAGATACAACCTCATTGTCAAAGTTAATTCAAGCTTTTGAAGAAGATGCTAACGAGGAAATAGATTTAGCATCGTTAAAAGTTGCAATGACCGATATGGAAGCTGTTCAAAACCCTAACAATGTAAAGGTGATTACAGATGTCAATAATTTTGCAATTTATTTTTCAAGAAGTGTTATTCCATATCACAGAGATAAAGAGTTAGAAGTAACTTATTTTAAACATAAAGGAGTTTATGCTTTTAGAAAAAAAGCTTTGATTGATTTTTATCATACACCAATGACTCCAATAGAAGCAGCAGAGAAAATAGAATGCATTCGATATTTAGAAGTAGGGAAGAAGATTAAAATGATAGAAACCTCTGTTGAAAGTATTGGAATAGACACACCAGAAGATTTAGAACAAGCCATAAAGCTAATAGGAAATGAATAATATAAAAGTAATTGCATTTGATGCAGACGATACCCTTTGGGTAAATGAAACTTATTTTCGTGAAGCAGAAAATGAATTTGCAAAAATTCTATCGGACTTTGAGACTGAAAATAAAATTCACCAAGAATTATTTAAGAAAGAAATAGATAATTTAAGAATTTACGGTTACGGAGTTAAAGGTTTTATGCTATCTATGGTTGAATGTGCTTTGGAATTGTCAAATCATAAAATAAGTCAGCAAAAAATAACTCAAATACTTGATATAGGTAAAGATATGTTAGAAAAACCTATTGAGTTATTAGATGGGGTAGAGGAAGTTTTACAGCAATTACATGGAAACTATAAATTAATTGTAGCTACTAAAGGTGATTTATTAGATCAAGAAAGAAAACTAGAAAAATCTGGAATTCTAAAATATTTTCATCATACAGAAGTAATGAGTGAAAAGAAAAAGCTAGACTATCAAAAATTGACAAAAAGATTAGATATTAATCCGTCAGAGTTTTTGATGATAGGAAATTCTTTGAAGTCAGATATTTTACCGTTGATTGAAATAGGAGCTTCTGCAATTCATATTCCATTCCATACTACTTGGGCACATGAAGAAGTATCTGAAGAGCAAAAATCAGATAAGTATAAAACAGTAGCTAAAATTTCTGATGTTTTAACGTATTTATAGAATGAAGTATTTAGATATAGAGAGCTGGAAACGAAAACAGCACTTTGAACATTTTAGAACTTTAGCTGATCCAACTTTTGGACTTGTAGCAGATGTAGAAGTTTCTAAAGCTTATCAATTAGCTAAAGAAAAAGGACAGTCTTTTTTTGTAAAGTATTTACATGCTTGCTTAGTTGCTTTGAATGCAGTTGAAAGTTTTAAATATAGAATAGAAGAAGACGGTAGAGTGGCCATTTATGATGTTATAAATGCTTCAGCAACTATTGCAAGACCAGATAATACCTTTGGTTTTTCTTATATAGAGTTTTCAGAGAGTATCGAGGAGTTTAATCGTAATTTTTTAGAAGAGAAAGAAAGAATTATAAATTCAAATAATTTATTTCCGCCAAAATACTCACCAGGATGTATTCATTGTTCAGCATTGCCTTGGGTAAGTTTTTCGAGTCATAAAGAACCATTTTCAGGAAATAAAAATGATAGTGTTCCGCAGTTAGCTTTTGGGAAAATTAAAAAAGAACATGGTAAAATGTTAATGCCAATTGCAGTAAATGTAAATCATGCATTGATTGACGGATATGATGTAGGACAGTTTTTTGAAAAATTTCAAGCTGAATTAGATAAAATCAACTAATTTTGCAGCAAAATAATAATTATGGCAAGCATAAAAAATTTAAAAAAGGATATAGATTATACATTAGGAGATATTCTTGATATCACTAATTTAGCAGCTCAGTTAAATTCAAATGTAGATTTAGAAAAGTCTGAAGCTATTAGAAATGAAATTTTTGAGGTGTATGATGATTTAATAGCTAAAGTTAATGCTAAAAATGTAGAGAACAAAAAAGCTCATTTTAAAGGTATTAGTGCTGAGTTAGAAACTAAGGCAAACGCTTTATTAGACAAGGTAAATAGCTTATAATTTTATAGTTAATTAAAGTATTTGAAAAGCGAGATTTTAATAAGTCTCGCTTTTTTTTGTAAATTTTAACATACAAGAAGGAATAAAATATTGTAAATTACGTTCTGTTATAAACAACTATTTTATCCCCTTATTATGGCAAGAGCAATGTACGAATACACAAAAACAGTATTAAAGAAAGTAAGTTTTAATACTGATTTATTTTGTAGAGAACTTGAAAAAGCACTTAATAGACTGTTACCTTACGAGATTGAAGAATTGACTATTTGGTTAAAACAGTATACAGCAAATAAACCTGATTTATATGTTTGTTTAGCTTTAGTAAAAAAATAAAATGTTGAATTTATTAAATAAAAAACCGAGCGTAAGCTCGGTTTTTCTTTTGATTTACTTTGTTAGAAGTAAAGTAGTTTTAGAATTATTTTGTTAATCGATGTGAAAACAAAGACGACTAATCTTTCATCAATTTTTTTAATCTATTTTACTACTAACCTTATGACACTTCCATAACTGAAAAGTCACAAAAAATTATAATTTATTTAAGTATAAGCTTTTTATAATACCATCTGACAATCCAATTTTAGGAACATAAATTTTTCGCGCTCCACTCCATTTCATTGCTGAAAGGTATATTTTAGTTGCAGGAACAATAACGTCGGCCCTATCTGGGTTTAAACTTAATTCAGATATTCTTTCTTTATAGCTCATCTTTTTCAAGAATTGGTATTGAGCATTCAAGTAAATATATGAAATAGGTTTTCCAGCATCTCTACCAGACATTTTAAACAATTTATTAATATTTCCTCCAGATCCTATTAAGGCAATACGTTTATAGTTTTGAGTATTTTCCTCAATCCATTGTTGTACTTTCTTAAAAAGAAGTTTGTTTTCAGATTTTTTATTGTTAATCAATCGAACAGTACCAATTTTAAATGATTTTGAATTGATAATCTTTCCTTTAGAAAATAAAGTAAACTCGGTACTACCACCTCCAACATCTACATATAAATAGGTTGCGTCAGATTCTATTAATTCATTTAAATCAGTAGAGAATATAATTGCGGCTTCTTTTTTTCCGTCAATAATATCAATTTCTACATCTGTTTTTTCTAAAATGGTTTTGGCTACTTCATCTCCATTTTCAGCTTCTCTCATTGCTGAGGTTGCACAAGCCTTGTATCTTTCAACTCCATGTACTTTCATAATTAATTTGAAAGCTTCCATGGCATCAATCATCCTACTAGTATTTTCTTCTGAAATAGCTCCAGAAACAAAAGAATCTGCACCCAAACGGATAGGAACACGAACTAAAGAAGATTTTTTAAATAAGGGTTCTTTATTTTTTTGTTCTATAACATTGGCAACTAAGAGTCTTACTGCATTAGATCCTATATCTATAGCGCCATATTTTTTTATTTTCAAAATATATAATTTTATCTATGATTCTTTGGAAACTCAACTAAGGTAGTAACACCTTTCTTAATGTTTTTCCAATGTTTTTCATTAAATTGAATACCAATAACTCCACAGGTTGCTACATGCGCTATTGGTTTGTCACCAAATTTATTAACAAAACTGTTAATACCATGGTCGTGACTAAATATTATAGCACTATTAAAACTATCGTCTAATGCTTTAACGGTTTTTACTAAATAGCCATCACTAAAACTATACAATTGTCGTTTAATTTGCAAGTTTGAAAGCGGGTAGCCAAAGTTTTCACAAAAGATTACTGCGGTATGAAGAGCCCTGTTTGCACTACTTGAAACAAAAACATCTGGTTTATTTATTTCTTTAGCAAGATATTTAGATAATAGATGTGCATCATTAATACCACGCTCTTTTAGAGGCCTGTCAATGTCTGCTACACTGTCATATTTCCAAGAAGACTTGGCGTGACGAACGATATAAAGTGTTTTCATTTAATTTAATAAAAGCTTTGTAAATATAAAACTATGGGGCTAAACGTTCAAGTTTCCAAGAAAAATCTTTTTGCAAGGTATATCGAATGCGATCGTGCATTCTATTGGGGCGCCCTTGCCAAAATTCAATAGAAACAGGTTTTACCATAAATCCTCCCCAATGTGGAGGACGTGTAATTTCTTTACCTTTAAACCTTTCTTCGGTTTCTTTTAATTTATTATCTAGTTCTTCACGAGAAGCTACTACTTCACTTTGATTTGAAGCCCAAGCTCCTAATTTACTACCATCTGGTCTTGATTCAAAATAACCGTCCGATAAGTTCTCTGCTAGCTTTTCTGCTTTTCCTTTTATAATTATTTGCTGCTCTAAGCCTGCCCAGAAAAACGATAAGCATACATTATTGTTTTTTACTATTGCCTTTCCTTTCTCTGAATTGTAATTGGTATAGAATACAAAGCCTTCCCAAGTGTATTTTTTTAATAATACAACTCTGTTTTTAGGAAAACCGTCCAATCCTAAAGATGAAATGGTCATAGCATTGGCTTCATCTACCATTTCTGATTCATCGGCTACAAAAAACCAATCTCTAAATAGTTCAATTGGGTTTTCTGGACAATGTTCTTTTAACAATTCCTTTTTTTCGTATGATTTTCTATAATCGCTTAAATCGTGTGACATTATAAATTTTTATACTGTGTAAAAGTACGATTTTATATAGTGTTAGTGGCTTTTTCGTTTGTAAAATTTAGCAAGATTTGGAAAATAGAAAGCAAGAAATGTCAAGTTTCAAACATGAAGTGCGAGTTAGTTTTGTGCAAGAAAAACAGTTCGTCAATATAATTATACAGTTGGGTATTGTTTTTTACTTTAAAAATTAAAAAGAGCGCAGTTTTGTCCTATCAAATAACAAAACAATGAAACAACTATTATTTATTTTAGCTTTATTTATTCAGTGCAGCATATTTGCTCAAACTACTATTTCAGGAAATGTAGTAGATGAAAAGGGTGTTCCAATTGAAGGAGCAAATGTATACTTAGATGGTACGTATGATGGTACTTCTACTGATACTGAAGGAAACTTTTCTTTTAAAACTTCTGAAAAGGGTACTCAAGTTTTAACCATTTCTTTTATTTCTTTTGAAACGTTTATTAAAACTGCTGATGTAACACAACTAAAAAATGTAAAAGTCAAATTAAGAGAAGACGTTAATACTTTAGATGCTGTTAACATTAATGCGGGAACTTTTGAAGCAGGAGATAATGCTAAAGTTACTGCCTTGAAACCTTTGGATATTGTCACTACGGCTAGTGCTTTGGGTGATTTCGTAGGAGCTTTACAAACACTTCCTGGTACTTCTGCTAATGAAGAAGATGGGCGTTTGTTTGTGCGTGGAGGTGATGCTAATGAGGCTCAAATTTTTGTTGATGGTATTCGTGTGTTTACTCCATATGCTCCTTCAGCAAGAAACATTCCTACTCGTGGTCGTTTTTCTCCTTTCTTATTTAAAGGAATCAATTTTTCTACTGGTGGTTACTCTGCTGAATATGGTCAAGCTTTGTCGAGTGTACTATTATTAAATACAAATGATGAGGCTTTAGAAGAAAAAACTGATTTGTCTTTTATGACTGTTGGTTTAGGCGTTGGAAATACTCAAATTTTCGGAAAGAACTCTTTAAGTGTTAATGCTTCTTATATAAACTTAGCTCCATATCAAAACTTATTTCCTGACAGAAATAAATGGAACAGACCTGTTCAAGCTTTAAGTGGAGAAGCTGTGTATAGGTTTAAGTTTGAAGATGAGTCGATATTAAAATTATATGGTGCTTTTAGTTATACTGATTTTGATATGATTCAGGATGATATTAACTATGTTGATGGTTTTCGTTTTGGCTTAAGAAATAGAAACTTATACTTTAATTCTTCGTATAAAAATAGTTTTGGAAATGGATGGAAAATTAGAACTGGTTTCAGTTTTACTAATGATCATTCTGATATCAATGTTTTAGATGATAAAGTTATTGATGAAGAAAACTCTGCTCATATGAAAGTTGCTTTGCAAAAACGTTTTTCTAACAGATTTAAATTAAACTTCGGTGCTGAGTATTTTATTACAGACTTTGCTGAAGATTTTAGAGGAGCTACTAGCGGAAACTTTAACTATGGTTTTGATAATAATATTGTTGCTACTTATGCTGAAGCTGATATCTTTTTTTCTAAAAAGTTAGGTTCTAAGATTGGGGTTCGTGGTGAGTATTCTGAATTGTTAAATGAGTTTACAGTTTCTCCAAGAGTATCGTTAGCCTATAAGTCAGGTGAAAGTTCTCAGTTCTCTTTAGCATATGGTCGTTTCTATCAGAATCCTAAGAATGATTATTTAAAGTTTAATACCAATTTTAAAGCTGAAAATACTTCTCATTTTATAGCAAACTTTCAGTATGTGAAAAACAAGCAGATTTTTAGAATTGATGGTTATTACAAAAAGTATAATGATTTAGTGAAGTACGATACGAATTTTGCCTTGCCTACATCTAATTATTCTAACTTGGGTGAAGGTTATGCTAAAGGTATTGATGTGTTTTGGAGAGATAATAAAAATATTAAGAATACCGATTATTGGATTTCGTACTCATTTTTAGATACTGAAAGAGATTATAAGAATTATCCTACCAAGGCAACTCCTAATTTCGCTTCTTCTCATAATGTTTCTGTAGTTGCTAAACATTGGATTGCCGATTGGAAAAGTCAAGTTGGTTTTAGTTACAACTTTGCTTCTGGTAGAACTTATACGAACCCTAATGAACCTGGTTTCTTAAACAATAAAACAAAGAACTATAATTCGGTAAGTGTAAACTGGGCATATTTATTGAGTCAACAAAAAATTCTGTATTTTTCTGTAAACAATGTTTTAGGTACTCAAAATGTTTTTGGATATAATTATAAAAATACGCCTAATGTTAACGGAACTTTTGATAGACAAGCTATTACTCCAAATGCTGATACCTTTTTCTTTGTTGGATTTTTCTGGACAATAAGTGATAATAAAAAAGACAATCAATTAAATAATTTATAAGTTTTACAGTTCAGTATTATAATTTAACAACTCAGAATAATTTATTGTTTCATACTAAAGAAGTTATTGATATTTGAACACACAATTAAAAACCAATACTATGCAAAGAATCATTTTACTAACCGTGCTAATTTTTGGAGGAATGTTAAGTACTCTAGCACAAGATAATCACACGATAACTATTGATTTCACAGGAATGAAATCTGATAAAGGAAGTTTGTTTGTAGCCTTATACAATTCTAAAGATTCTTTTTTAAAGAATGGTTATAAAGGGGAAATTGTTAAGATTAACGAAAAGAAAGCCACTGTACAATTTAAAGATGTTCCTTCTGGTACTTACGCAGTTTCTTCTTTTCACGATGAAAATGATAACAAAAAAATGGATACTAATTTTATTGGTATTCCTAAAGAACCTATAGGGATTTCTAACGATGCCAAAGGGTTTATGGGGCCTCCAAAATACAAGGACGCTAAGTTTGAAGTAAACAAAGACATAACACTATCAATTAACGTAAAATAATAAAACATGAAAAAAGTAATTACAATAATCATATTGGTTTTCGCTACTAATATGTTCGCACAAAGTCAATATGAAAAGGGAATGACCAAAGCTTTTGATCTTTGGGAAAATAAAAAGACTGCTGAAGCTTCTCAATTATTTGAAAGAATTGCAAAAGCTGAAAAAAATAATTGGTTGCCTCCATATTATGCAGCTACCATTGAAATTTTAGGAAGTTTTCAAATTAAAGAAGAAGCTAAGTTAATTGCTAAGCTTACGAAAGCTCAAGAGTTTTTAGATATGGCAAAAGCTGTTTCTCCTAACAATCCTGAGATTTTAATTACTCAAGCATTTTTAAATGTTGGCTACATGGCTTTTGATGGAAAAAAATATGGAATGACTAAGTCTATGGCAAATGCTAGTTTATATGCTAAGGCTTTTGAGTTAGCTCCTAATAATCCAAGAGTTGTTTTAAGTAAGGCAGAATCTGATATGGGAGCGGCTCGTTTCTTTGGACAGTCTACCGAACCATTTTGTAAAGATGTTAAAAGAGCTATTGAACTTGCTAAGAAAGAAAAAATTAGTCAGAAATTTTACCCAAGGTTTATGATGAAAAGGGCTGAGGGTGTGTTGAAACAATGTGAGAAAAAATAACATAAAGTTCATAATCAAATAGCTATTTTTACAGTCCACAACACAAACAAAAATTAATGGCTTTAAAAGCAGTATTATTTGATATGGACGGTGTTATTGTAGACACTGAACCTTTACACAAACAAGCATATTTTTTAATGTTCGAAAAAGTAGGGATTGATGTTTCTCAAGAACTATACAATTCTTATACCGGACAGTCTACTATTGAAATATGTAAAGATTTAGTCAATAAATTTAACTTATCGTTAGCAGCTACAGAATTGGTGGCTTATAAAAGAGCCTTTTTTAAAGAGCTCTTTTTTTCTGATGATAACGATTTACAATTATTAGATGGCGTTTTCGATTTAATTAAAGATTATTACGATAACAATGTTACCTTAGTTTTAGCTTCTTCGGCTTCTATGGTTACAATCAATAATGTTTTTGATAAATTTGGATTGAACCCTTACTTTAAAGGTAAAATTAGTGGTGCCGATTTAAAGGCTTCGAAGCCTCATCCTGAAATTTTTATAAAAGCTGCTGAAATTGCTGGTTTTGCTAAGGAAGAATGTATAGTTATTGAAGACTCTACCAATGGTATTAGAGCTGCTTATGATGGAGGAATTTTCTGTGTTGCTTATAAAAGCACTCATTCTAAAGGACAAGATTATAGCTTAGCTCAGAAAATTGTTACTAGTTTTTCTGAAATCAAATATGATTTGAGTAAGGAGCTTGTTTAGTTTGCTTCTTTTATAATGTATTCTATCATTTTATGAAATGATGTTGGATCGCTAATCCATTGTGAATAGTCTTTATAGTTTAATTCTTTTAGGCTTTTCTCTGGATGTAACTTATGATATATTGTCAAAGCTGCTAGGAAACTTCCAGCTTTTGACGGATGAAAATTGTCAAGGCTATATAGTTTTGACAATTTTTTATTTGTATTGTAGGCTTTCCATATTTTCCCTACAGGAAATAACAAGGCATTGTTTTTCTTTGCTGCTGCTTCATGGTTTTGGATTACTTTATCAAATGTATAGTAATATTGTACCGATGGCCATACCATAAAATATCCTAACTGTGCTTGGTGTTTACTTGCTAAGGTTTTCATTTTTGCTCCATCTTCTTCTAACATTCTTTTACCCGCTGTTTGTGATGATGGTCCTTGTTGTATTAGTATATAATCGTATTGTTTCTTGTTAAGTTGTTTTTGCACGTTCCCATCGTGTAAATGATCTATAATTGCATAGTTTGGTAAACATATACTTGTGGTACTTATGGTTGTTCCATTTTGTTTACCTAAGTATTCTAATATTTGCGGCATGTTATTAGAATAAGTTAAACTATTACCTACAAACATTATTCTTTGTGCGTTTACTGATACTTGTATTAATATAACGATGAGTACGATTATTCTTTTCAAGACTAACTTTTTTCTAAATTGGACTTGTAACAAAGATAACTGAAAAGAGGTGAATGTGTTTTTCTCCTCTTTTCTGCTTTCTTTTAATCGAGTTTCTTATTTCCAAGTTACTATGTTTTCTAGTGTTCTTCTAGACTTTTCTCTAGGTTCATTTTTTCTATATCCAAATGCTACCATGTATGAAAGACCATATTTTTCTGTATCTATTCCAAACTTTTCTTTTAATACTTCTTCTGTTTTTTCTTGATGAAACCCTTCTATAGGACAGCTGTCTATTCCTATCAATGCTGCTGAGGTCATCATGTTTGCTAATGGAATATAGGTTTGTTTTGATGCCCAATCGAATAAATGTCTGTCAGTATCTAAGTTAAAGTCTCTTTCTTGGAACTCTCTGTAAAACTTTGTGTAAGTTTCCATTACATCTTCTGGAAACTGTTTTACGTCTTTCATCATATGTGTTATGTACTCGCTGTTCCATTTGGTCATTGGTGATTTCATGGTTAATCCTAATACATAATGACTTGCAGTATCTAATTTTAAAGGTGCTCCCCAAGCTACTGGTTTTAGTAATTCTCTTAATTCTTTGTCTTGTACTACTACAAAGTGCCATGGTTCAAATCCGAAAGAGCTTGGTGATAACTGTGCTGTTTTTAAGATGAAATTAAAATCTTCTTCTGTTATTTTTTTTGTGCTATCGAATTCTTTACAAGCATGTCTGTTGTTAAATGCATTGATAATGTTTTCTTTAGTGATATTCATTTGTTTATTTTTATACTATAATTATTATAGTAGCAAAATTAAGTATAGTTGTTTATCTTTGCAATAACGGTCAAAAAGGATAGTTTAAATTTTTTGTTTATGCATACGTTTAATGGTACTAAATACCCATGCTGTACTAGCTTAACTATGGGATTGATAGGAGGGAAGTGGAAAACGGTAATTTTATATTACTTAAAAGATAAAACCCTACGTTATAATGAGCTTCGTAAAGAAATGCCTACGGTTACCGAACGTACTTTGAGTTTGCAATTAAAGAAATTGGAAGAGGATGGTATTATTAAAAGGAAAGTATATGTTTCTAAGCCACCTTTAAAAGTTGAGTATTCTTTGACTGATTTTGGTAAAACCTTGATTCCTGTAATTGAAGCTATTGCCGATTGGGGTGACTATGTGGTGAATTCTTACCAAAAGTAAATTCTTTCCCTAAAAGATGATGAAATAAAAAAACGAACCGAAGTTCGTTTGTGTGATTCATTATAATATTTCACAATAACCTAACCAACAGTTAAATCCTTCATTAGCAAATATTGGATGGTTAGCCCATCTTTTTTTACAATCTAATGCAGTGTTACAAGTTCCCCATCTTCCTCCATGAACTTGTTTTTGTTCTTTTTTATTTAATTCTGTTCCTAAGTTAGAAATGTTTTTTAACATGATATAGTTTTTTAAGTTTCTCAAAACTAGTGCTTTTGGTTTTTGAATCATGATAAAAATCCTTACTTATAGTAAGGTAAATCCTTATTTTTTAAAGTTTTATATTTTTTGGATAATTATATTATTGATACCTAGATTAAATTTTCTAGTTCTTTGATTTTATTATTTATTTTAATTACCCAATCTTTATCAGAAGGATTAATAATAATAGTTTTAAAACCATATTTATTTCCTTCAATTTCAACACCTTTTAAATCATCAATATGTATATGAAAATTAAATGCTGGAGGGAATTTAGAAGCATTATTATTTAAAGAGTTTAAAATTTGTCGATTTTCTTTTTCATTTATAACTCGGTTAACTTTTATTCCATAATATTTTAAAGTATATCTGATTTTTCTTTTTGAGCGGAATGATGTAGTGTATATATGGACTTTGTGTCCTCTTTTTTGTAAATTAAAAATTAGTTTGGTAGTTCCTTTTCTTATTTCTTCAACTCCAAATAGTTTTGCAATTGTGCTAATATTTTCGGTTTCAAATTCTTTTCCGTTAGGAATTAATGTACTATCAAGATCGAAACTTATATTCATTTAAGTAATAATTTTTTATTAATGTATAGCTTACTTTTTTGTATAATATTCTTTTTTAAGTGTTTGTATTCTATTTACAATTATTCCAATATAGGCTGTGAAAATAATGAGATATGAAAAAAAGACTTCCCAGTGATCTAAGATATCGTCTCTAAATATGACTTTGAATTCTTTGCCTAGTATCCAAACAATAGTTATTATTAAAACTGAAAATGTAATTAGTGATATTAGATTGTGTTTTGCTGATTTGGGTTTGTAACCTTTTAAAATTTCTTTAGTATGTAGAAGTAGTATTGCAATGGTTAATATGTGTGGTAACGTTAGGTTCCAAAAATTATACTTTTCTTCTCCAATATTTCCTAACGTTAGCAAAACAAAAGTAATTGAACCTAAAATAAAAATTGTAAATACAGTTCCAGCAACCCAGATTAATTTTAAAAGTATTTCTAGTTTGTTAATTTTCATTTTTATTAGAGGATTAAAATCTACAAGCTATCGTTTGCATGGATGTTTTATCGGAATATTCTTCTTTCCAATAATGTGGATCATTTACATCCCTATACTCTAAACCTTTTATGGTATACTTTTTTATAAATGGTTTTTTCATAATGATTAAAACTGAATTCTGTTTTGGCCAGCCTTTGCTAATTTCTGCAACTTCATTACCAGTTTTAATTTCTGCTTTTAATAGCGTTTCTATGTAAGGACTTATTTCATATTTTAAAATGGTTTCCATAGAAGGATTTTGATTTGTTTGAAAGTCTCTATTTTTCATTTAGTCTTAGCTTATTTTTTCTTTAAAGTTACAACTTAAATAAATGTTGTTTATAAAAAATATTTATTTAATGAAGATATTGGTCTTTTTAAAATTAAGAGTTTTCTAAAATAGACCGCTAGAATTCTACTTTAAGATGGTAGTTTTCTAAATGAGACCGTTAGTTTTCTTAAAAAGGTTGTTAAAATACTCGAACCGATTGTTAAAATATATAATGAGATTGGCAGTTTTCTACTTTAGGGTGGTAGTTTTCTAAATGTGATTGCTAGTTTTCTTAAAAAGGTTGTTAAAATACTCGAACCGATTGTTAGAATATATAATGTGATTAGCAGTTTTCTACTTTAGGACGCTAGTTTTATAAATTAGGGTGATAGAATATTCAATGGGATTGGCAGTTTTATACTTTAGGATGCTAGTTTTATAAATTGAAGTATTAATTTTATGAACTTAGAATGTAAGGGAGAATTTTTAATTGATTAGATGGAAAACATTATTGTACATGGAAGAGATACTTCTTTAAACTTAACTTTTGTAGATGCATTTCATCCATCAGAATTAAATATTAAAGCTGAACATTGGTATTATAGATATAAGCTTGCTCTATTAGATAGTTCTTATGAATTTGATGGTTGGTTTACTGGAAAATTTTGGCATTTAGAAAAAGAAGAAATAATTGTTTTTGAAGAGTATATAAATGAAAAATTTAATGCTGAAATTATTAAAGAAGACAAAGATGTTGAGTTACGACTATTTCTAGTTGATTTTAAAAGAAATGCTGTAGTAAAATTTTCTCGATTAAGTGAAGGAAGATTTGAAGTAATAGAATTGACAGAAAATAGATCAATAATCTATCTTAAAAAGAAGTATGATAGAATTGGAGAATTTGAGGTTAGTCTAGATTCTTTAAAGTTTATAGCGATAAATAATTAAATAACAATATCCTTTTATATTTACCATTCTAAAACCTCAGATTATAATATTACTTCCTATTATATCTGAGTTAATTAATTGCAACAAATGAAAAAAACTGAAATAAGATTACTAGTTGGAATTGGTGTTGTAATTTTATTATTAGATGCTCTTTTTATGAAGTATTGGGTAAATAGCATAAAACCTTATACTAATATGTCTGTTAGTGTAGAAATTTACAGACCAAAAATTTTTATAGTTAATATTCTTATAGGAGGAGTTATTTTCTATTTTAAAAGAATAGTATCAGTTCTATTTTTTGTTAATGCCTTTGTTTGTTATTTTATCTTCTCGTTTTTCTGGAACTCTTGGATAGAAGAGCATCCATATTCTAGACAGCAATTTCTTTTTAATTCCGATAATAAAAAGTATAGTTTAATCTTAGAGGAGAATCCAAATTTTTATGCTATATATCAGATAAAACCAAATTCTAAAGATTCATTATTAATTCTTTATGTTGGTGAAAATGAGAGAAAAGGGGATAGGGTTTTCTTAAAAAGAGAAAGAAAAAACACAAATGATTTAATGTATGTATATAATAATGAGTTGATTGGGTTTTCTGAAAAATTAAACAGTATTAAATTATTGAAAATCACACAAGAAACTCAAAATAAAGAAGAACTAACCTTAAATAGAAATCAATAATTTTATTCTTGTTATATTTATATACTGACACTAGAAGGATAAATGAGTTTTTATAAAGAAGAGATATTACGAATTAAAGCTGATTGTTATGCAAATCAATGGCAAATTGATACTGTTATTGGTTTAAGGAATTATATAAACAAGAACTTTAAAGAAAATTTAAATCTTGATCTCTTTTCTCGTATTCGATTTGTTTCTAAATATCACCTTTTGCGTTTGTTTAAAAGATACTATGGACAAACTCCTAATCAATATTTGATTGATAGGAGGATTGAAATGTCTAAAGAATACATAAACAATGGTTTGTCGGTGTCTGATACTTGTTTTGAGGTTGGGTTTGAAAGTCTAAGTTCTTTTAGTAATTTATTTAAAAGAAAAACAGGGTTTTCTCCTAGTGCCTATCGAAAGCGCAATTTTCGATAAATTTCTTTGGCTTATAATTCGAAACTTTGCAGTATCAAATCATTTTAAAATTATAGAAGATGAAAATTAGAATTGTAAGTGTGCCTGTTCATGACCAAGAGAAAGCTCTTGTGTTTTATACTGAAAAACTAAATTTTGTTAAGAAAATTGATGTTCCTGTTGGTGGTGATAATCGATGGTTAACATTAGTTTCTGGTGAGGAGCAAGATGGTCCTGAGTTGTTATTGGAGCCTGCTCCTAAAGATTTTGAACCCGCTAAAGTTTATCAGAAAGCTCTTTTTGATGCTGGTATTCCTTATACTCAGTTTAATGTTGAGGATGTTGAAAAAGAATACAATAGATTGGTTGATCTTGGTGTGGTTTTTAGTGTAAAGCCTACTGAAATGGGAACTGCGAAACTGGCTGTTTTTAATGATACCTGTGGTAATCATATACAGATTGTTGAAATCTTATAAGTTGTATTATTCGGTATGAGAAAACTTATTGTATTTGTAATTCTTGGAGTTATTACTGTTTGTTGTAAAAATTTCAAGGCAGAAGGAAACTTAAACAAAGAATTAAATCATTTAAAACAAGAAAGGGATAGTATGTTAGCTTTATTAAATCAAAACAAATCGAATGCTGAAAATGGAATTGCAAGTTTTTTGACTTTTCAAGACGGTAATGCAGAAGAAGCTATGAATTTTTATGTGGACTTGTTTGAAAACTCAAAAATTGTTGATATTCAACATAATCAAAAAAATGAACCTGGTGCAGGTAAGGTAAAAGTAGGTCGTTTTATATTGAACGGAAGCCTTTTTATGTGTAGCGATAGTTATATTAAACACGATTGGACTTTTACTCCTGGTGTTTCTTTATTTGTAGATCTTAAGTCTGAAGAAAGTATTGCTAGTACTTTTGAAAAACTCTCTGAAGGTGGTAAGGTTATGATGCCTTTAGATAACTATGGGTTTAGTAAAAAGTTTGCTTTTGTTGAAGATCGCTTTGGTGTTTCTTGGCAATTGAACCTAACCGAATAAATTTATTTTATTTTTATAAAAGTATTAACATCCTATATCTGCCGAAAGAAAAAGGTAGCATAGGGTGTTTTTAGTTTATAAAAGAATAATTATATGCTTATTTTTACGGTCAACGTTTTACATTGTTATGTGTAAATAATTTATATAAAGATAAAATTGAATGAAAAAGAATATTGCATTAATCTTGATTTTGGCTATGATTTTCAGTTGTAAATCTCAAGAAAATTTAAAGAATTTTTATTATCCATTTTCTAGTCAACATGAAACTAAGGTATATAAATATGTTGATAAAAATGATTCTACAAAAATTGAGTATTGGAAAGTAACGTCCATTCCTGAAACTAAGGAATTAAAAACGGTTTCTTATGATTCTAATTTCAATATCTATAATAAATTTAATGAAGTTATAACTGAAAAGGGAGCAGAGTTAACTTCTTATATCGATTTTGAAATAGATAGAGATGGAAATAGAAAAGAAATTAAAGCTAAAATAATTGATAAAGATGTTTATAAATGGAATGGAGAGAAAGTGTATACTTATTCAGTTAAGTATGTAAATAAGTATGGTCGTTTTGAATTTGAAAAGAAAAGAGCAGAAATAGGAATTGAGACTATTACTGTAAGAGGAAAAGAATATAAAGCTGTTAAATTTAGAGATGATTATATAATTAAAGCACTTGATCATAAGGTTGAGCAAATATTTTATCAATATGCATACTATGTGAAAAATATTGGAATGATAAAGTATAAAGAAAAATACCTATTCAACACGAAGTAATTGAATTAGAATTGGTAGAGATTATGACTGAAAAGGAGTTTGAAAAGTTAAAAGCTTAATATAGATTTTAAACAGGATGGGAATATTTAATTTTTTTAAGTCTAAAAAGAAAGAAGAACCAATAGATATAAATTCCTATTTACTTCTTAAACTGAAAGAAAGAATTGAAGAGGGAGGACATACTGTAGTGTTTTCAACTGAATATGCAGGCTTAATTGTCAATTCGGAAATAGAGATTGCTACGGCTATTATACCTGGCGATTTCCATTCT
Source organism: Tenacibaculum aiptasiae (assembly GCF_965221665.1). Taxonomy (NCBI): domain Bacteria; kingdom Pseudomonadati; phylum Bacteroidota; class Flavobacteriia; order Flavobacteriales; family Flavobacteriaceae; genus Tenacibaculum; species Tenacibaculum aiptasiae. The sequence goes on from NZ_CBDCSN010000003.1 coordinate 32,299, forward strand.
TCAATTTTACCTTTGTTAACTGTTACTATTCATAAGGATTATTTTCCTGAGGGTATTCAATCTAGTTTAATGGGGGCTGGTATTACTGCTGAAGAAAAAGTTGAGTCTGCTATAGATAATTATATTAGTACAACTTATTCAACGATTATTGATAGTTTTAATGATACGCATTCTGAGGAGTTTGATTTTATAGCTGTTCTTAATCATCGAGAAGTTTTATGGCACCCCAAAATGAGTAATGATTTTTTTCAAGGAAATTGGAATGAAACTGATGACCAAACAAGTTTATATTCTATTATAGAAAATGAGATTAAGAATAATCTTTTGGATAATAAGTTTAATTGGTTGAAATTGTATATATCAAGACAACCTAATGGAGAAATCTCAGGAGAATGTCTTTTAAATAATGATGTTTGGGAAAAAGGTTATTATTTGCTTGAAGAATATGCTAAGACCTGGAAAGATGATGGTGAGTTCTTAGGTCAGAAACAATTTATAATGTTTAGAAGATGTGATTCATATGATAAAAATATTTAAATGGAAAGAGTTAAAAAATTAGCAGAAGACACAAGACAACAGTTAAAACTTAAATATGATTCTAAATCAATTAAATTTTTAGAAGGTTTTATTGAAAGAGTAAAAATGAATTTTGGAAAAGAAGAAAGAGAAGGACTAATCACATCATGTGGAGCTTTTCTTGGAGAAACTATAATTAAAAATTATGGAGGAGAATGGGGAAAGGATTCTAACGGAGTAACATGTGTAAAGTTTGATAATAAAAATGTAGCTTATCCTTTTGCTAAAGTTGAAAAACAATTTGAAAACGGATTAGAAGATTCTGTTTATTCCTTTTTTTCTGTAATTCCATCCGTTTTTGAAATTAAAAAAAAGAAATGGTGGCAATTTAGTTGGTAATAAATTTTTATTGAAATAACATTTTTAATTCTTTATCTAGCCAAGCTTCGTACCAATCTAAGAATTGAATTCGTTCATTTTTATCAGAATAAGTTTCAGGGAAAATTCCTTGATCGTTACACCTATCATCAACCCATAAATTTCCATGTTCTGCTCCGTAAACGACTAAATTTATAGAAACACCACAACCAAAATTTGAGATTCGTAGAAGTCCGTTTATCCATTTATTTTCAAAATATTCTTCTTCGTTTTCCGCTGTTATTTCGATGAAATTCCAAGGGGTAGTGTGTAGAAAAGGTTGGGTAAGATTGATTAAGTCATCTTTTCTTTTATAATCTAAGTCAGAGAATCTTCCATTTTCTAGAGGTTCAAGTCCATAGTAAGGTCCTACACCACCATTTCCAATATTTTTTAAGAAGCTTCTATATTCTTTTGGAAGTGTTATTGAATATTCTTTTTCATAAGCGATTAACTCTTGCTCTGTTTTTCTTTTATTGAGTTTGTATTTATGATTTTCAGAACCAAAAACTTTGTAGTTCTTATCTAATTTTTTTAGTAAGCTAAGTTTTTCTTTTATTCTTTCAATTTTTTCAATCATTTAGATGTGTACTTAGTAAAAGTATTATTTTAAAATGTATATAAAATATTCTTTGTTATTCAATTAAACTGTTCTGGGTTTATCGATCCTTTAAATGGTTTTGAATATATTATTTTATTATTAGTTTTGATTTTGAGCCTGATATCTGTTTTGAAAGAGCCTTGATAATGCGCTTTTTTTATAACAAGTATATCATTTTTTCCTAAATAATAGTCTCCATAACTATTACCACAAAAAGAGTAAAGCCACTTTTCTATTGGTTTCCAATTTCCTTGTTTGTTTTTTGCTTCTTGTATTAAAATTATTGCACCATCTTGATGCTCAATTTTAATTGTGTCTTTAGACTTATTTCTTATGAAGATAGGATATGCTTTAACATATTTTCTAGGTCTATTTTTCCATACATCTAATATTGAATCACTTAAATGTTTATCAATATCTGGATTGTTTTGACTAATGAAAACAGGAGGAGGGGGAAAAGAAAATTGTTCTATATCAATACTCAAATTTTGTGTTGTATCGGGGATGATTTCTATTTCTGTATGTTTGTTATTAGCTTTTTTAAGACTTCCAAATTCATAGTTAGGGTTTATGTTTTTTTGAGCAATCCAGATTGAATCTTCATTTGTGCCAATAAATATTAATTGGTTATAAGGAAGAGAGGTGTTTTTAGTATCAAAAAACTTTTTAGCAATAGGTAATGAATCAATAATGATTGGGTTTTTCCATTTTTTTGATATTTGTTTCTTTTTCTTATTACACGATAGTAAAGTAGCTGAAAGTACTATTAATAAAGATGTTTTTATTAAATGCTTATTATAAGGATATAATTTCATAGTTATCGAAAGGTACTAGAAATATGGTAAAGTATCAAAATAAAAAAGGCTTAAGAAAACTCTTAAACCTTAACTGCTTTAAAATTCATAATTAACGCCTGTTGTTTCTACACTATATTCCCATAGTTTTTTTGCTAAGACTTCATCAAATACTATTTCTTTTAGTTTTGTTGGCTTTGGATTTCCTCTAATAAACCATCTAGGACCAAAATAAGTTTGTCCTTTGATGCTTTTAGCTGTTGCCCCCATTAAAGCTGGTAAAGCTCCCATTTTAACCGACTGTGCCATGGTTTTATAAAAGAGTCCTTTTGCTCTTCCTTTTTGCCCTTTGGTTGCTGAAAGTCCTGGATGTGCACCTACCGAAATTGCTGAATATTTATGTGTTTTGAATAACTTATCGAGACTAACCATAAAAAGTAAATTGGCTAATTTACTTGCTCCATAACATTTGGTTCTTTCGTATGTTCGTTTTTCGTAATTGATGTCGTCAAAATCGAGATTTGCAAAAAGATATGCTCCACTAGACATTGTTACGATTCGTGCATTTGGTGTTTTTTTAATTTGTGGTAATAATAATCCAACCAAGGCAAAATGTCCTAAGTGATTTGTTGCCATATGCATTTCAACACCATCTTTAGTAAGTTGATGTTTTTCTAGACTTACGACTCCTGCATTGTTAATCAGCATGTCTAAACGATTGTATTTTTTAGTAAATTCTTTGGTGAACTCCTTTACCGAATTAATATCGGTTAAATCCAAACGAATAACATCTGCATCAATTTTTTTGTTTAATGTTTTTTCTATTTGGTTTATTGCTGTAAATCCTTTGTCAATAGTTCTACAAGCTATTATGATTGTTGCATTTTTTCGTGCTAACTCTAAGCTTACTTGATATCCTAACCCTGTATTACCTCCTGTTATAATCGCTACTTTATTACTAAGGTTTGGTATGTTGTTTTCGTCCCACTTTGCCATAATTTCTTTTTTACCTTCCGTAAATTCAATGCAAAATTGTGACTAATAAGTTTTTTAAATCTGAAATTAATTTCAGAAATCAAAGTTTGTGTTTTAGTTTGCTAAGCCATTGTGGTGTAATTCCGAGGAAATTTGCAATGTATTTTGAGGGTACTTGTTGTACAACTTGTGGCAAGTTTTGGTGTAGGTATTTTAGCATTTCTTCACTAGTCAAACTAATTAACATGGCTCTTAATTCGTTTTTATCTAATAAACTCATGATTCCATAGTTTTGAAAAACTTCTGCTAATTTTGAGCTTGCTCTAAATTCCGTAATTGTTTCTTTTGTAAGTTCTATTAACTCAGTATTGGTAAATGTAGCAAGTCGGTATTTGGAAGGTGTATTATAAGTAAATGATTGAGCTACTGTCGCTATAGGATGATAGTTGGGGATGAAAAAATTGATAGCTCTTTCTTCTCCTGTTGTTGGATGTACATGATACAATACAGCACCTCCTTTTTTTACTAAAAATAACTTTTGTGCTATTTCATTAAATTCTATTAATGTTTTATGGCTTTGTAGTTTAATTGGTTTTCCAATTTTTTCAAGCTCTAGAAACAGTGTATTGATTGTGTTATTGTCCATGCTTTTGAAAGATAGTGGAATTATTGCGAGGAATAAAATAGTTTTTCCTGCTCTATCATTTGAATTACAGTTGAGATCTTTTCAGAGTATTTCTTGTTAATTTCATCAATTCTGAAGAATTCTTTTTCTAGATATTCAATCAATCCTTTTTGATTAACTATGAACTCACTAAATTCTTTGTGATAGATTTTATCTCCAACTTTTAACCCTTTATTCATTAAATCTGTTCCATTTCTGTAAAAGAAATAAATAAAGTTCTTTAAAGTGTTTTCGTTTTTTGCTATTTCCCATTGGTTTAACAAATACTGAGGTGTAAAGAAGAATGAATAATATTCTAAGTCAGAACTACTAATTTCAGAATAGGGGGCATTTACAAAACTATTCCAATCGGCTAAAATGAAATTATTAATAGCGTCAATTTCATTTTGTTCCCAAGTTTTCCATTCTATGCTTTCTAGTTTAATGGTAATTTCACACAAATCAATTAAACCTTTACCATTTTTTTGATTATGAACTTCAAGAACTCTTGGTAAAAAATGTTTGTAGTGTTCTACACTTCCCCAAGTATAAGTGGCTTTTCCGTGATAATATGAGAAATCATCTTCTTCTAGATCTCTTAATTTTTTAGAAGCTAGTTTTTTAACATGAACTTCTTTAATACAACCACAATCACAATAATACATATCAGAAGTGGTATATTTTGAAAATACGCTATATAGGTTTTCTATGGCTTCTTTTATATCGATCATTTGAATAGGGGAGTATTACTAGAATCTTACTTTCCTAAATTTTTAACTTGTATAATTTGTGCAGCAATACTTACTGCAATTTCTTCAGGTGTTTCACTTTTGATTGAAATTCCAATAGGAGCGTGGACAGTATTTAGTTCTTCTTGTGTAAACCCTTCCTGTAATAACACATCCCACATTGTTTTTAGTTTGGCTTTACTTCCTAAAACTCCCATAAACTTATAGTTGTTTTTTAAAAGTTTACTCAAGACTAATTTGTCATCTGTGTATTTATTCGTCATAATAGCTACGTAGCTAGTATTACCTTTAATAATGTAATCACTAACATTGTTGTAGTCTATTATTTGTTTTTGATGTGCAAATTTGTTGTTTTCTAAAGTGTTGAGGTTTTCTCTGTTGTCAAATATAACAACATGGAAACCTAGTTTTATAAATAGTTCTGAAACGGCTACTCCTACATGACCTCCTCCTACAATATATAAGGTTTCTTTAAAACCTATGTGTTCTTTAAAATACCAATCGTTATTAGTGTTGATTTGATATTCGAATTGATTTTCAATGGTTTCTTTTGTAAATGTGAAAGAGTTAGGCGTTAATTGCAAACTTCCTTTTTCTCCTTTTTGTAAACAATTAAGTAGTTCTTGAATTGTAGTTATGTGCTCACTATGTAAACAGTGAAATGCAACTGTTTGCTCTCCTGAACAAATCATTCCAGATCCATCTTTGATGTTTCCTTTATGTATTTGTTTTTTTATAAAAGTAGGAGAGTGTTCTTTTTGAAGTAACTCCTGAGCTTCTTCTACCAAAGAGAATTCCATAACACCTCCACCTACTGAACCATAGATGAATTTGTTTTGAGTAACTAGCATTTTAAACCCTTTCCTACCTGGTGAACTCCCAAAATTTTCTATGACTGTTAAGACATATAGTTTTTGATTGTTTTGTAGTTGTTCTAATACGTGTTTCCAGAATTCCACTTTGTATACTGATAGTTTAATTAAAAATGGTTTCGCTTAAGGCATAGTATATTGCCATTAATGCCGAAAATATAGCACTAGCCATAAATCGCCAATCTAAACGAATTTTGTTTTGAATCAAATAATTAGCGATAAATGATATTGGTATGTTTGCTAAAAACGACCAACATGCTATGATTAGCAATTGACTATTTATCAAATCATAATTTCTTGTAAATAACTTAATAAAAGCTAAATGCCTGAAAATCCATAACGGATTAAAATAAGCTATTGCTAAACCTGTTTTTGCTAATGTTTTTTTTATACCAAAATATGCCGCTGTTTTTTTATCTATCCAAGTAAAGTAATTAGGTATTTCAAATGCATAAATAGTGGCTCCCACTAAAACTATTCCGAGTAATCTATACATAGAAAACTCGTTTAATAATAAAGCGGCAATGGTATCTCCTGCACTATAAATAATAGCGCCTCTTATGATATTATGTTTGGTATATTGTAATTTGATAGCGATTAGTTTGAAATGATGTCTCCTTTTACTGGAGAATAGTTAGACTTTTCGTTTCCGTTAACGTTTACTTTGTCAAAGAAACATTTTACTCCATCGGCTCCATTGATATCCTCGATATTTTGTACATGAAAATGTAATTGTGGATAATAGGAAGCTCCTGAATTTCCTATTTGTGCTATGGTTTGTCCTTTAGTAACCTTATCACCGACTTTTACTTTGATCGATTGGTTTTTTAGGTGTCCAAAAAATAGAAATTCATTATTTTTTGTTTTTAAGATAACCGTATTTCCTGAATAATAATAACGATTGATATGTCCTGGAATGTTATCTTTTATTCCATTGATAACCGATACTATTTCTCCTTCTACTGGAGCAATAACTTCTTTGCCAAATGAAAAGTGGTTTTCGTTTTGACGTCTATTACCTGTGTATCGTTTACTGTCTTTATTTAATAAAACAAAGTCGAAAGCATTTTTTTGGTATTTTTTTGGTAGTTTATGGTCTGGTGATTATTTTGCTTTTTAGTATCACCTCCTTGCATAACCCACCATTTTCCTTCTTTAAAAGGCAGTGTTATTTTTGAAATGTTTTTTTCTAAAACTGGATTGTCTCTGTATAAAAAAGCATCTAGTTTATTTAAAATTTGTTCACTTGGATAAATTTTAAATCGTTGATTTCCTTTTTCAAACTTTACATTAAAGCGTACTGCTGCTCGTGAAACTTCAATAAAGTTAAAATACTTAATCTTACCATATTTGGTTTGAAACTCTGATAAGATTGAGTTCCATTTTTCTTTTGAAACTTTTTTTTGAAAAGGAACTGTAAATCGGTTATAAATTTTACCGTATAATTCTTTGTTGTAGTTTTCTTCAAAGTAAAACATAAATTGACTTGCGATGGCTTTTTTACTTTGTGAATAGGTGTGTAAACTAAAAACTAAAAGGATTAGTAGTAAGGTTAATTTGTTTTTCATGACAATTGATTTTTGGAGTGTTCTTATTTAATAGCTTTTTTGGACTACAAATCTGTTTTTAATAGCGAGTATATTTCGCTATCTAAAAACTTTCCATTGTAGTAATAGTTTTCTCTAAAATAAGCTTCTTTTTTAAAGTTAAATTTTAAAAGTGCTCTTTTTGAGTTTTCATTTTCTGGATTTACATTGGCTTCTAAACTATGTAGGTTCAAGATGTTGAAAGCAAAATTAATTAACGTAACCATGCTCTCTTTCATATAGCCTTTTCCCCAATAATCTGGACTTAAGACATAACCTATTTCACCTCTAAAGTTTTGCCTGTCCAATTTCCAAATCCCAAAATCACCAATAAGAGTATTGGTGTTTTTATCGATAATTGCCCAAGTAATTCCTTTCTTTTCTGAGAATGCCTGTTGAATACCTTCAATTCTTTTCTCAGTATCTTCTACTGTTTTAGGAACTTCTGAATCCATGTATTTGGAAACTTTTGGATGTGATCGAATATAAAGTAAGCTAGCAGCATCTTCTTTTTGATATTCTTTAAAAAGAAGACGCTCGCTTTCTAGCTCTGGAAACTTTTCGAAAATTGTTTCGTTTATGATATGTTCAGTATTATTTTTCATACAATCCCATTAACACTTTTTCTGGTGTGAATGGTGAGTGGAATTTTAATTTGTAATTTGGATTGAACTCCTTAACGGCTTGTTGTATGGCAAAATAAACTCCAATTCCGTACATTAAAGGTGGTTCACCTACAGCTTTTGATTTTTGAATAGCCATATCATTACCTGCTGTTTCTACTGGAATAGTTTCTACTGTTTTTGCTGCCGAAAAGATATCTGGTACTTTGTATGTTGATAAAGCATTTGATAACAAACGTCCGTCTTTGTTATAAGCAATTTCTTCCATTGTCATCCAGCCAATTCCTTGTGCAAGTGCTCCTTCTATTTGACCTAAATCGATTCCTATGTTCATTGACTTTCCAAAGTCGTGTACAATTTTTACAGAATCAATTTCGTAAGTACCTCTAATACAGTCTACCGTTGTAGTTGTAATTGCCGTACCGTATACGTGGTATGCAAATGGATGTCCCTTTTCTTTGGTCTTATCAAAGTGAATCACTGGCGTTGCATAATGTGCATTTTCTGATAATGCTACACGTTGTAACATTGCTTCTGCAATTAATGCTTCCCAAGTAAGTGTTGACTTTTCTCCGTTTACTAAAACCGTATCTTCTTTAAAAGAAATGTTTTTTTCTTCGGTTGAAAGCATTTTTGAAGCTACCGATGTTAATCTTTCTATTAGTGAATTACAAGCCATTTCTACTGCTTTACCATTTAAATCGGCTGTTGAACTTGCTGCAGTAGGAGAGGTGTTTGCAACACGTGTAGTATTGGTTGTTTCTAACTTTAATTTCGATGCAGAAATACCAAAAACTGATTGGGCTACTTGTAACATTTTTGTGTTTACACTTTGCCCCATTTCTACAGCTCCTGTTGATACACCTACACTTCCATCTTGGTAAATGTGTACCAATGCTCTTGCATGATTCATTGGTGTGTTGGTAAATGAAATTCCGAAGGTTATTGGCATTAACGAAATTCCTTTTTTATACAGCTTATTTTCGTTGTTGAAGTTAGTTACTTCTTCTTCTAACTTTTCTAACTCAAATTTATCTTTGGCTGTAAACCAAGTATTTTTAGCTTCTACTTGCTTGGCTATTTGCCCATATGAAAACTCATCGTTTTCATCTATTAAGTTCGCTTCTTGTATGCGTCTTCTATTAACTCCTATTTGATCAGCTGCATCTGCAATTGCACTTTCTATTACAAACATTCCTTGCGGTCCTCCAAAACCACGGAAAGCCGTGTTTGGTGGTAAGTTTGTTTTACAACTGTATACGGTTGTACTAACGTTTGGAATAAAATAACTATTGGTTGCGTGAAATAATGTTCTTTCCGCAATAGCAGGCGATAAATCGGCAGCTGCTCCTGAATTTTGTAAGAACTCTACTTCAAACGCTTTTATTTTTAAATCTTTTGTTAATCCAATTTTATAAAAAGAAGAGTAGGGGTGTCGCTTACCTGTCATACGTAAATCGTCATGACGATTTAACATATACTTTACCGGACGGTTTAAGTGTTGCACTGCCACTGCAGCCATAACTGCCCAAGGTGTTGCTTGATCCTCTTTTCCTCCAAATCCACCTCCTAAACGGATAACATCCACCTCTATTTTATGCATTGGAATACCCAATACTTTGGCTGCTGTTTTTTGTACAGCAGTTGGGCCTTGAGTAGATGATACCAATTTAATGTTTCCATTTTCTTGTGGAATCGCATAACATCCTTGTGTTTCTAGGTATAAGTGTTCTTGTCCGTTTGAAAAAGTTTCTCCTTCAAATACATAATCACAATTGGCAAATGTATTTTCTGAATCTCCTAATTTAAAAGAACGTGGTGCATTGATAAAACTCTTTTTTTCTTTAGCTTCTTTTGCTGTGGTAATTACAGGTAGTTCTTCAATATCTATAGTAATTAAGGCTCTCGCTTTTTTAGCTATGGCTTCGCTTTTTGCTACGATAAATGCTATAGGTTGTCCCCAAAAGTGTACTTCATCTTCTGCCCAAAGAGGCTCATCTGGAATTATTCCTCCAATTTGATTTTCTCCTAGTACATCTTTGTAGGTAAATATTTTTACAACACCATCTAGTGCTTCTGCTTTTGAATAGTCTACCGATTTTATTTTTCCATGTGCTTTTGGCGAATCGAAACACAATCCGAATAAAGCATCTTGTCGTAACATTAAATCGTCAACAAATAACGATTCTCCTCGAACGTGCGTAAAACTGTCAATATTTTTCATCGTCTTCATTAGGCAATCAGTTTTTTTAGTTCAACTTCATTAGGAAATAACTCTATAAAATGTGCAAAGAATAATTGTTTTGCTAACAAACGTTTGTATTCTGAAGCACCTCTAACATCACTAATAGGTGAAATCTCTGATTGTAAAACAGCTTCTGCTTCTTTTATTGTTTCTGAATTGATTGTTTTTCCAATTAGAAATGCATTGGTTTTTTCCAAGTATTTTGGAGTTGCTGCTACACCTCCCACTGAAAAGTGTGCACTTGTAATAATATTGTTATCTGCAGTAATTCTTCCTGCAGCATTTACACTTGCAATATCTAAATGTGTACGTTTACTTACTTTTTCAAAGTTGAAATAATCGTTTGATTGTGGAACTTTAAAAGAGATACTCTTTAAAATTTCCCCTTCTTGTAAATCGTATTTTTTATAATCTTGATGAAAGTCTTGGAAAGGGATTTGCCTTTCTGAAGCATCGTCTTCTTTCTGAATTGTTAAAGTTGAATTTAATGCCAAAAAGAAAATAGACATATCACCAATAGGTGAAGCATTTACAAAGTTCCCTCCAATAGTTCCCATGTTTCTAATTTGTTCTGATGAAACTAATTTTAAAAACTGTTTAAGTTTTGGGAACAAGGTTTGAAGTTTTTTGTTTTCTGCTATTTCAGTAACCGTAGTATTCGCTCTAAGGGTGCAAATTCCTTCTGTAAATGAAATTCCTTTTAAAGCATTTTGATCTGTTAATAAATGTACATCTTCTTCTGCCATTTTATCTGCATGACGTACATAAACATCGGTTCCGTTGGCTACTTTTACTCCTGTTTTTTCAAAAACTTTTGGTTGTAATTGTGCTAACTTTTCTGGAATGGTTTTAAAATAATTCGGAATAAATCCTTCGTTGATTAACCATTCTATTTGGTGGTTTTTATCTTTTTGTTCAAGCTTTTCTTCTATTTCTAAACCAGCTTTCTCTATTGATTTATATCCTGTACATCTACAAATGTTACCACTAATAGCATCGTTGCAAGTATTTGATTTACTATCGTCTAAAGCATACCCGGTCATAGAAACAACAAAACCTGGTGTACAAAAACCACATTGTGTTGCATAATTGTCGGTCATTGCTTTTTGAACGGTGTTTAATTCCTTTGGTAAGTTGGTTCCTTCTACGGTAACTATATGTTTTCCATTTGCATTTCCTAATGGTGAAATACAAGAGGTAATACTTTGATAAGCAACATTGTTATTATTTAATTCTCCAACTAAAACAGTACAGGCTCCACAGTCTCCTTCTCGACATCCTATTTTTGTACCTTTTAACTGTTGTTGTTCTCGAATAAAATCGAGTAAAGTAACACCCGATTTTTCGGATGTTTTGATAATCTGATTGTTAAGTATAAATTGTATCATAATGCAGAGGGCAAGATACGAATTTGTGTCGAAGTGTATAAGAGTTTGTTTTTTATACTAGTTTTTTCTCCATTTTATAATCGTTTACAGAGTGCCCGTTTGGAAAAGAGTTTGTTATTGAATCGATTATTTTAAATCCATTTTTTTGATAAATCTCTACAGTGTTTTGGTTTTGTTGATTAACAATCAATTCAATGTTTTCGATATGGTTTTCTAAAGCATACTGATGAACATAATTTAAAGCACTCTTTCCTATTTTTAAACCACGAAAAGCTTTTAATATATACAATTTGCTTAAAATTAGTTTTTTATCAAGTTTTTGAATTCCTAAATATCCTACATTTTCGTTTCTATATTGTAAAAGATAATACTGATAGTTTTCTTTTTTTACTTGGTTTTCAATTGCTTTTTCTGATTGAAATCTTTCTAAAAAATAACGAGTGTGTTCAGCAGGAATTATAGGGTCATAAACTTCATGTAAAATGATGCTTGCTAATTTTTCAATTACTTTAAATTCGGTATTTGTAAGAGCTTCTTTTATTGTTATCATATTTAAACTTTAGAAAGAAAAAATGGCTGTATGCACTATTTTAAAGTTTACATACAGCCATAAATTTATACTGTTATATCTCAGATTTATATACTTTTAACAAAATCTAAAAATACTTTTTTGTGTAATTCTAAATCCATGTCTGGCGAAAGTGCTACACGCGCAATATAATCTTTGTCTCCTTCTTTAGTAGTTCCTTGTGTTGAAGTAGCCGGAATAGTCCAATAGCATCCTTTTAACTGTCCGTAACTTACACAGTATTTACTTTCGTTTGGAATTTCTGTAATCATTAAGTTGATTAACTTATGATTCAAAGCTCTTTTATAAGTTTCCTTTTCTTCTGCTGTATCTCCTTTTGTAGGAAGATCTAATGAAAAAACTGATGGTGTAAATCCTTGTTCTGCTAATTCTTCCGATACAAAGTTGATTTTAGCTCCAGGTAATGTTTCTTCAATAAAGCTAACAAACTCACGAGTGTTTTTATAAGCTCCTGCAATTCTTTGTACCATTGAAGGCATTTGTTCTGCTAGTATTTCATATTGAAGATGTGTAGCTTCATTGTCGCAAAGATTTAAATGTGCTTCTACTTTATCTAGTAAAGCATCAGTCATTTTATTTCCTACACAGTAACCCGCTGTACATTTTCCTCCACTTGGAAATTTTGATCCACTAGCAAAAGAAATGGTTCTTACTGTTGAAAGTATTTCTCCTTCTCCTAAAAAGTGTACGTTTGGACAAAATGTTTGATCTAATATAAATACTGGATCAATAGCTGTTTCTCCTGATGGTGTTGTGCGCTTTTTACTAAGTGTTTCTTGTAGTTTTACAAGATTTGGAACTTCTACTCTTGGGTTTGTAGGAATCTCAGCAATGATATATGGAACGGCATCTTCACTAGCAATTTTATTTAGAACTACTTCTATACTTTGTACCATGTCGTTACCACTATCTACTGGTAAGTCCATGATTTCTACATTATCTAAACAAGAAGCAACACGTCTTGCTTGGTCGTTAGTCCCTCCATAACAGTTTGGAGGTACTACAAACTTGATTGCTTTCCCTTTGTGGTTTTCTTGTGCGTAATCTACAAGTCCCATTAAAATGGCATATTGTATAGATAATCCACTAGAACCTACCAATGCTTTGGTGTTTGAACCTGTAATAGTTGCTATTGAATTTAAAACTGATTGTTTGTTGTTAGTAGTATTATTATCAGTATGAGTGTAAGTAGTTTTTTCTACTAACATTTTTAATGCCTCCAAGCAATTTGCTGGTGTCATAGCTACTGTTTCTCTTCTTCGTACATGCTGTATTTCTGAAATGTACGATTCGTTTTGAGCTCCGTTAACTAATAAGATACTTCCTAAATGTGGATAAAGACTAATGTAAAAATCAATATTTGAATTTAGCTCAAGTGCCTCAACTTTTTCTTGCTCTGAAATGAAAACGGTACTACCATCAAATTCTGTAACTTCATTTGAACTTTCAACTTGTTTTAAGTCGAATTGGTATCCATATACATTTCGAATGATTTCTGCATCAAACGAACTAGGTAAGTTTCCTGTGTAAAGGATTTGAGTTTGCTTATTTTCTAATAAGTTTTTTCTTAAAATAGCTAAAATAGGAACAACCTGTGATGAAAAACTGATGACATTTTCTGAGTTTAGGTTGTTAATATTCGCTACTCCCCATTCTAATACACATGATAATGGATGTCCTAGTCTTATATAATCGTAAGCTGTAGGTAATTCATTTAGAGTTGCTGTGTCTGAATTATTGTTTTCATATAAAGCTTCAAACTGTTCTATGAATTGAGTTTTAGCTAACTCTTCGTTGTATATATCTAGTCGATGTGTCGTTATGCTCAACCATCCTGTTGGCATATTTTTTATCACATCTTTTATGTAGTTTAACCTTTTGTTTTCTTGCATAATTAGTGCCTTTTAATGGGGTGGCAATATACGCCAAATAGATTTTTTTATAAAGTGTTATGAGATGTTTTAGTCCTTACCAAAACTTCCAAAATGGCTTTTTAGAGTGGTTTTTGGTTTGAATGTTATTTATTTTATAATGTTTTTCCATTAAATCAAATACTTGGTTATAATTGTAGTCAATATTATCAACTGTTTTTTTCCAGTTAATTTCAGAAATTTCAATTCTAGTATCCAAAGAGTTGTTCCATTTGATAGTAAAACCATTCTTTTTTAAAACATCAACTATTTTTTTAGCAACTTCCATAGCAAGTTCATCATTTTGATTATGACTATCGTATCCAATAAATAATGTTTTTTCTTGACCAATAGCTCTTTCTAAATCTTGTGTATGATAATAACAGTATCCTTTAGCTAATATTCCAATATTTTTTAATTCATCAATAATTTCTAAACAATCGCCTTCTGCATCTTGTCTGGTGTATCCTGCTTTGTGAAGAGAAACAATTCCTTCTTTATTTAACTCGTTGAAAGATTTAGCTAATCTTTCAAAGTCAGTTGGTTTTTCCCATTTAAGACTTTCAGTTTGATGTGTTTTTAACCTTAAATCAATTTCTTTTTTTAACCAGTTTGTATCAAGTTCTTCATAATCATAAAACATATCATTTATACTTTCAAATAATTTTTTTTCATTTTCAAACCCAAAAAGAATATCTTTTTTTAACTGTTTTAGTATTTCTTCTTTTATCTCTTGGTTCATGATTGTATGTTTATTTTGTGATAAATGTGTTTTGTTTTGATAGAATGTTTAATAAATACTAGTTTCCAACCATTTTAAATCTTTAGCAATTCCTTCTAAACCTGGATAAATCATTCGTTGATTTATTCCGTACTTGAATAGTGTTCTTTTAATATCTCTTTTTACTTCTTTTGGAATGATTACTTTTTTCATTTTTTCATGTGTAAACACTTCCTCTGGGTTATTATGTACGGTAAATAATCCTGATTGATTTTGTATTCTTGAAGAGATATAAGGAGGTCTGTATTTTTTAACTTTGTTTAGGCTCTCTATTTTAAAAGTGTCTGGATTTTGAATTGTACTACATCCCGATAGTAAAAACAAGGCTCCATCTGTATCTGGATTGTCTTCAACAGCAAAATATGTTGCTACCAATGGATTATAAGACCAATCTAAAAGACGTGTTGGGAGTCCAAAATGCTGAGCTACAGCTAGCCATTCTAACTCTGAACTTGGTCTGTGTTCCAAGTAAGGGAGTGAAGACTCTTTAAATAATTTTAATAAACGTTTTTCTAGTTGTTGTGTTGTTCTTCCATAGAATGAATCACATCTTCCTAAAGATGTTTTTAATTCGTATTCGGAATTTGAGTGGCCTCTGAAAACAAAATTTTGATTCTCTTTTTCGCGTTCAAATTCTTTTAAAAGTTCCTCAAATTTTGCAATTTTTACTTCAGTCATTTTAGTTACGGGGGATTGTGATTAATTTACTTTTTTGGTTTTTATATAAAAATTAATATCAACTTCTATATCGTTTGATTTGATTGTTTTTGTTTGCCAATTTTCTGTTGGTTTTAACACTAGTATATTATTATTTACTTTAATATTCAATGGCATATTAAAGTCTTTAACTACGTTAGTCCAACGATACGATAGTTTGTTGTTTTTAATTTTGTATTCGAAAACAGGTATTTTAACAGTACGTAAATATTGATCGAAAATCTTCGTTAAATCTAAACCAGATTTTTCAATCATATAGTTTTCTATTTCTTTAGTAGTTACTGTTTTATGGTAGAATGTTTTATTTAATCCACGAAGAATCTTTCTCCATTTTTTATCATTATTAATCAATTGTCTAATAGTGTGTAACATATTAGCTCCTTTATAATACATGTCTCCTGAACCTTCATTGTTAACATCGTATTGTCCAATAATAGGAATGTCATTTTGAATAGCTCTTCGCGTTCCTATTACATAGGCTGCTGCAGCTTCCTTTCCATAGTAATAATCTAAAAACAAGTTTTCAGAATAGGCTGTAAAGCTTTCATGAATCCACATGTCTGCTATATCTTTATAGGTAATATTGTTTGCAAACCATTCGTGTCCTGATTCGTGAATAATGATGAAATCGAATTTTAATCCCCATCCTGTTCCGGATAAATCACGACCTAAATACCCGTTTAAATATTGGTTTCCATAAGTAACAGAACTTTGGTGCTCCATTCCCAAATAAGGAACTTCTACTAGTTTGAATCCGTCTTCGTAAAAAGGATATTTTCCAAACCAATGCTCAAAAGCTTTCATCATTTTTGGAGCATCCTTAAACTGTTTTTTTGCCTTTTCTAAATTGTAGTGTAAAACATAATAATTCATATCTAGTTCACCATCTTCACCATTATATTTTTCTGAAAAATGAATATAATCACCAATATTAATGTTTACTCCGTAGTTATTAATTGGGTTGTTTACAAACCAATGATAGGTAGTTGTATTGTCTTTATGATGTTCCGTTTTACGTAAGCGTCCGTTAGAAATATTCATTAAACCTTTTGGTACTCGAACATTGATAGCCATACTGTCTACTTCATCATACATGTGGTCTTTGTTTGGCCACCATATACTTGCTCCTAATCCTTGACAGGATGTTGCTACAAAATGTTTTCCGTTTTTATCTTTTTTCCATGAAAAGCCACCATCCCAAGGAGCGCGTTTTGCTTCTCTTGGTTTTCCTTTATAGTATATATCTACTGAGTTAATACTTCCGGTTTTTTGCTTTTCTTTTAACTGAATAAAATGAGCATTTCCCTCAGAGATTATATCTAATTTTTTTCCGTTTTGTATTGCCTTTGTTATTTTTAAGGGAGCTTGCAAGTCTATTTGTAAAACATTGTGAGGTTTTAATACTTTGTATTGTACTGTATTTTTTCCTTGAATGAATTTTTTATCAGGATCTACTTGCACATTTAAATCGTAGTAAGTTAAATCCCACCAAGCACGTTCCTTAGTAATACTTCCTCTTAAAGAATCTTGACGTGTAAAGTTTTTTGAGTGGTCAAAAAGAGAAGTTTGCGAAAAAGACAAATAAGAACTTAATAAAGTTAAGGTAAGAAGGAGGTGTTTTTTGAACATAATCACTAATTAAAGCGCTAATATAAGTGTTTAAAGTTTTTTTTATTGAAGGTATCTTTTAGATATTTGCTTAAAATTATATCAATGTCTAAAGTTATATTTATAACAGGAGCTTCTTCTGGAATAGGAAAATCAATTGCCACTTATTTACATACAAAAGGATATACTGTTTATGGTACTAGTAGGAATCCTGATAAGTTAACACTACCATTTAAAATGGTTGCTTTAGATGTTACTGATGAAGTTTCGATACAAAGCGCAATAGCTAAAGTAGTTGCTGAAGAAGGTAAGATTGATGTATTGATTAATAATGCAGGGAAAGGAATTACGGGACCTATTGAAGATACACCAACTAGTGAAATGCGTTCTAACTTTGAAACTAACTTTTTTGGAGCTATTGAAGTAATGAAAGCTGTTTTGCCAACCATGAGGAAGCAGAAAAGTGGATTAATTATCAATACTACTTCTATTGCTGGTTATATGGGATTGCCATTTAGAGGAATTTACTCAGCAAGTAAAGGTGCTTTGGAATTAGTGACAGAAGCCTTGAGTATGGAGGTAAAACAATTTGGTATTCGAGTAGTGAATGCTGCACCTGGTGATTTTGCTACCAATATAGCAGCAGGAAGATATCATACACCAGTATTTGAAGAGTCTGCTTACAAGAAAAAATATGCCGAAAACTTAGCGTTAATGGATGAACATGTAGACTCTGGTGCTGATCCATTAATTATGGCAAAGGCAATTCATCAAATTATAGAGAATAAAAATCCAAGAATACATTATAAAATTGGAGGCTTTATGGAGAAGTTTTCTATTGTGTTGAAACGAATTCTACCTGATAAAGTATATGAAAAATTGTTAATGAACCATTATAAGTTGTAAATTCGCAACGTTTTAGAAAACATAGTTTTTTAGATAAGTGTTGAACACAACTTTTTAAATTTATATAAATGAAATTTTTTATTGATACAGCTAATTTAGATCAAATTAGAGAGGCGCAAGCTTTAGGAATTTTAGATGGAGTAACTACAAACCCATCTTTAATGGCTAAAGAAGGAATTACTGGAGAGGAAAACATAATCAATCACTACAAAGCTATTTGTGATATTGTTGATGGTGATGTTTCTGCTGAGGTTATTTCTACCGATTTTGAAGGAATGGTAAAGGAAGGTGAAGCGTTAGCTGCTTTAAATCCACAAATTGTGGTAAAGTTACCAATGATTAAAGATGGTGTAAAAGCTTGTAAATATTTTTCTGATAAAGGAATTAAAACGAATGTAACATTAGTGTTTTCTGCAGGTCAAGCGTTATTAGCTGCTAAAGCAGGAGCTACTTATGTTTCTCCATTTATTGGTCGTTTAGATGATATTTCTACAGATGGATTAAACTTAATCGAAGAAATTCGCATGATTTATGATAACTACATGTTTGATACTGAGATTTTAGCTGCATCTGTACGTCATACAATGCATATTATCGATTGTGCTAAAGTAGGATCTGATGTAATGACAGGACCTTTAAGTGCAATTGAAGGATTGTTAAAGCACCCTTTAACTGATATCGGTTTAGCTAAGTTTTTAGCAGATTATAAAAAAGGAAATTAATCAACATTGTTGATTTTATTATAAAATGTCATTTTAAAGTTTTTGCTTTAGAATGACATTTTTAAACTAAAAGAATGTTCCCAAAAAAAGAACTCGCACAATTAGTAGTTACAGCTTGTAATCAATTTGAAATTGATACAGTTGTTATATCGCCAGGATCAAGAAATGCTCCGTTAACTATTGGGTTTTCAAATCACCCTAACATAGAAACATTAAGTGTTGTTGATGAGCGGTGTGCTGCTTTTTTTGCTATGGGAATTGCCCAGCAAAAACAAAAGCCTGTTGTAATTGTTTGTTCATCAGGTTCGGCATTGCTAAATTATTATCCAGCCATTGCTGAAGCGTTTTACAGTAACATTCCTTTAGTTGTAATTTCTGCTGATAGACCTAAACATTTAATTGATATAGGAGATGGTCAAACCATTCGTCAAGAAAATGTTTTTGACAATCATATTTTATATTCTGCAAACTTGATTGACGAAGAGCATCAGCTAGAAAATAATACAACGTTATTAATTAATGCTTTAGAAACTGCTGTTTCTAAAAAAGGCCCTGTACATATTAATGTGCCATTTGATGAGCCTTTATATGAAACGGTTGAAATATTAAAGTCCTTTGATTTTCCTGATAACACTTTAAATACAGTTAAAGAGTTAAAAAGTGATTATCAACAATTAATAACGACTTGGAAAACTACTGCTAAAAAAATGATTTTAGTAGGTAGTAATTTTCCAGATGCAGATTTACAGTATGTTTTAGATGAGTTGATTGAAGACGAAACTGTTGTAGTTTTAACAGAAACAACTTCAAACTTATACAATCCGAAGTTTATCAATTCTATAGATAAACTTATTTTTCCTTTAGATGCTACTGCGTTTTTAGATTTGCAGCCTGAAGTCTTAGTAACTTTAGGTGGAATGGTTATTTCTAAAAAAATCAAGCAGCTTTTAAGGAAGCATCAACCTGCAGCGCATTGGCATATTGATGAATTGAGAGCAATGAATACTTATCATTGTTTGTCAGAACACATAAAAGAAAAACCAGTTTCTTTTTTAAGAAAATTATTGGCAACTGAAAAAGGCTTATCTCGAAATGAAGAGGTAACTTATCAGAATAAATGGTTGACTAAAAATCAAGATCGTTCAATAAAGCATAAAGAGTATTTAGCGAATACTGAATATTCAGACTTAAAAGTTTTTGAGGCTGTTTTAAAAGCGATACCAGATAACTCGCAACTTCAAATAAGTAATAGTTCTACTATTAGATATTCGCAGTTGTTTAATTTAAATCCGACTTTACAAGTATTTTGTAATAGAGGAACGAGTGGTATTGATGGAAGTACAAGTACTGCTATTGGAGCTGCTTATGCCCATAAGAATCAAACTACTTTTATAACAGGAGATTTGAGTTTTTTTTATGATAGTAATGCCTTATGGAATACTTGTATACCAAATGATTTTAGAATTATTATTTTAAATAATGCAGGTGGTGGAATATTCCGATTTATACCAGGACCATTGACGACCAATGCAACTGAATATTTTGAAACTCCTCACAATTTGACAGCTGAACATTTAGCAAAGATGTTTAATTTTGAATATGTTTCAATAAAGGATTTGGAGGAGTTACATAATAACTTGCCTGCTTTTTATGCAGTATCAAATCAACCAAAAATAATGGAGGTTTTTACTCCTAAAGAAATTAATGATGTAGTTTTAAAGAACTATTTTAAAAACTTATAAAATGGAATTACAAGAAGGTGATAAAGTAGACTTAGTAATTGGTCAGCAAACTGCATTAGGATATACTGTTTTAATCGATGAAGAATATGAAGGCTTGTTATATAATAACGAAGTTTTTAAAGACTTAGAAGAAGGAATGAAAACAGTAGGTTATATTAAAAAGATTAGAGAAGACGAAAAAATAGATGTTTCTCTAAGACCTCAAGGTTTTAGAAATGTAATTGATTCGGATGCAGAAGTAGTTCTTCAGAAATTACAAGAGAAAGGTTATTTAATGTTAACTGATAAAAGCTCACCAGAATCGATAAAATTCCGATTACAAATGAGTAAGAAAGCGTTTAAAAGAGCGGTAGGGAATTTATATAAAAGTAAAAAGATAGTTTTAAAAGAAGACAGAATAGAGTTGGTGAAGAAATAAACCAATTAACATATAAAAAGAAAGCACGTCTAATTGACGTGCTTTTTTATTTTGAGTTGAGAAGAGATTATTGTTTGTCCTCTTCTTGTTTGTCTTCATTTTCTTGATCTTCTTCTGGAAGATCTTCAAGCGGTGCTTCTTTTGGTTGACTATCTTTTAAATCGTTTACACGTTTAATGTTTTCGTAAAAAGCATTCGCATTTGGGTCAGAAGGATCCATCTTACCGTAAGCAGCTTTGTAATAAAAATCTGCTTTTTCGTAATCTTTACCAAGCTCGTAATATTTACCTACGTAGAAATCACCAATATGAGAGTTAGGATACTTGATCATTACAAAATCACCTAATACTCTAAGGTAATCACCGTCTAATTTGTCTATAACAATTCCTTCAATAGCAAAAATATCATCTAAACGAACATTTAAGTTTGTACCGTATAAATATTCAATGTCTAAATATTTTTGTTCTACATATTTAATAGCTTCTAAAGGACCTAAATCCTTAATGTTATTGTCAAATTCGTCTTTCGTAATTTTAGAATATATAGAAAACATTTTATCAAATGCTCTTGGAATAGTTTCACTAATAACAGATAAATGATTTGGTGCGTCTTTGAATTCATTAAAAGTAAAATGAAGGTTTTTAGCATCAAAAGAAGATAGGTAAGTAGCTATCTGATTGTATCTGTCGTCTACTTCTTTTCTAATATATTTTTTATTGTTACTTGCGTAGAAAAAATATGAATTATCTACAGAAGCTAATCTTCCTAAAGAATAAGAAGCAATAGTGTTTGCTGCTAATTCAGAAAAATTAGGAGTAATACATATAAAAGAATTAAAAATAGGTTCTTGTGCTTTTAAGAAATGAGTAATAAAGTTAGCTCCAATACCTTGACCAACAATGGTCATAAAAGGAGAAGTTCTATAATTACCTTCCATGTGAGGGATTAACTCTTTTTGTATAAAGTTGAAAAACTTAGTAGAGTGACTTGTTAATGCATTGTTTGAAGGAATAATAGAAACATCTTTATTGTAAGAGTTTTTCATACCTATTCCAACTACAATTTGTTTAGGAGCTTTATCTACATTAGCATATAGTTTAGCATTACCCACATATAAGTCGAAAAGATAACCATCACCTAAAACAATTGCCACAGGATAACTCATGGCTTCCTCTTTGTCGTAATCTTTAGGAATGTAAATTTTTACAATTCTATCTTTATTAAACTCTTTAGAATTAATCTTTTCAGTAATTACTTTTTGAGAAAAAAGCTGTAAACTGAATAATACGGTAAATAAGAAAAATAGTTGTTTCATAAGGGAATATATTATATCGTTCAAATATAGAAAAGAAAAATAAAGTTATTATGTTATTTTTGCTTTGTTAATAACGAAAATATTATTGAATTATGATACAACCTCAATGGAAAGTTGCCAAAGAGTATAAAGATATTACTTATAAGAAATCGCATAACGTAGCTAGAATAGCGTTTAACAGACCTAATGTACGTAATGCATTTCGTCCGCATACTACTTCAGAATTGTTAGATGCATTTAAAGATGCTCATGAAGATACAAATATTGGTGTTGTGTTATTATCTGCTGAAGGACCATCTACAAAAGATGGAGTATGGAGTTTTTGTTCAGGAGGAGATCAGAATGCTCGTGGACATCAAGGATACGTAGGAGAAGATGGTTATCACCGATTAAATATATTAGAAGTACAACGATTAATCCGTTTTATGCCAAAAGCAGTTATCTGTGTAGTACCTGGTTGGGCAGTAGGAGGAGGACATAGTTTACATGTTACTTGCGATTTAACTTTAGCAAGTAAAGAACATGCAATTTTTAAACAAACTGATGCCGATGTTACTTCGTTTGATGCAGGATATGGTTCGGCATATTTAGCTAAAATGGTAGGGCAGAAGAAAGCCAGAGAAATATTTTTCTTAGGAAGAAACTATTCTGCACAAGAAGCTTATGAAATGGGAATGGTAAATGCAGTAGTTCCTCATGATGAATTAGAACAAACAGCTTTTGATTGGGCACAAGAGATTTTAGAGAAATCACCAACATCAATTAAAATGTTAAAGTTTGCCATGAACTTAACTGATGATGGTATGGTAGGACAGCAAGTATTTGCAGGAGAAGTTACACGCTTAGCGTATATGACAGATGAAGCTAAAGAAGGACGTGATGCTTTCTTAGAAAAGCGTAAGCCAAACTTCCCTAAAACTTGGATTCCTTAATGATTTAAATAATTGAATGGAAGATTTCTTTAGCGGTTTTTTACAAGAAACTCTTTTTTCAAGCATTTCTAAATTAGGAGCTTTTATAAGATGGTTATTTCTGAAAAGGAAATATTCATACAATGAAGTTTTAAAACAAGACTGGAATGGAAGAATAGGTTTATTAGTTATAATTTTAATGATATACTTAATTTTTTATTTCAATAACTAAAGTTTTATTAATAAGAATGAAAATAATATGCATAGGGCGTAACTACGCTAAACATATAGAAGAATTGGCAAATGAAAAGCCAGAGAGTCCTGTGATTTTTTTAAAACCAGACTCTGCAATTCTTCCGAAGAAGATGCCTTTTTTTAGACCTCCATTTTCTAATGATATACATTATGAAGTTGAGGTATTGGTTAAGATAAATAAAGTAGGGAAACATATTTCTCCAAAGTTTGCACATAAGTATTATGACACTATTGGACTGGGAATTGATTTTACAGCCAGAGATGTACAAGCAGTGTGTAAAGAAAAAGGATTACCATGGGAAAAAGCAAAGTCTTTTGATGGTAGTGCTGTAATAGGAGAGTTTTTTCCTAAAGAGGAGTTTGATTTAGATAATTTATCGTTTCAACTGAAAAAAAATGAAGAAGTAGTTCAAGATGGAAATACCTCTAGTATGTTATGGAAAGTAGATGAGTTAATTAGTTATGTTTCTCAATATTTTACCTTAAAAAAAGGAGATGTTATTTTTACTGGAACACCAGCAGGAGTTGGAAAAGTAAATGAAAATGATGTGTTAACTGGAACGATAGAAGGTAAACAAGCTTTTCAAATAAAAGTAAAATAAGTTATTATCCCGCTGTATAAGCGGGATTCTTTTTTAAGAAGATTAAATGAATGCAGAAATAATAACGATTGGAGATGAAATCTTAATCGGACAAATAGTTGATACGAATTCGCAGTGGATAGGTCAAGAATTAAATAAAATAGGAGTGTCAGTATATCAAATTTCGTCAATTCAAGATGAAAGAAAGCATATATTAAATGCTTTAAAAGAAGCAGAAAATAGAGCTGACATTGTTATAATAACTGGAGGACTAGGGCCTACAAAAGATGATATTACAAAAAAAACAATAGCTGAGTACTTTAATGATCATGATGTTGTTGAATACCCTGAGGTAATAGAAAACATCAAAGAGCTCTTTAAAAAAGTAAATCATCCTTTTAATGAAGCACAAAAGTATCAAGCGCAATTACCTTCTAAAGCTACATTATTAACCAATCGTTTTGGAACTGCTCCAGGAATGTGGTTTTATGAAAATGAAACTGTTTTTGTTTCCTTACCAGGTGTGCCTTATGAAATGAAAGGGTTAATTACTTATGAAGTATTACCTAGAATTCAACAAAAATTTAAACTTCCATTTATACTTCATAAAACAGTAATGACAGTGGGTACAGGTGAAAGTGTTATTGCTGGGAGAATAGAGGAGTGGGAAAATAGTTTACCAGAACATATAAAATTAGCTTACCTGCCTTCGTTTGGAAAGGTTAGATTGCGAATTTCAGCAAAAGGAAATAATAAAGAGGTTTTAGAAAAAGAGGTAGCAGAAAAAATAGAAAGTCTGAGTTTATTAATATCAGATATTATAGTAGGGTATGATGATGAAGCTTCTATAGAACAACGAGTAGGGGATTTATTAAAAAAGAGAAACCAAACTTTGAGTACAGCTGAAAGTTTGACAGGTGGAAAAATAGCTTCAACATTAGTTGCTATTCCAGGTTCTTCTGCTTACTATATGGGAAGCTTTATTACTTACACGGCAGCATTGAAACAAGAATTATTAGGTGTATCTAAACAAACGATTGAAGATAATACTGTAGTAAGTAAAGAAGTTGCTTTGGAGATGGCAAAAGGATGTTTTGAAAGACTAAAAACCGATTATGCAATTGCTGTAACAGGTAATGCAGGACCAACCACAGATCATAACGATAAAAGTGTAGGCTTGGTGTATATAGCCATTGTATCGAAAAATGGTGCTGAGGTTCAGGAGTTTAATTTTGGTCAGCCAAGAGAGAAAGTAATAAACAGAACTGTAACAAAAGCTTTAGAATTATTAACTGAAAATATTTTAAAAAATTACTAGTAATATTTTGTTTATTTCTCTTAAAAGTTCGTATATTTGCACCTCGTTTAGAAATAACACTATAAAACTGTCAAGAAGATGTCTAGAGTTTGTGAATTAACAGGAAAGAAAGCAATGGTAGGGAACAACGTTTCTCACGCCTTAAATAGAACTAAAAGAAAGTTTAACGCTAATTTAATGACTAAGCGTTTCTATATCCCAGAAGAAGATAAATGGGTTACCTTAAAAGTATCTGCTTCTGCATTAAAAAATATTAATAAAAAAGGAATCTCTGCTGTGATTAAAGAAGCTAGAGAAAAAGGTTTCTTAACTAAATAATTCCTTACTTAGATAAAATTTTACAGAGATGGCAAAAAAAGGAAACAGAGTACAGGTAATATTAGAATGTACTGAGCACAAAGCGACTGGAAAACCAGGAACTTCACGTTATATCACTACAAAGAACAAAAAGAACACTCCTGATAGAATGGAATTAAAGAAATTTAATCCAATCTTAAAGAAGATGACAGTTCATAAAGAAATTAAATAATTAAAAGTTTTTTATAAAACTTTATAACCTATAGGAACATGGCAAAGAAATCAGTAGCATCGTTACAAACAGGAGCAAAAAGATTAACTAAGGCTATCAAAATGGTAAAATCTCCAAAAACAGGAGCTTATACTTTCGTTGAAGCTATTATGGATCCTTCACAAGTAAACGATTTCATCGCGAAAAACTAAGACTTGTATATACAGTTTAAACTAAAGCTACTTTCTGATAGAAGGTAGCTTTTTTTATGTGTTAAAAAACTGTATTTTTGAGCTTTGCTCTTTCAAAAGAAATGGAAGAGAAAAACAAAATAATGACAATTTGACCATATAATAAGTTTGGTATAGTTTTTAACCTATATAAGCGATTATAAAATTTAACGATGAGTTTTTTTAAAAAAATCTTCTCGAAAGAGAAAAAAGAAACCTTAGATAAAGGATTAGAAAAAACTAAAACAAGTTTTTTCTCTAAGTTATCAAAAGCAGTAGCAGGTAAAGCCAAAGTTGATGATGATGTTTTAGATGATTTAGAAGAAGTATTAGTATCGTCTGATGTAGGTGTTGAAACTACTTTAAAAATTATTGATAGAATTGAAGCTCGTGTTTCTCGTGATAAATATTTGGGGACTGATGAACTGAACCAAATTTTACGTGAAGAAATAGCAGGTTTGTTATCTGAAACAAATACTGGAGACGAAACTGAATTTACAATACCAGCCAATAAAAAACCTTATGTTTTAATGGTGGTAGGAGTTAACGGTGTAGGAAAAACAACTACGATAGGTAAGTTAGCTTCACAATTTAAAAAACAAGGTTTAAAAGTAGTTTTAGGAGCAGCAGATACTTTTAGAGCAGCAGCAATTGATCAATTACAAGTTTGGGCAGATAGAACTGATGTACCAATAATTCGTCAAGAAATGGGATCAGATCCAGCTTCAGTAGCATTTGATACTGTAAAGTCGGGAGTAAATCAGGATGCTGATGTAATTATTATTGATACAGCTGGACGTTTACATAACAAGATTAACTTAATGAATGAGTTAACTAAAATTAAACGTGTAATGCAAAAAGTTATTCCAGATGCACCTCATGATGTATTGCTAGTATTAGATGGTTCTACAGGACAAAATGCATTTGAACAAGCAAAGCAATTTACTAAGGCTACAGAAGTAACTTCATTGGCAGTAACTAAATTAGATGGTACAGCAAAAGGTGGAGTTGTAATAGGTATTTCTGATCAATTTAAAATACCAGTAAAATATATTGGAGTAGGAGAAGGAATTGACGATTTACAAGTCTTTAATAAATACGAATTTGTAGATAGTTTCTTTAAATAAGAAAACTAGATAGATAATAACAAAAACTCCTTTCATAATTGAAAGGAGTTTTTCGTTTTTAAAAGAATTATATTTGGTTTTCAAATAATTAAAAAATGAGAAGAGTATATTTTTTATTAGCCATAGTTCTGGTATTTATTTCTTGTAAAGAAGAAAGAGAAGTAAATGTGCGAATGCAATTCAAACTTATAGCATCAAAATATCAAAATATAGATGATGTCTTTAAACCATTTGAAAGTAGTTTGTCTACTTTTTCAGAAGAAGAATACAATACACTTAAACCACTAATTTTAGAGCAAGACATCCCGTCACTTCAAAAAAGCATTAAAGAAGGGAAGCTGAGCTATGAAAAACTAACATTATTCTATTTGTATAGAATGAGAAAAATAGAAACAAACTCAGAGCTTTCGTTGAATAGTATTATAGCCTTAAATCCAAATGTATTAGAAGAAGCTAGAGAGAAAGATTTGAAGAAAGAAAATATTTCTGAGTTCTCTATTTATGGGATGCCAATTCTTTTAAAAGATAATATCAATACTAACAATATGCCTACAACTGCTGGAGCAATAGCTTTGGCAAATAACAGAAAAACTGAAGACGCTTTTATTGTTCAAAAGTTAAAAGAAAAAGGTGCTTTAATTTTAGGAAAGGTAAATTTAAGTGAATGGGCATATTTCTTTTGTTCAGACTGTCCGTTAGGATATTCAGCAGTAGGAGGGCAAACGTTAAATCCATATGGAAGAAAAGTATTTGAAACTGGCGGAAGTTCGGCAGGAAGTGGTGTAGCAATAGCAGCCAATTTTGCTGCTGCTGCTGTTGGAACAGAAACAGCTGGTTCTATCACTTCTCCATCAAGTAAAAATTCTGTTGTAGGATTAAAACCTACTATAGGAGTGTTAAGTAGAAGTGGAATTGTTCCAATTTCTAGTACCTTAGATACACCTGGCCCTATGACAAAAAATGTAATCGACAATGCTATTTTGTATAATGCAATGCTTGGAGTTGATAGTACTGATGTAGCTTCGACAAAAGCAACTTCTTTAGATTTAAAGCTTGATAATAAGCTAGTGAATGCTAGTTTAAAAGGAAAGAAATTTGGCGTTTTGAAGTCACTTTTAGAAAATAAAATTTATAAAGAATCAGTAGAGAAAATTAAAGTAGCAGGAGCAGAAGTTATAGAAGTTGAACCACCTACAATTTCATTTGATGGTTTTTTAACTTTATTGAATATCGATATGAAGCATGATTTGCCTAAATATTTAAAAAACTATTCAGACAAAAATGTAAAGATTGCTTCTGTACAAGATGTGATTTCATTTAATTTAAAAGATTCAATATTAAGGGCACCATATGGTCAGCAATTATTGGATGGTATTGTAAAGGATGAAACAACTTTAGAAGAATTGGAAGTTGTAAAAAATAAATTAAATGCTGAGGGTAAAAAGTATTTGCATGCAATCGAAAATCAGAATTTAGATGCAATTTTGTCAATTGATAATTTTGATTCAGGAATTGCTGCTGTAGCTAAATATCCGACTATAACAGTCCCAATGGGCTATGAATCAGGAGAACCTAAAAGTTTAACATTTATAGGTAAGCCTTATTCAGAAGCTAATTTATTAAAATTGGCTTATGCTTTTGAACAATTAACAAAGGTTAGAAAAATGCCAAAAAACTATCAATAGCAATTATTAATACAGTATTTTTGCAGTCGCTTAAAAGTTAAATAAGATGCGTACTAAAACAACAAAGCAAAATAAAATTAATGTAGTTACTTTAGGATGTTCTAAAAACGTTTACGATAGTGAGGTTTTAATGGGACAATTAAAAGCTAATGGTAAAGACGTAGTTCATGAAGATGAAAATGATGATGGTAATATTGTAGTAATTAATACTTGTGGGTTTATAGGTAAGGCTAAAGAAGAAAGTATTGATACTATTTTGCATTATGCACAACGTAAAGAAGCTGGAGAAATAGATAAAGTATTTGTTTCTGGTTGTTTAAGCGAACGTTATAAGCCAGATTTAGAGAATGAAATAAAGAATGTAGATCAGTATTTTGGTACTCACGATTTACCTGCTTTATTAAAGGTTTTAGAAGCAGATTATAAGCATGAATTAATAGGTGAACGTTTAACAACTACACCTAAACACTATGCGTATTTAAAAATAGCTGAAGGTTGCGATAGACCTTGTTCTTTTTGTGCAATTCCTTTAATGAGAGGAAAGCATAAGTCTACTCCAATAGAAGATTTAGTTACTGAAGCAACTAAGTTAGCGGAAAAAGGTATTAAAGAAATTATGTTAATAGCTCAAGATTTAACTTATTACGGGTTGGATTTATATAAAAAGAGGGCTTTGGCTGATTTATTGAGAGCGTTGGTAAAAGTAGAAGGAATTGAATGGATTCGTTTACATTATGCTTTTCCATCTGGATTTCCAATGGATGTATTAAATGTAATGAAGGAAGAACCTAAGGTTTGTAATTATTTAGATATTCCATTACAGCATATTAATACTGAAATTTTAAAATCAATGAAACGTGGTACTACGCATGAAAAAACCACAGCTTTGATTCATAAGTTTAGAGAATATGTGCCTAACATGGCAATTAGAACAACTTTAATTGTTGGATACCCAGGAGAAACAGAGGAGCAATTTCAAGAATTGAAAGATTGGGTGGAAGAAATGCGTTTTGAACGTTTAGGAGCTTTCGAATATTCGCATGAAGAAAATACTGGAGCTTTTGTTTTAGAAGATGATGTTCCTGCTGATGTTAAATTCCGAAGAGTAAATGAAATCATGGAGGTACAGTCACAAATTTCATGGGAATTAAATCAGGAAAAAATAGGAAATACTTACCGTTGTTTATTTGATAGAAAAGATGGCGAATATTATTACGGACGTACTGAGTTTGATTCACCAGATGTAGATAACGACGTTATCGTTGATGCTCGTGAGCACTATATCAAACTAGGAGAGTTTATTGATATAGAAATATATGATGCTGGCGACTTTGATTTATACGGAACACCTGTAGTAAAACAAGAAAGACCAGTTCCAATGCATCAAAAGAAAAAATAATTGTAATTACATTATATTTTTACTTGAAGTGATAAAATAAACTAATATATAAATCCTGCTTTTGCAGGATTTTTTATGCATATTTGCCACATGAAGAAAGCATACTTTAATTGGAGTTCTGGAAAAGATTCGGCTTATGCCTTGTATAAAATATTACAGCAAGGTGAATATGATATCGAAAAACTTGTAACAAATGTAAATCAAGATTATGAGCGAGTTTCTATGCATGGACTTCATGAAAATTTGTTAGATGCTCAAGCGGAAAGTATTGGTATTCCTTTAGAGAAGATTTATTTTCCTGCCGATGTAACTATGGATTTATACAATGAGAAAATGAAAGACAAAACATCTGAATTGAAATCATTAGGCTTAAATCACGCTATATTCGGGGATATTTTCTTAGAAGATTTAAAAAATTATAGAGATTCTAAACTTAAAGAAGTAGGAATTACTGGTGTATATCCATTATGGAAACAAAACACCAAAGATTTACTAAGAGAGTTTTTAGCATTGGGTTTTAAAACTATTACAGTTTGTGTAAATGCTAAGTTATTAGGAGAAGAGTTTGTAGGAAGAATTATTGATGAAGATTTTATTAATGAACTACCTGATAATATTGATGTTTGTGGAGAGAATGGAGAGTTTCATACCTTCTGTTTTGATGGCCCAATCTTTAAAAATCCAGTAGCGTTTGAAATAGGAGAGAAGGTTTTAAAATCATATACTTTAAATAAAGATAATTCTCAAAACTGTCATTCTTCCACTAAAGAAAAAGTAAAAAGCTACGATACTAGTTTTTGGTATTGCGATTTAAAAAAGATATAGAAAAATTACTTTTCTAAAGTAAAGAAGAAAGTAGTTCCTTTACCAAGTTCAGAAGTTAACCAGATTTTACCTCCATAGTTACTTATTATCTTTTTAACTATAGAGAGTCCAATACCAATAGAATCTTTTGTGTCTTCTAGTTTTAGAAAAGCATTGAATATTTTTGAATGGTATTCTTTTTCAATACCTTTTCCATTATCCTTTACGTAATAAACAGTTTTTTCATCTTCTTCAAAGAAACCAACTTCGATAAGACCTTTTTCCTTATCGTTATATTTAATAGCATTTCCAATTAGGTTTTGAAACAACTGTTGTATTCTATGTTCATTTCCTAAAATAGAAGGAAAGTCTTTAGAAACTGTTATTTCTATGTTTTCTGGTACATTGGTATATTGAAGAATTTTATTGATAATATGATTTAAGTCTAGTTTAGAAAAATTGAAATCATTTCTATTAATTGTTGAATATTCTAGTATTCCTTTAACTAAAGATTCCATGATGTGAATATTATCACTTATAGAGTCAAGAAATTGAACAGCTTCATTATTTAAATTTTCTACATGGTCTGCTTTTAGCCAGGTAACAAGTGTTTCAATATTTCTTAAAGGTGATCTTAAATCGTGAGAAACGATATGTGCATAATTACTAAGGTCTTTGTTTTTTTCTTCAAGTTGTTCTAGTAATTTCTGTTTTTTCTCAAAAAACATACAAGCTTCCAAAGTATGTGAAAACTTATTTATTACAGGTAATAATTGCTCAGAATTTTTTTTATAAATATTAGATGTATTCGTATATAAGAATAAATAATTTCCTTGATAAAGCTTATAAATTACAATAGTACCTTCATTTACTTTTATAGGTACTAGTTCCTTAAAATCTTGACTATATTCAATTATGATATAATTGTTTATAGAGTTTAAAAACGATTTTAAGTTTGGGCTTAGTACAGGGTTTATATCATTACCATGTGGAATTGAATATTTTTTTATTAACTGATCTTTTTCATTCAAGTTAAGAATCCAACAAGCATTTAGATTTCTTCTAGTAAGAAGAAGTTTTAAAAAAGAATTACAATTTTCATAGTAATCTAGCGATTTTCCTATGCTCATTGAGTATTCATAAAGTCTTAAAATATCTAATATTTTATTGTCTTGCTCCATTTATTCAAATAAACCAACTACTATAGTTTTATTATAAAATTCAATATAGCCATTTCCGTAAGAAGATATTTCTCCTAGTGTTAAAGCACCACAAGTTGGAATAGTAGGATGCTGATTTGAAATTGCTTCTGAAACATTTTCTAATTCATGTTTAAAATCATCTTTTAAATATAGAATTCTAGAGATACAATCAATAATCATTGCAAACTTTGGTTTTTGAGCTTGATCAGCAATACTTTCAGCAGCTTTTCTAGCCGCTTTAATTAATAAACCTTTATCTCCTTTCATAATATTAATCATTGTATTCTCTTCAACTTCACCAACACATACCAATGAATCATTTTCGTCTGTAGATAAAGGGTCTCGAATAATATAATCTGTTCCTTGTTTTATAACACCTAAAGGATACCTCATGGCTAATTCGAAAAATCCAGTATCGCTAAATTTCATTCCAGAATCATTTTCAACTACTTTCTTATATAAATCATAAGGAGCATCCCAGTTGATTCCTTCAATAGAATTACCACTAGTTTTTGTGACGATGTAAGGACCATCTAGCTTTTGCCATCCATGTTCTACACCAATAGAAGATTTCATTTCTATAATAGCAACTACAGCAGCATCTTCTAAAAATCCCTCCTTAGAAAAAACACATGGCTTTTGTTGTAAAGTTAAGCTACCTGCACCTCCTCCAAAATAATTGGTTTTCATTCCGTATTCTTGATAAAGCCTACTTAGATAATTAGAAATACTTGAGGTTAAACCATCTACAAAAGTGATTAAACTGTAATTGGTATTTTCTTTAAAATTAGTTTTTGGAATCTTAAATTCTTTTTGACTAATATTTCTGATTGTATAAGTTTGAACTACATTACTTAATTCATGAACAATAATTCCCTTGTCTTGTACATCGTTTTTCCAGATTACCATAGGGAAAATTCCACCAATAAAATTAATATCGGCCTCATTTAATGAGCTTACAAGATTATCAATATTTATGTCTGTGTGTTCACCAATAGAAATTAATGCAGTATTGTTTTTTACTAATTTTTTTATTTCTAAAGTTATTTCATCTATGTTGGTTGTAGTTAAGTGAAGCATATTTAATAAGTTAAGCTATTATAAATATACTTTTAAGTTAAAGAGGAAAAATGTGAAATTAGATGAAAGGTATTTATGTATAGATGAAAGGACTAAATTTTTGGTTAATTTGTTTTTAACTAACTACATAAATAAACAGTCAATATAGTCTGTTAACATGTGTAATAATAAACCAATCCCGATAATATTAAAAGGTTTTTTAAAAAAGAGAAGAAGCACATATATAATCATTGCATAATAGGTGTGCAAAGGGTGAAAATTAATGCTACATCTATTTGGTGCAAAAATAGGTGTAGCTAATAAATGATCTAAATCTACAAGCATGGTTGCTAATAGAATTAAACTTACTTTTTTCCATTCTTTTTTAAAGAATACATAAGCTAGAATAAAAGGGAAACCGAAATGTAAAAAGTAATGAATAAATGTTTGCATTAAACAACTTCTTTTTCTAGTGCTAAAAAATGTGTGGTTTCGTTTTGAGCATATAAAGGGAAAATTTTTAACTCACATTTATATGTTGATCTATCTTTTTTATAATTAATTATAACCTCTTTAAATGGTTTGTTTTTTAATAGTTTTTTACGAATTTTCTCTCTAGAAGTATCAGTAGTTTTTTCTCCTTGTAAAAATACAGGTGACTTTCCTATAGCAAACTCATTATCATAACCAGTCATCTTTTTAAAGCCACTATTTACCCAAATAATTTGTTTATTACTGTTGGTAATAACCAAAGATTCATAAGAGTTTTCTTTTAAAATAGAGTTAAAATTGTTTCCCCAATCAAAATTGTTGGCTAGTTTATGTATGTGTTTAAGATCGTCAGCAAGTGTGTTAACAGTAAATAAATCTTGAATACCCCAGCTTAGCAAATTGATACTTTGTGTTTTGTTTTGGTTAATTAAAGAGCTAGTTTCTTTGTATTTATCATCATCTAAAGAAGATAAATAGGTATCTAAGCACATCATATCATTTAAATCATTCTTCATAAAACTATAACTATCTTTTAATATTTTGCTGGACCAATATTTTCTGAACTCTTTTTTATAAAGTCACGTAAATCGTCATTTGCTTTTTCTAAGTCTTCTTTTCTAAGGTACATCATATGACCGCTTCTATATCCTTTAAAACTTAAACGATTTTTAAATTTACCACTTGGGTCTATTTTCCCCATTGTATATTTAGCAGCAGAATAAGTGGTAGCACCATCATAATAACCTGATTGTACTAATACGTTTAAATATGGATTTTGAGCCATTGATTTACGTAAGTTTTCTCTAGCATTATTGTTACTGAAATCCCAAGGATGCACAGAACCAAACATATTATATTTTACATCTGTCTTAAACTTTAAAACATTTTGAATGTAGTAGTTAATTGCTGGAGTAAATGAATGTAACCAAGAAACTAATTCTGGACTATAATCTGGAGAACTACCAGTTTCTCTTCTGTCAATACCTAAATATCTGCTATCTAAACGACCTATAGTTTTTCCAGAGGTATCTCTTAGTAATTCTTTCCAGAAATAACTATTTGGAACTTCCAAGTTATGTCTAAGTATTACCTCTTTTTTAATTCCAGAATAATACGCCATTTTTTCAGCCACAGCTTCTTTTTCTTCTTTAGATACATAACCACCTTTTGCTAAAGCTGGAAGTAATTTATTAATTGCAAAACTTTCAGATTCTGGTAAAATATCTAATAAATCTTGCTGTTGTAATTTTTGCGGTAACATTTTGTGATACCATGCAGCTGCAGTAAAATAAGGGAAGTTAATAGCGTAATCCTCAGAGTTTTTGTTTCTTAATAGTTGATAATCTGCTGGAGAAACCATAATTACTCCGTTTAAATACATCCATTGGCTATTTTGTAATTCATAAGCTAACTGCATTACACGTGTACCACCATAACTTTCACCAATAATATATTTAGGAGAGTTCCATCTGTTATTCCTTGTTATAAAAGTATTTAACCAACCTGCTAAATATTTAGCATCTGCATTTACACCAAAAAAGTATTTTTTATCTAACTTCTTTTTCTCCTTTACTATAGGTCTAGAATAAGCTGTGTTTACTGGATTTACAAAAACAATATCAGCTACATCTAATATTGAATAGGGATTGTCTTTGATACCATAAGGTTGTATAGGGTTTCCTTCATCATCAATTTTTAAAATTTTAGGTCCAGTATAAGCAATATGCATCCAAACAGAGGCAGAACCAGGTCCACCATTAAAAGACATGATTAGTGGTCTTTTTTCACTATTATTTACATCGGTTCTTTTATAATAAGTATAAAAAAGAGTTGCTTTTATAACTCCATTTTTATCATATACTGGTTGCGTACCTGTTTGAGCCTTATACTGAATTCTTTTACCTTTAATAACAACTGAATTGGTTGTAGTTACAGTAGAGTCAATAGGTACTCTATTGTCTTGTGCAATTGCAATAATTGAAAATGATAAAGCGAATAAAAAGATAAATTTTTTCATAGTATAGTTAGTTATGAGAGTTAAAAGTATTAAAACTTCTCAAAAACACCTAATCCAAACAATGCAAAGTCATATTTAACTGGATCATTTTTGTCAAATTTTCGTAAGGTTGTATCCAATTCAACCAAAGCTTTCCAGTCGTTTTGTTTTCTTTTTAAAATACCAAGTTTACGAGCAACGTTACCAGAATGTACATCTAAAGGGCAATGTAAGTGAGCTGGGGAATGTGTTTTCCATATACCAAAATCTACTCCAGTTTTGTTGTCACGAACCATCCAACGTAAGAACATGTTAATTCTTTTAGAAGCTGAATTTTTTAAAGGATCAGAAACATGTTTGAGTGTTCTATCTAAATACGGAATTTCAAAAAATATTTGCTTGAAATTATGAATGGCTAGTTTATAATTATCATTTTCTTTAGTTGATAAAACAGCTTCTAATCCATTGTGATTTTGATAGATGTTTTTTAAAGATTTGATGAAAAATTTAAAGTCTTCAGCATTAAAAGTACGGTGAACAAAGCCATCAAAATTTTCCAGATGTTCTTCGGTGTGATTCATGACAAAATCGTAAGGAGAATTCCCTAGTAATTCAGTCATTCTTGAAGCATTTTTAATAATCATTTTACGATTTCCCCAAGCTATCGTTGCTACTAAAAAACCAATGATTTCTATGTCTTCTTTTAAGCTAAATCGATGCGGAATTTGAATTGGATCACTTTCAATAAAGTCTAGATTATTATATTTTAAAACTTTTTCGTCTAAGAATTCTTTAAGTTCTACTTTTTTCATTTTTTATATTGAATCTCCCGCAAAACTAATAAAAACAAAAAAAGCATTGTAAGTAGCATGTAAAAGAATACTCCAAATTAATCCAAAACGAACTCTAATAAAACCTAAATAGCCTCCTAAAATTATTTGAGGAGCTACCAAGATAGGAGCGAGGATAAGTACATTGTTTGTTATAGGAAAATTGCTTAAGTGAATTAAACCAAAAGCAACTGCAAACACATAAAAAGCTATTTTAAATATTTTTCCTCCTCGAAATAAGGTTATAGGAGCTCTAAAAATGGATTCCTCTAACAAAGGTGCAGCAACTACAGCAAAGAGGAAAATTTGAACTTTAGACAAACTTTTCATTAGTTGTTCCATAGCATGATTATTCATATCTACCCAACCTAAATGTTCTATTAATACAAAAAGAGGAGATAAAGCTGCTCCAGTTAATATACTTATAATAAGTATGTGTAAGAATTTCTTTAATCGATATGTGCTATTCTGATTAAGATCTTTTTCTAATACAGGATTTTTTAAAAAAGCAATTAGTTCGTTAAATGTTTCTATCATGTTAGTTGATTTGCTAATAAGTAGCTTAAAACATGAATTTGTTACACTAACTAATTATAATTCCGTCTTTCATGGTTAAAGTTCGATCAGCCATTTGTGCTAGTTCTTTATTGTGGGTAACTAATACAAACGTTTGCCCAAATTTATCTCTAAGTTCAAAGAAAAGTTCGTGTAATTTTTTAGCTGAATTCGAATCTAAATTACCAGAAGGTTCATCTGCAAAAATAACAGAAGGTTCATTTATTAAAGCTCTAGCTACAGCAACTCTTTGTTGTTCTCCACCTGATAGTTGACTAGGTTTGTGATTTTCTCTATGTGATAATCCTAAAAACTCTAATAGTTCTTTGGCTCTTTTTTCAGTAGCTAATTTTGATTTACCTCCAATATATGCTGGTATGCACACATTTTCTAAGGCAGTAAATTCAGGAAGTAATTGATGTGATTGAAAAACAAAACCAATATTTTTATTTCTAAAAGAAGATATTTCGTTATCATTTAAATCTTTAATAGATACATTATCAACTAAAAGGTCATAATCTTGTTCTTTTAGAGGTTTATCTAAAGTACCTAAGATTTGAAGCAAGGTTGTTTTTCCAGCTCCAGAAGGACCAACAATAGCAACAATTTCTCCTTTTTTTATATGAAGGTTTACACCTTTTAAAATTTCAACATTACCATAATGTTTATGGATGTTTTTAGTAATAATCATAATCCTGAATTCAATGTAACGAAAGTATAAAAAAGAAATAAGATAAACTTTAAAGCTTACCTTATTTCAACTTATATATAATAAACCCTATTATAATATATTTTTAAGATTGTTATAATCGATAAAATAAACCAATCGAACAGAGAATGTATGTCTGTTAGCCTCATCAAATAAACTATCTAAATTGTTAAAGAAGGTTTGATTGGCATTATCATTGAAATTTGAAATAGAATTTCTGTAAAAAGCTATTAGTTGACTACCTGGAGCAAATTGCCATACATAATTAAGGTCTAAATTCCAGCTGTTAAAATTAACATCATGGTTATCAGAATAAGGATTGGCTTCTAACAAACCATTATTAGTATTTAGTTTATAGAATTGATCTTGATATGGAACTTTACTCCAATTATGACGGAATGTTAATGATAAGGATGATTTGGTGCTAAAGCTATATTTTCCAGAAAGAGAATTATTGTAAGAAGATTGATCTCTTTGCCCAAAAATAATATCATCATTATCTAAAGTAGTTACATAACCTTGATCGCTATTGGATTTGTTAAATCTAAAACCATAGATTAGTGAGAACTGGTTGTTAAAACGGTATCTTGGTGAAACTCTAAAGCCATATCCTTCTCTTGGGTTATTTCTAAAGAAAGTATAGTACCAGCTATAGTCAATAGCAAACTTTTTTCGATAATCTGTAGAGCCCCAATGGTTAACATTCAATCTTTGAGGTCTGTTAAAAAAGATACCACTTTGTGTTCCTTGTCTTGGTTCGAAAAAGTCTTTTGATTCGGTACTGAAATTTAAATTCCCCCCAAAACCAAAACGACTTCTTGTTTGAGACCAAAAAGATAAGCCTCCATTAGTGCCAGTATACGTTCCTGGGTTATGCAAAAAGTTAACATTATAATAGAAATTTACTCCATAATTATTAAAAATTCCTTTAGGTTTTAATAATCGATATCCTAAAAAACCATAGATTCTTTGTCTATTATTACTGAATAAAATACCTAAATCATTAGGGTTGTAATCTTTGTTTTCGAAATTATAACCGATTTCACCTCTCCAGTTTCCAGACTGTTTTCCAATACTAGTATCAAATGAATATCCAGTATTAGGGTTATCTACATCATCAGTGATGTTTGTCATTTTAAATGAACCGTCTATATTGTAGTTACTACCTTTATCTTCAACATGCCATAATAATCCAGTAGCATTAGCATCCCTAAATCTTCCATCACGAGTAACATTAGTATTAATTAATGTTACTGAAGAATTTTGATTAAACTGTTGATCGAATACAATAATATTATAGTTTGTTAATGGGCTTGTAACCGTTTTGTAGCTACTAACATTTTTTAAGGTTTCTGTTCCATTAATTATTTGTTCTGTTTTAGTGATGGTAGCTTCAGTTTTGTCTGTTATCGCATTAAAAAAACCAATTCCTAAACCTTTTTTAGTTCTTCCAGATATTTTTATAGCATTTAACATTTTTACATCTGGGTAATCAGTAATTTCTTCATTAACCTTTCTACCATTTGTAAAATCTTCGTCATCAATTAAATTCCTTTCACCAGAAAACTGATCTATTGGATTTCCCCCAATTCTTCTAGAATAAAATAATCGTCCCTTTGTAAATAATTCTGTTCCTTCAGTAAAAAATTGACGTTGTTCGCTAAACTGTTGTTCAAAAGGACCTAGGTTTAATGTTACATTATCAAAAGCAGTTTGACCAAAATCTGGAATTAAAGTAGCATCTAAGGTGAAGTTTTCTGTAATTCCATATTTTACATCCATACCCACACTCCAATCAAAATCTGTATCACCATCAAATGAAGTTACCGTAGTAGAAGCATAAGGATAAAAACTTAATCGAGTAGGGGGCGTTATATCTTTAAAATTTTCAACCAAACCATCATATTGTGTCCAGTTTCCTTGAGTATTGTCTATATGATTCCAAGTATAACGAGCATTTAGATTTTTTACATCTCTATGAAAATTAAAACCCCAAGATTGTATAGGTCTGTTAGCAAAACGTAATGCTCTGTATGGTATTTTCATTTCTACAGACCAATTGTCCTCATTCATTTTTATGGCACTATCCCAAACAGCATTCCAATTAAAGTCTTCATTATTGGTAGAAACTTTTGAATCGGCTTGTACTCCAGATGCTGTAACCACAAACATATTAGGATTTTGTCCATCGTCATTTGGATTAATTAGCATCATAAAAAAATCTGAGTTCCCAATTCGATCTCTATTGTTAAACTCAGCAGGTATTTTAGAAGGATCTGGAGCATACATTACAGCACTAACGTAAATAGCTTCATCGTCATACACCAATTTAACTTCAGTTTTGTGTGTATTTGGTTCAGCTTCTCCATTATTAGGTCGCATCATTACAAAATCTTTAGCAATAGGAGTATTTTTCCATGCATTATCATCTAAAATACCATCTATTTTGGGAGGAGAATCAACACGTGTGGCGTTAATTTTTTTTCTGTTTTTGTTGACTTCTTGAGCATATATCCCATTAGAAATAAAAAGAATAGCGCTTATTAATGTCGCGATTTTATACATAGTTGATTGATAGAGTAATAAGGATTAGCTAAATTATTTATGATTTCATGAACCAAATCATAAAATCATGTTAATTAGAGTAAAGACATGTTAAAAAAGTTAACGTTACATTTTAAACGTTAAAGATATGTGAAAGTATAATTCTAAGAATATCACACGAAATACTTCAAATTAAAGGGTAAAATGTAACGTAATATCATTTGAATTTGTATTTTTGTTCGACTTTTAAAAATTCATATCTAATGAACTTACACGAATATCAAGGTAAAGAAATATTAAGCAGTTTTGGCGTTCGTATTCAACGCGGGATTGTTGCAAATACACCAGAAGAAGCTGTTGAAGCAGCAAAAAAATTAACTGAAGAAACTGGAACTGGTTGGCACGTAATTAAAGCACAAGTACACGCAGGTGGTCGTGGAAAAGGTGGTGGAGTTAAGTTAGCTAAAAACTTAGATGAGGTAAAAAGTATTTCTAATGATATTTTAGGAATGATGTTAATTACTCCTCAAACTTCAGCGGAAGGTAAATTAGTAAACCAAGTTTTAATTGCTGAGGATGTTTATTATCCTGGTGATAGCGAACCGAATGAATTTTATATGTCGGTTTTATTAAATCGTGCTACTGGTAGAAATATGATTATGTATTCTACAGAGGGTGGTATGGATATTGAAACTGTAGCAGAAGAAACTCCTCATTTAATTTTTACTGAAGAGATTGATCCTGCAACTGGATTAATGCCTTTCCAAGCTCGTAAGATTGCTTTTAACTTAGGCTTAAGCGGTGCGGCTTTAAAAGAAATGGTGAAGTTTGTTACAGCTTTATATACAGCATATATTAAGTCTGATTCAGCAATGTTTGAAATTAACCCGGTGTTAAAAACATCTGATGATAAGATTATGGCTGTTGATGCTAAAGTAACTTTAGATGAAAACGCTTTATATCGTCATAAAGATTATGCAGCAATGCGTGATATTCGTGAGGAAAACCCAATTGAAGTTGAAGCTAAAGCTGCAGGTTTAAATTATGTAGATTTAGATGGAAACGTTGGATGTATGGTTAACGGAGCTGGTTTAGCAATGGGAACCATGGATTTAATTAAGCAAGCAGGTGGTGATCCAGCTAACTTTTTAGATGTTGGAGGTACTGCAGATGCTCAACGTGTTGAAACTGCTTTTGGAATTATTTTAAAAGATCCAAACGTAAAAGCTATCTTAGTAAATATCTTCGGTGGGATCGTTCGTTGTGATCGTGTTGCTCAAGGTGTTGTAGATGCTTACAAGAATATGGGAGACAAAATTAATGTGCCTATTATTTGCCGTTTACAAGGAACAAATGCAAAAGAAGCAAAAGAATTAATTGATAATAGCGGAATGGAAATTATCTCAGCTACTGAGTTCCAAGAAGCAGCTGATAAAGTTCAAGAAGTTTTAGGAGCTTAATCAATCGAATAAATTAATTCTAGTTAAATAAGAAAAACCTGAACGAAAGTTCAGGTTTTTTTGTACAATTATATTATTCTTTTTAACTAAAGGAAATTATAACTAATTATAAAAGAAAAGGTATCATAATTAGATTTTGAATAATAAATTGTATTGTTATTCATATGATTTAATAATTCTAAATTTCTAGGTGTATTGTATCTAAATTCTACTTTATACTTTTCGTTCATCGTATATCCAAAGCCTAAGAAAAGATTAGGTTTAAGAGTAAAAGAAACATCGGAAATATTTACATCATTAGAGAAATTGAATTTTTCTGTTACTAAAGAGCTAAAAGGAACATCTACATTTATACCAAGATCAAAAAACAATTTATGCTTTTTTTGATTGTTTAAAAATAGATAGTGTCTAACTCCAATAGGTAATTCTATAGATTTATAATCTACGCTAGTAGTTCTATTAAATGATGGATGTGAAGGAAATGTATCTGTTATTTCTGATTTATATGATTGATATGAAGGATCTATAAATAAACTCCATTTATTGTTGTTAAAAGGCATTACGTATTCTAATTCAAATCCTGGTGCATATATAGGTTTTGAATCAAAACTAATATCTTGACTTATGTTTTGGAAATTTCTAGAAACATAAAGTTGAAGTTTAGAATAATTTAATCCTAGCCTTGCATATAAATTGAATTTAGATTTTCCTTTGTTATTGACAACATAGTTAATGTTTTTTATCTCAGGAGATAGGGAGTTAGGGTCACATAAATTATAAGTTATGAAATACTTAACTAAAGATTTTTCTTTGTATTCAAGGTTTTTATTATTTGCTTTTTTACAAGGAAGTTCTTCTCTTAGTTGTTTTAAATAATTTAAATTTTTCCCTATACGATTTTTAGAATCTTTATATAGTTTATATTCTAATTGTTTTATTTGGTTATCCTTTTCATAAAAAAAACGGGTAAAATCATTATTTTGAAATACTAATAAGTTTACTTTTCCCTCCACAAGTGTTTTTAAAAACAATGTTTTTTTAACGAATTCAGATTGTCTGGTGGTGCTCAATCTTTCAACTGAAGAAACTGATTGATCAATATTTACATTAAATCGAGTGTACTTTAAAATATTAGGTATTCCAAATTCTTTGATGTTTTTAATAGTTCCTTCTTTATACTCAGAGTTTAAAGTGTTTTTATACTTAAATTCATAAGGAGTGTTAATCCAGTCTTCATTTTTAATATAACATTCCTTTTTTATGTTATCATTTGTGATGATATACCCTTTTTGGTATTTTGTTTGGGCAATAGCATTTAGTCCTGTTAAAAACAGGACAACCATCATGAACTTGATTTTCATAAAGTTTTATGTGTTAATTAGCAATTAATTTATAAGACTGCAAAACTAACAAAAAAGTAAACTCTTTGAAAAGTATTTTATAAGTTTTCTTTTAAAACAGCAATTTCATCACGTAATTGAGCGGCTACCATGAAATCTAATGCTTTGGCAGCTTCTTCCATTTGTTTACGTTTTGCACGGATACGTTTTTCTATTTCTTCTTTAGGCAAAAACTCTAAATCCTGTTCAGCTGCTTTTTGAGCAACATTATCATAATGATAGGAGGTTACTGTATCTTTAGATAAAGTATCGTCAATTTTCTTATTAATTTGAGTTGGAGTAATCCCGTTAGCTGTATTGTAGTTAATTTGTTTCTCTCTTCTTCGATTCGTTTCGTCAATAGTACGTTGCATACTATTAGTAATTTTATCAGCATACATTATAGCCACTCCATTTACATTACGAGCTGCTCTACCAATAGTTTGTGTAAGTGACCTATGTGAACGTAAAAAGCCTTCTTTATCTGCGTCTAATATGGCAACTAAGGAAACCTCTGGTAAATCTAATCCTTCACGTAGTAAATTTACTCCAATAAGTACATCAAATAAACCTTTACGTAAGTCTTGCATTATTTGAACACGCTCTAAAGTATCTACATCTGAATGAATATATCGACAACGTACTTGTATTCTAGTTAAATATTTTGCTAATTCTTCCGCCATTCGTTTGGTTAAAGTTGTAACCAATGTTCTTTCATCTTTTTCTACACGAATTTGAATTTCTTCAATTAAATCATCAATTTGATTCAAACTAGGGCGGATTTCAATTACTGGGTCTAACAATCCTGTAGGTCTAATTACTTGTTCTACAAAAACACCTTCTGTTTTCTCTAATTCATAATCTGCTGGAGTTGCTGATACATAAATTACTTGGTTTTGAAGTAATTCGAATTCATCAAATTTTAATGGACGATTGTCCATAGCGGCTGGTAATCTAAAACCATACTCCACTAAATTTTCTTTTCTACTTCTATCCCCGCCGTACATGGCATGTGTTTGCGGAATAGTAACATGACTTTCATCTATTACCATTAAATAGTCATCTGGGAAATAATCTAGTAAACAGAAAGGGCGAGTTCCTGGATCTCTTCCGTCTAAATAGCGAGAGTAATTTTCTATTCCAGAGCAATAACCTAATTCGCGAATCATTTCTAAGTCAAACTCTGTTCTCTCTTGTAATCTTTTTGCCTCTAAGTGTTTGCCTATTTCTTTAAAATAATCCACCTGCTTTACCATATCTTCTTGAATTTTATGTATGGCATTTTGTAATATATCTGGCGATGTAACAAATAGATTGGCAGGATATATTGTTAGTTCATCTAGTTTATCAACTATTTGATTTGTTTCTATATCAAAAGTTTCAATTTCTTCAATTTCATCTCCAAAAAAATGAACTCGATAACCACTATCTCCATAAGATGGGTAAATAGTTACTACATCTCCTTTTACTTTAAATGTACCGCTTTTGATTTCTACTTCTGTACGAGCATATAAACTGGTTACCAAAAGGTGTAAAAACTTTGTTCTTGATATTTGTTGATCAACCTTAATTGGAATTACATTTTTCTTAAACTCATTTGGGTTTCCAATACCATATAAAC
The DNA here is from genome assembly GCF_965221665.1 of Tenacibaculum aiptasiae. NCBI lineage: Bacteria > Pseudomonadati > Bacteroidota > Flavobacteriia > Flavobacteriales > Flavobacteriaceae > Tenacibaculum > Tenacibaculum aiptasiae. Next base: position 77,102 of record NZ_CBDCSN010000003.1, read on the forward strand.
AAGATACTGAAGCTACTACTAATACATCTCTACGACCTGACAATAAGGAAGAGGAGGTACTGATTCGTAGACGTTCTATTTCATCATTAATAGATAAATCTTTTTCAATATAAGTTCCTGTAACTGGAATATATGCTTCAGGCTGATAGTAATCATAGTATGAAACAAAATACTCAACAGCATTGTTAGGGAAAAACTGTTTGAACTCTGAATATAATTGAGCGGCTAAAGTTTTGTTATGAGCCAAAACTAAAGTAGGTCTATTGACCTCTGCAATTACATTTGCAACAGAGAAAGTTTTACCAGATCCAGTAACACCTAACAGAGTTTGGTATTTTTCATCTGATACAATTCCGTTTACTAGTTGTTTTATGGCAGAAGGTTGGTCTCCCGTAGGCTTAAATTCAGAGTGCAATTGAAAGTTCATAGAGCAAAAATACGAATAGTTTTACGCTATTTTCTCATAAGGCTTATGTTTCCTGTTTTTTCAATAACTTTATCCTTGTGGTCAATAAGTTTTGCTTTATACCAATAGCCATCAGAAGGTAATATTTTTCCATTAAATGTACCTTCCCATCCTAATTGAGCATTATTGTTGTTCATTCTATATAGTACCTTTCCAAACCTATTAAATATTGTTATATCTATAGTTTTAAAGAAATTACTAGTAGCTCCATAAACAAGCCAAACATCATTTTTTCCATCACTATTTGGTGTTAAAAATTTAGGAAATCCTATGATAGATATTTCACGTTGAATTGAAGGCTCACAACTATTAAAATCTCTTATATATATTGTTTTAATTCCTGGGGTTACATTATTAAATGTATAATTAATACTATTCCCAAGATAGTTTATCCCATCAAGAGAATATTCATAAGTACTCGTTCCTTCGATTTCTATACTAACAAAGTTGTTAAGATTGTTTTCAGTATTAATTTCTAAGTTTTTTATAATTGGTTTTTTAGGATTGACAACTGTAAAATCTTTTGAGTTTGAACATTCAATACCATTTTCAGTTTTATATACAGTTAATGTAAATTGACCTACTCTGTCTAATGTATAAGTTTGATTTGTTGAAAGAATATTATTATTAGCATCTTTCCATTCAAATTTATCATTAGTAGTATCAGCTGTTAACGTTATTGGAGGGTGTTTTTTAGGATCTACACATAATGTATATTCATCTTGTAGATTGATTTGAGGAGTAGAATTAACTATTAAATCTATTGATTTTATACCTCCACAACCAATCGCATTATCTATTCTTAGCCATGCTGTAGTAGAGCTAGATGTAATAATATCATCAAATTTATTAGTTGTAGTTTGAGCGTCTATCAGAGTAGGGTATAAGTCTAAATTTAATGAACTAGATAAACCTAATTGATTTCTGATATCTTCTTTTTTAGTTTTGATATCAAATTGTCCCTCATTATTATTTACAATACCATCAGAATCTTCACAAACAATCATTGGGGCTATTGCTGGAATATTAACAAAAGAAGATTCAATAGTGAAATTTTCAATGGTATAGCAATCGTTTTTATTTACAGCTCTAACATATATGATTTGCGGGTTCATTTTATTTTGATAACTCTCAGGAGTTAGAATTTTATTAGTATCCTGTTCAGCATCAGTTTGTGTTTCATAAAAGTAAAAAGTTAAATCGCTATTAGGTTGTGAAATTTTATCTGTAATTGTATTTAAATTGAAGTAGTCAATTCCATCGTTGTTTACATCACATTGAACTAATTTTTGATTAGGAATTAGTATTGGATTTGGATGAATTACAATATCTTTTGCTGTTGTTATCTGTCTATTATTAACAGTGATGGTAACTTTTACATTAAAAGTACCAGCACTTGAAAAAGCATAACTAGGAGAAATATCATTCGATGTATTTCCATCACCAAAATCCCAAGATGCAGCTGTAATTGGGGCATAGGTATCAACTTCAAAATCTATAGGTTGATTTACACAGCCTTTTTCGTTTAAAATTCGTGTTCTAAAATAAGACTGTATAAAATTTGGGAAATATTGTTTAACCCTATCAGTCATTAATACTTGATTTTTTATAAAATTACTTTCATTACCTAATTTGTTAGGTTTTGTAATCACATCTAAATTATTACCATTACTAATACCGTCAGTTTGTGTTTTATAAATTTTTCCATCTATAGCAAGTTGAAGACTGCTTTTTCCTTTAAAACCTTCTCTATGAATAGTTACAATTTTTTCTTCCGGGTTTGAATTCAATAAGTCATATTGGTTTATTAATGTTTCATTTGAATCTAAATCTACAGTAATTGTATATAGGAAATTTGAATCATTAGAAAAAGCTAAACTATTTACATAAACATTGTTGAAGAAAATTTTTGTTGTAAGTAAAGGTAACCAATTGGATAAAGCTCCAGTTGAAGCATCAAAATCAAATGTTGCAAGTTGTCCTCCTATATTACTAACAATTATTCTTTTTCCATCAGGTGAAAACTTCATAGTACCTTCAATACCTCCTGTGTAAAGCTTGGTAGAGGACACAATAGGAGTAGAATCAACTCCAGTTTCTGTTACTTTATAAGTTAAAAATGAAAACTCAGTATCAGTGTCTTTTTCTTTACTTGTTATTGCTACCCAAATGGATTTTCCGTCACTATGATGTACTGCAGTTAATTTAGCAGAAGGTTGATCATGAATTTTTATGTTTTTTTCTACAATACCACCTTGACCACCGTTTAATGAAATATCTATTTTTGAATAATACAGCCCAGGTAAAATAGGAGGCTCAGGAACACCTGGAGGAAAAGCACTTACAACAGATTTGGCTGTAAATATGTAATAAACGTTAGTATTACCAGGATCTGGTACAATGATAGATGATTGTGGTACTAATATTTCCCCATAAAAAGCTATTCCATCTTTTACAATTAAATGATTTTTATTCCAAAGTGTAAAACCATTTGTATACAACACTAAATTTCCTTGATGGTCTGAAATACATGAAACACTGTTTTCAGAGTTCATACCACTAGTGAATAGAGTATTGGGAGTAAAAGAATTAAAATTTACAATACTATTTTTTCCAAAAACCCAATTATTTGTCTCATTTTGGGAGAAACAGATTAGAGGAAAAAGAATAAAAAGTAATTTCTTCATAGCTAAATAGTTCATTTTTATAACTGTAAATATAAAAAACATATAATTATTAATGACATAATCAAAATGATTTATAGTCTTAATAAAGCAAAATGACTCTTTTTTACCCGAACTTTACCATATTTATCAACTAAAGTAGCATGATACCAATAATCAGTTGAAGGAAGTTGTTTACCATTATAAATACCTCCCCAACCTTTATGGTTTTTGCTAGGTATTACAGCAACCCTTTTTCCATAGCGATCATAAATATTAACTGATACAGATTGGAAAAAGTCATTATCAACACCCAATATCTTCCAAGTATCATAGATACCATCTTGATTTGGTGTACAGTGTTTTTGAAAAAAAATGATAGGAATTTCATCAGAGATTGTAATTCCACATCCATTTTTGTCTCTTATTCTTATTGTATATATACCTATATTTAAATTTGAAAAAGTATAAGTAAAGTTATCAATTCCGCTATTGAAAACATTAGAATTATTTAAAGCATATTCATAATCGCCATTTCCCTCAACAGTTATTGTTATACTGTTATCATTTAAAGTATCATCTATAGGAATTATGTTTACAATTAACGCTTTGCTAGATATTGTAACAGTAAAAGTATTATACCCTACACAAGGATTTTCTGTTAATGAATTATTTGTAAGTGCTTCTACTTTATAAGTACCTGCATCTGAAGCTTTATAAATTGAATTTGTTGCATTTGGAATGAGTTCTCCATTTTTATACCACTGATAGCTATCTAAAATATTTCCTGTTGAAGCATCTAAATCTACAGTTGCTGCTGGTAAAGTTTCATTAGGTGAATTAATACATAAAAGAATGGGGTTAGGATTACCTCTTGGTACTGGTAAGGGTTCTATAAAAATTTTAAAGCTAGTAATAGTAAAACAAGAAGATGTAGATCTTGGTGTGATTCTTACATAGAGATCTGAATTGTTGGTAAATAAATCATCCTCATAAGGAGCTATTATAGCATTTGTATTATTATTTGCATCATCTAGTCTTCTATAAAAATTAATAGTATGAGTGTTAAGTGAAATTGCAGGGTTTTGTGACGTTATTTCATCTATTTTTTTTGAAAAATCATAAAACCCATTTCCTGAACCTTGACTATTTGTAGCATTTGGGTTGTTGGCATTGAGGTCAGTTTCACAAACATAAACATCGGTTAAGTTATTAGTAAAATTAGAACTTAAAACCCTTAGTGTTAATGTTCCTGTAGCAAAACAGTTATTATTATTGGAAGAGTTAAAACTAACTCGAACAACAATTGTTTCAGGATTAGTAGTGTTGATATAATTAGTTTTTGGTAATGGATTTAAGAAGTTGATATCTGCTTGATCAAAAAAATCTACGCTAACATTAGTGGCATTATTTGTTAATTCTCCTTCTTTTGTAGTTAAATCAAATGTGGTTCTTTGATCTGAAGGATCTGAATCTGTATCACATTTTTCAAAATCTGGTATGGCAACTACAGTTGGTTGCGGTACAAACTCAATATCAGCATCAGCAGTTAAAGTTGTATTACAAGCATCATTTAATTCAATAGTGAGTTCATATATTCCGGGGCCAAAGTTTATATCATTTGTTGTTAATATAGAATCTGTACCTATAATATTTCCATTTTTTACCCAAGTGTATGTTGCCCCAGGTTCTATTCTACCAGCTTTTAAATCATAATCTCTTCCTGAACAAAAAAACTGTTTTTCATTACTAATCACAAGATCATTTTCGGCATTTAAAATAGTTGTAGGTAAAAAATAAGATTGGATAAATGGAGGAAGTCCTTGTGATGATTCTCTACCATTAAGATTTACTCCATTATGAATATAGTTTATCGAGTTTTTAGGATTTTCAGGAGAGTTAATAACACCTAAAAAATTTTGTCTATTTACTGCATGATAAATTTTACCGTTAGGGCCAATTTGTAATGCTCCTCTTGACCCTTGATAAGTGTAAAAAGGAGTACCTCTTGAATTATTAATAGTATTGATATCTGAGGTAGATGTATCAAATTGATAAAGGTTTGCAGTTCCACCATTTGAAGAAATACCTGTGGCTATATATAATTTATTTCCAGATATTGAAAACTCAACTCCGTATCCATCATTAAAATCTAAATCAAGATGTCTTCCATTAGTAATTATTCCTGTATTAGTATCTAAATCATATATAAATGATCCAGACTCAGCCGCTGCCATTGCTAATTTAGTTCCATCTGGTGAAGCTTTTAGATAGCCTCTACTCAACATCAAAGCCAAAGGACTTATGAGGCTTGATTGAACAGGAGTAGTGTTAACTCCTGCAGTGGTAACTTCGTATGCATAAAAGTTTGTAGTATCAGCTGTTATTACCCAAATAGCATCACAACTTTTACCTATAACAGCTGTTATTTTTTCTATAGATGTATTAACTAGCGGAACATTTTTGGTTGTAATATCTCCATTACCACCATTTAAATTCATGTCAACTATAGAGTAATTGACTCCATGCATATTACTTTCTTGTGCATCGACAGTAAAGAGATAATAAATGTTATTTATTGTTGGATTGGGAACAATCAAAGCTGATTGTGTACTAGAGCTATTTCCTAAGAGGTTAGTTCCGTTCGGCATAATATTATGAGTTCTATCCCAAACTGTACTACCGTCTGAATAAAATAGTAAGTTCCCATCTTTATCTGAAATAGTTGAACAACCTTCAAAAGTATTTAACTGGCCATTGTTAAGCGCAGTTGGGGCTCCCGCACTAAAATCAATTCCCGCATTTCTTCCGAAATACCATATGTTAGCTTCTTTTTGTGCAGATGTTATTAGAGAGGTGAGGAGGAAAAAAGTGATAATTACTTTCTTCATTTTAATAGTTTGTAGCTAAATACAAAGTTAGTTAAAAAAGAAAATTTAGTACCTAGGTTTTTTCCCTAATTTACTGTCTGTTAGTTGTTTGTTTGATTTTAAATAAAAAAGCCCGTTACTTTAGTAACGGGCTTTTTGTTTGCTATAATTATTTTCTTAAAACAGAGAAGTGTCCTTGATGTTGGTGCATTTTTCCTTTTCTATCTACAAGTTGAATTTTAAACCAGTAATCACTAGAAGGAAGTTGTTTTCCGTTGTAAGTTCCATCCCATCCTTGACTATCTATAGGGATAATAGCTACAGTTTTACCGTATCTATCTACAACAGTAATATTACTAGAAGGATAGAAGCTTGAATCTGCTCCTTTAATTTTCCAAGTATCATTTGTACCATCACCATTAGGAGTGATAAACTTAGGGTATTCAATAACAGATACTTTTAATTGAGCATCAGGTTTACAACCATTTTTATCTCTTACAATAACATTGTAAAATCCACCATAGATATTATTAAATAAAGGATCGTCTTGAAAACCAGCCATATTATTTTGCTCATCAACAATAGCAAATTCATAATCACCAATACCTAAGTTTTGATTTTCAGTGATTATTTTAATAGAATATGTATCAAGTCCGTTATTGTTAGTATCATCAACAATAACTATGTCATCATCATTTAAAGTAGGATTGATAGATTCATTAACTACAATTTCTCTACTTCTAGTACACCCAGTACCATCTTGCATTGTTGCAGTTACTATATATGTTCCTCCTTTTAAAACATCTAAAAATGCATCTGTACTTAGTACATTAGGATCTCCTTTTAAAGTCCATTTATAGCTATAAGTAGCATTAGGGTTAAGAGCTTCTAATCTAGTTTGTGGATTATTTAAACATACAATTACAGGAGTATCTACTGTAAATGCAGGTAATGGATTAATTACAATGTTGAAAGATAAATCATCATGTACACAAGATGTTTTAGTATTTACAACTCTTACATATATAGTTTGATTGTTAGCAGTATTTTCATATTTGTTTTCATCCAAAGGAGCATTACCAGATTGAGCATCAGCTAAACTACTATGAAATGTTACATTATAATTACTATGTTCTGCCACAGGGTAATTAGCTAAAATTTGAGGAATTTTATTTTTAAGTGTAATATCACCATTAATTCCGTTAGTATCATCATTGCTAGCATCTGATTCATTATCACAATCAATATAATCAACAATATTTAAAGGGATATTAGGTTCAGGCATTATCACTAATTGTAATGTTGCAATACCATATCTACAGCCAGTAGTTCTATTTAATAAACTAACATGTATAATTTCTGTAGCAGGATCATCACTTAGTAAATTAGCTGGAAAATTAGTAGTAGTAGGATCGTTTGAATAATTAGTTTTCGATAATGGTAACACACCATCAATAGCATTCTGTAGTGTTCTGTGATAAGAAACTTCAAATAAATTTGGATCTCTACCATTTAAAATATCAGCATCTCTTTGTGATAAATCAATGTTTTGAGCTAATCTATTTCTAGGGTCACCATCACTAGGAGTAGCTACATCACAAACTTCTAAGTTAGGAATAGCATTGGCTATTGTAGGAAGAGGATTAATGATAATATCGAAAGTTACGTGGTCATTAAAACAACCAGTAGTATTATTTACCACTCTAACATAGATTGTTTCTCTATCTTTCGTTTGATTAGTATAATTTGTATCGTTAGGGATAGGATTATTTCCTGTATTAGCATCAGCCGCACTTGTATGGAAAGTTACTGTAAATCCTGTTGTTTGAGTAGGTCCTAAAATAGTATTAACTCTATCTCTTAAATTAATATTAGTATTGAATCCATCATCAATAGCACCACTATTAAAGTCGTCGCAAAGTTCAAAATCTAAAGGTTTATTAGAAATTGGAGGTTGTTGTGCCCAAATAGTAAAACTACCAATACCAGTACAATCATTATTCACAGTATTTATAATTTTGATGTATAAAGGCTGTGGAGTTTGAGCAGGAACATTTTTATTTCTATAGTTAGTTAGATTAGGGATAGCATTTAAAACGGCATCTCTATCGGCAATAGTTTCAAAGATCAATACATCTAAATTAGGACGTATTGCAGCAGGGAATAAAGCCTTAACATCATTAACAACAGAACTAATATTGAATGTAGTAATTCCATCAGTGTCATCATTGTTAGCATTGTCATTACCATCAGCATCTAAAAAGTCATCACAAGTTTCAAAAGGAGTATTGTAAGCAACATCAGCAGAGAATCCTACAATAATTTCTATTCTTGAAATACGATAACAATTTTTATTAGAAATGGTTCTTACCCAAATAACATTTCCATTAGTAACAGGATGTGCTGTAATATTAGTTATTTCTGCAGTATCGTTAATAGCATCATTTTGAGTAGGGTAGTACTTAAAAGTTTCGTTCGCATGATTAGCAGAAATATTCATTTGAGATAATGTAAGGTTGAGGCTTGTGTTTAAGTCAGCATCGGTATCACATTGTCTAACAATTACAGGGTTGTTAACAACAGGTAATGGATTTACAACTAGGTTAAATGATTTGGTTGTATCATTACAAGCAGGATTGTTTCTGTTTTCTACTCTTACATAAATTGTTTGAGTATTTGCATTGATATTTCTATACGGATTGTTTTTATCAATAACATCCGTATTTTTATCAGTATTAGCACCAGTTAAGGTTGTATGATAAGAAACTTCATAAGTAGCTGGAGATAGTGTTCCAAGAATTTCATTATCTTTAGAATTCAATAAGAAATTATTAAAGAAACCGTCTGTATCTCCGCCATTAGCAGTATCATCACATTCCTCATAATCTACTGGTGTTTGCGGAATAGGTACTCCAAATATTTGTGATTTAAATGAAGAATCAACAAAACAATTTATTGCTCCTCTATTTCTTATTCTTACATAAATAGTATCATCAGCAGTATTGTTTACATGAGTAGCAGGAGTAGTTATTTGTGTTGTGTATGCTGAATCTGAGAAAAATAATACTTCAAATGTGGTATTACTTTGACCTGCTAAAATTTCATTTGTTTTAGCTGTTAAGTCTATATTAGTTGTTAGGCTATTACTACAAGTTAAAAGAGGAGTAATAGCAGTATTATTTACTGGAGGAGTAGAAAATTCTAGAGTAACATCATCTTCATCATTACAAGTACCAGTTGTAATTTTACAGGTATATTTTCCATTACCTAAATTAGCTAAATAATCTTTATTAGTAGCTCCAGGAATTATAACATCATCTTTAAGCCATTGATACGAATCTGCAGTAATGTTTGAAGATAATAATTTTTCTGTTCCACAAACTGAAGTGTTAGTAGCTGCTAGAAAATCTGTTCCTAAATTTAATCCTAAGTTAAAACTTCCTTTTTCTAAAAATACAGCTGAGTCAAGTCTATTGTCTCTATTATCAGCAATTACTAATTTTATATGGTAAGTAACATTAGGTTTTACTTTTGATTTAGCGGTTAAAATTGTAGTTCTACCATCAAAATTGGTATCTCCCAAATTGTTTCCTGCAAAATAAGTAGGATTGGCAGCGGCACAACCAGTAGCACCACTAATTGGACCGTGTACATTAGTAACACTAACAGGTGTCGTTGTACCAGGTAGTACAGCGATATTAGTATATGTAGTTGTTCCAGATTCTCTTAATAAGAAAGCAAAACCATCTGCATAGCTACAAGGATAATTGTTTTGATACTCTTCCGATGCCATTAAATAACGAAAGCTTATTTCGTCAGATTTAGGGACAAAGTCAAATTCGATTACACTAGCATCAAGTAAATTAGGTTCTCCTAAAGAAGCTCCTAAATCAGCATCATTGTTTCCTGTAGTTCCATCATCCAAACTTGTAGAACCAGGTTGTCCTATAGAAAAAGCTTTACCAGTAGAAATAACGATACCTTCTTTAAAAGGAAAGCTACTTCCAGGTTTAGCCTTAAAGTATCCATAACTTTTATTTCGTGTATCTGTTGGAGTACCAAAAACGGATGACGTTATGTTTGTAACTGTAGCACAGCTATTATTAATTAAAACCTTTTCAATAAGGTCTTCAGGTGTGTATTCTGCTTCTGCTTGACTGGCAATATTTACATCTATTGTTTGTGCTTTTAGGGAAAAAGAAGCAATAAATAATAATATAATACTAAGAGGTAGTTTTGACTTCATATTTTAAAAAAAAGTATGTAACAAATAAAACAATTAAAATTCAGTTTTCCCTACTTTTATTGTAACAAAAAAAGAGAAAACTGAACTAAAAATTATTTTCTAAGGATAGAGAAGTGTCCTTGATGTTGGTGCATTTTTCCTTTTCTATCTACAAGTTGAATTTTAAACCAGTAATCACTAGAAGGAAGTTGTTTTCCGTTGTAAGTTCCATCCCATCCTTGACTATCTATAGGGATAATAGCTACAGTTTTACCGTATCTATCTACAACAGTAATATTACTAGAAGGATAGAAGCTTGAATCTGCTCCTTTAATTTTCCAAGTATCATTTGTACCATCACCATTAGGAGTGATAAACTTAGGGTATTCAATAACAGATACTTTTAATTGAGCATCAGGTTTACAACCATTTTTATCTCTTACAATAACATTGTAAAATCCACCATAGATATTATTAAATAAAGGATCGTCTTGAAAACCAGTCATATTATTTTGCTCATCAACAATAGCAAATTCATAATCACCAATACCTAAGTTTTGATTTTCAGTGATTATTTTAATAGAATATGTATCAAGTCCGTTATTGTTAGTATCATCAACAATAACTATGTCATCATCATTTAAAGTAGGATTGATAGATTCATTAACTACAATTTCTCTACTTCTAGTACACCCAGTACCATCTTGCATTGTTGCAGTTACTATATATGTTCCTCCTTTTAAAACATCTAAAAATGCATCTGTACTTAGTACATTAGGATCTCCTTTTAAAGTCCATTTATAGCTATAAGTAGCATTAGGGTTAAGAGCTTCTAATCTAGTTTGTGGATTATTTAAACATACAATTACAGGAGTATCTACTGTAAATGCAGGTAATGGATTAATTACAATGTTGAAAGATAAATCATCATGTACACAAGATGTTTTAGTATTTACAACTCTTACATATATAGTTTGATTGTTAGCAGTATTTTCATATTTGTTTTCATCCAAAGGAGCATTACCAGATTGAGCATCAGCTAAACTACTATGAAATGTTACATTATAATTACTATGTTCTGCCACAGGGTAATTAGCTAAAATTTGAGGAATTTTATTTTTAAGTGTAATATCACCATTAATTCCGTTAGTATCATCATTGCTAGCATCTGATTCATTATCACAATCAATATAATCAACAATATTTAAAGGAATATTAGGTTCAGGCATTATCACTAATTGTAATGTTGCAATACCATATCTACAGCCAGTAGTTCTATTTAATAAACTAACATGTATAATTTCTGTAGCAGGATCATCACCTAATAAATTAGCTGGAAAATTAGTAGTAGCAGGGTCGTTTGAATAATTAGTTTTCGATAATGGTAATACACCATCAATAGCATTCTGTAGTGTTCTGTGATAAGAAACTTCAAATAAATTTGGATCTCTACCATTTAAAATATCAGCATCTCTTTGTGATAAATCAATGTTTTGAGCTAATCTATTTCTAGGGTCACCATCACTAGGAGTAGCTACATCACAAACTTCTAAGTTAGGAATAGCATTGGCTATTGTAGGAAGAGGGTTAATGATAATATCGAAAGTTACATGGTCATTAAAACAACCAGTAGTATTATTTACCACTCTTATATAGATTGTTTCTCTATCTTTCGTTTGATTAGTATAATTTGTATCGTTAGGAATAGGATTGTTTCCTGTATTAGCATCAGCCGCACTTGTATGGAAAGTTACTGTAAATCCTGTTGTTTGAGTAGGTCCTAAAATAGTATTTACTCTATCTCTTAAATTAATACCAATATTTATTCCATCGTCGAAAGCACCACTATCAAAATCGTCGCAAAGTTCAAAATCTAAAGGTTTATTAGAAATTGGAGGTTGCTGTGCCCAAATAGTAAAACTACCAATACCAGTACAATCATTATTCACAGTATTTATAATCTTGATATATAAAGGCTGTGGAGTTTGAGCAGGAACATTTTTATTTCTATAGTTAGTTAGATTAGGGATAGCATTTAAAACGGCATCTCTATCGGCAATAGTTTCAAAGATCAATACATCTAAATTAGGACGTATTGCAGCAGGGAATAAAGCCTTAACATCATTAACAACAGAACTAATATTGAATGTAGTAATTCCATCAGTGTCATCATTGTTAGCATTGTCATTACCATCAGCATCTAAAAAGTCATCACAAGTTTCAAAAGGAGTATTGTAAGCAACATCAGCAGAGAATCCTACAATAATTTCTATTCTTGAAATACGATAACAATTTTTATTAGAAATGGTTCTTACCCAAATAACATCTCCATTAGTAACAGGATGTGCTGTAATATTAGTTATTTCTGCAGTATCGTTAATAGCATCATTTTGAGTAGGGTAGTACTTAAAAGTTTCATTCGCATGATTAACAGAAATATTCATTTGAGATAATGTAAGGTTGAGGCTTGTGTTTAAGTCAGCATCGGTATCACATTGTCTAACAATTACAGGGTTGTTAACAACAGGTAATGGATTTACAACTAGGTTAAATGATTTGGTTGTATCATTACAAGCAGGATTGTTTCTGTTTTCTACTCTTACATAAATTGTTTGAGTATTTGCATTGATATTTCTATACGGATTGTTTTTGTCAATAACATCCGTGTTTTTATCTGTATTAGCACCAGTTAAGGTTGTATGGTAAGAAACTTCATATACAGTAGGTGGAAGTGTTCCAAGAATTTCATTGTCTTTAGAATTCAATAAGAAATTATTAAAGAAACCGTCTGTATCTCCACCGTTAGCAGTATCATCACATTCCTCATAATCTACTGGTGTTTGTGGTACTGGATTTCCGGTAACTACTAATTGAAAAGATTCGGTATCATAACAAGCATCAGGAGCCAATATATTATGCATTCTAGCATAAATAGTTTGGTTACTAAACGCTGTTGGGTTTGTATAAGGATTGGCTATTGCATTACTATTTGCATTGGCATCAGCTTGAGAAAGAAAATATTTTACCTCATAAATTGTATTACTCTGACCATTTAAAACCTGTGGAGTAACAGAAGCTTGTAAATCAAAAGTGTTAAAACCATCATTATCTACATCGCAAAAGAAAATATCATTTGGTTTAGTTGCTGATGTAGGTTGATATACTTCTAGCTTAAAAACTCCTTCTAAGGTAGTAGCGTTTCCACAATTATCTGTTAAGCTAACACTTAATCTATAATCACCAGCATTTGCAAGTGTTAAACTAGGTAATGTTAAATTACTTGTTGTGGCTATTGGAGTGGTACCATTATTAAAATACCATTCATAATTAATTGTAGATCCTGGTTGTGCTGTAATACTTTCAGGGACAACGGTTAAAGATTCTCCGATACAATTTTGTTCCGTTGTGTTATTAAGAACTTTACCAGTAGAATTGTCCGTTATTTCTATAGGTAATAATAAAGAAGATAAAAAAGGAGGTAGACCTTGAGTAGCTACTGCACCACCTAAATCAACAGATAAGTGGGAGTAATCACAAGCTGCTCCTAACTCTTCAGGTTTATTTATAACACTAATTCTATTACTTAAATGACTTGTCCAGTAAATTTTACTATCAGGTCCTAATTGTAAAGCTCCTCTTGCATTAAAATAAGAATGTACCGTATATCTTGAACTATTAACTTCAGTCATAGTACTTTTAGTTACATCGAATTGGTATAAATTTTCTATAGAGTTAGAAAATTCACCCGTAGATACATACATTCTTCTACTAGAAGTTGAAAATTCCACACCATAAACACTTTCAAAATTAGTTCTTATTACTTGTGGAGTTGCTTCATTATTATAGTTAGTAACTCTACCTGTTTTATCATCAAAGTTAAATAAATGTGCTCCACTAGTCATATTAGCTAATGCAAGTTTGGTACCATCGGGAGATACTTTTAAGTAACCTCTTGGATCATTTACAGATAAACCATTAATAGTAGAAATTACTCGGTTTGCTATATCAACTCCATTTTCATCAACTTTGTAGGCGAAAAAAGTATTACCTCTCGCAAATGATATTACCCAAAAGGTATTACATTCATCACCTCTTACAGCTGTTACCTTTTCACTCCATTCATCTTTTAGAGCAGGAACGTGTAATTCTACAGGCCCATTAACAATATCACCAAAACCACCATCTTTGGTCATGTCTACGGTATAATACCAAAAACCATTTTCACCAGCAGCGCCTAATCTAGCACCAACAGTAAAGAGATAATAAATATCATCTTTTTTTGGTGCGGGTACCGTTAAAGCGGATTGAGAACTAGATGAATCTCCTTTCAAGGTTTGCCCTCCGTTAGTAACGTCCGAAAAAGGCATTGGAACATTATCTCTATTCCAAATAGTTAAATTTCGTGCATTAGGACTAGGAGCACCTACATAAAATAATAATTCACCTTTATCATTTGAGAAAGAAGAACAACCTTCCGTTGTATTTAATTCACTATTACTTACTGGTACAGGTGTTCCTGAATTAAAGTCCAGAGCAGCCCTGTTTCCAAAATACCAGAAATTCGCTTCTTTTTGAGAATATACTGATATTGAAATTAAAAATATGAGTAGAAGTAAAGGTTTTTTCATTCTTTTAAGTAATTTTCTGCTAATATAGAACAACTAAACTACTTAAAACGTATTATAAATCTCGTTTTTTTAACAAAAAATATGAAGCATATATAAAAACAAAGGTCCAAACTAGTACAATTAAAACGTTTAGAAAGCCAACTGAATAATCTTTTGTAAAGTTTTCACCTATTTGATTAGCTACAGATTTAACAGCTCCTAATCTTGTAAAAGGCTCTTTGATTAAGTTAGCCATTGCTTCCAATGGTAAAAACTGCATAATTGAATCTACTGCTTCATTTGTACTTGTTTTTAAATCTTTAAATGTCCAAAATAAATATCCTTTAAAAATACTTTCAATAATCAACCATACTATCATTGCTGCTACAGCAAAGGCTGATCTTTTAATTAAAATTCCTAAAAACAAACCAAATGAAAAGAACCCAACTAGTTTAACAAAGAATGCAGCTAAATAACTAAGGTCTGAGAAAATTATTGATAATTCATTAAAATCAGAATATATAGCTCCTAAAATTAATGAAACTATAAAAACAAAAAGTGTTGAAACAGCAGCAAAAACAATAACTGTATAAAATTTAGAAAGGATGAATTCTTTTTTACTTAAACCATCAATCAAGTTTTGTTTCAATGTTTTATAGCTATATTCATTTGCCATCATAGAAACTATAACAAGTAATAAAAAGAACTTGAAAATGGCAGCCATATAAGTGTTAAAATGCCAGATGTAAGGGAAATTAAAAATACCTTGTTCTGCCAAGTGAAATTTTATAGGGCCAATATCAAACTTGATAGCAGCAATTAATGCTATAGAAGTTAAGAGCCCAAAATATATAATTGAAAGAACTTTACTTGCTCTATTATGTTTTAATTTATGAAATTCTATTTGTAAAAGTCGTAACATGGTAAGTTGGGTAGTAAGATTAGTTATTGTTTGTTAAGTCTAAGAATTGCTGTTCTAAGCTAGGTTTTCTTTTTACTAAATGAGAAAGCGTAATATTATCTTCGAAAAGAAATTTATTAATCTCTGCAGAAGATAATTCATTGTTTAATAAAGCAATAATGTGCCCGTTTTCTTCTTTAATATTACCTATTGCTGGGTGCTTTTTTAATGAACTAACTAAAAGGTTATTGTTTTCTGAGTTTAATTCAAAAAAACCATTTGAAGTAGTCATTTCATCAACTCTACCACTATATAATTTTACACCGTTTCTTATAATTAAAACATGAGAACAAACTTTTTCTACTTCATCAAGTAAGTGAGAGGCTAAAAGTATTGTAGTTCCATTTTTAGCAATCTTTTTTATAATCTGACGAATTTCGTGAATCCCTTGTGGGTCTAAACCATTGGTAGGCTCGTCTAAAATTAAAATTTCAGGATCATTTAAAAGGGCAGAAGCAATGGCTAATCGTTGTTTCATACCTAAAGAATAGGTTTTAAACTTGCTGTCTTTCCTGTCAAAAAGATTTACAACTTTTAGTTTTTCTTCAATTTTATCATGAGAAACACCTTTAATTTTACAAATTAACTGTAAGTTTTGAACAGCTGACATGTATGGATAAAAATTAGGACGTTCAATAATTGCTCCAACTTTCTTTAAAGCATCGTGAGTTGACAAGTTACCGTCAAACCAACTAAATTCTCCTGAGGTTCTATTTACTACATTTAAAATAATACCTAGAGTTGTTGATTTACCGCTTCCATTAGGACCTAGAATACCGTAAACATTTCCTTTTTTGATATCAAAAGAAAGATTGTTAACAGCATGGACTTTACCATATTTTTTATCAAGGTTTTTTATAGATAAAATTGTTTCCAAATTTGTTTGAGTTTGTTGATTATATGTATTTGACGATTAATCAGAATTATTGTTACAATTTATAAAAAAGAAAAGACTTCCTAATGTTGTTAGGAAGTCTTTTCTTTTTTGTTTTCTTTGATGTTTTTTATGACTTGTCTATTAATCTGAATCCTTCACCGTGGATGTTTAAAATCTCAACATTCTCGTCATTTTTTAAATACTTTCTTAGTTTAGCAATATATACGTCCATACTACGAGAAGTAAAATAATTATCATCTCTCCATATTTTTGTTAACGCTAATTCTCGAGGCATTAAATCGTTTTTATGAATAGCAAGCATTCTTAATAACTTACTTTCTTTAGGAGATAATTTTTGAGTTTCTCCACCATTAAAGGTTAAATGACGTAATTTAGAGTTAAAATCAAATCCACCTATTTTAAATTCAAACTCATCAGTTTCGTTTGACTTTTCATTTTCTTTTCTTTGTAGAATAGCTTTGATTTTATGTAATAAAACTTCAGAATCAAAAGGTTTATTTAAATAATCATCAGCTCCCACTTGATAACCTCTTAAAACATCTTCTTTTAATGTTTTAGCGGTTAAGAAAATTATTGGAATTTCTTTGTTCGTTGTTCTAATGTCCTGAGCTAATGAAAACCCATCTTTTCGAGGCATCATCACATCTAAAATACATAAATCATATTCAGCATTTTTAAACATGATTAAACCGTCTATACCGTCTTTAGCATGTGTAACATTATAGTCGTTTAATGCTAGGTAATCTTTTAGGACAGTTCCGAAATTTGGATCGTCTTCTACTAATAGTATTTTTTTACTCCCCATCTTATTTTAAATTTATATTAATGGTAATTTAACCGTAAACAAGCTTCCTTTGCCTTTTTCACTCTCAACGTGTATGGTTCCTTGATGGTTGTCTACAATTTCTTTTACATAGGCTAATCCTAAACCATGACCTTTTACGTTGTGAATATTTCCTTTATGCTCTCTATAAAATTTATCGAAAACATATTTTTGAGCATTCCTGCTCATTCCTATACCTTGATCTTTTATCTTAAAGATAAAATATTTATTTGTACTTTCAGTATATACATCGATTTTTGGTGCACCATCAGAGTATTTTAAAGCGTTTTCAAGCATATTAACAATTACATTTGTTAAATGGAATTGATTACCTAGTATTTCTGTAGAAATAGCTTTAAAATGTGTAGTTACACTTCCTTTTTTATCATTTATTAGTAACTGAATGTGTTCTATAGCTTCTTCAATAATGTCGTGAACGTCAATAGCATCCTTACTAATTTCTATTTGATTTTTTTCTAATCTTGAAATTCGTAAAACATTTTCAACCTGTCCATGCATTCTTTTATTCTCGTCACGTATCATTTGAACGTAACGTTTTACTTTGTCTTGATCTGATATGATTTTTGGGTTTTTAATAGCATCTAAAGCTAGGTTAATTGTAGCGATAGGTGTTTTAAACTCATGTGTCATATTGTTTATAAAATCTGTTTTTATCTCAGATATTTTTTTCTGACGAATTAGTTGATATAATGAAGCAGAAAAGGCTGCAATAATTATACCAATAAATAACAATGATAAACCTAAAATTTTAATCATACCTGAGAGCAAATTTTTACGCTCATCAGGAAATCTTATATATAATTTATACTTACTATTTCCATTTTCATCTTCGAAAAGAGGATAGCTAGTATCACTAGATTTAATATTGAAATAACCAGATTTTAACTGTGTAGCAAAACCGTCTTCGTAAACACAATATTTAAAATCTTGAGTTATATTCATTTTAGCTAATTCGTACTTAATGGTTTCATTTAGTTCTTTATTACTTACACGTTGATGGATAGGATATAATCTTTTTCTTTGACGAAACATATCTTCAATCAACTGTTTATTAAATTTTGAGTATGTTTTATAGGTAGAAAAACTATTCTCTTTAGTAAAAGAAGGAAAGTCTTTATTTTCAGATTTAATTATTTGAGAGGAATAAAAATCTTGTTTTCCTGAATAGCGTTTAAAAATAATAGAGTCATTATTAATAAAATCACCAGGCATTTTTATACTCTCACCTAATATTGTTGTTCCAAATGTGAATTTTCTTTTGTTAGTAGTATCTATTTGCTGAATAAGGTATGTTGTTATTTCGGCATCAGATACAAACTTCTTGTCTTTTAAAAACTCTTGGTTGTTTTGAATAAATTCATCGTGTTCTCTATCTTTTATACTTTCAGAAGTACCAGCTAAAGCAATAAATACGTTGTTGTCGAATTGTTGCTGTTTATTTTTAATAGCGTCTTTAATCCAGTATACTTGAACAGAGATTATTCCTATTAATGAAATACTCATTAAAACAACAATAAGCATGAAAATTTTCTTACCCATTATTCAAAAATAAATCAATAAAGTGAAGGGATGTTTTCTTTTAACTTAGATTAACAAAGTTAGTGTAAAATTAAGATAATTTTAAGAAAAAGCATTAATAAAACGTAAATTACTTAGACTTTTTTGTTAAATTATTGTGGATTTTTAACACCTGATCATTACTTGAGTTAAGTGTCAGGTTCTCAATTATATAATGAGATTGTAGTGTTTTTTTAGTTTGATTCCACTGATTTTTCATTCTGTTTTTTACAGCTTCTATGTTCGAGTTATCTCGTTTTAAAACACGTTCTAATCTGATGTTTTCAGGAGCAGTTACGGTGATTATTTTGTCGCAAATATGATTGCTACCATTTTCAAAAAGAATAGCATTTTCATAAAGTATGTATTTCTTTTTTGAATTGTTATCAATAAAGTTTTGTAAGTGTTTATGAACAACTGGATGTACTATAGAATTTAGTTTGGTTAGCTTGCTTTTATCTTTAAAAACAATATTAGCTAAGTACTCTCTGTTTAGTTGGTTGTCTTTATAGGTTTCTTCTCCAAATTCAGCAATTAATTGAGATTTAATTTCACTAGAAGAAGTCATGAGCTTTTTTGCCTCTTCATCGGCAATATAAACTGCAACGTTTTCAAATTTGGAAAACATTTTTAAGATCGTTGATTTTCCGCTACCAATACCACCCGTTAATCCTACAACCATATTATTTATGAATTAAAAAATCTATTTTATTTGGAGTAATTCTTACAGAAGAAACCAAGTCAGATGAAACAATTAGCTTTGGGGTTAAATAATCGGTACCGTTATTTTCTATTTGATGATAGTTGCATTCAACTTTAAATAAATCTGGAGTAACTTTATTGAAGTTATTTAAACTTACTTTGTAAATTAATTTTACTTTCTTAGGGTAGATGTTAATGCTTTTAGGAGCATTTTTAACTGAAATAGGAACTTCAACTTCACCTTCTGTAAATTTATCTACATAAACGTTAACTTTTGCGGAAGTGATATTTGTTTTAATTTCTCCTTCTTTTGGGAATAGAATAGCAGATTGAATACTTTTATTTTCTGAGATGTTTTCTAAGTTAATTTTTTCAAGCATCAATGAGTTGATGTTTTTTAAAAAAGTTTCATCCCCAGAAATTAAAATACTATCAGGAGTAATAGTAGTAGGACTAGAGTAATCATAACCTAATTGAAAAGTAGTGTTAAGATTCGCTATTAATGGAACTTTTTTTGAATATAATGTTCCTATTTTTAATAAGATACTGTCTTTTTGAATTTGAGTTAATTCTGTTCCGGATTTTAATTGATCTTGAATGTCTTGGAATATATTTTTTGATAAAAAATAATAATCGTTTGCGCTTTTTTTAGAAAGCTTCTTTAGGCTAAGCTTTATAGGTTTGTTAGCAATTTTAGCAGAAATTAAGTTAAATCCAGTTCCTTTTATAAGTACAGGTAGCTTTTTTAGAGGAGGAGAGAGCAGTATCTTTTTTTGAGGTAAATCAGTATATACTATTTCTAAGTTTGAAATAGAAGTGTATTCTTTAGATAGGTTTATAAGTAGCCAAAAAAGGATAGAAGCTATTAAAAAACCAAAAAAGGTTTTAGGTATGTTGAAAGTTTTATTCAAAATTTAAATATTATGCAATCTATATAAAAAACAAAAAAGTGAGCTTATAAGCTCACTTTTTTTAAATATAGGAATACTATTTTTTCTCTGTAGTATTATATTTTTTACTAAGCTCCATAGAGATAGCTGAGCGTTCAAACTTAATTTTACCAGCTCCAGTTTCAATAGTCACTGTATTATCTGAATCGTTAATTTCGGTAATTTTACCATGAATACCACTAGATGTAACTACTTTAATTCCTTTTTTTATTGTGGTTTGGAATTGTTTTTCTTTTTTCTGACGCTTCATTTGTGGACGAATAATCAGAAAGTAAAAAACACCAATCATAGCAATAAAAGGAAGCATGTTCATAATGCTTTCTTGTGAGCTTGCTTGTAAGAAAATGGTTGTAAACATTAAGCTTTCTTTTTAGGAGTTACCATACCAGAAATTTTAAGAATTTCTCTTCCTTTTTCTGTGTTAGTAGATAAAGTTATTGACTTAGATTGTTTGTTTGGTTTTCCGTTAGTGTTAAAGCTTACTTTAATATCTCCAGTTTTACCAGGTGCAATAGGGGTTCTTGGCCAAACAGGTACAGTACATCCACAGCTAGCTTGAGCATTAGTAATTACTAAATCTGATTTACCAGTATTTGTAACAACAAAAGTAGTTTCAACAACTTCTCCTTCATTAACGGTACCAAAGTCATACTCTTCTTTATCAAAAGAAACAGTTGGAGCACCTAAGCTTATAGAAGTATCTCTTTTTTCTGCTTTCTCAACATTCTCCTTTTTTACTTTTGATGATGCATTTCCTTGACCACAAGAAACTAACATTCCTGTTGAAACGAAAAACGCTATTGCTATTGCTATTTTTTTCATTTTAAAAAATATTTAATTTATTCTGTTGTAAAAATAATAAATTATAACAAACCTCTACCTATTTTAACCATCTTATCAGAGGCTAAATAATCTTTTGCTAATTTATCTAAAACTCCGTTTATGAAATATCCACTTTTGTTTGTAGAGTAATCCTTAGCTAACTCGATATACTCATTAATACTTACTCTACTAGGTATAGAAGGGAAATGTAAAAATTCAGTAATAGCCATTTTAATAATAATCATATCAATGTCGGCTATTCTATCTGCTTCCCAGTTTGGAGTTTTGTCTATAATATCTTCTTCATATTTATGCTGATTAAGCATTGTCTTTGTAAACAAATTAGATACAAACAATTTATCTTCATTGTCTTTATAAAGGCTTCCTAAAATAAAAGGATTTTGTGGTTTCTGTTTGTTTAAAGATTTAATAATCCAAGTGTTTACAAAAGGAATATCATCAATCCAAGAAATCATTTTATCTTCAAAGTAATCAGCTAGCTTTTCGTTAGGAGCTACTATTTCTCTAAAAAACTCAATTACAAAAGCTCTATCTACATTATATGAATCTTCAACTGTATTCATGTACTTTTTATACATGTCGCTATTTTGAAGTTCATCTAAAAGGATTTTGATATACTCGTCATCAAGTTCCCAATAGTTAAGCTTATTTAATTCCACATAACCTTCTAAACTAACGCTTTCGTTTAATAGATTAATAAGTCTGTTATTGATAAATTTTTCGTTAGGATTTAAATCCTCTTTAGTCGCAAGTATTTTCTTTTTTGAAAGTTCAATTCTTTTACGAGCTAATTTTTGTACTTCTACTAATAACTGAAGGTTTAAAACATACAAATCGTACATTTTTTGTATGCTGTGTTTTAAAAACTTTTCTTCCTTCACTAAATCATCACTGTGTGATTGCTGCATCGCATAAACCGATTGCATTACTTTAACTCGAATATGTCTTCTGTTAATCATTTTAAAGAACTTTAAAAAAAAGAGCGATAGAAATTGTTTCTAACGCTCTGCAAAAGTAAAACTTTTTTGTTTTTTATCTAGCTATTTTGCTCTTTTTTACGTGCATCAATTCTTGACTGTGCAATATTGAAAGCAGCTTGATGTGTAGTGATGTTTTCTTTTTCTGCTAAATTGAAAATATCTAATGTAGTATTGTAAATGTTTTCAGTTCTTTTTAAGCTTTCAGCTTTGTCATAACCAACTACTTCTGCATATACATTAATAATTCCACCAGCATTAATTAAGAAGTCAGGAGCATAAGCAATTCCTTTTTCTTGTAATAATTTACCGTGTTTTAATTCGTTTGCTAATTGATTGTTAGCAGCACCAGCAATAACTTTAGCTTTTAATTGAGAAATACTCTCATCGTTTACTGTAGCACCTAAAGCACATGGAGCATAGATATCGATATCTAAACCGTAAATATCGTTTCCTAATACTACGTTTGCACCGTACTTTTTGCTTAACTCCTCTAAACGAGCTTCGTTAATGTCATTTAAGATAACTTGAGCACCTTCATCAGTAATATGCTTAACTAAAGTTTCTCCAACATGACCAACACCTTGTACTAATACTTTTTTACCATCTAAGTTTTCAGAACCAAACTTATATTTAGAAGCAGCTTTCATTCCCATGTATACTCCATAAGCAGTAACAGGAGAAGGGTTTCCAGATCCACCAATCGCTTCAGAAACACCAGTTACGTGAGGAGTAACTTCGCGGATAATATCCATATCGCGAGTTTCCATTCCAACGTCTTCAGCAGTAATGTATTTTCCACTTAAAGAATTTACATACTCACCAAACTTACGCATTAAAGCATCATTCTTTTGAGTCTTAGCATCCCCAATAATAACAGCTTTACCACCACCAAGATTTAATCCAGTAATAGCCGATTTATATGTCATCCCACGAGATAAACGTAAAACATCATTTAATGCTTCCCACTCGCTTTTATATTGCCACATTCTAGTACCACCTAAAGCAGGTCCTAAAGTTGTGTTATGAATACCAATTATTGCTTTTAATCCTGTATCTTCGTCGTTGCAAAAAACAATTTGCTCGTGATTAT
Organism: Tenacibaculum aiptasiae; assembly: GCF_965221665.1. Lineage (NCBI taxonomy): Bacteria > Pseudomonadati > Bacteroidota > Flavobacteriia > Flavobacteriales > Flavobacteriaceae > Tenacibaculum > Tenacibaculum aiptasiae. The sequence goes on from NZ_CBDCSN010000003.1 coordinate 100,758, forward strand.
CGAAAGAAAGTTGACCAAATACTGGGTCGTTCTTAAGATCTTTAGTATCAATGATTTCTGATGTCATTTTTAGTTGTTTTTTAATTTGAGACTGTTTTATAAATCTCAAAAATTCGAGTGCAAAAGTAAGAAATCGTCAAAACATAAGCAAAAAAAGAGAACTAAATTATGTTATTATTAACAAAAAGCATTTGTTAGTTTAATTTTTTTATTTAAACATAAATTTAAATTTGAAAGCATTACAATATCTTAATAAATACTTTGTAAAATATAAATGGAGATTACTTTTAGGTGTGTTAATTACAATATTATCTAAAATATTAACACTTAAAATTCCTGATTTTGTTGGAGATTCTCTCAATGTAGTAGAAGATTATCAGTTGGGTAAGTTAACAGAACTATCTGAGGTTAAAACTATACTACTTAATAATATATTATTGATTGTTGGTGTAACTCTACTAGGAGGTTTTTTTACTTTCTTAATGAGGCAAACTATTATTGTAATGTCGCGTATGATTGAGTTTGACTTAAAGAATGAAATCTATCAACAATATCAAAACCTATCGATTAACTTTTATAAAAAGAATAGAACAGGTGATTTAATGAATCGTATTAGCGAAGATGTATCTAAAGTACGTATGTATTTTGGTCCAGCTATTATGTATTCATTAAATATGATTATATCTTTTATTATTGGTTTTACTCAAATGTATGCAATTTCGCCAAAGCTTACTTTTTATACGATGATTCCATTTCCAGTGTTATCGATATCAATTTTTATCTTGAGTAAGCAAATTAATAAAAGGAGTACAATTGTTCAGCAGTATTTATCGAAGTTAACAACGTTTAATCAAGAGTTCTTTTCAGGAATTAATGTTGTAAAATCCTATGGAATAGAAAAAGAAGTGATTACTTCATTTGATGAGATCGCAAATCAGAGTAAAGAAAAGAATATTGATTTGTATAAAGTTCAAGCTTTGTTTTTTCCTCTTATGATATTATTAATAGGAATTAGTAACATTATTGTATTATACATCGGAGGAACACAATATATTGCTGGAGAAATTCAAGTAGGGGCTATTGCTGCTTTTGTTATGTATGTAAATATTCTTACTTGGCCAGTTGCAGTTGTTGGTTGGGTTACTTCTATGGTACAACAAGCAGAAGCTTCACAACAAAGGATTAACGAATTCTTAGAGCAGGTCCCAGAAATAGAAAATACAGTTGAAAAACCTACAAAAATAAAAGGAAAAGTAGAGTTTAAAAAAGTATCGTTAACTTATGATGATACTGGTATTACTGCGTTGAAAGGTGTAACTTTTACTATAAATGAAGGAGAAACCTTAGCTATATTAGGAAAAACAGGAAGTGGAAAATCTACAGTAATAAATCTGATTTCACGTTTATATGATGTAACAGAAGGTAAAGTATTAATAGATGGTGAAAATATTAAAACTCGTAATTTAAATGATGTTAGAAGTCAAATAGGTTTTGTACCTCAAGATCCATTTTTATTTTCAGATACAATAGAAAACAATATAAAGTTTGGTAAAGAAAATGCTTCTGAAGAAGAAATTGTGGACGCAGCCAAGAATGCTGTAATTCACGATAATATCATTGGTTTTAAAGACGGTTATAAAACTATTTTAGGAGAAAGAGGAGTAACGCTTTCAGGAGGACAAAAACAACGTACTTCTATAGCAAGAGCCATTATAAAAAATCCTAAGATTTTAATTTTTGACGATTGTTTATCGGCAGTAGATACTGAAACAGAAGAACAAATTTTATCAAACTTAGAAAGAATATCTAGCGATAAAACTACAATTATTATAAGTCACAGAGTTTCATCAGCTAAGAATGCAGATAAAATTATAGTTTTAGATGAAGGAAATATAATTCAGCAAGGTATTCATAATCAATTAATAGAAGAAGAAGGATATTATAAAGAATTATACGAACAACAACTTTTAGAAAAAGAAATGTAGTGTTTCGTATTGTCAAGTCAAATATTTTGTTAGATTTGTTGAGCAATTCTAAGTAAACAACTATTATTTAAGAAACGAATTATGAGCGAGAGAGTAGAACAAGAAGAAATTTTTTCACAAGTTTTAAGAGCAGGGAGAAGAACGTACTTTTTTGACGTTAGGTCTACAAAAGCAGATGATTATTATTTAACTGTGACTGAAAGTAAGAAATTTACTCATGATGATGGTTCTTTCCACTATCAAAAGCACAAGATTTATTTATATAAAGAAGATTTTTCTGACTTTAAAGAAATGTTGAATAAAGCAACTGACTTTATCGTAAACGAAAAAGGTTCTGAAGTAATTAGTGAGCGTCACCAGAAAGATTATAAAAAAGAAGAAGTAGCAGAAGCAAAAGCATCTACAGAAAGCTTTACTGACGTTTCTTTCGAAGATATTTAAACAGAAGAAACTGTTTAGCGTTTAATTTTTAGCGTAAAGAAATTTTATGCTTTTAACTGAATGCTTAAAAAAATCAATTCAAATTCAATTTACACACGAAAACCACCATTGAAATCAACATCAATAGGTGGTTTTTATTTTTAACAAAAGGAAGTAAGTTTATAAAACTTTCCTCATAGTTGAAGTTTTAGCAACTGTTTCCTTCCACTCATTTTCAGGGTTACTATCTAAAGTAATTCCACCACCAATAAAAACAAGTGCTGAATTATTTTTAATCTCCATACATCTAAGATTTACAAAGAGTTCTGATATATTTTGGTTATTGTTGGTTAAATTCAATTCACCTAAAAAGCCAGTATAAAAGCTTCTGTTATAATTTTCATTATCTAAAATGAATTTTTTTGAAGGCTCTAAAGGTAAACCACAAACAGCAGGAGTAGGGTGTAAGGCTTTTATTAATGTTGAGTTTTCAGCGTTTATGGTTCCTCTGATAACAGAACGTAAGTGTAATAAATTTCCAGCTTTAATAGTTTCAGTTTTAGAAATTTTAATCTCCTTAGAAATCTTAGAAACTCTATCATTTATATAGTCAGTTACAAATTGTTGTTCTTCTATTTCTTTTGTTTTCCAAGTAACATCAGTAGTTCCATTAAAAACTTGTGTTCCTGCTAGTGACATTGTTTTGAAATGAGTACCTTCAATTTTAACTAATGTTTCAGGGGTTGCACCTAACCACATACCAACTTTAGGATGATACCATAAATAAGTAAAAGCGCTAGAATAGTTTACAAGAAGTTTCTGAAAAGTTTCAATAGCGTTAAAAGAATTAAGTTTAACTTCTTCTTTTCTCGATAAAACAACTTTTTTAAACAAGTTATCACTAATAGCTTTTACACCTTTTTCAACTAATTCAATATGTTCTTTTTTAGAAGAATTGTTTGAATCAAACTCTTTTTGCTGAGATACTTTAATATCTAAATCTATTTCTTCTTGAAAAAAAGACGATTCTGTTTCAGGAATTAAAATAGCAGAGTTGTTATTGTCAAAAGGAGCAAAAACAAAACCACTTTCTGTGTAATTTTCAGAAGTGTATAAAGTATCGTTTTTTTGAAACCAAGCTTTTAGTATTGTTGTACCTGATTTTCTGTAAATAACAAAAGGAAGCCTGTTTTCTAATGCTTTTTTTGTTGCTGAGAATATATTCAATCTATTTGATTTAGTAGTTGTTGTTTAATTTCTTTAAAGTTGCTCCAAATAAATCCATGCCCAGCATCTTTAATAGAAATTAATTTAAATTGTTCTTTGGGGAACTGTTGTTCTAAAAAAGTTGAGTTTTCATAAGGAACAATCCAATCGTTAGATCCATGAATACTTATAACTTTATTAGGAGAAGATTTCCAATTGTTTTCAAACTTTTGTAAATCTTTTTGATGAGACATTTTTTCTTTCGAAGCTTCTTGCCATATATCAGGAACAAGCCATCTAGTTAATTTTGATTTGTATAAATTAACAGCCCAAGGCATTGGCTCTACTTTACTGTAAACGGCTGGAGCTAATAAAATTGTTTTATTAATTTTTTCTTTAATAGCTAAAGCAATTGGTCCACCATAAGAGTAACCAACTAATATTGTTTTTTGATGATCTAAGCCCTGAATAATATGTTGTAGCATATCGCGTTCAAAAGCAATACTTTCTTGTACAGGATTTGCATCTTTATAGTTATATCCAATTCTATCGTATGAAATCATATTTACCTTGCTTAAAAGTAAACTGTCTTTCATATATTCAATAAAATCGGTAGATGAACCAATAGTTCCGTGAACAAATACAAGTGTAGGTAAAGTAGTATCCTTTTGTATAGTTAGTTTTCGGAATTTATAGTTTTTAAATGTATCGTGAGAAATAACAGGCTTTACGCTACTGTTTTTAAAGCTGTCTGTAACTTCTTCATCAGACTTAGGAGCTGTAAAACTTGAAAATAAATAGTAAAGAACTAAAAGAGCTACAAAAAGAATAGCTCCCACAATTTTTAATATTTTTTTTAATAATGTCATTTACTTTTTATCTAAAACAATGTTGGTTATTTTACATAAAGAAATTAAAGTATTTTCTTCATCTACCACTCTAACTTCCCATAAATGAGTAGTTTTTCCTTTATGAATTGCCTTTGCAGTGGCAAAGACAGTTCCTGTCTTTTTACTTTTTAAATGATTAATACTTAGTTCAATTCCTTTTACTATTTTATTAGGATCTTTTAAGAAAAAAGCAGAAGCAGAACTACCAACAGTTTCAGCTAAAGCAGCAGTGGCTCCTCCGTGCAATAATCCATAAGGTTGATGAACTTTTGGGTTTACAGGCATCTTAGCGGTAATAAAATCATCACCAAAATTAATAAATTCAATAGCTAAAGTTTCCATTAAGGTGTTCTTATTGTAGCTATTAAGTATATTTAGAGATTCTTGCTTATTCATTTTACTAAAATTATCATTCAAAAATACGTATTTTTGTGGCTACTAAAAATGATAGAATGTATAAAGTACGCGTAATTTTAGATACAGAAGAAGATGTAATCAGAACCTTAACAGTAAACGAAGGAAAATCGTTAGAAGATTTACATTTTGAAATATCAAAATCATTTGGTTTTGATGGTCAGGAAATGGCCTCTTTTTACCGTACAGATGAAGGTTGGAACCAAGGAGAAGAAATTCCATTATTTAACATGGCTGAAGCTGGAGAAGGACTGTCAATGGCTACTTGTGTTTTAAAAGAGGAATTACCAAGTAATAATGATAAGCTAATTTATGTTTATGATTTTTTACAAATGTGGACTTTCTATGTTGAAGTAATAGAACAGTCTAATGAAGTGGTTAATGAAGCAAAAACAATTTTGTCGGTAGGAGAAGTACCAGCAGAAGCACCAGATAAAGAATTTAAAGCGGATGATTTGACAAAAGATTTAGACGATGAGTTTAATGATTTTGAAAGTTTAGATGATTTCGATTTTGATAATTATTAAAAAATATGGCACAATTCATAAAACTATATAGCGATAACCCAAGTCCAAAACAAATAGAAAAAGTTGTAGATGTACTACAAAAAGGAGGCTTGGTAATTTATCCAACAGATACTGTTTATGGATTAGGCTGCGATATTACCAATACAAAAGCACTAGAAAAAGTTGCAAAAATTAAAGGTGTTAAATTAGAAAAAGCAAACTTTTCATTTGTTTGTAATGATTTGAGTCATTTGTCAGATTATGTAAAACAAATAGATACACCAACCTATAAAATTTTAAAAAGAGCTTTACCAGGACCTTATACCTTTGTATTACCTGGAAGTAATTCTTTACCAAAGGTTTTTAAGAAAAGAAAAACAGTAGGTATTCGTGTTCCAGATAACAACATAGCAAGAGCTATTGTTGAAGCTCTAGGAAATCCTATTGTATCAACATCTATTCATGATGAGGATGAAGTATTAGAATATACTACGGATCCTGAATTGATTTATGAAAAATGGCAAAACATAGTAGACGTAGTAGTTGATGGAGGCTATGGAGATAATTATGCATCTACTGTTATTGACTTAACTACCAGTGAACCAGAGGTTATTCGTGAAGGAAAAGGAAGTTTAGACATTTTGTAAATAAACGATTATTTTCTTATCTTGTTGTAAATGAGATAGATGATGTTTATTTATGACGATACTATACTGTTTACTAGAGCAATTTCCAAATGATAGCGGGCCAATTTACCAAGAAACAATAGCAGGCAGAATGCCTGTTGAACCTTTCAATACGTTTAGCAATCTAATTTTTTTAGCAATCATATATTATTTAGGTAAGAAAATATATGAAAGTAAAAAGCAACACTTGTTTTTACTAAGCTGTTTGCCCATTATTTTTATAAGTTGGGTAGGAGGAACTGTCTATCATGCAACTAGAAGCCATGAGTTTTGGATTATGTTAGATTGGATCCCTATTATGTTATTAAGCTTAATGGGAGTAGTCTTTTTTATCTTTAAAGTAAAGAAAGGATGGAAGTCCCGATTGTTAATTATTACTTCAATAATAGTATTATCCATTTTACCAAGGATGTTACCAATTCCTGAAGAGTATGATTCGTCAGTAAATTATTTAATCACAGCCATATCACTAGTAGGTCCAATTTTTTGGTATTTATATTTAACTCATTGGAAACATGCGAAACTAATGATATTGGCATGTGTTATATTTTTGATAGCAGTGTTTTTTAGAACTTTAGATAACCTAGCTATCATATTACCTATGGGAACTCATTGGCTATGGCATACATTTGGAGGTATTTCGGTATTCTTTTTACTTTATTATATCTATAAAGATGAAGAAGGCTTAGCATAAAGACCGAGAATTCTATTACTCAATAACCTTAACGTGCTTACTATTTTTAAATCGTCCAGTAATTAACCAACCACCAAAGTCTTCAGAAACAGCCATAACTAACGTGTTTTTTCCTTTTTTAAGAGGCAAGTAAATAGCATCAAAAAGACCTACAGTTCCTAAATATCTATAATCTCTAGATCGCCACCTATTAGTTCCTCTATATATAGGCTTTTCATTCAGAAAAGCAACAACACGATCACTATAGCCAAATTCGAAAATTTTAGTTTGAACTTTATCAGAATGAATGTCAATTTTAGCAAAAACAGTATTACCTGGTTTTCCATCCCTTAGTTGAACTACTCTAGAAATATTAGCAGCAGTACCTTCCTCGATTTCAGTAGTACCAATCCATTTTCTAGAATTTAAAAGTGATTTAAAGTTGTTTAAGTTATCAAGTTGTTTTTCTTCAAACTTATTAGATACTTTCCATTTAGAAACAAGGTTTTTAATAGGTTTTCTATCTAATGGTGCAAAATTAATAATCTCAGATTTATTAGGAGTTATTTTAATATTAGCCAAATGTAAACCGCTTGAATTTCCGCCTCTAAAACTAATTCCTCCTTCTTGAGTTGGGTTAAACAAGTTCCAAGATAAGTTAGGCTTGTCGGAATAGTCTAAATATACTTGTGCTTTGTTATCATTTACTACAAGTTTAACATGTGTCCAATCGTCAAATTTATATTTATGAGGAAATGAATACTTTTTACCAAAGTACAATTGCCAAGGACTAATTCCTTTTGTAGTTGGAGCAGCTTGATTTGCATCTGGTTTTCCAGATAAATGTGGTCTCATATACCATTGTTCAGAATCTAAGCTTTTGGTAGTTCTAAAATAAACACCTGGAAAAGCAGGTTCTTCTTTTAAGAAAATATCAAACTCTATAGTTCCATTTAAGAAGGTTTTATCTTTTAGAGTTATAGATCCAGCTTGTAAGTAAATAGCATCTTTGCCTTTGTAGTTTTCAATAATATAAGACTTCGCTTTGATATCCCAATTAATAGTGTCTAAAGGAATGTGCTTTTGAGAATATCCAAAGTAGGTAACGAATAATAGAATGGCTAATAATCTTGAGTTCATGATTAATGTGTTTAATTTTTGCTCAAAAGTCTAAAAAGTTATTTTTCAGAGAGAAACAAACATGTTCAAGTTCATTCATAGTTGTTCAAGTGGTAATTTTTGGTGATTTTTGTAGTGAATGAATACTTTTAAAGAACATACCGAATTACAAAAGTGCTTGAGCCTAATAGAAGAGAAGCTAAATTGGGGAGACTCTAAATTATGGCATAATAATGTTTTTACAGAATTGAGTGAAAAGATTCATGAAGAGACAAAAGTGTTGTTAAGTGCCACTACCTTAAAAAGAGTTTGGGGAAGAGTTAATTATAAGAGCACTCCAAGTATTAGTACGCTAAATGCTTTGGCTCAATTTGCAGGTTATGTAAATTGGAGAGATTTTAAGAATGCTAAAAAAGAATCGAAACTTACCTTTTACCAAAAAACAGTTTCTGCTAACTTTCGAGTTATTATGTTTTCAGCATTTATTATTGCCGTATTGTTTATATCAATACTAGCTATGTCAAATAATAAAAGTGCAGAAGCTAAAGATTATTCTAAAATCCTTTTTAAAAGTAAACCGATTGTTGAAGGTTTACCTAATTCAGTAATTTTCGATTTCAATTTAGAAGGAGTCACTTCTAATAATATTTTAATTCAACAATATTGGGACACTTCTAAAACAATAGAAATTAATAAAGATCAAACACAAGCTACAGGACAATATTATTATCCAGGTTATTTTAGAGCTAAGCTGTTAATAGATAATGAAATTGTTAGAGAGCACGATTTATTTATAAAAACAAAAGGTTGGATGGGTACCATAGATTATAAGCCTATACCAAAGTATTTTGAGCAAGAGCAAGTAAAAGTCAAAAATACATTAGCCTTTTCAAAAGAGGTGTTTGAAGAAATTAGTGGCAATGAAAAACCAGTAAATTCTACTTTTCACTTTGTAGATGACTTAGGAGATTTCTCGGGAGATAATTTTCAATTGGAAAGTAAAATTAAAAGTACATTTAATGAAAAATGGGGCGTTTGTCAGAAAACAACCTTGATTATTATCGGTACAAAAAGCGCTTTTTTAATTCCGTTTTCAATTACAGGCTGTGCTTCAGAAATGAATTTAATGTTGAGTGATGTGTACTTGGAAGGTAAAAAGAACGACTTGTCTGCATTAGGCACGGATTTATCAGATTTCAGAAAAATTAAGGTACTGAATCAAAATAAAAAAGTAAGTGTTTTTATTGATAGTACTCAAGTGTATAGAAAAGCTTATAAAGAGTCTATAGGAACAATTGTGGGAGTTCGTTTTAGGTTTAAAGGAGTGGGAGAAGTTAAGGACTTTAGACTATCTAACTTAGAAGGAAATAAAATATTAGAATAAACCTAACGCAGGTTTTCAAATTTCTTTCTTCTTAAACCAAAGTGTTGCCAAACAATTGACGTGTGTAAATTGTAAGTAGACTTTTTCTGAAGTGTTTTACGTTTACTTAAAAACTTAAAAAAGTTCTTGTAAAAGCTAAAGTGTGCTTTTAAAATAGCCCATGTATGTATAGGTCTTAATTCAAGCATAAATTTTAGTCCAGCAACACCATCTAAAATTAAACGAGAAAAAACAACAAACAAGAACCATTGTTTAGGTACATTTTTAACAATGTTAAGTAAGCTGTTTCTAAAGTTTAAAAAAGTTTTATGAGGGTTACTTTCTTGTAAAGTAGCTCCACCAACATGATACACTGTAGAGCTTCCTACATATTTAATAGTGTAGCCTTCATTTTGAGCACGCCAACATAAGTCAATTTCTTCTTGATGAGCAAAATAGTCTTCATCAAAACCATGTAATTTATGGTATACTTCAGAACGTATAAACAAACAAGCGCCAGAAGCCCAAAAAATAGAAGTCGTATCGTTGAACTGACCGTTATCGGTTTCTAAGTGATTGAAAACTCGACCACGACAATAAGGATAACCATATAAGTCAATAAAACCACCACCAGCACCAGCGTATTCGAATTTAGTTTTGTCTTTAAAATCTAATAGCTTAGGTTGAATAATAGCAGTGTTTTCCTCTTCTTTAAAAGTTTTTAAAATAGGAGTTAACCAATTTTCGGTAACTTCAATATCAGAGTTTAGTAAACAATAAATGTCTGCATCTATATGTTGTAAAGCGTCATTATACCCTTTAGCGTATCCACCATTTTCTTTGTTTTCAACAATTTTAACACTAGGATAATGTTCTTTTACAAAAGCAATAGAGTCATCAGTAGAAGCATTGTCAGCAACATAAACTTCGGCTTCATTAGAGCTAAAATTTACGACTGATGGTAAAAACTGTTCTAACAATTTTTTACCGTTCCAATTTAATATGACGATTGCAGTTTTCAAGACGGCAAAAATACACTTTTAAAGTGATTAAGTGATGCAATAATTTGTTAATTATAAGAAGGAATATCCCTTAAAAACACATAGGTTTCGTTTTCTTTATCCAAACTACAATAATAATGTTCCAAACCATTGGTAATAACAAGATAGTTGGCATCTAGCTTAAGATTGTATCGAGCTATTTGGTCAAAAGTATCTTGTGTTATTTTAACAGATGGTGCTTTACATTCAACAATAATATTTGGTTTACCGTTAGAGTTAAAGATTAAAATATCTGTTCTTTTTTTTCTGTTATTTATAGTAAGCTGTTTTTCAATAGCTATTAAAGAAACAGGGTAGTTTTTTTCCTTAACTAAGTACTCAACAAAATGTTGACGCACCCATTCCTCGGGAGTTAATACCACATATTTTTTTCTCAAATTATCGAAAATAAGCATCTTATTTTCGTTACTTTTGGTCTTGAATGTATAGCTAGGAAGATTGAGCTTTTGCATAAATCAAAAGTAAGAAAATGAACGAAATAAAATCCATCATATCTGATATAAAAGAAGGAAACCTAAAGCCTATTTACTTTTTAATGGGAGAAGAACCTTATTATATTGATAAAATTTCTGATTATATAGAAGAAAACGTACTTGAAGAATCTGAAAAAGGATTTAACCAAGTAGTAATGTATGGTAGAGACGTTTCTATGGAAGAAATTGTTTCTTCAGCAAAGCGTTTTCCAATGATGGCGGAGCGTCAAGTAATTATAGTAAAAGAAGCACAAGATTTAAGTCGTACCATAGATAAGATTGAAGCCTATGCAGCCAATCCACAACCTACAACGGTATTGGTATTTAACTATAAATACAAGAAGCTAGACAAGCGTAAGAAATCATATAAAACCATTGCTAAAAATGGATTGATATTTGAAAGCAAAAAGCTGTATGAAAACCAAGTAGCCGATTGGATTCGTAAGGTTTTAGGAGGTAAGAAGTACAATATAGAACCAAAAGCTTCTCAAATGTTGGTGGAGTTTTTAGGAACTGACTTGAGTAAAATATCTAATGAGTTAGATAAACTAATCTCTGTTTTACCTAAAGAAACGATTATAACCGATAAGCATATTGAAGAGAATATAGGAATTTCAAAAGACTTCAATAATTTCGAGTTACGAAAAGCAGTAGGACAAAAAGATGTAGTAAAAGCGAATAGAATAATCAACTACTTTGCACAGAATCCAAAGAACAATCCATTGGTAATGACTATTTCCTTATTAAATAGCTTTTTTACACAGCTATTAATGTATCATGGATTGCAAGACAAATCAAAAGCATCGGTAGCAAAAAATTTAGGAGTTAACCCTTACTTTGTTGATGATTATAGCTCAGCAGCTCGTAATTACCCAATGCGTAAAGTATCACAAATCATAGCCTTATTAAGAGAGGCAGATGTAAAGAGTAAAGGAGTAGGGGCGAACCAATCACATGCTGATATTTTAAAAGAGTTGTTATTTAAAATTTTACATTAATGGAACCAATTACTGTGCTTACTCATGAGTTTAAAGATTTGTTATTATTTAAAGAGGAGCAACAAGTAATTTTTTCAGGATATCAGCTTATTAAAGTAAAAAAGGGCGATTTCTTAATCAATTCAGGAAAGGTAGTCAATCATTATTATTTAGTAGAAAAAGGATTTTTACGTTCGTTTGTTATAGATGTAAAAGGAAATGAAGTAACCACTAATTTTTATGGTAAGGGAGCTATTATTTTGGAAGAAACTTCTTTTTTCTTAAGAACTCCCACCAAAGAGTATATACAAGTAATGGAAGATACTGAGTTATGGGCTAAAGATTTTGATACATTTCAAGAACATTTTAATTTATCAGAAAAGTATAGAGAATGGGGAAGGGCTCATTTATCAAAAAACTTTTTTGAGTTTAAACAAAGAAGCTTGGCTATGATTACAGAAACAGCTAAAGAACGATATCAAGATTTGGTAGAGAACTCTCCAGAAATTATTCAAAAAGCTTCCTTAAAACATATTGCTTCTTTTTTAGGAATTACCGATACTTCATTAAGTAGAATTAGAAAAGAAATCATTCAATAGTATTTCTTGTCATATGGCAAGTTTTTAACAGATAGCGGAACGTATTTTTGAGTAAAACTTAAAAAAGATGATTCCAAACTTACCTTTATACATTTCAATTTCGTTTATATTACTTACAGTGTATACAGTTTTTATGTTTATAAAATCAAATAAACTATCAATTACCACTGCAACTATTTTCCTAGTTTGGATTGTCCTTATTTCTATTTTGTCCTATATAGGAGTTTATCATTTTAAAGAAGGAGATAGTGTTTCTCGGTTTGGCCTTATCATTATACCAACTACAGTATTTATTCTGTATTTACTTAGAGCAAAAACAATTTATAATAATAGAGACATTCGTTGGAGTACAGCACTTCATATTGTCCGATTTCCTATAGAACTATTATTATTTCAATTAGCAATAAGAGAATGGCTTCCCATGGAAATGACTTACAAAGGTTGGAACTTCGATATTATACCAGGAATGACAGCTATATTATTGGTTGTTTGGATGCATTACAAAACAATTAATAGGCAACTTTTAATAGGTTGGAATATTGTAGGAGTGTGCTTAGTGCTATTTGTTTTTATCAACGGTGTATTATCTCAAGAAATGTTATACCAAAGATATGGATACGCAGTACCTAACAGGGGAATAGCTTACTTTCCAATAATATTGTTAGCGGGTGTCATAGTTCCTGTTGTAGTGTATACGCACATTTCAGATATTTTGTTGCTTATCAAAAGAAAGACTATTAAATAAAAGGTAATATTTATATGTGCTTTAATACTTCACAGTTATAATAAAAACAAGAGTTTACCTTATAGAAAAAGAGAAGAAATAATTTTATAAAACTATTTCTTCTCAAAATTTAACTATTACGTAAATAAAATCATTAGGATAATTTCAATTTACAGAATCTAAGATATATATCAGTAATAGATAATCTTTCCAATATCGACTAGATGCCAATAAGTATAGTTAAAATGCCTTTATGTGTATTTGATTGTAAAAATTAAAGAAAAAAATACCCACCATAAGTGGGCATTTTTAAGGGGATGTTAAACTAGTTTTTATTCTTGCTTATCATCCCATAAAAAAAAGTAATGTCTATAAAATACAAAAAATAAATTACAAGTAATAGTTTACAGTTTTTTGCAACGCTTTAAATTCTCTGTTGTCTTTAAGTATGTAAAATCGCTATTGGTTTTATACTATATTATGTAAGGTTTTAATTATTCTTAACCAAGTCATCAAGTTTTTTTTGCGAATCGGTATAGCCCAACTCAACGGCTTTTTGATAACTTCTAATAGCATCTTGAGTTAAATTATGAGCTTTATATCCATCGGCTAAAGAGTCCCATAGGTTACCGTCTTTTGGATATAGTTTTACATTCTCTTTAAATAATTCCAATGCCCAATCTTGATTTTTATTCGATTTAAGGATGAGGTAAGCAGTAGTGTTTAAAACCCCTGAATGGGTAAAGTCATCTTCGTATTGCTCTTTTAAAATAGCAATTAATTCTTGATGTTTATTAGAAGGGTGTTGCTTTGCATACTCCAATATAAATGAGAAAATATTGTTTTGTATTGGTTTAGGAACATAGTTTTCGTCCAATAGCATTTTTGCAACTGGATAGGCAGCAAATTCAACTCGATCGCTATTAGCATTGGTTGCATATACAATATAAATATCTTCTTTAGGAAACCATATGAGCGAATGTGAATAAGAACCATTAGATCCATTGTGAGCTACTCTTTTAATATTGTTTTCTAAAATTCGAACACCCCAACCATAGGCATAAGCATATTTATATTTTCCACTTGAATAATGAATCGCAGGAGTAAGCAATTTTTCTAAAGATGCTTTCGATAAAATTTTGTGCTCTTTTAAGGCTTTATGCCAAAGAAGCATATCGTTTTGAGTAGAATTGATTCCGCCATTAGCTTTCAAATGCCAGTTAACTCCTTTATCTTTTTGATAACGAAAAATAGGCGATTTCCCTTCAATAATTCCTCGATTATAACTACGAGAAATTTGATTGGTATCCCATTTTGGTAAAACATATCCGGTTTGTGACATTCCCGCAGGTGTAAAAAGATAGTTGTTTAAAAATACCTCATAAGGTTGACCAGAAGTAAGTTCTATAATTCTCCCTAACACACTATAGCCAACATTAGAATATGAGTATTTCTCTCCAGGTTTGGATAATAAAGGCGTAGCAAAAAGCTTTTCGAAGAAGTCTTTTTGCGATATTTCAGTAAAATCGCGACCAATAGAATCTGTAAAACCAGCGGAATGAGCAAGTAATTGATGAATCGTAATGTTTTGTTTGTCGGCAGGAAGCTCTTTAAAATACTTGCTTAAAGGATCGTTAAGTTTTAATTTGCCTAACTCAGCAAGTTTTAAAATAGCAGTAGCAGTAAACTGTTTGGTGTTAGAACCAATATCAAAAATAGTATTCGGATTGTTAAGACTGTTGGTTTCTTTATTGGCAATACCATAACCCTTATTAATAATTGTTTTACCGTTTTTAACTACAGCAATAGCGCCAGAAAAACCATTTTTGGTTCCAGCAGTAAAATAGTTATCTATTCTCGAAAATAGGGTAGCAGTAGGAGTTGTTTCTTGCGCCTGTAACTGATGGAGGTTGCTTTGTAAAACACCAGCTAAAGCAAGGAAAAGGAATGTTTTTTTCATGATTAATTTCTAAGTTTTCTGTTTAGACGACTTGAAATTAAATCAGGTTACATGAGTTGTATTTATTTAAACTTCAAAGAATAAAAGCCTTCCATCATTAAGTCAGAATGTTTTTCCTTGTGGTTACTCATAAAGGTGATAATAACATCGGCGGTATTGTCTTTATGTAAATAGATGAATTGACCATATTTATATCCTTTTCCAAATTCTGAATTGAAATTTAAAAAACACGATCCTCCATCGTCTGCATTAAATTCTTTCTTTACAGCTTGTGGAGGAAAGCTACCTATGTTATACATCTGTCCACCTGTCATATTTAAAACATTCGCTTGAATTCTCCCTTTATAAATATTGTTAGGAGAAATCATCATTGAATTTTCATCCTTTAAAGATGCTTCATAGGCCTTCAATGCAGCTTTTAGTGGCCAAATAGTATATCTAATTTCCATAGAAGCATCCTTGTTAATTACGGCAAAAGAATATCCTAAATTAGGATTTTCTTTAACCTTAGTAACTTTATAACCAACGGGCATTTTAAAAACAAGTCCAGAAGAATCGCAAAACTCTTTGAATTGATCTAGCGTCAACTGTTCTTGAGCAATCGAACTTATAGTTATTACAATTAAAAGGTTAAAAAGGAAAAATGTTTTTTTCATAATTTGTGATGTTTTAAACTTTTATTGCTCAAGTTCATAAGTGTTTGATTTTTTATTCCATAATAAATATCCCATCAGCGCTAAGGCAATAATACTCATAGCAACGATGCTAAATTGTAACCCCAACATAGAGTTCTCTTCAAAATGATTCTCAAATAATCCAAATAATAGTGCTATAAGTCTTGTAGGAATAAACATAAGACTGATTAAAATAGCCAAATATTTAGGATTTGAATATTGTAAAAGTACTCCAAAAATTGTGAGAGCAATAAGTACTTCAGAAAGCGCTATAAAAAACATAGAAGCGATGTAAATGAATAAATGTTGTTCGGTTGGAATTTCTGGAATGAGTAATAAAATCCCGTATGATAAGACTCCAAAAATAAATCCAAGTAGTATTTTAAAGAATTGACTATTGTAAAAATAAGTCCAAATTATAGCAATAATTAAACAGCCTACGATAGTAAAATAACTATTTATAGCTGATAGAAAGGATACAGGAACAGTTAAAGAAGGTAACTTTCTAAACTGTACATGTAAATCAAAAATACGAGTACCAGCTATTTTATAGATTCCCCAAAACAAACCAACAAGAAGAAAAGCAATTGAAATAGTTAAAACTTTTTTACTTACAGAGAATAAGGTTTTTTTTAACCTTATGTGAACTTCTTCTTTAGAAAGAAGTACAGGTAAAATGGATAGCAACATTAAAATACCAGCAGTAATAAAACCAACATTAAAACCTATAGTCTCTCCTAAATATCCTATTAAGATAATACCGAAGAAAGCACCTAAGTTTATAATTAAATAATATAATGTAAAACCAGCATCTATAAGCTTAGGTTTGTTTAAATATAATTTTCCAAAATTGGAGGTAATATTAGGAGCAAAGAAACCACTTCCTAAAACGATAAGAAATAGGCCTAGATAAAGTCCAGTGAGAGAAGGAATACATAAAGAAAATGCTCCAACAGCATGGAGAATAGCTCCAATTATGATTGCTTTTTTATTTCCTAATAATAAGTCGCCTAATAGCGCTCCTATAATTTGACCAAACACCAATGAACCAGCAATCAAGCCATAGATATTTAAAGTTTCATAATTGCTCATTTTTAGAATGTCACCTGTCATGTATAAAACAATCAGGGCACGAAGTCCATAATAAGAGGCTCTTTCAAGCATTATTGATATAGCATAGTATAAGCTATCCTTAGTGTGTTTTTGGGTATAAAGTTTTTCCATGTAGTTCTTTTTCTTAGCGAAGTGCTAATATACCAAAAAGAAAAATATTTTTAAAAACTATAGATATTCAAAGGAGTTTAAATGACACTCTTATTTACCAAACTTCAATTTTCTATACTGATTTTGAATGGAATTGTTTTTTAAATAACTTAATAAAGTTAGAAGTATCGTCAAAGCTCAAATGTGTTTATATTTTTGAAAGTATTAAAAAGGTACTTGTATCTCCATATTGCATCAATTCATCTATAAGATTTTGCAAATGCAATTGATTTTTTAAAATAACTTTTAGATGAACATTTTGATTTCCTGTGATGCGAAAGGCTTCTTTTATTTCTTGTTTTGATTCTATGAAATTGAAAAGAAGTTTTAGGTTTCCATGAAATACTTTTACTAGAATAAACGCTTCGATATCATATCCTAATAGTTTATAATCGAGATCTAAACTATATTTTTTGATGATACCTTGCTCTTCCAATTTTATTATTCTCTCTCTTGTTGCAGATGGAGAAAGGTTTACTATTCTTCCTATTTCAGCAAAAGATTCTCTTGAGTTTTTTTGTAAACAAGAGATAATTTCCATGTCAATAGTTTCTAGATTAAAATCGTTTGCCATTTTGGTGAAAATAAATTTATTTTAATTCAAATATATAGCTTTATGATTGAATCAATTTCTTAGATGTTTAAAAGAAAGTTAATTTTGATGAAATAATTCAAAGTATGAGTATCGCTATAATTTTTAACAATAAAGGTCCTGGTATTTGGAAGCAGAAACTAAAGGAAACATTTATGAATACTACTGTTGAGGTTTATCCTGAAATTAAGGATAAAGAGAAAGTAGAATTTATTTTATGCTGGAAACCAGAAGTTGGAGTACTATCAGAATTTCCAAATTTAAAGGTAGTACAATCCGTTGGAGCATCTGTAGAACATATTTTAAAAACCCAAAAACTTGATGATTCTATTATTATATCACGAATAGTTGACAAGAATTTATCTATAGATATGTTTGAGTTTATATTATCTTCAATCTTAATGAAGATGAAGAACTTCAATAAATACTTTTATGATAAACAGCATGAGGTTTGGTCTCAAAAAAAATATCAATCTATTAATAACACTAGGGTAACTATTTTGGGCTTAGGGAAAATAGGTAGCTATGTTTCTGAAAGACTTGCAGATATAGGTTTTACTGTAAAGGGATGGTCTAATTCTCAAAAAAACATTAGAGGAGTTAGGAGTTATCATGGTAAAGAAGATTTCAAGAAGTCAGTTGAAGATTCTGATTTTCTTATTAATCTATTACCATTAACTTCTGAAACAGAAAATATTTTGAATACTGCATCATTAAGATTGCTAAATAAGGGAGCGTTTCTTATAAATGTAGGTAGAGGAGAGCACTTAGTAGAAAATGATTTAATCAATTTGTTAAACAACAAACATTTATCTGGGGCAATTTTAGATGTTTTTAGAGAAGAACCTTTACCAAAGCAGCATGTTTTTTGGAAGCATCCCAATATTACTATAACACCTCATGTAGCTTCTTTAACAAATGTAGATACCGCTATTGATTTAGTAGCGGAAAACTATAACAGGTTTCTTAGCAAAAAAGAATTATTACACATTGTTTCACTAAAAAAAGGATATTAAAATATGAACAGTTTCCATTATGCCTTTAAGGTTAAAGATATTTCGAGTACAATTAAGTTTTATAGCGGTGTATTAGGTTGTAGTTTAGGAAGACAAACTGACAAATGGGTAGATTTTGATTTTTTCGGACATCAATTATCGGCACATGTATCGAAAGAATTAATAGATTTAGATTATTGTGGTTTAGTAGATGGAGTAAGTGTTCCTATTCCTCATTTCGGATGTATTTTAGAATACGAAGAGTTTATGTTGGTAAAAAATAGATTAGAAATAAATGATATTGAATTTATAGTTAAACCGCAAACAAGGTATAAAGGTTTGAAAGGAGAACAACAAACTATGTTTGTTTTAGACTTTAGCAATAATCCTATAGAGTTCAAATGCTTTAAAGATAAAGATGAAGTTTTTTGATTCCTTACAGTTGAATTATATCAGTTTATTAGAAATACCAAATAAAAAAAGATACCTTTCTAATTCATAGAAAAGTATCTTTATGTGTTCTAAAGCATTGCTAGTAAATACTTACAGAAATATCGATTTTGCTTTTAAAATAATATCGGTTCCTAGATTCCAAACTTAGCCCATAGTTTAGAGTATCTATTTTTCAAATCATCAGAATCTTCATCCCATTCTTCTCCTGTTATATTAAAGTTTTCACTAATACCAATAGGCATTTCTTTTCCTGTTTTTTCTTCATAAACACTAGTAGCTATATAGCTTAATCCTTCCCAATCTCCATCATTTGTATCCTTGAGTTCTGTAAGAGATTCTATATTAATTATAGCATTTTCAAAAACCGATTTTCCTTGCCCAATTAACCAACCTCTAAAATCTGAAAAACAATCATCAGAGCAACCTCCATTTATAATATAAGCAGCAGCCCAAAAGTCCCAGTTATAAATGCTACCTCTTAAGGTTCTAAATTTATTATCAAACTCTAAAACTTCATTAGCTGTTAGTTTATGTAACTCTTTTTCAAGTTCAATTTGTTGTTGTTCGTAATCTCCTAGACTCTTGTTTTTAGTAGTTTCAATAATGTTCCAAAATTTATTCGTTTCCATAATGCTATCATAAGAAGAAATAACTGTTTCTACATTTGTGTTTTCAATCTTTTCAGAGATTATAGTTTGTTCAGTTGAAAAGCTTCTTGTACTACTATTCTGAAAATCAAAAAAAGCCTTATAACTACTAGAAAAACCAAAATGATGAATAGCCATTGAGTAGATAAAAATCATTACGATTAATGGAGTTTTATTAAGAATAGGAGCATTGATAGTAAAAAAGCTTACAGAGGCTATTAAAACGGCTATAGAAAATAATACTAATGAAATATTTTTAGCCCAGCTTTTCCCTTTATATACCATTATTAAAAGCCCAAGAGTTAAAGAGAACCGCACTAGTTGACTAATAAGTTTTTTGACTTCTATTTCTGGTCTTACTGAATGATAGAAATAGATAGTGTGGATTGAAATCAATAAAATACTTATTGAAATTAATATAGTTCTTTTTTTTCCTGTGTTGATTAAATGATTCATTTTGTATGTAGTTTATTCTTCGATAGCTACAATTCCGTATATTCCATTTTTATTTTCTGGATGTAATATTTTCATTGTTTGAAAATAATCTGACCTAAACCTATTTAAATCGGATAAACGATCGGTTATATAATGAACTCTAGTTCCATTAAAAGTAATTTGTAGAATTCCCAACTTTTTAAGGTTTTTTCTTTTTTGGTTTCGCTTTAAGAATTCTTCAAACTTCCATATAGTATCAGTTATGGGAATTGTTTTTTCATAATAAAGTTCCCATTTAGGGTTCTCTTCAAAAGTTTCTTCTCTGTATTCAGTTTTTATTTTTAAGGAGTCTGATTGTTTTGTGATTTCAATTCGTTCAAACCCTCTATATGTACAAATAGAATGATTAAACCAAATTTTGAGAGTATCTAATTCAGTCATTTTAGCCTTGAAATCAGTAATGTCTGTTGCTAGATTAATTTTAGGAGAGGCGGTTTCAACTTTCTTATCTGTTTCTATTTTACAAGAAATGATAATAAAAAAGAGAAGTGATAATTTAAGTAAATTATTAAAAACTGTATTAGTTAGCATTTTGTTCTTTTTCTTAGCGAAGTGCTAATATACCAAATAAAAAAAGATACCTTTCTAATTCATAGAAAAGTATCTTTATATGTTCTAAAGCATTGCTAGTAAATACTTACAGGAATATCGATTTAGCTTTTAAAATAATATCGGTTCCTAGATTCCAAATTTTAGCAAACTTTTGGTTGTCTTCACTAGCTTCGCCAATAATAGTATTTAGTTCCGCTAGTTGTTCGTTGGTAATAAAAGTTTCGTCAGAAAGTCCAAGGTGAGTAGGGAGTCCTAAATTAAAAGGATTGCTTTCCGCTGCTTGTACTTCTTTTTGAGCTTGTAATAAATCTTTTAAAGCTTTGACATATTTTTCTTGAGGTGTCATAATCTATTTTTTTACGCGGTTGAGAAGCTCTTGTGTTTGTTGGTTTATAAAATCGCTAGGAAAGGGAACGTTTTGTCCAACCAATTCTAAATAAAAAGCTCTTTGCGAAGCATTTAAATCAGTTAGCGATCGGGTCATTTCTAAATTAATAGCATTCAGCTTTACCAGTTTGTTCCAGTTGTCGCTGTCGGCATAGCCTTTGATTAATTCTTGCTTTATTTTACCAGCCATTTCCATTGCCTCGTTAAATTGCTGATTGATTTTAGCAAAGGCGTCTTTTTTTAGGACAGTAATATTGCCCTTACCAGAAGGATCATTCACCTGTAAAGTGATTTTTTTAATTTCCAATTCTTTTAAAAAAAGCAATCTATTACGACGTTCGTTGTACCAGTTTTCGGTCAATTCAACAACGGTTTGTTGGTGTCGCCTTTTTAAGAGCTGAATCCCTTCTTTTTCTTTTTGCATTGCCATGGCAAACTCTGGGGGGATAGAAGAACAACTACCCAATAGTGCAAAGAGTATGCTAAATGCTACTAGTTTGATACTTCTTGTTTTCATGATGTGTGTTAGTTTAGATAATAAATAGTATTCTTAACTAAGGGGAAACAAACCTACCATTTTATAAAAAAGGTTTTTTGAGAAAAACCGTACTTAAAGTACGGTTTTACCTTACTTTTTTAATTGTATGAAAAACGAATACTCTTAGCACTCCAAACTGGAATCGCTTTTCTGGTTTCGCCTCCATTTATTGTAAATAAAATAGGGTCAATCGTTTTTGAAAAAGAAGGAACTTCATAACTTCCTTTTGCCCACCCTTGTAAAAATAATTCTGTTTTAGTGTCGTATTTAACTAGGTCGGTAAAGCTAGTTGCAGCAGCGATACCAATAACTCCAGCTAAAAAAGTACATTTAGTTTTAAATTCTATATCGTTTAATAATTCTAATGAAGGAATAGGGTTAATTTTAGCCCTATAGTCTAAAGAACTAGGTGTAGCTGTTAAAACTAATTTATCTGCTTTGTGCAATGCGTTAAAGTCTATGGTAACGGTTTGCACTGGAAATTGAGCAGTTGCGGATCCATTAATTGTTTTACTATAATCGGTAAAACACAAAAATACATAACCTAAATCTTGTGGATGCAGTTGAATCTTAGAATTAAAGTTTAATCCTAAGTTACCAGACTGTGTTAGTGTTAGGCTATTTAAGTCATCTTTAAAAGAAATATTAGATATACTTAGGTTCATAAGACCATTTCCAGAGAATTTTGTTTTAGCCTTTCCTAAATTCATAAAGTTATTGGCTTCTCTAGCTACATTACAGGCTAAAACGCTGGCTTCATTTTCGGTTTGTCGTAAAATTCGAGCAGCTTCTTTACCAGCTTGCCAAGCAACTCTTTCTGTTTCTCTTTGTACTTTACAGGCTTCACGTGAGGCAACACAAAGTGGATCTTGAATAGTAATTCTAACAGGCCATGTACTAATTACTCGCGTACAATTCCAGCTACAATTACGGGCATTAAAAGATGGATAGCTAAAAGGTTTTCTTAATTGGTCGCAATCAATTTTTTGTTTAGGAACTTCTAATCTAGATGTAGCGTTAGATTCAGGTATGTCAACACTATGGGTTAATTTTATTTGCCCAGCCATAGCCTCGTTAAATAAAGATGCTATTTCAGATTTTGCAATATAGGCAACTAAATTATTACCATCTTCAATGGAATCAAATTGACGAAGCCATTGTTGATTGTACTTAGAAAAATAGCTTTCAAACTTTTTTCTCAATTCTCGTTTAGAGTAGGAGTGATCGTCCATACTATTCGGCTGTTCTTCTTGTGAAGGATTCCTATCCGAAGAAAATTCAAGGAGTACTCGTATTCCTTTTTCATCTATTAAAAAGGAAGTATCGCTAATTCTTCTATGAAGTGTATTGGTTGGACTGCTTACTATGGTTGTTTTAGGATCGTTAAAAAGCTCTTTCACATTCATTGTTAAATTAGCGTTTAAACCAGTATAAACTTGCATCGGTTCTTTAAACAATATTCTATTTACATTTTTTAAATAGTGTTTAAGTATAGGTCTAATCAGTTTTGCCTTAGCGCGATTACTAATCTTAGGTTTTTTCGATAAAAAACGAATCTTTTCTACTTGTAAACTATTAAAAGCACCGTAAATGTATAGACTGTCTTTTAAAGATGAGAGTCCAGCAATTCCCGACATTTTTCCTGTAATGTTTACATCCAGTGTTGTAAAGTCCATGGAAAAATCGGCATTCAGTATAATTGCTTGTTGGGCTAAAAGAACTGATGAATTTATTTCTTTTATTTTAAAGTCAGTATCACTAGCTTCCAAACCAGCTTTGTTTAATTCAGCGGGTAAAAATTCTTGTATCATTTTTGAGGATATAAAAACTCCAGCCGAAGGCTTAATGGTATTAACATTAATTGACGATTGATGAATAGCATGCACTTGTTGGTCTGTAGTAGAAAGTTGTGGAAGCTTTTTATTAATAATGTTTTCTAAAGGTTTACAGCTTATTATGAAACAAGCAAATAGGAGTACAGTGTAGATTTTTTCTTTCATAATTGATTTAATTAGATCGTAAAAAGCAGGGCACTATTTTTTACGAGTAGTTTAGGTTCAATAGTACATCCTTAGACCTTTGAGTTCAATACCTATATATAAGTGTTTTTTGTTTTAAAGAGTTGGAAATTAGTGTGCACACTTATAGTAATAAGCATCCTTTTTACCGAAGAAAAATTTTACTTCTAATGAAAATACTATTTTCACTAGGGTGGAAATAACATTTTAGTTATAGTGAAAAATATATTTTGCCTAGAAGCAAAATAAAATTTTGACCCTAATGAAAATAAATTTTTGCTTCTAGTGGAAATTTTAACATAGCGGGGATAAAAGTGCTTTTTTCTTTCAATTCCATAAAAAAGCCCAATAGCCAAAGAGCTATTGGGCTAGTGTAACCTATACTTAGGTTACCGTGATCGAAAAAGTAGTGTCAGTTATACGTAATTCCTTTAAATAGATATCGCTGCTACTCGTTGCTTGCGATTTTATTCGAATGCGATAGCTACCAGAGGCGAGGGTAGGAGTCTGAGCAATAATTTTATTGTGACTGTTTATTGCCAAATTCTCTACCTTAGTTTCGGTATTGTCTTCTGCAACAAAGTACAGCCCTATGTCGGCATGCTCTCCAGCAATTTTTAAGCGACTTCCTCTCAACTCAAAAATACCCTCTGGAGTCACAGAGGTATTTACAAGCTCTGAACTGATATCTTTTACATGGGTAATTTGTGTACTTGCCGGTGGAGCATCTACTTTTTTAAGGACAATGTTTTCTGCCAAATCCTTTATCAAACGACCACCGTTGAGGTTAATGTGTAGTTTGTGTTTGTCGTCTGTAAAACCATCTTCATCCGTGTCAAAAATACCTGATATAGAATAGCTGATATTGGCAATGGGTAAGGTAATATTATTACCATCGTTAATACATTGAATTACTTCTTCATAATAAGAGTTCAATACCGCAACAATGTCTGTTTTACTTACCAAGTTACGCTTGCGTAACATTTGGGTAATAAGCATGTCCTGATCTATAGTACGCTCTACTAATATGCGTGCTACATAGTTGTCTTCGTCTGTAAACTTGTTTTCTGATAAATAATACTTCATTTTCTAGAATTTTTAAATTAATAATTACATTTTTTTGGCTAATAACTAGCACAGTTGTATGTAAGGTTATTTAAAAATTGAATGTAGTACGAAGGGTAATTTTAGTAAGGGACATAGCAAATTAGCATGTACATACAATTTCTATAGCGGTACTAATGTAATGAAAAAAATGTATAAATGACTGATTTTGTACGGGTTTTTAACGTTTTTTTGACGGAATACCCCTAAAAAGAGCTTTTTTTAGTGTTTTTCTTTTAAAAGAATTATAGACTTCGTTCTTTTATTTTGGCTTTTATTTTATTGAGGATATTAGTTTCAAACTTGGTTTTAGCATCGCTGTTTTTCCACCACCAAAAGTATTCATTGGCTGCTATCCATCCTTCCGTACTATTTGCATCTTTATAACCTGCAAAAGCAAAAGTAGTATGAGTTTTATTTTTTTTCCTAGTCCAAGTATGTATGTGTTGTTGGTTGTCTTGGTATTGAAAATAGATGGAGTACCAATAACTACGTTTACCATCTGGATACCTCTCCGGTTGTGGAGCAATATCTTTATGTTCTGTTTTTACCTCTTGTATAATTGTAATTAAGGTATCTTCAGGAACTGCCAATAGGTAAGTTTCAGATTTGGCATAACTTCCTGATGATAGTGACCAAGCAAAATAGTAGAAGAGAAGCCCTATAAAACCAAGACTAATAATGGATATGAGTAGTTTCTTTTCAGAGTTTTTGATTTATAAGTTTTTTAATGTTTTAAATTCATTAATTTCATTTCAGAATCTTCATTTAAAACTGGAATATCTTTACTTAAATTATTTTTAAAAAGTTTGATACCAGTAGCTATTAAAACTCTCTCTATTAGTAATCTAGTTTGATTAGAGGTTTCTGGTGGGAGTTGTATTATAGAGTACTCATTCCAGTCATCAAATGAGTGATGCTTTTGACCATCAGGATATCTTTGAGATAAAGATTGTTTAGTTTCTCCAATATAAAACTCTTTTTTTTCTCTATTTAAAAGAAGATAAATATTATTTTCATTCATTTCTTTTTTAAGCTCATTCCTTGGCTTCCATTCACTTATTTGAATTCTTCTTAATATTTCATTGTCATCACTTAATAGGTAATCAGCAATTAAATAAGAACTTAATTCTTTAAAAATATTAGGAAAACCTTGAGATTCTTCTCTAACTTTAAAATATTCTTTTATACGTATGCTAGGCTTTTCTTTTTTCCATTCTACTTTTACTTGTAACTGTTCCTTAAAGCCTCCAATATCATATTCGGTGAATCTTTGGTTTTTATAATATTCATCACCAATATGATATTCTAAAGATCTAACGAAGCTTTTAGGATAATCTTTAGCAAGTTGTGTAGCAAAATCTTTATCCCATTTAATGCGATAAGAACTTTCTTTTCTTCTATTTTTTATGAAAGAAAGCCATAAAGTTACCTTGAAATTGTGCTTTACTCTACCTAAATCTTTTGGAGATTCGTAGTCAATATCAATAATCCATTTATAATTATCTTCATTATGCTTATTAATAATGCTTTGTCCCCAACTTTTAACATAGTAAGAAGGTAATGTGATTGTTAAATCGTTTATGAACATTGATTTATGAATATCTAAAGGGAAGAATTCAGGGGAAAGCCTTACAGGTTGTACTCGATTATTTCTTTTATCCATTATTTATTTTTTTATAAAGTTCTTTTCCAATTTTTTCAATAATCCCCACAACTAAGGCATTTCCCATAAAAAAAGCTCTTTTGGTGTTTGTAATGCCTTCAAGTTGCGTATGATTATCTGGAAACATATTTAAACGTTCTAATTCTATTGGAGTTAATCTCCTTAAACCTTTATCAGTTTCAACAACATGTTTAAATCTTGATGGAGATTTACCTCCTTCCCCAGTTATAATTGTTCTAGAAGCGTTATCTAAGGCATCAGGGTATATCATAGCTCCTTCGCTATAATTATATTCAAATCCATCTTGTGTTTTTCTTTTTTCTTTTTTTGCTCCTTTTAAGTACTCCCACATTTGTTTCTCTGTAGAAATAGTTTTCAAACTACCATCTTTATTAATTATAGTTTTTGTGGTTTTTAGTGACTTGTCTTCAATGAAAAACTCATTTGTTACTTCTCCGTTTTGTAAAACATCTTTTAAAACTGTATGTTTTCCACTATAATTGGCTCGAGATTTAGTAGTAAATATTTTTCCATTAATCATTAAGCCAGTGTTTTGAAAAGGAGAAAGTTTCCCTTCTTTATTAAATGCATTTGTAATTTCTACTAAATCTCCTTTTAATTCAAACTCTTGTATTGAATTAGTTTCTTGAACTGGAAAAGCAGTTGCTATAGTTCCTGTTTTAGTAATCCAATTAGAAGCTATCTCTTTTTTTAACTTTTTATATAAATTACTTGATTTATGGTAACCTAAAAAGAAAACTCTTCTTCTACGTTGTGGCATACCATACTCAGCTGCATTTATAACTCTCCATTCTACCGCATAACCAAGTTCATTTAAACTTTGAAGCATAACGGCAAAGTCTCTACCTCTTTGTTTGGCTGGAGATTTTAAAAGTCTATCTACATTCTCTAAAAATAAGTATTTAGGCTTTTTATCTTTCTTTTCCTCTAAAATTCTATGAATGGACCACCATAAAACCCCTTTTTTACCTTTCAACCCTTTTGAGTTGTGTAATGTTGTCGCAACAGAATAGTCTTGACAAGGAAATCCTCCAACCAGTAAATCGTGATTAGGAATTTCTTTTGTTGGGACACTAGCTATATCTTCATTTGAATGGTTTTCTTTTCCAAAACGAGCTTCATAAACTAAAGAAGCATGTTGCTTCTTTGTAGAAGGCTCCCATTGATTACTCCAAACGATATTATAATTACTTTTTTCTAAACCAAGTCGAAATCCTCCAACTCCCGCAAAAAGCTCAGCTACTTTTATAGATTTATTACCCATTTTCTTGATTTTTATAGTATTTAATTTTCTCTTCTGCTATTTTTAATATTTCAGACGAAGATTCTGTGTTTTTTAATTCTTGAGCTATTTTTTCAGAATACCAATTTATAATAAGTTCTTTCTCGGAAAGTTTATAGAAATTCGCTAATCTAATTAATTGCTCTTTAGTAGGTTTTCTCTCACTTTTTTCAAACTTACTAATCAGTGATTGGTCAATATCAACTTCTGCAGAGACCTTTCTAAGTATAAGGTCTTTTTGTTCTCTTGCTTTTCGTAATGTGTCCCCCAATGTTTTCATTTGGACAAAATGATTATAGACGTATTTTGTCCAAAACTACAAATAATAATTAGAAGATTTAGGAAGGAAGGTATAAAAGAAATTAAAGGAGGAAGTAAATAAATTTTCTTAATTAATTTATCTAGTTAAAAAGGTTGAAGATTCTCCCATTTCTATGCCCCAGTTGAATGATCTAGCAGCAAAGTAAGCTATAGGCATGGCACCACCAAGTTTAGAAGTTTTTTTTTCATCTAGTCTAATCATTCTGCAATGCCATCTATCACCACGGTTTGCTTCTTCACAAATAATTAAACCAATAAATACATGTATTAAAACTATTATTGGTATATCAATATTTTTATTTGATAATATTTGATATGATGAATTATTATTACTAGGAAAAAATTCTTCTGCTACAGAAATGGATGAATTAAAAACAGTATTTAGATTTGGAATATCTATATTGTTATATGTGATTTCGTTTGCTAAACTGGTAACATCAGGTATGTTTCCTAATATTGAAAATGAAATCTTTTCAAAAAAAGCAGATAAATTATAATTTCTTGGTGTTGCCCAATTAATAAGACTCTCAATAATGTTTTTGTGAGTAGGTGTTTTTAATTTAGTTCCTTTGGAATCAATTAAAGATAAAAGTAAATCATGTTGGTGAACTTTATGAGTGTCACATAAACCTGAAGTTCGCCTAACATTTATAGAATTACCACAGCCTTTAAATAGGCAATGACGGGATTTAGAGTTGAAATCTAGTTTATTAGGATTAGTTTTGTTTAGAGAACCTTGGTCAGATATAATTATAGTCCAATTAGCTATACTATGGTTAATTGTAGAAATCATTTTAAGGGAATTTTATTTTTAAATTATTAGTTAGGCTTAAATTTTTTTGATATAATTATAAGTTATGTTTTGATTTAATTAAGGAAAAATCCCTTGAATTAAATTTATGTTCCAAGCTGTTTAATACTTTATTTTCAGTTTCAGGAGTCCAATATATTTTCAGCTTTTCTTTTGCTCTTGTAATAGCAGTATAAAATATATTATGAGAAATTCTCTCTTCCACTTCATTAGTAATTACAATTTTGACCGAATTATATTCTAAACCTTGAGCTTTATGAATAGATACTGCATAAGCAACTTGAAAAGGTATAACGGTATTAGAAGAAGAATCATCATCTTCATCTGTACTATCAAATTTATCAACAGAAAAACGAATAGTAGATTTATTATCATAATTGTTTTCTAATAATTCGAAATCGTAACTGTAAGTTTCAAATTCATTAATAACTTTATTAATTTCTAAATCAAATTGAATTTTATCTTTATCTTTTTTTATTTTAACAATTCTTCCTTTTAAATTATTATAAAGTATAGGAGAGAACCTATCTGCTTCATTAAAAATTATAGGGTCATTAACTTTATATGTGTGCGTGCCCCATACT
Source organism: Tenacibaculum aiptasiae (assembly GCF_965221665.1). Lineage (NCBI taxonomy): Bacteria > Pseudomonadati > Bacteroidota > Flavobacteriia > Flavobacteriales > Flavobacteriaceae > Tenacibaculum > Tenacibaculum aiptasiae. Next base: position 130,217 of record NZ_CBDCSN010000003.1, read on the forward strand.
GTAGGGGGATTTGTATTACTACCCTGTAAGAAAGTATTGATGTTATTAATACCGTATAACCCATCATAATTCAAACAAAGAATGATTTCATCTTTTTCAGTATGTTCAAATATAGATTCATTTAAAGTTGTAGTATATTGATTTTTTGTCATGTGTTCAAGAATAGTTTCGTCTATATTCCTTACTCTATTCCATAAATCAATTAATTTGGGATTATTACTTCGGTATGGTTTAGTTAATTCAAAAACAGAAGTTTTAGGAACAAAAGATTTAGCTAAGTTAAACCAATTTCCAAAAAGTATAGATTCAATTTGAAATACATCTCCAACTAATATTAAAAGTCTAAATGTTATTTTATTTAAAACTTTTCGAAAGTCAGTATTACTAACCGTACTACATTCATCAATAATTAAAATATCACATTCTGTTTGATTACTCCATAGAAGTTTAGTTATTGTTTTAAATGTACAATTAGAGGCTTTTACTCTTCTTTCTAAATTGTTTACTGCGGGATTAGTGTTAGCTAAAAAAAGTTTATTATCAGAATTAAAAAAATTTGATATATGATTTATCATTGTTGTTTTTCCTGTTCCTGCTGCACCATAAATAAAAGCTACATTTGATTGTTCAAACATCTCTATTAAGGAATTTTTCTTTTCTTCACAATCTATAATATATCCTTCTGATTGTAACCACGAATCAACAGAGTTAGAATAATTTCCTATACCTTTAGTGGTTAGCTTTTTTAATTTATTAATTATGTAGACAACATCTTCTTCATAACCTTCTATATAAAAATGCTTTTTATAAGTACCAATTTTTCGTCTTTCATGTTTCCAATAAATAGAATCATTCCATTTTTCTTTTAATTTATTTATTTTTTCAAAGTTCTCTAATTCGTTTTTTGGAGTATATAGTTGTCCTTTTTGTAAAGTATTATTTTTAATCAATCTTGCTAGTAATTCATGTTTTCTATTTGAAATATCAACTGAGTTCAATAAATCAATTAACTTAGGATTATGATTTTTTAAAGAAGAGTTGAAAGGCATCTGATCAAAAGGAATACAACCAAATTCTAATCGTAAGTTAGATAAAAGAGGACATGAGTTTGAGTTGAATTGTTTTTTTATTATTTTATTATTTAAGCTATAAAGTAAGTATGTAATTATATTATAACCAGGACTTTGGTTTAAATTAAGTTTGCGACATTTTTCTAATAATTTAAATATATTTGATGACTTGGCTTTTTTAAGGACGTTTTTTTTAATTTGTTCATAGTATTCTTCTTTTAAGTTAGTTAATTCAACTAGGTTAATTCCATTAGTTAAATACTTCATTAATTCCAAATACTCTATTGTATTTCCTAAATTTTTGTGTTTTCCAAAAATGCTAGCAAAATTATTTAATTCACAGGGTCTTATAGAAACTTCCCAATTATCTATAATTTGAATTGGCATTTTTTTACCTAAAATTGTAATAAAATCTTTGCTTACAGACAATTTTACAGCATAGCTATGAGTTATTTCTTTTTTAGTAAATGCAATAATTCTATCAAATTTACTAACATAATCATGAGCTCTAGTAAAAGTAACTTCATAATAAATATTATCATTTATAAAAAAAGGTTTAACTTTCTGTATATAATATCTATCGTTATAAGTAACTTTTGTCCTAGTGGTTTGTAGTGAATTTATTTTTTTTGCAATTTTATCATAGTATTCTTTTAGGTTAGAATCAGTATTAATAGGGAAAGAATTTAAATTTCCAAGAACTTCAATATTATAATTTGATTTTAAATAAGATTTTATTTTTATCAAATATTCATAATATTTAAGCATTAGTCTTTCTGAGTTTTCTTCATCCAATGTATAGTGTGAAACAGTAATTTGTAAAAACCTATGAAAACTTTTAAGAAACTTAAGATCACCTCTAGCTTTTATGTATTCATTTGCTTTTTTTATATTTTCATATGTAATGTCAATATCAGAATCTTCACTATAAACTTTTAAAAATATTATTTCAACAAAATTTCTAAGTTGAGATAAAATATTTTGAGAAAGTATTCCTCTTTCATTGTCCTTAAATTTTTCTATATTTTTACAGATAGCTTTATCAATTGTATATATACGAGAGATTATTTCTTCAGTAGTTTGTTCTTGCATTTATAATAAATTAAGGGTATTTCATCGTTTTTGAAGTGTTAAACAAACCTAGCATTTAATAACAAAACAGCTTTACGGAAAACCCTACTTTAAGTAAGGTTTTTCCCTGTTTTTAAATAAGAATGCATAAAAAAAGCTCAATCCTATAATGAATTGAGCGGTATTGTTTTATGCTGTAGAAAGTAGTAATTATAAAAGCTTGCTGATGTATTGGTAGGTAAGACCTATAGAAATAGCCAAACCAAAACTAATTAGGGTTCCTATAAGGATGTATTCTGTTAGTTTTCGGTCTTTTGCTCTAGAAAGGTCGCCAAACCTAAAAACAGATTTCGCAGCGATTAACAAACCTATGGCACTCCATTGGTTTAATAAAATAAAGCCAAAAACAAACAAACGTTCTAAAATACCAATGTATTTTCCTGCGTTTTCTAAAGAGTCTTCCGACTTGTCTTCTTCCAGTACCCATTTACTCATTAAAATTTTCATGAGTATAGATGATACAAATGAAACCGTAAGTAGGGCTAGAATAAGTAAGAGAAACTTAGGTGCATACAACGTTGAAAAGTCAATGGTATAAGGAGTATTGGCATATACCACTAAGAAAATAACCAACAAGTGTAAGCATTGGTCGGCAGCAAATAACCAACTGTCGTTAAATTTACCTTCCAGTCGTAACTTTAATAAATCAATTCCTAAATGACTAATTACAATGGCTAGGATAGAAAGCCAATACGAGGTATCGAATCCTAAAATAACAATCAATGCTAATAAGTGTACCAATCCATGCAGGTAAAAATATTTAGATTTATAGGTCTTTTCTTTTTTAGCAGCTACCCAATGAGTAGGTTGTAGTACAAAATCTCCTACAACATGAGCAATTAATAATTTAAGTAGAAGGGTTATCATAATTGAGCAATTTGTTGAGTATAAAATTCATTCATGGTTAGTAGTTCGTCATAACCACCTCTTTTTAAGGCTTCGCTGATATTACTTTGCGATCTGTCAAGAAGTTTGGCCAAGTCTTTCTGATTCTTTTCAGGGTTTTCCAAGGCTACTTTAATAACCTTCGAAACTACGCTGCTCCAATTATCGGTAATTAAAAGCGAAAGTTTAAACATGGTGTTCAAGGTTTGGTCTAGTAAAGTATTTCCCGACTTTATACCTAAAGAATGTTTTTTTAAACCTTCAAAGCATTCACCAGAGTGGATATAGGCACTACCATTGGCCTCTGTTATTTTAGGCGAACTATAGGTTTCTTCGCCTATACCAATAGCAATTCTAACATCGTAGGTTTTGGTTTGCTTAATGGCAGACTTGATATGGATTGCAGCAAGCAAGGCTTTTTTAGGATCTAGGGCTAACTGAAAACTATCGCCTCTAAAAATTTCCCAACTTTTGGGTTCTTCTCCATAGTTGTTCAAGATATCTTTTAAAAGGTGAATCCAATCTTCTATGGTTCCTTGTCTAGAGTTTATAATGTCTCCTGTAAGTACAGCTTTCATTGGTTGTTTTTTTCAAATATATCTTTAATTAAGCAGATATACAAGAATATCTGCTGAAAAGCAGATAATTTAAGTTATCTGTTCTTAAGCCGATATTATAGCTCTAGAAGCATTAAAAGAGGAGTGTTTGCATGAATGCTTATAGAGATGTTTTTGTGTTCTAAGAGACCTTATTTACAAGAGAAGTCGATATATTTGTGTATTCAGTATAAAAAAATAGCTATATGATTCCAGACTTTTTAAAGAAATATGAATCGGACTTAAAAGAGTACGAAAGAGAGTTTATAAAAATAATTGCGAAACCTAGAAAAGAAAAAGATTTAGAAGATAATTTAGACTTAAAAGACAGTAAGTTCCTTGGATTTCCCTTTTTTCCAAAAGAAAAAGACTATCCGAAAGATAAGAATGGGAAACCAATGGTACTAGTGGCTCAGCTTAACTTTGCACAAATCCCTTCATTAAAGTTTTATCCAACAGATGGGATTCTTCAATTGTTTTTGTCGGCAACAGAATGGTATGTAGAAGATGCAGCGATTGTTTACCATACCAAAGAAGATTTAGAGAAAGAGCCTTTACAAGATTTTTCTTTCTTATCGGTTAAGGATTATGAAGAGATGCCTGTTTTTAAGCTACATCAATTATCGTTTGAAAAAGGAATTGATAGAGGAGGTTCTGAAGATTCACAATTTGATTATTTGTTTGGTGAAGATGGTTACTGGGACTTTTCAGAAAGTTTAACTGAGGAGCAAGAAGAAGAGTTTGGAGAATATTTTGACGCTACTGGACATAAAATAGGAGGCTATGCAGAGTTTACACAATCCGATCCAAGAGACTATGAGATAGGTAGTGCAGACGATGTTCAGCTATTACAAATAGATGTAGATGATCATATTATGTTTGGAGATAGTGGGCTAGGCCATATTTTTATAAACAAAGAAGCTTTGATTAATAAAGACTTTTCTAAAGCGTATTTTTATTGGGATTGTTGCTAAAAGTAGACTAAATTTGAAAGGATAGAGGGAAAACATTAAAAAAAATTGAATGAAAGATATTGATAGAGAAGATATTCAGATAATTGCCCAGCATAGCAATTGGTCTGAAAGAAGTATTCAAAAGATATTGAATACACAGGTGTATCACGATAAAACATCTTGGCAACAGTTTCTGAGATTGTTTTTTATGAGTTTGGGTGTTGGTTTTACTATTGCGGGAATTATTTTCTTCTTTGCCTATAACTGGGCAAGTATGCACAAGTTTTTTAAACTAGGTTTAATAGAAGGAGGAATTTTACTACTCACCCTAGTTTTAGTAGTGGCTAAAATACCGTTAGATATAAAGAAAATAATACTAACAGGAGTTTCTGTATTGGTAGGAGTGTTGTTTGCTGTATTTGGACAGATTTATCAAACGGGTGCCAATGCCTACGACTTTTTCTTAGGTTGGACTATGGCTATTGTTATTTGGGTTGTCATTTCAAACTTTGCTCCTTTATGGTTAGTGTTTATAACGCTCATCAACACAACGCTTATTTTATATGCTGAGCAAGTAGCTCAAGACTGGTCAGAAATTTTTGTCTTTGCTTTGCTGTTTTGTATCAATGCACTGTTTTTAATAGCATTCTTATTGGTAAAGAAAATAAATGAGCACATTAGTGTCCCTAGTTGGTTTACCAATGTATTAGCATTGGCAGTGGTATTCTTTAGCACCGTAGGGATTGCAACAGGAATTTTTGAAAGAAACTCGGAAGCTTTTTGGGTGTTATTACTATTAGCAACAGGGCTGTATGGAATAGGAGTTCGATATGGATTGAAGGAAAGAAGTGTTTTTTACCTTTCAATAATTGCGTTTAGCTGTATTATTGTTTGTTGTGCACTGCTTTTAAAAATAACAGATGGAGAAGGAATGTTTTTCTTCCTGAGTCTATTTGTTATTGCAAGTGTAAGTGTTGTGATTAAAACCTTAACAGATTTGAAAAAGAAATGGAAGAATTAGCGAATAAAAAGGAATTGTTAGAAAGTATTCGTTTGAGTGAAGACAAAGATTTTACCTATAACGAACAAGCGATTTTAGACAGTTATTTAAAAAAAGAAGAAAACAAATCGGGCTTAGCAATTAAGATACTTACCATTTTAGGAAGTTTTGTAGCAATGTTAGCATTTATAGCCTTTTTAGCAATAGCTGGCTTTTACAGTTCTGAAGCTGCTATGATATTTTTAGGAGGACTGTTTATAGTGCTTGCTGTTGTAACTAATGTAGTAAAGGATAATCTTATTTGGGATACCTTTAGTGTTACAATATATATAACAGGATTTGTAATGCTTGTTTTTGGTTTGTCTTTGGCAAAGATGAATGAAGATATGATATCCATACTCGTTGGCTTAATAGCTTTTAGTACTTTAGTAATTACACAAAATTATATCTTATCGTTTATAGCCATACTTACCGTAAATGGAAGCTTTTTGTCTTTATTGTTAAATACAGAGGTTTACGATTTTATCCATATATATGTTGGAGTGATGGCTTTAATGCTAAGCTATGTGTTTTTAAAAGAGGCAAGAATATTATCATCCACAAAAAAGCTAGCGAAACTATACAATCCACTTAGGATTGGCGTGGTTATTTCCTTTCTAATAGGTTTGAGTATGCTAGGGAAGAAAGGAGCAATAGCATTGAATGAAAATTACATTTGGATTTCCTCAGTATTATTTATCATCATAGGAATGTATATTGTACATGTGATTATCAAAGTACACGAAATAACACTAACTAAAACCAAGGCGATATTATATGTGTTAAGCTTTTTAATATTACTGTCAACTTTATTCTCACCAGCAATATCGGGAGCTATCATATTGTTGTTACTTAGCTTTTTGGTTAATTATAAAACAGGACTGGTTATAGGGATCGTAGCTTTAATCTATTTTGTTTCGCAATATTATTACGACTTGAGCTTTACTTTACTAACCAAGTCTATACTATTATTTGTATCAGGTGTGCTGTTTTTAGCATGCTATGTATTCACCACAAAAATGCTAGGAAATAATGAAGAAATATAAATGGATACTCATTCTTTTAAACCTTGCTATTTTATTAGTATTGTTTAATCGATCAATTTTTCAGAAAGAGGCCTTATTAGAAAACGGACAATTGGTTTTGTTTGAATTAGCCCCTGTAGATCCTCGTTCTTTAATGCAAGGAGATTATATGAGATTGAATTATGCGATTTCAAACAATGTAGATACTGACAGTATTACTAAAAGAGGATTCTGCGTAATAAAACTTACCGAAGATGGTATTGCAAAGAAAGTACGTATGCAAGAAGGTAAAGAACCAATAAACGAGGGAGAGTTTTTAATACGATATAACTTAAAGAAATGGGGAAGAGTAAGCATTGGTGCTGAATCTTACTTTTTTCAAGAAGGAGATGCTAAAAAGTATGAAAAAGCCAAGTATGGAGGAATCAAAGTAGATACACAAGGAAACAGTCTTTTGGTTGGTTTGTATGATGAAAACCGACAAAAAATAGAATAATTACCAGATGGTATATCTCCTTAAAAGCAGATAACTTCAATTATCTGCTTTTAAGACGATATTTTAAATTACTCGTTAACTGTTCTCCATTTTCTGACGTATCAATTCCAAACCTAAATTTCCTATACTACCTAAATGGCTGTGTTGTTTAGATCTGTCGGGAACATAGCTCCCTTGGTTTACCTCATTTCCTATTTTCTGATAAGCCTCTCGGAAAGGCATTCCGTTTTCTACCAATGTATTGATATTGTCTACCGTAAATAGATATTGGTATTTTTCTGAAGTCAAATCAATGTCTTTGATAACAATCTGCTCAATGGCATAGTTAAAGATGAACAGAATTTCTTTCATACTTTCCAAAGCCTGTAGCATGTTTTCTTTTAACAACTGATAGTCTCTATGATAGCCACTTGGTAAATTATTGGTGATTAAAAGCATTTCGGATTGCAAGGCTTGAATTTTATTACACTTACCACGGATGAGCTCAAAAACATCTGGATTCTTTTTATGTGGCATAATACTACTTCCAGTGGTAAGCGCTTCAGGAAAGGAAATAAAATCAAAATTCTGACTCATATACAAACAAATATCCATAGCAAAACGAGCTAGGGTATTGGCTAAGCTACCAACAGCCATGGCAACGGTACGTTCGCTTTTTCCTCTGCTCATTTGAGCGGCTACAACATTGTACTTTAAAGTAGCAAACTCAAGTTCTTGGGTGGTAAAAACTCTATCGATAGGGAAGGAGCTACCATAACCAGCTGCCGAGCCTAATGGATTTTGATCGACTACTTTTAATGCTGCATTTAAAAGATACACATCATCAATTAAAAGTTCAGCATAAGCAGAAAACCATAAGCCAAAAGAAGAAGGCATGGCTACTTGCAAATGCGTATAACCAGGTAGTAAAGCTTCTTTATGAGTATCAGCCAATTGGAGAAGGGTATCAAAAAAAGATTTAGTCAAATGGTTGATTTCCTGTAAACTCTCTTTATAATATAAATGCAGAGCGACTAACACCTGATCGTTTCTAGAACGAGCGGTATGTATTTTCTTTCCAACATCACCGTATTGTTGGGTGAGTTCAAATTCTATTTTAGAATGTACATCTTCAAAGTGTGCTTCAATGGTAAAAGACTTGTTGTTGATTTGCACAAGCAAGGACTCTAATCCCGAAAGCAATTGTTGAAGTTCATCAGCGGTTATGATGTTGATGCTATGTAACATTTTAGCATGTGCTATAGAAGCAAGTACATCGTATTTCGCAATATGCAGGTCAATTTCTCTGTCGTTACCGACGGTAAACAGTTCTATTTTATGGTCTATATTGGTTCCTTTATCCCAAAGTTTCATTTTTTTCAATTATCGGTTAACAATTATCAATTATCGGTTATCAGTTGTTGGTTATCAATACTCAACACTCATATCTAACTACTCAATCAAATATTTTCGTTTTTAATCTTTTTGTCTCACATCTCAATTCTCACTACTAATATCTCAATACTCATATCTAAAGTTTTAAGTCTTTAGTTGTTAGTTTTTAGTAAATATTGTTTTTACATTTCAAGTCCTCCCGTCTTTCGTCTAACATCTCAATTCTCACTACTAACATCTCACTACTCATGTCAAAAGTTTTTAGTCTTTAGTTGTTAGTTTTTAGTGAAAGTTGTTTTCACGTTTCGAGTCTTTCGTCTTCCCGTCTTTCGTCTTTAATCTTTTTATCTAAGTTTCAATTCTCACAACTAACATCTCACTACTCAATTAAGTCTTTCGTCTTTTATCTTTTGTCTCACATCTAACACCTCAATCAAGTCTTCCTGTCTTTAATCTTTTTGTCTAACTACTCAATACTAACATCTCAATTCTCACTACTAACACCTCAATACTCTCCCCAACAACTCCACATACAACTCAATTCCTTCTTCAATTTCATGGAGATAAATAAATTCATCAGCGGTATGGGAACGCTTACTATCTCCAGGTCCTAGTTTTAAAGAAGGACAACTCAATACAGATTGATCAGAAAGCGTAGGAGAGCCATAAGTAGTTCGACCTAAGGAAATTCCAGCTTGAACCAAATCGTGATGTATAGGAATGGAAGAAGAATTTAAATGCGTATTACGAGGAACAATACTATGGCAAGGCGCTTCTTTTTGAAGTAAATCGACAATTTCCTGATTCGTGTACTGGTCGTTTACACGAACATCAACCACTAAGGAAACTTCAGCAGGTACAGCATTGTGTTGCTTCCCAGCATTGATTTGAGTTACCGTCATTTTTACAGGGCCTAAGACCTCAGAAGTTTTTTCAAATTCATAGTCTTTAAACCATTGTAACACATCTATACAATTATAAATAGCATTGTTGGTGTTAGGATGAGCTGCATGACTCGGAGTTCCTTTAACCACAGCATCAAAAACAACCAAACCTTTTTCGGCAATGGCCAATTGCATTTGCGTAGGTTCGCCAACAATGGCTACAGCGATTTCCGGAATACTAGATAACATACTGTTTAATCCGTTAGCTCCGCTGCTTTCTTCTTCAGCTGAACCTACAAATACCAAGTTATAAGCTAAGCTTTCCTGTGCATAAAAATGAGTGAAAGTAGCCAATAAAGAAACCAAGCATCCACCAGCATCGTTGCTTCCTAAACCGTATAGTTTACCGTCTTCAACTAGTGCTTCAAACGGATTTTTGGTATAGCCTTTATTTGGTTTTACGGTATCGTGATGCGAGTTAAGTAATAAACTAGGCTTTTGTGCATCGAAATGTTGGTTTACTGCCCAAACATTGTGTTGGTTTCTTTGAAAAGGTATGTGATGGTTAACAAACCAATTTTCAAGCAAGGCAGCAGTAGCATCTTCTTCAGAAGAAAAAGAAGGAGTTTCAATTAGCTTTTTTAAAAGCTCAATGGCTTCAGTGGTTAATATATCTAGTGTTTTCATGAAGCTTGTATGGTAGTAAATTTAGAATTTTGTTTGTATAGCATGGCTGGTTTTCCAAGGTATACTTTATGTACTTGATGGTCTAAAGCATAGAAACAATTGTTTAGTTTAGGCAACATCCCATTGACTATTATTTGCTGTGATAGTAGGTCTTGGTAGGTTTCTTTAGTAAGATGTTCTATCACAGAATCGTCATTTTCTACATTGATTAGTACTCCGTTTTTTTCAAAACAGTAATAGAGTTCCGTTTGATACTGTTGTGCAAACCCTATGGCTAGCTCAGCAGCTATGGTATCGGCATTGGTATTTAATAATTGTCCTTCAGTAGAATGTGTAATGGCACAAAAAACAGGCGTAATATGCTGTGCTAATAAGCTTTCTAAAACAGTGGTGTTTACTTTAATCACATCGCCCACAAAACCATAATCAATCTCTTTTACTGGTCTTTTTACTGAAAGAATCGTATTTCCATCAGCTCCCGTAAAACCAAGAGCATTACAAGAATTCTTTTGGAGTGTTGTAACTATGTTCTTATTGATTTTTCCTGCATATACCATGGTAATTAGATCTAAGGTTTGGGTGTCGGTAATTCTTCTCCCATCAGTCATTTGTACCTTAATATTCATTTGTTCGGCAAGCTTGGTCGCTAGTTTACCGCCTCCATGTACCAGTATTTTTGGACCTTCTATAGTTGAAAAGTGATACAGAAAGTCGTCCAAGGCTTTTGGATCGTCAATAATATTGCCGCCTATTTTTATTATTTTAAGTGTTTTCATGAGGATAGGTTTTCTATAATTTTCTTCAATACTATCTGAGCTGCATAGGTTCTGTTATTGGCTTGTTGTATAACCACAGAAGCATCACTATCTAACACAGCATCTTCTACAACTACATTTCTTCTTACGGGCAAGCAGTGCATAAATTTGGCGTTGCCTAAAGTTTCTTTGTTAAGCATCCAACTGGAATCTTCCGAAAGTATTTTTCCGTATTCTGAATAACTACTCCAGTTCTTTACATAAACAAAATCAGCATCTTGTAGGGCTTTTTGTTGATTGTATTCAATGGGAATATCTTTAGTTATTTGAGTATCCAATTCATAACCTTCAGGATGTGTGATGGAAAAATCAATGTCTATTTCTGACATCATTTTTACAAAAGAATTGGCAACTGAATGAGGCAATGCTTTGGGGTGGGGTGCCCAAGACAATACTACTTTTGGTTTTTGTATGATTTTCAACTCTTCAATAGTAATGGCATCTGCCAAGGCCTGTAGTGGATGTGCAACCGCACTTTCCATATTAATTACAGGAACAGTGGCATACTTTAGAAAACTATTGAGGACTAAATCGCTGCTATCTTTTGCTTTATCTTTTAATGATGGGAAAGCCCTTACGGCAATAATATCGGCATACTGAGAAACTACTTGTGAAGCTTCTTTGATATGTTCAGCAGTATTGAAATTCATCATAGTTCCGTCTTCAAACTCAAGTTTCCAAGAGTCGTTTACGTTTAATACCATTACATCCATCCCTAAGTTCTTGGCTGCTTTTTCGGTACTTAATCGCGTTCTTAAACTTGCATTAAAAAATAGCATGACCAAGGTTTTATGCTTTCCAATGCTTGCATATTGATACGGGTTTTTCTTTAAAGCAATGGCTTCTTGAATGGTATTTGGAATACTTTCAAGGTCTTTTATGTTGGTGTATTTTTTCATGAATGTTTGTTTAACTCGGTTATCAGTCCTTCAAAAAAGAAATCGACCTGAGGCTCTTTCAAGGTTAATGGCGGAAGGATTCTTAATAAATTCGGATTCTTGGCACTTCCTGTAAATATGTGTTGCTTAAAGATGAGGTCTTTTCGTAAGTCAGCTATCGGAAAGTTGAATTCGAGCCCTAACATTAAGCCTCTTCCTTTTACTTTTTTTATTTGAGGAATTGTCGCTGCTTTTTGTTGAAAGTAAGCTGAAATATGCTTGGCATTGTCTAATAATTGTTCTTGCTCTAAAACAGTTAAGACACTTAACGAAGCTGCACAGGCTAAGTGATTACCACCAAAAGTAGTCCCTAGCAAACCATAAGATGCTTTAATACTTGGGTGAATTAAGATACCACCAACAGGAAATCCATTACCCATACCTTTAGCCATAGAAATAATATCGGGTTGAATTCCGTGTTTTTGAAAGGCAAAGAAATCACCAGTTCTTCCAAACCCCGATTGTACTTCGTCTGCAATCAATACAGTTTGGTACTTTTTACATAAGTTAGCCAAACCTTGATAAAACGTTGTAGAGCTTTCGTCCAAACCACCAACTCCTTGAATACATTCAATAATAACAGCACATATATCGCCTTTTTGCAATGCTTTTTCTACGGCCGTTAAATCGCCCAATTGGCAGAATTCAACTTCTTGCTGTGCATTGATAGGTGCTACAATCTTAGTGTTATCAGTAGCAGCAACAGCAGCTGAGGTTCTTCCGTGAAAAGAGTTTGAGAAAGAAAGAACTTTCTTTTTACCCGTATGAAAGGAAGCTAGCTTTAAGGCATTTTCATTAGCTTCGGCTCCCGAATTGCATAAGAACAATTGGTAATCCTTACAATTAGCTTGTTGTGTTAATTTCTTAGCCAAAGCTTCTTGCAATGGATTCTGAATAGAATTGCTATAAAACCCTAAATCGCTTAATTGTTTTCTAATGTTTTGTACATAAGTAGGATGGGAGTGCCCAATAGAAATAACAGCATGCCCTCCGTATAAGTCTAAATATTCGGTACCGTTTTTATCGTATACAAAAACATCTGCTGCCTTTATTGGGGTAATGTCAAACAAAGGATATACATTAAATAAACTCATAATTGTTCCGATTTTATAGTGTTAATTTTTTGGTAGGATGCCACCATTCCTTGGATAAGTGATGAACTTAATCCTTGGTGTTCCATTTCATTCAGTCCCTCAATAGTACAGCCTTTAGGAGTAGTTACTTTGTCTATTTCTTGCTCTGGATGATTACCATTGGTAATTAGTAAGCTAGAAGCTCCTTCGCAGGTATGCATGGCTAGTTCCTGTGCTTCATGGGCATCAAAACCTAGTTGAATAGCAGCTTGAGTAGTAGCTCTAATCATTCGCATCCAAAAAGCAATACCACTAGCACAAACTACCGTAGCTGCTTGCATTTGCGATTCAGGTATGATGATAGAAGTTCCTAGTTTGTTAAAAATAGTCTCCGCAGTACTTATTTTTTCTAATCCTTTAGAGTTTCCACATAAACAAGTCATCGATTTTCCTACGGCAATAGCTGTATTCGGCATAGCCCTGATGATGCTGTTCTCAGTTCCTATGATTTCTTCAATCTTAGCAATTGAAAAACCTGTAATTGTAGAAATAACCAGATGATGTGATTTTAATTCTGTTTGTATTTCGGCTAATATCTTCGTTATATGTGCTGGTTGTACAGCTAAAAGAATAATGTCTGAATTTTGAATTGCTTCTGTGTTGTTACTTGTTAAGAAGACATTGTCAATAGTCTCAAACTCTTTAAGAGCTGCTATGTTTCTTTTGGTTAAGAATAAACTACTAATTGCTTTTGTATTAATAAGTCCTTTTGCAATAGATTTACCTAAGTTTCCTGTACCTATAATTGCTATTTTCATATGTTTGTGTTTTGTTGTTAAAAGAAGTTTGCTTTTAGTTGTAATCCTTCAGATTCCTCAAAACCAAATAGCAAATTCATGTTTTGAATGGCTTGCCCTGAAGCTCCTTTTAATAGATTGTCAATAATGCTTGTAATCAAAAGTTTGTTGTTGTGTTTGTGTAAGTGAATCAAACATTTATTGGTATTTACTACTTGTTTTAAGTGTATTTGATTCTCTGAAACAAAAGTGAACGGAGCTTCTTTGTAATACTCCTGATACATAGCTTTTGCATCTTCCAAACTTCCTTCAAAATAGGTGTAAGCTGTAGCGAAAATTCCTCTTGAAAAGTCACCTCTGTTAGGCATGAATACGAGTTCATTATCAAAATTAGTTTGTAAGATTTTGATTGACTCAGTAATTTCTCCTAAATGTTGATGTGTAAAAGGTTTGTAATAGGAAAAGTTATTATCTCTCCAAGTAAAATGAGTAGTTGGAGATAAAGAAGTTCCAGCTCCTGTAGCTCCTGTTACTGCATTAATATGTACATCTTTACTAAGTAATCCTGATTTAGCTAATGGCAATAAAGCGAGTTGAATTGCTGTGGCAAAACAGCCTGGGTTTGCAATGTTTTTGGCCTTTTGAATGTTTTCTTTTTGTAATTCTGGTAAACCATAAACAAATTCTCTCTCTTGAAAAGCTTTGTCTTTAGTTAACCTGAAATCGTTTCCTAAATCAATGATTTTAGTCTTGTTAGAAAAGATATGATTATCTAAAAACTTCTTAGAATTTCCGTGTCCCAAGCATAAAAACAACACATCTACTTTTGGGTTGATGGTATCTGTAAATTCCATAGTTAAAGAGCCTTCTAAATCTTGATGAACAGCACTAATTTTATTCCCTGCATTGGATGTACTGTATACAAAGTTCAATGTAGCCTTTGGATGTTGTAGTAATAATCTAATTAGTTCACCTGCGGTATAACCTGCACCTCCTATAATTCCTACTTGTATCATGTTGTTAAGAATTTACTTGTTGATATATTTTATTCTGATTTCCTAAGATTTTGATAAATCCTTTGGCTTCGTCTGAAGTCCAGCTATTATTTTCCTCACCATAACTACCAAACTTTGGGTTCATCAAATCATGTTTAGAGCTAATACCATCTAATTGAAAATGATAAGGTTTTAAGGTTACGAATACATCGCCTGTTACTTTTTCTTGACTGCTACTTAAAAAAGCTTCAATGTTTCTCATTACAGGATCTAAATAATGTCCTTCGTGTAAATGCATTCCGTAAAAGCTAGCCATGTATTCCTTATGTTGTAACTGCCATTTGGTTAAGGTGTGCTTTTCTAACAAGTGATGTGCTTTAATAAGTATCAAAGCAGCCGCAGCTTCAAAACCAACACGCCCTTTAATTCCTACAATGGTATCACCTACATGAATATCTCTACCAATGGCATAAGAACTCGCAAGTTTGTTTAGTTTTTGTATGTTTTTTTCTGGAGTATCGTTAATGGAGTTTAAGCTTATAAATTCTCCTTTTTTAAAACCTAGTTTTATTGTTTCTTCTCCTGTTTTTTCTAATTGAGAAGGATAGGCCTGTTCTGGTAATGCTTTATGAGATGTTAAGGTTTCGTCGCCACCAACACTGGTTCCCCAAAGTCCTTTGTTTATTGAGTATTTAGCTTTTTCCCAAGAGAGTTCAATACCATTGTCTTTTAAATATTGAATTTCTTCCTGTCTCGATAATTGTTGTTCCCTAATTGGGGTTATGATTTTGATTTCTGGAGCAATGGTTTGAAAAATCATATCAAATCTTACTTGATCGTTTCCTGCGCCAGTACTACCATGTGCAATATATTCTGCTCCGATGCTTTTAGCATAATTAGCAATTTCAATTGCTTGAACTATTCTTTCTGCACTAACTGATAAAGGATAGGTGTTGTTTTTTAATACATTTCCAAAAATGAGATACTTCACTACTTTTTCATAAAAGGTAGAAATAGCATCAATATTTTGATAAGTTGAAACGCCCATTTTATAGGCATTGGTTTCAATAGTTTTGATTTCTTTTTGTGTAAAACCTCCTGTGTTTATGCTAATCGCATGTACTTCGTATCCAGCTTTAGATAAGCTAACAGCGCAATAAGAAGTATCTAATCCTCCGCTATATGCAATGACTAATTTTTTCATTTTTTATCTTTTTTTAAATAGATGCTTTCTTTAATTCTCTTTAATCTTTGAAACACCTTTTCTTTGATTTTTACCTTGTTATTATTTGTTGTTGATGGATTGTATAACATGCCCGTACACAAGCACATTTGTTGTTTTGTTCGCTGTAAAACATCGTAGTTTTTACAAGTCTGACAACCTTTCCAGAAGGAAGCATCATTGGTTAATTCTGAAAAAGTAACGGGTTTGTAGCCTAAGTCGCTATTTAGTTTCATAACAGCCAATCCCGTAGTAATAGAGAAGATTTTAGCGTTTGGAAACTTAGTTCTAGAGTGTTTAAAAACAGTTGCTTTAATTTTTTTAGCAAGTCCAATTCCTCTGTAATCTGGATGAACAATTAATCCAGAATTGGCTACAAACTTACCGTGACTCCATGCTTCGATATAGCAAAAGCCAGCAAACTTATCGCCATCTAAGGCAATAACAGCGTTGTTGTTTTCTAGTTTAGTAATGATGTATTCAGGTTTACGTTTGGCAATACCTGTACCTCTAACTTGAGCAGCTTCATCAATTGTTCGACAAATGATATCGGCATACTTTGCATGCGATTTATCAGCAATAACAATTTTCATTGTTCTTGATTTTAAATTAAAATGATTGTAAAATGGATTGTTTTTGAAAAGAAGAACCGGACTCACCTAGGTTCAATAACCGACTAACACCCTGACGGGCGACGGCGGAAAATAGGGCGTACAACAACTGGACTATTCGAAAGAATAGCTATAGGAAAAACCGATATGTAGTTGAAATTGTACAAGAAATAAAAAATAAAAATTACGTATATAGGGTATGGTTTGTTAGCTTTTAGCGGCGGCGGCGAAAGCGAACAAATGTACTGGGAACAGTACTACGTATTTTATTTTTTAAAGAATTCATGCCGCAAACATATAAAATAATTTTTACTTTTTTTTGAAATAAATTAGGATAATTAAAAATTTATTCTAAATATTTGTGACATCAAACAAATGAAAAAACAAATTTTAAATATCATTTCTATTATTGTCATTGTGATTATTTCACAAGGATAGAGGGAATGCGTTTAAATTATAATATAATAAATAAAAAGGCTTCCTAGATTTAGGAAGCCTTTTTTAGTTAACAAAAGATATGAGTAGAAACTTAAATATCGTAGTAGTCTTAATTATTGTCATTATTAGCTCACCACCGAGTTGATACAGATAATTATTGCTATACAATAAAGCCTGTGTCAATTTAGATGCAGGCTTTTTTTTGTACTGAATATTAGAGTTTTAAATATGTAACTAATTAAAAATCAATAAAATGAGTTTTAAATCCGTCAAGTAGATATCATTAAATCACAGAAAAATAAGAATTAACTAAAAAGACAATAAAATAATTTCGAACAGCAAAACAACTAAAAACAATGTATTACAAAGAGGATAGTATCATTTTTTATAACGGAAAATTTATCAAAGCATCGGAAGCTACAGAGAATCCATATAGCCAAAGTTTACATTATGGAAATGGCGTTTTTGAAGGAATAAGAGCTTATAATACTCCAAACGGTACAAGAATTTTTAAATCGGAAGCCCATTATAAACGCTTAAAATATGGAGCTGAAGTAATGAATATTCAGTTCAACTATACAGAAGAAGAGCTTACTAAAATAACATATGAATTGTTAGAAAGAAACGGATTGAAAGATGCATATATACGCCCGTTAATCACCACTGGAGCCGATATGAGTTTGGTAACTTCTAATGAAACGAATTTAATTATTCAGTGCTGGGAATGGGGAAAATATATGGGAGATAAGTTATTACGTGTTAAAACATCTTCATTTCAAAGACCAAATCCTAAAGCATGTTTTGTAGAGGCAAAGGTTACTGGACATTATATCAATTCTATTCTTTCAACAAATGAAGCTAAGCAAAATGGTTATGATGAAGCTTTGTTATTAGATATGAATGGAAATGTAGCAGAGTGTTCAGGTGCTAATATTTTTATGGAAAAAGACGGAAAGTTGTATACGCCACCACGTGGACATATTATGGCTGGAATTACAAGGTCTACGGTTATAGAATTGTGTAAAGAAGAAGGAATTTCTATTGAAGAAAAGCACTTTACACTAGAAGAATTGAAAAATGCAGATGCATGTTTTTTTACAGGAACCGCTGCTGAAGTAGTAGGATTAAAATCTCTAGATACTTATGAATTTCCTCTTGCATGGGAAAAATCACACGGATATCAATTAATGAAATTATATAAAGACGAAGTACTAGGCTTACGTCAAAAAAGAAAAGCGAGTTAGAATGGAATTGAATAAATTCAGTAAGCAAGTTACACAAGACGATACACAACCAGCAGCACAAGCAATGTTGCATGCCATTGGTTTGTCAAATTCAGATTTACAAAAGCCACTAATTGGAATTGCAAGTACTGGATATGAAGGGAATCCGTGTAATATGCATTTAAATGATTTAGCTAAGTTGGTAAAAGAAGGAACTCAAAATGCCGATTTAGTTGGACTAATTTTTAATACAATTGGAGTTTCTGATGGAATTTCTATGGGAACACCAGGAATGCGTTTTTCGCTACCATCAAGAGATGTTATTGCCGACTCTATGGAAACCGTAGTACAAGCTATGTCCTATGATGGCTTAGTAACTGTAGTAGGTTGCGATAAGAATATGCCAGGTGCTTTAATGGCAATGTTACGATTAAATCGACCTTCGGTTTTGGTGTACGGAGGAACTATAGCCTCTGGATGTCATGAAGGAAAAAAGTTAGATGTAGTTTCTGCATTTGAGGCTTGGGGAGAGAAAGTAGCAGGGAAGATAAACAACGAAGAATATCAAAATGTTATAGAGAAAGCATGTCCAGGAGCTGGTGCTTGTGGAGGAATGTATACTGCAAATACTATGGCTTCAGCAATTGAAGCTTTAGGAATGAGTTTACCGTATAATTCGTCAAATCCAGCCATTAGTAAAAACAAAGAAGATGAGTGTGTAAAGGCAGGAGAGGTCTTACGTGTTTTATTAGAAAAAGATATAAAACCATCTGATATTGTTACTAAAAAATCAATGGAAAATGCGATTCGCTTGGTAACAGTTATGGGAGGTTCAACCAATGCGGTATTACACTTTTTAGCAATAGCAAAAGCCGCAAATGTTGAGTTTACGCTGAAAGATTTTCAACGTATTTCAGATGAAACCCCATTCCTTGCAGATTTAAAACCTAGCGGAAAATACTTAATGGAAGATGTGCATCGGGTAGGAGGAATACCAGCGGTGCTTAAGTATTTATTGAAGAAAGGATTATTGCATGGTGATTGCTTAACCGTAACAGGAAAAACATTAGCCGAAAACTTGGAAAGTGTACCAGATTTAACAGAGAATCAAGATGTAATTAAGCCTTTAGATGCGCCTATAAAAGCAACGGGACATCTTAGAATGTTATATGGAAACCTAGCAAAAGATGGTTCAGTAGCAAAAATTACAGGAAAAGAAGGATTGTTTTTTACAGGAAAGGCAAAAGTATTTGAAGGAGAGTATGCTGCAAATGATGGAATTCGAGATGGAAAAGTTAGCAAAGGAGATGTTGTTGTTATTCGATATGAAGGTCCTAAAGGCGGACCTGGTATGCCAGAAATGTTAAAACCAACTGCAGCTATTATGGGAGCGGGGTTAGGAAAAGATGTTGCATTAATTACTGATGGACGTTTCTCTGGAGGAACACATGGTTTTGTTGTTGGACACATTACTCCAGAAGCACAAGAAGGAGGAGTAATTGCATTGGTAAAAGATGGAGATACCATTTCGATTAATGCAGAGAACAATTCAATTACTCTTGAAGTTTCAGAAGCAGAATTAGAAGAAAGAAAACAACAATGGAAAGCACCTGAATTGAAAGTAAACAGGGGTGTTTTATATAAATACGCTAAAACAGTTTCATCAGCATCTAAAGGATGTGTAACCGATGAATTTTAATACCTGAAGTTATGACCACAAAAACAAAAACACAATCTTTAACACAAACAAAACAGCAATTGCATATTTCAGGAGCAGAAGCTGTAGTAAGATGTTTATTAGAAGAAGGAGCAGATTTGATTTATGGATATCCGGGTGGGGCAATTATGCCTGTATATGATGAGTTGTTTAAGTATCAAGATAAAATACATCATGTACTTACACGTCATGAGCAAGGAGCAACACATGCTGCGCAAGGATATGCTAGAGCTACAGGAAAAGTTGGAGTAGCTATGGCTACTTCAGGCCCAGGGGCAACTAACTTGATAACAGGAATAGCCGATGCTCAAATAGACTCCACTCCAATGGTATGTATTACAGGACAGGTGGCAGAGCATTTATTAGGTTCGGATGCTTTTCAAGAAACAGATATTGTAGGTATTTCTACACCAGTCACTAAATGGAACTATCAAATAACAAAGGCATCAGAGATACCAGAAATATTTGCAAAAGCATTTTATATCGCTAAATCAGGGCGTCCAGGTCCTGTATTGATTGATATTACTAAGAATGCTCAATTTGATACATTCGATTTTGAATATGAAAAATGTACCAATGTTCGAAGTTATAAAGCACAACCCGAGGTAAGTTTAGAAGAAGTTAAGGAAGCTGCTACGTTGATTAATGCAGCTAAAAAACCTATGATTGTTTTCGGGCAAGGAGTTATTCTTGGAGAAGCAGAAAAAGAGTTTAAAACTTTTATTGAAAAAACAGGAATTCCATCGGCATGGACCATTTTAGGTTTATCAGCATTGCCAACAGAACACGAATTAAATGTTGGTATGGTTGGAATGCATGGAAATTATGCACCTAATAAATTAACCAATGAATGCGATTTATTAATTGCTGTAGGTATGCGATTTGACGATCGAGTTACAGGAAGTTTAGATACTTATGCTAAGCAGGCAAAGGTTATTCATTTTGAAATAGATCCAGCTGAAATTAACAAGAACGTTCAAGTTGATGTTGCAGTTTTAGGAGATGTAAAAGAGAGTTTAGCAGAAATATTACCATTTGTAAATAAAAACTCACATACAGAATGGTTGGAAGAATTTAATAAGCTAGAAGCTGTTGAATTTGACAAAGTGAAAAAAGACGACTTATTCCCAACTAAAGAAGGATTGACTATGGGAGAGGTTTTAAAAGAAATTAATAATGCTTCGGGAGGAGATGCTGTTATTGTTTCAGATGTAGGGCAACACCAGATGTTTGCGTGTCGTTATACAAAATTCAATAAAACTAAAAGTAATATTACTTCTGGAGGTTTGGGAACAATGGGATTTGCTTTACCAGCAGCTATTGGAGCAAAAATGGGGGTTCCGAATAGAGAAGTTGTTATGATTGCTGGCGATGGAGGTTACCAAATGACAATTCAAGAATTAGGTACCATTTTACAAACTAAAGCAGCTGTTAAAATAGTGGTTCTTAATAATGAATATTTAGGAATGGTACGTCAATGGCAACAATTGTTTTTTGACAAACGATATGCATCAACAGAAATGACAAACCCAGATTTTGTTGCTATTGCTGAAGGATATAGTATAAAAGCAAACAGAGTAACTAAAAGAGAAGACTTAGCTAAATCGGTTCAAGAAATGATGGAATCTAAAGAAGCGTATTTTTTAGAAGTATGTGTAGAAAAAGAAGATAATGTATTTCCAATGATACCAACAGGAGCCTCAGTTTCAGATATAAGATTAGAATAATTATGGAAAATAAGCAAACATTTACAGTTTCTGTATATACAGAAAATAACGTGGGATTATTGAATAGGATTTCAGGAATCTTTTTAAGAAGGCATATCAATATTGAAAGCATGAATATTTCTAAATCGGAAATAAAAAGTGTTTCAAGATTTACATTATTAGTCAAAGTAACCGAAGAGCAAATAAAGAAGATTATTGGTCAAATAGAAAAGCAAGTAGAGGTTATCAAGGCTTATTATCATACAGTTACAGATACGGTTTATCAAGAGTCTTGTTTGTTTAAGTTAAGCTCAGAATCTTTAATAGAAAACGATCATATTCAAACAATTATTAATAATAGTAAATCGAGAGTAATTAATATAAACAAAGATTTTTTTGTACTTGAAAAGTCAGGTACAAAAGAAGAAATAGAAGAATTATATCATGCATTAGACAAGCACGGAATTATGCAGTTTGTTCGATCAGGACGTATTGCAATAACAAAAGATGAAATGAGAATTTCTAAATTATTAGAATCAGGAATTGAGAAAAGATATTAAAATACACGATACAGCTTTTATGACTTCTATGTTTAGAGCAATGAATGAATCGTTAAGTAACGACTCATATTCTAAGCTATGGAACAATAGAAAGACAAAGGTGTGGGTGGACGATTATTTGAAAGAAGTTTCCAAAGAAGAAGTCCATACTCATTGTGTACGCAATAGATTTTTCTTAGAAAAGATTAAAGAACGATTATATGAAGTAGAAGTGCTCATTAATTTTGGAGCAGGCTTTAGTATGTATCCTTTTTTGTTAGACGAATCGATAATTCATATCGAAATTGATAAACCAGACATTGTTAATTATAAGCAAGCTCAAATTTTAAATTGGATTTCAAAAGATGAATTGCCTCAAAGAGATATTCATTTTATTGGAACAGATTTCAGTCAAAATTATGAGGAAGATTTATACACTAAAATAAAGACGATAAAGAAAGATAAGAAGTCTTTTATTTTAATAGAAGGAGTCTTGTTTTTTCTAGATATGAATCAAGCAAAAAGAATATTTGATTTTTTCGATAAGGTTCAAAACACAGGAGAATATATAGGAAGTGTTTCATTTAAACATACAATAAAAGAAACCAAGGTGTTTTCAAGATTGTTACAGTTTTTTAATGATAGAATTTTAAAAACATCGGAGGATGATTATTTAACAATAGATACTAGTTTTTATACAAAACAACCAAGGTATATTATAAAAGAGCATAAAGATTACTTTATGTATTCTAAAGAATTAAACAATAAAATAAACCAAAACGCAACAGATATTTTAAATGAAAACTTTTATCTGTTACAAAAAACAACATAAAAAGCGTAAGGCTAAAAACTATAAGTTATGGCAACAAATTATTTCAATACATTATCATTAGCAGGAAAATTAGAACAACTTGCAAAATGTAGATTTATGGAAGCATCAGAGTTTTCAGAAGGAGTTAAAGCATTAGAGGATAAAAAAGTAGTTATTATAGGTTGTGGGGCTCAAGGTTTAAACCAAGGATTAAATATGAGAGATTCAGGTTTAGATGTCTCTTATGCATTACGACCAGCAGCTATTGAAGAAAAGAGAGCTTCATATAAAAATGCTACTGAAAACAATTTTAATGTAGGTACGTTTGAAGAGCTAATTCCTAATGCTGATTTAGTATTGAATCTAACCCCAGATAAGCAACACACAAGAGTTGTAAAAACGGTAATGCCTTTAATGAAAAAAGGAGCAACGTTATCATATTCTCATGGGTTTAATATTGTTGAAGAAGGAATGGAAATTCGTGAAGATTTAACAGTAATTATGGTGGCACCAAAATGTCCAGGAACAGAAGTAAGAGAAGAGTATAAAAGAGGTTTTGGAGTCCCAACATTAATAGCTGTACATCCAGAAAACGATCCTGAAAATAAAGGATGGGCACAAGCAAAAGCATATGCAGTAGCAACAGGAGGAGATAAAGCTGGGGTTTTAGAGTCTTCTTTTGTGGCTGAAGTGAAATCGGATTTAATGGGAGAGCAAACTATTTTATGTGGAGTGTTACAAACCGCATCGATTTTATCTTTCGATAGAATATTGGAAGAAGGAGTTGAACCAACTTATGCGGCAAAACTAATTCAATATGGTTGGGAAACTATTACCGAAGCTTTAAAGCACGGAGGAATTACCAATATGATGAACCGTTTGTCTAATCCTGCAAAAATGAAAGCATTTGAACTTTCAGAAGAGTTGAAAGAAATATTAAAGCCATTGTTTGATAAGCATATGGATGATATTATGTCAGGACATTTTTCAAAAACAATGATGGAAGATTGGGCAAATGATGATGTAAATCTATTATCATGGAGAGCAGCAACAGGAGAAACTGCTTTTGAAAAGACAGAAGCAACTGAGGTTGCAGTAAGTGAGCAAGAGTATTTTGATCATGGTACTTTAATGGTTGCTTTTGTAAAAGCAGGAGTAGAGTTGGCTTTTGATACTATGGTTGCCTCAGGAATTAAAGAAGAATCGGCATACTACGAATCGTTACATGAGTTACCATTAATAGCAAATACAGTTGCAAGAAAGAAGTTATATGAAATGAATCGAATTATTTCTGATACTGCTGAGTATGGATGTTATTTATTTGATCATGCAGCAAAACCATTATTAGTTGATTTCATGAGTAAGGTTGATACTTCAGTAATAGGAAAATCATATGCAAATTCTAATGAAGTAGATAACTTAGAATTAATTAGAGTTAATGAATCTATCCAGAGTCATCCAATTGAAAAAGTAGGAAAAACATTAAGAGCGTCAATGACGGCAATGAAAGTAATCAGTCAAGAAGAAAAAAAGGAGGTAGTAGTTTTTCATTAAAAGTATGCAAGTAGAAACAAAATACAGACCAACGATAAAAGCTGTGGAAGAAGCGGTAGCTACATTAGAAGGTGTGGCTACTGTAACTCCATTGTTAAAAAACTTTATTTATTCTGAAAAGTATAAATCCTCTATTTATTTAAAACGAGAAGATTTACAGCAAGTACGATCGTATAAAATAAGAGGGGCTTATAATAAGATTAGTTCAATATCGGAAGAAGAGCGTCGTAATGGAATTATTTGTGCAAGTGCTGGAAATCATGCACAAGGAGTTGCTTATGCTTGTAAAAAGTTGAAAATCCATGGTACTATTGTAATGCCATCTCCAACACCCAAACAAAAAGTAGAACAAGTTAAAATGTTTGGTGGTGATTATGTTGATATTGAATTGACAGGAGATACTTTTGATGATGCTTATAAACTTGCAAAACATGTATGTGATACACTAGGGAAAACTTTTGTGCATCCATTTGATGATGAAAAAATTATTGAAGGACAAGCTACAGTTGGTTTAGAAATTATTAAACAGTTTGAAACTCCTATAGATTATGTGTTTGTTCCTGTAGGAGGAGGTGGATTGGCTTCTGGATTGTCGAGTGTTTTTAAACAATTATCACCAACAACCAAAATAATAGGAGTAGAACCAGAAGGAGCGCCTTCAATGAAAACATCTATTGTAGAGAATAAAAATATACGATTAGATAAAATAGATAAGTTTATAGATGGTGCAGCTGTACAACAAGTAGGGAATTTAACTTTAGATATTTGTAAAGAGAATTTATACGATATGATTACAGTTCCTGAAGGAAAAGTATGTCAAACTATTTTAGATTTATATAATAAAGAAGCTATTGTAGTAGAACCTGCTGGAGCTTTGACTATTTCTGCGTTAGATTTTTATGCTGAGGAAATTAAAGGTAAAAATGTAGTATGTGTAATTAGTGGTAGTAATAACGATATTACCAGAACAGCGGAGATTAAAGAGCGCGCTTTGTTATATAATAAACTGAAGCATTATTTTATTATCCAGTTTCCTCAACGAGCTGGTGCTTTAAAAGAATTTGTAATTGACGTTTTAGGTAAAAACGACGATATAACCTATTTCGAATATTCTAAAAAAACGAGTAGAGAAAATGGTCCTGCTGTTGTTGGAATTGAATTGGAAAAAAAATCAGATTTAGCTCCATTAATTAAACGAATGAAATCGCGTAATTTTTATGGGGAGTATTTAAATGATAAACCTAATTTGTTTGAATTTTTAGTTTAGAGTTTATTCAGTTCATTTAAAATAATATCACATCCTTCATTAATTTCTTCTTCAGATATAGTTAATGGAGGGGTGATTCTTATTGCAGAACCTTCAAAAAGTAACCAAAAAAGAATAACTCCTTTTTCTAAACAATTTAAAATAACTTTTGATGCATTTTCAGGAGAGTCAACTAATAAAGCTAACATTAGTCCTCTTCCTCTAATTTCCTTGATAGCTGGATGATTTTTAAACTTATTTCGAATTAACTCTTCTTTCCTTAAGGTTTCTTCGATAAGTTTAGTAGAAGTTATTTCTTCAACAGTAGCTAATCCAGCACTTGCAATAACAGGATGTCCACCAAAAGTAGTAATATGTCCTAGTTTAGGGTTTTCTTTTAAACAATTCATAATATCATATGAAGAAATAAAAGCGCCTATTGGCATTCCACCACCAAGACCTTTACCTGTAATAATTATATCAGGAGTAACATTGTAATTTTCAAATCCCCAAAATTTTCCTGTACGTCCAACCCCAGTTTGGATTTCATCTAAGATTAATAAAGCGCCAACCTCTTCACAGCGTTGCTTAACTTTAGTTAAATAATCGTTTTTAGGCTCAATAAAGCCGGCACCACCTTGAATAGTTTCTAAGATAACTCCAGCAGTGTGTTTAGTAATTTTATTTAAATCTAATTCATTATTAAATTCTATGAATTTAACTCCAGGAATTAGAGGACGAAAAGCTCTATTTTGTTGTTCGGCACCACAAACACTCATGGCTCCTTGAGTATTTCCGTGATACGCGTTTTTAGCCGAAATAATTTCGCTTTTTCCAGTAAACCTTTTGGCTAGTTTTAAAGCTCCTTCAGTAGCTTCAGTTCCAGAGTTAACAAGATAAATAGAAGATAAGTTTTCAGGTAATGTATTTGCCAAAGCTTTACATAATTCTAGCTGAGGTTTTTGTATAAATTCTCCATATACCATTACATGGGTATAAGAATCTAATTGATTTTTAATTGCTTGAGTAACTTTTGGATGACTATGTCCTAAGCTATTCGCAGAAACACCAGCAACAAAATCTAACATTTTTTTACCATTACTATCGTAAATATAACTTCCCTCTGCTTTAGAAATTTCAATTGCTAAAGGGTGTGGTGTAGTTTGTCCCTGATATTTTAAAAAATCATTTTTCATTAGACCTCTTATAATTGCGTGTTGGTTTTAAGGTCAAATTTTTTAACCTTACTCTTTTTCTTCTTAGTACTTTCTTTAATAAACTTTTGTTTAGCTTCTTTTACATTAGGATTATCTCGTTTGGGTATTCTTGATCTTTTTTCTTTCACAAAAATGTCTTCAACAGATTTAGGTTGCTCATCTGCACGCCAAATAAATCCTTTGAACTTTTTTTCCTTAGAAGGAAATTCAGAAGGAGGGAAGGTTTTTCCTTCAGATTTTTTGAAATATTTAGTTTGCTCTATTTCATTCTCTATTAGAGTAAATTCTATATCACTAGCAATTTCTTTCGTAATAGTTTCTAGCTTTTGAGTATCTTCATTTCTATTATGATATAAAGATTCAGCATTTCCTTTAACAAGCATTATTCTTAAAGCGTTATCCTTAAATTTTCCATAGATATTACGACCTTTAATTTGGTTGAAATCATCTTTTGATAACGAATCTTTTTGAACCATAAAAGCATTTTTTAAGACTTTTAAAGAGTCTAGCTTTTCAGTTTTTTTATTCATTAATATTTGAATACTATCTCCAGTAATTTGATTTTTACCAGACCATAAAATAGGATTTACAAACATTCTGGTTAGACCAGTTGTTTGACTTGTATGAATAGAATCGCATTTACCTTGTAAATCGGACTTAAATATTTTTACATTATTAAAAATACGTGCAATTCTTTTTTCAGGTTTTCCTGTTAATAATATTTTGTCACCAGCTACATACATAGAATCTTTATCTACAACTGTAATTGCTACAGGATTATCTATAATGAAAAGAGAATCCTTTTTTTCATATAGCTCAGCATAATTTCCTTTGGCCACCATGTTTTGAACTGTATCTATAACTTTTATTCGATTAGTTGCAGAAGCAAAGCCTTTACGTTTATCATAATATAAACTATCAGCTATTACAGTTCGTTCTTTTAAAAAGAGTTTAGCATTTTTTACAAAGTAGGAAATATCAGTATTTGTGTCGTAAAATCCTCTTTCAGAATAAATTTTTGTGCTGTCTTTTAAATTGGTAACAGTACTAGGCCCATATAAGTATGCTAAATTTGTATTTGTATAATAATCTAAATGATCAGATTCTAAATTATTATCAGGATTAACAACTGTTACTTTTGTTTTTGCTGTAAATTTTTTGTCTTGTAAAAAATAAGTTCCTCTTGTACTTTTTAAAGTATTTTTTTTATCACGAATAGTTCCTCCGCTAGGATAAAATAAAATTTGTTCTTTTCTATCGAAATAAAGTGTATCGGTACTTAACTTCATCTCTTTGTCATTAATTTCTACATGTCCCCATGATTTTGCCATTTTAGTATTTCCATTATATAAAGCAAAATCACTGTATTGAATAATACTATCTCCTTGTTCTATAACAACTTCTCCAACAGCTTTAAAGATATTTTCTTTTTGATAAAATAAAGCAAATTTAGATTCTAATGTAGCTCCTTCATGTTTCATTTTAACGTTTCCGATTAATACCTTGGCCCCAGGATATTTTTCATCATCGGAAATGGATTGATCAGTAGAAAGAATTTTAATAATCTTAGCTTGAGAATAACTTCCTATAGAGAATAATAAAAGAGTTAAAAGAAATAGTTTTTTCAAAATAACAAAATTTAGAGGACAAAAATAATGAAAAGAACGTGCCATATTTCTTAATGAATGAATAAAATTATTAAGTAAAAAGCAACAGTGTCGTTTTTTTAATGGTTAATTTTGCAAAAACAATATAAAAAGAACCTTATGAGCGCCCATTTTGATTTATCTCTAGAAGAAATGAAATCTTATGGATATAAAATTGTAGACCTAATTGCTGAGCATTGGGATACTTTAAATGATAAAAAACCTGTTACTTCTGCTACTCGTGAAGAAATGGATAATCTATTTTTACAAGAAGCACCTGATAAAGGAACAAATGCTAATGAAGTTTTAGATTTTGTGATGAATAATGTGATGACTTACAGTAATGTAATTTCGCACCCAAAATCATATTCTTTTGTTCCAGGACCAAGTAACTTTATTAGTACTATGGCCGATAGTTTAGCAACAGGGTTTAATGTGTTTTCTGGAGGATGGATTGTTTCTCCAGCTGCTGCTGAACTTGAAATAGTAACCATGAATTGGTTGTTAAAAATGTTTAATTTCCCTGTGAAAAAAGGAGGGGGGATTTTTACAAGTGGTGGTTCTATGGCAAATTTAACTGCTTTGGTTACTGCTCGTAGAATTAAATGTGGAGACGATTTTTCAAAAGCAGTAATTTATTTATCTGATCAAGCTCATTCATCTAATATAAAAGCAATTCGTGTTTTAGGGTTTAAAAAAGAACAAATACGAATTTTACCAACAGATATTGAGTTTAGAATTAGTATTAACAAACTTAAAAATGCAATAGCTAAAGATAGGTTAGAAGGTTTACAGCCTTTTTGTTTTATTGCTTCTGCAGGAACTACTAATACAGGAACTGTAGACCCTTTAGATGAGATAGCAGATATTTGCGAAGAAGAAAATTTATGGTTCCATATTGATGGAGCTTATGGAGGAGCAGCTATTTTATCTGAAAAAGGATCAAAAGCACTACGTGGAATAGAAAGAGCAGATTCTTTGACAGTTGATCCACATAAATGGTTTTATCAACCATATGAAATTGGATGTTTGTTGGTAAAAGATGCTTCTTGGTTGAGTAATACTTTTAGTGAAAAACCAGAATATTTAAGAGACATTGAAGGAAATGAATCTGAAATAAACTTTTATGATTACGGAGTTCAATTAACACGTAGATTTAGGGCTTTAAAGTTTTATATGTCGATAAAAACATATGGGCTAGATAAATTTAAAGAAGCAGTAACTTATAATATTCAATTAGCTGATGATGTAGAAAAACTTTTACGTAAGAGTCGTAACTGGGAAATTATTTCACCAGCAACATTAGCAGTAATTAATTTTAGATATAACCCAATAGGTTTAAATTTTTCAGAACCAGAAATTGACGCGTTGAATCAAGAAATATCTAGAAGGGTAATGGATTCTAAGGAAGCTCTTTTGGTAACTACTATTTTGAATAAACAAGTTGTATTACGAATGTGTTTAATAAATCCTAAAACAACAATGGATGATGTGAAAGAAACTTTGTTGTTGTGTAATAAGTTTGCAAAAGAGATTTTAGATAGCAATAAAAAATAAAAAAGGAGCTTAAAGCTCCTTTTTTTATGCATTTTTTTCAAATTCTTGTTTGAAAAATTCTTCTGATTTTCCTTTTGCTATGGATGCTGTTTGCCATTTTTCATTAAGAACCATCTTACCAATATAAGCTATCTGTCCAATATGATAGGGGTAGTGTGCTATTTGTCTTGTTATGCTTTCTATTAGTTTATGTTCTTTGTTTCTTATATAAATAGGATGGTTAAAATTAGTTTCATCTAAACTACTTAATGCAGAGAACAAACAATTCCATCCATTTTCCCATTTAATTATCAATTCTCGTTTGGATAAATTTTGAGGTTCAAATTCTTGATCTCTGTTTCTTGATTTTTTTTCACCATCAGAAGTAAAAAAGTCGGTCCAACGAGAAAGCATGTTTTCAGACATATGAACCATGATAGAGGCAATACTGTTACTTTCATTATTAAAAGTCCAATGTAAATCTTGTTCTTCTAACTGGTTTAATGTTTTATCAGCAACTTCCTTATAAGACTTAAATTGCTTTGTTATATTGTTTAAATATTCTTCTATCATTAGCAATGAATAAAAAAGGAGTTCTTTAAAGAACTCCTTTTTGTTTATCTATTAATTGTTTGTTTTCTATCAGGTCCTACAGAAACAATTTTTACCGGAACTCCAGTTTCTTTTTCAATAAAGGCAACATAGTCTAGTAAATTTTGAGGTAATTGATCTGCTGAAGTCATTTTAGTTAAATCATCTTCCCATCCTTTAAACTCAGTATAGTTTACAGATACGTTTTCAGGTTCTATATTATAAGGTAAGTGTTCTATTTTTTCTCCTTTATAATTGTATGATGTACATACTTTTAAAGTGTCAAATCCAGAAAGAACATCTCCTTTCATCATCATTAATTGAGTAACACCATTTACATCAACAGCATATTTTAAAGCTACTAAATCTAGCCACCCACAACGACGAGGGCGTCCTGTTGTTGCTCCAAATTCATGACCTACTTTGGCCATTGTAGCACCATCCTCATCGAATAATTCGGTAGGGAAAGGTCCAGAACCAACACGTGTTGTATAAGCTTTAAAAATTCCGAATACTTCACCAATTCTATTTGGAGCTACTCCTAAACCAGTACAAGCACCAGCAGCAGTAGTGTTAGAAGAAGTTACAAAAGGATAAGTTCCAAAATCAATATCTAATAATGAGCCTTGTGCTCCTTCTGCTAAAATAGTTTTACCTTCTTTAATAGCTTTGTTTAAAAACTCTTCAGAATCAATAAACTGTAATGTTTTTAGTTTTTGAATACCTAAGTCAAATTCAGCTTCTAATTCATCTAAGTCATAGTCAATTTGAACATCAAAATAATTAAGCATATTAATATGCTTTTGAGTTAATGCTCTATATTTTTCTTTCCAGTTGTCTAGTTCTAAATCTCCAACTCGCATACCGTTTCTACCAGTTTTGTCCATGTAAGTAGGACCAATTCCTTTTAAGGTAGAACCAATTTTAGCTTTTCCTTTTGAAGTTTCAGAAGCAGCGTCTAGTAGTCTATGCGTAGGTAAAATTAAATGTGCTTTTCTAGAAATTAATAGTTTAGAAGTATAATCAATGTTATGAACGTCTAAATTTTCTAGTTCTTTTTTAAAGATAACAGGGTCAATTACAACTCCGTTACCAACTACATTTAAAGCTGTTTCATGAAAAATTCCTGAAGGAATTGTATGTAAAACGTGTTTGTTTCCATCAAAAATTAAAGTATGACCAGCGTTTGGTCCTCCTTGAAAGCGTGCAATAATATCGTAGTTTTTTGTAAGAACGTCTACAATCTTACCTTTTCCCTCGTCTCCCCATTGTAGTCCGAGTAATAAATCTACTGCCATTTAGTGTGTTGTTAAGTGTGTTTGTTGTTGTTATTTTGTGTTTCTTTTTGTTCCGTAGAAATAAAGTGAATGGTTGTGGATATCGATATCAAAAACATCTTCAATTGTTTTTTTGATAATTTGAATTCTAGGGTCGCAAAATTCTTTTACTTCTCCAGAATCTGTAAGTATTACATGGTCATGGTTTTTATCAAAATAACTTTTTTCATAACGAGCCATAGATTGCCCGTCAAATTGATGCTTACGTACCAATCCACAGTCTAATAATAAATCCATTGTGTTATAAAGAGTTGCTCTACTTACACGATAGTTTTTGTTTTTCATTTTGATATATAAAGATTCAATATCAAAATGTTCATCAGCATCATATATTTCTTGCAAAATAGCATAACGTTCAGGTGTTTTACGATGCTTATTTTCTTCTAAGAAAGAAGTGAAAACTTTTTTTACAATTTCTTGATTTTCTGCTGAATTACTCATTTAGTTTAAAATTTACGAAAAGACAAATTTACAGTTATTTCTTGATAAAAAAACAAGGATGTTAAAATGATATTTACAAAGTATTAACACGCTCTACTTTTTGAACACCATCTACCTTTTTCATATTGTCTATTAGTTTGGTTAATTGTGATTTATTTTTTACACTCAACGATAGCTTTCCTTCAAATACACCATCGTCTCCAGAAATATTAATTGTATGAATAAATACATCCATACTGTTTGAAATGATTCTGGTAATATTATTTACGATTCCTTTGTTATCAATACCTGATAAATGTAAAATTGCTGTAAACTCTTGCTTGGTAGAATCAATCCATTTTGCAGACATAATTCTGTAAGCATAGTTTGACTGTAAAGAAATAGCATTAGGGCAATCGTTTTTATGAATTTTGATTCCTTCATTAATGGTTACAAAACCAAAAACTTTATCACCAGGGATAGGAGAACAACATTTAGCAATTGTATAATCTAAAGTTTGTTCTTCTTTACCGAAAACTAAAGCGTCAAATTTGTTAGTAACTTCTTCTTTTTCTGAAATGTTTTTAGAAGGGTTACGGCGGAAAGTATTTTTAATGAAGCCCATGATAAGCCCACTTCTTTGCGCAACAAATTCTTTTAATTGAGTATTATCTATGGCTCCGTTACCAACTCTGAAAAATAAATCGAAACTAGTTTTTAACCCAAAATAACCGGCTAGCTCGTGAATAACTTTTTCACTGGAACCAATTTTTAAATGGCGAAGCTTTCTAAGTAATATAGCTTTTCCTTCTTCGGCTATTTTCTTTTCTTCGGCTTTTAAGGCAGATTTTATCTTAGTACGAGCTCTTGCTGTTAAAACAAAATCTAACCAACGAACATTAGGCTTGTTGTTACTAGCAGTAAGTACTTCTACCTGATCACCACTTTTAAGCTCGTAACTTAATGGAACTAATTTCCCATTTACTTTTGCTCCTCTACATTTTAAACCCACATCGGTGTGTACAGAAAAAGCAAAATCTAAAGCAGAGGCTCCTTTTGGAAGCGATTTTAAATCTCCTTTAGGTGTAAATACGTATATTTCTTTTGCGTATAAGTTTAGTTTAAAATCTTCAACAAAATCTACTGCATCTAAACTTTGATTTTCTAAAGTCTCTTTTAAACGGTTTAACCATCCTTCAAGACCGTTTTCTTTTACAGCTCCTTGTTTGTATTTAAAGTGGGCAGCATATCCTTTTTCAGCAATTTCATCCATTCTTTCAGAACGAACTTGTACTTCAACCCATTTAGCTTCTGGACCAATAACGGTAATATGTAAAGCTTCATACCCTGTTGATTTTGGTTGAGAAATCCAATCTCGCAAACGAGCAGGGTTGGGTTTAAAGAAGTCTGTTACAATAGAGTATATTTTCCAAGCATCAAATTTTTCATCACCAGAACTAGGTTCGTAAATAATTCTAATAGCAAATTTATCATACACTTCATCAAAAGTTACATTTTGCTTTCGCATTTTTCTTCGAATAGAAAAAATTGATTTAAAACGTCCTTTAATGTCATATTTAAAACCTTCTTTATCTAGGGCTTCTTTTAAAATACCTGTAAAAGTATCTATATACTTCTGTTGTTCTTCTTTACTATCTTTAATTTTGTTTAAAATATCCTTGTATACATCTGGTTCAGTATATTTTAAACCTAGGTCTTCTAACTCCGTTTTGATGTTATATAGACCTAATCTATGTGCTAATGGAGCATAAATATATAGAGTTTCAGAAGCAATCTTTACTTGCTTATGAGCTGGCATTGCGTCCATGGTTTGCATGTTGTGCAATCTGTCGGCAATCTTAATCAAAATGACTCTTACATCATCGTGTAAGGTAAGTAGCATTTTTCTAAAATTCTCAGCTTGTATAGAATAATCTTGCTCTTTCTTTAAATTAGATATTTTGGTAAGTCCACTAACTATTCGCGCAATGTTTTCGCCAAACAAGCGCTCCATGTCGTTAATTGTATAATGTGTATCTTCAACTACATCATGAAGTAAAGCTGCAGCAATAGAAGTTGCACCAAGCCCAATTTCATCAGCCACAATTTTAGCTACAGCAATAGGGTGATAAATATAAGGTTCACCAGTTTTTCTACGTTGCTCAGAATGTGCTTCAACAGCTATATCAAAAGCTTTACGTATTAATTTTTTATCTTCATCAGATAAAGTTTGATAGGTTCCTTTTAATAAATCTTTGTACCTGTTAGCTATTTCTTTGTTTTCTTCTTCTATCGTTGCATTATAACTCATACACTTAAAACTCTTTTGAATGAATATGTTTCAAAATAAAAGTAGTATAAACAAACATACTGAGCAAGTTTTAGGAGGAAATGTTTAAAGCTAATTAAACCTTGATTATTTATAAGTTTAGAATAAATAAGTAAAGAGTTTTATGTTTGAAAGGTTAAATGATTGAAAAAGAGTTGGTAAAAGAGTGGAAAAAGGATAGAGCTTATGAATAACAAGTGTTTTTCCTATACATCGTTTTAATATAAAGGCATACATTTGTATTATAATTCAGTGGTATAAAACTTTGCTATATATAAAGTACCCCTGGATATCATTCAAGTGTGATATATGAATCTCCTACTTTATTTAAAGTCGGAGATTCTTTATTTACAAAAAACAGGTGTTTATTTTAAGGCAGGATATTCTTTTGTTATATTTAAAAAGTATTGTTTTACACCTAGACTATCAGTTAAGGTTAAAGTATCCTTTTTTATAGAATAATTGAATTTACTTTCAAGTTCTATTATATTCATTTCTTTATTATAGTGCTCAATCAGTTTTTTTCTGTAAGATTTAATACTGTCTTTATGCAAATTCATTTTATTTAAACTGTCCTGAACTTTAAATGCTCCTACCTCAGTAGAATGTTTAATTTTATAGCTAAAAGATTTTAAACTATCATTTAAAGAGTAGCTACCATAATATATTTTTCTATCAAAGTCTTTAATTTTAATACTACTTCTTTTGTCAAAGTATATTTTAAACAGTTCTTGTGAAGGTTTGTTTTCTATAACTTTCCAAACGCCAACCAACTCGTTTGTTTTGTCATATTTTTTAGCAAGATCATTTATATAATCATATCTAATGTAAAGTAATATAGGAAGTATTAAAAAAGGTAGCCAGTAATATTTGGTAAATATTTTAGGTAGATTATCCAATGAGTTTTCTTTATTACTAGGGATTTTAAAGAAATAGTTTTTAAAGCCTTGCCAATCTGAAATTAACAAGAACAATCCCATAACTGTTAGTGTAATAGCCATAACCATAGCACCAAAAGCTATTTCATAAAAAATATTTACTAGTAGAATATTTACCATAAAAGATAAAAGTAAAATAACACCAATACGTTCTGTTCTTCTAAATAGTATTAATATTCCAGCTAAGATTTGGCTACCAGCAATTATTAACCCATATGTTCTTGAGTATCCATAGTAGTACCAAGTAAGCATAAAACCATTATAATCGCTTACATTATAATCAGCACCCCAAACTGGTCCAAAACTGAATTGTGTTTTTAAAATTTTAGCAAAGGCATATGAGAATAAGTAATAGGCTAAATAATATTTACAAAGTAATCTTAGTAAAAATAAACTAATAGGTTTGATGTTTTTCGGTAGTTTCATAGTTCCTTTTTTTTGAAAATTTAAAACAAAAAAACAAAAAATATATAAACGAGCAACCATTTTTAAAAATCTGTAGTCTATATATTTGTAAGGACGCAAAATCGAGAATTTGAATTGAAAATTATTCATTTACATAATCAGCAAACAGAACTGATAAAAAAAGCAAGTAAAGACGATAGAGAAGCGCAACAAGCTTTATTTGAACAGTTTTCGCCTAAAATGTTAGGTGTGTGTAGGCAATATGTAAAAGATATACATCATGCAGAAGATTTGATGTTACAAGGTTTTTTTAAGGTTTTTACCAATTTAAATAAGTTTAAAAATAAAGGGAGTTTTGAAGGTTGGATTCGTAGAATAATGGTAAATACTTGTCTTACTTATTTAAGGAAAAAAAATCCAATTCAGTTAGCAGAAGAAGATTTTGTATTTAATGATGCAGCAACGGAAAGTTTAGAAAATACTTCAGTTGAAGATATTCAAAAATTAATAGATCAATTACCAGAAGGATATAAGTTAGTTTTTAATTTATATGCAATAGAAGGATATAAACATTCTGAGATATCAAAAAAACTGAATATTTCAGAAGGGACATCAAAATCTCAATTATTTAAAGCACGTAAATATTTGCAGGAGAGTTATATAAAAATGAATGAAATTAAAGATGCAAGCAAATAATATAGATAAAAATATAAAAGATAAACTGAAAAACAGAGAATTGAAACCATCTGCTTCAGCTTGGGAACGTCTAAGTATTCAGTTAGATCAAGAAAAGGCTCGAAAAAAGAAGAAGAGAATTCAACTTTTAAGTTATGCAGCTAGTGTTATTTTATTAGTTAGTATTGGTATACTATATCTAGGAACTAAAAGTGATAATCAGCATATTATTCCTATTAATGAAACTATTGTAGAAACTCCTTTAGATACTTTCAAAATAAATGAAGTAAACATCAAAGAAGAAGTAGTAGATGAAAAAGCAATAGCAAATCTTGTAGATGAAGATTTAAAAAAGAAAGAAGTTTCTAAAAAAGTTAAAAAAGAGAGCATAAAAAAAAGCCGTGTTTTAAAAGAGAATTTCATTGCTAATACTGTTATAGAGAAAGAACTGAAAGAAGTAAAAACTTTGCCTAATATTGATAAATCTATAACAAAAGAAAGGGAAAAGAGTACGCCTCAACAAAAAGTTAAATCGCGAATAAAAATAAATAGTGATTATTTGTTATATGCAGTAACCCACTCGCCAGAAGAAGTTAAAGAGTATTATGCAAAGTATGAAATAAATAGGGAAGATGTTTTAGATGTAATACAAGACGAATTAATTAAATCTAATCTAAAAATAAATCCAGAAACTATTCTAGCAGAAGTCGAGCTTAGCATACAAGAGTCTGATTTTAAGCAAGACTTCATGAGTAAATTAAAATTAAAATTATCTGATGTAATTGTAGCAATTGCAGATAGAAATAAATAAAAGCGCTTATTAATTATCGATAATTAAACTTCCAAGTTAATACCTGTTTAATTTAAAAATGAAAAAATGAAAAGAATACTACTATTAGTGTTGTTTGTAACAACTATTGCCCATTCTCAAGAGAAAAATTTTGAAGATGAAGTAAGTAAAATTGCAAAAAAAATAGAGAAAATAACAAAGCAAGAAAAAGATAGCTTAAAACTAAAAGTAAAGTCAATTAATGACAAATTAGAGAAGAAAATAATAACTCAAGAAGATGCTAAAAAATTAAAAAAAGAAGCAGCAGAGTTACATGCAACTCGTATTGAAACTAGGGTAAGTGTACAAGAACGTAAGTTACAACAACTAGTACAAGATAAAACCAATGGAAGAATAGCTAGTAATTCTGAAGAAGATGAAAGTTTTGTTTTTAGAGTAGGGGGAGCAAAATTTAAGTTTTTAGGAGAAACAGAAAGAAGAAAGAAAAAGAAGCGAGATAAAAGAACTACCACACAGTTTGTTTTTGCTTTGGGAGTAAATAATGTGTTAACTAATAATGAATTTAATTCTTTAAACGATTCTAATTATAAGTTTTGGCAATCACATTTTTATGAATTAGGTTTTACTTGGAAAACACGTTTTTCTAAGGATCCATCAAAATTATATTTCAAATATGGAATTTCATTCTTATGGAATAATCTGAGAGCAAAAAACAATCAATATCATGTAGTTAATGGAGATCAGACTGTTTTAAATACGCATATTAATAATCTTTCAGAAAGTAGATTAAGGCATGTACAAATGACTTTTCCAATGCATATAGAACTTGATTTATCTAAGAATAAGACCAATTCTGATAAAGAAGTTATAGACAATACACATGATTCATTTCAATTTGGAATAGGAGGCTTTTTCGGATTCAAATTAGGAACACGCCAATATTTAGAATATAGAAATGCTCAAGGTGTAAAAGTAGAAGAAGTACAAAAAGCAGGTTTTAATACCAATGTTATAAATTATGGATTAAGTGCCTATGCATCTTATAAAGGCTGTGGTTTATATGCTAAGTACGATTTAAACCCATTATTTAAGGGAACTAGTACAAGAAATATTTCATTAGGAGTTCGATTTGATATTAATTAATAAAAAAGGAGATGTTTTAAACATCTCCTTTTTTATTCTTTTCCCATTCTTGTCGTAAATGATAGGAAAGCTTCCCACTTCCGTCGTGTTTCCATCCAGGAGGTTTAAAAAGGTATAAAACTTTTTTACTAAAGCTTGTTTTACTCGTAAAAACATCTCTTAACATATAATACCATTCAATAAAGGCAACTTTAATAGGATTATGAGTATTAATATTACTAACCAAACCATAAACAGGTTTTTCAACTTCTGGTTCAAAAGTTCCTAAGAGTTTATCCCATATGATAAATATGCCTGCATGATTTCTATCTAAATATTGAGGATTTGTAGCATGATGTACTCTATGATGACTTGGTGTGTTGAAAATTGCTTCAAACCATTTAGGTAGCTTATTAATCAATTCAGTATGAATCCAGTATTGATATAACAAACTAATGCTCATTTGCATTAAAATCATTACAGGGTGAAAACCCAATAGAGGTAAAGGTGCCCAGAAAATAAAAGTATAAAAACTTCCAGACCAAGTTTGTCGCAAGGCAGTACTTAAGTTATATTTTGTAGAAGAGTGATGAACTACATGACTAGCCCAAAATAAACGACTTTCATGAGCAATTCTATGATTCCAATAATAAATAAAATCTTCAGCAAAAAGCAATATAAACCAAGCCCACCACGTAAAAGGAATAGTAAATACACGATACTTATACAAAAAGGTAAAGAATCCTAATATTAATGCTTTGGTAAATAAACCAATAAAAACATTTCCTAATCCCATAGTAATAGATGTCATAGCATCTTTAAACTCATAATCTTCTAGCTTTACTTTTACAGTTAAAATTACTTCTATAATGATAGTAAGGATAAAAAAAGGAATGGCATAATGGATTAAATTAGGAAGATCAGGTATTTGCATAGAAATGAAGAGTTTTTGTTACTTAACAAACATACTAAAAATGAAGCGTTTAATTAAAGAGTAATTTTGCTTTTTTATTAGAAGGAAAAGAAGTATATTTGCAGGCTTAAAAATAAATTTTAAACAATTTAATTATGAATCATTACGAAACTGTTTTCATTTTGAATCCCGTTTTATCTGAAACTCAGATAAAGGAGACAGTAAAAAAGTTTGAGGACTATTTACTTTCTAAAGGTGCAGAGATGATTTCTAAAGAAGATTGGGGATTGAAAAAATTAGCATACCCAATTGAAAAGAAAAAAAGTGGTTTTTACCATTTATTCGACTACAAAGTAGCAGGTGAAGCAATCGCTCCTTTTGAATTAGAATTCAGAAGAGATGATAGCGTTATGCGTTATTTAACTGTAAAGTTAGACAAGCATGCTGCAGCGTGGGCTGAGAAGAGAAGAGAACGTGTTAAATCTGCAAAAAAGTAAGAAATGGCATCAATAGATCAACAAGCAAAAGGAAGCAAGCAAGGAGAAGTACGTTACTTAACTCCACTTGATATTGATACAAAAAAAGAAGCAAAGTACTGTCGTTTTAAAAAGAACGGTATTAAGTATATCGATTACAAAGACGCTGACTTCTTAATGTATTTAGTAAACGAGCAAGGTAAAATTTTACCAAGACGTTTAACAGGAACATCATTAAAATATCAACGTAAAGTTGCACAAGCTATCAAAAGAGCTCGTCACTTAGCATTAATGCCATACGTTGGTGATTTATTAAAATAATAAAGAAGCAGAAACATGGAATTGATATTAAAACAAGACGTAGAAAATTTAGGTTTTAAAGATGATGTTGTAACTGTTAAGAATGGTTATGGTCGTAACTACCTAATTCCTCAAGGATATGCTGTTTTAGCTACTTCTTCAGCTAAAAAAGTATTAGCTGAAAACTTAAAGCAACGTGCTTTTAAAGAAGCTAAATTAATTGAAGATGCTACTAAATTAGCTGATACTGTTAAAGGTTATGAGTTAAAAATAGCTTCTAAAGTTGGTGCTGGAGATAAATTATTCGGATCAGTAAATAACATTGATGTTGCTGAAGCTTTAGCTAAAGCTGGTACTGAGATCGATAAGAAGTTTATCAAAGTTACTGGAGGAAACGTAAAAAGATTAGGAAAATACAACGCTGCTGTACGTTTACACAGAACTGTTGTAGCTGACATCGTGTTTGAAGTAGTTGCTGAAAAGTAATTTATTGTTAAATACATGTTAATAAAGTATGAATCCGCTCTGTTGAGCGGATTTTTTTATTGTGTAAATTTGAGAGATAACTTAATGAAAATTAGTACTATTATGAAGAAATTGATTTTATTTTCTTTTATTTTACTAAGTGTATCTGTTTTTTCTCAGGTAACAACATCTAAAATAAAGGGGACAGTAACCGATAACCAAGGGGAACCGTTATTCGGGGCAAACATTGTAATACTTCATGTACCGACGGGTACCGTATCTGGAGCAGTAGCTCAAGATAATGGAAGATATACAATACCAAACTTAAGGGTAGGAGGACCATATAAAGTTACGTTTAGCTATGTGGGCTTCAAATCGCAAGAAGTAAATAATGTATTTCTAACTTTAGGTAAA
This sequence comes from Tenacibaculum aiptasiae, assembly GCF_965221665.1. Classification (NCBI taxonomy): domain Bacteria; kingdom Pseudomonadati; phylum Bacteroidota; class Flavobacteriia; order Flavobacteriales; family Flavobacteriaceae; genus Tenacibaculum; species Tenacibaculum aiptasiae. Next base: position 171,616 of record NZ_CBDCSN010000003.1, read on the forward strand.
ACAACCAATATTGATGGTAAATTATCAGAAGACGGAGAGCAGTTAGATGAAGTTGTTATATCAGCTTCTAAAAGTAAAATATTTAATAATGATCGAACAGGAGCGCAAACTAGTGTAAGCTCTGTTCAATTAAAAACATTACCAACAATATCGCGTTCAGCTTCTGATTTTACGCGATTAGAACCGACAGCAAGTGGTAATTCTTTTGGGGGAAGAAATGACCAGTTTAATAATTTTTCTTTAGATGGTTCTATTTTTAATAATCCATTCGGATTAGATGCAGCAACACCAGGAGGGCAAACAGATTCGCAGCCAGTTTCATTAGATGCAATAGAGCAAATTTCTGTATCTACTGCACCATATGATGTAACATTATCAGGGTTTACTGGAGCATCTGTAAATGCAGTAACTAAAAGTGGTACGAATGAATTTAAAGGGACAGTTTATGGTTTTTATAGAAATGAAGACATGACTGGAGGTGAAATTAAAGGACAGTCGGTGGTAAAACCTAAATTAAATCAAGCGCAATATGGAGTAAGTTTAGGAGGTCCAATTATCAAAAATAAATTATTCTTTTTCGCAAATTTTGAAAAAGATGATCGTACGGATTTAGGAACTGCTGGATGGACGCCAAACACTGGAAGTGGAGGAATTAGTGAATCAAGAGTTTTAGAATCAGATTTACAATTAGTTCAAAATATTTTATCCCAAGTTGTGGTAGGGCAAGATGCAAATGGAGCAGATGTATTTTATAATACAGGAGCTTACAAAGGCTTTACATATGATTCTAAATCAACAAAAGGTATTTTTAAATTAGATTGGAATATAAATAAGAAACATCGTTTAGCTTTTATTTATAACTTCTTAAGAGCTAAAAAAGAAAAACCAGCTCATCCTACCGCACTAGGCTTTAGAGGGCCAAGTGCAACTACTTTACAGTTTGAAAATGCAGGATATGAAATCAATAATAATATAAACTCTTTCTTAGTAGAATTAAATTCATCTTTTAATGATGAAACAACAAATAAACTACAAATAGGATATACACATTTTGATGATTTTAGAAATGCATTATCTTCACCAGCACCATCGATAAGTATTTTAGATGATACAGGAAGTTCAAATTATATTATTGCAGGACACGAACCGTTCTCAATTCACAATAAATTAGATCAAAAAGTATTTCAATTGACTAATAATATGAATTTCTTTAAAGGAGACCATACATTTACTGTAGGTTTTTCTTTTGAAAAGTTTCAATTTGATAATTCATTCAATTTAGGTGTTTATGGTGCACAAGGAGTATTTTTTCCAACAGGAAGCATATCTGACTTTAGAAATACTGTAGGAAACCCAACAGCAGAAGCGGCATTAGTTGCAAATTTTCAAGCACAATTTAACGGTGCAATTTCAGCACATAATGCTTTAAATAGTGCAGGTATAGGAAATCCAGGAGGTTGGGCGTTAGCAGAAACCAATGTAGGTCAATTAGCTTTTTATGTTCAAGATGAATGGGAAGTTAACGACAACCTTAAATTGACTTACGGAATTAGATTTGATAAACCATTATTTTTCGATACTGCTGAGAAAGCACAAGATGTAATAGATAATGCATGTTGTTTTGCTCCTAATATAGATTATTTTAATCCAAATACAGGAGAAACAGTAAGATTAGATAACAGAAAAATGCCAACTAATCAATGGTTAGTGTCACCTAGATTTGGATTTAATTGGGATGCAAAAGGAGATAAAACATTACAAATAAGAGGTGGAACAGGTGTGTTTACAGGACGTTTACCTTTTGTATGGTTAGGAAACCAAATAGCCAATCCTAATGTGTTTTTCTATCAAATGGTGGATCCAGATTTTAAATTTCCACAAGTATGGAGAACCAATATTGGAGCAGACTATAAATTTGAAAGTGGTTATGTAATTTCTGGTGATATTGCATATACTAAAGATATTAATGGAGCGCATGTTCAAAATTGGGGATTACGTAATCCAACAGGAACATTACAAGGAGTAGGTACAGGAAACAGAGAAATTTATGCAAATTCAGATAAAGGAAACAATGCCTATGTATTTACAAATTCAGATAAAGGGAGAACTTTCAATGCTTCATTTAAAATAGAAAAGACTTTTGAAAACGGATTGTATGCCAATGTTGCTTATAGTTATTTAAATTCAAAAGATGTAAATTCAATAGAGGCAGAAATTACAGGAGATGCTTTTGCCTTTAACCCAGTAGTAGGAAATGCAAATAACGATGTATTAGCTTTCTCTAAATATGGAGATACTCATAGAATTATTGGTGTAGCTTCTAAGAAATTTAATTATGGTGGAGGTAAATACGCAACCACTATTTCTACATTCTTTGAATATGCAAAAGGAGGAAGATTTAATTATACATATGGAGGTGATATAAATAATGATGGTTCTGCATTAAATGATTTATTATATGTTCCAACTGCATCAGAATTAACTCAAATGAATTTTGCCTCAGCAGCCGAAGCTACAGCTTTTGAAGCGTATATAAACCAAGATGAGTACTTAAGCTCAAGAAGAGGTCAGTTTGTAGAAAGGTATGGGGCATTAGCACCATGGAGAGGAAGATGGGATTTAAAAATCTTACAAGATTTTAATTTTAATGTTTCAGAAAATAAACAAAATACAATTCAAGTAAGTTTAGATATATTAAATGTAGGTAATTTAATTAATTCAGATTGGGGAGTTGTACAACAGGTAGGAAATGTACAACCAGTTGGGGTAAGATTTCCAGATGTAAATCCAGCAAATACCAATCCAGCAAACTATGTTCCTGATTATACTCAGGCACCAACATACTCATTTAATCCAAATTTAACAGAAACATTTGTATATGATACGAGCTTAAATTCTCGTTGGCAAATGCAACTAGGATTGCGATACATCTTTTAAAAGATGCAATTCAACGACAAAAACCTTCATTTCATGGAGGTTTTTTGTTTTTTATAATAAAATTTATTAATAAAGGGGGTTTTACCTATGAATTTAATTAAAAAAAAGTTTCATATTTGTATCAGTTAATAAAGATAGGGGACTTTATTACAACGTTTTAAGATATAGTCTTTGAGGGGTTGATTATATTTTAAAAAAACTCTGACTTCTAAAGTCAGAGTTTTTATTTATACAGATACTTCTACTTGGTTTTTTAAGATGTCCTCAAAAGTTTCTCTTTTTCTTATTAAGTAATCTTTCCCCTTATAAATCATAACCTCAGCAGGTCTGTATCTCGAATTGTAGTTTGAAGCCATTGAATAACAATAAGCTCCTGCATTATGGAAGCATAAAATATCTCCTTCTGAAATTTCATTAATTCTTCTATTAGAACCAAAAGTATCAGATTCACATATGTATCCGACAATGCTATAAAAACGTTCTCTTCCTTTTGGATTAGAAATGTTTTCTATATGATGGTAAGAATTATAAAACATAGGGCGAATTAAATGGTTTAAACCACTATCAATGCCCGCAAAAACAGTAGAAGTTGTTTGTTTTATAACATTAACCTTAGCTAAAAAGTACCCTGCTTCACTTACCAAGAATTTACCTGGTTCAAACATTAGAGTGACATCTTTACCGTATTCTTTACAAAAACTATTAAAACGTTGAGAAAGCTTTTTACCTAACTCTTCAATATTTGTAGAAATATCACCTTCTTTATATGGAACTTTAAAACCACTTCCAAAATCAATAAAATCAATGTTATCAAACTCTTTAGCAGTATTGAATAATATTTCTGATGCCCTTAAAAAAGTATCAATGTCTAAAATATCAGATCCAGTATGCATATGTACACCATTTATTCGCATTCCCGTATTTTCTACCACTCTTTTAATATGTGGTACTTGGTGAATTGAAATACCAAATTTAGAATCTATATGCCCTACAGATATTTTGCTATTTCCTCCAGCCATAATGTGTGGATTAATACGAATACAAACAGGTACTTTAGGATGTTTTTGTCCAAATAATTCAAGTATAGATAAATTATCAATATTTATTTGAATCCCTAGTTTGGCAACGTCTTCAATTTCTTGTAAAGAAACACCATTAGGTGTATAAATAATATTCTCAGGAGCAAAACCAGCTTTTAGGCCTAGTTTTACTTCTTGAATAGAAACAGTATCCAATCCACTTTTTAAAGAATTAAAAACCTTTAAAATATTAATATTAGATAAAGCTTTGGCAGCATAGTTTATTTTTAGGTTCTTGACCTTTGAAAAAGCACCAGTAATCTTTTTATACTGGCTAATAATTTTTTCAGTATCGTAAACATAAAGTGGGGATTGATACTTCCCAGTTAACTCTAATAAGGCTTTTCTATCCATTTTTATTATTATTTAATGCCTCAAAATTAGATAATGGGTTTGTGCTAACAAATTATATATAAGAAATAAACATATCTGTTCTTTTTGTGAAAAAAAAAGGTTGTTTACATATCTTAAAAAGGGGGTTTTCCTAATGTAATGTGTTGAAAAAGAGACATATTTGTCATGAAATAAATGTAGGGGATTTATTTCACAGTTAAATGATATTTTCTTTAAGGGGTGATTATATCATTAAATTAAAGCTCTAGTGTTTCACTAGAGCTTTTCTTTTGTTTGAAAAATAGATTTAGAAATAAAAAAACTCTAGCTATTGCTAGAGTTCTTATTTTTATAGTTAAGTATATATACTGTTTATTTGAATTTAGTAGCTACTTTTTGAGCAATACCTACAATTACTTCACTTGCTTTGATAATACTTTCAACAGGTACGTATTCGTAACGTCCGTGGAAATTATGACCACCAGCAAAAATATTAGGGCAAGGTAAACCTTTGTAAGATAATTGAGAACCATCAGTACCCCCTCTAATAGGTTTGATAATTGGAGTAATGTTCATTTCCTTCATCACCTCTTCAGCAATATCAACAATATACATTACAGGAGTAACTTTTTCCTTCATGTTATAGTATTGGTCTTTAATATCAACAGAAATTAATTTTTGACCTCTTTTAGCATTTAATATCTCAGCTAAATCTAACATTGCCTTTTTACGGTTATTGAATTGATTCATATCGTGATCTCTTACAATATAGTGTAATGTTGTTTTTTCAACAGAACCTTCCATGTGGTGTAAGTGAAAGAATCCTTCATAACCAGTAGTTTTTTCAGGAACTTCATCTTCAGGTAAAGCATTAATGTATTCATTAGCTATTAACATAGAGTTAATCATTTTACCTTTTGCATAACCAGGATGTACAATTTTACCATCAATGGTTACTTTGGCTCCCGCAGCATTAAAGTTTTCATATTCTAACTCACCAATTTGGCTACCGTCCATTGTGTATGCCCATTGTGCACCAAATTTTTCAACATCAAACATATGAGCTCCTTTACCAACTTCTTCATCAGGAGGGAAACAAACTCTAATTTTACCATGCTTAATTTCTGGATGCTGAATTAAGTATTCCATAGCAGAAACAATTTCAGTAACACCAGCTTTATCATCGGCACCTAATAAAGTAGTACCATCAGTAGTAATAATTGTTTGTCCTTTATACTGTAATAAGTCTTCAAAATAATCAGGAGATAAAACAATGTTTTCTTCTTTATTTAAAACGATGTCTTTTCCGTCGTAGTTTTCATGAATTTGAGGCTTCACATTGGCTCCAGTAAAATCAGGGCTCGTATCAATATGAGCTACAAAACCTATAGTAGGTACTTCGTAATCTAAATTACTAGGCAATGTTGCCATTAAATAACAATTCTCATCTAACTCAACATCTTCCATTCCTATTTCAATCAATTCTTTTTCAAGAACTCTAGCTAAATCCCATTGTTTTTCAGTACTAGGAAAAGCAGGGTTATTAGGATCACTTTCAGTATCAATAGTTACATACTTTACAAATCTATCAATAATATGTTGTTTGTTCATTGTTGTTAATTTTATCAGCTTCAAAAATAACTATTTCAATAGTATTTTATATATATAATTGAAGTTTAATTTGCTTGTTTAAAGTAAGCTATTAGTAGGTCTACTACATAGCTATAAGAATCAATTCCTTTTGTTTGATTGTTAGCTTTTAAGTAAGAATTATACCCTTTTTTAAAGTAAGGTTCAATAGGGTTTTTAAATTGCTTCCAATGTAAATAACTACTTCTATAGTCTTTCAGAATGCCTTTGTTAATTGTTTTTCTTATTTCAAGCGCTATTTTTTTATCTCGTTTATATATTTGACCAAAACAGTAGTTGTATGCCATTCTGTAACCTGAGTATTGAAAGTATAAATCGTCGTTGGCTATGCAAGCCAAAAAGCCGACAAAATTAGCATCATTTTCAGCAGCCCAACCTATTTGATGTGCCATTTCATGACAAGTAGTGGCTGGATAACCTGTTTTAGGAATCATATCGTTTACTTGAGCTTCCCCTGTTATTGGATTGATGTAGCCTGAAGTTGTATTATATGACTGAAATAAACTTACCAGAGAATTTTTAATAGAAGGATTTGTATAAGCCAACTGCGGATAGGATTTAGTTAACTTATTATAACCACTGGGTGCTAACTTATAAATTTCTTTTTGAGAATAAGGTACTTTCACTTCAATAGAGTCGTTGTTAGTTATAAGCAAGTGAATTCTATTTAATTCAGAAACGATTTTTTTTGTGGTTGAAACTAACTCATCAGTCGTATAAGCAGATTGTTGTAAGTTCAGGTTTTTAGCTAAAGGTTCACGAAAATAATTCAATCCCCAAAAAGCATAAAAGCAAGCATAAACAACTGCTAAAATGGAAACAAATTTGATTAACTGAGGTAGTATGAATTTAAATTTGGTTTTGAACAAACGATAAATAGCTTTGATAAATAAAAACAATAAAAAGAAGCCAAGTACATCACCAAAAGAAAAAGGAAGCCATCCTAGAAGAATTCTAAAGAATTTTGAAATATAAGGATACAATCCATTACTGTAATATTGTTCTATCCATTGTGTTTGTTGACTTAAAAAATGAATAAATATGATTTGAAATGGAAGAGTTAACGCTAGAATTAAATGTTTTTTTGAGTGCCTCATAGTGTCAAAAATAAGAAAGTTGAAACGTTATCAACAAGTTAATAACAATTTTATTGGCGAATTTGTGTAAAAAGAAATTTAGGTAATGCTGATATAAATATCAGCATAAAAATATACTTTTGTTCTCATGGAAAAAACGCACTCTGTTAGGGGAACAAAAGTTGATAAGGCTAGAATAGTAAGTCTTGAAAAAGGAAAATTACCACCACAAGCTCTAGAACTTGAGGAGGCAGTTTTAGGTGCTATGATGATTGATAAAAAGGGGATTGATGAAGTAATTGATATTTTACATCCTGAGGCTTTTTACGATAAACGTCATCAAGAAATATATTCTGCAATTTATACGCTTTTCCAAAACTCAGAGCCAATTGATTTACTTTCTGTATCGAATCAATTGAAGAAAAACGGAAAATTAGATGTTGCTGGTGGGGATTTTTATTTAATAGGATTAACACAAAAAGTAGCATCGTCTGCACATATTGAGTTTCACTCACGTATTATTTTAGAGAAGTTTATACAACGTAAGTTAATTACTATCTCTTCTGAAATTATAGAGAGTGCTTATACAGAAACAATAGATGTATTCGATTTATTAGATGACGCCGAGGGAAAGTTATTTGAAGTAACGCAAGGAAACCTTAAAAAAGGAGCAGAAAGAGCAGATTCTTTAGTACAACAATCGATTAACAAAATTCAAGAGATATCAGGTAAAGAAGGGATGAGTGGTTTAGCCACTGGATTTACCAAATTAGATGCTTTAACATCTGGGTGGCAACCTTCCGATTTAATTATTATTGCAGCACGTCCTGGTATGGGTAAAACGGCATTTGTAATTTCGATGGCTAAAAATATGGCGATTGAATTTAATCATGCAGTAGCTATATTCTCACTGGAGATGTCATCGGTACAGCTAATTACTCGTATGATATCATCAGAAACTGGATTAACTTCGGAGAAATTACGTAAAGGTAACTTGGAACCACACGAATGGGAGCAGTTAAACGTAAAAGTAAAGAGGTTATCAGATTCGCCAATCTTTATTGATGATACTCCGGCACTTTCAATTTTCGATTTACGTGCAAAAGCAAGACGTTTAGTGTCACAACACAATGTACGTATCTTAATTATTGATTATTTACAGTTAATGACAGCTGGTGGAGCAGGAGGAAACCGTGAGCAGGAAATTTCTACAATTTCTCGTAACTTAAAAGCACTAGCAAAGGAATTAAATGTACCAGTAATTGCGTTATCACAGTTATCGCGTGCGGTAGAAACTCGTGGAGGTTCAAAACGTCCGTTACTATCCGATCTTCGTGAATCTGGGGCGATTGAGCAGGATGCCGACATCGTATCGTTTATCTTTAGACCAGAATACTATGGAATGACAGAATGGGATGATGATGATCATTCACCATGTGAGGGACAAGGAGAGTTTATTGTAGCAAAACACCGTAATGGTGGTTTAGATAATATTCGTTTGAAGTTTACTGGGCACTTAGCAAAATTTTCGGATTTAGAAGAAGGATTTAGTAGTGAATTCCAGTCGAGTATGAACTCAAGTTTTAATGATGAGATTTCATCAAATAACTTCACTTCACCAGAAGATGCTTTCGGTCCAAGTGATGACGACGTACCGTTCTAGAATATTAAACAATTCATAAAATAATTTAAAATACACAATTGCTAAACAGTAATTGTGTATTTTAGTTTTTACATATGAAGAAATATATATACATAATAGCATTATTGTTATTCTCAAATTCAATTTGGGCATCATTTATCTATGTACCAATGAGTCATGATAATCAAAAGAATCATTTAAAAGCATATGGAATTGTTTATTATGCATTACAAAATGGTTTGAAAGCTAAGTGGCTGTTAAACTATGATGGAGGTGCTTTTTTAATGGAGAATAATGAGGCTGTTGAAAAGGAATGTAAAATTAGAGGAGTTTCTTATCAAATAATCTCCGATGCCAGATCGAAATTAATATTAGAAGAAATTTCATCACCATCTAAAAATCAAGAAGCGGTAACTTTAGAAAAAGCTCCTAAAATAGCGGTGTATTCACCTAAAGGAAAAATGCCTTGGGATGATGCTGTAACTATGGTGTTATCCTATGCAGAAATTCCATTTGATGTTATTTATGATGAAGAAGTGTTAGAAGACAAGCTATTGTTATATGAATGGTTGCATTTACACCACGAAGATTTTACAGGGCAGTATGGACGTTTTTATGGAGCGTTTAGAACAGCACCGTGGTATATACAACAAAAAAAGGATGCAGAAGCATTGGCTAAAAAGTTAGGATATACCAAGGTCTCAGAACAAAAAGGAGCCGTTGCTAAAAAGATACGTGACTATGTAATAGGAGGAGGGTTTATGTTTGCAATGTGTTCTGCTACCGATAGTTTTGATATTGCTTTAGCAGCAGATGGAGTTGATATTTGTGAAGGAATGTTTGATGGAGATGCTTCTGAACCAAACTATCAATCGAAAATAGATTTTAATAAAACCTTTGCTTTTAGAGATTTTGAATTAATTCGTAATCCAACAACATATGAGTTTTCTTCTATAGATATGACTCGTAAACGTAGAATAAAAAAGGAAGTAGATTACTTTACGTTAAAAGAATATTCGGCTAAGTGGGATCAGGTGCCAACGATGCTAACACAAAACCATACTCAGTTAGTAAAAGCGTTTATGGGACAAACCACTTCTTTTGATCGCAAAACTATCAAACCTACTATTATGGTTTTAGGAGAAAATAAAACCAATGGAGAAGGTAGATACATCCATGGAACAAAAGGAAAAGGAATGTTTACTTTTTACGGAGGACATGATCCTGAAGATTATCAGCATAGAGTAGGAGATCCAAAAACAGAATTAGACTTGCATCCAACCTCTCCAGGCTATCGTTTAATTTTAAATAATGTACTTTTTCCAGCAGCAAAAAAGAAAAAACAAAAAACCTAAACATTTTTTAGTTGAAAGTATCAGCGGCGTTCGCTGACCCAATAAAAACTCAACGAAACTATCAGCGAAGCTCGCTGGTGGTTTCGAAACTCGACGAAATGCTCAGCGAACTTCGCTGAGCGTTTTGTTTTAATGCAATTCAATCAACGAGCTTCGCTGATAGTTTCGTTTTAATTCAGAGCTATCAGCGAGCTTCGTTGAAAGAAAAAAAACTATAATACTTAACAAGCTGAATGTATTGTAACAAAAAAAGGTTAAAGTATTATGAACTTTAACCTTTTTTGATATTGAATGTATTTAAAACTATTTGATGTCTTTAAGCATTTCAGATATAGATCGCTCTAATTGTTGGTCACGACCTTTATCGATAATACCAGGCATATTTTTTACTTTAATAGTAGGCTCTGTTTGGTTGTTTTCCATCCATCTTCCAGATTTATCTTTCGCACTAATAGGAACAACACCCCAGTAACTTCCATTTGGTAACCCTTCCCATCCTGCAAAACTACAAGTACCAGGAACTGGCATACCTACTGTTTTTCCAATTTTAAGATCAGTATATCCAGCAGCATAACAATGTCCATCAGAATACATACTCTCGTTAAAGATAGATAATGTAGGTTTTGTCCAACGTGAAGTAGGTTCACCTCCAACTACTTTAGCTTCTGTTTCGTATGAAATAAAAGGTACTCCAGTAAAGAACATAGCTAAATCAGCAACTAGGTCACCACCACCATTAAAACGTGTGTCAATAATAATACCTTTACGATCAGAAAATTTACCCATAATATCTTTGTAAATACTTCTGTATGGACCGTCGCTCATTCCTGGAATATGAACATAACCTAACTTTCCATTACTTAATTTATTTACTTCTTTTTCGTTAGTTTTTACCCATCTCTTATATAATAAACGGTTTTCTTGTCCTAAAGAAATAGGTTTTACAGTAATAGTTTGTTTTTTCTTTGTTTTAGGGTTTGTGATATCAAGTAAAACGAATTTCCCTACTTTTCTGTTTAAGTATTTAGCAACATCTTCGTTTTTATCAATTGTAACACCGTCAATTTTTTCAATAATCATCCCTGCTTTAACGTTAAAAGATGATTTATCTAAAGGTCCATCTTTAATAACTTCATCAATTAAAATTCCGTCTCCTTTATGGTTATAATTCATAAAAATACCAAGTGAAGCAGTTGCATCAGCATTTTTAATACTGGTACTATATCCAGCTCCAGCATGAGAAACGTTTAATTCACCTAACATTTCAGAAAGCATTTCAGAAAATTCAAAAGAATTACCAATAGATGGTAAGTACTTTTTATATTCTTTTTTCATTTTGTTCCAGTCAGTTCCGTGGAAATCTGGGTGATAAAAAATAGCATTGGTTCTTATCCATACATGATCGAACATAGCTTCTCTTTCAGCTGCTGTATCCAACATCATTTCACCACTAATCTTTACTGGTTTTTTGCTCTTTTTAGCAGGATCTATCTTAGAAATTCTTCCACCACTTAAAAGATATAGGTTTTTCATGTCTTTATCCCATTGTAATGAACCGTAATTAGCGTTTAAACGCATAACCATTTTGGTTTCTTTGGTACGTAAATTAGTACTCCAAAGATTCATTTTTCCTTCAAAACGAGCTAAGTAATATAAAACATCACCTTTTTTAGAAAGTACTGCATCGCCAAGGCTTGAAGAATGAATAGTTAATCTTTTAATTCGATCTTTCATACTATCCCAATCGAAAGTAAGCGGTTTTACTTTTTTCTTGTCTTTATCTTTTTTCTTTTTGTCTTTTTTATTCTTCTTGTCAGCTTCTTTCTTCTTTTTATCCTTTTCTTTTTTCTGAATAGCTTTAATTGTTTCCATCAATTTAAACTCTTCATCGCTAAGGTTAAATTCATCCCAAGCTTCTTGTGTAAAGAACATACTATAAACATCAGATTGAGAACGTCCGCTAGTAGCATAAGACTTTAACCCATTTCTGTTACTAAACCATAACATTTGCTTTCCACCGTTCACCCATTTAGGATAGTAATCGTTATAACCGCTCTCAGTTAAGTTTATACGTTTGCTACCATCAGCAGCCATTAATAAAGCTTCACTATTACTTAGTGTTTTACTCCATCCAACCAATAACCATTTGCTATCAGGGCTCCATGTGTAGTACTTATCACCATCTCTCATGTGGAATAAATCTTTTGGAGTTAATAAGGTTACTTGTTTTTTAGTTTTTAAGTCCATTACTTTTAAAGTACGTCTTCCTTCAACAAAAGCTATTTTAGAACTATCAGGAGAGAACTCAGGTAAGTAATTATCAAATTTGTTTTCAATAACTGGAGTTTCTTTTAATAAAGTTGCTGCAAAAAAGAAAGGTTCTTCTTTACGTACTTTTTCTGTTTTATAAATACTCCATTTTCCATTTCTTTCACTACTATATACTACCGATTTTCCATCAGGAGTCCAAGTAACAAAACGTTCTCTTTCTGGTGTATTGGTTAATCTTTTAGTAAAAGATTCACTTACAGAAGTTACAAAAACTTCACCTCTAGAAATAAAAGCAATTTCTTTTCCATTTGGAGAGATAGACATTTCATTAACACCTCCATTAATAGAGATGAATTTATCTTTATTGTCTTTGCTTTGTGTTCTAATAATAACATTCACTTTTGAAGGTTTTTCACCTTCTTTCATGGTATATAATTCACCATCGTAACCAAAACTTAATATACCATTACCTACACTTAAGAAACGTACAGGATGTAATTTGAAATTTGTTAGTTGTTGATCTTGGTTAGCATTATCAATATTCATTTTATGAACATTAAAAGAGCCACTTTTTTCACTTAAATAATAAATGTTTTTTTCATCATCAGAGAAGAAAGGATGTCTATCTTCACCAGCAAAAGAAGTAAGCATTTTATGAGTTTTCTTTTTAGTATCGTAACTCCAAATGTCTCTAGTGATTGATGATTTATGATGCTTACGCCATTCGTTTTCACCACCTTTTTTATCATGGTATAACATGGTGTTACCATTTTTAGATACCTGTACATATTCAGCAGGTACCGTCATTAATTGACTAACACGTCCAGCTGTTACAGGTACAGTATAAAGTTCAGGTTGAGAATTGGTAGGATATTGTCTGTGTTTTACTTCATCCTGACGTTGTGCTCCGAAAATAACCTCTTTGTTATTTGCTGAAAAAGAAAATGGAATTTCGTTAGTAGAGTGAAACGTTAATCTTTTAGCCTCGCCACCTATGGCGTCCATAATATAAATGTCGAAATTACCATAACGATTAGAAGCAAAGGCAATTTTTTTACCATCTTTACTCCAAACGGCTTTGTAATCGTGTGCCTTATGAAAAGTTAATTGAGTTGCATTTCCACCAGCAGAAGGAACTTTATATAAGTCACCTTTATAAGTAAAAACAATTTCTTTTCCATCTGGCGAAATTGAGGAGTGTCTCAGCCAATTGGGATTCTCTTGAGAGAATAGCTGTAGCGTTAAAAACGCGAATAATATTGATAGGTACTTCATTTAGTTAATTTTTTGTGCAATCTACTAAATTGTAGTACCTAATTATGTTAATTTAAGTTAAAATGAGCGGTGTTTATTTGTTTAATTCTTTGATGAAATAGGAAGGTTTAAAGAAGGTAAAATTAAAGATAAAAATTATCGAACCCTTTTTTAAATAAGAATTGAAAAAGTAATTGGCAATTATTTTTTAAACTATTACTTTTGTCGAGATAAAACAAAAAATAATGTCGACAACACAACAGCTTCAAGAATTTACACAACAGGTACGTAGAGATATCGTTCGTATGGTACATGCAGTAAACTCAGGACACCCTGGAGGATCTTTAGGATGTGCAGAATTTTTTACTTGCTTATATCAAGAAATCATGGATTATTCTACAGATTTTAAAATGGACGGAAATAATGAAGATTTATTCTTTTTATCAAACGGACATATATCGCCAGTTTATTATAGTGTATTAGCACGTAGCGGATTCTTTCCAGTTGCTGAGTTAGCAACATTTAGAAAGTTAGATACACGTTTACAAGGACACCCAACAACACACGAACACTTACCAGGTATTCGTATTGCTTCTGGATCTCTAGGTCAAGGAATGAGCGTTGCAATTGGTGCAGCTCAAGCAAAAAAGTTAAATGGAGATGACAAAATTGTATATTCATTACATGGTGATGGAGAATTACAAGAAGGTCAAATCTGGGAAGCAGCAATGTATGCAGCAGGAAAGAAAGTAGATAACTTAATTGCTACTGTAGACGTAAACGAAAAACAAATTGACGGTACTACTGACGAAGTTTTAGCAATGGGAAGCTTAAAAGCTAAATTTGAAGCTTTTGGTTGGGATGTATTAGAAATTAAAGAAGGAAATGATGTTGATGCTATTTTAAAAGGAATGGCTGATGCAAAATCTCGTACAGGAAATGGAAAACCAGTTTGTGTATTATTATATACAGAAATGGGGAACGGAATTGACTTTATGATGCATACACATGCATGGCATGGTAAAGCTCCAAACGATGAGCAATTAGAAGCATCGTTAGCACAAAATCCAGAAACATTAGGAGACTACTAAGAAATAGTTTTTAAAATAACATTCAAAATCCCGCTTTTATGCGGGATTTTTTTATGTTTTTCTTCACATTAAAGCGTAAGTAAAAACGTAAATTTACGTCATTAATAAAACCAAATAATAAAACCCAATAAATGAGAATAGGAATTGTATGTTATCCTACCTTTGGAGGAAGTGGAGTAGTAGCAACTGAACTAGGTATGGCATTAGCTGATAAAGGACATGAAGTACATTTTATAACATATAATCAACCAGTTCGACTAGACTTTTTTTCACACAGAATACACTTTCATGAAGTAGTATTAGAAGAGTATCCTTTATTTCAATACCAACCTTATGAATTAGCATTGTCTAGTAAGATGGTTGAAGTAGTTGAAAAGCATCAATTAGAAGTGTTACATGTACATTATGCAATACCGCATGCCTATGCCGCATATATGGCTAAAAAGATGTTAGAAGAAAAAGGTATCAATGTAAAAGTAGTTACTACATTGCATGGTACAGATATTACTTTAGTAGGAAGTCATCCAACGTATAAAACAGCTGTAGAGTTTAGTATTAATAAATCGGATGAAGTAACTACAGTTTCTAATAGTTTAAAAGAGGATACATTACGTTTGTTCAATATTGATAAGGATATAAAAGTAGTATATAACTTTATTGATGGTGATAAATATGACAAAGCGCACCAAGCTGAATGCAAACGTATTGGTTTGGCAAAACCAGAGGAAAGAATTTTAACGCATGTAAGTAATTTTAGACCAGTTAAGCGTACCGACGATGTGATTCGAATATTTAATCAAGTTCAAAAGGAAATTCCATCAAAACTATTAATGGTGGGGGATGGGCCAGAACGTTTAAAAGCAGAGAACTTAGTAAAAGAATTTGGTTTAGAGGATAAGGTGTTATTCTTAGGAAATAGTAATGAGGTAGCTAAAATATTATGTTATTCAGATGTGTTTTTATTACCATCAGAAACAGAGAGTTTTGGATTAGCGGCTTTGGAAGCAATGGCAGCAAGTACAGCTGTTATATCAACAAATACAGGTGGTCTTCCAGAAGTAAATATAGATGGTAAAACAGGTTATTTAAGTGACTTAGGTGATGTAGATGATATGGCTAAAAATGCTATTAAGATTTTAAAAGACGAGGCTATATTAAATCAATTTAAAGAACATGCCAAAGAACATATAAAGTTGTTTTCTCTAGAAAATATTTTACCAGTATATGAAGAAATATATAAAAGCTGTTCGGTAACAGCATAAATAAAAAAGGCGAGAAATTTTCTCGCCTTTTTTATTATATGTTATAGTATTTTAAACTGTCTACAATTAGGTTTGATGGAACTTTGCAATCGATTTTAAAATCTTCATAATCTTTTAAAAGAACAAAGTTAATTTCACCACCTATATTCTTTTTATCGTGCTTCATTAATTCAAGAATAGCAGAAAAGTCATCCTCTAAAATTTCTATTTTACCATATATAGTATGAATAGCTTTTTTAATTTCTTCAAGTTTATCTTTTGAAAAACCTAAAGTTTCAGAAGAAATATATGCTTCACAAACCATACCTATAGCAATAGCTTCACCATGAGTTAGGTTTTCTTTATGGTCACTTTCTAAAAAATAAGATTCAACACCATGTCCAATAGTATGACCCCAGTTTAAAACTTTACGAACATTTTTCTCTTTAGGGTCTTCTAAAACAACTTCGTTTTTAATTTCAATAGATCGATGAATTAAGTCTATAATATTTAATTCAGGATTGTCTTTAATTTCATTAAATAAACGAATATCGTGTGTCATTCCGTATTTAATAATTTCTGCAGTACCAGACCTAATCTCTCTAGGAGTAACTGTATGTAAATATTCAGGGTCTAATACAATCAATTCAGGATTAGCAAAAACACCAATCTGATTTTTTAAAACACCCAAATCAACACCAGTTTTTCCACCTACAGAAGCATCTACCATACTTAAAAGAGTAGTAGGAATGTTTACAAAATCAATTCCACGTTTAAATGTAGATGCAACAAAACCACCTAAATCGGTAATTACACCACCACCAAGAGTAATTAATAAACTTTTACGATCGGCACCTAATTCGGTCATAGCATTCCAAACACCAATACAAGTATCGATGTTTTTATAAATTTCACCAGCATCAATTTGAATAATTTCAATGGGTTTGTCGGTTTCTAGTAATTGCATAAATCGGGTATAGCAATGTACTATGGTATTGTCATCTACAAGAACAAAAATAGATGAGTAGTTATTGTTGCGAATTAAATTAGCTAATTCGATGTACGCTTTTTCTTCAAAATGGATAGGGTATGTTGCTGCTTGAATAGAAGTCATTTCAATCTATAATTTAAAGGCGAAATTAAATAGAAAAAATTAAAATATATCATATGGGTCTGTTATATTTGTCTTTAAAATCAAATAATAATATTACCTCGATAATGAGACTTTTTGACAACACCGAAACTGCTTTTAAATTAAAATCTGACTCAGAGTTAGAAAGAGCATATTTTTTGTTTAAAATGATACAGAACCAGCCAATGGTTCGCATAGGAACAGCGGTAACTAATTTTGCGTTAAAGGCGCACTTACCAGTTGAAGGTTTAATCCGTTCAACAGTTTTCGATCATTTTTGTGGAGGAGTAACAGAAGATGACTGTTTACCTAACATAGAAAAAATGTATGATCGTGGTAATGTACATAGTATTTTAGACTACTCAGTAGAAGGAAAAGAAGATGAAGCACAGTTTGATGATGCTTTACAAATGACTTTAAAAACAATTGATTTTGCTGAAGAAAAAAAGTCAATACCATATGCAGTATTCAAACCAACAGGTTTTGGACGTTTTGCTTTATACCAAAAATTAACAGAGGGTGAAGAGCATACAGAAGAAGAAAAAGTAGAGTGGGCAAGAGTTGTAGAGCGTTTTCATATAGTATGTAAAGCAGCAGCAGAGAAAGATGTCCCATTATTAATAGATGCAGAAGAAAGTTGGATGCAAGATGCAGCTGATGATTTGATTGAAGAGTTAATGGAAATTTACAATAAAGAAAAAGCTATTGTATTTAATACATTACAAATGTACAGACATGACCGATTAGAATACTTAAGAGGTTTATATCAAAGAGCACATCAAAAAGGATATCATATAGGTATGAAAGTAGTACGTGGTGCCTATATGGAAAAAGAAAGAGAAAGAGCAAAAGAAAAAGGATATCCATCACCAATTTGTGTAGATAAGCAAGCAACAGACGATAACTATAATGAAGCTGTTCGTTTTATGATGGAGCATAAGAACATGGCAATCTTTGCTGGAACACATAACGAAGAAAGTTCTTATTTGTTAATGGATTTAGCAAAAGAGTACAATATAGAGTCGACGGATAAGCGTATGTGGTTTGGTCAATTATATGGTATGAGCGACCATATTAGTTTTAATTTAGCCCAAGAAGGATACAATGTAGCTAAATATGTTCCTTTTGGACCAGTACGTGATGTAATGCCATATTTAATTCGTAGAGCAGAAGAAAATACCTCAGTAGCAGGTCAAACTTCAAGAGAATTAAATTTATTGAAAACCGAAAGAAAGCGTCGTAAACTGTAATGAGTACGGTTGACGAAATAAAAGAAGCTATTCAAAAAAATAAAAAAAGACTAGCTAAAGAGCTTCAAGAAAGCAAAGAGCTAGTTTTTTTGATAAAAAAATCTCTTACCACAAATTTATCTGAAGAAGAAAAGATAAAGGTAAAAGAGCAAATGTTAGATATATGTAAAGCTATTCCTGCGTTTACAGTTTTTATGTTACCAGGAGGAGCTTTACTACTACCATTACTAATAAAATTTATTCCAGATATACTCCCAAGTGCCTTTCGAGGAGACGATGAATCTTCAGAAGAAGAAAAATAATTCAACTTCCCTATAGTATTCATTTTTAAAACACTACTTTTGCAGCTTCAAAATAAGCACGAATGCAATCAATTAGAAACATCGCTATTATAGCGCACGTTGACCACGGGAAAACGACTTTAGTAGACAAAATTATAGATCAGGCAAAAATCTTAGATGAACGTAAGGAACGTACTGATTTATTGTTAGATAACAACGATTTAGAGCGTGAGAGAGGAATTACAATTCTTTCTAAAAACGTATCTGTAAACTATAAAGGAGTTAAAATTAATGTAATTGATACTCCAGGTCACGCCGATTTTGGTGGAGAAGTAGAACGTGTATTAAAAATGGCTGATGGTGTTTTATTATTAGTTGATGCTTTCGAAGGGCCAATGCCACAAACACGTTTTGTATTAGGTAAAGCAATTGAGTTAGGTTTAACACCTATTGTAGTTGTAAACAAAGTTGATAAAGAAAACTGTACACCAGATTTAGTACACGAAAAAGTTTTTGATTTAATGTTTGCTTTAGAAGCTACAGAAGAACAATTAGACTTTACAACAATTTATGGCTCGGCTAAAAATGGTTGGATGAGTACTGACTGGAAGGATGAGAAGACTGATATTATCGATTTATTAGATGCGGTAATTGAAACTATTCCTGAAGCTCCGTACAGAGAAGGATCACCACAAATGCAAATTACATCGTTAGATTATTCTTCTTTTAAAGGAAGAATTGCTATCGGACGTGTATACCGTGGAGATTTAGAGAAGAATAAAGATTACATGCTTTGTAAAGCTGATGGAACTACGAAAAAAGTTCGTATCAAAGAATTACACGTTTTTGAAGGAATGGGTAAAGCTGAAACAGAAAAAGTTCGTAGTGGAGATATTTGTGCAGTAACTGGTATTGATGATTTCGAAATTGGAGATACAATTGCAGATTTAGAAAATCCTGAAGCATTACCAAGAATTGAAGTAGATCAACCTACAATGAGTATGTTATTTACTATTAATAACTCACCTTTCTTTGGTAAAGAAGGAAAATATGTAACATCTCGTCACTTACGTGATCGTTTATTTAAAGAGATGGAGAAAAACCTTGCATTACGTGTTGATGAAACTGATACAGAAGATAAATTCAATGTATTTGGACGTGGAATTCTTCACTTATCAGTATTAATTGAAACAATGCGTCGTGAAGGATATGAATTACAAGTGGGGCGTCCACAAGTAATTTTAAAAGATATTGATGGTGTAAAGAGTGAGCCATACGAAACATTATCAATTGATCTTCCTGAAGATGTAGCTTCAAAAGCTATTAACTTAGTAACATTACGTAAAGGAGACTTATTAGTAATGGAGCCAAAAGGAGATTTACAACATTTAGAATTTAATATTCCTTCAAGAGGATTAATCGGTTTACGTAATAAAATTTTAACAGCAACTGCTGGTCAAGCGATCATCAACCACCGTTTTAGTGAGTATGGTCCTTATAAAGGAGAATTTAGTGATGAGTTAAAAGGAGCTATTGTTTCTTCTGAAACTGGTAAAGCTACAGCTTATGCTATTGACCGTTTACAAGATAGAGGACGTTTCTTTATTGATCCTAACCAAGAGATTTATAAAGGGCAAGTTGTTGGAGAAAACTCAAAAGATGGAGATTTAGCTGTAAACTTAATTAAAGGAAAGAAATTAACTAACGTACGTGCTTCTGGTTCTGATGATGGAGTGAAAATTGCACCAAAAGTTGATTTTTCTTTAGAAGAGTGTATGGAGTATATTAGACCTGATGAGTACTTAGAAGTAACTCCAGAAAGTTTACGTATGCGTAAAATCTCTTTCAGATAGATTTAAAGCAATAAAATATTATTCATAATGAAAGCCACCTGTTGAGGTGGCTTTTTTATTTTGGTTAATTAAAATAGCCTTTGTTTATGTTAAAATAGTATTGGTCTGTTCAAGTAGTGTTCTAGCTGTTTTATTTGATTTAATTAAAAATAGATTGTCATAAACCTTGAATTAAGCTAGTAAATTTTTATTATTGCGTTTTATTTACAAATTGTAAAAGAAACAAAAGTTAAATTAGAAGTTTTAAATAGACTAAAAAAAATACAAGAGAATGTTAAAATAGTATTGAAAAGGAAAAGTTACCAAAATGATTAACGAGGAAATCTATAAGGGGAAAAAGAACATCATTATACTTTGGTAACTTTGAACAAAAATAAAATTATAGTAAGGGGAAAGAACTAATAATTTCGAGACAAAAATATTTATTCAAAACAGAACAAAATAGCCTGTAGTAGAATTGATGTATTTTTGTGTTAAAATCTGATGAAAATTAAAGCTAAATTTTAAAAATAAATTGCTTGTAGTATAAATGAAGTACCTGAAAAAACATTAATTAAAGTGAAAAACAATAAAACATTTTTATTTTTTTTAATAATATTTTTAATAGCCCCCCTAGCTATACTAAGCCAAGAAAAGGCAATAACAGTAAAAGATTATAAAGAAAAAGTAATAAAAGACTATTACAGATTTCAACGAACTGAAGATGGTCAACTATTAGATAGTATTCTGCGTTTTATTAAGCTCAATAAAATTGAAGTAGAAGAAGACACTATAAAAAGTAAAATATATTATCTAAATGGAGTTAAGAATTTATTCTTAACTAGATATGATAAAGCTGAAGAAACTTTTTTAAAATCTTATGAGTTAGCCGAAAAAACAAACGATATTCTTCTAAAGGGAACTATTTTTAACTCTCGAGGCGTAACAATTACAAAAGGAAGTGCTAATTACAAAAAAGCAAAAGTTTTATTTGAAAAAGCAGTAGTTGAGTATAAAAAAATAAATGAAATTCCTCAACAGATAGATGCTTACTACAACTTAACGGTGAATGCAAAAAGAAGATGTAAGTGGGAGGAATCCAATAAGTATGCTTTTGAGTTTTTAAAGTTGTTAAATAAATACGAAGAGAAAATAACAGGATTAAGAAGAATGCACTATTTTATTGGTCATAACTATTTGAGACTAAAAAAATATGATGATGCATTTCGGAATTTAAAAATAGCAGAAGGAATTACTTTTAAAGATGATAGTTTTAGTTTTACTACAAGTTTGATTAATGAAACTTACGGGAAACTTCATGAAGAGAAAAAAGAGTATAAGAAAGCTTTAGAACGATATAAAAATGTAACTAATAACTTAAGAGCTGCTAATAAAGAAACAGAAAAGAGAATAGAAGATTTTTATACTCGAGAATTAGAGTTAGAAAATGAGTTACAAGAAAAAGGAAAGGAAATAATAAAGGATCAAAACAGAATAATACTTTGGAGTGTTTTAACAATTGTTTTATTGGTAGTTCTAATTCTAACTCAAATTTTTTATTGGAAAAGAAATAAAGAAAAAAACAGAGAAATTAAGGAATTAAACAAAGAGTTAGCAGGCTTAATAGTAGATTTAAAAGGTAAAAATAAAGAGCTTTCTAAAAATAAGAAGGAAATAGAAAACCTATTAAAATTAAATGAACAAGCGTTATTTTCAAGAGTTTTAAAAATCTCAACGTATAACGATGCTATTAGAAAAATATGCAAAGATTTAGAGACTCATTTGGAGAACAATTTAGATGCATCAAGTTACTTTATAACTATAAATAAAAAATTACTGAATTTAATTTCAGAAGAAGAATTATGGGAAGATTTTAGAATACAATTTGAGAAAACTAGACCAGATTTTTATAATAAATTGAAAAAAGTAGCACCAAATTTATCGGTTAACGATCTGAAGCATTGTACTTATATTGTATCGAATTTGAAAAGTAAGGAAGTAGCTCAGTTAGTCAATGTTTCTCCTAGAAGCGTAGAAACTGTCAGGTACAGAATTAAGAAAAAAATGGGACTGGAAAAAGAAGAAAGTTTGTACGATTTATTGAGTAATTTATAATTAACATTAATTTAATTAGGAAAATTAAAAAATTATTTCAAATATTTGTGAAACAGAAATAAAGACATGAACTTTAATCAATTACATCATCATCATCATATTTGCACTCAAGCGAAGTGAAGATGTATTGATTAAAAATAAAATATATTTAAAACCCGTTTGAGTAAATCAAACGGGTTTTTTGTTTCCAAAGGCGCCAGGAAATTATCTTCTCTATAAAGATTTACTCAAACCAAACTTAAGAAAATGAGTAAATTAAAAATAGCCATACAAAAATCAGGAAGACTAAATAAAGATTCCTTACAAATATTAAAAGACTGCGGTATTTCTATTGATAATGGTAAAGATCAATTGAAAGCTTCAGCAAGCAATTTTCCATTAGAGGTTTTCTATTTACGAAATGGAGATATTCCACAATATCTAAAAGATGGAGTTATTGATATAGCAATTGTTGGAGAAAATTTGTTGATAGAAAAAGGAGAAGGAATCGAGTTTATAGAGAAACTTGGGTTTTCAAAATGTAAAGTATCTCTAGCAATTCCTAAAGGAGATGAGTATAACGGATTGTCTTTTTTTCAGAATAAAAAAATAGCAACATCATATCCGAAAACAGTACAAGACTTTTTAACCAAAAACAATATTGAATCACAGTTACATATTATTAATGGATCGGTAGAAATAGCTCCCAATATTGGTTTGGCAGATGGTATTTGTGATATCGTTTCTAGTGGTTCTACACTTTTCAAAAATAATTTAAAAGAAGTTGAAGTCATCTTAAAATCCGAAGCAGTTTTAGCAGTTTCACCGAAATTAGAACCATTGCAACAAGAAATTTTAAATAAGCTGCAATTCAGAATACAATCGGTTTTAAAGGGTAGGAGGTCTAAGTATATTTTACTAAATGCACCTAACAATAAGCTTGATAAAATCATCAATATTTTACCAGGAATGAGAAGCCCGACAGTATTGCCATTAGCAGAAAAAGGCTGGAGTTCTGTACACTCGGTATTAGACAAAAATGAGTTTTGGGAAATAATAGATGAGTTGAAAAACAATGGAGCAGAAGGGATTTTAGTGTGTCCAATTGAAAAAATGGTAGTTTAAATTTTAAGGAATAAAAATGAAGATTATAAAATATCCTAATAGAAAAGATTGGAAAAACCTTTGCAAGAGAGCTACTTTAAGTGAAAGTAATTTAGATGAAGTAGTTAAAGAGGTTTTGGAAGATGTTAAGTTAAATAAAAACAAAGCTTTAATTAAATACGCGAAAAAGTTTGATGGATTAGATATCACTTCTTTTGAAGTAACTGAAGAAGAAATAGAGATTGCTAAGAAAAAAGTAAGTAACGATTTAAAAGAAGCAATACAGTTAGCAAAATCAAATATTGAGATTTTTCACACTTCTCAAAAAGAAGAAGAAAAAAAGGTTATAACATTAGAAGGAGTTACTTGTTGGCGTAAAAGTGTTGCGATAGATAAGGTTGGACTTTATATTCCTGGAGGTACAGCACCTTTGTTTTCAACAATTCTAATGTTAGGAGTTCCAGCAAAAATAGCAGGATGTAAAGAAATTATTTTGTGTACACCACCAAATAAAAAAGGAGAGATAAATCCGGCGATTTTATATACGGCATCGTTAGTTGGAATTACTAAAATTTTTAAAGTAGGAGGTTCACAAGCAATAGGAGCTATGGCTTATGGTACTGAAACCATACCTAATGTGTATAAAATTTTAGGGCCAGGAAATCAATATGTAACTAAAGCAAAAGAATTAGTGCAACAGAAAGGAGTTGCTATTGATATGCCAGCAGGACCGAGTGAGGTTTTGGTTATTGCAGATGAAACTTCAAGTCCAGCATTTGTAGCAGCAGATTTATTATCACAGGCAGAACACGGAACAGATAGCCAAGTCGTATTGGTAACAACTAAAACTACCGTAGTAGAAGAAGTGTTAAAAGAAGTTGAAAATCAATTAGAAGAGTTGCCAAGAAAAGAAATAGCAAAAAAAGCATTAGAAAATAGTTTTGCGGTTGTTTTAAATGCCATTGAAGAAACTGTTGAATTTAGTAATGAATATGCGCCTGAGCACTTAATTATAGCTTCTGATAAAGCAACTCAATACATAAATAAAATAGTTAATGCAGGATCAGTGTTTTTAGGAAATTATAGTTGTGAAAGTGCAGGTGATTACGCAAGTGGAACAAATCATACATTACCTACAAATGGATATGCTAAAAATTATAGCGGCGTTTCTTTAGATAGCTTTGTAAAGAAAATAACTTTTCAAGAAGTAACAGCAAAAGGGATTTCTAAAATAGGAAAAGCTATTGAGTTAATGGCGGAGGCAGAAGGTTTGCAGGCACACAAAAATGCAGTAACATTAAGATTAAAAGCTATATAGAATGTTTGAGTTAGAAAAAATAGTTCGACCTAATATCCAAAGTTTGAAAGCGTATTCTTCTGCAAGAGATGAGTTTAAAGGAGAGGCAGAAGTGTATTTAGATGCTAATGAGAATCCATTTGGTACTTTAAATCGTTATCCAGACCCACAACAAAAAAGTATTAAAGAGAAAATCTCAGAAATTAAAGAAATAAATACGAATCAAATTTTTGTAGGCAATGGAAGTGATGAAGTAATTGACTTGGCATTCAGAATATTTTGCGAACCAGGGAAAGATAAAGCTTTGACTTTTTCACCAACTTATGGAATGTACGATGTTTCAGCAGAGATAAATGATGTAGAATTAATTAAACAACCATTATTAGCAGATTTTCAAATCAATTTAAATCAGTTACAGCCTTACTTGGAAATGGATGAAGTAAAGTTAATTTTTATCTGTTCTCCAAACAACCCTACGGGGAATATAATTAACAAAGAAGATATAGAATACATTCTTGAAAATTTTAATGGAGTTGTAATTATTGATGAAGCTTATATTGATTTTAGTACAAAAGAATCTTTAGTCGCTGAAATTAAAAATTACCCAAATTTAATTGTAAGTCAAACATTTAGTAAGGCATGGGGATTAGCAGGAGCTAGGGTTGGAATAGCTTATGCAAGTTCAAAAATTATTGATTTATATAGTAAAGTAAAGCCTCCATATAATGTAAGTTCTTTGAATCAAAATGCAGTTTTGGTGAGTTTGAATAATCAAACAAAATTCGAAATTGAAAAGAATATCATTTTAATAGAGAGAGAAAAAGTAATAACTCAATTATCTCAATTGCCAATGGTCAAAACAATCTATCCTACCGAAGCTAATTTTGTATTAGTTGAAGTAGAAAAAGTAAATGAATTGTATAAAGACTTGGTAAAAAAGAAAATAATAACAAGAAACAGGAATAGTGTAATTAATAATTGCTTACGAATAACAATAGGCAGCCCAGAAGAAAATCAAAAACTAATCAACGCATTACAAGAATTATAATATGAAACGAGTATTATTTATAGATAGAGATGGAACTTTAATTAAAGAACCAGCAGATGAACAAACAGATTCATTTGAGAAACTTCAATTTTATCCAAAAGTATTTCAAGGTTTGGGTAAGATAGCAAAGGAGTTAGATTTTGAATTGGTATTAGTAACTAACCAAGATGGACTTGGTACAGAGGTTTATCCAGAAAATACATTTTGGCCTGTACATAATTTTGTAATGAATACTTTAAAAGAAGAAGGAATAATTTTTTCAGAAGAATTTATAGATAAAACATTTGCAAGAGATAATCAACCAACAAGAAAACCTAATACAGGTTTATTAACAAAGTTTTTTTCAGAGGAGTATGATTTAGCAAATTCATTTGTAATTGGTGATCGCTTAACTGATATTGAGTTAGCTAAAAACTTAGGGGCCAAAGGAATTTATATAAACGACGAAACTTTTTTAGGAACTGATGAAATTACAGTTAAAAAAAGTGAGTTGGATGAATTTATAGCGCTTGAAAGTAATGATTGGAATGCTATTTATGAATTCTTGAAGCTAGAGGAAAGAGTAGCGGGTATTGTTAGAAATACGAATGAAACAAAAATAAGTATTCAATTAAATCTTGATGGAACAGGGAAAAGTGATATAAGTACAGGAATCGCTTTTTTTGATCATATGTTAGATCAAATAGCGCGTCACGGACAAATGGATTTAGCTATAAAAGTAAATGGAGATTTAGAGGTAGATGAGCACCATACAATTGAAGACACCGCAATAGCATTAGGGGAGGTTTTTAATAAAGCTTTGGGGAATAAGCTAGGTATAGAACGTTATGGTTTTTGTCTTCCTATGGATGATTGTTTAGCTCAGGTGGCTATAGACTTTGGAGGAAGAAATTGGTTAGTATGGGAAGCAGAGTTCAAAAGAGAAATGGTAGGGAAAATGCCAACAGAAATGTTTTTTCACTTCTTCAAATCATTCACTGATGGAGCTAAATGTAACTTGAATATAAAAGCAGAAGGAGTAAATGAACACCATAAAATAGAAGCAATATTTAAGGCTTTTTCTAAGGCGATTAAGGTTGCTGTTAAGAGAGATTCTAGTAAAATGATTTTACCATCAACCAAAGGAGCGTTATAAAATGATAGCAATTATAAAATACAATGCAGGAAATATAAGGTCTGTGCAAAATGCAATTAGTCGTTTGGGATACGAGAGTATTATAACCGATGATTTAGAAGAAATACAACAAGCAGATAAAGTAATATTTCCAGGAGTAGGTGAGGCTAGTTCAGCAATGAAGTATCTTAAAGATAAAGGGCTAGATAGAATATTGATATCATTGAAACAACCAGTATTAGGAATTTGCTTAGGACTTCAACTAATGTGTAAATCATCAGAAGAAGGAAATACAAAATGTTTAGGGATTTTTGATGCTGAAACAAAAAAGTTTCCTCCGTTGAAAAAGGTACCACATATGGGATGGAATAATTTTTCAACAATAAAAGAATCAAAAATAACAGAAAGTATAAATGTTAATGATGATGTATACTATGTTCATGGTTATTATGCAGAGCTCTCAGAAGATACAGTTGCTACATGCAATTATATAGAGTTGTTTAGTACTGTGATGCAAAGAGATAATTTTTATGCAATGCAATTTCACCCAGAGAAATCGGCAAGTATAGGTGAGAAGTTACTAGAGAATTTTTTAGAATTATAAAACAGATATAATGAGAATTATACCAGCGATAGATATTATAGAAGGAAAGTGTGTTCGGCTTACAAAAGGTGATTATTCAACTAAAAAAATATATAATGAAAATCCATTAGAAGTAGCTAAGGAGTTTGAAGATAATGGAATAAAATATTTACACTTAGTAGATTTAGATGGAGCGAAATCAAAGCATATTGTAAACTATAAGGTATTAGAAGAAATAGCAACAAAGACTAATTTGAAGATAGATTTTGGAGGAGGTTTAAAGTCTAATGATGATTTACGTATTGCTTTTGAAAGTGGAGCAAATCAAATAACAGGAGGAAGTATAGCAATTAAAAATCCAGATGTTTTTATTGGATGGTTAACTAAGTATGGAAGCGAAAAAATTATTCTGGGAGCAGATTGTAAAAATAGAAAAATAGCAACACAGGGTTGGTTAGAAACCTCGGAGGTAGATGTGATAGATTTTATAAAAGAGTATGAAGAAATTGGAGTGCAAAGTACTATTTGTACAGATGTAGCTAAAGATGGTATGCTTCAAGGAGCCTCGGTAGATTTATATTTAGAAATTTTGAGCAAAAGTGCAGTGAATTTAATAGCAAGTGGAGGAGTTGCTAATATAGAAGATTTAGTAAGACTAAAAGAGATAGGTTGTGAAGGAGCTATTTTAGGAAAGGCTATTTATGAAGGAAAAATAAGTTTAAAAGAATTACAAGAGTTATGTTGAAAAAAAGAATAATTCCTTGCTTGGATATCAAAAATGGAAGAACAGTTAAAGGAGTTAATTTTATAGATATTAGAGACGCAGGAGATCCAATAGAACTTGCAAAAAAATATGTAGAAGAAGGAGCGGATGAATTGGTCTTTTTAGATATTACTGCAACTCTAGAGAATAGAAAAACTTTGGTGGAATTGGTAGAGAGAATAGCCAAAGAAATAAATATACCATTTACCGTAGGAGGAGGAATAAGTACAGTAGATGATGCATTAGCTTTGATTAAAGCAGGAGCAGATAAAGTGAGTGTTAATTCATCAGTAGTGAAAAATCCTCAGTTAATAACTGATTTAAAGAATCGTTTTGGAAGTCAGTTTGTAGTAGTAGCTATAGATACTAAAAATGTAAATGATGAGTGGAAGGTATTTACCAAAGGAGGAACTTATGAAACAAGTTTAGAAACAGTTAGTTGGGCAAAGGAAGTGGAGCGTTTAGGTGCTGGAGAAATCTTATTAACTTCTATGAATAGTGATGGTACTAAAGAAGGGTTTTCAATAGAAATTACAAACTTAGTAAGTAAAAAAGTTAACATACCAGTAATAGCCTCGGGAGGAGCAGGGATAGAAGAGCATTTTAAAGAAGTTTTTACAAAAACAGAAGCAAGTGCAGGGTTAGCAGCTAGTATTTTTCACTTTTCAGAAATACCAGTACCAAAACTTAAACAATATTTAAAAGAACAAAACATAGCAATACGATGAATATAGATTTTGCAAAGGGAAATGGATTGGTTCCAGTAATTATTCAAAATAACTTTACCTTACAGGTTTTGATGCTGGGATATATGAATGAAGCAGCTTTTTTAAAAACACAAAAAGAAAAAAGAGTTACATTTTATAGTAGAAGTAAGAATAGATTGTGGACAAAAGGAGAAGAATCAGGTAACTTTTTAGAAGTAAAAAGTATTCAACTTGATTGTGATAAAGATACTTTATTGATAAAAGCGATTCCTCAAGGTCCTACCTGTCATAAAGGAACAACATCGTGTTTTTCAGAAGAAACATCAAAAGGGTTTTTGTATAAACTAGAAGAGACCATAAATAATAGAATAGATGATAATGTTGAAACATCCTATACTAATAAATTATATAAAAGAGGCATTAATAAAGTAGCACAAAAAGTAGGAGAAGAAGCTGTAGAATTAGTAATTGAAGCAAAAGACAATAATGAAGAATTGTTTAAAAATGAAGCAGCAGATTTATTATATCACTTTTTAATTTTATTGAAAACTAAGAATTTAAGTTTGTTAGATATAGAAGAAACATTAAGTTCTAGGAATTCATAAATAAAAAGGTGAATATTTCTAATATTCACCTTTTTATTTAATATTCTACGGAAAGAGAAGTGTCGTAGTATTTCTTTTTTCCTTTATAATACCCATAGTTAAAGACTAGAATTTTTTTATATTTTCCTTTGAAAACTTTTCTGTAATAAGATAACTCTTGAATGTTTTTGGCATTGAAAAGAATTTGTTCTTTGTTATTGTTTACTTTACCGTAGATAGAAATTTGATACTTATTTTTTGATTCTGATTCTTTAAAGCTTGTAGAATAGATAATTTTTGAAACCATAAAAGGTTGTTCTTTATTATCGTATTTATTTGGTGACTTAAAGAAAATATTGGCGTACTTACTTTTAATATTCTTTAGTTTTAAATTCTCTTTTTGAGAAAAAGAAGAAATACTAAACCCTAAGAAAATGATAATTAACAATAAATTTTTCATAATTCTATGATTTAAATGTTATTAAATTTAGTTAAAATATTTTAAATGAGTGTTTTATGTGTTTTTGTTTGTTCAAACTTTAATACAATTTATACTTAACTAAGTTAATTGACTATTTTTGCAAAATGAATGAATTTCAACAGTTAAGAGATACACTAAATCAAAGTGTTTTAGAATCTAATTTTGTAAAGCTTACCTTAAGTAAGCCTATTAGAAAAAGTGATGGATTGCCAAATGTATATGTTAGATTGATAAAAATAAAAGGAACAGAAATGTTTCAATTTACTTATCATTATACAACT
This sequence comes from Tenacibaculum aiptasiae, assembly GCF_965221665.1. Taxonomy (NCBI): domain Bacteria; kingdom Pseudomonadati; phylum Bacteroidota; class Flavobacteriia; order Flavobacteriales; family Flavobacteriaceae; genus Tenacibaculum; species Tenacibaculum aiptasiae. The sequence goes on from NZ_CBDCSN010000003.1 coordinate 202,096, forward strand.
AATGATAAAGTAAAAAACTATACATTAAAAGAAGCAATATCAGAATTAGAAATCTTATTAATGGATAATTTTAGAGCAGCAACGCTTTTTACATTGTCTAATGATTTGTTGGTGTTTATATCAAAAAAGAAAAAGGTATCTTATAAATTAAATGCCCCAAGTTTTAAAAATAAGTTACCTGAAACACACGATAAACCAAAAGAACGATTAGCTGAAGCTGGAAGTTATTTGCAGTATTTAGGTATTACAGATAAGTCAGGTAAGGTTATTCATAAAATGGCAGATAAATACCGACAAATAAATAAGTATCTAGAAATTATAGAAGGATTGCTAAAATCAACAAAACTCCCAAAGAAAATCAATATTGTTGATATGGGATCTGGAAAAGGATATTTGACTTTTGCTTTGTATGATTATTTAGTAAATCAAAAAAAGTATAACGCTACAGTAACTGGTATTGAGTTAAGAAAGGAATTAGTTACCTATTGTAATGATGTTGCTAAGAAGTCTGAATTTAAAAACTTATCGTTTGTAGCACAGCCAATTCAAGAATACGATAATAATAAGATAGATATTTTGATAGCATTACATGCATGTGATACTGCAACTGACGATGCTATTTATAAAGGATTATCTTCTAAAGCAGAATTAATTATATGCGCTCCATGTTGTCATAAACAAATCCGTCAGCAAGTAAAAGGAAAAGAGCAAGAAAGTCCATTATTAAAGTATGGTATTTTTAAAGAACGTCAGTTTGAAATGGTAACAGATACTATAAGAGCACTTATTTTAGAAAAGAATAATTACAATACTAAAGTATTTGAATTTATAAGCAATGAGCATACTCGTAAGAATGTAATGCTAGTTGGTACTAAATCTTCTAAAAAGAATGATGTTTCAAAAATTGAAGACAAAATCTCAAGTTTAAAAAATGCTTATTCAATAGAGAATCATTATTTAGAAACACTTATGTAAATGTGTATATAAAAAACCCAAAAATCACCTTTTAAAGGTGATTTTTGGGTTTTACAAGAATATTATATCTAAGCTTTAACCTGATCAATTAATTCTAAAGTAACATCAAATACACTTTTTTTATACATTTTACTTTTCAGCCAAGCATAAAAACTCATTACAAAAAGATCTTCATGTTTAGCGCCTATGAAGTCAAAAGAGTTTTCAACTTTGTTAAAGAAATCAGTAGAAGTGGCTGACTCTGGATTTTTATAAATCTTTTCAACCAAACCTAGGTAATTAATAACACGAAGTTGTCCAATATCTTTTAAATAGTCGTAGTATTTTCTTTTAAAACTTAATAACCTAGATTCAAATAAGTCAATATTATTTAATTCTAAATGAAGTAAAATTTCAATAAGATTTTTTTTAATTGTCCATTCCATACTATTTTTCTCAATATACCAATTGTCGGAATGATAAAATTTAGAAAATAATTGTAGCGCTTTTTGTAGTTGATTATTTTGAAAGTAAAACATAATTAGACTTAAGCGGATATCTAACATAGTTTTTATATCAGTATTTTTTTTGTCAATTAGGTTTTCTAAAATATGTATAGCTTCTGCTTGTTTGTTGGTATAGTTTTTATTTAAGGCAAATAATAGTGAATAATTGTACTTAAAATAGTTGTAGTACTTTCTTTTACCTTGAAGCATATACTCATGCATTATATTGAGATAATACATAGATTTGTCAAAGTTTTTATTCCTAAATAAGGTATTAGAAATTAAATATAGTACTCTAATATGATAGTAGAGTTGTTTTTCATTTTCCTTTTTCTTTTTAAGAGTTTCGTAAGTATCAATAAGAAAAGCTTCAACAGTGATAAAATCTTTACTTACAAAAGCTGAAATACTCGCAATGGTTATTAACTGATACAAAGATTTAAAAGACATACTATTGTTGATGCTAATATTATGTTCTTTGAAAATAGAATTGGTAATTTCTTGGAAACTTAAATGACTACCACCTTCGTAGTTCATTGTTTTTAGAGTTTGTCTAATTTTAGCGTATACAATGTTGAGCTCTTCTTCAAGAAAATGATTCTTTTGGTTTTCTTTAAAGTCACTTACAATAGCATCTATGTTAGTATTAGGAATTGTATATGCATATTGAATTTTAGTATGATATATTTCGCTAAGTATTGTAAAGAGTTGATATTCTTTAGCAATATTTTCAGCTTTATCTAAAATTTTATAAGCCGTTTTATAGTTTTTGTTTATTAGAAAGTCTCTAGCAGCAAGAATGTATTTTACAATTTGAATATCAATAGAGTTTTCGCCTTGTAATTTATTATTGGCTATAAAATCAATTAGAGAGTCTATTAAACGTTGTTTTAGAGTATAATAAGCATCTCTTTTTTGACTTTTATATAAGTCATTACAAATAATAGAAATCGATGTTTTTCCCTTTGTTATAAGTTTAAATAGTTGAATGTTTTTTGCATCTTTTCGTTTATTCTTTTTCTCTAAGTAAAGTATAAACTTATGTTGCTCATCGGAAGATAAGGTAGAAATTATAGACTTTAAATCTATCATTATATCGTTGGTTATTTGTTTTTAAAACATAGTAAATATTGTTTATTTTTAGTTTTTTAGTTAAATTATATCGTTTGTTTTTTTAATATTTTGTTTTTAAAAAAAATAATAGTCATTGCATTTTTGTCCTGTAATTAAAAATGAAAATTATGAATAACCAAATAGAAACTTTTGAACATACTAAAGAGGTTAAAAAGAAAAAGAATAAAACAGTTAAAGTTTTTGATCAAAAACCAACATCGGCATTTGTGGGAGCTTCATGGGGAGTATTAATAATAGGGATTTCAGCATATTGTATTGGACTATGGAACGCGGAGATGGAGTTGAATGAGAAAGGCTATTATTTTACAGTATTGCTTTTTGCGCTATTCTCAGTTATCTCTATACAGAAAACAATTAGAGATAAATTAGAGGGAATACAAGTAACAGAGATTTATTACGGAATGAGTTGGTTTACCACTATAACATCTATTGTTCTGTTAGTAGTTGGACTTTGGAATGCAGATTTATTATTGAGTGAAAAAGGATTTTATGGTATGTCTTTTACATTAAGTCTTTTTGCTGCCATATCTGTACAAAAAAATACAAGGGATATTGCTTATATAAAGGAAAATGAAAGTGAAGAAAGGAATCATTAATTAAGAAAACTCGTATGTATAGTAATATGCATGCGAGTTTAATGTTTATTGTAGTTTATAGTTAATAGAGAAAATGAAATTCCTTTTGTTTGAATAAATTGAAAGTATAGTTGTACTTTTATCTCTAGAAGGCAAGCAAATATGAAAACATCAAAACTATTAATAATTGGAGCGTTTTTTTCTATCTATATTATATGGGGATCTACCTATTTATTTAATAAAATAGCAGTAACAGAAATTCCACCTTTATTTTTAGCAACCATACGTTTTTTAATGGCTGGTTTATTAATTATTTTGATAGCTAAATTGATGAAGATATCTACAAAATTATCAAAAAATCAGTTTGTTAATTCGGTAATAGCGGCGTTCTTGTTCTTGGTATATGGTAATGGTGTTTTTGTATGGGCGTTGAAATATGTAGATAGCGGCTTTGCAGCATTATTGGCTTCAACTCAGCCTTTATTTGTATTGTTCTTATTGCGTTTGATTGATGGGAAAAGAATGCAAAGAAAATCAATGATAGGCGTTTTGTTAGGGATGATAGGGATGTACTTATTGGTAAGTCAGGAAGAGATTTCAACCTCAGAAGGAAGTGTTTTAGGAATTTTTATGATGTTAACTTGTGTGTTAAGTTGGAGTTATGGCAGTGTTTTTGTAGCTAAGGCCGATTTGCCTAAAAACTATTTAGTAAGTACAGGATATCAAATGTTATTTGCTGCTATAATGTTAGGAACAGCAAGTTTAATTTTTAAAGAAACATGGATCTCTCCATTTGAATGGTCATATAAAACTCAAATGTCAATGGTATTCTTAATTATTTTTGGAGGGATAGTTGCTTTTACTGCATTTAATTATTTACTAAAAATGGTATCTCCAGAAAAAGTAGCAACATCCGCTTATGTAAATCCAGTAATAGCTTTGGTTTTAGGTTGGAGTTTGTTAGATGAAGAATTAACACGTCAATCAATAATAGCTTCTATAGTATTGTTAACCGGAGTGTATTTTATAACCTCAAGGAAAAGAATAACTAAAAATAAAGTTACCACCAAACCACAAAAAATTTAAAAAGTTCACCATTAGGTTTTTTTAGCCAGCATAACGGAGCGTTTTCTTCGTCTAAATAGATTTGAAGTTTAGAAGTAAAATCATCAAAATTTAGCCAGTTAATGTTAGTATGAGGTACTACTAACCAATTATGTTTGTTTGGAATATAAAACTTTGAGTCTTTAAATTGCTCTAATTCATTAGTATGAATGTAAAATCCAGCAATACATTCATTGTTTATAATTGGAAACTCATCTTTATTATAATTTTTTAAATGAGTGAACAATTGAGCTTTGAAATATACTTGTTGTTCAATTTCATGAGCAGATAAATTTAAATCTTGTAAATAAGTAGCACACTCTTTAGAATAGAGTAGGGGTAATTGTTTTTCTTTTAATTTAGTTAATTTTTGATACAAACTATCTCTTCTATTGGGACCTATCCAATGCTCAATTTCAGTACTTCCTACTTTAGAATCATATAAATAGAACTTATAAATAATTTCTAAATGAATTGGATTGTCTTCTTTTAATAATATACAATCTAATTCTCCTACTGTTCTTTTTCCTTCTTGAATTTGTAAATTTTCTGTAAGTATTTTTATAGTAGGGTTTTGTTGTAAGTGAAAAGAAACAAAACGTTCTACAAGTTTACCTAAGCGAAGTTTTTGAATAATTATAGCATCAAAAGAAGTAGTTCGGGTGTTTAGAATTTCAAACTGTATGAAATCAAAAACACCTTTTCCATACCATAGAAAAGGTGTTTCTAAAAATCCTTTGTATTGTAATAATAAGTCTTTTGATTTTTTATCCATTAAAAGAATTTATTCTTTAATACCTAGTTTTTCTAATACTAGTTTTGTAATGTCAAAGCGCTCATCAACATAACCAAATTGATTTCCATTAGTGGTTAAAATTTGAGTATAACCATTAGCTTTTGCTACTTCAGCTATAACTTCACTTAATTTTTTATATAAAGGACGCATGTTTTCATCTCGCTGAAGTTGTAATAATTTAGCTCCATTTTGTCTAAAGTTCCCAATTTCTTGTTCTAAAGCTGCAATTTCATCAACTTTACTTTTCTTTTCTTCTTCTGATAATGTTTTTTGAGCAGCTTTAAAAGCTTCTACTTTTGCTTTGAAGTCTTTTGCTTTTATTTGGAAAGAAGAATCTAACCTTTTGTTATAATTTTCCACTCTACGAATAACATTTTTCATTTGTGGCATTTTACCAATAATGTAGTCACTATTAACAGTACCAACTTTAGTCTGAGCATATGATAAGGTTGTAAATAATGTTATTGCAAAAAGTATAAATTTAAATTTCATTGTTTTCTTAATTAATTTTCACAAATATATAAAAGAGAATAAATTGAAAAACTTAAAAGTAGTTAAATTTTATTTTCTATTTCTTGGATAATATGCTGTGTGTCATCTTGAAAATCGAACCAAATAATACTTTTGTCTTTTCTAAACCAAGTACCTTGTCTTTTAGCAAAACGACGTGTGTTTTTCTTAATTTCTTCTATGGCAAATTCTTTAGAGAAATTTTCATCAAAATATTCGAAAAGCTCTCGATATCCAACGGTTTGTAACGCGTTTAGTTTTTTATGAGGATATAGTTTTTTAGCCTCTTCCAGTAAACCATTGTTCATCATAATATCAACTCGTTGGTTAATACGATTATACATAATTTCTCTATCAGCGGTTAATCCTATTTTGATTGATTGAAAATTACGTGGTGCTTTAGGTTTATTTTTAAAAGATGAATATGTTTTATTTGTGCCAATACAAATTTCTAAAGCTCTAATAAGTCTATGAGGATTGTCTATGGCAATAGAATTATATGTTTCTAAATCTAAGTTTTTTAATTGATTTTGTAAAAATTCAATTCCTTTTTCTTCTAACTCTTTAGTAAGATTAATTCTAATAGCAGGATCTACATCAGGAAAATAATCTAAACCTTTTAAAGCAGCATCAACATATAAGCCACTTCCACCTACCATAATTTGAATAGGATTTTTAAGAAACAATTCATCTAATTTAGTTAAAGCATCTTTTTCAAATTGCCCAACAGAATAATCTTCAAAAATACTTCTATTTTGAATAAAATGATGTGTTGCAGAAGCCAGTTCCTCAGCGTCAGGAACTGCAGTTCCAATACTCATTTCTTTATAAAATTGACGAGAATCACATGAAATGATATCACAACCAAAATGTTGCGCTAGTTTTATACTCAGTGCAGTTTTTCCAATAGCCGTTGCACCAACAATGGTAATTAAAGTGTTTTTCATTTAGTCGTGTAATTTACTTCCACAATGATTACAGTAAGAGGCATCATCGTCATGTCCTTCATAAGAGCAACTAGGACAAGATTGTGTATTTAAGTTTATATCGTTCACTTTAACCATTTCAGAACTAACTATACCCGTAGGAACAGCAATAATACCATAACCAAGAATCATAATAATACTAGCTATAAATTGCCCAAAAGGTGTATGAGGAGCAATATCTCCATAACCAACAGTTGTAAGTGTTACAATGGCCCAATATACACTTCTAGGAATACTTGTAAAACCATTATCTCCACCTTCAATCAAATACATTACAGTACCTAAAATGACGCATAAAATTAATACGAAAAATAAGAATACAGCTATTTTAGCTCTACTTGCTTTAAGTGCTTTCATAAAGTTATTAGATTCTCCTATGAAACGAGCAAGTTTTAAGATTCTAAAAACACGTAGTAATCGTAATGCTCTTAAAGCAACTAAACTATGCGTGCCAGTAAAGAAAATAGCTAAGTATTTGGGTAATGTTGAAAGTAAATCAATAACACCATAAAAACTAAAAATATACTTTTGAGGTCTATTTATAGAAACGATACGAACAATATATTCAACAGAAAAAAGAATCGTAATAAACCATTCAGAAATGTTTAAAATTTCGCCATACTTCGCATTGATGCTATTAACGCTTTCTAACATAACTAACACAATACTAGCTATAATTGCAATTAATAATACAATGTCGAATAATTTACCCGCAGGAGTATCCGCTTCATAAATTATTTCATGAAGTTTTTCTTTCCAATTTTTTGATTCGGTTTTCAAATGAAAAAAGTTGATTTAAGACAATATTACAAATTATTTTCTACTTGTAGTCTTACTATTTTAGGTACTTTGTTTTTAAGTAAGTAGTTTTTAATTATGGTTTTAGCCAACTGTTTGTCTTCAATTGGAGTAACCATAGATTTTAAAATAGCTAGTTGATTTTCTTGAAAAGCCAAATTGGTAAAAGTATATCCAACTACTTGATTGTTTTCTACTAAAATAACACCATGTTCTTCAGGTATTCTCCCTTTATCTACAATTAAAAAGTTATCGTGATTGAAGTTTCTATCATTAACTTTTCTTCTACGAATAATATTAAATTTAGGTTTTAATTTAAGAAGTTCTGTATGGTATTTTAAACGTGTAAGAAGAATGTTTCCAGTTTCTTCATAACTTATTTCTACAACTCTCTTTTGTACTTTTTGAGCCTTAGGCGTTTCTTTTAAAAAGAGTTTATTTACTTCCTGTTTTATATTTTTTCCTCGACCAATGTATATGATTTTACCTTCTTCATTGTGAGCATAAAATACACCTTGCCTTTCTGGAAGTTTGTCTAATATTTTTAAGAAGCGTTGCTTTTCGTGTCGGTTATCAGTATATTTTATGGATTGCTGAATAATTTCTTTATCAATATCTTTTTCTAGTAATAACTTGAAAAGTTGCACAGTAGCTAAAGCATCACCATTAGCTCTATGTCTGTCAGACATTGGTATACCAACAAACCTACATAGTTTACCTAAACTATGCGATGGAGCTTCTGGAATTAATTTTTTGCTTAGTGAAACAGTGCATAGGGTATTACGTTGGTAATTAAACCCCAAACGATCAAATTCTGTACGTAATATTCGGTAATCAAAACTAGCATTATGAGCAATGATAATACAGTTTTCAGTTATTTCAATAATTCGTTTTGCTACTTCATAAAACTTAGGTGCATTACGAAGCATTTTATTGTTAATACCTGTTAGTTTAACAACAAACTCTTGAATTTCTCTTTCAGGATTTACTAAACTTATAAATTGATCTACTATTTGATGTCCATCAAATTTGTGAATAGCAATTTCAGTAATGCCTTCTTCGTTAAATTTACCTCCTGTCGTTTCAATGTCTAAAATTGCGTACAATTCTTTTTCTCTTTTAGCTGATTAATGTAAATTTAAACAATATAATTTCTAACTCCAAAAATAGAACTACCAATTCTAACCATATTGCTTCCGTTTTCTATAGCTAATTGATAGTCACCACTCATTCCCATTGAAAGTGTGTTTAGGTTAGAGTATTTTTCCTGATTTTTCTTGAAGAAATTAGCTAATGACGAAAATTCTTCTTGAAGTTGTATTTGATCATTAGTAAATGTAGCCATTCCCATTAAACCAACAATATTTATATGTTCTAGTTCAGATAATTCTTCTGAAGATAATATTTCTTCAATATCAGAAAATAATAATCCAAATTTAGTATCTTCTTTAGCTATACGAGCTTGTAAAAGACAATTGATAACTCTATCGTGTTTTTTAGCTTGTTTATTAATTTCTTTCAAGGTTTTAAAACTATCTACACCATGAATTAAATCAACAAAATGAGCCATGTACTTAACCTTGTTTCGTTGTAAATGACCTATCATGTGCCACTTAATATCTTTAGGTAAGTTATCGTACTTATTAACCATTTCTTGTATTTTGTTTTCACCAAATACACGTTGGCCAGCCTCATAAGCTTCTTGAATGTCAGCTATAGGCTTGGTTTTAGAAACAGCAACTAAGGTTACATTTTCTGGTATACTATTTTTTATTTTTTGAAGATTTTCTTTAATTCCAGTAATCATATTAGAATTCATAAATAGTTAAGGCACTTCTTAATTTTGGTTCAATGTAGGTAGTTTTTGGAGGCATTAATTTTCCTGAATCTACAATACTTTTTAATTCTTCAATAGTGGTTGGTAACATTCCAAAAGAAATTTTAAAATCGCCACTATCAACTTTTGTTTTTAATTCTAAACTGTCTGATTTATCTTGTGAATAGATAATTTTTGATGCATTTCTAATATCATTAATACCTAAAATTGGTTTTAGAACTGTTGTATAAAGAATTTGTGCATCTAGTCGACTTAAAGAATCGGTAAATTCATAAGCAGATTTTCTAAGGTACAGTGCATAAAACTCTCCATTTAAATACATACTAAAGTGATGTTTCTCTTTAGGTCTGTACAATTCTTGACCTCTATTTTCAATTCTGAAAAAAGTATCTAATTCAATTAAAAATTCATCAGGAGTTAAACCATTTAAGTCTTTTATAAAACGATTAAACTCATAAATACTTAATTGGCTTTCTGGTAATAAGTAACTCATGAATGAGTTGTATTTTTCTTTACCGGTATGATTTGGATTGTCTTTGGCTAAATTTTTAGCAAGTAAACAAGAAGAAGTAGATCTATGGTGCCCATCTGCTATATATAAAGTATCGACATTATCAAATGCTTTTGTGATTTGCTCAATATCATTTTTATCATTTACAACCCATAATAAATGATGATCCTTGTCGGTAGTAGAAAATTCATATTCAGCTCTTTCAGCCTGATATTTTTTGATGATAGATTCAATAACATCATTATCAGGGTAGGTAAGGAGTACAGGTTCTGAGTTGAATCCTGTATTCTTTAAATAGTTTTCAAAAAGTAATTCTCGTTCTCTAAGAGTTCCTTCGTGTTTTTTTATAACATCATTATGATAATCTTCAACAGAGGTTGCAGCTATAATTCCACAAAAAGAATTTGTTGGAGTTGTTTTTTGATAGATATAAAAAGCAGGTGCTTCGTCTTGAGTGAAAATTTTATCTTCTTTAAATTCTAAATAACGATTGTGTACCAATTTAAAGCGTTGTTCTCCACTAATATCTTCTTTATGATATTTATATCCAGGATTAATTACATGTAGAAAAGAATAAGGGTTAAACACTAATTTAGCTTTTAACATCTCTGAAGTATAAATTTCATATGATTTAGATGAAACCATAGCTACTTTATCACGAGTAGCTCTTACTGCTTTAAAAGGTTTTACAATTGCCATAAATTATTCAGAAAGTAATTTAATAATTTGGTTTGCTAATTCAACTCCTGTTCTTTCTTCAACTTCTACAGTTAAAGAACCTATATGAGGAGTTAATGAAATATCAGGATTCATTAATAATTGAATTGCAGGAGTTGGTTCGTTATCAAATACATCTAAACCTGCATATTTTACTTTACCACTTTCAATAGCGTTTACTAAAGCAACTTCATTAATAAGATTTCCTTGTGAAGTATTAATAATTCCTACACCATCTTTCATATTGTTAAACTGAGTTTCTTCAAGAATATAATCTTCTTGGTTAGAAAGATGTAAGGTGATAAAGTCGGCATCTTTGATAACTTCATCAAAAGAAGTAGTTTCTATTTCAATATTTGCCGATTGTCCATTGAAAAAAGGAATGTTAATTGTAGCTCTTTCTACATTTGAATCTGTTGCTATTACGTTCATACCAACTCCCAAAGCTATTTTAGCTACGGCTTGTCCAATGCTATCGAAACCAATAATACCAATTGTTTTACCTCTTAACTCAGTACCTTTTGCATACTGTTTTTTTAAGGTGTTAAAACGAGAATCACCTTCTAAAGGCATATCTCTATTTGATTGGTGTAAAAAACGAGTAATACCGAAAAGATGTGCAAACACTAACTCTCCAATTGCGTTTGAAATTGCAGAGGGAGTGTTTATTACATAAACACCATTATCTACCGCATAATCAGCATCAATATTATCCATAGTGATACCAGCACAACCAATTAATTTAATACTTGGGCATGCTTCAATTAATTCTTGACGAACTTGTGTGTTATTCTTAACAATAATAGCATCAATATTATTGTCGTTTATATAGTTTTCTAACTGATTTTGAGCAACCTTTGCGCTGATTACTTCAAATCCTTTACTTTCTAAAATTTCTATTCCGCTTTTAGAAATTCCGTCATTTGCTAATATCTTCATCTTAAATCTATATTGTTATTACGAGAAATAGTTTAACCTAATTTTTCCAATAACTTTTTATGCTGTTCTTTCTAGTTCTTGCATTACATCTACCAAAGCTTGCACACTATATAAGGGTAATGCATTGTACATGCTTGCTCTATATCCACCAACACTTCTATGACCATTTAAACCATTTATATTAGCTTCATGCCACATAGTATTGAACTTTTCTGTTAATTTTTCATCAGCTAGAGTAAAAGTAGCATTCATATGACTTCTGTCTTCTTTTGCTACATTACCATTAAATAAAGGATTGCGATCAATCTCATTATATAAAAGTGCTGATTTTTGCTGATTTACTTTTTCAATAAATTCTATTCCTCCTAAATCTTTTAACCACTCTAATGTTAGCATAGAAGTATAAACTGCAAATACAGGTGGTGTATTAAACATACTTTCTTTATCAATAAATACTTGGTAGTTTAACATTGAAGGAATAATTCTTTCTACTTTCCCTAATATATCTTCTTTTACAACAACTAATGTAGTACCCGCTGGGCCCATATTTTTTTGTGCTCCTGCATAGATTAAATCAAATTTTGAAAAATCTAATTGACGTGAAAAAATATCTGAACTCATATCACAAACTAAAGGCACATTAGTTTTAGGAAAAGTTTTCATTTGCGTTCCGTAAATAGTATTGTTACTAGTACAGTGAAAATAATCTACATCGGTAGGAATTGTATAATTTTTAGGAATATAATTAAAGTTTTCATCCTTTGAAGAGGCTACTTCAACTAGTTCTCCAAATAACTTTGCTTCTTTAATTGCTTTAGAACTCCAAGTTCCTGTATTTAAATAGGCAGCTTTTTTATTTAGTAAATTATAAGCTGTCATTAAAAACTGATTACTGGCACCTCCTTGTAAGAATAAAGCTTTGTATCCTTTATTTTCAAGGCCTAATAATTCTAAAACTAAACTTCTTGCATTTTCAATAACATCAACAAAAGGTTTACTTCTATGCGATATTTCAATTAATGATAAATTATCGTTATTAAAATTTATAACCGCTTCAGAAGCTTTTTTTAAAACTTCTTCTGGTAAAATACATGGTCCTGCGCTAAAGTTATGCTTTTTCATTTTGTAGTTGTGTTTGTTAATAGCAAAGGTGCAAATTTATAGAGTTTAATCTTTAAATTTTTGCTAAAAATTCAAGAGTATTTATACCATCTGCATAATCCCATAATTGAGGGTGTTGTGTTTGGCCAAATGCAATTTCATTATCAATAAAATTGTTAGCAACTACACATTGAATCTGATCTTTATCTTCCCAAAGTTTGATTTTTAAATCATCAGCATTTTCATAATATTCATAAAAAACTGAAGCAATAGGAGAGGCATAGCTTTGATCTTCTTTAATCATAAGAAACCCATTTTCTAAAATATCAAATTCACTCATTAAATATACCGCTTTGTTATAATCGTAGTTATTAGCATATTTAACATTGTTAATGATTTCATGTTTATTGTACATTCCTTTGAAAAATGAATCGAAATCATAGTTTTTAGGAACAAATAATTTAGAAACAGAACGACACCCTAATCCAAAATAACGGAAAACATCCTCACTTAATTTTTCAAAATCTTCCTTAGTTTCATTTCCTGTTAAAATAGCAACTGAGTTTCTGTTTTTTCTGATAATACTAGGTTTGTCTTTAAAATAGTATTCAAAATAACGAGCAGTATTGTTGCTTCCTGTTGCTATTACAGCATCAAAATCAGTTAATTTTTGTTCAGTAAAAGTAATTTTACCTTTAAACTCAGGTTCAACAAATTCTAAATATTTAGCTAAAAAAGGTAATAAGTGCTTATCGTTAGAAGACTGTTTTACTAAAACAGAATGTCCAGCTATTAAAACAGATAAGAAGTCATGAAATCCAACTAAAGGAATATTCCCAGCCATAATAATAGCAACTTGTTTAGTTTCATTATGACCTAACTTTTCATTAGAAATCCATTTTTGTATAGAAGTTTCAGTTAATGCTTTAGACCAATTTTCGGTAGCGAATAATAAATGATCTTTAGTAAACCAAGTATTATTTTCTCCAGCAATTTTTAATTGATGTTTAAAACCATCAAAAAAAATGTCGTTAAATTTAACTGTATCTTTTTGTGCTACATTCTTTTGAGTGAATTGACCTAAAAATTCTCCTAATTTTACAAAAGCAGCGATTCTATTTTGGATTGTATCCATTTATTTTGTTTCTAAATTAATTTGGAACTATTTTTGCGCTTGCAAAGTTACAAAAACTGAAACAGATTAATTATGGCAATTATAATAACTGATGAATGCATAAATTGTGGTGCATGTGAACCAGAATGTCCAAATACAGCTATCTACGAAGGAGCTGAAGATTGGAAGTATGCAGACGGTACTGATTTGGAAGGAGATATAGTGTTACCTAATGGTAAAAATGCTAATGCAGATGAAGAACAAGAACCTATATCTGATGAAATTTATTATATCGTAGCTGATAAGTGTACAGAATGTAAAGGATTTCATGAAGAACCTCAGTGTGCTGCAGTTTGTCCTGTAGATTGTTGTGTTCCTGATGATGATAATGTAGAAACTGAAGAAGAATTATTAGCAAAACAAAGTTTCATGCATAATGAATAATTCATTGCTTGTTCAGTAAATATATACAAAACACCCAAACTAACTAGTTTGGGTGTTTTTCATTACATAAAATAACTCAAGTAAATGAAAAGTGGGGATTATAATTTAAAACCTAATCTCGCAAAGAAGTAAGCTCCATCAGAGCCCATTTGAACAGAGTCTGCCAAACCTCCTTGGTCAGTCCATCCATCAAATTGTGGAGTAGGATATACATTGAAAATATTATTACCTCCAATGGTAAATTTTAACTTATCTGTAAAAGCGTAACTAAAACTTAAATCGGTTGTAATAGCTGATTCATAAGTATCTACTGAACCTTTTGCAGGATCTAATAAAGCAGCAACGTCTGCTTGTGATTTTGGGGGAGTATCTACCCATTGGAAATCATATAATTGTACTTCACTAAATTTTGTAAAAGTTAAATTAGTATCGAATTTTTTATAGGAGTATCCTAAGTTTAAATTAAATTTATGATCAGGTGCTGAAGCTCTTAAATAAGCTTGAGAGAAAGGACTAAAGAACGTTAGTTCAGCTTCTTCAGCGCTTAACCCTAAGGTTGTTTGTAAAGTTGTAGGAGTATTTATGCTTTTGATTTTTGTATCGTTGAAGTTTCCTACTAAACCAATATTAATTTTATGATCATTAAAACTCTTTTTATAGTTTAATACAATATCTAAACCTTGTGTTTTTGTATCTACACCATTTGCAAAGAATTGAGCAGCATCAACTCCTAAGTTCAAACTTGAAGCATCAAAATTATCAGTTAAAATAATTCTATCGTCTACAGTAATAGAATAAGCATCAATAGTAGCAGTAAATCCACCAATTTTATATGTGAAACCTAAACTTGTATTAAAAGCTTTTTCTTCTTTTAATTGTTGAATACCAAAAGCTCTTGTAACAGTACTATTATTAGCAGACAATAAAGATGGTAAAGATTGTCCATTAACAATATTTGTAAACTTTAAGTTGTAATATAATTGAGCTAATGAAGGTGCTCTAAATCCTGATGAAATAGATCCTCTGAAAGTTAAGTTTTTACTAGCTTTAAATCTAGAAGCTAGTTTAAAATTGAAAGTACTTCCAAAGTCACTATAATCTTCATATCTAAGAGCAGCTCCTACTAAAAACTTTTCTGAAAAATTAAATTCTGAGTCGAAGTACATACCTACATTACTTCTAGACCTGTCAATTTCATTATCTGGACTATATCCAGGGAATCCTTGAGAACCTCCAGGTAAATCGTTTCCATTACTATCGGTAGCTACGGTTTGAGTAGCAGGATTTGTGATTAAAACACCGTTGTTGTCATAAAGTCCGTAAGAAGCCTCTTCACCTGAAAATATAATAAAGTTTTCAGTTCTATATTCGATACCAAAAGCTAAATTGATACCACTTAAAGTATTTTCTAAGTATTTAGTAAAATTAATACCTGTGGTATTTTGTGATAAACTATGACCTCCGGCATCAAAATCTGTAGGAGAAGCATCTTTTAAAGAAGCATTATTTGAATCTTTTATAAAGTAATGGAATTTATTTTCTCCATAAGTATTATTAAAATCTACTTCCCATCCATTGTTCAATTTGTGTTTAATACCCGCAGAAATAGAAATATCTGTAATATTAGAGGTAATTCTAGGAGTAAATCCATTTGGATATAAACTAGGAACAGATCTATTATCTCCATCAGCAAAACTACTTCTAGAAAAAGCATAAGCATCAGTATCTCTAAAGTTTCTACCTCCAAAAGCATAAACTTCTGTGTTGTCGTTAATAGGTAAACTAGAATTTACCATGAAGTTAAAACCATCAATAGCTGCGCTACCATATCCTTTTCTCCATGAAAACCCTGGTCTTAAGGTTCTATCTTTCGATAACAATTCAGTAGTGAAATTAACAAAACCACCTCTGTCATTTAATTTAGCTCCATAGTTTAAGTCAAATTTAAAGGTACCTCCATCAAAACTTTTATCTTTTCCATCTAATCTGTTTTTACCATTTACATTGTATAAAGTTTCTCCTGTTGCAGCTTCCCAACCACTACCAACGTTTGTACTGTATACTCCATATCCGAAACTTCCAGTTACTCCGTCTGTGTTATCCTTTAAAACAATATTGATAACCCCAGCAATAGCATCTGAACCATATTGAGCAGAAGCACCGTCACGTAATACTTCAATTCGTTTTATTGCAGCCGCAGGAATAGCATTTAAATCTGTTCCAGAATTTCCACGTCCTCTTGTACCGAAAATATTTACTAATGATGATTGATGACGTCTTTTTCCGTTAATAAGAACCAATGTTTGATCAGGGCCTAAACCACGTAATGATGCTGGAACTATATGGTCAGCTCCATCTGAACCAGATTGCTTAGTAGCATTAAATGAAGGAGCAGCGAATTGTAAAATGTCATTTACTTCAACCTTACCATTTTTAGTCGCTAGATCTTGTACATCAATAATATCTACAGGTACAGGAGTATCAACAGCAGTTCTTTTAGCATTTCTTGAACCTACTATGATTACTTCATCTAATTGTAATCCTTCATTTAAAGTAATATTAAAACTAGTTTTTCCATTTACAGGGACTTCTTTGGTTTCAAAACCAGAAAAACTAATAATTAATATTGCTCCATCTTTAACTGTTAAATTAAAATTCCCATCTAAATCTGAGCTAGTTCCATTAGAAGTTCCTTTTTCTAAAATGTTTGCTCCAGGCAATGGATTGTTATTAGTATCTTTTATTGACCCAGTTATTTTTGTTTGAGCCCAAGTAACACTAGTAAATAGTATAGTGAAAATTAGTAATGTAATTTTTTTCATGAATATATGATTGATTAATAGAAAAAACGTTAGTTGTTTAAGAAGTTTGTTCTTAATTGAGTTGTACGTTATACTATTAATAAGTAGAGTTTGTTTTTTTATACTCCTTTTTTATGAAAAAAATATTTTAAAGTTTAAAATTTAGTTTAGTATAGAAAAATGTACCGTTTGTTCCCATTTGAGTAGCATCCCATAAACCTCCACTATCTACATGGCTTCCTTGAACAGTAGGGTAGGTGTTAAATAAGTTATTAATTCCTAATTGATAGTTTAAAAAATTAAATAATTGATATCTAAAATTAATGTCAACGGTATATTTGGGTTCATAGATATCTGTAGCCGCAGCAATTCTCTCTTCTTCAGAATTATTAAAATAATAAATAGGTTCTTGAATTTGCCAATCAATAAGTTTTAAGCCACTGTATCTTGTGATATTCAAATTAGAACTAAACTTATTTTTTTGATAATTTATACCTAAGTTGAATTTACTTTTAGGAGCAGAGGCTAATAGGAAATGTTGTTCTCTAATTCCAAAGAAAGTTTCTTTGTCTAAATTTCGATGTTTAATTTTACTAATAGACATTCTATTAATATTTCCATTAAAGTTTATGGATAATTTTGAACCTCCAATTTTTTTAAACCATCTAGCTTTTAAATCCAAACCTACAGTTTCTGTATCAACTCCATTGGCAAAAAACTGTATGTTATCTACATTACCTACACCTAAATTAGTGGCATCGAAAATACCACTTAAAATAATTCTATCTTTAATAGAAACATAATAAGAATCTACAGAAAAACTAAAGTCTTTATAATTTGCAGCAAAACCGAAACTAGTGTTTATCGCTTTTTCTTCTTTGAGTTTATCAATTCCTAGTTTTTGTGTGATTGGATTGTTGTTAGCTACTAATAAAGATTCAACGGGTAAATTTCCTAAGTAGTTTGTAAAAGTTAAATTATAATAAATTTGAGCTAAAGAAGGAGCTCTGAAACCTGTACTAAAAGAACTTCGTATGTTTATGTTAGGAGATAATTTTATTCGAGTAGCAAGTTTGGTATTTAATGTGCTGCCAAAATCATTATAATATTCATATCGAATAGCAGTGGCTAACATCCACTTTCTTGTAAAGTCAAACTCAGTATCAATATAGAAACTAAAATTGGTTCTGTCTTCATTGACTTCATTCATGGGGGAGTATCCAGGAAAACCTTGTGATCCTCCCGGTCTTACAAAACCGTTATAAGTTACTAAGTCTGAGTTTGGAGTTTGAGAATTTACAAGATTTCCGTTTATATCGTAAGCACTGTAAGAACTTTCTTCTCCTGCAAATATTTGATAGTTTTCAATTCTATGCTCAAAACCAAAAGCAACATTTATACCTTTTAATGACTGCATAAAATATCTAGAGAAATCTATACTGGTGGTATTTTGCATTAATTGATGCCCACCAGCATCAAATTCTGTAGGAGAGTTTTCTTGTAATGTAGCATTTAAGGTTTCCTTAATAGTGTAATGAAAGTTATTACTTCCATAGGTGTTATTAAAGTCAATATTCCAATTTTTAAAGTTTGTTTTGATACCTACAGACATAGATTTGTCTGAAATATCAGAGGTAATTAAAGGATTAAAACCATTTGGGTAAATAGCTAAAACATTTCTTTCACTATCAGCATCTCGAGAAAAAGCAAAAGCTTCTGTATTTCTATAGTTATAACCTCCAAAAGCATAAAATGAAATATTTTCCTTGATAGGAACTTCAGAATTAAAAAATAAACTAACATTTTGAGAAGCTGCTTCTCCATATTTTTGTCTTAATTCAGTTGGAGCTCTAAATGTGTGGTCTTTTGATAGAAATTCTGTACTAAAGTTGATAAATCCTTTCTCTTTTATTTTGAAGCCATAGTTTACATCTACTTTATAGGTAAGACCATCTATGGTATTTATAGGTGCTATATTTTGAATGCTTGGATTTGCATTATGAAAGCCAAAAGTTGTATTGGCCGATAAAATATTAGTAGTGTCTTTTAAAACAACATTAATAACTCCAGCAATGGCATCTGAACCATACTGGGCTGAAGCACCATCTTTTAAAATTTCTATGCGTTTGATGGCCGAACTAGGAATAGCGTTTAAATCGGTGCCAGAGTTTCCTCTTCCTCTTGTTCCGTATAAATTTATTAAAGAAGCTTGGTGTCTTCTTTTACCGTTAATTAATACTAAGGTTTGATCTGGTCCTAACCCCCTATAAGTTGCTGGAACAATATGATCAGCACCATCGGCCCCCGATTGTTTAGTAGCGTTAAAAGATGGGACAGCAAACTCTAAGAGTTCATTAACCTCTGTGAGTCCACTATTATCTATTGTCTTATCAATATTAATAATGTCAGTAGCAACAGGTGCATCTTTTTTAGATCTATTTTTATTTCTTGATCCTACAATATGTACTTCTTCTAAAAACAAATCGTCTTTAAGAATAATTTGTAGTTGTTTTTTTTGAAACTCAATAGTTTGATTAAGGTATCCTACATGACTAATTCTTATAAGATTACTTACATTTTTTAGTGCTAGAGAAAATGTTCCATCTGAAAGGCTAATGGTTCCGTTTTGTGTATTACTTTCAACAATACTAGCTCCTTCAATAGGTTGTAGTTTTTTATTTAATACAATACCCTTTACTAAGAAAATGCTATTAGCTTTTTGAATAGAATCATTAATTATTTGATTTAATGTTGAGGTATCCTGTACTTCTGAAGTATTGTTTGATTTTGAAGTGTCTTTGGCATAGATAACATAATAATTATTTCCTAAGTAATCCAAAGTTAAAGAAGTAGTTTGCTTTAATAATTCAATAGATCTATTTAAAGGTAAATTGTCAAAAGTATTTAAGTCGACTGTCTTGTTTTTAAGTAAATCTGATTTATAAGTAAAATGAATATTATGCCTTTTACTTAATGAGTCTAATAGTTGAGTAACAGGCCTTTTTTTTTGAGAAAAAACTTTTGTAGAATATAAACCTATTAGCAGTAATAAAAAGAAAAAATGTTTATTGAAAGACATTAAATAGGTTACATAATTATTTTTTAGTAACGACTAATTTACTGTTTTCTTTAATTATTTCAACATTTACCGATTTTTTAATGGCTTGTAAGCAAATATCAATATTGGTTGTAGGTACAGTTCCTGTAATTAAACTATGCTTACTTTCATTGTCTTTAAAGATAACTTCGTAACCATAGGTTTCAGTAACCTTTTTTAAAGCATCTTCTAATGATAAATTATTAAATGTTAAAGTACCATTCTTCCATGAAACCTGCTCTTCAGCCGAAATGTTTTCTTGTTCAACTAAGATTTTATTTTCTTTAGAAGAATAAGAAATAAAGTTGCCAGGTATCATTTTTTTAGAATCACCATTCTTTAAAGCTAACCATATATTTCCTTCTTCTAAATATACTTGTGTTTTTTCTTCTTTAGTGTTTACATTAAAAACAGTTCCGTATACTTCAACCTCTAAATCATCCGTAATTACCCAAAATTTAGCATTGGTAGTTTGTTTTTTGTCTACTTGAAAATAGGCTTCACCTTTTAACCAAATTTTTCTACTATTACCCTTTTTGTAAGAAAGAGAAGAATTTGCATTTAATGTAACTAAACTTCCGTCTTTTAATTTTAAGTCTAAAATTTCTCCATAACCAGTTTCATGAGTTATAGTGCCAGAATCAGAAAGTTTAAGAAGAACAGCACTTAAAATTAAAATAAAACTAGCAGCAATACCTAGCCATTTATTATAATTAGGTTTAGAAATTGTTTCTTTTTTAACTGTAGTTTTTTCTTGCTTTTCTTTTATTGCGGATTTAAACTTATTCCATTCAAAATCAATTTTTTCTTCTGGAACAATTGTTTTCTTTAATTGAATACCCAAGACAATGTCCTTAGCTTCTTCAACAATTTCTCTTTTATCAGGGTTGTTTTCCAGCCAATATTCCCAAAAAGTTTCATCAGAAAGCTTTTCTTTTTTAACCCAGTTTACAAAAGAAGGATCTTCTATAAAGTCTGTTATAATATTGAAGGTTTTTTTTGTCATATTCTTAACTTAACAAGTTTCCCTGCATCTATAATAAGAGTTTCTAATAAATTATATACTCTTTTTGGGAGGGCAAATTTACGAATTAAATAATTGAGAAATTTTTATGTTATATCTTAAGCTTTTTAAAGCTTTATGTAATGTGTTTACAACGCTCTGATAGTTAATTTCCATGGTGTCAGCTATTTCAGCTGTTTTAAGATTACAATGAAATTTTAAAAAAATAACCTCTCGTTGTCGTTTAGGCAGTTTATTTAAAATCACTGCTAAGTTTTTATCTATAAAAGATTCAGATTCTTGGTGAATTAATGTTTCTTCAACAGTAAATTGAATATCAACCATTTTCTCATCAATATCTCTAACAAAACGTCTTTTTTGTTTTTTTTGTAATTTTTTAATTATCAGTCTTCTGTAAGAAGCAAATAAATAAGGAGCAATACTATTTAAATCGCTTAGGTTTTGTCTGTGCTCGTAAATGTAAATGAAAAAATCTTGTAAAGAATCTTCTGTTAAAATAGAATCTTTTGAAATTTTTAAACCATATGAATAAAGCGCACTATAATAACTTTTGAAGAGCGCTTCAAAGGCTTTTAAATCTCCATCTTTTAAAGATTTCCATAAGATTTCATCAGATAAATTCTTCATTATAGAGAAGTTAGTTTGCAGTTAAAAGTACACAAAAAAATAAAAAAAATGTAAAGGGTATATATTTAAAACTAAAATTAAGAGAATTCAGAATTGATAATTAGATAAAAATAGAAACCAAATATGTATATTTGCAATCGCAAAATTTTCAATAAAAGAATAGAATGAAAGCTGGAATTGTAGGACTACCAAATGTAGGAAAATCAACATTGTTTAATTGTTTATCAAATGCAAAAGCACAAAGTGCAAACTTTCCTTTTTGTACTATTGAACCAAATTTAGGAGTCGTAAACGTACCTGATGCTAGGTTAGAAAAACTTGAAGAATTAGTTGTGCCTGAAAAAGTAATACCTGCTACTGTAGAGATTGTAGATATTGCTGGTTTGGTAAAAGGAGCAAGTAAAGGAGAAGGGTTAGGAAACCAGTTTTTAGCAAACATTAGAGAAACTGATGCAATTTTACATGTATTACGTTGCTTTGATAATGATAATATTGTACACGTAGATAATTCTGTAGATCCAGTTAGAGATAAAGAAACTATTGATATAGAATTACAGTTAAAAGATTTAGAAACAGTTCAAAAACGTTTAGAGCGTGTAAAAAGAACGGCTAAAACTGGAAATAAAGAAGCTCAAGTTGAATTAGAAATTTTATTGAAAGTAGAGGCTACTTTATTAGAAGGTAAATCTGTTCGTTCTATTGAGTTTACAGAAAAAGAAGAGGAGTTTGTAAAGCCATTACAGTTCATTACATCAAAACCAGTTTTATACGTATGTAATGTTGATGAGAATTCAGCTGTATCTGGAAACGACTATGTAAATAAAGTAAAAGAAGCTGTAGCTCATGAAAATGCTGAGGTTATTGTTTTAGCAGTAGGAACTGAAGCTGATATTACTGAATTAGAAGATTATGAAGAGCGTCAAATGTTTTTAGCTGATATCGGTTTAGAAGAACCTGGTGTTTCTCGTTTAATTAGATCGGCTTATAAATTGTTGGATTTACAAACATATTTTACTGCTGGTGTTAAAGAAGTAAGAGCTTGGACTATTCCTGTAGGATCTACGGCGCCTCAAGCTGCTGGAGTTATTCATACCGATTTTGAAAAAGGTTTCATTAGAGCTGAAACTATTGCTTTTGATGACTATGAAACTTACGGTAGTGAAGCGAAAGTAAAAGAAGCTGGAAAAATGAGAATTGAAGGAAAAGATTATATTGTTAAAGATGGAGATGTAATGCACTTCAGATTTAATGTGTAATCAATTTTAAGATAATATTACAAACTCTATTGAAGCAATTCGATAGAGTTTTTTTGTACCTTAGATTTTTTTAATTTAGGATTTATGCAATTTGAAAAACAAACATTTCAGTTTTTAAAAAAATTAGAAGCTAATAATAATAGAGATTGGTTTGCTGAGAATAAAAAATTATACGATGCCTCTCTTGGTAACGCTAAAGATGTATTCTCTAAAATTTATGAAAATTTAGAAATGCATGATGATATAGCTAAACAGAAAATATATCGAATTTATCGAGATGTACGTTTTTCAAAAGATAAAACACCTTACAATCCTCGATTTGCAGTTTCGTATTCAAGAAATGGTAAAGAATTACGAGGAGGTTATTTTTTACAAGTAAAGCCAGGTGATACTGTTTTAGGAGGTGGTTTTTGGCAACCAGAAAAAGAAGACTTGTTTCGAATAAGAAAAGAATTTGAACTGGATGATAGTGAAATTAGAGAAATTTTATCCGAAGAGAAATTTGTTAAATATTTTGGAGGGAAATTAGAAGGAGATGAGTTAAAAACAGCTCCCAAAGGATTTGATAAAGAGCATAAAGCTATTGATTTAATTAAAAAGAAAGGTTTTATAGCTATCCGAAACTTTACTGATGAAGAGGTATTGTCAAGTAATTTTGCAGAAGAAGTAGATAATTCATTTAAAGCATTGCGACCTTATTTTAATTTGATGAGTGATATTCTTACCACAAATTTAAATGGAGAGTCATTATTATAAGAAAAAGCTGAGAATATATCTCAGCTTTTTGTTTTTATAGAATTATATTTGGCTTAAACCACCATCAACTTCTAATTCTACACCGTTAATGAATGATGCTTCATCAGAAGCTAAAAATAATGCAGTATTTGCGATTTCTTCCGAAGTTCCAAATCTACCTAACGGTACTTGTGTAGCGAAACCTTTCCCCATTTCTTCTACTACCTCTTGTGGTAATCCCATTTTTCCATAAATAGGAGTGTCAATTGGTCCTGGAGCAATAGAGTTTACACGTATACCTCTCGATTTTACTTCTGAAGTAAGAACTCTAGCATAAGCTCTTAATGCTCCTTTACTTGCTGAATATACAGCTAGTCCATCAAAGCCTTTCTGATGTACTATAGAATTTGTAAATAAGATACTTCCTTTATCATTCATAAAAGGTAAAGCTTCTTTTGTAGCTAGTATTGGTCCTTTTACATTAATATCAAAAACTTCATTGTAATGTTCAGCTGTGATATCTGTAGTAGGAGTGACTGGAGCTATACCTGCATTTAAAAATAGAATGTCAATATTCCCATATTTATCAACAGCTTTTTTTATTAGTTGTGTATTATCTTCATCTTTTGATACGTCAGCTACTACAGTAATAAAGTCACCTTCTAAATCAGTAGTGGCCTCTTTTAAAGCGCTTTCTCTTCTTCCTGCTAATACCACTTTAGCTCCGTTTTCTAAGAATAATTTTGCTGTTGCTAATCCAATTCCACTATTAGCTCCTGTTATTACTGCTACTTTGTTTTGTAATTTATTCATGTTTAGTTGTTTTTATTTGAAACGTTCGTTTCAAAATGGGTTAAAAAAAATTAATTTAATATAGAAAGTGTTGTTTTTACGATACTTTCTAAACGACTATAATCATTCATTATAATACCAGAAATACCTAAGCCTTGTAAAGAGTTAAGTAAGTAATGCGCATATTGATCTGAAGACTTATTAGTGTTAATAGAACCTTCTAACTGTCCTTTTTCTATAAGGTCTCTTAATAATTGAATCATATTATTATAATTATTATTTAAAAAACCTTCAATAACTGTTTCCTGATTGGCCATTTCAGAAGTACAATTATTAATAAGGCAACCTATGTTTTTATTATCAATATTGTTTCTAACATTCAATAAAAAAATAGCTTCAATAGCTTTTATTGGAGTTGCTGCTTTACTAGTAACTTCATCAACATTACACTTAAATATTGATTGATAATATTTTAAGCACAGCATATAAAGATCGAGCTTACTACCAAATGAATTGTAAATACTAGATCTGTTTAAACCAGTAGCATCTACCAAATCTTGCATAGAAGTCAAACTGTAGCTTTTACGATGAAAAACTCCAGTAGCTTGCTTTATTGCTTCTTCTTTATTAAATGTTTCTACTTTTGGCATTTATTTGAAATGAACGTTTCAAAGATAT
Source organism: Tenacibaculum aiptasiae (assembly GCF_965221665.1). Classification (NCBI taxonomy): domain Bacteria; kingdom Pseudomonadati; phylum Bacteroidota; class Flavobacteriia; order Flavobacteriales; family Flavobacteriaceae; genus Tenacibaculum; species Tenacibaculum aiptasiae. The sequence continues at coordinate 227,132 of NZ_CBDCSN010000003.1, forward strand.
GTGTTTTTTTAATATTGAATTAAAAAGAAGTGTTAATTTTTATTTTGTAGGTTTAATCGAATCTCTCTTTGTAAGAAAAAGAAAGTAACTAAAGTAGATAAAATATCAGCAATTGGAAACGACATCCATACACCATTTACTCCATAAAACCTTGGTAAAATATAAACTAATGGAATTAAGAAAATACCCTGCTTTAATAAAGTTAATACTAAGGCAGGTAAAGCTTTACCGGCAGCTTGAAAATAAGCCGATCCAATTAATTGTGTTGTAATAACAGGAGTAGCTAGGAAAGCAATAATTAAAGCATTAGGAGTACTACTTAATAATTCTTTATCGTTTGTAAAAAGTCCTACCAATTGAGAAGGAAATAACATAATTAGAACAAAAATCACAGAAGCTATAATAGTACCAAATAGTATAGAAGTTTTAATGGTTTCTTTAACCCTTTCAGAATCATTAGCTCCATAATTATAACCTGCAATAGGCAAAAAACCTTGTGTAACACCCAAAACAGGGAATAGTGCAAACATCATTACTCTATTTATAATACCATAAACAGCAATTGCTATTTCACCACCATATTTGAATAATGTAAAGTTTAAAATAATTATAAGTAAACTAATTACTCCTTGACGTACTACTGTAATTCCTCCTAAAGCAACAATTTCTTTTAAAATTACTGGATTAATCATAAAGAATTTAGGAATAATTCTTAATTCGGTGTTTTTTGATAAGAAGAACCATAAAACGAATAAACCACTAACTCCATAAGAAATAGATGTAGCAAGTCCAGCACCAAACATTCCAAGGTTAAAAACTTTTATAAATAAAATATCTAAAACAATATTTGAAATAGCAGGAAATATTAAAGTAAACATAGCGTAATTAGGTTTGCCAACGGCTCTAATTACTGGATTCCCCATCATAGCAAAGGCTAAAAAAGGAACTCCCCATATGATTACGTGAAAATACTCCGCAGCCGGAGCTACAATATTACCATTAGCACCAAATAATTGTAAAACAGGTAAGCAAAAAAAGGTTCCTATTAAAACAAATAGAATAGATAAAACAACTGTTAAACTTATTTGATTTCCAAAAACTTCAAAAGCTTTAAAAGTATCTTTTCTACCTAGAGCTCTCGATATAATAGAACTACCTCCAATTCCAATTCCCATCCCAATAGAAGAAATGAAAAAAGCAATAGGTAATACAACTGTGATAGCGGCAATAGCCATAACGCTAATCCACCTACCAACAAAAATGGTATCTACAATCATGTTTAAAGACATTACTAAAATCCCAATAGAAGCGGGGATAGCTTGCTTTAAAAGAAGTTTACTAATTTTTTCAGTACCAAATTTGTTGGTTATTTTATTCATAATTAAATTCTAGCATTCGAATATCTTAAATATTATCATACTTGAAAGAAATGAAACAAAGATTTAAGTAATAATTAACATCATTCTTGTAAGTTTGTTAAATGAATCTTTACGAAAAAAAAATTATAGTAACATCAAAAGATATTGATGAGTATAATCATGTGAATAATGTAGTTTATGTGCAATGGATGCAAGACGCATCAAATGCTCATTGGACTCAACTTATAAAAAATGTTCCAAAACCTGATTATGTTTGGTTTGTAATTCGACATGAAGTTGACTATAAAAATCAAGCAGTTTTAGGAGATGAGATAACTGTAAAAACTTGGGTTGGAAAGACAGAAGGTATTAAATCGGTGCGTCATTTTGAAATTTATAAAGAAGAATTATTACTTGTAAAATCGCAAACAACATTTTGTTTATTAGATGCAGAAACGAAAAGACCTAGAAGAATAACTAAAGAAGTAACAAACCTACTTTTAGGATAAAAATAAGCAATATCTTTGCACTTATAAATTAATAGTATGACAACATTTACAGCTTTAGGAGTACGAAAGGAATATGTTAAAGGATTAAAAGAGTTAGGGATAACAACTCCTACCGAAGTTCAAAAAGAAACGATACCATATTTATTAGAAAACAACTCAGATTTTATTGGGTTAGCACAAACTGGAACAGGAAAAACTGCAGCTTATGGTTTACCAGTTTTACATAAAATAAATCCTTCAAAAAATACAACTCAAGCCTTAATATTATCGCCAACAAGAGAGTTAGTTCAGCAAATTAAAAAGCAGTTATTTAAGTTTACTAAATATGTAGATGGTAAAATTTTTGTTGAAGCTGTTTATGGAGGAGAGAAAATAGATCGCCAGATTAAAAATTTACAAAGAACTACACATGTAATAGTAGCTACACCTGGACGCTTAATTGACTTGATAGAGCGAGGTGAGGTAAATTTAAAGGATATTAAAATGCTAGTACTTGACGAGGCTGATGAAATGTTGAGTATGGGGTTTAAATTAGAATTGAATCGTATTTTAAAATATACTTCAGGAACTAGAAAAACGTGGTTGTTTTCTGCAACGATGCCCGATGAGATTAGAAGCATAATTAAAAAATATATGAATGCTTCAGCTAAACAAGTTGAAGTAAATAAAAACTCATTGGTAAATGCAAACATAATTCATCAGTTTGTACAAACTACAATACCTGAGAAAGTAGATGTAATTATTAAGTTTTTAGAAAAAAGACAATCGGAAAGAGGAATCATTTTTTCAAGAACAAAAGCGGGTGCACAAAAGTTAGCAAAAGAGTTGAAAGAGGAAGGTTTTTCAGTTGAAGCTTTAGAAGGAGATATGCAACAAAAAGAACGTGATAAAGTAATGCGTGCTTTTAAAAAGGAAAATCTTCAAGTTATTGTATCTACCGATGTTGCTGCCAGAGGAATTGACGTACAAAACTTAGGTTTTGTATTGCACCATCAATTGCCAGAAAAACTAGAATATTATACACACAGAAGTGGAAGAACAGCCAGAGCTGGAAAAAAAGGAGTTTCTTTAGTATTAATTCTTAATAATGAAAGAAATAATATTAAAGAAGTTGAAAGAAAACTAAAAATTGAATTTTCTGAAATAAATATATAAATGAGTATCATTTATGCTATAGATATCGCAGGAACTTTTGCTTTTGCAATAAGTGGAGCATTGGTAGCAATGAAAAAAGACTTCGATGTATTTGGAGTCATTATTATTGCTTTTGTTACCGCAGTAGGAGGTGGGATGATACGTGATGTTTTAATTAATGCGCATCCTATAAACTGGATTGGTGATATTAATTATATCTGGACAATTTTAACTGCTGTAGGAGTAACATTTTTATTTAGAAGTAAAATAGCTCCTTTGCGTAAAACAATGTTTCTGTTTGATACTATTGGAATTAGTGTGTTCACTTTATTAGGCCTACAAAAAGGATTGAGTTATGAATTGCATCCGTTTGTAGCTTTAGTTATGGGAATGGTATCTGCAGTTTTTGGAGGAGTTATTAGAGATGTTCTTACTAGAAAAGTTCCTCTAATCTTTAAAAAAGAAATTTATGCCTCAGCTTGTTTGGCAGGAGGAGTTATATATTTAATTTTAGGTAATTTTAATCTGAATGAAGATTTGCGATTTATTTTATCGGCAGCAGCTATCATAATAATAAGAACCGTTGTTGTTAAATATGAATTAGAGTTACCAAAAATAAAAAAGGATATACTTGGTAAATAATTAGTTATAACAAATGGAAAAATTAGTATTTGAAAATTTAGATGCATTGCATAGTTTAAAGGGAAAATCATTACCAGTAGGAGAATGGTTTACAGTAACTCAGAAAATGATAAATGATTTTGCAAATGCTACTTTAGACAAACAATGGATTCATGTAGATGAAGAAAAAGCAGCTAAATACTCACCAACGGGAACAACTATTGCACATGGATTTATGTCGGTTTCGATGTTATCTGAGTTAATTTCTGATTTAATAGAAATTAAAAGTGTAAAAATGGGATTGAATTACGGTTTAAATAAAGTTCGTTTTCCTAACTCAGTCCCAGTTAATAGTCAATTAAGATTGGTCAGTTCTTTAAAGGAAATTGAAGATTTTAGCAATGGTAAAAAACTAACTTTTGATTGCTTAGTAGAAATAAAAGGACAAGAAAAACCAGCCTGTGTTGCAGAGTTTATTTTTGTTTTACTAGAATAAAAAAAAGCTGTCTTGTAAAAGACAGCTTTTATATTTTATAATTTTCTAAGACAATATCCCTTTAGCTTCAGATCTTTTAGTATACCATAAGATAAATAAAGCAAAGCCAATAACCATAATAGGCATAATTACAGCTCCTGGGCCATAAACTTCCATAGCTCCACTCATAAAAAGATTGTAAAACATTTGTATTACAATAGCTACTAAAGAAATTAAAAACATAGGTTTTGCTAGTTTTCTACGAAGTAATAAAAAGATACTACCTATAAAGCCACCAAAAACAGCAAGAGCAAAAGCAGCCATTGCCCAAGAAGGTGTGTTTTGTACCATTTCCATTACTTTTTCATCAGGGTACATTGCTTTAAAAGCATCGGTATTGTATGCTTGCTGTAAGTATTGATTTACTCCCATACCATTCCATAGTAGAGAAATAACAGCAATAACCCAGAATCGTTTTTGAGGTTTGTTTGAATTAGTCATAAGTTGAAATTTACGTTAGTTGATTTCTAAAAATACTTATAAAGAGCTATAAATCAAAATTTAAAAATTATTATATATTTGAAGAACAACAAAAGGGGATTAAAAAATAAAGCAATGAAAATAAAATTGAGTTTTATACTCTTGCTATTGATGGGGATTAATAGTTATGCACAAAAAAAAGGATTACCAGAAGGATGGACCAGAATTCAACAAAATGGAAAAAGAGCTTATAAAAATTTGGTAACAGGTAAAATTTCAAAAAGATATCCAAAAACTCCAGCATTAAAACCTATAGAAGATACTGTATTTGATCCAACAATAATTCATGTTGTAAAAGAGGGTGAAACTTTAATTTCAATAGCAAAAAAATATAGTTTTGATATTGCAAAGCTTCATGAGTTGAATAGTTTTTCTAAATCTAAAATAGAAGTAGGAGAGGAAGTTATTTTAGGATATGCTCACAATCAGCAAGAAAAGAAAGCTTTTTATAATGGAGATGTTAGTGTTTTAAACCATGATCATGATCACGACGATGATTATGGATATTACGATAAAACAGAGAAAAAAAATGTTGAATTTAAGTACCACATCGTTTTATCAGGAGAAACATTATATAGGGTAGCGATGAATTATAAATTATCGGTAGAAGAATTAAAAAAACTAAATAACTTAAAAAAAGCAACTATTATGGTTGGTCAAAAATTAAGAGTTAAATAATCAATCTTAAAATTGTGTTAAACTAAAAACAATAACTGTAACAATTTGAAAAAGTTATCGTCATATAAGTGTAATTACTTAACAGTTAGTTTAGTGATTAGTTAGTTTTTAATAGTTGATTGAAAAAAGGCTCGAGATTTAGAAATCTCGAGCCTTTTTATTTTATATGAAAATATTTAGAATCTTATTTTCTTTCTAATAAAGCCATGTAAAAACCATCAAAGCCAAATTGATGTGCTAAGACTTTATGATCTTTTACAAAAGTAAAATCTTTCCCTTCGTCAGAAGCTAAAAAGAATTCAACTTGTTGTTGATTTTCAGAAGGTAAAACAGAACAAGTAGCATAAACTAATTTCCCTCCAGGTTTTACCATCTTAGAGTATTGTTGTAAAACTTTTTGTTGTACTTCTTTAATATTATCTAAAAATTCAGGTTGTAATTTCCACTTACTATCTGGGTTTCTACGAATAACACCTAAACCAGAACAAGGAGCATCAATTAAAACCCTATCGGCTTTTCCGTGTAATTTTTTAATTACTTTGGTAGAATCGATAACTTTAGTATCAATATTGTGGACTTTGTTTCTACGAGCTCTAATTTTTAGCTTTTTCAATTTACTTTCATAAATATCCATCGCAATAATTTGCCCTTTGTTTTTCATTAAAGAAGCTAAGTGTAATGTTTTTCCTCCAGCTCCAGCACAAGTATCCACTACTTTCATACCTGGTTCAACATCTAAATAAGAAGCTACTAACTGAGAAGAAGCATCTTGAACTTCAAAAAGTCCATTATGAAAAGCTTCAGTTTTAAATACATTAGCTCTTTCAACTAAACGTAAAGCATCATCACATCCTTTAACAAATTCAGTATCTATATTTTCAGATCTTAATTGTTTTTGTAAACTTTCTTTAGATATATTTAAAGTGTTGGTACGTAAAATAACATCTGCTTTTTTATTTAAAGCAGCAATTTCTTTTGTCCAAACTTCTTCTCCTAATTCTTGAACTCCAAGTTCATCAATCCAATCAGGAATAGACTCTCTAAATTTTCTAATTTGAGAAAGTTCATCAAATTTTCCTTTAATTCTTCTAGTTGGAGTTTCTTCAATTTGATTCCAATCTGGTAATTTAATACCTCTTAATACACACCAAACTACAAACAAACGCCAAAGGTCTGGTCTCGAATATGGAGCCTTTACATTGGCAATTTCTGCATATAATCGTTTCCATCGTACAATGTCATAAATTGTTTCAGCAACAAACTTTCTATCACGTGCTCCCCATCGCTTATCTCTCTTTAATGCTTTCTCTACAGCTTTATCAGCATAAACATCTTCATTAAAAACGTCACGCAAACTATCTATTACTGCGTAAACTAAATTTCTATGTAATCTCATTTGATGAATTTAAGAGTGCAAAGATAGTTGATTTTAATGGCTTTTTGTATTTTCGTTTTTAATGAATTTAAATCATCCAATAACATATATAAAAGGTGTTAGTGTAGCTAGAGCAGAGTTGTTATATTCTGAACTAGGTATAAGAACTTGCAATGATTTATTAAGCCTTTTTCCCTTTAGATATATTGATAAAACTCAATTTTATACAATTAATCAACTACAGCAAAATTCATCAGAAGTTCAGATAGTTGGGAAGATAAGAGGTGTTAAAACTGTAAAGCAAAAAAGAGGGAGTAGGTTAGTAGCTACATTTTATGATGCTACTGGTTCTATTGAATTGGTTTGGTTTAAGGGAGCTAAATGGATAAAGGATAGTTTAAAAATTGATACTCCTTATGTAATTTATGGAAAGCTAAACTGGTATAATGGTAGTGCTAGCATGCCTCATCCAGAGATGGAAACAGTGAGAGAATATAAAAGTAAGTTGCAAATGTCTATGCAACCTGTATATCCTTCTACCGAAAAACTGACCAACAAAGGAATTAGCAATAAAATGATGCGTACTATGATTCAAAACTTGTTACAACAGGTTTATAGTAGTATTGAAGAAGCGCTTCCAACTTATATGTTAAATGAAAACCAGTTATTAGGAAAAAGAGAGTCATTATTAAATATTCATTTTCCAAAGAGTCAGGAGTTATTAGCAAAAGCTCAATATAGATTAAAGTTTGAAGAACTATTTTTTATTCAAGTACAGTTGCTACAAAAGAAACTGATACGAAAATCAAAGATAAAAGGATATGTTTTTGAACATGTTGGTGAAGAGTTTACGAATTTTTATAATAATCACTTACCTTTTAGTTTAACCAATGCTCAGAAAAGAGTACTAAAAGAAATTCGAAAAGATGTTGGTTCTGGAGCTCATATGAATAGATTATTGCAAGGTGATGTAGGTTCTGGAAAAACAATTGTTGCTTTATTATCGATGCTAATTGCAATTGATAATGACTATCAAGCTACCATTATGACACCTACAGAGATTTTGGCAATCCAACATTATAATGGAATTGTTGAATTATTATCGGAAACTTCTATAAAAGTAGAGCTATTAACTGGTTCGAGTAAAACTAAAAAACGAAGAGAAATTCATCAAGGGTTAGAAGATGGGACTTTACATATTTTAATTGGTACACACGCTATTTTAGAAGATAAAGTTCAATTTAAAAACTTAGGTATTTCTATTATTGATGAACAACATCGTTTTGGGGTTGCTCAACGTTCAAAAATGTGGCAAAAAAACGATTTACCTCCGCATGTATTGGTAATGACGGCTACACCAATTCCAAGAACATTGGCAATGTCTGTGTATGGCGATTTAGATATTTCTGTAATTGATGAACTTCCTCCAGGACGTAAGGAGATTAAAACAGTTCATAGATATGATAGTAATCGTTTAGGAGTTTTTAAATTTTTAAAAGATGAAATAGCCAAAGGACGTCAAGCATATGTAGTATATCCACTAATTCAAGAATCTGAAGCAATGGATTATAAAGATTTGATGGATGGTTATGAAAGTATTGTTCGCGATTTTCCTTCTCCAAAATATCAAATCAGTATTGTTCATGGTCAAATGAAACCTGCAGATAAGGAATATGAAATGGATCGTTTTGTAAATGGTGAAACGCAAATAATGGTGGCTACTACAGTTATTGAGGTAGGGGTAAATGTACCTAATGCATCGGTAATGGTCATAGAAAGTGCTGAGCGTTTTGGTTTAAGTCAGTTGCATCAATTAAGAGGTAGAGTAGGACGTGGAGCAGAACAGAGTTATTGTATTTTATTATCCAGTTATAAATTGTCTTCAGACGGTAAAACTCGTTTGCAAACTATGGTTGATACCACAGATGGATTTAAAATTGCAGAGGTAGATTTGAAACTTCGAGGACCTGGAAATATTATGGGTACTCAACAAAGTGGTGTGCTTAATTTAAAAATTGCTGATGTAGTTAAAGATAGTCCCATTTTGCATGTAGCAAGGCAAATGGCTATAAAGGTTTTACAAGAAGACGCAGCCTTGTCTAAACCAGAACACAGAGGGTTATTAAAAACGTATACTCAGCTTCAAAAAACAAGTGGTCTTTGGAGTAATATTAGCTAATTACTTACTGAAATAGATTGAAAAAGAAAAGCCAAAGCTGTAAAGCTTTGGCTAGTAAACTAATAAAACCAAGTATTAGTATCATTAGAGTTAGCTAACTAATGAACTAATGTTTTTAGCGTGAACTATATTTTAATGTAGGCTAATAACTCTTGTTATTTTCCAGTTATTATTTTCTTTTTTCCAAATATTAATGAATTTGCTTGGTATTGATTTTTGGTTGGGCTCTTGTTTGTTAAAAAACTTATGGTATCCTATTTGAACAGCTCCATAGTTCTCAATAGGGTATACTTCTATGCTTCCTTTTATTAAAGTACGTGTAACTTTACCGCAAATATTTTTTTCTAAAGCTTCTAATAGTTCTTTTTTAGAAGTAGCTAATCCAGCTTTATCATGAAAAAACTCAATATCTTCATCTATAATATTTGCTTGTGTTTCCATATCACATGTATTGTAAGCATTAAAATAGATACTATCCATTTTTACAATTTGGTTATGTAAATTAACATCAGCAGGTTTGTATTTAGGGATTTCTTTAACCTGTCCATTCATAAAAAACGATATAAAAAACGTATATATATAGGTTAAGATTTTTAGAAAAAAGTTTCCGTTAAAAAAGAAATCGAAAATAGCATCCATAGTTTTTTATTTTAAATTGTTACCAAGTTTTAAAGGCTAATTGACCGTCTTCGTTATAAAGTCTTCTAAATCCTTTAGGAATAGTTTCTAAAGTGTTGTTAGAAATCCTGATTTCTCCATTGTATCCATCGTTACAGTTTATTTTTAACAATACTTTGTCTATCATATTGTCTAAATCATATTTCGGATTGATGATTTCAATATCAATGTTTCTTTTGTTTTTAAACCATGTAACTAATTTTTCTAATTCATTTTTAGTTGTTTGTTTACTGATAATAAATTCAGCTTTTAAATCATTAATTGTGCTATCGAATAGAAAACTAATATCTTCGTCATTATTTGAATTTCTGTCATTTTCTTCTTCGTTATTATCATTGTTATTATAGTCACAATCTGTACATTCAAAACCTTTAGAAGTCATTTTGAAATGATGATTAGCCATATCTCTATCATAAATATCTTGAGTATTTCTAACATCGTCTAAAAATCTACGTGTTGATCCTTCAAAATAAACTGTTGTACCTTCTGGAATGAATAAAGTAGCTCTAATTTCTTCGTCTTTCCACATGTTTTTATATTCACTTAAAAAGAATGCATCAAAAACAATAGTGTTGTTGGCAGATTTAAAGTTATACTGAATGGTTTCAGCATTATCATTCGCTTTGCTTCTTCTTCTTCCTTCGGATGTTTTCTTAATTTCTATATAAGCATTCCCAGTTTCACTCTTACGAACATCAATATTGATATCGTTAGAATATTTCATTTCTTTATCGTTAACATATACACCTACAGCATTATTTCTATTACGTAAATTATGATTATAATATATGTTATCATCATTAACTACTCTAAGTTTTAAAGGCTCTTCTTTAGTATAAGTTATACTATGTTTAGTTATTTTAGCTCCGTTATATGCATGCGTTGTAGCATATTCTATACCAGAGAAACCTACAGCTAATAATGATACTAACCATACTCCAAATAGAGTTAAAATAGCTGGAGTGCTTAGTTTTTTTACATTAGGAGATAAAATTCTTAATCCTAAGATAAATAAAACTATAAATGGAATTCCTATTAAAACAAATAAGAAAATAGATAACAACCATTTAGGTAAAGTCGACTCATAGAAAAATGGAGGGTAATGAACCATATCATTATCAATATCCAAAAATTCTAAACTTCCAATTGAAAATATTCCTAACAATAATGATATGATTGTTATACCTGCAATAAAGATTAGTAAAACTCCCATGAATTTTCCAAAAACTTTAAATACAGCTAGTAATATTTTGCCCATTGTATCTATAAAATCTTGAAATCCAGAAGAGGTTTTAGACTTTAATTTTTCATAATCTGCACTTGAAATTTTATCAGATAGGTCGTTAGCACCATCTTTTAGCTTTGATGATAGGTTTTCAAACTCGTTACGAATTTTTTTTTCAATGTTATCAATATTTACAGCTTCACCTTCCATCTGTAATTTTTCAGTTGTGGTCTTAGCTTCAGGTAATAATATCCAAAGGATAAAATAAGCGATAAAACCAAATCCAGCTCCAAACATTAAAACTAAAGTTAATAATCTTACCCAGATTACATCTATACCTGCATAATGAGCTAAACCAGCACAAACACCACCTAAAAATTTATCATCACCATCTCTAAAAAGTTTTTTACTAGTTCTGTTTCTTCTTTGAGAATACGAAGTGCTATCGTTAAAACTATCTTCAGCTTCAGCATAATCTTCTGGCTGTCCCATAATAGTAATAACTTCATCAATATCACTTTCATTAACTACTTGACGAGCGTCAGTAATTCTCTCTGATAATAACTCACTAATACGTGCTTCTATGTCAGAAATGATTTCATTTTTTCCTTGAGGATCATCGCTTAAAGAACGAGAAATGGCGTCTAAATAGCGTTTTAGTTTTTGATAAGCAGTTTCATCTATATGGAAGAAAAACCCGCCTAAATTTATATTTATTGTCTTATTCATTTTTAGTTGATTTTGTACTTGTTACTTGGCTTACTGCATTTACTAAATTATTCCATGTTTTGTCTAATTCTTTTAAGAACATCCCACCGTTTTCTGTTAAAACATAGTATTTTCTTGGTGGTCCAGAGGTTGATTCTTCCCATCTATATGTTAATAATCCTGCGTTTTTTAAGCGAGTTAATAACGGATAAATAGTTCCTTCAACCACAATCATTTCTGCACCTTTTAAGGTTGAAAGTATTTCAGATGTGTATGCGTCTCCTTTCTGTAAAATAGATAAGATGCAATACTCTAAAACACCTTTGCGCATTTGTGCTTTTGTATTTTCTATCTTCATGTAATGCGGTTTATAGGTTATTTTATAAAATTAATTGTAAAAGGATACTTGTATTCCTCTCCTTTGTTAGCTTTCATTGCCGCAATAATAATTAAGGCAATTTTGATAAGTGTTACGATACTTACTAATGATGCTATTCCAATGAAACCAAAAAGACCGTCGTAGGAATGATGTCCGCCAAAATCTACATCAATTCCTCTAAAAATATCTATAAAGTTTCCAAAGAAGAAAGAGAAGAATGAAGCACTTAGTATAAAAATATACAAGCCGAAGCTTATGTTAAAGTTGACTGCTTCTTTTCCATGATTATCTAAAAAAGGACTTCTTTCTTTTAAGGTTTGCCATAAAATTAAAGGAGTAATAATGCTTCCTAATGGGAAAAAGTATCCTGCGAAAGCTGATATATGAATTAAAAAAGCATTGGTATTTTCTTTATTCTGTTGCATAATAAAATGAATTATATAATACTTGACTATGCAAATATATATTTTTTAAAAGGTATTATGCAATACATAGTACTAAAATTTAACAAAATTTAACATTTGAAATCGTGAGTTTTTTTAACAAAAAAGCTGTAAATTGCCTGTAAATACTGATAAAATGAAGTTTACACCTCGAAAAATTAATTTTTTTACATTATTCAAATTACCATCTGCATATTTATGTGGAATAAGGGTAAAATCAATTTCTAATGAAAAATCTCTGGTAGGAGTTAAGCATAAATGGATTAATCAAAACCCATTTAAAAGTATGTTTTGGGCGGTTCAAGGAATGGCAGCAGAACTATCTACTGGTATTTTGGTAATGCAGGCAATTGATAACTCAGGAAAAAAAGTTTCAATGTTAGTTACCAATATGAATGCAACCTTTACTAAAAAGGCGACAGGAAAAATTAGATTTGAATGTAATGATGGTTTGGCAATAGAAAAAGCAATTCAAAAATCTGTTGAAACTGGAGAGGGACAAACGGTTTTAGTTACTTCTGAAGGAATTAATAAAGAAGGTATTTCTGTTTCTAAATTTGAATTTGAATGGAGTTTAAAAGTGAAAAACTGATCTTATTTAGAATTAGAGTGTAACAAAAAAGAGAAACATTATTCTAATAGATAGATTAATTAAACAAAATACTTATGAATGCACATGAAATAGATTACCGCATTTTTGGAGAAGAAATGCAATATGTAGAAATTGAATTAGATCCTCAAGAAGGCGTGGTAGCGGAAGCTGGAAGTTTTATGATGATGGACTCTGCAATTAAAATGAATACTATTTTTGGAGATGGTTCAAATCAAGAAAAAGGTTTGTTAGGGAAAATATTTTCTGCAGGAAAAAGAATTTTAACTGGTGAAAGTTTATTTATGACTGTTTTTACTAATGATGGTCAAGGAAAGAAACAAGTTTCATTTGCATCTCCTTATCCAGGAAAAATTATTCCAATTGATTTAACTGAATATAATGGCAAATTCATTTGTCAAAAGGATGCTTTTTTATGTGCTGCTAAAGGAGTTTCTATTGGTATAGAATTTTCAAAACGTTTAGGAAGAGGTTTGTTTGGAGGAGAAGGTTTTATTATGGAGAAATTGGAAGGTGATGGTATGGCATTTGTACATGCTGGAGGAACAATGGCAAAAAAAGTATTACAACCAGGAGAAGTTTTAAAAGTTGATACAGGTTGTATTGTTGGTTTTACACAAGATGTTGATTATAATATTGAATTTATTGGAGGGATTAAGAATACAATTTTTGGAGGAGAAGGTCTATTTTTTGCCACGCTTAAAGGACCAGGGACAGTATATATTCAATCATTACCGTTTAGTAGATTAGCTGGTAGAGTATTAGCTATGGCTCCACAAACAGGTAGAGGAGATAAAGGTGAAGGAAGTATTTTAGGAGGATTAGGTGATATTATAGACGGAGACAATAGATTTTAGGAGATTGTATTATAATTATAAAATAAAAAAAACCGCTATTTAGCGGTTTTTTTTTATGGTATGATAAGAAATTTTAAATTCCTAATTCATCAAATATTCCAATTAATTTTTCTCCTTGTGATGGAGCAGGAGCGTTAGGGTTTACAATCTTTCCATCAGGATCAATAAGGATAAACTTAGGTAGTCCTTTGATTAAGAATTTTTGTGCCCATTCTAAATCGTCTTGCTTTTTTCCACTGAATAATTGTACTCCAGTCATTTCTCTGTCTACAATAGTTTGCTTCCACTTTTCAAAATCTCTCGCAGCATCAACACTAATACTTACAAATTCGATATCTTTTCCGTGGTATTCTTCTTCTAATCTTTTTAATAGAGGAATTTCTCTTTTACAGAAAGCACACCAAGTAGCCCAAACGTCAATATATAAGTATTTCCCTTTACCTAATAAATCGTCAAAAGAAGTTGTACCTCCATTATAGTTTTTGAAATTTTCAAATTTTGGAGCTGGCTGACCTTTAGCAGTAGTTTTTAAAATGTTATAGCTTTTACTAACTTCATCTTTATGTGTTTTGTTAGTAGAATAAGCCATAAACTTATTATAGAACTCTTTTAAGTTATCAGTATAAGTGATACTGTTTTGAGCGCTTTCATATAATAAATCATTTTTAGCTATTGTATCATTAACTTCAGTTTGAACAGTTTCTAAGTAAGTTAAGTAGTAATCTTCACCTTCTTTGTTCTTCTCTTTAGCTTTCGATTCTAATAATTCTAAAAGCATTTTTCTATACGAATATGAATTCATGTAATCATATCCACTACTAAAGTTAAAGTTTTCGGTAGGATTTGGAAAGTCTTCAGAAACAACAAAATCTGAATTTCCAGTTAAAGTTCTGTGGAAATCTTGGTAATTGTTTATGTTTCTTAAGTATTCATAATCAATATTTCTAACTTCATTTTTAAGAAAATCGGCAGGTAAATTGCTAGAGATAGATAATTCAGTTAATGCATCTTTATATTCATCCATTCTATCTAAGAATTCTCCTTCTTCTAATGAAAAAAGCTCATTTGCATTTACTAATATTTCAGGAAATTTAGTTCTTTTCTTTAAGAAGTAGTTGTTGATGTTCTCATTTGTACCTTCAAACTTTCCGTTAAAACTACTAGGATCTCCTTTTTTATAATCAAAAACAATTCCTGTATTTACAGTATCATTAAGATATAAATTAAAATGTTTTTTGTTAGTTCTTAAAGTGTAATTTCCATCTCTATCAATTCGTATAGTGTCTGAGAAAGTACCAGTTTTTTTGTCGAATTTTATTTTTTTACTAAAACGGAAGCCTTCTAAAGTAACATCTCGCTTTTTATAATTTTCAATTTTACCAGATAAGATTAAATAATCTTTTACAGGTTTTTCTTTTGTACATGAAATTATGGTAACTCCTATGAGGGCTAAAAGTACTATTCTTTTCATTGTTTAGTTTTTAAGGTGAATAAGGCGTCGAAGTTAGTTTTTTTAGTTTTTTTATCAAAGATTTTAACAAAAAAAATAAATTTTAAAAAATATTTTACGATTTAAAAGTTTGATTTTTAAACTTTTTTAGGTATATGATTGCTGTTTTTATAATTTTTATAACAAAAACGTATATAAAAGTAAGCTATAGAAAAAGAAAAACCTAAGCTAGACTAGCTTAGGTTTTTTATGGAATATTATTCGTCTATTTCTGTTCTAGATTCTTCAGGTTTATCTCCTTTTTCAATTTTAATGACAAGTTTGTTATCTTTTTCATTTAAATCCATAAAAATAGAATCACCTTCATCTAGTTTAGAGTTTACAATCTCTTCAGCTAAAGAATCTTCAATGTATTTTTGAATAGCTCTTTTTAAAGGTCTAGCTCCGTATTGTTTGTCGTAACCTTTGTCAGCAATATAATCTTTAGCTTTTTCGCTTAAAGTTAAGTTGTAACCTAAGTCAGAAATACGCTTTAATAATTTATCTAACTCAATGTCTATAATGCTATGAATATCCTTACGTTCTAAAGAGTTGAAGATAATAACATCATCAATACGATTTAAGAATTCAGGAGCAAATGATTTTTTCAAAGCACCTTCAATAATACTTTTAGCATGAGCATCTTCTTGATCTTTCTTAGAAGAAGTACCAAAACCAACACCCGCGCCAAATTCTTTTACTTTACGAGCACCAATATTAGATGTCATTATTATAATGGTGTTTCTAAAATCAATTTTTCTACCAAGACTATCTGTAATATGTCCATCATCTAAAACTTGTAAAAGCATATTGAAAACATCAGGATGAGCTTTTTCAATTTCATCTAAAAGAATTACGGAATAAGGTTTACGACGAACTTTTTCAGTTAATTGTCCACCTTCTTCATATCCTACATAACCTGGAGGTGCTCCAATTAGTCTAGATATTGCAAATTTTTCCATATACTCACTCATGTCAATTCTAATTAAAGAATCATCAGAATCAAACAATTCACGAGCTAATATTTTTGCCAACTGAGTTTTACCAACACCAGTTGATCCAAGGAAAATAAATGAACCAATAGGTTTGTTAGGGTCTTTTAATCCAACTCGGTTACGTTGTATAGCTTTAACAACTTTAGCAACAGCTTCATCTTGACCAATTACTTTTCCTTTAATTAAGTTAGGAAGATCAGCTAAACGATTACTCTCAGCTTCAGCTACACGATTTACAGGAATTCCTGTCATCATTGATACTACTTCAGCTACATTATCTTCAGTAACAGTTTCTCTATGTAGTTTAGAATCCTCTTCCCATTGGTTTTGAGCTGATTCTAAGGCAGTTTCTATGTTTTTTTCGTCATCTCTAAGCTTTGCTGCCTCTTCGTATTTTTGACCGCTTACAGCCTTTGTTTTACGTTCACGAATTTCATCTAGTTTAGATTCTAATTCTAAAATTTGTTGAGGAACAACAATGTTTGTGATATGAATTCTAGATCCAGCTTCGTCTAAAGCATCAATAGCCTTGTCTGGAAGGAATCTATCAGTCATATAACGATTGGTTAATTTTACACAAGCTTCAATTGCTTCGTCAGTAAAATCAACATGGTGATGCGCTTCGTATTTACCTTTTATGTTATGTAAAATTTGAACAGTTTCTTCAACAGTAGTTGGGTCAACAATTACTTTTTGGAAACGACGTTCTAATGCACCATCTTTTTCAATATTAGTTCTATATTCATCTAGAGTAGTAGCACCAATACATTGGATTTCACCTCTAGCTAAAGCAGGTTTTAACATATTTGAAGCATCTAGTGATCCAGTAGCTCCACCAGCACCAACAATTGTATGAATCTCATCAATGAATAAAATGATGTCATCATTTTTTTCAAGCTCATTCATTAAAGCTTTCATTCTTTCCTCAAATTGACCTCTGTATTTTGTTCCAGCAACTAAACTTGCTAAATCAAGAGAAACAATACGTTTATCGAATAATATTCTAGAAACTTTCCTGTTAACAATTCTAAGAGCTAGTCCTTCGGCAATAGCAGACTTACCAACACCAGGCTCTCCAATTAACATTGGATTGTTTTTCTTTCTTCTACTTAAAATTTGAGAAACACGCTCAATTTCTTTAATACGTCCAACAACAGGATCTAATTTACCGCTAATAGCTAGTGCTGTTAAATCACGACCAAAATTATCTAAAACAGGAGTTTTAGATTTTTTAGGTTGTTTTCCTTTAGAAGGTTGTTGTCCATAAGGATTAGATTTTTCTTCAGAAAATTCATCATCAGAAGGTGTTTCTGCCATAGGGGATAAGTAATTATCTTCAACGTGTAGTTGTTTATATAAAGCCTTAGCTTGTTCGTAATCTACATCATACTTTTGAAGTAACTTCGTTGTAGGGTCATTTTCATTACGTAAAATACATAATAATAAATGTGCAGTATTTATAGAGTTACTTTGGTATAACTTTGCTTCTAAAAATGTAGTTTTTATAGCTTTCTCTGCTTGTCTAGTAAGATGCAAACTTTTCTTTTCTACGTTAGCTACATAAGGGGTCGTAGGATTTAATTTTTCTAATTTATTACGTACCAAATCTAAATCCACATCGAAAGTAGTTAATATCTCGATGGCTTTTCCGTCTCCTTTCCTTATCAAACCTAACAATAGATGTTCAGTTCCAATAAAATCATGCCCTAATCTTAAGGCTTCTTCTTTACTGAAAGTAATTACATCTCTAACTTGTGGTGAAAAATTATCGTCCATAAATTTTATTTGTATCTGTGTAAAGTTAGTAAGTTTTTTTCTTTAAAAATACAAAAAAGATGCCAATAGTTTTAAAAAGTTATTCTTGTCATGTTTTTTTTAAAAGAGTGACAAAAATTGTTAATAAATATAGGTAAAAGAATAAAGATATTTTTTGTGTATAAATAGGTATTGTAGTATCTTGCAATGTTTTAGAAAATACGGTTTGTTTAACTGTATTTTAGAAGTGGGTTTTATCAAGTGTAAAATTCACTTTTTTGACGAAAATGAGTACTAATATTTTAAAAGAAAATATATGGCAGATGGCGAAAAGTTGATTCCTATCAATATTGAAGAACAAATGAAATCAGCTTACATTGATTATTCAATGTCAGTAATTGTATCAAGAGCATTACCAGATGTTAGAGACGGTTTAAAACCCGTTCACCGACGAGTTTTATTTGGAATGCATGAATTAGGAATTAAAGCTACAGGAGCCTATAAGAAATCAGCTAGAATTGTAGGAGAGGTATTAGGTAAGTATCACCCACATGGAGATACATCAGTATACGATTCTATGGTGCGTATGGCTCAAGATTGGAGTGTGCGTTATATGATGGTTGATGGACAAGGTAACTTTGGATCGGTAGATGGAGATAGTCCTGCAGCAATGCGTTATACGGAGGTGAGAATGCAGAAGATATCAGAGGATATGTTAGCAGATATTGAAAAAGATACTGTTGATCATAAATTAAACTTTGATGATACGTTAAAAGAACCTACAGTATTACCAACTCGTATACCAAACTTATTAGTAAATGGAGCGTCTGGAATTGCAGTAGGTATGGCAACTAATATGGCGCCTCACAACTTAACAGAAGTTGTAAATGGTACCGTTGCTTATATTGATAACAGAGATATAGAAATTGATGAGTTAATGCAACACATCAAAGCTCCAGATTTTCCAACTGGAGGTATTATCTACGGTTATGATGGTGTACGTGATGCTTTTCATACTGGTCGTGGACGTATAGTAATGCGTGGTAAGGCTACTATTGAAGAAGTAAAAGGAAGAGAATGTATTGTTGTAACTGAAATACCTTTCCAAGTTAACAAAGCAGAAATGATTAAGAAAACTGCTGAGTTAGTTAACGAAAAGAAATTAGAAGGAATTTCGAATATACGTGATGAATCTGATAGAAAAGGAATGCGTATTGTGTACGTTTTAAAACGTGATGCAATTCCTAATATCGTTTTAAATAAATTATACAAGTATACTCAATTACAAACTTCTTTTAGTGTAAATAATATTGCTTTAGTAAATGGACGTCCAGAGCAATTAAATTTAAAAGAATTAATTCACCATTTTGTTGAGCATAGACACGAAGTAGTTGTTCGTAGAACAGAATTTGAATTAAAGAAAGCTGAAGCAAGAGCACATATTTTAGAAGGTCTAATCATAGCTTCTGATAATATTGATGAAGTAATTGCGATTATCCGTGGTTCTAGTAATGCAGACGAAGCAAGAGCCAAGTTAGTAGAGCGTTTTGAACTGACAGAAATTCAGGCAAGAGCAATTGTAGAAATGCGTTTGCGTCAGTTAACAGGACTAGAGCAAGATAAATTACGTGCGGAGTATGATGAAATCATGATAACTATTGCTGATTTAAAGGATATTTTAGCAAATGAATCTAGACGTTATCAAATAATCAAAGACGAGTTAATCCAAATTAGAGATAAGTATGGAGATGATCGTCGTTCAGAAATAGAATATGCTGGAGGAGATATGCGTATCGAAGATATGATTCCTAACTCTAAAGTAGTAGTAACTATTTCTCATGCAGGGTATGTAAAACGTACAAACTTAGACGAATATAAAGTTCAAAATAGAGGAGGACGTGGGCAAAAAGGAGCTACAACTCGTAACGAGGACTTCTTAGAACACTTATTTGTAGGAACAAATCATCAGTATATGTTATTCTTTACTCAAAAAGGAAAAGTATTCTGGATGAGAGTTTATGAGATTCCAGAAGGAGGGAAGAATACCAAAGGTAGAGCAATCCAAAACCTTATTAATATTGAACAAGATGATAAAGTAAAAGCATTCTTGGTTACTGGAGACTTAAAAGATGAAAGTTATATCAATAGCCACTATGTGATTATGGCAACTAAGAGAGGTCAAGTAAAAAAGACACCTTTAGAACAATATTCGCGTCCAAGAACAAACGGTATAAATGCAATTACTATTAAAGAAGGTGATGAGCTATTAGAAGCAAAATTAACTACAGGTGATAGTCAAGTAATGTTAGCGTTAAAATCTGGTAAATCAATTCGATTTGAAGAAGCTAAGACTAGACCAATGGGAAGAACTGCATCTGGAGTAAGAGGAATTACCTTAATGCATGAAAATGATGAAGTAGTAGGTATGGTTGCAGTAAATGATATGGATAGTAATATTTTAGTGGTTTCTGAAAAAGGATATGGGAAACGTTCTAAATTAGAAGACTATCGTATTACAAACCGTGGAGGAAAAGGAGTTAAGACTCTAAACATATCAGAAAAAACAGGAGAATTAGTAGCAATTAAAAATGTTGACGATTCAAATGATTTAATGATTATTAATAAATCTGGACTTACTATTCGTTTGGCTGTTGAAGATTTACGTGTTATGGGACGAGCAACACAAGGAGTTAGATTAATTAACATTAAAGGAAAAGATAGTATTGCTGCCGTAGCAAAAGTTATGCATGAAAAAGAGGAAAATGAAAATGGCATGGAAATTGAAAACGAAGAATCAAACGAAAGTCAAGAACAACAATAAATAAATTAGAATAAAAATGAAAAAACAAATATTAACTCTTTCACTAGGATTATTGTCATTAGGATTAATGGCCCAGAAATCTGAGTTAAAAGCCGCTGAGAAAGCAATAAAAAAGCAAGATGTAAATAATGCGATCTCAATATTAAACTCTATTGAAGGAGATTTAATGATTAATGGTGAAGATAAGTACAAGTCTAAATTTTATTTTTTAAAGGGAAAAGCTTTAGCTACTAAGAAAGATTATAAGAATGCAGCAGAAGCTTTAAATGCATTATTAGCTATGGGTAAAACCAAATATGCAAATGAAGCTAAGCCTATCTTAAATCAATTAATTCAAGAAGTTTCTAAAAAAGCAATTGATTTATATAACAATAAAAAAGATTATAAGAACGCATCTGAAAATTTTTATTTAACATATGTGTTAAGTCCAACAGATACTTCTTTTGTATATAATGCTGCAGTTTCTGCTACTCAAGCTAAAGATTTTGATACAGCAATTAAATATTATAAAGAATTAAGAAGAGTTGGTTATACAGGAATTGTAACTCAGTATTTAGCAACTAATAAAGCAACTGGAAAAGTTGATAACTTTGGTTCTAAGAATCAAAGAGATTTAATGGTAAAGTCTGGTCAATATATTAAGCCTGAAACTAAAAAGTCAGAGCCTAAAACAGCTGCTATAGTAAAAAGCATGGCTTTAATTTATAAAGAACAAGGTAAGGTTGAAGAGGCTATGAGTGCTTTAGCAGAAGCTAGAAAAGCTAATCCAGATGATTTAAACTTATTATTAAATGAAGCTGATATGTACATAAAGCTTGGTAAAATGGATAAGTTTAGTGCGTTAATGAGTGAGGCTATTTCATTAGATCCTAATAACCCAACTTTATATTATAATTTAGGTGTGGTTAACTTTAACCAAGGAAGAATGGATGATGCTAAAAAATACTACGAAAAAGCAGTAGAGTTAAAGCCTGATTATGCTGATGCTTATATGAACTTAGCAGTAGTTGTTTTAGATAAAGATAAAGCAATTGTTGAGGAAATGAATAAAAATTTATCTAACTTTAAAAAGTATGATCAATTAGCGTTAAAGCAAAAAGAAGTTTATAAAGAAGCTTTACCATACTTAGAAAAAGCAGATGAATTAAATAGAAGTATTGATACAGTTAAAACTTTAATGAATTTATATGAAGTTTTAGAAATGGAATCTAAAGCTAAAGAATTTAGAGATTTATATAAGTCAATGAAATAAAGAAATATTTCATAAATTAAAAACCGAAACTTTTAAGTTTCGGTTTTTTTTTCAAAAAAATAGTATGATTCAGAATATAATAAAAGGAATAAAAGCGTACCTAGGAGCTTTTCAGTTAATATCTAAGTTAAAACTATGGAAATATTTTACTATTCCTACAATAATTAGTTTACTTACAGCAATAGTTGTTGGAAGTATGGCTTATGGATTGTCTGATAATTTGGGGCATTATTTTGCTAACTTTTGGAAATGGGAATTTGGAAAAGAAACGTTTGAAATAATAAGTACATTTTTAAGTGGATTATTAATAGTAATCGTTGGTTTGGTGTTATATAAGCATATAGTAATGGCACTATCAGCACCTTTTATGAGCCCAGTTTCTGAGAAAATAGAAAACTATATGGTGGGAGAAAGTCATTTACATAGAAATACAAGTTTTCAAGAGCAATTCATAAGAGGGATTCGAATAAACGTTAGAAACTTTATTAGAGGTATGTTCTTAACAATAATAATAATTCTTTTTGGGTTGATTCCTGTAATAGGTATAATTTCTACAGTATTGTTATTTCTAGTTCAAGCTTATTATGCAGGTTTTGGTAATATGGATTATACTTTAGAACGTCATTTTAAATATAAAGAAAGTATTCGTTTTGTAAAAGAAAACAAAGGGTTAGCCATAGGAAACGGAATTGTTTTTATGCTTTTTTTATTAATACCAGTTGTAGGAGTGTTATTAGTTTTGCCATTATCAGTAACAGCAGCAACAACAGAAACTATTAAAAAAATTCAATTAAAAGAATTACCAGAATAAGTACTTTTGCAAATCAAGAATTAAATCAATGAAAGAGCAGTTTTATACTTATATTCAACAATTACAAGATACAATTACTTCTAAATTAGAAGAAATAGATGGAGGAGTAAAATTTCAAGAAGACCTTTGGAAAAGGAATGAAGGAGGAGGAGGTAGAACTCGTGTTATAGAAAATGGAAATATCTTTGAAAAAGGAGGAGTTAATATTTCAAAGGTTTTTGGAGAGTTACCAGAGGTGTTAAGAAAACAGTTTGGAGTAGAAAGTGGAAACTTTTTTGCTTGTGGTTTAAGTTTAGTAATTCATCCTAAAAATCCTTTTGTGCCAACAGTACATGCAAACTGGCGTTATTTTGAAATGTATGATGAAAAAGGTAATATAGTTACCCAATGGTTTGGAGGAGGTCAAGATTTAACACCTTATTATTTATTTGAAGAGGATGCAACTCATTTTCATCAAATATGTAAAGAAGCTTGCGATAAACATGATCAAGACTTTTATCCAAAGTATAAAGAAACTTGTGATAATTATTTTTGGAATACACATAGAAATGAAGCAAGAGGTATAGGCGGTTTATTTTTTGATTACTTGAAAAAGACTGAAAAATTTTCAATGCAAGATAGATATGATTTTGTTACAGAGGTAGGTAATAGTTTTTTAAACTCATATGTACCAATAGTTGAAAAAAGAAAAGATACAGTTTATAACCAAGAACATAAAGATTGGCAAGAAGTAAGAAGAGGGCGTTATGTAGAGTTTAATTTGGTTCATGATAGAGGTACATTGTTTGGGTTAAAAACAAATGGACGTATTGAGAGTATTTTAATGAGTTTGCCTCCTACAGTACAGTGGAAGTATAATCATCAACCAGAAGAAGGAAGTGAAGAGAGTAAACTTTTAAAAGTTTTAGCAGAGCCTAAAGACTGGGTATAGAACTAGCAATAATTTAACTATAGTTGTAAAGTAAAAGAGTCCTAAGTGTTGAAAATCAATTGTATTATTGAAAACGCAACAGAAGTTTAGATTATTTTGTTTTAATTTAAAAATGAATGTATAAATGATGTGTTTTTGCGAATAATTCAAATAATTGAATAATTATAGATTTTTTTTATACAAAAAAAGGTAAGAAAATCGTAGGTTTTTACTAACTTCGCAAACATTAAAAATATACACTATGGCTAGATACGAATTGAAGTTGCCTAAAATGGGCGAGAGTGTTGCAGAAGCAACTATTACTTCTTGGGTAAAAGAAGTTGGAGAAACGATTGATATTGATGATACCGTAGTTGAAGTAGCTACTGATAAGGTAGATAGTGAGGTACCTAGTGAAGTAGATGGAACTTTAGTAGAAATATTATTTGATAAAGATTCAGTAGTACAGGTAGGACAAACAATAGCTATTATAGAAACAGAAGGAGGAGAGAAAGTGTCTTCTGAAACAACTATTATAAAAGAAGAAGTTAAAGCTGCAGCTGTAGAAGTAGAAAAAACAATAGAAGAGGTAAAAGAAAAAATTACTAGTTCTATTGACACATCTTCTAGCGAACGTTTTTATTCACCATTAGTAAAAAGTATTGCGCAAACTGAAGGTATTTCTTTAGATGAGTTAGAAACAGTTAAAGGAACAGGTAAAGATGGACGTGTAACTAAAACTGATATTTTATCTTATATAGAAAATAGAGGAAGTCAACCACAAAAGACCGCAGAGCCAGTTCAAGAGCAAAAGCCACAACCAAAAATTCAATCTGTACCAGTTACTTTAAGTGGAGAAGATGAAATTATAGAAATGAGCCGTATGGGGAAATTAATTTCTAAGCATATGGTAGATTCTATTCAAACATCTGCACATGTACAATCTTTTATTGAAATAGATGTAACTAATATTGTTAATTGGAGAAATAAAGTAAAGAATGCTTACCAAAAAAGAGAAGGAGAGAAATTAACATTTACTCCAATCTTTATGCAAGCAGTTGCTCAAACAATAAAAAAACACCCTATGATTAATATCTCTGTTGATGGAGATAAAATCATAAAAAGAGGAAATGTTAATTTAGGAATGGCAGCAGCTTTACCTGATGGAAATTTAATTGTACCGGTAATTAAGAATGCAGATCAGTTAAGTTTAGTAGGTATGACTAAGCAAGTAAATGATTTAGCGACTAGAGCTAGAGCAAATAAATTGAAACCAGATGATATTCAAGGAGGAACTTACACAGTAACAAATGTAGGTAGCTTTGGAAGTATTACAGGAACACCAATTATAAACCAGCCTCAGGTAGCTATTTTAGCTTTAGGAGCAATAGTTAAAAAACCAGCAGTTATAGAAACTCCAGAAGGGGATTTTATAGGAATTCGCCATAAAATGATGGTGTCACATTCATACGATCATAGAGTAGTAAATGGAGCTTTAGGAGGTATGTTTATTAAAACATTAAAAGAAATTTTAGAAGCTTGGGATGCAAATCAAGATTTCTAAAATAATACAATAGTAAATACAAAAGCTCAGGATTTCCTGAGCTTTTTTGTTTTACGTATATTCGTGCTTTAAACTAAAAAATAAAATGAAGAAAATTTTAATTGTACTGTTATTAGGAATAACAGCTGTAGGAATGTCACAAGAAAAAGTATTGTTACGTCTTAACTATAAGAAAGGTGATACTTATAAAATGTCTATGAAAATGAATCAAGACATGGGCGCTGCTCTAATGGATATGGACATGAAAATGAATATAAAAGTTACAGATGTTAAAGAAGGAAGTTATGTAACTGAGACTAAGTTTACCTATATGTCAACCAAGGTTTTACAAGGTGCTGAAGAAAAAGTGAACTTTAATACAAACATGAAAGAAGGTGAGTTAACTGAAGAGTCTAAGAAGTTTAAAGCACAGATGCAGCCTATGATGGATGCAATGATTTATTCTAGTGTTGATAAATTAGGAAAATCAAAGTTTTTAAAAGCAGAACCAACTTTCCCTGGGGCAGATCAGTTATCAAACCAGTACAATCAATCAGTAGAGTACCCAGAGGAAAAAGTAGGAGTAGGTTCTACTTGGACTAATACACAAAATAGTGGAGGAGTAGCAATGGAATTAGTATATACTGTTACTGAAATTACTCAAGAAAAAGTTATAGCTAAAATGAAAGGTAAAATGTCAGCAATGCCAACAGCTAAAATAACAGGAACTATTGAGATAATGAAAAGTACAGGAATACCATCTAAGTCAGTTGTAAGCATAGAAATGGATATGATGGGACAAATGATGAAAACAAAAGCAGAGTCTACTATAGAAAAAATGTAATTAAATTACTTTTTTAAATAAATAAAAACTCAGAATTTATTCTGAGTTTTTTTGTATAATAAAATTAGTTAAAATCCTTGTAATTAATATTTTATGTTTGATTAATTTTGCATAACCTCACTATACTTCTCATATTGAGATTAGTTTAAGATACTTTTTAAAAGCTGATACTCAACAATCAATTTTTTGTATTAATTAATATCATATTTATTATGAAAACAGTAAAAATTAATTTATTAGTAGTGCTTTTGCTATTAATAATATCGCCGTTAACTATTTTTTCACAGAATGAAAATAAGAGACCAGAGTACATAACTGTTACTGTTGGTCATTGGAACATGGACTATGAAAATTTTAATAAAGATAAATGGATAGCTACTGAGAGAGAATTTTTAGATAATGTAGTTAAGAAAAATGAATTTATATTGGGGACTTCAGTGTATTTGCATAGGTATACTCCAGATAATTCAGAAATTGTATTTGTAAATACTTATGGCTCTTGGGCTGATATAGAAAAAGCAAATAAACGTAATCAAGAACTAATAAAAGAAGTTTGGAAGGATGAGAAAAAGAGAGAAGAATACTTTAAAAAGAAAAATGCTTATTATACAATGGAACATTCAGATGAAATTTATGTTCCAGTTGGTGGGGCTAAATTTTTAAAATCAGATGATGCCAAAAAAGAGCTTATTTGGTTGGTTGTAAAAGGACACTTTGCATTCCCTGAAGATGGATCTAAAGAAGAGTTTGAAAATTTGAATAAAGAATACTTAGAGAATGTAATTAATAAGAACGATTTAATTAAAGGATACTTTCAGCATATGCATGCTTGGGGGAGCGATAAAACAGAATTTTCTAGAGTTTTTGCGGTAGAATCTATGGCTGATTTAGATATGATAGGAGAGAAAAGTAATGAATTATTTAAATCACATTGGAAAGATGAAGCTAAGAGAAAAGAGTTTGAAGAAAAGGTTCAGAAATACTTTACACCAAAGCATGGAGATTATATTTATACTTCAATTCCAGAATTATCTAAATAAAATATAAAAGCTTAGGCACAACCTAAGCTTTTAATTTTTCTTATAAAACCACCAATTCATATCTCGAGTAATTTTAAAGCCTAGCTTTTCATATAGTTTTATAGCAGGATTCCCCTTGTTTGTATGTAAAATAGGAAGTTTGTTGTCTTTTATTATTTCTTTAGTAACATATGAGGTTAACTGTTTGGCATACCCTCTTTTTGTATAATTTGGATGTGTAACTACAGCACTTACTTCTATAAAGTCATCAGTTTGCATACGTTGACCAGCAATAGACACAAGTTGATTATCTTTAAAAATACCAAAGTAGTTTCCCATATCAAAAGTTCTTTTTTTATAATAGCCTGGCATTACTAACCAAACAAGATTATAGATGTCATTTATATGTTCTTCTGATAAAGGAACTATGGTTTCAGTAAAATCAATGCCAGTTAAATTATCTAATACCATTTGACAACCATCAATTTTCTTATCTAAATAAATATTACGATCATCGTATAAAGGCGTTTTATCTTCTGAAACTAAGAAAAAACTGTCTGTTAGTTTAGCGTATTCATTTAATGCATTAGCAGTTTTATTAGTGTCTAAAAAAGCTCCAAAAGGACAAATTTTAGGATTATAAAACTTTACATCATCAAAATTAATAACAAATTCCTTATGTGTTTCGTTTAATGAATGCCAAACAGGATTCTTAAGTTTATTGTTCATTATTATAAATATTATTTAAAGCAGATTCTAAGTTTGAAAATTTAAAATTATAGAATTTAACAGTCTTTTGATAAGAAACTCTACTACCATTTAATAATATATAAGCCATTTCGCCTAGCGCTGTTTTTAAAATAAAAGAAGGGGCGTTCATAGGAAATACAGGTTTTTTTAATGCTTTTCCTAAAGCTTTCATGAATTTTTCATTGGTTTGATGTTCAGGAGCTACAGCATTAAAAATTCCATTAAAATTATGGTTGTTTATAGCTTCTAAATAAAGGTAGCATAAGTCGGTAACATGAATCCAAGGTAAGTATTGTTTTCCAGTTCCTAAAGCTGATAAAAATATAGGAGTATTCATTTTATGTAAAGCTCCTCTTTTTCTTGTGAGAACAACACCTGTACGTAAAATAGTTATTGGAATTTCTAGTTGCTCAAATTGCCGAGCAGCTTTTTCCCATTTAACACAAATTGAGGAAATAAAATCATTATTAGGAGTGTCTTCTTCATTAAAAATTTTATCAGAGGTAATAGCACCATAATAACCGATACCTGATGAAGAAATGAATCCTTTTAAAGGCACTTTATATTCTTTTACTTTTTTAAATAACAGGTTGGCAGATTGTACTCTACTATCAATTAACTCTTTTTTTCTCTTATTAGTCCAACGTTTATCTGCAATTCCTGCACCTGCAAGATGGATAATATGAGTAACTCCTTCAAAAGCTTTTTCATCGATATGATTTTCAGAAATATTCCAGTAAAACTCATTCTTTTTTGTTGGGTTTCTACTAAGAACATTTACTTGAAAATTATTTTCTTTTAAAATAGCTTGTAGATGTCCTCCAATAAGTCCAGTTCCTCCAGTAATTAAAATTTTATCCATAGAGTAAAAATAAGAAAACCATAATGTTTTAGCATTATGGTTTTACTATAGAATTAAATAAAAATTACTATTTAACCTCTTTTAAAGAGTTATTAATTAATAATTTTAATTGATTTTTATGTGCTTTAGTAGCAATATTTCCTAAACCGTTTCCAGACCAAGTTTTAATCTTTTTTAAGTTATATAAAGCCATAGCTTTAGCAGCATTAGTGTACCTACTGCTAGTTCTTCCTACAACCATTTTTAATAACATTTTAGTGTATTCAGTTTGTAGGTTTTGACGGAATGAATTTACATTTGTGTATAAATCAGCTTTGAAAATAGCGTTATTTAAATCAGTCATAAAAGTAGATAACTTGTACTTGTTACCATATAATTCAGAATCAGAAATTCTTTGTAAAGTATTTCTATGTAATATGTGATTTAAAACTCTCTTTTGATATCTTAAAACTTGTGCATGGATTTTTGGATCTTCTGGGCCTCCAAAGAAATTGTAACCACGTCTTTGTCTAGCTAAGAAGTTATATAAGTCTGAAGGAGCTTTAAAAGCATTTGGAGCAAAAACATAAGTTTTTAAAGCGCTCATAGCTCTTTTTTGGTCAGCTAAACTTACAGGTGTATAAGGTTGTGTACCTCCATTTTGTCCAGCCATAGCTCTATCTACATAAACACCACCAATGAAACGAGAAATTACTTCACCAGCTCTTGCAGCTTGTCCATTTAAAATATAATAAGCATTTCTTAATTCTTCATAAGTTTCTCCATCTTTAGAAAATCTATTTTTAATGTTTAGCATCATTTTATTAGCTAACTTAATTCTATCAATAGAATAGGTAATTTGATCATTAGATAAATCACCAGTCATAACTCTTGGGTCAATAGCTTTGCCAGCAGAACGCATATCATCAGCATCATTACCAAAAATTAATTCAGGTTGTGTAGATTTAGCTAATAAAGCTTTCATTTCTGAATCATTTTTAAATGGAGTATATCCAAATTGAATTGCCCAAATATCATAAGGACCAACAGCAGTATCGTAGTATTGACCTTGCTTTGTTCTATCTAAAGTTAAATTGATAGCAGCATAATCCATTACAGAACCAGTTAAACATTTTCCTTTGATAAAATCAGCATCAGCTAATTGAGCAGGAGAAAATAACTGACTAGCTTTCATGTTGTGGTTTAATCCTAAAGTATGACCAACCTCATGCATAATTAAAGACTTCATAGCCTCTCTTTTCATTCCTTCCATTTCTAAATCAGAAGCACCAGTAGCAGCTAAAACAGTTTTTCCAAACATCGTATTCTCATGCATTAAATGTCCAGCTGAACAATACATGTGATTATCTTTTTTAGAGAAAATATTATGAGCTTCCTCTTCAGAAGAAGCTTTTGATACTTCTCCAAAAATTTTATCGTACTGTACTCTGTTAGTAAAGTGAACATATTCTAGCATAATGTCAGCACCTAAAATTTCTCCAGTCCTAGGGTTTACAAAACTAGGTCCATAACCTCCAAATGGTGGGTTAGGAGAAGAAGTCCAACGTAAAACATTATAACGAACATCACCAGCATCCCAGTCTGCATCATTAGGTTGAACTTTTACAACCATTGCATTTTTAAATCCAGCTTTTTCAAAAGCTTCATTCCAAGCTAATACTCCTTCTTTAATAGTTTCAATAAATTCAACAGGAGTAGAGTTTTCAATCCACCAAGTAATTGGTTCAACAGGCTCTGAAATTGCTAATTCTGGATTCTTTTTAATTAATTTCCAACGGTGAATAAAATCTCTGTAGTTTACAGCTTCTGTAGATGTCATGTCATTAGTAGAGGTTAAGAAATAACCAACTCTAGGATCATCCATTCTTACTGTGTAATCATCTTTTGGCATATTCATAAAAGTGTGAAAAACTTTTATAGAAACATACCTACCATCAGTTATAGCATTAGAACCACCATTTAAAACAGAAGGGTTGTTGTATGTGTATTCTGTTTTAATATTTGTGTTTTCTGGATAGTTTTTAATGCTGTTTATTTTAGACTTCTTTTTGTCAAATCTTCCTAATTTGAAAGCAAATGGAGAACTTTTAGGAAAACGAGGCATTTTAATTCTAGTTAATGCTTCTGATAGAAATAAATCGTTAGCATTAATTAAATACTCACCTTTTTTATCATCTGAAGCTAAAATTTTAGTACTAGCTACAACAGCATTACTGATATTTGCATTGGCTGATTTTGATAGAGCATTATTTTTATCGAAATAAAAAGATGTATTAGGTTCTACAAATTCAATTTTATTAAAATATTTTTTAACATTGAAAACTCTAGAAGGGCGGTAAGCACCTCTAAAAGCTCTGGCTTCTGTAACACCATCAGCTATTTGTGAAAAGTAAATGTAATCTTTATTAAGCTGATCTTTTTTTAATAATAACTTAATGTCACCTGTTATTGTATCCTGATAAATAGGGAATAAACCATCTATTTTTTTACTACTCTTAGTTAAGTCAGCAATGGTTTTCTTTTTTTTCTTCTTTTTCTTTTTTGAAGGGATTTCAGTTTTGCTTTTTCCTTTCTTTTTTCTTCTCTTTTGAGCATTTATATCATTAATACCCAAAACAGCTAAAGCTAAAAAAAGCGAACATACTATCCTTAATTTTCTGTTAAGCATGTTTAAATTATTTAAGTTATGATTTGATTTAATATGGAAAATTAGTATTTGTTATTTTTTTCGATGTTAATAATTTGGTAAAATTCTAAGTGAGGTTCTTAAAAAATTACCTTTCTTTTTTGTTTTCCTCACATAATTGAACAATTGCTTCAAGTCTTTTAAGACGCGTAGCTTCCCTTTTCGCCTGATTGAGCCAATATAAGTATCCTTTTTTGTAAGATTTAGCAAAGTTTTGGTAGTTTTCAAAAGCGATAGGATTTTGATCAAATCTAATTTGCAAATCGTTAGGAATAACTAAATTTTCAACATCATCTAAAGCAGTCCATGAACCATTCTTTTTAGCAGTCTCAATTTTTTTTATTCCAGATGCATGCATCAAGTTTAAAGAAGTAAGTTCTTTGATATATTTTTTATTTACAGCACTCCAGATACTCTTATCTTTTCTAGGGCAAAAATATTGTTGTCTTTTCCCATCACCTAAACTTTTTACTGTAGAATCTATCCAACCAAAACATAAAGCAACTTTTACAGCTTCTTCCCAGCGCATACTTGGTATTTGAGTATCAACTTTGTATAAAATTAGATGAACTCCTGTACTTTTATCATGGTTTTCTAGTAGCCATTTTCGCCATTCAGTGTCAGTTTTAAAATAGTGTTGTGGTATATTTTTGGTCATTATTTTCTTATGATTTTTGAAGGAAAAGTAATTAAGCTTTCATATCCATTTTTACCTATAGCAGCAACACCAAAAAAATAATTATCTATTACAATACCATCTAAAGTAAATTCGTTTAAATTGTTTACATATCTACTATAATCCCATGTTGGTGATGTAGTTTCACGCCAATAAATTTTATATCCTTTAGCACCTTCAACTTTGTCCCACTTAAGTTTTACTGAAGCTTCAACAATTCCTCCTATACTAACATTTTTTGGAGCTGTTGGTGCAGAAGCAATACTAGCTAAGTTGATAGCATTTACAGCAGTTAATTTTTTTGCATAATCAAAGTTTACGAACTTTAACTTATCACCATATTCAATCCCATTTTCGGTTCTAATATCTTGGTGTTGTTGAGTGTAATTTTCATGAGCTTCCATAATTCTTACTCCTGCAAATCCAATATCATTAAAAGGACGGTGATGGCCACCACGACCAAACCTGTCTAAACGATAAATCATTTTTGGATTCATTTCTGGCATATACGTTTTAGTAGTTTTATGGATATAACGAGCTAGCTGACGAGAAATTCCATCTACTTCACCACCATAAAAACGTCTAGATTTTCTTTGTCTTTCAGTTTCAGTTGGTGGAGTAGGTTCAGAAAAAATTCTAAAAGTTCTATTATCAATAACTCCATCAACTCCTTTAATATTACCAATCATATCATTATTAATTACACCAATAATATTCCAATTATTATTTTTAGCAAAGTTGGCAAACCCCTTACCACCAAACAAACCTTGTTCTTCTCCTGATAGCCCAAGGTAAATAATACTATTCTCAAATTTATATTTACTTAAAACTCTTGCTGCTTCTATTGTTCCAGCTATACCAGAAGCATTATCATTTGCTCCTGGAGCATCATCTGTAAAATTATTAGGATCAGATACTCTAGAATCAATATCACCGCTCATAATAATATAATTATTAGGGTTTTTAGTTCCCTTTTGAACTGCTACTACATTTACTACCCAAACATCTCTAAGTATTCTTTTATTAGTTCCTTTTGCAACTAAATCTTTTTGATAATAAACATCTAAACAGTTATTGCAGTTTTTTGAAATATTTTCAAACTCTGATTTTATCCAACGCCTTGCAGCTCCAATTCCTCTTGTGTTAGATATAGTGTCACTTAGGGTATGTCGAGTTCCAAAATTTGCAAGTTTAGTTATATCTTTTTCAATTCTTTTAGCAGAAATAGAATCGATAATATCATAGATGTTTTGATCAGTTTGACTATATAAATTAAACGTTAAGAAAGAACAAAATAGGAGAGTAGTTAATTTTCTCATTTTTTAATGGATTTAGACATCTAAAATACGAAACAATAGAAAAAATGAAGGGTTGTCCCGCTTTCTTTAACGCTTTTGATGTAAATGTTTAATATGAAACTAAAGAGTTTAAATAAATTTACTAACTAATTTTTTTAAATTTAATATTAATAATAAGTTATTGTATTTTAAGGAAAGGGAAAATGAGGTAACAATTATTTAAAATGTTAAGGTCTTGATTTTTAGGTTTTGTGCATTGTTTTTTTGTTACATTCGCATCTTTAATCCCTAAAAATAGAGTAATGAAATTTAAATTAGCACTAGCGTTTATAGTACTGTCAAGCTTTTACGCTACTTCACAAGAATTTTTTATAGTAAAAAATAGAGAGCTTTATGGCATTGTAAATGACAAAGGAATGGAGATAGTTTCACCTAAATACCAAAGCATAGGAAATTTTGATGAAATAAAGAAAAATTGGGCAAAAGTTGAACTTGAAGGTAAAGTAGGTTTTATTGATAAATCAGGAAAGGAAGTTGTAGAAGTTGTTTATGATTTTATAAGTGATTTTGGAAAATATCAT
This sequence comes from Tenacibaculum aiptasiae, assembly GCF_965221665.1. Classification (NCBI taxonomy): domain Bacteria; kingdom Pseudomonadati; phylum Bacteroidota; class Flavobacteriia; order Flavobacteriales; family Flavobacteriaceae; genus Tenacibaculum; species Tenacibaculum aiptasiae. Next base: position 261,193 of record NZ_CBDCSN010000003.1, read on the forward strand.
AAAGATTGGGCTTTAGTAAAGGAAAATTCATTTTATGGTTTTATTGATGGAAACGGTAATAAAATTGTAGATACAAAGTTTGATGAAATTCAAGAGTTTGATAAGTATAAAAAAAACTGGGCTTTAGTAAAGATTAAAGATAAATATGGTTTTATTGACAGTAAAGGGGATTTGGTGGTAATTCCGAAGTATACAAAAATTGAAGAGTTTGGTACTTATAGAAAAGGATGGGCCAAAGTTTGTGTTGATAATAAGAAGTATGGTTTTATTAATGAAAACGGTAGAGAGATTGTACCTCCTAATTACGATAGTGTAGAGTTTTTTAAAAAGAAACAAGGTGTAGTAACAGCTAAAAAATAAGCTTTTATAAGTGCATAAAATTAAACCTCATTTTACATGTAAAATGAGGTTTTTTTATGACTGTTTAATATTATTTATTTTTTGTTATAAAACCAAAAAGGAATCGTAATATCGGTTACTTGTACAGTATCTTTTTTTCGTATTCTTTTGCGTTTTAATCTTAAAATATGCTTTCCTTCAGTAAGCATTTTGGTAGGGATATACGTTTCAAAACCTACTTGGTTTTGTTTGTTTTTACTTATTAAGAAATCTGTATCATACAAAGTAGTATCTATTTGAATCTTGTACATTTCATTTAAAGCTTCAACATATTTAATAGCTAAACTATCTCTTTTTTTACGTGAAATAGGTCGTCCACTAGAGAATTGAATTCCTGTTTTAAATCCTCTTTTGTCCTCTTTAGGCTTTAAAGAAGGGGTGTAGTTGTATATTCTGTCTTCAACATTCTCATTAAAAACTTTAAAAAATTTAATATAAGGATCTGTAATTACTTTTGATTGAATACTAGCATTACTAACAAAATCATTTTCTTTCACCCTTAAGTCTTCATATTCTCTATTGTCGATATATAAATTAGAGTTAAATTTTGTACTATCTATATAATTTGATTTTTGAAGTTTAACAGAATTGAAAATAGATATTAGTATATATATAGGAATTAAAAAGAAGCTTATTCTTCTTGTAAACTTATTGTCTAAAAAGTTGTAAACCAAAGGTCTGTATAAGAAAGAGAGTGTTAGGTAGCTAAATATCCAATAAAAAGGAAAATAAATTTTAGACAACCACTTTTTCTTTTTTAAGTAACCTTGTGTAATAAAATCAATAAACATAAATATAGACCCTATTACTAAAAATAGCATTAAAACGATACCTAAAAATATTCTAAAACCTTCAGGTAGTTTATCATTTGAAAAAATATAAGTGGCTACTAATATAAAGGAGACAAAAATAATTGTGATGGAGATAACGTAAAATATTAATAGAAAAGAAGTAGCAAATAATACACTACAATAATTTTCTAAAGTCGCTACATATTTGTCAAAAGAAACAATTTTCTTTTTTAAGTAATTGGTAAAACGATTGTGATAGTTTAACTCTTTAAATTCTATATCTCCAGAAATATACCGGAGTCCTAAAGCGCCAATCCATAGCCCTCTCAAAACAACATGCACTAGTAAGTTAAAAATAAGAATATAACAAGCAACTAATGCAACAAGAAGTAACACAAAAGCATATATGTGTTTGTCGTTTTTTGCAGTTTCTACAGCTATTTTTACCTGAGGAAGCGCAGTAAATAAACCAAAAATTGCAAAACCAGAAATAATAAGTTCTAACTGCCAGCTCTCTTGTTGTAGCTTATCTAATAGCTGTTTAAAACTTTTGTTTTTGTAATTGTTACTCATAGTTATTTTTATTTCGTCTTAAAGGTACAGACTTTTTAAAAATAAAAAAACCACTTCAGTTTGAAGTGGTTTATATATTGTTATTTATAGTAAAGATTATTCATTGTCTAATTTTTTGGTAAGATTGAATCCAATAAATAGTGCAGCACCAGCGCAAAGAAATATTGAAGAGATAAAGAAAACTTCTGTGTCAATAGCATTACTAGGTCTGTTTTCCCAACCACCACTATATCCAAAGTTAGAACTTAATATAGCTCCTAACAAGACTCCAACTCCAATACCCATTGCTAATAAAGCTAAGTTTAATACTATAACTCTACCTGTTAAAGTTGATTTTTTTCGTTCTCCTTGCATAAAAATTTTAGCATCTACTCCTTTTTCTATTAAAGCTAAACGCTCTTTATTTCTTGTTGAATAGAATAAATAAAAAACTCCAAATATTACTGCGAATAAGAACATAAATACAATTGCTACTTCCATATTATTTAATTTTAAAATGATTATTTTTAATGTGTTTGCAAGTATGACAGAGATGCTCTGAAAAAGGTTACAAAAAAAATAAAAAAAACTTTTTTTAAAATAATTGTAACCTTTTTTAATGGTGTACAGTCAAAGGATGAAATGACTATTAACAACGACCAAACATATATTGATAAAGTATTAAAAGGAGATACTAATGCGTTTTCTATTTTAGTAGAAAAGTATAAGGGTATGATATTTACTTTGGCATTAAAAATGTTAAAGAGTAGAGAAGAAGCGGAAGAAATATCTCAAGATACTTTTATTAAAGCTTTTAAGAATCTAGATAGATTCAAAGGAGAAGCAAAATTTTCTACTTGGCTTTATAAAATAGGGTATAGAGCTTGTTTAGATAATTTAAAAAAGAATAAAGGAAAGTATAATACAGATACTATAGACGAAATAACGATAAATAAAATAAAATCTACAGAAGGTATTTTAGAAGGTTTAGAGAGAAAAGAGCGAGCAGAAATTATAAATACTTGTATGATGAGTTTGCCAGAAGATGAGCGATCTATTTTATGGATGTTTTATTTTGAAGAATTAAGTTTAAAGGAAATTATTGAGTTAACGGAATTTTCAGAATCTAACGTAAAAGTAAAATTACACAGAGCTAGAAAAAGATTGTTAACCATTGTAGAAAAAAAAGTAGAACCTGAATTAATTAAGCATTATGGGAGAAAATAAACATATAGAGGAGTTAGATGCTTTTGCAAAAAAATATATACAAGAAATAGAAGTAGAACAACCATCATTAGATTTTACATCTAACTTAATGAGTATTTTAGAGAAGGAAGAAAATATTGCGTTATACAAAGCTACTCCTTTAATTTCTAAAAAGGTTTGGGCTGTTCTTTTAAGTATTTTAATAATCAGTATTTTTTATGTGTCAAAAGGAACATCTATAGGTTGGGTTAAGATTCCGAAGATTAAATTTGATTATTTCTCTAAACTTCAAAGTTTTAATTTTTTAGAAGGAATTACAATTTCTAATACAGTATTGTATACTTGTTTCTTTTTTACATTAATGATTTTTGTACAAATTTATTATCTAAAAAATCACTTTACTAGGAACTTAAATATGTAATTATCTAACAAATCTAACAGTACTAATTTTCCCATTGGTAATTTCATAAATAGCAACGGCTTTAAATTTATTTCCATTAGCAGTTACAAGTTCTTCATCTATAACAACATTACCTTTTACTACTCTGTTAAGGATTTTACAGTGTAAATCCTTTGTCTTTTCAAACATAGGAGCGTAACGTTTTCTCATTTCTTCTATACCTTCGTAATTCAGTTGGTTAGGATAGGTGTATACTTTTACATTTTTGGCATAAGGTTTTAAAAATGCATCAATATCTCTTTTGTTATATCCATCTAATTGCTCCTGAGCTAAAACTTTAGGAGAAACTTCAGCAACTAAAGCTAGTTTAGTTCCTTCTTTATTTACAATAATTCTTGAAATATTATTGATATCCTCATTGTCGAATCTATAAAAAACCGACCATTGTTTATCTATTTTTGGATTAAACTTTAAAATCATATTTTTATAAGCGGCAAGTATGGTTCCATTTGGTAACCAACATACATCTTCGCTTGTTCCCGTTTTTGCAAGTTTTTTAGTTTTTTTGGTTAAAGGATCAAGCGACCAAATTTCCCATTGTTTTCCCTTTTTTTTCATAAAACTAACAAGATTGCTATTAGGGATTTTATGGAAAGAACGTCCAGTTTGATTGGTTATAAAGATGTTTTTTTTCTTTTTTAAATCACTTATAAAAAGTTGAAGACTATCGTTTACTATTACAGAAGAAATAACAGTATTTTGGTTATACCACATAGGATATGCAACAACTAAATTCTTGATTAATTCTTTAGAGATTCCAGATTTAAAATTATACTGATAAAACCGTTGTAAACCGTCTTTATCTAAGCGTACAGCAGAAATGTTTTTGGAATTTGGAATACGTTGAGGAGAGTATTCACCACCATTTGGTGTATTACTTACAAAATTCTTCTTACCAGAATTAATATCATATTTTAAAATATCAGTTTGTCCATTTCTACTAGAAGAAAATAGAATGGTATTTTTATTATAAAAATAAGGTTGACTATCATATCCGTCATTATTAGAAATGTTTTTACCGTTAGAAACACTCCAGCTTTTATTATTTTGTTTTAAATCAAACACATAAACTTCAGTATTTGTTTGGGCAATAGCATAGGAGGTAATAAATAATGAGAATAATAGCTTTTTCATTTGTAATAATATTAGGTATACAAAATACAAAATCCAGAGCTTTAAAACTCTGGATTTAATGAATAATATAAATTAAATTTCGAAACTTATTCTTTTACGAATTTTTTTAAGATTGATTTATTCTTGTCTGTAACAATTTTAACCGAGTAGACACCTTTTTCTAGTTTAGATACATCAAGAGTAAAAGATGTTGTCTCTAGAACCTTGATAGCATTTAGGTTATAAATTTCAATTTTTTGAATATCTTTTCCTCCTTTGATATTTAATATGTCTTTAGTTGGATTAGGGTAAATAGCTATTTCACCGCTTGTTTTATATCCAGCTATAGGAGAAGGACCAGTAACTGATTTGTCTGGTAAGATGGCATCGCTTGCTTCTGCACAAGGATAAATGCTATAAGCAACGCCACTATCTTTGTTCCAAGAGTTATTTGGTGTAAAACCATTATCTATTTGTATACATTTCAAATTAGGATTACCAGTAACATCAAATGTGGTAATGATGCTATTGTTTCCATTTGCAACATTTACTGTTTTTAAGTTACAGTTCCAACCACTTAAATTTTCTAGTTTAGTGTTAGTAATTAAAGAAAGTTTTTCAATAGGATTAGCAGCACAATAAAGAAATACTAGATTTATATTTTGAGAAACATTTAATTTAGTCAAATTGTTTCCAGCACAAGCTAGATATGTCAGATTTGTAAAAGCTTCAATTCCTGTTAAATTATTAATGTTTTTACTCCCAACATTTAGGTATGGCCCGTAGGCTTGTGCTTCAGAAAGCTGAATTTCTCCATCGTTATTTATATCAATGGCAGGAGTGTTGTTTAATAAAGCATTTTTAAAATTAGTATCTGGAATATTTACAATTTGTGAAGAGTTACTTTTATAACCTCTTAATGGAGTAGATCCCATTACAGTTTTATCTGGTAAAGCAGGATCTATACTTTCTTTACAAGGATAATTGCTATATACAGTGGCTGCATCTTTAACCCAAGAACTTAATGGAGAAAAATACCTATCTATTTGAATACATTTTAAATTTGGATTATAAAGAGTATTAAAAGTAGTCATAATACTATTATTCCTATTTGCAATGTTTAACGATTTTAGATTGTTAGCCGATGCGTAAAAAGTTTCTAATTTAGTATTTCTGCTAACATCTAATTTTTCAATTTGATTATACATGCAAAATAACATTCTTAGTTTGGTATTATGGCTAACATCTAATTTAGCTAAATTATTGCCATCACAAGCAAGAATAGGAATGTTGATAAAAGCTTCAATTCCGGTAAGGTCTGAAATATTCTTACTAGAAACTGTAATCGGATTGTTCCAAGCATGTGCTTCTGAAACTTGAATTTCTCCATCATTATTAGTATCGATGGTAGGTGAGTAGTTAATTAGAGTATTCTTAAAATTGGTGTCAGGAATGTTAACGATTTGGCTAAATCCTACATTGGAAGCTAAAAACAAAGCAAGTAAAGTAATTGTTCTTCTCATTTGAATTTTATTTGTTGGTTATTGACTTTTGAAAACAATATAAAAGGGGAGAAGAGGTTAATGAATAAAATACTTTCCGAAATGCTTGTTTGGTTTTCCGAATGAGAAACAAAAAATCCACCTTAAAGTAATTAAGATGGATTTTAATGTTTTAAATAGTATAAAGTTTTCTTTCAATAAAAGAGGATTTCTCTTACTTTTTATTGGCTATCCAATTATCGATTTTATTTTCTAACAAGGCTAAAGGTATACATCCAGTTTCTAACACTTGATTGTGGAATTCTCTAATATCGAATTTATCGCCTAATTCTTTTTTAGCTTTAGCACGTAATTCTCTAATTTTTAATTGACCAATTTTGTAAGATAGTGCTTGCCCAGGATTAGCCATATAACGCTCTATTTCAGAAATAATACTAGCTTCACCTTCAGCTTCATTATCTAAAGAGTATTGAATAGCTTTTTCACGAGACCAACCTTTAGCATGCATACCAGTATCAACAACTAAACGAATAGCACGGTGCATTTCCATACCCAACATTCCAAAATATTGATAAGGGTCTGTATATAATCCTAATTCTTTACCTAAATTCTCAGTATATAACGCCCATCCTTCACCATAAGCACTGTACCATAAAGTTTTTCTAAAATCAGGTAAGTCTTTATTTTCTTGAGTTAGTGAAATTTGATAGTGATGTCCAGGAATAGCTTCGTGTAAAAATAAAGCTTCATCAGAAAATACATTGTACTTCGAAGCATCAGGAATAGGAGTGTAAAAAACACCTGGACGAGTTCCATCTAATGATCCTGGGTTGTATTCTGCACTAGCAGAAGCTTCTCTGAATTTTTCTGTTTGTTTTACAACAAAAGGAGTTTTTGGTTTGTTACCAAATAACTTTTCTAATTGTGGCTTCATTTTTTCATGAATAGCATTGAAGTTATCTATAATCTCCTTTGGAGTAGTGTATGGCATTAATTCTTTGTTTTCACGAACAAAATTGAAGAATTCTTTTAAACTACCTTTAAAACCAACTTGTTCCTTTACTTTTTCCATTTCAGTTAAAATACGAGCAACTTCTTTCAATCCTAATTCATGGATTTCGTCAGCAGTCATATTTGTAGTGGTATAGTTTTTAATAGAATGATCGTAGTAAGCTTTTCCATTTGGAATATCAGATATTCCACTACTTTCTCTTCCAGCTTTTAAATAATCTGTTTTTAAGAAGTTATACATTGCTTTAAAAGACGGTATTAGTTTATCTTTTAAAGCACTTGTGTATGCTTCCTTTAATTGTTTTTTATCCTCATCCGAAAAGCTATCAGGGAATTTGTTTATTGGAGAATAAAATAAGTTTTCTTCTACTTTTGCAGTGGCTAAACCTTCAAATTGAGGAATTACTTTTTTTATTAAAGAAAGCGGAAGTACATATCCTTCTTTAATTCCTTGCTTCATTCTTTTTTCAGCTGAAATTAACCAAGTATTGTATTTGTTTAATCTGCTTAACCAATTTTCGTAATCTTTAACTGTTTTAAAAGGCTGAGCACTACTACCGCTACCTAATGTACCCATTGTTAAGTTAACGGTCCACATTTGGTTAATAGGCATTAATAAATCGTTTTTAAAGCTATTTTGAGCCAATGCCATATCGCAATCCCAAGCTAAAACAGCTTTACTCATTTGTTGACTTTTTGTTAAATCGGCATCTTTAAAATTGTTTAATTTAGCTTTATAAGAGTTGTAAAACTCGTTGCTTTTTGTTTGGTATTCATCAGACAATGTGTTTGGAAATTGATCATTAAAACGGTTGTCTCCAGCAAAAGTTGCATTAATAGGGTTTAACTGTAATTTACCTTCATTGTAATCTTTTAAAAGCTGATTAAATTCAGTATTTTCTGATACAATTTTTTTTACTGCTTCTTTTTTTTCTTGCTTACAAGAAGCTAGCAACGTAGCAAAAGTTACTATAGTTAAGAAGATTTTCTTCATGATTTTGTTTTTTGATTGCTAACAAATATACCAAAAAGAAAAGCCAAGAAAAGTTAAAAGCTTAGTTAAGTTTTGAGTAAGAAAAAGGAAAAAGCCTCTCCAAATCAATTTGGAGAGGCTTTTTCTATAAAAAAAATTAATTATTTTGTTGTATCTGCTTTGTCAACAACAATACGGTTCTCACGATTCGCAACTTCCCAAGCAGTATGGAAAACTAAACGAGCTCTATTCTCTAACATTTCATAATTAATTTTGTCAGGGGTATCCGTTGGTTGGTGATAATCGGCATGCGTCCCATTAAAATAAAATATAATAGGAATGTTGTGTTTTGCGAAATTATAGTGGTCAGAACGATAATAGAAACGATTAGGATCGTTTTCATCGTTATATTTATAATCTAAATCAATGTTTGTATATTTTTTATTCATTGCCTCAGATATATTATGTAATTCTGTACTTAACTTATCAGCTCCAATTAAATATACATAGTTAGGGTTTCCTTTGTGACGATTGTCAACTCTACCTACCATGTCAATGTTTAAATTTGTAACTGTATTAGCTAAAGGAAAAATAGGGTTTTCCGTATAGTATTTTGAACCTAATAAACCTTTTTCTTCGCCTGTTACGTGTAAAAACAAGATAGAACGTTTAGGTCCTTTACCTGCGTCTGCAGCTTTTTTAAATGCCTCAGCAATTTCTAAAATGGCAACAGTACCTGAACCATCATCATCAGCACCATTGTAAATTTCTCCGTTTTTTACACCTTCATGATCTAAATGAGCAGAAATTACTACAATCTCATCAGGTTTTTCGCTTCCTTTAATAAAAGCAACTACGTTTTCAGAATCTTTTAATTTCATTCCTCGACGATTATTGCTTAAGTAAGCAGAAGGAACCTCTTGGAAATAATCATCACCTCCTAATGGAGATGCTATGCCTGTGTTTACATAAAAATCTTTTAAATATTTAACAGCTTTTTTCTGACCTGGTTCTCCTGTATCACGTCCTTCAAATTCATCAGAAGCATATACAAATAAATGTTTTCCAAGATCCTTGGCTGTAATGGTTTTTGCAAATTTTTCAGCATAATCTATGTTTAAATCGCTATCAGTGCTTGCTGTTTCTTTACTAGCTCCACAAGCTACAAGGGCTGCAGTACCTGCGATATAAAATAATTTTCTCATTAATATAATTTAATTAAAGTTTTGGTTTGATTAGTTTTTGATAACATAATGTTACATAGAGCCAAATTTAACTCTTCTTTATAACGAACTGTTCTAATGTTTTGTTAAAACTTATAAGCTCTTTTGGGAACAATTCTTCAAAAGCATTTTGCTTGATTAATTCTTTTGATGTTCCGTTATATATTTGTTTTTCAGAGAGTAAAATAAACTCATCCGCTAATTGAATTGCTAAGTTTACTTCATGAGTAGATATGATAATAGTTTTATTGGTGTTTTTAACTAGTTTTTTTAACAGAGAAAACACCTTAAAAGTATGGTGAATATCTAAATGGGCTGTAGGTTCATCTAATATGATAATTTCGGTATCTTGTGCTAAAGCTCTAGCAATAAGTACACGTTGTAATTGTCCATCACTTAATTCATGAAATAGTTTATCTTTTAAATGTACAATTTCTGTTTGTTCTATGGCCCACAGGATTTTTTTTAAATCGTTTTTAGATAATTTATCTATCCAATTTGTATAAGGTTGACGACCTAAAGCAATCAATTCAAAAACGGTTAATTGACTTTGTGGTAAGCGTTCAGTTAAAACTAAACTTAAAGAAGTTGCTAATTCTTGATAAGAATAATTAAGAATATTTTTTTGATTGATTTCGATAGAACCATCCAATGGTTTTTGAACTTTAGAAAGTGTACGTAATAAAGTGGACTTACCAATTCCATTCTTACCCAACAAAGCAATAAATTTCCCCTTTTCTACAGATAAATTAATACCAGAAGCAATAGCAGTTTGCTTCTTTTTGGTTTGATAGCCTATGGAAAGGTTTTCAGTTTTAAGAACGATATGTTTTTTAAGATTGGTCAAATTATACGTATATTTTCTTTTTTCTAATTAAAAGCCAAATTACAATTGGAGCTCCAAATAATGAAGTAATAGCATTGATAGGTAATGTAAACTCACTTGTGGGTAATTGAGCAATAGAGTCGCAAATTAATAATATAATAGCGCCGATTAATGCTGAAGCAGGTAATAATGTTTTATGATTGGATGTAGAAAAAAAGATTTTTGCTATGTGAGGAACCGCCAATCCTATAAAAGCTATGGGCCCAGAAAAAGCTGTAATAACTCCAGTTAATAAGCTGGTAATTAGTAAAATAATAGTTCTGCTTCTTTTTATGTTTATTCCTAGGCTTTTAGCGTAGTTTTCACCTAATAAAAAACTGTTTAAAGGCTTGATAATTGTAAAAGTTCCAAGAATACCAATAGTATAAATTATTCCAAAAACAGTGAGTTCAGTCCAAGTTAAATTTCCTAAACTTCCAAAACTCCAAAACATATATTGTTGTATTTGTTCAGCTTCACTAAAATAGGATAGTACACTTATTATAGCTGAAGTTAAGGAACCAAACATTAGACCAATTATAAGGATAGACATAGTGTTTCGAACTCTATTGGCAGCAATAATTACTAAAGTTAAAATTAAAAAAGATCCTAAACTAGCAGCAACAGCTGTTCCCCAATTAGAAAAAGCAAGTGTTGTAAGAAAATTACCAAATAAACCAGCTCCTAAAATAAGTAGTGCAACACCTAAACTAGCACCTGAGGAAATTCCTAAAACAAACGGACCAGCTAATGGATTTCTAAATAAAGTTTGCATTAATAATCCACAAATAGATAACCCAGAACCAACCATAATTGCTGTAATAGCCTTAGGTAATCTAAAATTTAAAATGATAGTTTGCCAGCTATTTTTAGAGGCAATACCGCCAGTTAACGAATTGAAAATATCTTTAAAAGGAATGGAAACAGATCCTAAACTAATGTTTAAAAACAAGAAAATGATTAGTAAAACAAATAGCAGTAAAAAATATTGTGTATATGTTTTCTTACCTTTTATCATTTCTTTAAAAAATCAACAAGTTTTTGAATAGCTAAACCTCGATGACTGATTTTATTTTTTTCTTCTGAAGTCATTTGAGCAAAAGATTGTTCATATCCTTCTGGTTGAAAAATTGGATCGTAACCAAAACCTTTTTCACCTTGTTTTTGAGTTAAAATTTCACCTTTGCAAATACCATTAAATAAAAACTGTTCTCCATTTAAGTTTAAACAAATAGAAGTTCTAAATTGAGCTAGTCTGTTATTTTCACCATCTAATTCAGTTAATAGTTTTTGCATGTTATTTTCTGCGTTTGCAGGTATGCCAGAATAACGAGCAGAGTAGACACCTGGAGCTCCATTGAGACTTTCAACTTCCAAGCCAGTATCATCAGCAAAACAATTAAGCTTAAATTTTTGTGTAATATAATTAGCTTTAATAATTGCATTTCCTTCTAAAGTAGTTGCAGTTTCTTTAATATCATCAAAACAATTAATGTCTTTTAAAGAAAGTAATTCAATAGAATTTGGAAGCATTTTTTGTACTTCGGCTAGTTTGTTTAAATTATTTGTGGCGAAAACAAGTTTCATTTATTGCGTGTTTGTGTTAACAAATGTATCATTTTTTATCATCTTTGTAATTAATATTTATAGTTTTTCTAAAAAAATAGAAAAGGCTGTAGGTGTTGTAAATAAAGGAAAGTCGTATAAATGTCGGGTTAAAATCAATTAAAAAGTTTCACCAAAAAGAAAATCAAAAGTAACATTGTATGAAAAATGAAAATTTACTTACCATGAAACAGCCAGAGTTAGGAAAAAAGATTTTAGAGTTAAGAAAACAAAAGGGACTTACTCAAGAAGAATTAGTAGAAAAATGTAATATTAATGTTCGAACTATTCAAAGGATAGAAGCAGGTGAAACAACTCCAAGAAGTTTTACAATAAAAACAATATTACAGGCATTAGATGCAGATATAAATACCTTTAAAGAAGAAACTGAATTAACTATTCAAGACCGAAAAGTATTGAATTTAGCTTGGGTGTTTGGAATAGTATATTTTGTTTTTGGTTTTATAGAAACTATTGCTGATATATATCAATTTACAGAAGATACATCAACCTTAAACAAAATATTATACACTGTTGTTAAAGTAATTTCTTCTGCGGCTTTTGTAATTTTCTTTACAGGCTTTTTAAGAATAGCAAAAATATATACATACAAGTTATTAGAAATTGTAGTTTACGTTATGATGATTGCTTACGTAGTTTCAGAAATACATGATATATTTCTAATAAATTCATCTAATGAAACGATAGTTATAACCGGAATAGTAGAGTTTGTTGTTTTTGGAGCTATCCAAATTATTTTTGGATTAAGTTTATTAAGATTGAAAGATAAATTAGGAACCTTAATTCAGATAAATGGAATTATGGAAATAATAACTGGGGTTTGCTTGGCTACCATTGTTCTAGCGTCTCTTGGAGCTGTTTTTTTAATTCCTACAGTTGTAATAGAAGTAATTGTACTATATAAGTTAGCAAAAAAGTAGCTGAGAACTTAAAATGAAAGAATAAAAAAAGCGAAACTTTATTCAAATAAAGTTTCGCTTTTTTGTCAAATTAAAAGTTGTTTTACCCTTTTAATTTGATTAATTCTGCTTTTTTAGCATCTATTTCACTTTGAATTTTGCTTAAACGCTTTTCAATTTTAATAATAATAGATTCTTTACGAGAAATACTTTCTTTAGAAGTTGAAGGATCATTTTTAGCAGCTTCTAGTTTTGCTTTCATTTTATCTAAACCTTCTTTACTACTAGTTAAAATCTCTTCATTAATACTAATATCGTCTTCTAAATCACTAATTAAAGTACTTTTTTCCTTAATGATAGATTTCTCTTCAGCTTTAATTTGATTATCTAATTCTTTTAATTTCTCAGCTTGTAAGCGTAAAGCTTCTTGTTCTTTTAAATAAGCAAGCTCCTTAGCTTTGCGTTCTTCTTCAAGTTTTTTACGAGCTGCTTCCAATTTTTGTTTACGAGAAGCTAAATCATTTTGATCATTGTTTGCAACTACAGAATTTTCCGTTTTTTGAGAACTAGAAGTATTTTTAGATGTGTTTCGCTTAGTTTTTCTAGCTAGTTTTCTTTTTAAAGAAGCTACTCCTTTTTTTTGATTTTCTAGTTGAGCGTTTAGTTTACCTAATCTCTCTTGCATGTTTGCTACAATTCTTTCTTTTCTATTAACTTCTCTTTTTGTAGCTTTCTTACTTTTTTTGAAATCTTCTAAATTTGCTTTTACACGTTTTAAAGCTTTAACACCACTAACTAAAATCTCTTCGTTAGCGCTGATTTGATTTTCTTTATTTTTTATTTCGATTTTTAATTTTTTAATATCGTTTTGAGCAGACATTTGCTGTAAACTGAAAAAATTAACAAAAAGAATAAAGGTTGCTAAAATTTTTAAATTTTTCATTTTAATTATTTGTTGTAATTTTCTAGATATTTTTCAAGGGGCGACAAAAGTATACTTTTTTTTACAATACCAAACACTTTATTAATGAATATATTAACCTTTTTTTTGAAAGTTTTAAATCAAGATAAATAACTGTATTGGAGAATGTAAAATTATATTATTCATGATGATAAGGTTCATTTTTTAAAATAGTAAAACCACGATAAATTTGTTCAACTATAAATAAACGAATCATTTGATGAGAAAATGTCATTTTAGATAGCGATATTTTTCCTTGAGCTTTTTGATAAACAGCCTCAGAAAAACCATAAGGTCCACCAATTACAAGTACTATTTGTTTAATTCCTGAATTCATTTTCTTTTGAAGAAATTGTGAGAATTCAATAGAGGTAAAATGTTTTCCTTTATCGTCTAGTAAAATGAGTTGATCTGTATTTTGAAGTTTTGATAAAATTAGCTGCCCTTCTTTTTCTTTTTGTTGAGTTTCACTAAGGTTTTTAACGTTTTTAATATCAGGAATAATTTCTAATTCAAACTTAACATAATGTTTTAACCTTTTTTGATATTCATCAATAAGTTGAATTAGATTTTTATTATCGGTTTTACCAATGGCAAGTAATTTTATTTTCATTATAAATTGTTTCGAAAGACAAAATTAAATCAAAAAAAGACAATTTTTTATACTGTTAAAAAACTTTTTTTAAATATCTTTATAAGAGCTAATTGTTTGTTTATTAAAAAGTTAAAGAAAAAATGAAAGTACGTTTATTAAAAAAAACGTTACTTGTTTTGTCGATTTTATTCGTCATTTCATGTAACGAAGAAAGCCTAGTTGAAGAAAATAAAAGTTTACAAGAATCCCCCCAAAAAATAGATTACTATGAGGATTGGATGAAAAACTTAGGAGATTATGATTTAGAAAAAATACTTGAAGAAGAAGAAAAAAATATGCTCAGTCGTAGTACTACTGTACCAAAATCAGCAAAAAGAACTTCCGAAAAACCAATATTAGTACATTATATGCCTTGGTTTAGATCTTCACAAATAGATGGAGATTGGGGGCAACACTGGACAATGACAAATAAAAATCCTGATATTATTAATTCAGAAGGAGAAAGGGAAATTGCTTCACATTATTATCCGTTGATAGGACCCTATTCAACAAAAGATAAAGACTTACAACAATATCATTTATTATTAATGAAATTAGCAGGAGTTAATGGGGTAATTTTTGATTGGTATGGGAAAAGAGATGTATTGGATTTTGAAGAAATAAAACAAGGAATGGAAAGTTTTGTTTCGGAATTAGACAAAACTAATTTAGATTTTGCAGTGATGTATGAAGATAGAGTGGTGAGAGAACAAGCTAGGAGTTTAACTCAATTACAAATTACTCAAGCGGTAGGAGATTTAAGATATATAGAAGATAAATATTTATCGAAAGAAAATTATGTTCGGATAGAAAATAATCCATTATTAATGGTTTTTGGTCCTAGTTATATTGACGATCCTGTTGATTGGACCACTATTTTAAATTCAATAAATACTAATATGAGTTTGTTGTCGTTATGGAACGCCTCTACTACATTAGGTAGTACTAATACATCGGGAGAATATGCTTGGATTGATAGAAATCATTTAACTACATTGTCAGGTTATTATTTGAATAATGTAGACTTTAATAAAGATATTGTTGGAGGAGTAGCTTATCCAAGATTTGATGATTTTTATATAGAGGGAGGATGGAAATCGCCAACTGATGATGATTGGAGTTTAGAAGGAAGAGGAGTTGATGTGTTTAAAGAATCGTTTGATGAATCATTAAGGCACCCTGTTGATTTTATCCAGATAGCTACATGGAATGATTTTGGAGAAGGAACACAAATAGAACCAACCAAAGAGCATGGTTTTTCTTATTTAGAAGCATTACAAGAATATACCCAAACAACATACAAAAAAGGAGATTTAAGAGTACCATACTATATCTATAAATTAAGAAAACAACATTCAAATAACTTTATGGTAAAGTTTTTAATGGATGTAGCTCATTGGTATGCAATGAACAATAGATTAAAAAAAGCAAAGCGTTTAGTATGTATTACCATTCATTATTTTGGAGGTAATTTTTCGTAATAATATTACATTTTGAACTTTTTATATAGTATTGTCTAATTCTTGATGAAAGTAGTATTTTTACATCAAGAATTAGAGTACTATGATTTCAAAAGAACAATTTAATAAAGAGTTAGATTTAATTATAAAAAATGCAATACGAGAAGATATAGGAGATGGTGATCATACTTCATTATCTTGTATACCATCTGATGCAACTGGAAAAGCAAAACTACTAGTAAAAGACAAAGGAATAATAGCAGGAGTAGAGTTTGCTAAAAAGGTTTTTAGTTATGTAGACGAAACCTTAGAGGTGGAAACATTAATCAATGATGGGGATGAAGTTGAATATGGAGACATTGTTTTTTATGTTTCAGGAAAATCACAATCTATTTTAATGGCAGAGCGTTTAGTATTAAATGCTATGCAACGTATGAGTGCTATTGCAACAAAAACTAAGTTTTTTGCAAACTTATTAGAGGGAACAAAAACAAAAGTATTAGATACTCGTAAAACTACTCCAGGTATACGTGCATTGGAAAAATGGGCGGTAAAAATAGGTGGTGGAGAAAATCACCGATTTGCTTTATACGATATGGTTATGATTAAAGATAATCATATAGATTTTGCTGGGGGAATAACTCAAGCAATTACCAAAACTCAAAAGTACTTAGCGGAGAAAGATTTAGATATTAAAATTATAGTTGAAGCCCGTAGTTTGGAAGAAATTGAAGAAATTTTATCAAATGAAGGTGTATACAGAATTTTAATAGATAACTTTAATTATGAAGATACACGTAAAGCTGTAGCGTTAATTGGCGATAAATGTTTAACGGAATCTTCAGGTGGAATTAATGAGAAAACAATCAGAGAATATGCAGAATGTGGAGTTGATTTCATTTCATCAGGAGCTTTAACGCACTCTGTTTATAATTTAGATTTAAGCTTAAAAGCTGTAGATTAATCAATTGAATAAAGTACAAGAAACCTTGTAAATAGGTTTCAATAGTGTTAAAAGATTAAAAACTCAAGGATGTAATTATAAATTATGCTTGAGTTTTAATATGTTTGCTAAATATTATTAATATAAAATTCCCTTATCTCCAATGAAGAAAAAATTACGTATATTTTTTACATGTTTATTAATGTTTAGTTCCTGTTTTCAATTAATGAGTCAAAAAATTGATGTAGGAAGTAAAGCTGTTGATTTTACAGGATATGATGTGAAATCAAAAAAACGAATTAAATTATCTCAGTATAAGAATAAGAAGAATGTATTGTTAAACTTTACAGCAACCTATTGTGGACCTTGTTGGAAAACATATCCACACATGGATAAACTTCAACAAAAGTATCCTTCAGATTTAAAAGTAATTTCTGTGCACGGAGATGAAAAAAAGGATACTTGGTATAAAATTGCAAAACGCTTAAAAATAGATTTTAAGAGTGCAACAATTTGGAATGTTGATGAAAAGGAAAAAATAAAGAAGATTTATGATATAGATCAGTACCCTGTTTTCTTTTTAATTGATAAAAAAGGAATTATTGTTGACAGATGGGTTGGTAATAAGAAAAAGTATATGGATTATTCAGTTAAATATTTAATTGAACCATAATTTAACATTTTAGTGAAATCCTGTTTTGTAAAACTTTTTACAAATTAATAAATAGTTCAGTTTAACTTAAAATAAGTAAAATGAAAAAACATATAGTCATTGTCGCTGCGCTTACTTTTATGGTGAGTTGTAATACCAAAGAAACCAAAAAGGAAACTAAAGAAAATACTGATATGAGTGTGACTACAACAAATAATCCTTTGTTAGTAAAAAGTACATTAGATTATGGAGCACCAGATTTTACTAAAATAAAAAACGAGCATTTTATGCCTGCTATTTTAGAAGGTATGAAAGTGCAAAATGAAGAAATAGCTAAAATTGTTGAGAATAAAGAAGCACCTACTTTTGAAAATACCATACTAGCTTTAGAAGAAAGTAGTAAAACATTAGATAATGTAACAGCAGTTTTTTATGCATTGGCAGGAGCTAATACAAACGATACAATTAAAGGTATTCAAAAAGAATTAGCACCGAAGTTTTCTAAACACAATGATGATATTTTATTAAATACAGAACTATTTGCTAAAATAAAAACAGTTTATAATGCATTAGATACTTTAAATTTAGATGAAGAGTCTAATCATTTAGTAAAAGAATATTACAAGAATTTTGTAAAAGCTGGAGCAAATTTATCAGAAGATAAAAAAGAAAAATTAAAAGAGATTAACTCTGAAATAGCAAGTTTGTCAAACGATTTTGGTAAAAAGTTATTAGATGCAAGTAAAAAAGGAGGAGTTGTAGTTGAAGATAAGGGGAAATTAAAAGGACTTTCAGAAGAAAAAATTAAATCCATAGAAAAAGATGGTAAATATGAAATCCAGTTAATTAATACAACACAACAACCATCATTACAAGCATTAGAGAATAGAGAAGTTCGTAAAGATTTATTTGAAAAATCAATTCACAGAACAGATGCTGGAGAATATAACACTAGCGATCTAGTAAAGAAAATGGTGTCTTTAAGAGCTGAAAAAGCTAAGATTTTAGGTTTTGATAATTATGCAAGTTGGAGTTTACAAGGAACAATGGCATCTACACCAGCTAAAGTTTTTGAAATGTTTAATGGATTAATTCCAGGATCATTAGAAAAAGTAGCTTCAGAAGTAAAAGAAATACAAGCAGAAATAAATAAAGAAGGAGGAGATTTTAAATTAACACCATACGATTGGAACCATTATGCAGAAAAGGTTCGTAAATCGAAGTATAATTTAAATGAAGAAGAAGTAAAACCTTATTTCGAAGTAACAAATGTTTTAGAAAAAGGAGTTTTTTATGCGGCAACAAAACTGTATGGTATTACTTTTAAAAAGCGTACAGATATTCCAACATATCATCCAGATGTAGTAGTATATGAAATCTTCGAAGAGGACGGAAGTCCATTAGGATTATATTATGGAGACTTCTTTGCAAGAGATAGTAAAAGAGGAGGAGCATGGATGAGTGCTTTTGTAAAACAATCAAAACTAAGAGGACAAAAACCAGTAATTTACAATGTATGTAACTCACCAAAACCAGCAGAAGGAGAGCCAGCTTTAATAAGTTTTGATGAAGTAGAAACAATGTTTCATGAGTTTGGACATGCATTACATGGATTATTTGGAAATCAAAAATATGCTTCAATTTCAGGAACAAGTACTTCGAGAGATTTTGTAGAGTTCCCATCACAGTTTAATGAAAATTGGGCAACGCATCCAGAAGTACTAAATAATTACGCATTACATTATAAAACAGGTGAAGTAATTCCAGCATCATTATTAAAAAAGATAAAAGATGCAGGAACGTTTAATCAAGGATATTCAATTATTGAAAACTTATGTTCTTCTAATTTAGATATGCAATGGCATACAATTTCAGTAGATGATAAAATAGAAGACGTCGCAAAATTTGAAGAAGAAGCATTAAGTAAAATGAAATTAAAAGTATCTGAGGTACCACCAAGATACCGTTCAACATATTTTGCACATATATTTAGTGGAGGATATGCAGCAGGTTACTATTCATACTTATGGACAGAAATGTTAAGTCACGATGCATACGATTGGTTTAAAAACAATGGATTATTAACACGTGAAAATGGACAAAAGTTCAGAGAACAAATCTTGTCAAAAGGAAATACGATGGATTATGCAGAAATGTATAAAACTTTTGCAGGAAGAGATCCAAAAGCAGCTCCGATGTTAAAAGCAAGAGGATTAAAATAAATGAACGATTATTTCGATAGCGAAACGTTTTCTAAAATTGATTTTAGTACAACCAAAATCAAAAAAGGAGAATATGACAATTGTACGTTTGAAAATTGTAACTTCGAAGGTATCCATGCGTCTAATATTCAATTCTTAGAATGCGAGTTTATCGATTGTAATTTTAGCAATACTATTATAAAAGGCACTTCTCTAAAAGAAGTGTCTTTTGTGAATTGTAAAATGATTGGAGTAAAGTTTAATGAATGTGATCCATTCTTATTAGAGTTTAGTTTTAAAAATTGCCAGTTAAACTTTTCGTCATTTTATCAGTTAAAAGTTCCTAAAACAAGATTTATAAATTGTAATTTACAAGAGGCAGATTTTACAGAAGGAGATTTACATCAGTCTACCTTTGAAAATTGCGATTTAAATGGAACAATTTTTGAAAAAACAGTTATAGAAAAAGCAGATTTTAGATCGGCAAAAAACTTTTCAATCGATCCAGAAAATAATCGATTAAAAGGAGCAAAATTTTCACTAGAAAACAGTGTTGGTCTATTACGGAAGTATAATATAGTTATTGAATGACTAAATTAATTGAAGATAAGTTAAAGAAAGTACCAGTATTAAATTTATTGGTGGCCTTTGGGAAAAAAATAAAAATTCCCGGCCTAGAAGGAATGTCCTTATACGACGTATTAGAAATGTACATAATAGGTATTGTAAAAGGAGCTTTAACAACAAGAGCAGGAGGAGTTGCTTTTAGTTTTTTTATGGCAATATTTCCATTTATGCTATTCATACTATCTCTTATACCTTACATTCCAATAGATGGTTTTCAAGACAATCTTTTTAGTTTAATCCAAGAAATGCTGCCACCAAAAACATTTGATGCTGTAGCAATTGTATTAAAAGATATTGTAAATAATCAGTATAGTGGGTTATTGTCTTTTGGTTTTTTAGCTTCTATTTTTCTAATGACAAATGGTGTAAATGCTATTTTTGGAGGTTTTGAATATTCGTATCATGTAAAAGAAATGAGAAGTGTATTCAGAGCATATTTCATTTCATTAGGAGTTTCATTATTAATGTCACTTTTCTTAATTGTAACTGTAGTTTTAATTATTTTTTATCAACTAGCATTAGCAAGAATAGACCAAGCAGGTTGGTTAAACACAGCAGATTTGAACTTATTTTACTGGGGACGTGGTTTACTGTTCTTATTAATGATTTTTACCATTGTATCCTTATTATTTAGATTTGGTACCAAACAAGGAAAGGAAGTGAAATTCTTTTCACCAGGAGCAATATTAACTACTATATTATCATTATTCACATTCTACTTATTTGGAATATATGTAGTAAAATTTGCAACTTATAACAAATTATATGGATCGATAGGAACATTGTTAGTCTTAATGTTGTTTGTATGGTTAAATGCTATTATACTACTTTTAGGCTTTGAATTGAACGCTTCTATTTATCGATTAAAACGAAGAAATAAAACTTCATAATTATCCTATAAATTCAGATATTTGCGCTTGCAGAAGAACAAGGTAGTTTTTCTGTTAACAAGTAATATCTAAATTTAGAATTCATAATTCATATGAAACCAAGTATACCAAAAGGAACAAGAGATTTTTCATCAAGTGAAGTAGCCAAAAGAAATTATATTTTTAATATAATAAGACATTCGTTTGAAAACTTTGGATTTCAACCAATTGAAACACCAAGTTTTGAAAACTCTTCAACTTTAATGGGAAAGTATGGAGAAGAAGGAGATCGATTAATTTTTAAGATCTTAAATTCTGGTGATTATTTAAAAAAGGCTGATGAAACTTTGTTAGCAGATAAGAATAGTAAAAAGTTAACATCACAAATTTCAGAAAAAGCACTTCGTTACGATTTAACTGTGCCTTTTGCACGTTATGTAGTACAGCACCAAAACGATATTACTTTTCCGTTTAAACGCTATCAAATACAACCAGTTTGGAGAGCAGATCGTCCACAAAAAGGTCGTTTTAGAGAGTTTTATCAATGTGATGCCGATGTAGTTGGAAGTAAATCGTTAGTACAAGAAGTAGAGTTTGTACAATTATACGATACTGTTTTTAGTAAGTTAGGATTGGTAGGAACGACTATCAAAATTAATAATAGAAAAATATTATCAGGTATTGCAGAGGTAATTGGAGCATCTGATAAGCTAATAGATTTTACAGTAGCTTTAGATAAGTTAGATAAAATAGGAAAAGAAGGAGTTGTTAAAGAAATGCTTGAAAAAGGAATTTCTGAAGCAGCTATTGAAAAAGTAGATCCATTATTTAACTTTTCAGGTACTAATCAAGACAAGTTAGCATCATTAGAAGAGATGTTAAAAGGCTCTGAAGAAGGAATTCAAGGAGTAAATGATTTACGTACTGTAGTAAATATGATTGAAGAGTTAGGGTTAACATCAGCTACTTTGGAGTTGGATGTAACACTAGCACGTGGATTGAATTATTATACAGGAGCTATTTATGAAGTAGCAGCACCAAAAGGTGTCAAAATGGGGTCTATCGGTGGTGGAGGTCGTTATGACGACTTGACAGGAATTTTTGGACTAAAAGATGTAAGTGGAGTTGGAATTTCTTTTGGGTTAGATCGTATCTATCTAGTTATGGAAGAACTGAATTTATTTGAGGTAGTAGAATTGCCTAAGCCAAAAGTATTATTCATAAATTTTGATGAAAGTCAGAGTTTATCTAAGATTAAAGCGATTAAGGAGTTAAGAAATAACAACATAAAATCTGAATTATATCCAGATGTAGCTGGAAGTATTAAACAACAAAAGAAACAATGGAAGTATGCTACGAATAGAGAAATTGATTTTGTAGTAACAGATATAGAAAACGGTACACTTGTTGTTAAAAATATGAAGGCAGGAGAACAATTTAATTGTACTGTCAACGAATTGATTAACAAACTACAGTAAATTAACAACATTATATTGTAAATTTGCGCCTTAATAACAGAAAGAAATGTTTGAAGTGAATAACAACAAAATGAATGACGAAAGAATAGATGAGATTGGGGAGAACCACGTAGGTACCTCAGCTCAAACTCCATTAAGAGCAGACGCTTTTGATATTTCGGATAAAGAAAAAATAGAAAAAATACAGGAAAGTGTTAAAGATATTCTAGAAACTTTAGGAATGGATTTAACGGATGATAGTATGCAAGGAACTCCTAAAAGAGTAGCTAAAGCTTTTGTCAATGAATTATTCATGGGGTTAAATCCAAAGAACAAACCTGCTGCATCTACTTTTGATAATACATATAAGTACGGTGAAATGCTAGTAGAAAAAAATATCATTGTATATTCTACTTGTGAGCACCACTTATTGCCAATTATAGGAAGAGCACATGTGGCTTATATTTCAAAAGGAAAAGTTATTGGTTTATCTAAAATGAACCGTATTGTTGAGTATTATGCTAAACGTCCACAAGTACAAGAGCGTTTAACAATGCAAGTAGTACAGGCAATGCAAGAAGCTTTAGGAACAGATGATGTTGCTTGTGTTATTGATGCAAAACATTTATGTGTAAATTCTAGAGGAATTAAAGATATAGAAAGTAGTACAGTAACAGCTGAGTTTGGTGGAGCATTTAAAAACAAAGAAACTAAACGTGAGTTCTTAGACTATATAAAATTAAATACTGACTTCCAATAGGAAAAAGTCTTTACAAATATTTAAAAAACTCTCAACTTTTAAAGTTGAGAGTTTTTTGTTTTAGTATAGTTTGAAAATAGCTTAACATAAAAGGAAAGTAGGTATAATAAATCCTTTTAACCTCATTTATAAATTAACAGCTATTTACAATAAATTAAAGTTTACTTTCTTCACTTAACAATTTTATTACGCTAAAATAGCTTTCTCTAAAAGTTTTCTTAATATCAAAAAGTTTACAAATAGTAAAATTATATAGTGATTTGTAGTAATTAAATTTAACTATTGTAAAACTAAACAAAATGAATTATTTAAAACTTTTATTAAGTACAATACTTGTTCTTTTTATAAGTACTGCTGTTTTAGCACAAAAATCTACCATTACTGGGGTAGTTAGCGATGGAAGTTATCCACTTCCAGGAGCTAGTGTTGTAGTTGTAGGAACTACAAAAGGGGTAAATACAGATATTGACGGAAACTTTGTCTTGAGTAAAGTTGATATAGGAGAAATCGAATTAGAAATATCATATATAGGTTTTCAAACAAAAAAAGTAAAAGTATCCTTAGAGGAAGGAGCTCAAAAAAATATAGGAGTTGTAACATTAATTTCTTCTTCACAAGAATTAGATGAAGTAATTATTAGCGGTGGTACACGAAGAAATAGCGAAGCTAAAGCATTAAGTATTCAAAAGAAATCGATGAGTATTATGAATGTTATTGCAGCTGATGGTATAGGTAAATTACCAGATCGTAATGCTGCAGAAACTGTTCAACGTATTCAAGGATTATCTATAGAAAGAGACCAAGGTGAAGGGCGTTTTGTATCGGTAAGAGGATTGCCACCATTTTGGACATCTACCACTATTAACGGAAATAGGATTCCAACAGCTGAAGAAGAAACTACTTCAAGAGCAACAGCATTCGATTTTTTTCCTTCAGAATTAATATCATATGTGCAAGCTGCAAAAGCATTTACTCCCGATATGGAAGCAGATGGAATTGGAGGAGGAGTAAACTTTATAACGCAAACAGCTCCTACTAAACAGATTCTAAGTATAAACATTGGAGGAGGTTATAACGATAAATCAGGTAAGCCAATTTATAATGCGTCGTTAACTTATGGTGATAAAAGTAAGGATGGAAAGTTTGGTTTTATTATCAATGGATCTTATTGGAATAGAAACTGGGGAACAGATAATTTTGAAGCTCGTAGAAAAGGAGATGAAGGAGTGTTTAGAATGGAGTTAAGAGATTATAATGGTGTAAGAATAACAACAGGTTTAAATGGAGCCATGGAATATAATTTTACACCAGATCATAAAATGTACTTTAGAGGGGTTTATGGTACGTTATCAGATACAGAAACACATTACAAACACAGAGTTCGTTTTGATAAATTCGATTCAGGTACCAATACTGCTAGAGTAGAATTGCAGAATATTTATAACGAACTTATTACAGAAATGTTTGGTGGAGAGCTTGGAGGAAAACATTCATTAACAAATGGTAAGCTTGATTGGAGTATTGCTTCTTATTCAAATGAATTTAGATATGGAAACATTCCTACAGCAAAAGATAAAAGTTATTATGTAGTTAAGTTTAAACAAGATGGTATTGGTATAAAACCAACATACTTAGATAATAGACCAACAGCTAATGGAGGAGCAGGAGATGATAGAGCATATTGGAAAGCAGATGGAGGTTTGTTAGACTATAAAGATACAGACGCCTTATTTGGTTTCTTTAGTGACCCAAATTTTAAAATGGATGCAACACAAATGTCTTTTTCTGATTTAGAGTTATATAAAATTTCAATTAAAGAGCGAGATAATATAGTAGCTGCATTAAATTATGAACATACTATAAACGATAATTTTAAAATTAAAGTAGGAACAAAGTTTAGAGATAAAGATCGTAGAGCAACATTTGAAGATTTGTATTATGGATGGTCAGGAGCAGGAGCTACACCAGTTTTATCAGATTATTCACAATATTTAATGAATCAACCAGGGAAGGCAGATTTCTTAAAAGAAATGGGGTCTAATATTCAATCAACATTTAGTCCAGTGCTATCTCAAGCTGGAATGAAAAACTTTTGGATAACAAACCAAACTAATTTATCAGTTTTACCGGGAGATTCATCAGCCTTACAATTTAATAGTGGTTTAGGTAGAAACTTCAATGTAGATGAAACTCATTTATCATTCTATGGTATGGGGACTTTAAAAGCGTCTGAACAATGGACTATTTTAGGAGGTTTAAGAGCTACAAAAACAGAAACAAAAGTAGATGGGTATGTTGTTGAAAACAATGTTTTAACCAAAGCCATGAATACGAAAAGTTATTGGGCAGTATTACCAATGTTACACATTAAATATTCTCCAAAAAAGGATATGAATATTCGTTTTGCAGCTACAAGAAGTTTTTCAAGGCCAAATTTTGGAGACATTTCACCATCTGGAACTTTTATTTCTTTCGATAACGAATTTAAAGGAGGGAATCCAAACTTAAATCCAACATTTTCATGGAATTTCGATTTGTTAGGAGAGTATTATTTTAAAAATGTAGGAGTAATCAATGCAGGTTTTTTCTATAAATCAATAACAGATCCAGTATTTAATGATACTTACCAAGGAACTTATAATGGACAAGCGGGAGTAGAATTTAGTACACCAACAAACGGTGCTGATGCTTGGATTGCAGGTATGGAATTAGGAATAAATAAGCGTTTCGATTTCTTACCTGGTTTCTTAAAATATTTTGGAACACAAGTAAATGTAACATTTATGGATTCTGAGATGATAAAGCCAAGTGGTAGAAAAGTATCTACTCCATACCAAGCAGGAACTTTATTCAATGCACAATTATTCTTTGAAAAAGGAGGGTTTAATACAAGGTTAGCATTCAATCATAAAGGAAGCTATGCTATTGGATTTGGAGAAAGAGATATCGATGATGTGTACTATGGAACTTACAATACCTTAGATTTTTCAGCATCATATCAAATAGGGAAAAATTGGACAATATATACCGATGTAAATAACATTTTAAACAATCCTCTAATTTATCACTATGGGAAAACAGAGGATCGTCCTAAACAAGTAGAATACTACGGTATTAAAGGAAACATTGGTGTGAAGTTTAGTCTATAAGCTATGAGTAAAGATTTGAATTAAATGCAAAAACAAAGCTCTCAAATACTTGAGAGCTTGTTCTGTAAAATAAAAAAAATATGCGTTTACGATTTTTATTACAAGCTTCCATAGCCGCATTCGGAACTTATTTCTGTATGTATGCATTTAGGAAACCATTTACGGTAGCAACATTTGCTAACGAATCATTCATAGGAATAGATTATAAAATATTACTCATAATAGCTCAAGTAATAGGGTATACACTATCTAAGTTTATAGGAATTAGAATAATCGCTGAGATGAAAAGCTCAAAAAGAATATTGTTTTTAATAGGCTTTATTCTTTTTGCTGAATTAGCTCTTTTAGGTTTTGCTACAGTTCCTGCTCCTTATAATATAGCATGTTTATTTTTTAATGGACTTCCTTTAGGAATGATTTGGGGAATAGTATTTTCTTATTTAGAAGGTAGAAAAGCTACCGAGTTATTGGGAGTTATTTTATCATCAAGTTTTATCGTGTCTTCAGGCGCTGTAAAATCGGTAGGTAAAATAGTTTTAGATACATTTCACTTTAATGAGTATTGGATGCCTTTTATAACAGGAGGATTTTTTATTATTCCACTAATCTTTTTTGCTTGGTTATTAGAAAGACTACCTGAACCAACAAAAGAAGATAAATTGCTTAGAACAGTAAGAAAACCATTAGATAAAACTGAAAGAAAGAGGTTATTTAAAAAATTTGCAATTCCATTAACTCTTATAGTTTTCTTCTTTATGCTATTGACATCTATTAGAGATTTTAGAGACAATTTTGCTAGAGAAATTTGGGATGCATTAGGATATGAAGATGCGTCAATTTATAGTATATCAGAAATACCAATAGCAATAACAGTACTAATAGTTTTAGGTTTTATAGGGAGTGTAACTAAAAACTTTAAAGCTTTTATGTATTATCATTATGTATTGATAATTGGCTGTACTTCAATTATTATTTCAACTTTATTATTTCAACAGTCATTAATTTCTCCCTTAGTATGGATGACGATTTCAGGATTAGGTTTGTATAGTTGCTATGTACCATTCAATGGAATTTTCTTTGATAGAATGATAGCCACTTTTAAAATTAAAGGTAACGTTGGCTTTTTAATATACATAGCAGATGCATTTGGTTATTTGGGTAGTATACTCATTTTACTATATAAAAACTTTGGAAAAGGCGATATTTCTTGGCTAAGCTTTTTCATAACAGCTTTATACTTTTTAGCATTTATAGGACTAATAATAACTACTTATTGTTTTCAATTTTTTAGAAAAAAACATAAAAAACCAATACAAATACAAGAATTAATTTATGAACAACAAATATGATTTAATTGTAGTGGGAGGTGGAGTTTTAGGAACTTTCCACGCATATCATGCAGCAAAAAAAGGACTATCGGTAATAATTTTAGAAAAAGATGCAAAACCGAATGGAGCTACAGTACGTAATTTTGGACAAGTAGTTCCTTCAGGAATGAATCAGAAATGGCAAAATTTTGGAAGAGAAAGTTTAGCTATTTATAAAGAAATTCAAAAAGAATTTGATATTACTATTAGGCAAAATGGAACGGTATATCTAGCTTCAAATGAAGAAGAGGTTCAGTTGATAGAAGAACTTCATGAAATTAATAAGCAAAATAACTATACATCTGAACTATTTACAAAACAGCAATGTTTAAATAAGTACGACGGTTTGAGAAGTGATTATTGTAAAGCAGGTTTATTTTTTCCTCAAGAAGTAACGGTAGAACCAAGAACAATGATTTTACAATTGCATTCTTTTTTGAAAGAGCAAGGTATTCAAGTTTGTTACAATACCACAGTAATAAATACAGAAGAAATAAATGGAGAAGTACAAGTGACATCTTCAAATGGAGAAGAGTATAAAGCATCAAAAGTTTTGATATGTAACGGATCAGATTTTAAAACCTTATACCCTTCAATTTATAATGAAAGTGATTTAGTAGTTTCTAAATTACAAATGATGCAGACAAAACCACAAGGTAGTTACAAGTTAAATGGTTCTATTTTAACAGGTTTAACTATTAGACGTTATGAAGCTTTTGAAGAATGTCCATCATGGAATTTAATCAAATCGAAAGAAGATCCAAATAGTTTTGAAAAAAAATATGGAGTGCACATATTATTTAAGCAAGCTACTGACGGATCTATAATATTAGGCGATTCACATGAATATGCAGATGCAAAGAATATTGATAGTTTAGGTTTCGATTTAAAAGAAGAAATAGACAGTTTTATGCTACAAGAAGCAAAGAAAATTATAGAGTTACCAAACTATGAAGTCCAGCATCGTTGGGCAGGATTTTATAGTCAATGTAAAACCAAAGATATTTTTGAACACACTATAGGAGATAATATACATATAGTAACAGGTATAGGAGGGAAAGGCATGACGGGTAGTGCTGGATTTTCAAAAGAAAAAATTAACGAGGTATTTAATTTAGTATATGATAAATAAAGAGATACAAATGGTTGTTTTTGATATGGCAGGAACAACAGTAAATGAACAAAATGTAGTTTATAAAACGCTACATAAAGCGTTAAATGAATATGGAGTTGATGTAGATTTACCTACAGTTTTAAAATTAGGAGCTGGGAAAGAAAAACATCAGGCAATAAAAGATGTATTGAATTTTAGAAAAACAAATCAATTAATAGAATCAGAAACCATTTTTGAAGCTTTCAAAATCTTATTAAATAAAGCTTATAAAGATTTAGAAGTAAAACCAATAAAAGGGGTACAAAGAGTTTTATTAAATCTTAGAGAAGAAGGTATAAAAGTAGTTTTAAATACAGGGTATAATAGAGAAGTAGCTACTTTATTATTGGAAAAACTACAGTGGGATGAAAAGATACATTACGATGCACTTATAACAGCAAGCGACGTAGTAAAAGGGCGTCCTCATCCTGATATGATTTTTAAAGCAATGGAGTTGTTTAATATAACAGATGCTTCTACAGTTTTAAAGGCAGGTGACTCTGCTATAGATATAGCAGAAGGAAAAAATGCAGGCTGTGGAATAACAATAGGTGTATTGTCTGGAGCACAAACTCAAGAACAACTAGAAGAAGAAAAACCAACCTATATTTTAAATTCGTTAACAGCTATTAATGAAGTTTTTTGATAGTTTAAATAATTGTAAAACATTTGTTTATGAAAATTAAAGTTAATGTTAGCTAGATTATTATAAGATTAATATTCATAAAGTAGGGTTTTAAAAGTTTACTAATAGTATATATTTAAATAATAAATTAACTAATAGTAAACTTTTTTTATGAAAACAAATTATTTTTTAAAGCTTTTGGCTTTAACTTTTACACTAACAATTACAAGTTGTCAGGAAAACGGATTGGAAGAGATAACTTCTAAACAAAAAAAATCAAGTAAAAATGTTGCATCAAAATCATCACTAAAAAAGAAGGTTTTGGTTGTAGGCTTTGATGGTATTCAGTTTGAGAAAATTTCAGAAACATCAACACCAAACTTGGATAAGTTAAATATTGTGAAAGCTTATGCTGGTGGAATTGATAATACAGCATCAGAGCAAAAAACAAGTAGTGGACCAGGTTGGACTACTATTTTAACAGGAGTTTGGGTAAACAAACATGGTGTAGCAGATAATAGTACATCAAACAAATCTAAGGTGAAGAGTGTTTTTGAGTTAATTAAAAACTCTAAACCAAATTTAAAAACAGCAAGTGTAGTTACTTGGGCTCCAATTCATGACTTTTTTAGAGATAAATTAAATTTTATCGATTATCATTCTAAGAGTGGAGGAGATGAAAACAGTGTAACAGGAGCTATTCATGCGATTAAAAATGAAGAATCAGATTTCGTTTTTGTTCATTTGGATGATGTAGATGGAGTAGGACATTCATTGGGATTTGGTAATTCATATAACAAAGCAATAACGAAAGCAGATGAGCAATTTGGGAGAATTGTAGCTGAAATTGAAAAAAGAACTGATGAAGATTGGTTAATTATGGTGGTTACCGATCATGGTAGAGGAAGTGGTGGATATAACCATGGAGGACAAACTACTCAAGAGAAAACTATATTTGTGGGAATGAATAAAGTGGGAAATGAAGAGTTTACTTCTTCAGTACCTACAATTCCAAATAAAGACTATCAAGGAATTTATGGTTATGTAGCTCAAACAGCTATAGTACCATCGGTATTAACCCATTTAGGTATTTCAATTCAAAAAGAATGGCAACTAAATAGTACTTCATTAATTGGTAATGTTGGAGTTAGAAAAGTTATGATGCATAACTTAAACACAATTTATTGGAGTTCTAATTCATCAGGGAATGTTGAAATTTATAAAAATAATTCATTCTTAAGTTCTATTTCAGCGTCACAAGGTTTGTATACAGATATTAGTTCTGATGGAAGTGTTAATTATACATTAATGTTAAACGGACAAAGTGGTTCAGTAGCTTTAAATAATTCAAAAATTATAGCGGGGTTGGATTGGAATGATATGATAAATAACAGAGCTTATTTTTTTAGAAGTGATAATAAGTATGTGCGTTACAATAAAACATTGGATAAATCAGATAGTGGATATCCAAAGGAAACAAATAATAGTTCATGGCCAGGACTTGGAGCGTATAAAGAAGCAATTAGCGCAGCTTTTAAATGGCATAATAATAAAGGGTACTTTTTTTTGAATGATGGTAGATATATACGTTATGATATGAATTCAGATTCAGTAGACTCAGGGTATCCAACTACAATTACAAATGGAAATTGGCCAGGTTTAGAACCATATAAAAATAAAATAATAGCAGCACTAAATTGGAATAATAGTAAGGCATACTTCTTTTTAAATGATGGAACCTATATTAGATATAGTATTAGTAATGATAAGGTTGATTCTGGATATCCAAAGCCAATAAATAATAGTACATGGCCAGGATTAGGAGATTATAAGACTAAAATTACTGCAGCTGTAGATTGGAACTCGACATTTTGTTATTTCTTTTTAAATAATAATACTTATATAAAGTATAGCAAAATAACAGATAGTGCAGTTTCAGGATATCCCAAGCCTGTAAATAATAGTACATGGCCAGGTTTAAATAATTAAAAATAAATTTTTAAAATAGGTAGAATTCAAATGAGTTCTGCCTATTTGTTTTCAGAATAAAAGTATAAAACCAGCATGGTACAATCTTTATCAGATTTGTTGATAGGAACATGAGGATTTCTTCCATCAAAATATAGAGAGTCTCCTTCAGAAACTAATACTTCTTCATTATTTATTAAATAAGTACATTCGCCACTAATAATAAATTTAAATTCCCAAGCATCAGTAACAACCTTTTCTCTTTTAGAATTTGGTTTAATGTTTAAAATAACAGCTTCAAAACCTATAGCAGATAAACTTTTACTAAATAAATGATGATAGGTAAAACCTTCTGCTTCTACTTCTTTTTCAATAAGTTGTTGTTGGTCTTTTGAAATGTGAATGTAATTGGCAGTTTGAGAATTTTCTATTCCTCTAAAAAAAGTACTAGCATCAATTTTTAAAGCACTAATTAATTCTAACAAAACAGGCAAAGAAGGAATAGTTCTTCCATTTTCTATTCTTGAAATCAAACCATTAGAAACACCTGCGTTTGAAGCTACTTCACTAATGGTTAATTTTTGTTCTTTTCTGATGGTTTTGATACGTTTACCAATACCTATTAAAAAATTATTCATAGAGTAATTTTGAAAATTAAATGTAAATAAAAACTACGAATATTTAGAGTACTTATTTTAAAAAGTAAAAATATTACTTCAAGCAAATAAAGCGCTAAATCTTTTCAAGAAACTTATGTGAATAAAATAATTATAATAAAATCAATAAATTAGGTTTAAATAGAAAAAATGGCAGTACCTTTGGCAAAAGTTGTAGGCACTTAAGCAAACAACACATAATTTTTTATAATGAATAAAGGTACTGTAAAATTTTTCAACGAGTCAAAAGGATTTGGATTTATCGTTGAAGAAGGAACAAACAAAGAACATTTTGTACACGTTTCTGGATTAATTGATGAAATCCGTGAAAACGACGAAGTAGAATTCGAGTTACAAGAAGGAAGAAAAGGATTAAACGCTGTTAACGTAAGAGTATTATAATATATAGATTACCAGAGTAAACTTTTTAATGAGAAAAGCCTATCATAGTTGATAGGCTTTCTTATTTTTATATTTTAATTGAATTAAATGAAAGACGGAAGAAATAGAAAAGATATAATGATTGGTTTAGAAGTTGAGGTTGTTCAAAAAAATCATCAAAGAACTGGAGAATTAACTGTAGGAATTGTAGGGAGAATATTGACGAAATCGTCAAATCATCCCCATGGAATTAAAGTGCAATTAGAATCAGGAATTGTAGGTAGAGTTAAAAATATAATCGATAATTAAAACTAAATTATTCTTCTTCGTTAATTTGTTTTAATTTTTTTACACCATCAATTAAAAACCACCCAGCAAACAATACTCTAATAAGTACAAAAATATACTTGTTTTCGGTTTTAAAATTTAAAATAACTCGGTAGCTCTCTAAATCTTGAGAAAACCTAGAAAAAGTGTTAACAAGAATAAAAATACCGATAGCTATATATATAATAGGTAATATTTTTTTCATTATTTAATAGGGATTTTAAGAGTGTATTCTTTACGACTTTTATTATTAAGTTTTGTTTCTCTTAACCATGGATTTACCAACTTTAAATCTTTATAAGTCACACCACAAGTCTTAGCAAAACTCGCAATATTTGTTATAGCAGTGTCTACTTTAATTTCATAAGTGTCAGGGAAGGTATAAAGGTCTTCTTTGTCAAATACAAAACCATATTTTTTAGGATTCGACATTACTTCTTTTAAAGCTAAAATTCTAAAAACATATCTACCAGTTTCGGTATTTAAAAGTAAATCGTAATAATCGCTTACTTGTTGTTGCTTCATACGTTGCGATATTCTTCCATTTCCAGCATTGTAAGCTGCTGCTGCAAGTGTCCAAGAACCTAATTTTTTCTTAGCCTTTTTTAAATATTCGGCAGCAACTCTTGTCGATTTTTCTAAGTTATAACGTTCATCAACATTTCTATTAACTTCCAATCCGTATTCACGTCCAGTTGCTGGCATAAAATGCCAATACCCAGCAGCTCCTTTAGAAGAAGGGATGTTAATTAAAGCACTTTCGGCAACGCATAAATATTTAAAATCGTCAGGTAAACCATATTCTTTAAGCAAAGGTTCTATAATAGGAAAAAACTTGTTGGCTCTTTTTATTAATAATAACCCGTTAGATTGCCAGTAAGTATTAACAAGTAATTCGCGGTCCATTCGCTCTTTAATATCTGCTCTTTCTAAGGGAACACGTTCTCCAGCCAATTCCATATACTTTGGAACTTTAACGGCTCTAATTTCATAGCTTTCTGCTACATTTTTAACTTCTGGTTCATTAGATTGACTAATGGTGTTCGTAAATAACACTCCTACAAAAACGACTGTAGTGAGTGATAAGAATCGTATTGATTTATTCATCCTCTTTATTTTTTTGTTGAAGTTACTTTGGTATTAAGCATTCAAAAAGCATTCCTTTTCTAATATTTTAGAAATAGTTTTTGCTTTATTAAGAATCATAATATGGGTTCCATTTTCAACCTCAATATAATTTTCTATGTGTTTTACAGGAAATACTTCATCTTTATTTCCATGAATATGAATTACATTTTTTAAAGGCTCTTCTTGTTGCCAATGTAATACATTGTAAATAGCCCATTGTAAATAGTCTTTATCTCTTATTGATAAGTATAACTTATACAATTCAGCTCTTTTCTTTAAATAATCATTAAAGAAATAATGCTCATAGCTTTCAATATTCGCTATAATGTTTGAAGGGAAAAGCTTATAAGCTCTTGTTATTTGAGCTATTTTTAAGCGTTTGGGTAGTTCTTTGTTGGTTTTTATACTAGATATAAGAATGACTTTTTTACAGTTAATGAGCTTACTCATTTCTTGTACCATAACACCTCCAAAAGATACTCCTACTAATATAGGGTTTTTATGTTGAATATTAGCACACATTCTTTGTGCATATTCTTCAATAGTTTCATTTAGTGATTTTGGTAATATCCAACTTAAATAATGAAGCTCAAAATGTTCGTCTGATAAAGAAAGATACTCAAATATTTTAATGTTTGCGGCTAAACCGGGAACAAAATACACATGAGTTTTTGCCATTAGTTAAAGAATTTTTTATCTAGTAAAATACCTTCAATGTATTCGTGTACGTTAATTAATGCATCTGGAATATCATTCCACAAACGGATTTTTATTTGTTTTCCTTTATAGGTAATAAATGTACTAGGTAAATCGGTAATACGTTCATTGTCGTATACGTCTTTAAAGCTATCAAAATCTCCCTCGTTTAGCATTTTAGTAAGTTTATTAAACTGTTCTTCCGAAAGTTTGAACTCATGTTTTCCTTTTTCATTAACATATTGAATACCGTTGTAAGTTACATTACCATCTTTGTCAATAGATAGTTCATAAACAGGGCAATCGCCAAAACAAGGAGTTTTTCTCATAGATAATAATCTATTTTCATACTCTTCTTTAATATTGTTTAGGCTAACTGTTTTATTTTTTTCAACAGATTTAAAAGAACCAGACTCTTCCAAACGTTGTATCCAAAAGTCAACTTTATCTTTAGGAACAGTAATTAAAGCAATTTTTAAATCCTTTTGATCAAAAATTAAATTGTTCCAAGTAAGTCCGCTATTGTTTACCAATGCTTTCGCATCCTTAACTTTTTGAGGGTCTTTTAGAACAAGAATTAACTCATTATTAATAATTTCAGGCTTTTTAACTTCTTCTTTTACAACGTTTTCTTTTTCTTCTACGTTACTTTTGTTATCCTTTTTTGGAGCGTTACAAGCTAATGCAAAAACTAAAAAAGATAATAGCAGGTATCTCATAATTTTATTTAAAATCAATTAATATCATTTATAGCTTAAAATTAAGCTATTTTTTATCATTAAAAATAAATAAATCAAACTTTTTATCAATTAGCCATACGGGAAGCCATATGAATAAAAGGATACAGTTTATAAGAGTCATTAGAATAGGAGTTTTACGTCGAATAAATATGTCGCATAAAAAGTCTAAAAAGCTAGAGTATGATTCTACACCGAAAAAATGTTTAATACTTTTAGGTTTTATACTTCTAATAATATCAATTCTATTTTTATAGAAAGTAACAATAAAGAAAAGTATTCCTAAGGAAAAAAAGCATTTAAAGAGAAAAGCCCAGTTTTCTAAACTCATTAAGTTTAATTAAGAACACTGTTTTCTACAAAATCGAAACGGACAATACCATCTTCATCAATTTTTGTTAGAGTAACGGTATGTAAAGTATTCACTAACTCAGGATTCCAAGGAGTTTTTACTTTTACGTAGTTTTCAGTAAAACCATGTATGTATCCTTCTTTATTTTCGCTTTCAAATAATACAGTTAACGTATTTCCAATTTGAGTTTCATAAAAAGCTCTACGTTTTTTTACAGATAAACCACGTAGCATTTTACTACGTTTTGCACGAACATTTTTAGGAACAACTCCGTCCATTTCAACAGCTTCTGTATTAGGCCTTTCAGAATATGTGAAAACGTGTAAATAAGAAATATCCATTTCACTTAAATAGTTGTATGTTTCTAAAAATAATTCATCAGTTTCACCAGGGAAACCAACAATTACATCAACACCAATACAAGCATTTGGCATTACTTCTTTAATTTTTGTAACCCTGTCAGTATATACTTTACGTAAGTACCTACGCTTCATTCTCTTTAACAAAGTATCGCTACCAGATTGTAAAGGAATATGGAAATGAGGAACAAAAGTATCTGAGTTTGCAACAAAATCTATCGTTTCATCTTTTAATAGATTTGGTTCAATAGATGAAATACGTAAACGATGAATTCCTTCAACAGTATCTAAAGCTTTAACTAACTCTAAAAAGGTGTGTTCGTGTCTTTTATTACCAAATTCACCTTTACCATAATCACCAATATTAACACCAGTTAAAACAATTTCTTTAATGCCTTTTTCAGAAATTTCTTTGGCGTTTTTCATTACGTTTTCTAAGGTGTCAGAACGAGAAATACCTCTAGCTAAAGGAATAGTACAATAAGTACATTTATAATCGCATCCATCTTG
The DNA here is from genome assembly GCF_965221665.1 of Tenacibaculum aiptasiae. NCBI lineage: Bacteria > Pseudomonadati > Bacteroidota > Flavobacteriia > Flavobacteriales > Flavobacteriaceae > Tenacibaculum > Tenacibaculum aiptasiae. Next base: position 297,785 of record NZ_CBDCSN010000003.1, read on the forward strand.
TACTTTTAAGAAAGCACGAGTACGATCGCCAATAGAATAAGCACCAACATAAGAATCAGCTTCTTCAATTTCACAAGAATGAACCTCCCCAATATCGTTTTTGGTTAAGTCATTTATATAACTAGTAACATTAAACTTTTCTGTAGCACCTAATACTAAATCAACACCATCAACAGCAGCTAATTCTTCAGGTTTCAATTGTGCATAACATCCAACACCAATAACAAAAGCATTGTCGTTTTTCTTTAAGGCAGATTTTACAATACTTTTAAAACGTTTGTCGGCATTATCGGTTACCGAACAAGTATTAATTACATACACATCTGCTTTTTCTTCAAATTCAACACGTTCAAAACCTTCATTTACAAAGTTTCTAGCAATGGTAGAAGTTTCCGAAAAATTTAATTTACAACCTAAAGTGTAAAAAGCTACTCTTTTATCTGCATTCATTCTTTTCTCAATCCTTAATAAAAAATAAAAACCTTGTATAAGTCTTTAATTTTTTAGAAGTTCGTATAGTTTATGTTATTAAAACTGTATGTATTCAGTTTTACAATTTGCAAAAATACGATATTATTCATGATTTTTGAAACCGAAAGATTAGTCATTAGAAAATTAGAATTATCTGATTTAGAAGGCTTTTTTAAATTAGAAAGTAATCCGTTAGTATTACAATATGCAACAGGGGAGGTCAAAACGCTTTCTGAATGTGAAATTGAACTTAAAGACTTGATAAAGAAGTATGATGAAGAAGGAAATGATTTTTGGATTTACACTATTGAACGAAGATCAGACAAAGAGTTTATAGGAACAGTTGCATTGGTAAAAGATGAAGAAGGAAATGATGAAATAGGATACCGATTTATACAAGAATATTGGGGGAATGGTTATGCTACAGAGATTTGTGAATCTTTAATTAACTATTGCAAATCAGTAGGAATGAAAAAACTGATAGGTTGTGTGGTAGACGAAAATATTGCTTCAGCTAAAATTTTAAAACGATTTAATTTTAAAGAAGTAGAGAAATTTGTTAGTGATGATATTGGTTTACCAGAAACAAAATATGAATTGATATTATGATAGAAGACTCGTTAACTCCACCTTATTATGCTGTGATTTTTACAACAATTCTAACAAATAATTTAGAAGGTTATAGTGAGATGGCTGAAAGAATGGAGGTTCTTGCAAAACAACAAGAAGGTTATTTAGGGATTGAGTCGGCTAGAGCAGATATAGGTATAACGGTTTCTTATTGGAAAAGCTTGGAAGCTATTACAGTATGGAAAAATAATATTGAACATACAGAAGCTAGAGAAATAGGAAGAGAAAAATGGTATAAAAAATATCAATTACGAATATGTAAAGTAGAACGAGAATATGGATTTGAAAATAAGGATTAATTAGATGTACGCAGCAATATCAAAAATTTTAAAAAAGTTTTTTAAGAAGAGTACCATATTCAAATATGGATTTAATATTTCTCCTATGTATCGTAGATCAACAGGAAAAGTATTAAGTGTGTCAGATGATTTATTAAGTGTACAAGTAAAAATACCTATAAGTTATAAAAATAGAAATTATGTAGGTTCTATTTTTGGAGGAAGTTTATTTTCAGCCACAGATCCAGTATTCATGGTACAATTGATTAATATTTTAGAAGATTCGTATGTGGTTTGGGATAAAAAAGCAGAAATAAAATTTAAGCGACCAGCCAAAGAAAATTCGTATGTAGATTTTACTTTTACTGAAGAAGAAATAGCAGAGATAAAAGAAAGAGTAAAAGAAGAAAAAGAAATAGATTTAATAAAAGAAATTAAAATAACTAATAAAGATGCTTCAACGGTTTATGCAGAAGTGTCTAAAACTATATACATTGCCGATAAAGACTATTATAAAAATAAAAGAAAGAAAAAATAACTTTCTTGTTTTAGGATTCTTTTTACTAGCTTTTTATGCTTGTTCAAAAAAAGAAAGTAAGTTTAGCGATCAACAAGTTTTTCGTTATAACGAACATTCCAATATTACATCATTAGATCCAGCTTTTGCTAAAGATCAACGAAATATTTGGGCGGTCAATCAATTGTATAATGGACTGGTTGAATTGGATGATAGTTTGCATGTAAAACCAGCAATTGCTAAGAGTTGGACAATTTCTGAAGATGGGAAAAACTACGAGTTTACCTTAAGAGATGATGTATATTTTCATAAGCATCAACTATTTGGTAAGGATTCTACGAGAACATTAAAAGCAAAAGATTTTGAATATTCATTTAATAGATTATTAGATAAAAATGTAGTTTCTCCAGGAGGCTGGGTATTGCAAAATGTTGAAAGTTTTCATGCAAAAAACGATTCTGTTTTTACCATAAATTTAAAACAGCCATTTCCACCATTTTTAGGTTTGTTAGCGATGAAATACTGTTCGGTAGTGCCAAAAGAAGCTGTTGAGTATTTTGGAAATAGGTTTAGAGCCAATCCAATAGGAACAGGACCATTTCAATTTAAATTATGGGTGGAAAATACCAAGTTGGTATTACGAAAAAATCCGTTGTATTTTGAAAAAGACACACAAGGAAAGCAATTACCGTATTTAGAAGCTGTAGCTGTTACCTTTTTACCAGATAAGCAAAGTGAGTTTTTACAGTTTATTCAAGGGAATATCGATTTTATGAAGAGTTTAGATGCTTCATATAAAGATGATATTTTAAACACAGATGGAACCTTGAAAGAGAAATATGCCGATAAAATAATCATGCAAACGGGTTCTTACTTAAATACAGAATATTTAGGAGTTTATTTAGATGGAGAAAAAAGTTTGCCAACTCAGTCTAAATTAATAAGACAAGCTATTAATTACGGGTTTGATAGAGAAAAAATGATTACCTATTTGAGAAATGGTATAGGAACACCTGCTACAAGTGGATTTATTCCTAAAGGATTACCATCGTTTAATAATCAAGAAGGATATTTATACCAACCACAAAAGGCAAAGGAATTGGTAGAAGAGTATAAAGCAATAAGTGGAAATAATACTCCACAAATTACCATAACAACTAATAGCAATTATTTAGATTTATGTGAGTTTATTCAAAGAGAGTTGCAAAAAATAGGTTTAGATACTAAGGTTGATGTAATTCCGCCTTCAACATTGCGTCAAGGAAAGGCAAGTGGTAAGTTGCCAATTTTTAGAGCAAGTTGGATAGCAGATTATCCAGATGCGGAAAATTATGTTTCGTTGTTTTATAGTAAAAATTTTACTCCAAACGGACCAAATTATACGCATTTTAAGAACGAGAAATTTGATGAGTTATATGAACAGTCTATTCAAGAGGTAAATATTGATAAACGCTATCAATTGTACCAAAAAATGGATAGTATTATTATAAAAGAAGCTCCAATTGTACCTTTGTATTATGACGAAGTGATTCGTTTTTCACAGAAAAATGTAAAAGGATTGGGGATTAATCCAATAGATTTATTGAACTTAAAAAAGGTAAGTAAGCAATAGAAAAAAGTTCAACAGTAGATTTTTAACCTGTTGAACTTTTTTATTAAATTTTAAAATAGAAGCTAGTTTATTAAAAAACTAAACTTTTAATTTTCTTCTTTATACTTGCTTTTACATCTTTAGGATAGTTTCTGTCTCCATGAAAAACATCAGCCATAGCTTCACTAAAGTGTTGTCCGTATTTAGATAACAATAAGTTTCGAATTGTTTTTTGCTCATAAAACCATTTAGCAAGCCATAAACCAGTTTTAATTTCTGGTAATAATGTATTCTCTAATTTCTCTTCATATAACTTACCAGCTAACTCAAGATTCTTATTAGTTTCAATAATAGCCTCAGCAGCTAACTTACCGCTATATATAGCATTTGAAATACCTTCAGCTGTAATTGGATCAGCAAAACCAGCAGCATCACCTATTAAGAATACATTGTTTTTTACAAAACCATCAGTACGAGGAGCTACAGGTATTTGAAAACCATGCTGAGATTCACTAACGATGTTGTTAATTCCTAAAGTCTGTAAATATTCTTTGTAAAACTTTTTTAAATTAATTTTAGTTCTTCTAGCAGAAGCTACACCTAGGGATAAGTGATTCTTCTTTGGAAAACTCCAAGCATATCCAAAAGGAATAGCATCAATATCAAAACGAACTTCTTTGGATAAACGTTCAAAATCTTCTTCCGATACTTCTACTTCATATTCTAAAGCAGGAATCAATTTACGTGTATCTTCTTTCCACCCGGCTAACTTAGCTGTAGGACTTAAAGCACCATCGGCTGCAATTACAAAATTTGCTGTTAAATTTCCTTGAGAAGTCTCAAGAGTAATCACATTATTATCAAAAGACAAGCCTTTTAGTTTGTGGTTTTCTAATAAAGTAGCACCAAATTCTTTTGCTTTTTTAGTAATTAAATTATCAAAAGAATCACGCATTACCATTGAAATGGTTGGCTTTTCTCTATGGGTTTTAAAATGAAGTTTTTTTCCTAAATAAACATCAACTATATGAAACTCTTTTTCTACTACTTCAGTAATATCAAAAGGTAAATCTTTTCTACCTCTATATACAAAACCACCTCCACAAGTTTTATAGCGAGGTAAAGTCTCTTTTTCAATAATAACTGTTGAAATGCCTTGTTTGGCTAAATGAAATGCTGTTGAAGCTCCCGACGGACCGCTACCAATTACTGCAACATCGTAATGATTCATAGAATTTATATTTGTTTATGGTATTGGTAAAAATACAGTTTTTATTAAACAAAACCATATAAATTACCAGTGTAAACGCGTCATAATAGGGTAGTGGTCAGATAGTTTTATATCGCTGTAAGTTTTATACTGATTTATAGTTGCAGCTTTATCAGTAAAAATAAAATCAATACGCATTGGATATATATAACGGAAAGATTTTCCGAGACCAATTCCAGAAGCGATAAAAGCATCTTTTTTGTTTTTAGAGAGTTTGTTGTAAACCCAAGAATAAGCAGTATTATTAAAATCACCACAAACAATTTTTTTCCCTTTCCAAGAATATTCGTGTTGTAAAATAAGCTCTGTTTGATCTACTTGTTTTTCAAAACCATTGGCTAAACGTTTAAATAAACGCTCTGAGTTTTTCTCACCAAAATTTTCTTTTTTAGGATTTATTTTTAGCGATTCTAAGTGTACATTATAAATACGTATTGTATCTTTTTTCTTAACTACATCAATAAAAATAGTATTATTGGCGCTATTTTTAAAGTTTAAAGAACCAGAGTTTACAATAGGGTATTTAGAATAAATAGCTAATCCAAACTGATTCGTTTTAGATTTTGTTTTAATGTATTTATATGGAAGTTTAATATCTAGTAATTCAGATTGATAAAACTCTTGCATTGCTATTACATCAGGACTCTCATTATTAATAAACTCGTAAATCTGTTGTTCGGTTGTAATATCATCTTCGTGTTTATAATGATTAAACAGGCGTACATTGTAACTCATTACTTTTAAATCATTATTTAAGATGATTTCTTTATTAGAAAACTTAATTAAAGGAGGAGAGGCAAACCATCCTATTAGCAGTATTAATAAGGATAATAAAGCATTTTTATGAAGTTTAAAAAGCCAGTATACAAAAAAGAAAAGATTAAGTATAACTAATAAAGGAACAAATAAACTAAACACTGCAACAGCAGGGATAGTTTTAGGAGATATAAAAGGAAGAGCATACGAGAATAACAAAACAGCCGCTAATACTGAATTGATAAAAAATAAAAGCTTATTTAAAATAGAGTATTTCTTCATTTATTTCTTTCCTTGTTTAAATAAAAATTCTTTTTCTTCTTTTGTTAAGGTATCATAACCAGACTTACTTATTTTATCAAGAATAGAATCTATCTCACGTTGATTATTTGTTTTGTTGCTTGAAAATCTAGAAGTAGAAGTTTTTTTGCCAGATTTATAAACTGTTTTTAAAGGTCTTTCTTTCTTCTTGAATATATTTCTAAAAGATTTAAAAATTTCTAATTCTTTGTTACTAGCGCTACTTACATATAAAAAACCAAAAATAGCACCACCAATATGGGCTAAGTGACCACCAGCATTTCCTGCAGGAATCTGAATAATGTCAATGGCAACCCAAATAAAAGCTAATATCCATAGTTTGACAAAGCCAATTAAAGGGAACTTTATTTCATAATTAGGCATATATGTTGCGATTCCTATAAAAATAGCAGAAATTCCTGCTGAAGCACCTAATAATACACTATTGTTTGCTACACTTTGAAGTCCAGGAAAAAAATTGTAACTACTGATAAAAACAATACCTCCGAAAACTGTACCTAAAAAGTAAAAATTAAGTAATTGTTTAGAGGTGAAATATTGTTTGAATAGGTTTCCTATAAAAAATAGGGCTATTAAGTTTAAAAGAATATGAAGAAATCTTGTATGCAGAAAACCATAAGTAACAATAGTCCAAGGTTTAGATAAAAACTCATCAAAATTTGAAGGTAAAGCAAACCATTCTATAAAGAAATTATTATTAGACTTAAATAAAAAACCAAAGGTATTACTTATAAAAACTAGTAAAAATACAGCTAGATTTACATAAATAAGTTGTTCAACTATACCAGCATTTTTAAATCGATATTTTAGGTTGTCTAATATGTTCATTTATTCTTTTTTAAAATTATAACCCCATGTGAAAACAGCCAACATGATAATTGGGACAAAAATAGAAATAGGGGTAATTAAATTTATAAAGCCCAATATAAAAATAAAAAAACCATACCAAAAAGCTAAACTTTTATAAAACTTAATTTCATTTTGAATTCCTATAGTAATTGGGATTAAGGAACAAAATGAAGAAACTGATATTAGTGAAAAATAGTGATTATTATTAAAAGAAATATTTAGAATACTAGCTATAATTGCTGTTAAAAAAATTATTAAAAAAGCACTACCAGAATTTAAATCATTTCTTTTTAATAAATTTTTTCCATAAGAATCAAATAATAAAATAGCATTGGAGATAGGAGTTATTAGCCAAGAACCTAATACAAAGGCTAAATATAAAAAAGCTAAAACAGGTAGAAGAAAAGTGAATCCAAGATTTTCTATAACTGAACTAGAAAAACGATAAATTAGATAAATTCCAATAATTAGCCCCCATTTAAATTTATCTCCTTTGTTTTGTATCCAAAAAGCATACTTTAGAAAATATCTATAAATAATATTTTTAGCTTTTAAAGATTCTATCATTCCTTCACGAGCGTAATCATCATTAGGGTTTATTTTTAAAGCTTCTTTAAAATGATCGTTAGCTTCAGAATAATTTCCGAGTTCTAATTTAGTCCATCCAGCATTTGCTTGAGTAAAATAATCTTCAGGGTTATCTGATAATGTATTTTTTAAAGTTGAAAAAGCTTCTTCTTTTTGCTTAAGTTTAGTTAAAGATTGAGTTCGTGTATTTAAACAAAATTTATTTTTGGCATCTATATTAAGTCCTTCATTAGAAGATGCTAAAGCTTCGTTGAATAGCTTTAAGTTAATTTGTATGATAGCTTTATAACCAAAATAATCAGCTTCATAAGGATTAAACTGAATAGCTTTAGTTATGTGATTTAGAGCATTTTGGTAGTTTTTTTTAGATAACGAAACTAACATTAATAAATAGTAAGATTCATCATTATCTGGAAAATCTGTTATAATTGAAGAAGATATTTTTTCAAAGGTTATAAAATCATCAATGTAATAATAACAAAGAGCTAAATAAAATTTTGAATAAAAATCATTTGGATTCAAGGACAAACTTTCATTGAAAACTTTTATAGCTTCAGGATATCTATTAAGATTGTATAATTGAATTCCTCTAGAAAAAAGTTGGTCCATTATTTTTTGATATTTAAATAAGATAATATATCATCATAGATGCCTGTTTCATTTGAATATAAAGCATAATTTTTAGCAGAACTAAACCATTCCTTTGTACTAGTTTTTTGCTTTTTAATAGCTTTAATCAAATTTTTCATTGTTAATGGCTCTAATTTGCCTGACCTTAAAGAAGATTGAAGTTTCTCCTCAATAGCAATATCTATACAAGCATTTATATCTGCCCCTGAGAATTCTTTAGAAAGATTAGCTAATTTATCATAGTCAATTTTTTCAATTGGTTTATCTTTAAGTGCTATTTCAAATATCTCTTTTCTTGCTAGGACATCTGGAGGAGTAACAAAAATAATTCTATCAAATCTTCCAGGTCTTCTAAAAGCAGAATCTATATACCATGGAGTATTTGTAGCTCCTAGTACTAAAATTCCTTCATTATTTGATTCAATACCATCCAATTCAGCTAAAAATTGATTAACAACAGTTCTGCTACCATTTTTGGATAAGTCATTTCTTTTTGCTCCTAACGCATCAATTTCATCAATAAAAACAACACAAGGTTTATTACTTCTTGCTAATTCAAATATTTCATGTAGATTTTTCTCACTGTTGCCAGTCCACATGTCCAGAATATCATTGATACCAATATTTATAAAAGTAGCATTTATTTCTCCAGCAGTAGCCCTGGCAATATGTGTTTTACCGCAACCAGGAGGGCCATATAATAAAATACCGCCTCCAATTTTTTTACCATATGCTTTGTATAGTTCTGGGTGTTGTATGGGCTGAATAATTTTTAATGAAATTTCATTCTTAATGTTTTCCATACCCCCAATATCTTTAAAAGTTATTTTGGGTGTTTCAAGAGAATCATCGTTAGTATTCAGTTGTTTTTCTTCAAATAAAGAAGATTTGTTTTTTAGCAAATTATCAAACTCACTATTATTATAATTAGGATTTATGTTTAGTATTGTTTTATATACTTCTTGTGCTGTACCAAGCTCATTTGATTTAATTAAGAGTTTACAGTGTAATTCAAGAATATCGATGTTATTGTCAAATTTATCGAGAATTTCTTCAAGAATAACTAATGAAGCATCATGTTTTCCTAAAGAAAAATATAGTTTAGCTAAGTTTAGTTTGGCATTAATATGAGTGTTATCTATTCTCAAAATTTTTAGATATTGTTCTTCTGCATTATCTAAATCAAATATAGCTTCATAACATTTTCCTAATCTTAGAATTAAAGGAATGTTATTAGGTGATAGTTTTAAAGCCTGCTCTAAATCTTTTATTAATTCGTTGTACATAAGCAATTTATTTTTTTTTGTTCCAATACCATGAAATTATAAAACCGATAAGAGCTCCTCCTACATGAGCAAATCTTCCAACATTATCATTAGGTAAACTAAATGTTCCCAAGAAAAAATCAGAAATAACTAATGAAATAACAAGAACTTTCAATGGAATTGGAATAGGTATTGGAAAGGTAAATATTTTTGAATTCGGGAAGTATACTGCGGCAGCAGCAAGAATTCCGAATAAAGCACCAGATGCACCCAATGCAACTGTATGATATATTGAGGTTATTTTGTTAAATTGATTTTGGGTAATGACTTGAGTTATTCTAATATCATTGGTTTTTCTAGCATCTAAAATATTTAAAATTTCAGCTTTATTTAATCCAGCATTTTGAAAAATCTCAAAAATACTATTGAATTGAAAATAATTTATAAATGTATGTATTAACCCTGCTCCAATTCCAGCTGATAAATACAAAAATAAAAATCGTTTAGAACCAAGAACTTGCTCAACTGAGCTACCAAATATCCATACCCCAAGCATGTTAAAAATGAGGTGTCCCCAGCTTCCATGCATAAAAATACTAGTAAGATATTGCCATATGCCAAATTTTGGATTTAATGGATAATGAAGATCAGTGATATTAGTTAAATCAATCTTTAATAATACTGGAGCAACAAACATTATAAAGTTTATTGTAATAATATGCTTAACTGTATCTGTTAATCTAGGAATCATCATATGATTTACTTATTAAAAATGGTGTCAATTTCATTTAAAGTCAATGTCTTAAATGTAGGTTTACCTAAAGGAGAGGTGTTAGGTTCTTTACATGAAAACAAATCGTTTACTAAATTTTCTTGTTCTTTAACTGATAAAATGGTTCCTGTTTTAATAGCCAATGATTTTGCAAAAGATTTAGCCATAACGTCAAAATGACTAAAACTAGTATCTGGAACTTCTAATTTTATATCATCTAATAATTGCTCTAAAATTAAGGTAATCTGACTTTCTGTTATAGAAGTCGGTATTCCAGCAATAACTACGCTATCTTTTGTGAATTCATCAAACATAAAACCAGCACTTTCTAAATCGGATTTAATAGACTGTAGCATTTCAATATCCGATGTAGAAAAAGAAATACTTACAGGGAATAATAATTGCTGACTACTTGCTTCTTTTACTGTAATGTTTTCTAAGAATTCTTCGTATAAAATACGTTGATGTGCTAAAGACTGATTGATTAAAACAACCCCCGATTTAATAGAACTCAACAAATATTTTCTTTGAATTTGAAAAGTCTTTCCTGTTTCAGTTTCTTGTTGTGATTCAAAAAGCTGTTCTTGCTTTGTAGGAGTTATCGGAGTTGTATCTGTATATAAAGCTTCCCAACTACCAGTATCTTTTTTAAAGTTAGATTGATAACTCATTGAACCACTTCCATTAGAAGGGCTGCTAGAAACACTTGGAGTAGACTTATAACTTGTTTCTGTTTTAAACGGATTAAAAGTTGGGTCTACTGTAATTGGTGGTATAGATGCAGTAGAAGTACTTTTTTTACTATAATCATATGGAGTGTCTAAAGTAGCATCTCTGTCAAAATCCAATACAGGACTCACATTATATTGTCCTAAACTATGTTTAACGGTAGCTCGTAAAATTGCATATAAAGCTTTTTCGTTGTCAAACTTAATTTCTGTTTTTGTTGGATGAATATTAATATCAATACTGTTAGCAGGTACTTCTAAGTATAAGAAATATGAAGGATGCGATCCGTGTTCTAATAAACCTTCAAAAGCGTTTACTACAGCATGATTTAAATAAGAACTTTTAATAAAACGATTGTTTACAAAAAAGAATTGTTCACCTCTTTTTTTCTTTGCAAATTCAGGTTTAGCAACAAATCCTTTGATGGTAATGATGTCCGTTTGTTCAGAAATAGGAACTAACTTTTCATTCATTTTATTTCCAAAAATAGCTACAATTCTCTTACGTAAGTTGCTCTTTTTTAAATGATATATTTCATTGTTGTTATGGTGTAATAAAAATGAAATATCAGGATGTGCTAAGGCTACCCTTTGAAATTCATCAACAATATGACGAGTTTCAATAGCATCAGATTTTAAAAAGTTTCTACGTGCTGGAATATTGTAAAATAAATTTTTAACAGCTAAACTCGTTCCTTTTGAAGTAGAAACAGCATCTTGAGAAGTTATTTTGCTTCCCTCAATTTTTATTTGTGTTCCTAATTCTTCATCTTCTTGTTTGGTTTTTAACTCTACATGAGCAATGGCAGCAATAGAAGCTAATGCCTCACCACGAAACCCTTTTGTATTTAAATTAAATAAATCTTGTGCATCTTTAATTTTAGAAGTAGCATGACGTTCAAAGCTTAAACGAGCATCGGTTGGACTCATTCCTTTCCCGTCATCAATTACTTGAATTAAAGTTTTTCCAGCATCTTTTAATAATAATTTAATAGAAGTTGCACCAGCATCGATAGAGTTTTCTATCAATTCTTTTACTACAGAAGCTGGACGTTGTACTACTTCACCTGCAGCAATTTGATTTGCAACATGATCGGGAAGTAATTGAATAATATCTGACATTAGTTGTTTTTTGATAAAAAGATTGAAAGATCAAAATCGATGATAAATAAAAATATCAATACTAAAATAATGATAATAATCACTATAGTTTTGTTTAAACCTCCATATTCTGAGTTTTTAAATTCGTCTAAAGCTTGATTAAATTTACCTTTTAAGCCTTTTCTTTTACCTACGGTAGATCGAAATTTATCAAATTTATGTTTTACTTCATATGGATTTCCATCACCTTTATAATAGCGAGGTTTGTATTCGAATTTTTTATTTTCTCTTTTAATAAATCCCATAAATAATGCTTCTTTAGAATATTTAGTGTAGCAAAAACCACACCAAATTAAGACGAAAATCAAAGTTACTGAATTAAAGAGAGGTGGTCAAAATTTATAGATAAATTAAAGTTAAAAAGAGCCAATACTTTTACTGTATTGGCTCTTCTTTGTATGGTAAGTTTTTAAAAGAAAGTGTTTTTAAAAACCTAAAGTATTTTGTTTTCTATCTAAATTTTTAATAGCTGCCATTTTAACAGCTGCTACAGCACATTCAATACCTTTGTTTCCAAGTTTTCCTCCAGAACGGTCTATAGATTGTTGTTTAGTATTGTCTGTTAAAACACAGAAAATTACAGGAACATCATATTTAATGTTTAAATCTACAATTCCTTGCGTAACACCATCACAAACAAAATCGAAATGTTTAGTTTCTCCTTGAATCACATTTCCAATAGCAATAATAGCATCGACTTTTTGAGTTTCAATCATTTTTTTACAACCGTAAACTAATTCGAAACTACCCGGTACATCCCAAGAAACAATATTTTCTTTGTCAGCTCCACAGTCTATTAAAGTTTCTATTGCACCTTTGTGCATGTTTCCTGTTATTTCAGGATTCCATTCTGAAACAACAATCCCAAATCGAAAAGATTTCGCATTTGGGATTGAAGCTTTATCGTAATAAGATAAATTTGTTGTTGCCATTATTGAGCGTATTTTGCGCTGTTAATATATTTTTCAATATCTCTACCTTGGTCAGAGTTAGCGTATCTTTCTTTAATGGTTGTATATAATTTTTCAGCTTTACTATACTCTTTTAATTCCATTGCAGTTTGTGCTGCTTTAAATAAGAATAAAGGAGATGTAAATTGGTTGTCTTTTTTATTAGCTGCTTTTTCGTAGTATTCTAAAGCATCTTTAGGTTGGTTAATATCAGCAAAAGCATCACCAATAGCACCTAAAGCAGTTGGTCCTAATAATTCGTCATCAGAACTAAAGTCACTTAAATACTCAATTGCTTTATCATATTTCTTCATTTTTAAATAAGAAATACCAGCATAATAGTTTGCTAAGTTTCCAGCTTTAGTACCGCTGTACATAGAAGCAATGTCAGTAAATCCATATTTACCATCAACACCTCCAACTAAAGATAAGTTGTATAAAGAATCAGCTTTAACACCTGCAGAAGTACTTGCTTTTTCAAATAAAGCTCTTGGATAAGCTAAGTTATTAGAAGCATCTCTTTCTGTAGGTTCAGCAATAAATTTATTGTAAGCTAAATAAACTAAGATTAAAGCTGCAACAGTTACCAATCCGTAAAATAATGGTTTGCTATTTTTTTCAATCCATTGTTCCGATTTATTCGCAGTTTCATCTAAAGTATTAAATACTTCTGCTGTAGTACTTTGCGATTCGTCAAAAACTTCTTCTACTTCTTGTACAACCTTTTCTTTCTTAGGTTTATAACCTCTTTTCTTGTATGTAGCCATAATTGCTTAAAAATTAGTGGCGACAAAAATAGTTTTTTTAATTGGATTTTAAAAGCCGATTTTTCGTAAAATTTTCAATAATTTGCGCTTTCTTTTCCGATAATAACAATCATTACATGTATTTGCAAAAAATATCTTTAGTAAATTTTAAGAATATTGAAACTCAAACTTTTGATTTTCAAAAGAAAATAAATTGTTTTGTAGGTAATAATGGTATTGGAAAAACCAATGTTTTAGATGCAATTTACTATCTCTCATTTGCAAAAAGTTACTTCAATTCTATCGCTGGCCAGAATATTAGGCATGGTCAAGACTTTTTTATGATTGAAGGAGATTATATGTTGAATGATAGAAACGAAAAAATAATTTGCTCTTTAAAAAGAGGGCAAAAAAAAGTATTAAAACGTAACGGAAAAGCATACGATAAGTTTTCTGAACATATTGGTCAATTGCCGTTGGTTATTATTTCTCCGGCTGATAGAGATTTAATTGTAGAAGGTAGTGATACACGTAGAAAATTTATAGACGGTGTAATTTCTCAGCAAGATAAAAAATACTTACAAACTTTAATTTCATACAATAAAACTATAAGTCAGCGAAATGCTTTACTAAAATATTTTGCAGCAAATAGAACCTTTGATGCTTTAAATTTAAAGGTGTATGATGAGCAATTAGTTGAGTATGGTAGCGTTATATATTCTAAGAGAAAAGCTTTTTTAGAAGAATTTGTTCCTATTTTTAATGAAAAACATAAAGTTATTTCAGGAGCCAAAGAAGAAGTGAATTTACGTTACAAAAGCCAGTTGCATGATGTAAGTTTGTCTGATTTGCTTGTTCAGAGTTTAGAGAAAGATAGAATGTTACAGTATACTTCAACGGGAATTCATAAAGACGATTTAAATTTTGAGATAGGAGATCATCCAATTAAAAAGTTTGGTTCTCAAGGACAACAGAAATCATATTTAATAGCGTTAAAATTGGCACAGTTTGAGTTTATTAAAAAGCAATCTAATGTTACACCAATTTTATTGTTAGATGATATTTTCGATAAGTTAGATGAGAATAGGGTAGCGCATATTGTGGGATTGGTAAATAACGATGAATTTGGACAAATATTTATTACCGATACGCATTTTGAACGTACAGAGAATGTGATTAAACAAAGTAATCAAGAATATCAGATTTTTAAATTATAATAAGAAAGTTAAGGAAATAACTTTTATATTAATATTTAATCTAAAATACAAAATAACAGAAGGGTAAAATGACAAAGAGAGAGAGCGATAGCTTTTCAATAAAAGATTTATTAGGTACTTACATTAAAGATAGCAAGTTGAACAAAGGATTTCAAAAAATTCATATTGAAGAAGCTTGGGAAAAATTAATGGGAGCTGGTGTTGCTTCTTATACAACTGAAGTTAAATTGCAAAATGGAACCTTAGTTGTTTGTTTATCATCTTCTGTATTGCGAGAAGAGTTAAGTTACGGAAAGGAGAAAATTGTACGTATGATTAATGAAGAAATGGGAGAGGAGTTAGTTAAAAAACTAATGTTAGTTTAGTTTTATGAATTAGAAGGTGTTAATTGAAGATTTATTTAATTAACATTTTTTTGATTAAGATTATTTGACCAAAATGATAGTAACTATGCTCAATAATTACATTTATATTTCTATGAATAGTTCCGTACTTAGGAGAAAAAAAGACTTTGTCTAGTTCATTATTAGTCAATTTTTCAACTTTTGTAGCAAACCTCTCAGCATTATTACAAAAAGTATCAATTCTATTTTTCCAATCCTTTTTATTATTTATAGGAGGAGAATTGAAGCTGTATTTGTCTCTAATTTCAAGTTTTCCAGTTTCGATGGCTTCTAAGACACCAGCGATATAATAATCTATATGAAATACTAAATCGGCAATAGTGTTTAGATTATTCACTTTTTGAGTAGCAATTTTCCAATCTAAATCAATAATTTGATTTTTAATGTTGGTACCTGTAACCCAATTACCACTGACTAATATTTCTCTTAACCTTATAGATAATTCTTCTCCAAGTTTCATTTTTAATTTTATAAATTATAGGTAAACCAATTTAGAATGAAGTAAATTAAGAATCAAATTAAATAATTAAAATAAAAAACTCGTTACGAGAAGTAACGAGTTTTAATATATTTAAAAGAATTTTCTTTCTTAGAACATTTCTCTACCAGAAAAATGGAAAGCACCTTCGATAGCTGCATTTTCATCAGAATCAGAACCGTGTACTGCATTTTCTCCAATAGAAGTAGCAAACATTTTACGGATAGTTCCTTCAGCTGCTTCAGCAGGGTTTGTAGCTCCAATTAAAGTTCTGAAGTCCTCAACTGCATTATCTTTTTCTAAGATAGCAGAGATAATTGGACCACGAGTCATAAACTCAACTAATTCACCGAAGAATGGACGCTCGCAGTGAATAGCATAAAAAGTTTCAGCATCACGCTTAGTCATTTGAGTTTTTTTCATTGCTACGATTCTAAAACCAGCAGCGTTAATTTTTTCTAAAATTGCACCAGTATGTCCGTTTTCAACAGCATCTGGTTTAATCATTGTAAAAGTTCTATTTGTTGCCATTATTATAAGTTTCTATAAATAAAGTAAATAAAATTTGTAAGTGCGAGCTTCGCACAAATCGGCGCGAAATTACATAATTTTTTTAATTTAATTGTATCTTCGCCACTTATGATTTTAAAACACTTTAAAGAACTACAAGAATTTTTATCAGAACCTAAAAATATTGTGATAATAGGTCATAGAAATCCAGATGGAGATGCAATAGGGTCTACTTTAGGATTGAAGCATTATTTTGATAAAAAAGGACATACAACGCAAGTATTAATGCCTAATGAATATCCAGACTTTTTACACTGGATTCCAGGTTCAGAAACTGTAAAACGTTTCGATCGTCAAAATACTCAAAGTGTAAAGGCTTTAGGAAAGTCAGAAATTATATTTTTACTAGATTTTAATGCATTGCATAGAGTAGGTGATGATATGAAGAATACTTTAGAAAAGTATGAAAATAACTTTGCATTAATAGATCATCATCAACAACCAGATGATTTTGAATATATGTATTCAGACACAACAATGTCATCAACCTGTCAAATGGTATATAATTTTATAGAGATGATGGGAGATGTTGATATGATAGATAAGAATATTGCAACTTGTTTGTATACAGGAATAATGACAGATACTGGTTCCTTCCGATTTAGATCTACTACTAGTACTACGCATCGTATTATAGCTGATTTGATTGATAAAGGTGCTGAAAATGATAAAATCCATAGCAATGTTCACGATGCAAATTCGTATAATAGATTATTATTATTAGGTCAGGCATTGAGTAATATGAAAGTATTGCCAGAATATAAAACGGCTTTTATAACTCTATCAGAGGAAGAAAAGAAACGTTTTAGTTATGAAAAAGGAGATACCGAAGGAGTTGTAAATTATGCTTTATCTTTGAAAGGAATTGTATTTGCTGCTATTTTTATTGAAGATAAAGAACAGGGAATTATAAAAATGTCACTTCGAAGTAAAGGAAAGTTTTCAGTAAATCAATTTGCAAGGAATTACTTTAATGGAGGAGGGCATGATAATGCAGCTGGAGGTAAGAGCCTAGAATCTATGGAAGATACTATTTCTAAGTTTACGGCGTTGTTACCTAAATATAAAAACGAATTAGAAACATCTTATGAAATTTAAAGCAATTTTTTTCCTTTTATTGACTTTAGCAATAGTTTCATGTAAGAATACTGAAGCAAGAAGACCAAAAAAGCAAGGGACAGAAAACTTTTATAAAGAGGTTATCGAAAAGAATAAAAAGTTAAATGCTTTAGAAAAAAAGTATCTTGAAAATTGGATTTCACAAGATACACTTACAAAGTATGAGATATCTCCTCAAGGATTTTGGTATACTTATAAGAAGAAAGATTCAATAAGTACAGTAACACCAGTTTTAGAAGATTTGGTTTTACTATCGTATGATGTAACCGATTTAAACGGTAATACGATATATGAAAAAGAAGAAAAAAATTATAAGGTAGATAAAGAAGATTTTATTCCTGCATTACAAGAAGGAATAAAGTTGATGAAGAAAGGAGAAACTATTACATTTGTGATTCCATCATATAGTGCTTTTGGAGTTACAGGAGATGGAAATAAGATTGCTGTTAACCAGCCAATCATAAGTACAGTAACATTAATCGAAATAAAATCAAATAAATAAAAAATGAAATTAACCAAAATTTTAGCAGTTACAGTTATAGGTTTATCAATTGTTTCTTGTAATAATACTAACAATAGTCAGTTTAAAACTAGTAAATCTTTAGCAAATGAAGTAGATTCAGTAAGTTATGCTATTGGATTAGATATGGCTAGTAAGATTAAAATGAATTTTGAAGATATGAATCAAGATTTGTTTGTACAAGGATTTAAAAATGGGATGGATTCTACTAATCTTTTAATTGAAGCAAAAAGTGTAAGCCCAATCTTAAGAACATTTTTTCAAAGAGTTCAACAAGAAAAAATGATTAAGCAACAACAAGAGTTAGCTAAAAAAGCTGAAATAGAGTTCGGTGATTATAAAAAAGAAGGTGAAAAGTTTATTGCTGAAAATAAAACAAAAGAAGGTGTAAAAACTACAGAAAGTGGTTTACAGTATATTGTTTTAAAAGAAGGAAAAGGAGAATCGCCTAAATTAAGTTCAAGAGTAAAAGTACACTACCATGGAACATTAGCTGATGGAACTGTATTTGATAGTTCTGTAGATAGAGGTCAACCAAGTGAGTTCGGAGTAGGTCAAGTAATTAAAGGATGGACTGAAGGTTTACAGTTAATGAAGCCTGGAGCTAAGTATAAGTTCTTTATACCTCAAGAATTGGCGTATGGAGCTCAACAAAGAGGTGCTAAAATAAAGCCTTTTTCTCCATTAGTTTTTGAAGTAGAGTTACTTGAAGTTAACTAATAAAAAATATAAATAAATGAAAATCAATTAGGTTAGTAGGTGATGCTAACCTAATTGATTGTTTATAAGAGAAACTTAAATTAAAATAAATGAAGTTATTTAAAATTTTAATAGTAGCTGTTTTATTGTTTTCAGCATGTAAGTCAGTAAAATATCCTGATTTAGAAAATGGATTGTATGCCGATATCCAAACAAATCGTGGAGATATTTTAGTAAAGTTACACGAGAAGGAAGTTCCAATGACAGTAGCAAATTTTGTTTCGTTGGCTGAAGGAAGTAACCCAAAAATGACAGATTCATTAAAGGGAAAACCATACTATGATGGAACTAAATTTCATAGAGTAATTAAAGATTTTATGATTCAAGGTGGTGATATTACTGGAACTGGAGCAGGAAATGCAGGGTATAAATTTGATGATGAATTCCCTTTGGATCAAGATGCTAAGTTAATATTTAAGCATGATGGTCCTGGAGTATTATCTATGGCTAATTCTGGACCAGCTTCTAATTCAAGTCAGTTTTTTATAACGCATAAAGAAACACCTTGGTTAAATGGTAAGCATACAGTGTTTGGAATAGTAAAGATTGGACAAAATATTGTAGATACCATTAAACAAAATGATTATATCAGTAAAGTTGAAATTATAAGAGTAGGAAAAGAAGCTAAGAAGTTTGATGCGCCTGTTGTTTTTGAAAGAGAAATAGCAAACATAGATATTAGGAAGGAAGAAAGAAGAAAAGCTTTAGAAGAAAAGAAAAGAAAGTTTTTAGAAGAAAAAGGTTTTTTTAAATCTAAAACTACTGATTCTGGACTTAAAATTTTAGAATTACAAAAAGGAAATGGAAAGAAGGTTAATCCAGCAATTCCAACTACAGTACATTATACATTGTATTTACAAAATGGAAAAAAAATAGATTCTAGTTTAGATAAAGGAAATCCGTTTACTTTTACAATAGATGATCCAAATTTACCATTAATTGCAGGATGGAAAGAAGGTGTGAAAGGGATGAAAGAAGGAGATAAGAAAAGGTTATTTATACCTTATTATTTAGGCTATGGAGAAAGGAGTTTAGGACCTATTCCTTCAAAATCTGATTTAATTTTTGAAATAGAAGTATTAAAAGTAGGTAAATAGTTTTGTTAGATAATATTATTCAAAAAGATAAAGAACTCCTAATTTTTTTAAATAGTTTAGGAAGTGAACAATGGGATGGATTTTGGTTATTTATTACCAATCAATTTTCTTGGATTCCTTTATTTATTGTTATACTTTTTTTAGTATTTAAATACTTGGGATTGAAGAAAGGGCTTTTTACTGTTGTATTTATAGCGTTATTAGTTACTTTTTCTGATCAAATAACCAATGTAATTAGAGGTGTTTTTGAAAGGTTAAGACCTAATAATGATCCTGAGATTAAAGATATGTTGAGAACATTAATAAGTCCTCAAAGTTATAGCTTTACATCTGGTCATGCTACCACATCAACTGTAGTTACAGTTTTTATAATTATGCTATTAAAGGAATATACAGGTTACATTAAGTATTTAGTTTTATTTCCTTTAATTTTTGCTTATAGTAGACTGTATTTAGGAGTACATTTTCCTACAGATATATTATGTGGTTTTATAAATGGTACAATAATAGGTTTATTATCATACCATTTATATCAATTTTTAAATAGAAAAATTTTCAATTAATCTTTTTTGTTATTGTAGTACAAGTATTTTGTACTATGGTAAACAGCATTCGTTAAACTATCCATTTTTTGCAACAAATTTGGATAGTTTTTTTTGATATCTACTTTAGTATTACTCTTATCATTCATATTGTATAAGTGATTGTAATCACTTAAAACAGCTTTAGAGTATAGAAGAGAATCTTTTAACACAGTTATGGCTGGTTCTCCTTTAATTTTTTGGTATAGAAAAGCAAAATTGGCACTACTATTTTTATTCAAAGCATCGCTACCCAAAGTATAATTAGTATAATCAATATTAGCTAAACCAGCAGCAGTAGGTAATAAATCAATTAAGTTAGTGTATTTTTTAATTGTTGTAGGCTTGACATATTTAGGCGCATGTATAAAAAATGGTACATTATGTAAGTTTAATTGATAATCATATAAATCTTTAAACTCATTAACATAACTCATAGAAGTATTATGGTCACCAAAAAATAGAAAAATAGTATTGTCATAATATCCGGATTCTTTTGCACGTTTTAAGAATCTATCTACATTAAAATCTAAATAACGTAATGCGTTTAAACGCTTAATTCCATCAAAACCAGCTTTTTTTAGTAAAGATGGATCTATTTCATTTTCTTTTAACGGTTTATAGCTTTCTTGTTCATCAGGAACTGTAAAAGGCATATGATTTGTAGCGGTTTGAATATAAGCTATAAAAGGTTTGTTTTCTTGATGTAATTCTCTAAGTTCAATATCTGATTCTTTAAAAAGCTCATAATCGTCAATTCCCCAAACATCAGCTCTTTTTTCTGTTCTAAAACTACCTTCTTCAAAAATCTTTAAACCATTTATATTCGATTGAAAAACTCCTCTAATATTTGCCCAGTTAGCGCTACCACCTAAAAAATATAGCTTTTCGTAGTCTTTAAATTGGTCAAAAATGATTCTTTGATTAATTATTCTTGGGTTTCTAGAGGCTGTCCTAATTCCATCTATATCAGGTAAACCAGTAATACTAGCAAATACACTAGCTGCTGTCCCTGATTTATGAATGTAAAAATTAGAAAAACTAACACTTTTGTTTATTAGACTATCCATTTTAGGAGTTGTGTTTATTGGATTCCCATAATAACTCATTGGCACAACACCTAGAGATTCTAACATAACAATTACTATATTAGGTTTACCGATGACAGTATCTTTTTTAGTGTTTATTCTTTTAAATGATAATTCTTTTTTAGGTAAGCTTAATTCTTTAGCTATTGAAGGGTAGTATTTTTTTGCTTTTTCAATATCAAAACCTTCGTTTCTAAACTTAAAACTATCGAAAAAATATAAAACTGGATTTAAAGCAAACTGATTTACAGCAGTATTTTTTGAAAAGAAAGCTTGGCTCCAACGTAAAGGATAATGTGTAAAGCTATTATAAATTCCAAAGGCAAGTAATAAAAAAGGGACAACAATGAAAAAGGCTTTTTTCTTTTTAGAACTAACCTCATCATTGGTTTTAAACATATTGTATATCCAGTTAGAGAATTTATATAGTATATAAGTAAGTATAAAAAAAGCAAATAATCCCTTAAATACAGGATAGCTTTCAAAAAGAACTTGTGTTGATATTTTTAAATTACTTAAAAATCGTAATGAAGCAGCGTCTAAACGAATGTTTAAATAATCGTAATACCCAAAATCAAATAAATGAAATAAAGTAATAATTAAGTAAGTAGTTACTATATAAATGTTACTAAAAACTTTATAAAATCGATGTTTGAAAAAACGATAATTTACAATGAAAAGTAATATTGCTAAAGGTAGAAAACTGATTGAAGCTAATTTAATATCAAATCGCAATCCTAATGAAAATGCTTTATATATTTCTGAAGTATCAGCTTTACTTAAATCTGTAAAAAAATAAAAAAAGATTACTCTAAAAGTAAAGATGTATAAAAGTAAAAAAAAAGTATTTGTGAAAAGGAACTTAATGTAATTCGGAATTCTTTTTAGCATTCTTATATTAATTTATAAACGACAAAGATATTTAAATTTAAAAGCACTTATCATAGTTATTTTAGAATAAATACTTTATGGTCAAAAAAAAAGAACTCTTAAAATCAGAATTCTTTTTGCTTTAATAATAGGTCCCAAAAATCCTATTATTAATTTTTACTCTACTATATAAATATGTAACAAATGTATTGTAGATAAATTGTTCTTAGCGTTAAAGAAAATATAAAGTTTTTAGCGATGGTTCAGTTGGTTATGAAAAAAGAAAAAAGATAGCCCTTTTATGAACTATCTTTTGAATTGATGAGAGGTAGATAATAGTTGTTTAGTTGATAAAGCTATGAATTGCTTTATAGGCATTGTTTTGATAGGTTATGTTAGTTAAATCTGGAAAAATCTCACTTTGATCTACTACCGAACCAGTAAGGACATTTTCTTTGCTAGCATAAAAAACACCATTTTTTAAATTTTCATTATTTATGCCGTCAACAAATCGTTTAGCACCTTTTTCTAAACTATGAGATAAACCTAGTAATGGCATAAAAATAGGCATTCCGATGTATTTAAATAAAATACGTTTAACAAAAGGAAGGTCATTCATCCCATCGGTTCCTCTAGTTCCTCCTGGACTCATGCTAATAAATTTAATTTCTGGGTATTTTCTTGCCATTGCCGACATCCACAAAGTTCCTCCATACTTTATCACTCCATATACTTGCATAGCATCAAAGTTGTTTCCAAAGTAAGAACCGTCAAAAACTTTAATAAACTCATCTACAGATGAAGTTGTTAAGTTAGGGCGCTTCATTCCAGTTTGTTTAATACCTCTTGCTGCTTCCGAGCTAGCATATAAGGCAACATTGTTTAGTTTGTTTTCTTCTAGTAATTCATCCAATAAAACAACATGTCCTAAAAGATTACTAGCAGTAATAGTGGTAACTCCTTCTTTGGTTAGTTTTTCTGGAGTTTTTCCTCCAATACCACCTGCATTCATGATTAGTGCATCTATAGGTTCGTTTAATTGAGAAACGGCCTTTTTAACTGAATCAGGGCTTGATACATCCATTATTAAAATTTCAAAAATAGATCTTCCAGTTATTTTTTCTAAAAATATTTTTGCAGCTTCTGCTTTTGCTTTGTTTCTACAAGCTAAGTATATTTTTTCTGTATCTTTTATTAGTGCTAATTGTCTTGCTGTATCTTTACCAATACCAGTATTGGCACCAGTAATCATTATAATTTTATTTGTTTTCATTATTCGGTATATTTTTTCTTAATTCTTTTAAAGTTTTCTTTGTTTACATTCTCGCCAGTAAGAACATGATGTTCTACTGCTAATAAATAATCTGCGATGTCTCGTTTAAATTTTCCTTTAGCAAACCATCCTAGAAAAGCGGGTTTGGTTCTTATAACCATCGTCATTTTTAATATAGAAGAGTTGTCTGTAACAGGTGTTACTTTGTAAATTCCGTAGCTATATTCGTTGTTTAAAGGAATTCCTCCTGTTTGTGATATTAGTACTTTGAAAGTGTAATTTTTAGCGTCAAAACTTATTTGTTTTTCTTCTAAGAATTTTGTCCCAGCTTCATTAAAATTGCATCTTCTCGAAGCATTTTCTCCACCAGTAATATGGCCTTGGTTATAGTTAGAGCTTACTATTTTTGGGTGAGAGTTGGCTATAGCTCCAAAGTCTTCTCCCACAATTTTCCATACTCTTTCTGCTGAAGCATTTATGTTTCTTTCTACTGAAAAAGAGATTGTTTTTTTGTCAGTTTTTTGAGCAAATACACTTTGACCAGTTATCATTACTAGTACTAGTGATAATGTTTTAAATATTGTTTTCATAAGGTTAATGTTTAATATTTTTCTCTATAAATGTTGAAAAGAATTAGACCAATAATTCCCAAAACGAATTCTAAACCAGTGGCTTTAACTAATCCATCAACAGGGAAGCCGTCTATAAGAATACTAATAGCTCTTCCAATTCCAAGAGAAAGGAATAATGTAAATGATATAAGGGTAGAGGTGAAGGTTAGTTTTCTAATAAATACACCTAGAATAGTTATTAAGGCAACTGCAAGAATTAATGCACTAGATGCTCTAACGTCATTTATTATACTTGTACTTTGAGAGATATCTATCCCTGCACTTGCTTTCATAGCTACAGGAGCAAAAAGAGTAGCTCCCCCTATAAAAGTTAATAATAATCCAGAGATGATTAAAAATAGTTTTAATACTTTCGAATTTTCCATGATATTGTTCTTTTTGTTGTTTAGAACAAAGGTCATGTAAAGGGAGAGTTTTGTTATCTCGTTTTAGTTCAAAGACATCTCATTTTAGTCCAATCGATATTCTGAGGGAGATTTACCATAAATATTGGTAAAATTTCTATTAAAAGTAGCTAAAGAATCGAAGCCAACATCATAAGCAATATCTGAAATGCGGTCATTTTTTGCTTTTAATAAAGTAGCTGCTTTTTCAATTTTCTTCTTAGCTATATATTTTTTAGGGCTATCATTAAATACTGCTTTAAACTTTCTTTTAAAAGAAGAGGTACTTAAATGACAAAGTGCAGCTAATTCATCTAAGGACAGGTTAGCATACAAATTATGATGTATAGTAGATTTAAAACTTACTTCATTAGGTTTGAATAAAGCTGCTAAAAAATCTAAATGAGAAGGGGCTTCTTGAGATTTAGATATTAATAAAATAAATTCTTTAAGCTTAGTTTTTATAATGCTTTCATCAGCCAATTCAGGATTATCTAATAAAATATTAATACTCTCTTTGTAGTTTTCTAGTAAACGATCTACTTGAATTTGTTTTACGTTAAAATCAACAGTATAATTTGAGTTTGAGATGTCAAATTCAAAAAGATCTTTGACAAGAGATGGATAAAGAAAAATACCAATAGACTCAATACCTTCATCACAATTATGAGGTTCTTTACTTGGTTCAAAGAAATAATTTAAGCATTTAGCCAACATTGAAGTTTTTTTATTCAATGTTAAATAATCTTCAGAAGACCTTACATTAACTTCCCCTTTGTTTACAAACATAAAACAAGCTTCATCTTCCATATATTCTTTTAAAGTTCTATTAAAAGAGGGCATGGATAGTTTTATAAATACAACTCTGTCTTTGTAAGTAATTATCTGTTCTTTAAATTCCATTTATAGTAGGAGGATCGTTAATTTGCTTTAAAAGAATTTGCTCAATGCTAAATTAATAAATAGAAAATAAAATTAGCTTTTGTGTGTGAAATTAATGGATAGTTTTGGCCATTGCTTACTCCATTCTTTTTTTTGAATCCTATCATTATAAATCATAAGATTAAATTTTGGAGTTGGAGTAACTATAAGGTTAAAAACATCTTCTAAGCCATGAGGTGCTATGTATTCAATTTTATTTTTTTGAGTTATCCTTATAGCTATTGAAGTAGCAGTTTCTGGCCAAAATGAAATAGCTTCTTCACAGTTCGTATATGAAGTGTGATTATTTCTAATATGCATTCTTGACTGATTTTTTACCGACCAGTTTAATTCGGGGTCTATCATTTTTAATTGATTTTCAATTAATAAATCATACTCTTTAGAAGAGTTGGTTTTATCAAAATGTATAATATCAATATCGTTCAACTTTGTTCGTTGATAGCCATGTTTTTCATCCCAAATTTTATTTCTGATAAATCCAGCACCAATCCAACAATCGTTTAAATTTAAGTCTCTAACAGTTTTTAAAATAGAAATCATCCATGCATCATTTTCTATAATTTGAATTAACTCGTTTTCTAATTTCATTTAAATATTTGTAGAGGTTGATAAAAAAGCCTCTTTTGATATGAAACAAAAGAGGCTTTAAATTTATAATTTTAACCTAAAAAGGTATTTATTTAATTAACTCGTAGCTACGCTTAATAAAGTTTGTTAATTCTTCACCGTGTAACAAGTTTTGAGATAATTTAGCTAAATCAAATGCTTGAGTAGTTAAACGCTTTTGGTCTTCTTCGCTAGCGTTTAAGATATCAGAAATTAATGGGTGATTTGTGTTAACAATTAAATTGTACATTTCTGGTAAATTACCCATTCCCATCATTCCTCCACCTCCAGAAGCTTGCATCTCTTTCATACGACGCATAAATTCTGGTACTGTAATTAAGAATGGAGAACTAGAAGAGTCCATTGATTCCAACTGAACTGTATAACTTGAATTGTTTACAGCTCCTTCGATAACTGGTTTTAATTTCTCTTTTTCTTCATCAGAAAGTTTAGAAATAACTGTATCATCTTTTTTGATTAAGTTATCAATATGATCAGCATCTACACGAGTAAATTGAACTTTTGTATCACCAGAAGTTTCTAATTTTTGCATTAAATGCGATACGATAGGAGAGTCTAATAATAAAACTTCATATCCTTTTGCTTTTGCATCTTGAATATAAGAGTGCTGAGCATCTTTATTAGCTGCATATAAAATTACATGATTTCCATCTTTATCAGTCTGAGCATCTTTTGTTTTTTCGATTAACTCATCAAAAGTGAAAAATGTATCATCTACAGTTGGGTATAAGGCAAACTTTTTAGCTTTATCGAAGAATTTCTCTTCAGATAACATTCCGTATTCGATAATCACTTTAATGTCGTTCCATTTTTTCTCAAAATCCTCACGGTCTTTTTTGAATAATGAACTTAATTTATCAGCTACCTTTTTAGTAATGTAACCAGAAATTTTCTTAACAGCACCATCAGCTTGTAAATAAGAACGAGATACGTTTAATGGAATGTCTGGAGAATCGATAACTCCTTTTAACATTTGTAAGAAATCTGGTACAATCCCCTCTACGTTATCCGTTACAAAAACTTGGTTTTGATATAATTGAATTTTATCCTTTTGCATATCTAAGTTTTGAGATAACTTAGGGAAGAATAAAATTCCAGTTAAATTAAATGGATAATCTACGTTTAAGTGAATGTGGAATAAAGACTCTTCGAATTGCATTGGATACAATTCTCTGTAGAAATTAGTATAATCTTCAGCTTCTAAATCAGCAGGCTTTTTAGTCCAAGCTGGATTTGTATTGTTGATAATGTTATCAACTTCAATTTGTTTATGTGGCTCAGTAGTTTCTTTACCTTCCGCATCAGTTGTAGTTTGAGGCGTAAAATCTGGATCGTTAACTTTCTTTGTTCCAAATTTAATTGGCACTTGGTTAAAACGGTTGTACTTGTTTAATAAACCAGAGATTTTACTTTCTTCCAAAAATTCAGTAGAATCGTCAGCAATATGTAAGATAATTTCTGTACCTCTATCTGCTTTGTCGTGTTCTACTAAAGTAAACTCAGGAGAACCATCACAAGTCCAGTGAGCAGCTGGCTCATCTTTAAAAGACTTTGTAATTAATTCAACTTTATCAGCTACCATAAAAGCTGAATAAAAACCTAAACCAAAGTGACCAATTACACCAGTTTCGTTTTTATCGTCTTTATATTTATCTAAGAACTCTTCAGCTCCTGAAAATGCAATTTGATTAATATATTTTTCAACCTCATCAGCTGTCATACCTAAACCTTGATCTTTAATAGTTAAAGTTTTGGCATCTTTATCAATACTGATTTCAATTTTAGCATCACCTAATTCAGTCTTAGCTTCACCAATTGAAATAAGGTGTTTTAATTTTGTTGTTGCGTCAGTTCCGTTAGAAATTAACTCACGTAAGAAGATTTCGTGATCAGAATACAAGAATTTTTTAATCAGTGGAAATATATTTTCTACCGATACATTAATGTTTCCTTTACTCATAATTATATATTTTGTTTGATATTATTTTCTGATAATTGATTAGTCAAAAAAAATACCAAAACTGTTCTTGTGACAAGATGACATAAAAAACGCCAACTTAAAATGTTGGCGTCTTTTAAATTTATATAATTTCTAATTTTTTAAATGTTTCGTAGCATTTCAGTTGTGTTTTTATTTTTCCATGTTCCACCTGTAAAATCTGGTACTTTAATAGATGAGCTGTTTTGTGCAACAGATAATTCAGATAGGGGAGTTATAGAACTCCATAAAACACTATCATATACGTTGATGTCTAAAGGTAATCCTTTGTTTAAACATTTAATTAGGCGATAAATCATTACAAAATCCATTCCTCCATGTCCTACAGAGTTATCAGAAATTTGAGTTTTTAGTTTATCCCATAAAGGATGATTGTATTTTTCTCGATACTCATTGTATTTCTCTTTATCAAGCCATTTATGTCCCCACCACGCTAATTCATCTTCATTAATATAAAGTTTAGAAGGATAGCCTTCGTGTACAGCTTTTGTTCCTACAACTGTGTTTAGTCTGTCATAAGGTCTACCAGAATGTACATCAAACTGTAGCATGATACTTTTACCTAACTTGGTTTTTATCATGGTAGTATTCATATCTCCACACTTAACGTTTGAAAATTTATTGATTCCAGCACGTTTTGCAGCATCGCTTAAACTTTTTTCTCGAGAACTCATAGATACTACATGGTCATAGGTGTCTCCACGACCAATATCCATATATTGACTTATAGGGCCTAAACCATGAGTGGTGTAAAAATTACCATCTTTATTTAAATGATGTTTAATTCTCCATTGGTCCTCATAATATTTTTCATCGAGTAGGTGTTTACGTAAATCATGTATATAAGCTCCTTCAGCATGTGTTAAATCGCCAAAAACTCCTTGATTAATCATGTTTAAAACCCAAAGTTCTTCTCCATTAAAACAGCAGTTTTCCATCATCATACAATGTTTCTGGGTACGTTCAGCGGTTTCAATTATTTTCCAACAATTTTCAAGAGTATAAGCTATAGGAACTTCACAAGCAACATGTTTGCCTTTTTCCATTCCATAAATAGCCATAGGAGTATGTAATTCCCACGGAGTAGCAATGATTAATAAATCAATATCATCTCTGTCTACTAATTTTTTCCACTCATTAGGATTTCCATAATAAGCTTGTGCAGTTTTATTATGTGTTTTTTGTAAATGTTCGTTTAGTTTATCGGTTTTTTCTTTTCGTAAGTCTGAAACAGCTACAATTTCTGCATCATTATTTTTTACCAACCAATCAAACATTTGTATTAAAACCTGACCTCGATTTCCACAGCCTATAATTCCAACTTTAACCTTATCTATTTTGGGAGCTGTTAAGCCAAAAGCTGTTCCTTTTGCTTTTGAATTGGATAATGAGATTGTTTTTTCTTCAATTTCGTTTTTACAAGAAATAGCTGATGATAGGCCTAAAAATACAGCAGCTTTGGTTGAAAGGGACAAAAAGTCTTTTCTATTCACAATGAGTTGATTAGTGTTAGTTGTAAAAATATCAATAAATTGCTACTTTTACAAGCTGTAAATTTGCTAACAATTTAAAAAATCAACATAAAAATTATGTATAGTTCAAAAATAACGGGGTTAGGGTATTATGTTCCAGAGAATGTAGTTACTAATGAAGATTTAAAACAATGGATGGATACTAGTGACGAGTGGATTCAGGAAAGAACAGGTATCAAAGAACGTCGTTGGATTGACCCAAAAAACTCTGATGATTCTACTTCTGTTATGGGAGCTAAGGCTGCAAAGATAGCCATAGAAAGAGCTGGATTAACAAAAGATGATATCGACTTTATTATTTTTGCTACTTTAAGCCCAGAATTATATTTTCCAGGAGGAGGGGTACAAATTCAAGATTTACTTGATATGCCTACAATTGGAGCATTAGATGTACGTAACCAATGTTCTGGTTTTATATATTCTATGTCTGTTGCAGATCAGTTTATTAAAACTGGGATGTACAAAAATATCTTAGTTATTGGTTCTGAAAACCATTCAGGAGGTTTAGAACGTTCTACACGTGGTAGAGGGGTAACTGTAATTTTTGGTGATGGGGCAGGAGCTGCTGTTCTTTCTCGTTGTGAAGAAGAAGGAAAAGGAATTTTATCTTCTCATTTACACTCTGAAGGTAAACACGCTAGAGAGTTAATGTTAGAAGGACCTTCTACTGGGCGTTGGGTACCAGAAATTTTAGAGAAAAATGATCCAGATGATGTTTCTTATTACCCATATATGAATGGTCAGTTTGTATTTAAGCATGCTGTAGTTCGTTTTTCTGAAGCAATTGTTGAAGGTTTACAAGCAAATGGATTACAAAAAGAAGATATTGATATGTTAATTCCTCACCAAGCCAATTTACGTATTGCACAGTTTATTCAAAAGAAGTTCCAGCTTTCTGATGATAAGGTATATAATAATATCATGAAATATGGTAACACTACTGCTGCTTCTGTTATTATTGCTTTAACTGAAGCTTGGGAAAAAGGTAAAATAAAAGATAATGATTTAGTCGTATTAGCAGCCTTTGGTAGTGGATTTACTTGGGGGTCTGTTGTGATCCGTTGGTAATAAGCTAATAAATATTAACAAAACAAAAAACCGAAGTTTCAAACTTCGGTTTTTTTATTTTAGGTAACATGACTTTTACATAAAGCCGCCACCACCACTTTTTTCGTTGTTATCTCTATTTCTTCTACGTTTAGCTTTGTTTTTTCCTCCACCAAATCTGTAGTTAAATCCTATATAAGTAGTTCTACTTTCCCATTTAAAACGTCCGTTTTGTACAAATGGATTAGTTGAATCAAATTTGAATCGCATAGTATTGAAAATATCATTTACTCTAAAAGTAATATTTCCTTTTCCTTTGAATACGCTATAGTTTGCACCTAAGTTAACCATTGTCATAGGGTCTACATCCCATTGAATATCTTGTCTAGGTCCTCTATACATTGCGAATAATTGTAAACGTAACTTTTTTGAAACTGTGAAACTATTACTAATTCTAGCATTAAAGATATTTGTAGTTACCTCTCTTCTTGGAGCTGTTGGGTTACTTATATCATTTGTTCCAAATTGTTTTTGAGAATAAAAATCCATACTAGCATTTGCTCTCCACCATTTTGCAATTCTATAGTTTGTAGAAAATTCAACACCATAAGCATTTGTATCGTCAAAATTAGCAAATGTTAAGATTTGTCTATTTGGATCACTTGGATCTTCATAAGTAGCTCTATTAATTACATCGTTAATATTTCTATAGAAAGTTCCAAATGTTAATGATCCTCCTTTTATTCTTCTCGTATAATTAACTTCTAAAGAGTTTGTAAACTGAGGTACTAAGTTAGGGTTACCTTGTGATGTTATCAATGGAGTACTCCATTCTCTAATCGGGTTTACTTGACCAATACCAGGTCTGTCAACTCTTCTACTATAACTTAGTTGGAATTGATTTTTCTCGCTTGGATTAAAAGTGAAAAATGCTGATGGATATACTGTAAATATTTTATCAGTAACAGTAGCTGTTGGTTGAGTTACTTGGTTGAAAACTCCTTTAATTTCATAGTTCTCTAAACGAGCACCTAACTGCATGGTAACTTTACCAAATTTATGCCCATAGTTTACATATCCAGAAAAAATATCTCTGTCATAAGTAAATGAAGAATTGTTAAATCCAACTTGAGTAGTTAAGTTC
This sequence comes from Tenacibaculum aiptasiae, assembly GCF_965221665.1. Lineage (NCBI taxonomy): Bacteria > Pseudomonadati > Bacteroidota > Flavobacteriia > Flavobacteriales > Flavobacteriaceae > Tenacibaculum > Tenacibaculum aiptasiae. The sequence continues at coordinate 329,590 of NZ_CBDCSN010000003.1, forward strand.
GTGTTATCAGTTTTATTAACTCTATATTCTAATCCTAATTCTAATTTACCATTTTTAGAAACTGGATTTGTATAATCTAAGTTAATTAATGTATTATTTCTTTTGTTATCGATATTATTAATGTAGTCTTGTTGAGAACCTAATAAAAAGTCATTTTCTAGTAAGTTAGGAGACTCATTTTTAGAATAAGTAGCTTCGAATTCTATATTGTGACCTTTCTTTTCAAAATCAAGTTTATAATTAATATTATAAGTTTGATTATGACTATCAGAAGTTTGTCTGTTAGGAGAGTGTACAACTAAGTTACCAGTTCCATCAAAAATTTGAGCACGTCCAGTAGCTTTACTATCAAACCAGTTTTGAGTTGTGTAAAAAGATAATGTATTCTTTTTATTTAAATAGATATCTGCTCCAAATTTAAAAAGATGAGATTGGTTATCATTTTTAAAAATAAAATCTTGATTGTTTACCCCTGGTCTGTTCACATAACCAAAGTTGTAACGATCTCCACCATTGAATCCATAGTTTCCAAAGAAGTTAACTTTCCCTGTTTTATAGTTCATATTGGTAGAAGCATTGTAACGTACGTAGTGTCCAACTTCAAGTCCAGTATTAACAGAACCATTGAATCCCATGTTAGCGTTCTTATTTAATACAATATTGATAATACCACTCATTCCTTCTGGATTATATTTGGCTGAAGGGTTGGTAATTAATTCAACACTTTTAATAGAAGTAGATGGAATTTGTTTTAATAATTGAGAAGCTGGAATATTTGTTGGTTTTCCATCAACTAATACACGTACATTTTCATTTCCACGTAAGCTAATGTTACCAGTTTGACTATCTACACTTACTGATTGCACATTGTTTAATAATTCTGAAGCAGTAGCACCTGCAGAAGTTAAATCTTTACCTACGTTAATTACTTTTCTATCTACTTTTTGAGTAACAGAAGATGTTTCAGCTCTAACCTCAACTTCTTCTAAAGTTGTAGAGTCTTCAGCTAAAGTAATAGTTCCTAAATTAATTTTTCTTCTTTTATTACTAATAACGATTGGCTTACTTATTGTTTTATATCCAATAAACTGAACTTCTACGATATTTTTACCTTCTGGAATGTTATTTATAGAAAAAGTACCATTATCGTTAGTAATTCCTCCTGTTAAAATTTTGTTGGCAGTGTCTTTGATTATTATATTTACGTAAGGAAGTGGTTCTTTAGTTGTTTGGTCGATGACTTTACCAGAAACTGAACCAGGTTTTGGTAATTTACTTTTGGGCATTTGGGCAAATAAATTTACACTAAACACCGTTAAAAGTATAAGTAATATGTTTTTCATTTTGTTTGTTTTTGAATTGTTTAGATGCCTAATAGACTGTTTACTGATTACTTTTGTTACTTCCTTTAACAGAGTTTAACGTATTATTAACAACTATGGACAAAACAACTTTAATTATTGGAGCATCATTAGACCCTAATAAGTATTCGAATATTGCACTTAAAAGGTTAGATGATAAAGAAATAAAGATACACGCTATTGGAGCTAGAGAAGGAAGGGTAAATGATGTCAATATTACAACTGAAAAAATATCGTTTGATAATATTGATACCGTTACAATGTATTTAAACCCTAAACGACAAGAAGAGTATTATGATTATGTATTAGAATTAAATCCTAGAAGGGTAATTTTTAACCCAGGTACAGAAAATTCTGAGTTTTCAAAAATATTAAAAGAAAAAGGGATTAAACCAGAAATAGCTTGTACATTGGTTTTGTTGTCAACCAATCAATATTAATTTAAAACTTCTATTGGAAATGAGTTAGTAGAGTATAGCTTACCAGCTTCTGCTAATTCTACATTTTCAAAAATAGTTTGTGCTTCTGCTTTAAAGTCTTTTAAGTTTGAGTATCTACTAGAATAGTGTCCAATAATTAGTTTTCCTGCATTTGCTTGATTCGCAATGCTAGCAGCTTGTTCGGCAGTTGAGTGTTTTGTTTTATCACACAAATCTTCCCTATCTTTTAAAAAGGTAGCTTCATGGTATAGTAAATCTACATCTTTAATAATAGGAACTATATCTGGTTTGTATGCTGTATCACTACAAAAAGCATAACTTTTTGGTTTTGGAGGATCAATTGTTAATTCAAAATTAGGAATTACTTCTCCTGTAGATAATACAAAGTCTTTACCAGCTTTTATATTGTGAAAATCACAGGTTTCTATTTCATCATATTGTTGAATGTTTTCAATATGTAATTTTCTAGGTTTTGGTTTTTCTTTGAATAAAAAACCATTAGTATACACTCTATGATCTAAAGGAATAGTTTGTACAGTTATTTTATCGTCTTCAAAAATTAATTCACTTTCGTTTGAATCTAATTCATGAAAAACAATATTGTATTTAGTCCAAGATTTTGAAATTTTTAATTGAAGAACAGTAATTTCTTTAATTCCTTTAGGTCCGTAAATATGTAAGTCTTTTTCTCTATTGAGTATTCCAAATGTAGAAATTAAGCCAATTAGTCCAAAAAAGTGATCTCCATGCAAATGAGAGATAAATATGTGATTGATTTTAGAAAAACCAACTTTATATTTTCTCATTTGTCTTTGAGTGCCTTCTCCACAATCAATTAAAAAATGACGGTTGTTTATTTCTAAATACTGAGATGTAGGGTGTGCATTAACTCTTGGGGTAGCAGAGTGGCATCCTAAAATAGTTAAATGCAAACTCATTTATTTTATTACGAAACGTTTTGAAATGATATTCTTATTACTCTGTATAGCATAAATATACATACCCGACTTTAAATCGTTGCGATAAAAAGGATATGAATTACGTCCTTTAGAAATATTTAATTCTTTTCTATATACAGTTTTACCTAATACGTTTCTAACGGTGAAAATAACGGTCTGGTCACTTTTAGCATTAAATGAAATAGTGGTATTATTGGTAAAAGGGTTAGGAGAAGCAACTAACTTATCTACCTGTTTCTCTTGGGAGAAACTAGATAAGGTTACTAAGAATAAAAATAATAAAAGTATTTTTTTTACCATACGTTATTCGATTTTAAGGGATTACTATAGGTTAAAAACCTAAATCACGCTGAATATTTTCCATTTCAATAATATCTTCAGCCTCAACTAATGTAGGGGCTATGTTTAACGATTCTGGAAAATCATCAATATTCACATCTTTTAATACAATTACAAAAGATGTGCCATTTGTTTGATGCACTTGAGCGTATTTCAAAAATAATAAAATATTTTCTTTGGAAACGTTATTTTTTTCTGAAATTTTTATGATAAGGTGTTTTTCCTTAAAGTTAAAATGCTCTTTTTCAAAATTTAATAAGAAATCTTCGAAAGAAGTATCATCAAAATGAACTAACGTATATTCTTTTTTATCTTCAATTTTCATTATTATCTTTTTATTTGTTGTGCTAACAAATATATAACAGCCATACGAGTAGCAACCCCATTTTCTACCTGATTTAAAATAATAGATTGGTCACTATCGGCAACATCACTTGTTAATTCAACACCTCTATTTATAGGTCCTGGGTGCATAATAACAATTTTCTTACCAAGGTTGTCTAGTATTTGTTTGTTAATACCAAATAACTGCGTGTATTCTCTAGTTGAAGGAAAATATTTAATATCCATTCGTTCGTGTTGTACACGTAGTACATTAGCAACATCACACCACTCTAAAGCTTTTTTCAAATTTGTTTCAACCTCAACACCTAAGCTAGTAATATATCTAGGGATTAAAGTTGTTGGACCACAAACTTTTACTTTGGCCCCTTGCAATTGTAAAGCAAAAATATTTGATAAAGCTACACGAGAATGCAAAACATCACCAACAATAACAATTTTCTTACCTTTTAGGTTACTGTTTAAAGCTTCACGCATAGAAAAACTATCTAATAAAGCTTGTGTTGGGTGTTCATGTGTACCATCACCAGCATTAATAATTTTTGCATCTACGTGTTTTGATAAGAAAATACCAGCACCTACATTGGCATGACGCATAACAACAATATCAACTTTCATTGAAAGAATATTGTTAACAGTATCAATTAAGGTTTCTCCTTTTTTTACAGAAGACTGCCCAGCAGAGAAATTAATTACGTCTGCCGATAAACGTTTTTCAGCTAATTCGAATGATAATTTAGTACGAGTACTATTTTCAAAAAATAAGTTAGCAATGGTAATATCTCGTAAAGAAGGAACTTTCTTTATAGGGCGGTTAATAACTTCTTTAAAATGAGAAGCAGTTTCAAAAATAAGCTCTAAATCGGTTTTGTTAAGGTATTTTATACCTAATAAATGTTCAACGCTTAACTGCTTCATTTTAGTTTGTTTTTATAATCATAACTAATCAAGCTTTGATGGCTTGGGTTCAAGGTAAATAGTATCTTCTTTATGAGTTTCTTCCCAGTTAACAACAACTTTTTCTTCATTTATAGCGTCAACTTGTCTTCCTCTATAATTAGGTTGAATAGGAAGGTGACGACTAAAACGGCGATCGATTAACACTAATAACTCAATGTTTTCAGGTCTTCCGTATGACTGAATTGCTGTTAAAGCACTTCGTACACTTCTACCTGAGTATAAAACATCGTCAATAATAACAACTTTTTTGCCTTCAATTAAAAAGTCAATTTGAGTTGCTGTAGCTTCTAAAGGTTCGTCTCTTCTACGAAAATCGTCTCGATAAAAAGTAATGTCTAATAAACCTAATTGAAGATTTTGTATTCCATAATCATCTGTTAACAATTTAGCTAATCGTTTTGCTAAAAAAGTTCCTCTAGGTTGAAGTCCTATTAGCACGGTATTAGAGAAGTCGTTATGGTTTTCGATTAACTGACAAGCTAATCGATGCAGAATGATTTGAATTTCTTTTGATGTAAGTAGTGTTTTTCTGCTCATTTGTTGCTATCAAATTGGTTTGATAGTTCAACGTTCAAAAATAAAGCAAAAAAAAACGTCCACAAAATTAAAGTTAATGAAACATAAAACTATATGAATAAAATTATCTTTACATTTGCCAACTTTTAGAATATACCTGTTGATATTATGATGAAATACATTAAAAGTAAGAAGATTAACATTAAAGATGACACTTTAGCGGGGATTACAGTTTCGTTAGCTATGATACCTGAAGTAGTAGCTTTTGCCTTTGTTGCTCAAATAGATCCTTTAGTTGCACTTTCAGGAGCGTTTATTATTGGTTTAATTACTGCAATTTTTGGAGGTAGACCTGGATTAATATCAGGAGCAGCTGGAGCTGTGGCGGTTATTTTTGTGCATATGATTGCTGAAGGACACAAAAAAGGGATGCTTTTTGATACTCCAATAGATAATATGGGGTATTACTATTTATTAGGAGCTGTTATTTTAATGGGGCTGATACAAGTTGGAGCAGGAGTTTTAAAATTAGGACGCTTTGTACGTTTAATACCTCATCCTGTAATGATGGGGTTTGTAAATGGTTTAGCAATTGTAATTTTTATAGCTCAAGTAAAAATGTTTTCTCATAAAGAATTAAATATTTCACCAGAAGGAGTTAAAGAATATACTAACATATTTATGCAAGGTACAGAGTTATTTACCATGATTGGGTTGGTATTATTAACAATGGCAATTATTTGGGGACTTCCAAAAATTACAAAGAAAGTACCTGCGGCTTTAACTGCAATTATTATAACTACAGCAATTGTTGTTATATCTGGAATGGATGTAAGTACAGTTGGTTCTTACATTAGAGAAGGTGGAGGAGACGGATTATCTGGAAAATTCCCTACACCAAACTTAGAATTATGGCAAAATTTACCATTTAATTTGGATACTTTATTATTTATTCTTCCATATGCTTTCTTAGCAGCATCAGTTGGTTTAATTGAGTCGTTAATGACAATGAATTTAGTTGATGAGTTAACAGATTCTAGAGGAAATGGAAATAAAGAATGTGTTGCTCAAGGAGCTGGAAATATTGTAAGTGGATTGTTTGGAGGAACAGGTGGTTGTGGTATGATTGGACAAACAGTAATTAATATCAACGCTGGCGGTAGAGGAAGATTGTCAGGTGTTATGATGGCATTAACTTTACTTACATTTATTTTATTTGCTGATAAGTATATAGAACAAGTACCTATTGCTGCTTTAGTAGGAGTAATGTTTATGATGGTAATTGAAACATTTGCATGGTCTAGTTTTAGAATTATGAATAAGATTCCAAAATCAGATGCTTTTGTTTTAATAATTGTATCTGCGGTTACTGTAATTTTCGATTTAGCTATTGCAGTATTTGTAGGAGTAATTGTTAGTGCATTAGTATTCTCATGGGAAAATGCAAAGAAAATTAGAGCTAGAAAACGTATGAAAGATGATGGTACTAAAGTTTATGAAATTTGGGGACCTTTGTTTTTTGGAAGTATTACAGCTTTCAATGAAAAGTTTGATATAAAAAACGATCCTGATAGAGTTGAGATTGACTTTGTTGAATCTAGAGTTTCTGATCACTCAGCCATCGAGGCTATTTTCGCTTTAGTTGAAAAATATCAAGCAGCAGGAAAAAAAGTTGTTTTAAAACATTTAAGTGAAGACTGTAAAGTATTATTATATAAGGCAAGTCCAATTTTCTCAGATGTGATAGAGGAAGCTATTGATGACCCTCGTTATCATTTAGCGGCAAATCCTGAAGATTTTCCAAAACCATTATCAGAGTATAAATTTTAAATAAAAAATCCCGCTACATGCGGGATTTTTTTATTTATTATCCTTTGTTTAAAGGACTAATTATTTCTACATCGCTAAAAGCTATAGCACCTCTTACAACACTATCAATAGTACTTTTTAAAGCTTCGATTAGCTGCATTTTTAATTGAGATTTATGATAAATCAAACTAACCTCTCTAGCTGGAGGTGGAGTTTCAAATTCTCTAAGGTGCTCTTTGTCTTTTTCGTTTAAATCCAAAGTATTTAAATAAGGTAATAAAGTCATACCTAATCCATCTTTAGATAATTTAATCAAAGTATCAAAGCTTCCGCTCTCTAGTTGGAAATGATTTTTAGAATTTCTTTTGTCAGTTCTACATAGGTTAATAACACTATCTTTAAAGCAATGTCCGTCTTCTAATAATAAGATATCGTCAACCTCTAAGTCGTTAACTTCAATTTTCTTTTTTTCAAATAAACGATGTTCGTGTGGTATTAACCCTACAAAAGGTTCGTAATATAAAACACGTTCTTTAATAGCTTCGTTTTCTAATGGAGTTGCAGCTAAAGCAGCATCAATATGACCATCCATTAATTTTCTAACAATTTCCTCGGTAGTTAATTCTTCTATGATTAATTGAACTTTAGGATAGTTTCTACTAAATGTTTTTAAAAACATAGGTAGTAAAGTGGGCATTATAGTAGGAATTATTCCAAGTTTGAATTCACCTCCAACATAACCTTTTTGTTGGTGTACAATGTCTAGAATACGATTGCTTTCATCGACAATAACTTTTGCTTGTTCTACTATTTTTTTACCAACTTCAGTTAACTCGATAGGTTTTTTAGAACGGTTAAATATTTTAGCGTCTAATTCTTCTTCCAATTTTTGTATTTGCATACTTAATGTTGGTTGAGTAACGAAACAATGCTCGGCAGCAATTGTAAAGTTTTTATACTCAGCAACAGATAAGGTATATTTTAGTTGTGTTATAGTCATGTATAAAAATTTTCGATAAAGATATTAAAACTATCAATAGAATTTATAGTTTTTTGAATAAAAGTTGGCCTAATTTTGACTCAGAAAAATTAGAAAAACAAAGATAAAAAATGAATACAACAGTTATAGGTTTAGATAAAAATAAAACAGAGGAATTAGTTAAAGAATTAAATAGTTTGTTAGCAAACTTTCAGGTGTATTATCAAAATGTAAGAGGTTTACATTGGAATATTAAGGGAAAAAACTTTTTTGAATTGCATGTGAAATTTGAAGAGTTTTATACTGATGCTCAAGAGAAAGTAGATTTAATAGCTGAAAGAATATTAACATTACAAGGAACACCATTACATACTTTTAGCGATTATACGGAATTGTCAAAAGTAAAAGTAGGTAAGAATATATCTAACGATGTAGAGGCAGTTACTTTAGTGGTAGATTCACTATCGGAGTTGTTAAAAATAGAAAGAACTATATTAGAATTATCTGATGAAGCTGATGATGAAGGAACAAATTCTATGATGAGTGATTTTATAGCAGAGCAAGAAAAAACTTTATGGATGATGAATGCTTGGTTAGGATAAAAAAGAAAAGCGTAACAAAAACAAACAACAAGAAAAGCAACATATTTATGTTGCTTTTTTCTTTTTAAGAAAGGAATGTAACTATTTTTTTTGACCATCGTCTAATTTTTATAAATCAAATACCTAACCTATGAGAAACATAATTAAATACGGAATTGTTGTTCTTTGTTTTATGCTTACAGGCATAATAACAGCTCAAAACTTAGAACAAAAAATAGATGATATTTTAAAGAAAGACTTTAAAAGTAGCAAAGCTGGAGTTGCTGCCCTGGTAGCTAAAGGCGGAAAAGTTATTTATAGAAAAGCATTTGGAAAAGCTAATTTAGAATTGGATGTAGATATGATTCCGGAAAATGTTTTTGAAGTGGGGTCTATAACAAAGCAATTTACTTCGGTTGCTATTTTAATGTTATTAGAAGAAGGTAAACTAAGCTTAGAGGATGATATAACTAAGTTTATTTCTGATTATCCAACTCATGGAAAAAAGATAACAATTCATCATTTATTAACACATACTTCAGGTATTAAGAGTTATACTTCAATGAAAGAGTTTGGAAAAGTAGCTACACTTCATAAAAAACCTTTAGAATTTATAGATTTCTTTAAAAATGAACCAATGAATTTTGAACCAGGGGAGAAGTATAAGTATAATAATTCAGGTTATTTTCTTTTAGGTTATATAATAGAAAAAGCTAGTGGAATGACCTATCAAAAGTTTATCAAGGAAAGAATTTTTGATAAACTAAATATGAACTCATCGTATTATGGAAGTCAAACGGAGTTAATTAAAAATAGAGCGTATGGGTATAATCGAAGAGGTGATGTATTTTCTAATGCGCAATATATAAGCTTAACTTTACCCTATGCAGCAGGATCAATTATGTCTAATGTAGATGATATGCTAAAATGGCAAACGGCTATAACAAATAATACATTGGTAAAAAAAGAGACAATAACTAAGGCTTTTAAAAATTATATTCTAAACAATGGAAAAAAGATAAATTATGGATATGGTTGGAGTTTAGATGAAATCAAAGATATTCCAACAATAGAACATGGAGGTTCTATACCAGGATATAAATCAATGGGAATTTATGTGCCAAGTAAAAACGTATATGTAATAGCATTCTCAAACTGTGGATGTATTTCACCAAGGAACAGCGCTACAGAAATAGCGGCTTTGGTAATAGGTAAACCTAAGTTTGATAAAAAGAACGTGGTTAAATTATCGAATGAAGAATTAAAAAAATGGGTTGGAGCCTATCAATTTGATAATGATGTTGTAAGATATATTACATTAAAAGATAATCAATTGTATAGTAAAAGAGAAGGTAGTAGTAAAGATTTTAAAATTTATCCAACCTCAGCAACTAATTTTTCTTTTGAAGATGGATTTATAGAATATGAATTTTCTGATAAAAGAGGGAAAAAAGAAGCACTTTTCAAGAATAGAATTAATAAAGAAAAAGGAGTATGGGTAAATAAAAAAGCTCCAAAAGAGAAAAAAGAAATAAAAGTAGCAGCTGATATTTTAAAAAAATATAAAGGAGCTTATGAGTTACAACCGAATTTTATAATTACAATAAGAACTAAAAATAACCAAATATTTGCACAAGCAACAGGACAGCCAGAGTTTGAAATATTTGCAGAGACTAATAATAAATTCTTTTTAAAAGTAGTAAAAGCAAGTATAGAATTTCATACTAATGATGAAGGAGTAGTTGATGCATTAACCTTATATCAAGGAGGAAGAGCAATGAAAGCGAAAAAGAAATAGTTAAAACAAGTATTTAAGTAAAATACGAATACTAACAAAGGCAATCAGTAAAGCGGTTGCCTTTTTTAATTGAATAGGACTAAATAGTCTGGTGCTCATTCTACTACCAATTTGACCACCAATAAAAACAGTGATTAATAAAATAGAAGTCAAATGCCAATTGATTGTAAATTCAGGATTTGTATACTGTCCAATTAATCCAGCAATAGAATTTAATAAAATAAAAAAACTAGCAGTGGCGGCAATTTTTTTAGGGCTATCCCAATTAGTTAAATGAAGTAAAGGTGCTAAGAAAATTCCACCGCCAATACCTACCATACCAGAAATAAAACCAATAATACCACCATAACTAGCATTTTTAGAAATACTTAAAGATTTCGACTCAGCTTCAGAAGAAACTATTTTTTTAGAAATCCACATGGTAATCGCAGCAAATAACAAAGTAAACCCTAGAAGTATAAAAAAGAAGGTTTTACTTATGCGTAAATAGCCTCCAATAAAAGCTAAAGGAACGCTAAATAATACTAATGGAAGTACTTTTTTCCAATTGTATTTTTTACTTTGGATGTATAAAAAAACATTTCCACTTACAACCATAATATTACACAATAAAGCCGTAGCTCTAATTTGAGAAAAAGCTAAACCAGTTAGTGCTAAAATGGCTAAATAACTTGAACCTCCACCAAAGCCTACAGATGAGTATAACACAGCAACTGTAAAGAATAACAAAACAATATGCCAGTTTTGTAAAAATGTTAGTATGAGAAAATCCATAGAAAATCGAAAATAATAAAATAGCATTTCTTAAAAGCTTTTTTAGATAAAAACTATTATAAAATTTTAAAAAATTGTAGATTAGTTCGCCAAAAAAATAGCAAATAATGAGTAACTACCATGTAAAAACCTTAGAGGAATATTTTCAAGTTTACAGAAGATCAGTACGAAACCCTGAATTATTTTGGGAAGAAATAGCAGAAGAACACTTCGTTTGGAGAAAAAAATGGGATTCTGTTTTAGAATACGATTTTTCAAAACCAGAAGTAAAATGGTTTGATGGAGCAGAATTAAATATAACAGAAAACTGTATTGACCGTCATTTACAAATTAGAGGAGATAAAACAGCGATTCTTTTTGAACCCAATGACCCCAAAGAAGCAGCTGAACATATTACCTATAAAGAATTATATAAGAGAGTATGTAAGTTTGCTAATGTTTTAAAAGAAAATGGGGTACAAAAAGGAGATAGAGTTTGTATTTATTTACCAATGATTCCAGAGTTAGCTATCTCTGTATTAGCATGTGCTAGAATAGGAGCGGTGCATTCGGTAGTATTTGCAGGTTTTTCATCAACAGCATTATCAACTAGAATAAATGATTGTGAAGCGAAAATGGTAATTACTTCTGATGGATCTTACAGAGGAGCAAAAACAATCGATTTAAAAGGAATTGTAGATGAAGCGTTGAATGATTGTGAGTGTGTTGAAACAGTATTAGTAGCAAAAAGAATTAATACTGACATTCAAATGAAAGAAGGTCGCGATAAATGGCTACAACCATTATTAGAAGAAGCGTCAGATTTTTGTGAACCAGAAATTGTAAAAGCAGAAGATCCTTTATTTATCTTATATACTTCAGGTTCAACAGGAAGCCCAAAGGGAATGTTACATACTACAGCGGGATATATGATATATTCAGCATATACTTTTAAAAATGTATTTAATTATAAAGAAAATGACGTGTATTGGTGTACTGCCGATATTGGTTGGATTACAGGACATAGTTATATAGTTTATGGTCCTTTAGCTAATGGTGCAACTACAGTAATGTTTGAAGGAGTGCCAAGCTACCCAGATTTTGGACGTTTTTGGGAAATAGTAGAAAAACATAAGGTAAATCAGTTTTATACAGCACCAACGGCTATTAGAGCTTTAGCAAAGGAAAAGTTAGAATTTGTTGATAAGTATGATTTATCTTCTCTAAAAGTTTTAGGAACTGTAGGAGAACCTATAAATGAAGAGGCATGGCATTGGTATAATGACAATGTAGGAAAAAAGAAAAGCCCTATTGTAGATACTTGGTGGCAAACAGAAACTGGCGGAATGATGATTTCTCCAATACCTTATGTGACTCCAACAAAACCAACCTATGCAACATTACCATTGCCAGGAGTGCAATTAGCGTTAATGGATGAAAATGGAAAAGAAATAGTAGGAAATCAAGTAGATGGACGCTTGTGTGTAAAATATCCATGGCCATCTATGGCAAGAACTATTTGGGGAAATCATCAGCGTTATAAAGACACCTATTTCTCTGCTTTTGAAAATAAGTATTTTACAGGAGATGGAGCCTTACGTGATGAAGTTGGTTATTATAGAATAACTGGTAGAGTAGATGATGTAATTATTGTGTCAGGACATAATTTAGGAACAGCACCAATAGAAGATGCTATCAATGAGCATCCAGCAGTAGCAGAGAGTGCTATTGTAGGATATCCACATGATGTAAAAGGAAATGCATTGTATGGTTATGTAATATTAAAAGATGTAGGAGAAGGAAGAAATCATGATAATTTACGTAAAGAAATTAATCAGATTATAACTGAGCATATTGGACCTATTGCCAAATTGAATAAAATCCAATTCACGATTGGATTGCCAAAAACACGTTCAGGTAAAATTATGCGAAGAATTTTACGTAAAATAGCGCATAACGAGTTAGATAATTTAGGAGATGTTTCTACCTTGTTGAATCCTGAAGTAGTACAAAGTATTATCGACGAACGCCTATAAAAACTTCAAATAAAATATTTATAGCTACAGTTTAATATAGTATTGAACTGTGGCTTTTTTATTGTTGAAAAAATAGAATAGAAGTTTTAAAGTAAAAGTACCTTAAAAACTAAACAGAGCATAAGTGTAGGGAAAGGGGATGACTATACTCATGGGGGACGCACTAACTTCTTTTAAATGGGTTAGTATGAGGTAGACGGGTTAAAAGTGCTTAAAAAGCTTAAATAAAGCCTTTATCTCTAGCCATTAAGATAAGATCTTTATCGTCAGAGCTATTTACACCAAACATTTGTTTGATTTGACGTTTTCTTTTTTCAATACCAGCAAAAGAAAGCGGGATGATGTCAGGTAAATCTTTCATTTTAGTACCAATAGACAATTCATATAACATTTTTCTGTCCCAATCGTCAATTAGATACTCACTGGTAACTTCGTTTCTAAGAAGTTTAGTAATGGTTTTACTATAGTAAGGAGGATCGTTTAGTACTTCTTGTATAGCAGTTACCAATTCTTGAGGAGTAATGTCATTTTTAACTAAAAAACCATCAGGATTAATGTTTTTAAAAATACTATGAACCCTATAGTTATCGTTAAAAGTAGTAGAAACAATTATCCTAGCGTCAGGCAACATTGCGTTTATTTTTAAACCTAAGTCCTCACCAGATAAAATAGTACCATCGGAAGAAGCGGGTAATCGCATATCTAAAAAAATGATATCTACCTTTTTAGAAATATCAGCATGTTGCTTTATAAGATCATAAGCGGTGTCGCAATTATGAGCAACATGTATTTCAAATGTAATGTGTTCGTTTTGTTGATCAATGTAATTAAAAGCACTTTTGTAGGCTTCAGAAATTAATGGATGATCATCAATAATTAAAGCAGTGTATTTTTTACTATTCATTATTCATTTTATAAGGGGTTGTAATTAATAGGGCAGTACCTTTATCTACTTCCGATAAAAACTGTACTGTACCGTTTAATTTTTCTACTCTCGATTTTATGTTTTTCATTCCAATACCTTTTTTACCTTTTTTGGGGTTAAAGCCAACGCCGTCGTCTTTTAAATTGATAATTAGGTTTTGGTTTTCGTTAGAGAACACTAAAGTAACGTTTTTTGCTTTTGCATGTTTTATAATATTTTGCAAAGCTTCTTGTATAATTCTATAAACATTGGCTTTGGTAACTTCATTAATGTCTTTCCAAGCAATATTTTTATCAAAAGAAAACTTATAATTAAAGTTACCAATGATGCTTTTATCTTTTAATAATTGTTCAATAATACTGGTAAAGTTAATATTAGAACTATCAAAATTATCGCTTAGTCTATGAGAAACTTCTCTAATTTCTTTTTCAATTTCTTGTAATTCGTTTAAAAGAGATTGGTGTTTTTCAAGTGTTTGATCATCACCTTTAAGAGGTAAGAATCCTAAACCAAAACGTGTACCGAAGAGTTTTCCAAGAATACCATCGTGTAATTCTTCTGAAATTCGGTTACGCTCTTTAACTTTTTCTTCTTCAAGTTTTGCTTGTTGTTGTAGTGTTAATACATATACTTCCTCATTAGCTTTTTGCTGTTCAGCTTCTAGGCGAAGTTTTTCGTTTTTTACCTTTTGAACACGTAAAAAATAAAGTAAGCTTAAAATAAGAATACCACCAATACTAGTAACTATTATCCAAATACGTTGTTGATTTAAACGTTTGGTTTCTGCAATATATTCATCGGTTTCAAACTCAATACGGGTAAATTTATTTTGTATTCTACGTTCAGCACTAATCAAACTATCATTAAACTCTATGTAGCGATCTAAATATTTTTTAGAATTTTGTTTGTCTAAATTGGCAAGTTGATTTAAAGTAGTTAAATAATCACCACCGTTTTTTATTTGTTTGGCTAGTGTGTTGGCTTCTTTAGCATATTTTAAGGCATTGATGGTATCTTTAATATATTTATAATAATCAGATATAGATATCTTTGAACTTAAAATATTAGTTTTATCTCCTATGCTATCTCGGATTGTTAAAGCTTTAAAAAAATCTTTTTTAATACTAGTGGTATCTTTCATTAATAGTTTGCAATAAGCTCTATTATTTAAAAGTCTAGCTAAGTTTTGTTTTTGTTTATTAATTTTAAGAGCTTTATTATAATATTCTATGGCTTTATGGTAATCTTTTTTCTTAAAATGTGCCCTACCAATGTTATTTAATAATATTTCGTAATATTTATTTTTGTATTCTGTTTTATTTAAGTAAAAAATAGCTTTAGAATAATAGAATAGAGCTCTATCATATTTTTTAATATCATTTTGTAAAAAACCTAAATGATTGTATGCCCTGTAGAGTCTTTTAAAGTCCTTTAATTCTTTAAATAATTCTATAGCTTTAATATTTAGGACTTCACTACCAGTATAATCTCTATTAAAACCTTTAATCCTAGCCATTCCATATAGTATTTCAGCAGCTTCCTTTTTATAATCTTCTTTTATGAAATTTTCGTAGGCTTTGTTAAAATGAAAATAGGCTTTGTCGAAAATTTCAAGGCGTAGGTAGTATGTAGCATAATTCCAATGGGCGTCACCTGTAGCGTATGTATGCTTGTTTCTTATAGCAGAGTTTAAGGCTTCTTTATTTATTTTAAAAAATGAAGTAGTATCTTTCAAATTGTAATATTCATAAGCAATTGAACTTAGCTCTAACGGAAGAGGTTTGTTTTTGCTTAAAACATATTTATAAGATTTTTTTAAAAGTTGAGACTTGGAAGTACTGTCTAATTTTTTATTCTTTACCTTTTTTAGCCAAATTTTAATACTGTCGTTTTCTAATTGAAGATATTTTTCAGAGGCAGAAAAACACGTTATATTTCCTAAATATAATGAAAGTATAAAAGCAAGTATTGTTTTAAGAGGTTTCAATAGTTGTTGGTTTTAAGCAAATCTAAAAAAAAAGCCCTTAACATTTGTTAAAGGCTTTTGTATTTATAAAAGAATTAATTTCCTTTTCCACCATCACCATCACCGTCAGTTCCATCGTCACCACCTGTATCTTGGTTGTTACCACCACCAGTATTGATACCAGAGTCTCCATTTTGAGTATTTCCACCGTCTCCTGGAAGTCCAGTGTTGGTAGTAGTTAATTCTATGTTATTAGTTTCAGGAACTAAATCGTCTTTTGTTAAGTCTGTACAACTAGTTGTTAAAAGGATTAGCATGCTGATTAGTAAAGTAGTTTTTAAAGTTTTCATAATTTTCAATTTTTAATATTTGACATTAGTTTTCCATGCCGCATATGCAGCTGTTATAGTATCGAATTGGTTATGTTCGATTATTTTAGCCTCGGAAAAATCAAGGCAATAGTCATCTAGCCCAAGAAATTTGGGTAGTTTGTAGAATTAAGTTGATATGGAACATCAACTCGTGAAGACTTATTACTACTAAGGCCTATTGAGTACAACAGACTTCAGGAATTCTACTTTGTCATAATAAAGGAAGCGTTTTGCAATTTTTTAATGAACGCTAGTTGATTCTATCACTAAAATAGTGACATAGATTGTGTAAACGAACACAATTTTAGTAAGCGTTGTTGTTTAATGAGTAAACGTCCTTTTTCATTTAGTTTGTGCAATTTTAATGTTTTCATAGCTTTCAATTTCGTCCAATTAAGATAGTGAAAAATAACGAATTGTACAAGTTTTTTGTGCTTTTTTTTACTGTGTTCGTTTTTGTTTCTTTTCATAAAAAAAGGCGCCCTTTTCAAGGCGCCTTTTGTATATATACTATATTATTGATTTGTTGCTAACTCATCATTAAATATTGCTTTTTACAATAAACATCCTTACTCATTTTTATGTAACTGCCATCTCCTCCTTTAGATAGTCTTTCGATCATTGGGTTTAAATAAAATAGTTTCATAATTTTTAAATATTAATTTGTTAAATAATCACTCAAATACCTTTCAAATGATTACGATACAAATATACAAAATGTTTTGATATAAACAAGAAAAATCAATAGTTATTTTATTGATTTTCAATATGTTAGGTTGTTTTTAAGGTGTAGGGGGCCTGTCCAGATATTATCTAGATTTTAGCTTGTTAGCAACAGTTTGTAGTTCAGTTGTTTATGAGTCAAGGTTTACTTTTTATATGTTTAAATTAAAATGCCAATATTTTTAAAAAAATTATAAAAAAAAGCGTCCAATTTAAGTTGGACGCTTTATATAGTGTTATTTTTATGCTAAATCATATTCGAAAATTGTCAGAAATAAACATATTACGTCCGCTTTTGTAAAATTGCCCATCAACAACTTCACGAAAACTACAAGTTGGCTTCATTAGCCAAATAGCGATATGTAAATTTATTTTCATCATAAGCAGCAAATATACATTATTTTTTGAAATGTTAAGAAAATGCTAATTAACAAAGATAAATGTTTGTAAAACAAAGGTTTTGACAAGTGTAAATAAAAAGTAAGTGAAACACTTACTAAAAGTAAGTGAAACACTTACCAAGTTGTTGAAATCATAAAATATCTTTGTCTTGGTTAAAAATTAAGCTCTTAAGTGAGTTAGATATGAATGGGGGTTCGTATCGCGTCGTCAGGGAAAATTATATGAAAAAAGAAAACAAAATGAGTGTTTTACTCTAACCGAAGTAAAAAACTAAAAAATGCAATGTCACAAAAACGCCTAATTGGGCGTTTTTTGTTTTTTATATTCATAAACTTATGTAAGTTTACCTTCAATATACGACGTATGTTGCATCAACATAAACATTATTTAAAATGAAAAAACTAGTTTTATTAATAGCTATTGCTATTGTTTCTATAGGATGTAAGAATGAATCTAAAAAAGAAACTCAAAAAGAAGAAGCTACATCAACTGAAGTTAAAGAGAAAAAATTTCCTGAAGAATTAACAGAGGTTTTCAAAAAGCATGGAGGAATTGAGGAGTGGAATAAAATGAAAACGTTATCATATACTTTAAATAAGGAAGAACATACAATTGACTTACATTCAAGAAAAACAGTAATTAATTCACCTGAATACTCTTTAGGATATAATGGAAAAGATGTATGGGTATCTGATACTACTGCTTATAAAAAAGATCCAAAGTTTTACTATAACTTATATTTCTATTTTTATGCAATGCCTTTTGTATTAGCAGATGATGGAATAGTTTATTCTGAAACAAAACCAATAGAGTTTGAAGGAAAAAAATACCCAGGAGTTAAAATATCTTATAAAGGAGCTATAGGTTCTTCTCCAGATGATAACTATTTTATATATTACGATCCAACAACTAAAGAAATGACTTGGTTAGGGTATACAGTTACTTATTTTAGTAAGAAACCATCTGATAAGTTTAGTCTAATTAGATATAATGATTGGGAAAATGTTAACGGTTTCTTATTACCAAAATCAATAACTTGGTACCAGAAAAATGAAGAAGGGAATCCTACTGTTCCAAGAGGAGAACCAACTGAATTTAAATTACCATTATTAAGTCAAGCATCATTGGCTGATAGTTTTTTCGATAAACCAAACAAATAAATGAGTCAACAAAAATATACTTGGAAAAAAGAGTACACGCTAGTACTGTTTGCAAACCTGATTTATATATCAATATTTTACATTATTACAAATTTATATACTAGTTAATTATGCAAACAATTGATTGGATTGTACTCTCTTTAACATTATTGTTTATTGTATTTTATGGTGTTTGGAAAACACGAGGAAGCAAAAATGTAGAAGAGTATATTAAAGGTGGAAACGAAAGTAAATGGTGGACTATAGGTCTATCTGTAATGGCAACTCAAGCGAGTGCCATTACTTTTTTATCAACTCCTGGACAAGCATTCCATAGTGGAATGGGCTTTGTGCAATTCTATTTTGGACTGCCTATTGCTATGGTTATTATTTGCTTAGTTTTTATACCTATCTATCATAAATTAAAGGTTTATACGGCCTATGAGTATTTAGAAGGTCGTTTTGATAAAAAAACAAGAACGCTTACCGCAATTTTATTTTTAATTCAAAGAGGTTTAGCAGCAGGGATTACCATTTTTGCACCAGCCATTATTTTATCGGCTGTTTTAGGATGGGATTTGATAACGCTAAATATTATCATAGGATTTTTAGTAATTGTTTATACAGTTTCTGGAGGAACCAAAGCAGTAAGTGTTACACAGAAGCAACAAATGGCTGTAATTTTTGCAGGAATGTTTATTGCTTTTTACCTTATACTTCAATACTTACCTGATGGAATTACATTTACAAAAGCTTTAGAAATAGCAGGTGCTTCAGATAAAATGAAGGTGCTTGATTTTTCTTGGGATTTGAACAATCGTTATACAGTTTGGACAGGTATTTTAGGAGGTACTTTTTTAATGCTTTCTTATTTTGGTACTGATCAAAGTCAGGTACAACGATATTTATCAGGAAAGTCAGCTAGAGAAAGTCAATTAGGATTAATTTTTAACGGTTTGTTAAAAGTTCCAATGCAGTTTTTTATTCTGTTAGTAGGGGTAATGGTATTTGTTTTTTATCAGTTTAATGCTTCGCCTTTAAACTTTAATCCAAAAGCAAATGAAGTTGTTGAGAAATCTCAATACGCTAATGAATATAAAGAACTACAACTAAAGCATATTCAAATAGAGAATAGCAAAAGGACATTAATATTTGAAGGTTTAACAGAAGAGAACAAAAAACAACTTCAAGAGTTAAATGAACAAGATAAGAGTTTAAAAGCTGATGCAAAAGCTATAATTAAAAAGGCAAATACAGAGGTAGAAACAAATGATAAAGACTATGTTTTTATTCATTTTATATTGCATAATTTACCTAAAGGATTAATAGGTTTATTACTGGCTGTAATCTTATCGGCAGCTATGTCGTCTACAGCATCAGAATTAAATGCTTTAGCATCTACCACAGCAATCGATTTATACAAACGTAATGTAACTAAAGAATATAGTGAAGAGCATTATGTAAAAATGTCTAAATGGTTTACGTTAGGGTGGGGATTGTTAGCTATTCTAGTTGCTTGTGTCGCCAATTTATTTGATAATTTAATCCAGTTAGTAAATATTATTGGATCCATTTTTTATGGAAACGTATTAGGAATTTTCTTGTTAGCATTTTTCTTTAAAAAAGTAAAAGGAAATTCGGTATTTGGAGGTGCGTTGTTGACACAGATTATAATTTGCTTAATATATTACTTTGGTATTTATAAATTAGAGCAAGAAGGAGGACAGTCAATAATAAGTTATTTATGGTTAAACTTTATAGGTTGTATTTTAGTTCTATATTTCTCTCTAATATCTATTATAAAATCAATAGATAAGAAAAGTAAAATTATTTTATTATTGATTTCAATAGGTATTTTAAAGATTATTTACGATTTGTTTAATGATAGTCCATTAAGTGTATTGCATGTAGTTTATTTAATAATCTTATTTATTTACCTTGGATTTATTAATGTTGAAAAAGATAAAGAATGATTACAACAAGAAAAGCAAATTTAGAAGACTTACCTATTTTACTCGATTTTGAACAAGAGTTGATTAAGGCAGAGCGCCCTTTTGATGAAACCTTAAAAGAAGGAAAAATATCTTATTATGATATTAAAGCTATGATTTTATCTGATGAAGTTGAGGTAATGGTAGCAGTTGAAAACGATGAGATAATAGGCTCAGGTTATGCTAGAATTGTGATACCAAAATCGTACTTCAAATTTGATAAGTTTGCTTATTTAGGTTTTATGTATGTAAAAGCTACTCATAGAGGAAAAGGAGTGAACAAAAAAGTAGTTGAAGCTTTAAATACATGGATACTTTCGAAAAATGTTTCTGAAGTAAGACTTGATGTATATGCAGAAAATCATGGAGCAATTAGAGCTTACGAAAAAGTAAATTTCAAAAAGAACTTGATAAATATGAGAATGAGTTTATAAGAAGTGTTATTTCTTATAAACTCATTTTATATATAATTTTTAACAATCTGCTAAACCAACAGTAACTGCTAAACCTCCTTCTGAGGTTTCTTTATAGTTACGGTTCATATCTTTAGCAGTTTCCCACATGGTATCAATAACTTTGTCTAAAGGAACTAAAGATTCTTTTGGGTTGGTTTCTAAAGCCATTTCAGCAGCATTAATAGCTTTAATAGCTCCCATGGCATTACGTTCTATACAAGGTACTTGTACCAATCCTCCAATAGGATCGCAAGTAAGTCCTAAATGGTGTTCCATTGCTATTTCAGCAGCAACTAAACATTGTCCAGGAGTTCCTCCTAATAGTTCAGTAAGAGCAGCTGCAGCCATAGCAGAAGAGACTCCTATTTCGGCTTGACATCCACCCATAGCAGCAGAGATTGTTGCGTTTTTCTTAAAAATACTACCAATTTCTCCAGCAACTAGTAAGAACTTTTTAATATGTTCAAAATCTCCATCATGGTTTTCAATTACTAGGTAGTACATTAAAACAGCAGGAATTACTCCCGCACTTCCATTTGTAGGAGCGGTAACAACCCTACCTAGAGAAGCATTTACTTCATTTACCGATAAGGCTAAACAACTAACCCATTTAAGTATTTCTCTAAATTTTACCTCAGTACCTCTAATAGCTGTAAGCCATTCTCCTTTACTGTTGTAGGTAGCTCCTTTTATTAATTTTTGATGAGTTTCAAAGGCTCTTCTTTTTACGTTTAAACCTCCTGGTAAAACTCCTTCGGTATGGCATCCTATATACATGCATTCAAGCATTGTATCCCAAACGCGTTTTAATTCAGAATTAATATGATTCTCATCGTTTAGAATTAATTCATTTTGAAAAACAATATCAGAAATATTTTTTCCTTCATTTTCACAATACTCTTCTAGTTCTGTAGCTCTATTTATAGGAAAAGGAAAGTTCTTTTTGTTTATTTCTGTATCGGCAGATTCACTTAGATCTTCTTGAACAACAAAACCACCACCAATAGAGTAATACGTTTCTGTAGATATTTCTTTTCCTTTAGAAAAACCTCTAAAAGTTAGTCCATTAGAATGAAATGGCAAAAAGTCTTTATTAAAAACAACATTATCAGTTGAAAATACAATCGTTTTCTCTGCGTTAAAATCTAAACGAGTAGTAGTTTTTATTTTATTGATAATTGTGTCTATATCATCTACAGGAATGTACTCAGGATCGGTACCGCTTAACCCTAATAACACAGATAAATCGGTAGCGTGTCCTTTACCAGTTAAAGATAAAGAACCGTATAAATCAATTCTAATACCATCAATGTTATCAAAAAGATCATTGTCTTTTAGTTTTTTAATCCATTGTTGTGCGGCTCTCCATGGCCCTAAAGTATGTGAACTAGAAGGACCAACGCCAATTTTTAGCATATCGAAAACACTAATAAATTGCGACATAATATAGGTTGTTTGTTGACGGCTAAAATAGAAAAAGTCCTGTATTTATTGAATACAGGACTTTATTTTTTATATACATAAAGAGATTTTTACATTCCGTAAACAGATTCTTTATCAAATTTCTTAGTAAGCATGTAGTATACAACTGCACGATACTTATTTCTTTCAGATCTTCCAATTCTTTCCATAACGTCGTCAATAGCTTTGTCTAATTCAGGACTATCATCTAAACCTAATTTTTTCATTAAGAAGTTCTTCTTAACAGTTTCCAATTCTTTAGGGTCTGAACCTGAAACAGTTTCAGCATCTTTTTTATAGATAGATGGCCCTAATCCTTTTGTCACAGCCTTTAATAAATCAGTGTTAGAACGGATATCTCTATCGTCCATAAACTTTTTATACAGTTCTACTTTTTCGTCAAATTTACTCATGATTTTTTGTTTAAAATTAGATTTTAATTTTTTGTAGATTTCTTTAATCCTTTCAAATATAGAAAAATAATTTGTTCTTTCAAATACCTAAAATAGCTAGGGAATTCCTAGTTGAAATTGTTAATTAAATTGTTGAAAACAAAAAGAGATTTGAGTAAAAAGGCACTGTTCTTGTAGTAAATTTATATAAATTCAAATCTGTTGCCTATGTCATTATCAAAATTTGAATCAATGTTAAAAACCAATGATGTATATTTTTTTGATGCTGCTGAGTTTGAAACAATTATAGAGCATTACTTAAATATAGGTAAACATTCATTGGCAAAAAAAGCTGTACAGCTGGGGTTAGAACAGCATCCTACTTCAATTCAACTTAAACTCATGAAAGTTGAACTTTTAATATTCGAAGATGAATTAGAGGAAGCTGTAAAGATGTTAACAAACATTGAAGCAGTAGAACCTCATAACGATGAGGTGTACATTCAGAAAGCTGTTATTTTATCAAAAAAGAAAAAACATATAGAAGCTATTTCAATACTAAAAGAGTCTTTACAATACATTGAAGACCCTGTAGATATATGGTCTATGTTGGGAATGGAATATTTGTATTTAGACGATTTTGAAAATGCTCGTTTAAACTTTGCTAAATGTATTGATGTTGATTATGAAGATTATTCTTCACTGTATAATATTGTGTATTGTTTTGATATGCAAGGAAACCATGAAGATGCTATAAAATTCTTAAATTCTTATTTAGATAAAAATCCTTATTGTGAAGTCGCTTGGCATCAATTAGGAAGGCAATATTTTGAAATAGGAATGTTTAAAGAAGCTTTAACTTCATTTGATTATGCTGTACTTATAGATGATAGCTTCATTGGAGGGTATTTAGAGAAAGCTAAAACTTTAGAAAAACTAGATCGTTTTGAAGAGGCTATTGAAAATTATTTGATAACATTAGAATTAGATGATCCTACTGCTTATGCGTATGTAAGAATAGGGGAGTGTTATGAAAAGTTAAATAATATTCATACAGCAATTCATTTCTATAAAAAAGCAGTACATGAAGATCCTCTTTTAGATAGAGGGTGGATTCTGTTAACAAATGCTTGTTATAGCAATGAAAATTTTCAAAAAGCATTATACTATATTAATAAAGCAATACAAATAGATGAAAGTAATGCTCTATATTGGAGGAAGTATGGAGATATTAATTTAAAATTAAACTTTTATGAAGAAGCAGTAAAAGCTTTTTATAACTGTATTGAGTTAGGAGATAAAGAAATTGAAATCTATATAGCTTTAACAGATATCTTATTGTTCTTAGGAGAATTTAACCAAGCTTTAAAAGTTTTGATTAAAGCTAAAAAGATATATAAAGAATTTGCAGAGGTAGAATATCGCTTATGTGGATTATTTATGATTTTAGATAAAGAGGAATATAGTTTAACGCATTTGAAAAATGCCTTAGCTATAGATTATGAATATCATTCAATCATAAAAGAGTTGTATCCTTCAGTTTATGAAAAAGAAAGGGTACAGGAAATAATATCCAATCACAAAAAAGTAATAAAGTAAAAGAAAAGCTCCAAAATGTAAATCTTGGAGCTTTTTTATTGTTTGTTATATGCTAACTTAAGAAATATGTTTCCATATCTTACGTAAAACTATAATACAACCTAGTGTTAAAACAGAGAGTATAATAGCAATTAAAGTTTTTCCGTAAATCCAGTTTCCAGTTGCAAATAGAAAACTATACACTCCAATAGTACCAGTTATAAATCCAACAATTTTAGCACCAATATTTTTAAACTTATCTTCTCCTTCAAAAATTAATTGATTAAAATTATTTATTGTGTTTTGATCAGTTGGAGAAGTTAAAAAAGTAACTAAAACCCATCCAACAGTAGTAATTAAAACACCTATAATTAATTGCCAATAACCAGCTATTTCAATCATTGGAGTTTCCATTTTACCATTGATAAAAAAGAAAACAGCAATAAAGAAAGAGATAGCCATTGCAGCTATTTCACTATAAGGATTTATTCTACTCCAAAACCATCGTAAAATAAATAGTAAACCAGTTCCAGCACCTATTTGAAGTAATAAATCAAAAACATCTTTTGCCGATTGTAAATAAAAAGAAAAAAGAGCAGCAAATAACATTAATAAAACTGTTGATATTCTTCCGATGATTACTTTTTGTTTTTCTGAAGCATCTTTATTGATAAATCGGCTATAAAAATCATTTACTAAATAAGAACTACCCCAATTTAACTGTGTAGAAATTGTACTCATAAAAGCAGCGATTAATGATGTTAGTACAATACCTAATAAACCAGCAGGTAAATAAGTCATCATTGCAGCATATCCAACATCGTGACCTTGCATTTCTGTAGTTAGACTTGGAAAGGCTTGATTCATACTTTCTAAAGAAGGGAATATGATTAATGAAGCTAATCCAACTATAATCCATGGCCAAGGACGTAAAGCATAGTGCGCAAAGTTGAAAAATAAAGTAGCCCAAGTAGCATTCTTTTCATCTTTAGCAGCTAGCATTCGTTGAGCAATATAACCACCTCCACCAGGTTCAGCTCCAGGATACCAAGTACTCCACCATTGAACAGCAAAAGGAATGATAAATAATGTAATTAAAGCTTCTGTATTAGAAAAATCAGGTAGCATTGCTAATTTAGAACTAACATTTGGATGCGATAATAAGTTAGAAAGACCATTGATTTCTGGAAGGTTTACAATATAAATAGTAGCCCATATTGACCCTACCATAGCAATTAAAAATTGAACAAAATCGGTAAGTAAGACACCTTTTAAACCTCCTAATGAAGAATAAATCACTACAATTATAGAAGAATATAAAAGCATTTCTCCTTGAGAAATACCTAATAATATATTTGCAATTTTTGCTCCAGCTAAACAAACTCCAGCCATGGTTATAATATTGAAGATAACTCCTAAATATATAGCTCTAAAACCTCGTAAAAAACTAGCTGTTTTACCAGAGTATCGTAATTCATAAAATTCTAAATCGGTTGTAATACCCGATTTTCTCCAAAGCTTAGCATAAAAGAAAACAGTAAGCATACCAGTAAGTAACATGGCCCACCATACCCAGTTACCAGAAACACCATTTTTTCTAACAAGTTCAGTAACCAGTCCAGGAGTATCTGCGGCAAAGGTTGTTGCAACCATAGATACTCCTAATAACCACCAAGGCATATTTCTACCAGATAAAAAGAATTCGGAACTATTTTTCCCTGCAGATTTAGAAGCCCAAACTCCTATAAGTAAAGAGATTATAAAAAATCCTACAATGATTATATAATCAATAGTGGTTAAAGTCATAATTTTTTGGTTTATTGGCTAATGTAATTAAATATTTTCAAACGTTAAATTGCTATTAAAGTCGAAAACGATTTCGCAGTTTTTTGTTAGAGAAGCACTATATTTATTTAATTTTGAACCTGAGATTTATGAGAAAAATAAAAAAAATAGCAGTAATGACTTCTGGTGGAGACTCGCCAGGAATGAATGCAGCAATTAGATCAGTTGTTAGAGCTTGTGCTTATTATAGAACTGAATGTGTAGGAATATATAGAGGATATCAAGGAATGATTGAAGGAGATATGATTCCTTTAACAGCCAGAAGTGTAAATAATATAGTTCATAAAGGAGGTACTATATTAAAGTCTGCAAGGTCTAAAGAGTTTAGAACTGAAGAAGGACGTAAAAAAGCATACGAAAACCTACTAGAAAATAATGTTGATGCTCTTGTTGTAATTGGAGGAGATGGATCCTTTACAGGAGGGGTTGTGTTTAATAAAGAGTATAATTTCCCAATAATAGGAATCCCAGGAACAATTGATAACGACATTTTTGGAACTACTCACACTTTAGGGTATGATACGGCTTTGAATACAGCTGTAGACGCTATAGATAAAATTAGAGATACCGCATCTTCACATAATAGGTTGTTTTTTGTTGAGGTTATGGGACGTGATGCTGGTTTTATAGCGTTAAATGCAGGTGTTGGAGCAGGTGCTGAAGAGATTTTAATTCCAGAAGAAGATTTAGGATTGGATAGGTTATTAGAATCTTTAAAAAAGAGTAGAAGAGCAGGAAAGTCTTCAAGTATTGTAGTGGTTTCAGAAGGAGATAAAACAGGTAAAAATGTTTTTGAATTAGCTGACTATGTAGAAGAGAATTTAGAAGACTATGAAGTAAGAGTATCTGTTTTAGGGCATATGCAAAGAGGAGGAACACCATCTTGTTTTGATAGAGTTTTAGCAAGTAGGATGGGAGTGAAAGCTGTTGAGTTGTTAATCGATGGAAAAACAAATTTAATGGTTGGACTCAACAATAATGAGATAGAAACGATAGATTTAGAGAAAGCAATAAAAGGTCAAAATGAGATTAATAAGGAACTTTTAAGAGTTTCTGATATAATGACCACGTAAAATTTAGTAATTAAAATAGTAAGTATGATAAAAATAGGAATTAATGGATTCGGTAGGATAGGAAGAATCGCCTTTAGAGCAGCAATAAATAGAGCTAATGTAGAAGTAGTTGCAATAAACGATTTACTAGATGTAGATTATTTAGCATATTTATTAAAGTATGATTCTGTTCACGGGCGTTTTGATGGTGATGTTGAGGTACAAGACGGTCAATTAATTGTTAATGGAAAACAAATAAGAGTAACAGCAGAAAGAAACCCTGAAAATTTAAAATGGGATGAAGCTGGAGCTGATTACGTAATAGAATCTACAGGTTTCTTCTTAACAAAAGAAGCAGCAGGTTTACATTTAAAAGGAGGAGCAAAGAAAGTATTTATTTCAGCACCATCTAAAGATGCTAAGATGTATGTGATGGGAGTAAACCACACAGAAATGACTGCTGATGAAACTGTAATGTCTAATGCGTCTTGTACAACAAATTGTTTAGCACCATTATCTAAAGTGTTAGATGAAAACTTTGGAATTGTAGAAGGATTAATGACTACAGTACACGCTGCAACTTCTGGACAAGGAGTAGTAGATGGACCAAATAAAGATAGAAGAAGAGGAAGATCTGTTCTTAATAACTTAATTCCTGCTTCTACAGGAGCAGCAAAAGCAGTAACAAAAGTAATTCCTGCCTTAGAAGGTAAATTAACAGGTATGGCTGTAAGAGTTCCTGTAGCTGATGTTTCTTTAGTAGATTTAACTTTTAGAACAGAAAAAGCTACTTCTTTAGAAGAAATCAAAAAAGCTTTAAAAGAAGCTTCAGAAGGAGAGTTAAAAGGAATTTTAGGTTATACAGAGGATGAAGTTGTATCACAAGATTTTGTTTCTGATACAAGAACTTCAATAGTAGATGCAGATGCGAGTTTAGAGTTAAATAGTAACTTCTTTAAAGTAGTATCTTGGTATGACAATGAGTTTGGATATGCTACTAAAATTGTTGACTTATTAGAATATTCAGCATCTTTATAAAAATTTGTTAAATTCAAAACATTAACCTGATAGTTTTTAAAGCTATCAGGTTTTTTTATTCGGATAAGTTTTATATTTGTAGGTTCACTTTATTAAGCAAGTGGGGCGTATAAAATTAAAAAAACGACCCATAGAACACAAAAATAGAAACAAATGATTAAAATAGGGATTAACGGATTTGGAAGGATTGGTAGACTAGCTTTCCGTTCGGCAATTAATAGAGATAACATAGAGATAGTTGGGATTAATGATTTATTAGATGTCGATTATTTAGCTTATTTATTAAAGTATGATTCTGTTCACGGACGTTTTGATGGTGATGTTGAGGTAAAGGATGGGAATTTAGTGGTAAATGGTAAGGTTATTCGTGTTACAGCTGATAGAAATCCTGAAAACTTAAAGTGGAACGAAGTAGGAGCTGAGTATGTTATAGAATCTACAGGTTTTTTTACAGATAAAGAAAAAGCAGAGCTACATATAAAAGGAGGGGCTAAAAAAGTAATTATTTCGGCGCCATCAAAAGATGCAAAAATGTATGTGATGGGAGTAAATCATACTGAAATGACAGCTGAAGAAACTATCATTTCAAATGCTTCTTGTACTACAAATTGTTTAGCGCCATTAGTAAAAGTTATTAATGATGCTTATGGAATGACAGAAGGTTTAATGACTACTGTGCATGCAGCTACATCTACTCAGAATACTGTAGATGGACCTAATAAAAAATGGAGAAGAGGTCGTTCAGTTGTAAATAATATTATTCCAACTTCTACAGGTGCAGCAAAAGCAGTAACCAAGGTAATTCCGGAAATGTTAGGTAAGTTAACAGGTATGGCTGTAAGAGTTCCTGTAGCAGATGTATCTTTAGTAGATTTAACATTTAGAACTGAAAAATCGACTTCTTTACAAGATATCCTAGCAACATTAAAAGAAGCTTCAGAAGGAGAGTTAAAAGGAGTTTTAGGTTATACAGAAGATGAGGTTGTGTCTCAAGATTTTGTATCTGAAACAAGAACTTCAGTTATTGATGCTGATGCAAGTTTAGAGTTAAATGAGAACTTTTTTAAAGTTATATCTTGGTATGACAATGAGTTTGGATATGCAACTAAGATTGTTGACCTATTAGAATATTCTGCGTCGTTATAAAAGCATAAAATATTTTGTAAATTGTATTCCCGCATCAAATGCGGGAATTTTTTATTTAAAATAGATTATATGGAAATAGCAATAATAGCACACGATGGTAAGAAAGCCGAAATGGTTCAGTTTTTAAATGAGAATCAAGTAATTTTACATCAGAAGAATATTAAATTAATTTCAACAGGAACAACAGGGTCTAAAGTAGAAAAGGCTGGTTTTGAAGTGACAAAATACTTATCTGGTCCTTATGGAGGTGATGCACAAATAGCGAGTAGAGTTGCAGAAGGTAAATGTAATATGGTGCTGTTTTTTAGAGATCCACATGAAAAGCACCCTCACGAACCTGATATTTCAATGCTATTACGTTTGTGTGATGTTCATGATGTACCTTTAGCAACAAATCCAGCAACAGCAGAATTATTAATAAAAGCTGTTTAATTATATAAAAAAAACCGAAACAAATTGTTTCGGTTTTTTGTCGTTATTTTAAGGAATTAAGAGGTGTTGAAAATAACGACATCTTTAAAAATTATCAAAAATTAAAGAAAAAGTATTACTCAATAACTAAAGAAATAATTAAATCAAATTGATCTTTAATTATATTGTCACCTAAGTTTTTGAAAAAAGAACCTGAACCATATTTTATTCCAAAGTCGGTTCTGTTAATTTTTAAATGAGATTTTAGAGTTTGTTCAGAAATAGTAGCATCAAAAGAGATTTCTTTCGTAATTCCCTTGATAGTCATATCTCCTGTTATTTTATAAGAATTACCGTTTTTAGTAGCTTGTTTAATTGTAAAAATAGCTTCAGGGTATTTGTTAGTATCAAAAAAATCTTCATTTTTTAAGTGATTTGCTAAATCATCTCTATCATCATGCTCTTCTCCTTCATTATTTTCATCATCATCATCATCTCCATCTTTCATAAGTTCAACAGCTTTAATTGTGTTCATGTCTACTATAAAACTACCTTTAGTTAAAGTTCCATTGTCAAAAGTTAATCCAGCATTTTTTAATTTGATTTCACCAGTATGACTACCTAATATTTTATGGCCTTTCCAAATAATAGTACTTTTAGCAATATTAATTGATTTATTGCCAGAAAGGATAGTTTCTGTTGCTTGAGCAACTTCTTTTTTGGGTGCTTTGTTTTCGGCTTGATTTTCTTTGTTGTTTTTACATGATAACATTAAAAATGCAATCAAAAGAATTGAATAGAAATATTTCATTGTTTCTGTTTTAATAGATTACAAGTTTGCGTTATAAAAATCAAATCATCAAAATAAATCTATAAACAACAGAAGTAATATGATAAACAACAATAATAATAGTTGAGGTTTAAGCTATACTTTCAAGAAAAGACTAAAAAAAGCGTTAAGAATCATGTTCTTAACGCTTATTAATATTATAAAAAAGCCATACTTTTTATTTAATAGCAATCATACTGATTTCAACATTAACAAACTTAGGTAAGTTGGCTACTTCAACAGTTTCTCTAGCAGGAGCAGTAGTTTCATCGAAATATTTTGCGTATACAGCATTAATTTTAGAAAAGTTATGCATGTCTGAAATAAAAATAGAAGTTTTTACTACATTCTCAAAAGTCATTTCAGCAGCCGCTAAAACTTCTTTCATGTTTTCCATTACTTGTTTAGTTTCAGCTTCAATAGAGTCCTGAACTAATTCACCAGTTTCAGGGTTAATTGCAATTTGACCAGAGGTGTATAATGTATTACCACTTAATACCGCTTGATTATATGGACCTATTGGAGCAGGAGCTTTTGTTGTTGTAATTATTTTTTTCATTGTGTTTGATATTATAAATTAACTAAAATTAGAATAAAACTCTATCTGGTGGTCTATTTTTATCCCATTTTAAATCTCTCAATACAGACGATTTTACTCCAATAAAGAAGTTATAAGAGGTATTAGGACCTAAAGGAGTCCAGTTAAAGCTGAAACGCCAACTATCTAAGTCTCTATCAAATCCAAGCCTAGTATAGGTAAAGGCATTGTCTTTTATATCATAACCAGAAGAAAAAGTTATTTTCCATTTAGGAGATAAATTTAGATTACCACTAAACATCATTGTATGGCTACCAATACTACTTGTTAAACCATTGCTAGAGTAATTCATAACATAGGCTAAATTTAATGTCCAAGGAATTTTTAGTTTATATAATTCAGCTTCTTTGGTTCTACTTTTATTTTCTCCTTCATTGTTAGAATTACTTATAAAATCATTAGTAGGAACAATATTTTCTCCAAATAAATCAGGGGTGTCTTGGGCACCGTTACCATTTTTATTACCTTCTTTTTTACCTTCTTTCTCCTTTTTAAAATCGTCGCTAGATATCGTATAGTTTGCGGTAACTCCTAAATTAGTAAGTCTTAAAATTCCATCGTTAAATTGATTTATTCTTTGTCCTTTACTATTTACTTGATACGGATCAAATATTGCATTAGTGTTTAAAGCTAACTTATCTTTAAAAAGACGTGTACCAGCACTTACAGTAAGCGGACTCCATTTTAAACTATCTGCTGCAATATTATAACTAGTACTAAAATTTAAATTGTTAAGAATAGTTATTTTTTTATCTTCTTCATCACTATCGGGATCTTTGGGTGCTACTTTAGCTTCTAATACATTGTTAACGGAAATACCTATAGAGTTAGTAATTCCAGTTCCTGGAGGGCCGTAAATTCCGTCTTCAAAAGGAGAATATGTTAATAGATCAGTTGGATCAGTACTTTGTTGTACTTGAAGGTTGTGGTCTTGAGCAAAATCTGGTCTGTATCCATAAGATATAGAAGGTCTAATGGTATGTCTTATGGCTTTTAAACGACCTTTTTTGAAGTTAAATGTACCGTAAATATTTGTAGATAATGAAACTCCAAAGTTATATTCATTAAAGCGATTGAAACCACTTATAGTGTCATTGACTACTGCTCCTAGATTACCATCAGAATTTGTAACAGTTGGATCAAATCGTTTGTTTATTTTATCAAAATACCATACATCTTTATAGCTTACACTTGGAGATAATGTAAAATATTTAAAAGCTTTTATGTTAGTACTTGTTCTTACATTATGTTGAATTCCTTTTTTAGCCGTTCTGAACATTTTAGGAGTGAAGAATTCATCATCAGTTGTATTAATTCTATATTCACCTTGCATATTATAAGTCATCCCCATTTTTTGGATTGGGTTTCTTTTTACACCACCTTTACCTGCAAAAGGAAAAATACGATCCATATTTAACTGCAATGATGGAAGTGTCATTGTAATGGAATTTGTATTGGTGTTTTGAGAATGCGTAGCAGTAACATTCATATTAAATGGAGTTCCAACAAACTTTTTATAATATGAAATAGATGAATTTAACGTGTTAGTTAAAAATTGAGAACTATTAAATTCATTTAAAGATTGTCTATAATAGGTGCTACTACCTAAATTAACAGATGCTGAGAACTGTGAGTTAGGATTTGATTTAGCATCTTGTCTATGGCTCCAGCGAATATTGAAGTTAGTGGATTTACTAAAATCACTTAAGCCTCGAATTCCTTGTATAATATTTTCAAAGCGAACACTAAAACTACCACTAAACTTATAGCGTACATAATAATTAGAATCTGCTCTAAGTCCCCAACTACCATTGGTGTAAATATCACCAAGCAAGGTTAAATCAAAATAATCGTTAATAGCAAAATAATAACCTCCATTTTGCAAAAAGAAACCTTGACTATTACTATCTCCCCATGATGGAATTATAAAACCTGAAGTTCTTTTATCAGTTAAAGGGAAATAAGCAAAAGGTAAATAAACAGGAGTTGGTACATCAGCTAATACTAAATTACTACCACCTACAATTATTTTTTTTCCAGGAACAAGTTTAGCTTTGTTAGTTTGTATATAATAATCAGGATTTTTCTTTTTAGAAGTTGTAAAACGCAATCGACGCATATAAATGGTAGAGTCATTTACACGTTTGGTTTTTTGAGCATAAGTAATCAAACCTCCTTGATCAGTCTTAACACCATAAACTAAAGCTTTCTTAGTTTTAAAGTTAAATAGGATAGAATCTTGTTCAGACTCTTGGTTTCCTTGTTTAAATACAGGTCTTTGATGATAACCTAAACTATCTTTAATTCCTTTAGCATACACAATGTTGTTTTTATAATCTAAAATTATAATACCAGCTTGTAAATCTATGTCTGTATATGTAACTCTAGCTTTGTTAAATAAAGTTACAGTTTTATTTTTAGCATTTTGAATAGTATAGTCCTCAGCATCATGAGTTATAATACCATCAATAACTTCTTTTGGTTTAATAGAATCATTAGCAATTGTGTCTTTTTTTATTCCTAAAGCTTTTCTGTTTTTTAAATTAATCAAAGTGTCTTTTGAGGTATTTAAAACAGGCTTTTTTTTAGCTTTTTGATTTGGAATACCCTTATCTCCAAATTCTTGTGCATTACCTATTTGAAAACAAAAAAGATATAAAGCTAAAAGTATGTAAGTTAGATTTGCTCGCAATATTATAAATACTATTTTTGTGTTATATTTAAAACTTTGGCGTGTTATTTGAATGCCTATATTTTAGAAACCAAAAATAGTTAAATTTTATTGATGCAATTCTTAAAATTACCTAAATATAATCTTAGAAAAAAAACTTTTTTATTTTTAACCATATTCTTCATTTCGATAAGCTTTGATACAGAAGTTTATGCTCAAAAAAAATATACTGTTGTTTTAGACGCTGGTCATGGAGGAAAAGATTCTGGAAATATTGGAAATGGTTATAGAGAAAAAAAAATAGCATTAAGAGTAGCTTTAGATGTCGGAAAAGAACTGTTAATAGCAAAAGATGTTAACGTGGTTTATACAAGAAAAACAGATGTTTTTGTTGAGTTACACAACAGAGCAAAAATAGCAAATACCAAAAAAGCAGATTTATTTGTATCAATACATTGTGATGCTTTTACAAAAGAACATCCTCATGGTGCAAGTACTTTTGTTTTAGGTTTAAATGGTAATAAAGAAAATTTAGAGATTTCTAAAAGAGAGAATGCCGTAATTTTATTAGAGGATAATTATAAACAGAACTATGATTACGACCCTAATTCTCCTGAATCAGTAATAGGATTATCAGTACTTCAAGAAGGAAACTTGGATAATAGTTTAGATATAGCCGGAATGATTCAAGATAATTTTGTTTCTCTAAGAAGAAATAATAGAAAAGTTAAGCAAGCTAATTTTTTAGTTTTGAGAGAAACAGTAATGCCGAGTGTTTTAGTTGAATTAGGTTTTTTAACGAATAAAAAAGAAGGTAGGTTTTTAAATACAAGGTCAGGACAAATTAAAATGGCCAAAGCAATTGCTGAAGCTATTAAAAAATATATTAATGTATTAAAGTTGAATAGAGTTAGAGATAACTCAAGTATAGTAAATACTGTTGCTGAAACATCAAAAAAGAAAGAAACACCAAAAGTAACGCCTAAAAAAGTTGTTCAAAAACCAAAATCTGTTAAAAAAGATACTAAGGTTGTTACAAAAAAGGTAGTAACTAAAGCTCCTGAAAAGAAACCGGTAAAAAAGCCTTCAGCAAAAGTAGTGGCTAAAAAATCGAGTTCAAAGGTAGAATTTAGAGTTCAAATAGCGGCTTCAAGAAAGTTTATTTCTGAAAAGAATTTTAAAAATCTAAAAAATGTAAAGTATTTAATCATAGATGATTATTATAAATATTTTTATGGAAGTTCAGAAAGTTTGACAGGTATAAAGAAACATTTAGCAAAAGCAAGATCAGTCGGATATAAAGATGCTTGGATAGTTGCTTTTAAAAATGGAAAAAAGATATCTATCAAAGAGGCCTTGAAAAACCAGTAATTTAGAGGTAATCTATCTAATTACTCTCAAAATATTTAGTATTTTCGCTGGTATAATTTTACTATGTTTATGTCAAAGGAATTAAAAACAGGAATTGTAACGGTAATAATTATAGCTTTATTTATATGGGGATATAATTTTTTAAAGGGGCAAGATTTATTCAGTGCAAATAGTAGGCACTTTTTTGTAGAATATAAAAACATCAATGGACTTAATACTGCTAGTTTAGTAACTATTAATGGATTAAAAGTAGGAAAGGTTGATGATATTTCTTTTAATTCGAAGTCTGATAAAAGAGGAAGCTTAATAGTAAAAATATCATTAGAAAACGATTTTAAGTTTTCTAAAAATAGTGTGGCAAAAATTTACTCTGCTAGCTTAATGGGGGGGCAAAATTTAGCTATTGTACCAAAATATGATGGAGAAACAGCTGTCTCTGGAGATTATTTAAAAGGAGAAGTAGAGTCAGATATTTTTTCTTCTGTAGGAGAGAAATTAAATCCAATTCAAGCAAAGTTAGAAAACGTATTAGTAGGAGCAGATTCATTATTAATTGGTTTCAACCAAGTATTAAATCAAAAATCACGTAAAAGTTTAAACAGAAGTATACTTGGATTAGAAGGAACTATTTCTGATGTAAGAAAAACACTTTCTTCAGTAAATAGTTTATTAGCAGATAATAAGGTGAATTTGGATTCAACTATGATTAATGCTAAAAAAATTACAAAGAACTTTTCTAAAGTATCTGATGATTTAGCAAAAGCCGATTTTGGAGCAACTGTTAAAAAATTAGAAACAACATTAACTAACGTAAATGCATTGTTGGCTAATATGAAAGAAGGAAAAGGAACTCTAGGTAAATTGATGACAGATGATAAGATGTATACTAACCTAACAAATGCATCTAAGGAAATGGCGGAGTTATTAAGAGAAATGAAATTAAACCCAAAGCGATTTGTACACTTCTCATTGTTTGGAAAGAAACCTAAACCTTACAATGAAGAGAACAATAAAAACAACACAAGCAACAACTAAACAATAAACAACTATAATATTAATTCATAAAAATCCTATAAAGAAAGAAGACAACGATTAACAAAAATTAATAATTTATTTAAACACAATGGAGAAATACCTACCAAACATCATTTTTGCAATTATTCTAATTGCAGGTATAGGATATTTTGTAATGAATGTTAGAAAGCTTATCCGAAATATTAAGCTAGGAAAAGATATTGACAGAAACGATAGAAAACCAGAACGCTGGAAAAATATGGCTAAAATAGCCCTAGGTCAATACAAAATGGTTCGTCGTCCACTTTCAGGAATATTACATATAGTAGTATATGTAGGTTTTATTTTGATTAATATCGAAATGTTGGAAATCGTAATCGATGGATTGTTTGGAACACATCGAGTATTCCAACCAATACTAGGAAACGCTATTTATGGATTTTTAATAGGGAACTTTGAAGTGTTAGCTGCATTAGTATTTGTTGCAGTAGTTATTTTCTGGTTACGAAGAAATATTCAGCGTGTTAAGCGTTTCTGGAACAAAGAAATGACAGGATGGCCTAAGAATGATGGGAATATTATTTTATACTTTGAAATGGTATTAATGTCTTTATTCTTAATTATGAATGCTACTGATGTTCCTTTTCAAGAAGCAGGAGCAGGAAATGTTATTTCACAATTTATAGCTCCTTGGTTTGATGGAAATTCACCAGAAGCATTACATACAATTGAAAAGACAGCTTGGTGGTTGCATATTGTAGGAATTTTAATTTTCTTAAACTATTTATATTATTCTAAGCATTTACACATTTTATTAGCTTTCCCTAATACTTTTTATGCAAAGTTAGAGCCAAAAGGACAGCTAGATAATTTGGAAGCTGTTACTAATGAGGTAAAAATGATGATGGATCCGGATGCAGATCCATATGCAATGCCAGAAGAAGGAGCAGAAGATGAAGTGCCAGCAAAGTTTGGAGCATCTGATGTAACCGATTTAAACTGGGTGCAGCTTATGAATGCATATACTTGTACAGAATGTGGACGTTGTACATCTTCTTGTCCAGCAAATCTTACAGGAAAAGAATTATCGCCACGTGCTATTATGATGAAAACACGTGACCGTTTAGAAGAGGTAGGTAAAAATATTGATGCTAACGGTGGTGAGTTTAAAGACGATGGAAAACAATTATTAAACGATTATATATCACCAGAAGAATTATGGGCGTGTACTAGTTGTAACGCTTGTGTACAGGAATGTCCTATTGGTATAGACCCTTTATCTATTATTATGGAAATGCGTCGTTATTTGGTAATGGAAGAATCTGCAGCTCCACAAGAGTTGAATATGATGATGACCAATATTGAAAATAACGGAGCTCCATGGCAGTATAGTCAGATGGATAGATTAAATTGGAAAGACGAATAGAAAATAATTTTTAATTAAAAGTTTTTAATTAAGAGTTATTTAAAAAATCTAAACTCTAGAATAAAGACTTAAAACTCAAAACTTAGAGATATGAACGTACCAACAATGGCAGATATGATGGCTCAAGGAAAACAACCAGAAGTGTTGTTTTGGGTAGGAGCAGCAGGAAGTTATGACGATAGAGCAAAGAAAATAACAAAGGCGTTTGTTAAAATATTAAACATGGCAGGAGTTGATTTTGCTGTGTTAGGAACTGAAGAAAGTTCAACTGGAGATGCAGCAAAAAGAGCAGGAAATGAATTTTTATTTCAAATGCAGGCTGTAACTAATATAGAAGTGTTAAATGCTTATGAGGTAAAAACAATAGTTACTTGCGATCCTCACTCATTCAATACATTAAAAAATGAATACCCAGGATTGGGAGGTAAATATGAAGTTTACCACCATACACAATATATAAGTAAGTTAATTAAAGATGGACGCTTATCTATTGAAGGAGAAAATTTAAAAGGAAAACGATTAACATACCACGATCCTTGTTATTTAGGACGTGCAAACGATGTTTATGAAACTCCAAGAGATTTAATTCGTCGATTAGGAGTTAAAATGACTGAAATGAAGCGTCATAAATCTACAGCTTTATGTTGTGGAGCAGGAGGAGCACAAATGTTCAAGGAACCAGAAAAAGGTGATATGGATATCAATGTACTTCGAACTGAAGATGCTTTAGAAACAAATCCACAAATTATAGCAACAGGATGTCCTTATTGTAATACAATGATGACAGATGGTGTGAAATTCAAATTAAAAGAAGATCAGATTGTTGTTAAAGATATTGCAGAATTAATAGCTGAGGCTAATAATTTATAAAAAGCAAGATATAATATAATGTTTATTCCCGCGTAAGCGGGAATCTTATTTTTAAAGAATGATTAAAAACTATATAAAAGCAGCACGTTTAAGAACTTTACCCTTATCAGTATCAGGTATTATTGTAGGTAGTAAATTAGGATTTGATAATGTAATGTATAGCGATAGTACAATAAGTCTAATAGATACACCAATTTTTTGGTTAGCAATTCTAACAACCATAGGTTTTCAAGTACTATCAAATTTTGCTAATGATTATGGTGATGGAGTTAAAGGAACTGATGATAATAGAGAAGGAGAAGCACGTATGGTTTCTTCTGGGGCTATTACACCAAAGCAAATGAAAATAGCAATGATTATTACTGGAGCTATTACCTTAGTAATTGCTTTGCTGTTAATTTATGTAGCATTTGGAAAGGATAACTTTTTATATTCAGTAATTTTCTTCGGATTAGGTATTGCCTCAATTATAGCAGCGATTAAATATACCGTAGGAAAATCAGCTTATGGTTATAGTGGATTTGGTGATGTATTCGTGTTTGTGTTTTTTGGTTTATTAGCAGTGGCAGGAACCTACTTTTTATATACTAAAGAATTAAACTTTACAATCTTTTTACCAGCAATTACAATAGGATTATTAAGTACAGCAGTATTGAACTTAAATAATATGCGAGATAGAGTAAATGATGCTAAATCAGGAAAGAATACATTAGTGGTAAAAATGGGAGCTAAAGCTGCAAAAAACTATCACTATTTGTTAATAGGAGTATCATTTTTATGTGCATTATCATATGTGTTTCTTAAGTATGAATCACCATATCAATTCTTATTTATAATTGCTTACATACCCATTTTAAAGCACATAGTTTTTGTATCTAAAAATAAAGAGGAAGCATTACTTGATGGAGAATTAAAAAAAGTAGCATTAAGTACTTTTTTATTTTCAATACTTTTTGGACTAGGACAAGTTTTGTAACTTGCCTATAAACTAACTTCAGAATATTATTATGAACATTACATTTTACGGACATGCATGTTTTGGTATCGAAATAAACGGAACACATGTATTAGTAGACCCATTTATAACAGGAAACCCTTTAGCATCAGAAATTAAAGTAGAAGATATAAAAGCAGATTATATCTTGTTAACTCATGCACATCAAGATCATATATTAGATGTAGAACTAATTGCAGAGCGCACAGGAGCAACAATAGTTTCAAATTATGAAATTGTTATGCATTATGGAGCTAAAAATTTAAAAGGGCACCCAGTAAATCATGGAGGAACTTTTAAAACAGAAGTTTTTTCAGCAAAATATGTAAATGCTATACATACATCTTCATTTCCTGATGGAACTTATGGAGGACAACCAGGAGGTTTTGTAATTTCAGCAGGAGATAAATCATTATATATAGCAGGAGATACTGCAGTTACTATGGATATGAAGTTAATACCGATGACAACAAAGTTATCAGCCTCAATTTTACCAATAGGAGATAACTTTACTATGGGAGTAGATGATGCAATTATAGCTAGTGATTTTGTAGAATGTGATAAAGTTATAGGTTGTCATTTTAATACATTTCCACCAATAGAAATTAATGTAGATGAAGCAAAAGAAGCATTTGCAAAAGCAAATAAAGAGTTAACTATTATCGAAATAGGAAAAACAATAAGCATATAGTCCAATGAAAGGCGTAAAAATAGTTTTAGGAATAGTATCGGCATTAATAGTTATATTTTTCTTAACAGGGTTAGTCATTTCTGAAGTAAAATATACTACCGAAGTAGAAATAAGTAAACCAGTAAATGAAGTTTTTGCTGACTTTGAGAATGTTGAATTGATGAAACAATGGATGCCAGAAGTAAAGTCAATTCAAGTTTTAGAAGAAAAACCAGGAAAGGTTGGAAGTACTTATAAAATAGAAGTAGATAATCAAGGAAGGTTGATAACTATGACAGAAAAAGTACTAGCTTATGAGGTGAATAAACGAATTAGCTTTCATTTTGATGCTGAAAATATGTTAAAAACAGACGATTATGTATTCACATCAAATGGTAATACTACAAAAATAGTACAAGAGTCAATTTGTACCAGTGATTCCTACATAATGAGATGTTTATTCCCTTTTTTCAAAGGAGAATTAAAAAGGATAAATCAATCATATTTAGACGCATTTAAAAAAGCTTCTGAAAATCAATAAATAACAAACATTGATAATAGCAACATACAAGAAATATATTCTTAATTTTAAACAAGCTAGTGGAACCTCTAGAGGAGTTTTAAGAACCAAAGAAACATGGTTTTTAACGTTATCTGAAAAAGGTAAAAAAGGCTATGGCGAGTGTGGTTTGTTTAGAGGCTTGAGCGCAGATGATAGAGATAATTATGAAGAAAAACTTCAATGGGTTTGTCAAAATATTC
Source organism: Tenacibaculum aiptasiae (assembly GCF_965221665.1). Classification (NCBI taxonomy): domain Bacteria; kingdom Pseudomonadati; phylum Bacteroidota; class Flavobacteriia; order Flavobacteriales; family Flavobacteriaceae; genus Tenacibaculum; species Tenacibaculum aiptasiae. Next base: position 370,563 of record NZ_CBDCSN010000003.1, read on the forward strand.
ATTTAGGATTAGAAAATTTATTAGTTGAAACGATAAAATTTCCATCAATTCAATTTGGACTAGAGCAAGCATTTTTATCTTTAAAAGGAGATAATCCATTTGAATTGTATCCATCAAAATTTAGTCAAGGAATAGACAATATTTCTATTAATGGATTAATTTGGATGGGTGATAAAGCTTTTATGCAGCAGCAAATAAAAGATAAATTGCAACAAGGCTTTACAACAATTAAAATGAAAATTGGTGCTATAGATTTTGATACTGAAATTGAATTATTAAAATCAATAAGAAAAGAGTTTTCACCAAAAGAAATAGAATTACGTGTAGATGCTAATGGTGCTTTTACTCCAGAGAATGCTTTAGGAAAGTTAGAACGATTGTCTGAATTAGAAATGCACTCTATAGAGCAACCTATAAAGCAAGGACAATGGCAAGAGATGGCAAAACTGTGCGAAAAAACACCTTTAGACATAGCGTTGGATGAAGAGTTAATTGGAGTTTTTTCAAAAGAGGACAAAGAAAAATGTATTGAAACTATCAAGCCTCAGTATATTATTTTAAAGCCAAGTTTAGTTGGAGGTTTTAAAGGAAGTGAAGAATGGATTTCTATAGCAAATAAATATAAAGCGGGAAATTGGATAACTTCAGCTTTGGAAAGTAATATTGGTTTAAATGCCATTGCTCAATGGACATATACATTAAATAACGCATTACCTCAAGGATTAGGAACCGGGAGTTTATTTACAAATAACATAGAAAGCCCATTAGAAGTTTCTAAAGGTAGTTTAGGATACAACAATAAAAAAGATTGGCAATTTAATTTAGAATAATGAATTTTATACAACAAGCATATAAAGGAAAAAATGATTGGTTTTATTATTTAGGAGTACTGTTTTTAGTATTGATTTGTTGGCAGTTTATAGGCGTTATACCACTAGCAATTACAGCTGTTTTACATGCAGAAAACATGGATGAATTTTTAATGGCTGCTAACGATAATTTCATGACTTTAGGAATAAATAAAAGCTTGTTTTTATTTATGATGATTTTAATGTTTGCAATTGGATTGGTTGCATTATTATTTTCAATTAAATACATCCATAGAAGAGCAATAAAAACTCTTGTAACAAGTAGAGAAAAAATAGATTGGAAACGATTTTGGTTTGGCTTTTTTACTTGGGGAATCGTTGCCATAGTAGTCATAGGAGCTGGAATAGTATTAGAGCCAGACAACTATACATGGAATTTTAAACCAATCCCATTTTTTACATTAGTTTTAGTTTCTTTTTTGTTTTTACCATTGCAAACAAGTTTCGAAGAATTGTTATTTAGAGGATATTTTATGCAGGGTTTAGGTACTTGGTTTAAAAATAGATGGCTTCCATTAATAATTACATCAGTTGCATTTGGATTACTACATGGAGCGAATCCAGAAGTTGAAAAATTGGGGTACATTTCAATGGTATTTTATATAGGTACAGGGTTCTTTTTTGGAATCACAACTTTAATGGACGAAGGAACAGAATTAGCATTAGGATTACATGCAATAAATAATATAGTAGCAGCTTTCTTGGTAACAACAGATTGGACTGTTTTTCAAACGGATGCTTTATTTATAGATACTTCAGAACCATCAGTAGGAATAGAAATGTTTTTACCTGTTTTTGTTTTATATCCGTTAATGTTATTGTTATTTTCAAAAAAATATGGTTGGAAAAATTGGAAAGAAAAATTATTTGGAACAATAGAAAAACCATTAACTATTGAAGAATACTAGTTTCCATAAAAGATTTAAATTAAATAGTAAATCCTTTTCAGATAAGGATGAGTTGTTAGACTTTTCAAAAGATATTTCACAATCAATATTTAGTTTTTTAAACGATTGGTTTAATACGAACAATTTTGTAGTAGTTAATACATCTGGATCAACCGGAACTCCTAAGCCTATAAAGCTAAAAAAAGAGTTTATGAAAAACTCAGCAATAGCTACGGACACATTTTTTAATTTAAGAGAAGGAACCACAGCTTTATTATGCTTATCAACCGATTATATAGCGGGAAAAATGATGCTGGTTAGAGCTTTAACACTTGGATGGGAAATAGACATAGTAGCTCCAGTTTCGAATCCTTTAAAAGGCTTAAAAAAGAAATATGATTTTTCAGCAATGGTTCCAATTCAATTAAGGAACTCATTAAATGAATTATATAAAATAGATAAATTAATTGTTGGAGGAGGAGTAGTATCGAATGATTTAATAGAAGAAATTCAAGAGAAAGAAACAAAAATATATGCTACTTATGGTATGACTGAAACGATTACTCATATAGCCGTCAAAAAGCTTAATCATGTTACGTTATCTGATTATAATATATATGAAGCGCTTCCAAATGTAAATTTTTCAAAAGATTCACGTAATTGTTTGGTTATAGAAGCTCCAAAAGTAACAGAAGAGAAACTTATAACAAATGATGTAGTTTCATTGATTTCTGACAAAGAGTTTGACTGGTTGGGGCGTTTTGATAATGTAATTAATTCAGGAGGCATAAAATTACATCCAGAGAAGATAGAGGAGAAGCTATCAAAAATAATTTCAGAACGTTTTTTTGTAATTGGAGTTCCAGATACTATTTTAGGAGAAAAACTAATATTAATTGTTGAAGGAAAAAAGAAAAATATACTTCTTAATAGTTTACAAGATTTATCTAAATATGAAGTACCTAAAGAGGTTTACTTTTTAGATAAGTTTATAGAAACAGAAACTAAAAAAATTCAACGAAAGAAAACACTAAGTTTAATTTACAGAAGTTAGTTAAAATTAGAGTGAAACAAAAAAGAAAAGAAGTTATCACATACAGACACTCCTTTTCTTAAAACTAACTAATCAATCAAATTGTTTATAATAAAAAAGAAAAAACTTTAAAATTATATATCAAAGATAATTGAGTATAAGAGATTTAATTTCAAAAATTAGATGAGAAAAGCTTTAGTAACGATGAAATGCGTTTTCCTATAAACGAAGTTAAATTATTATAAAAAATAAGTATTTATTAAGGAATAAAAAAAGCTCCCGAAGGAGCCACACATCCCTTGGCGGAATAAAATAAATTATCAAAATTTCAGCCGGGGGTAAGTTTCTACTTCAATAATTTATCAATAATTAAATGTTATAGGGGTAACATTAATTACATTACAAATGTATGGTGTTGATATGATGAAAATACTTAATGAAGTGTAAGTGAAGTAACCATTTTTAGAATAATTTTTATATTCAAAACTACTACAGAAAGAAAAAGGCTCCCTAAGAAGCCCATACACAAGGGGATAATAAAACGAATCGTATACTTTAAATTTAAAGAGTTTTTTATTTTAAAAAAGTAATTGTAAGGTAAAAAGTTTCTTAATCTAGTTTAAAAGACAAAAAATAACGATAAAACAAATAAAGATTAAGTTGTTATCCGTTTAATGGATTTTAGAGATAAAAGTTACAATTTAAGCAAATTGATATAATAAAAAAGAAAAGAAGTAATCCTCCCCAAGATACTTCTTTCCAATAATCGTTATAAAACTTTATATAGAGCCCCTCACTCTCTATATATGAGTAAAAGTAATAAGAACTTGGAGATAATAAGTTAATAATTAGATGAGTTGGAAGAATCTTTAGATGAAATGTTATCTTCTTAATTTGAAATTAATAAATATAAGTTTTATCAGTCAAAATTAAAGAAGTCATCATCACTGTCATTTTCATACAAATGAAAATCGATATCTGTATCATTTGGTTTTTTATTAAAAATCAAAACAATAATAATGAAAACTATTATTATAGAAATAAACACTACATAATCCCAAGGAATAGTCATAAGAAAGCTATGCTTAATTGAAAAATAAAGATAATAAAAACAAAAAAAGCAGTGTAACAATTACTTAGTAAGATTGTCTTTTATTTTGAAATCAACTAATTAAACATATGAGAAATTTATTAATAGCTTATTTGCTGGTGGTTTTATGCAGCAGTTCTTGTAAAACCAAAAAAGATAAAGAAGTACAAGTAGGTCAAAAATCTGTATTATATATAGATGAATCAAGAAATAGACCTTTGGCAACAGAAATATGGTATCCTACTTTTGACAGTATTCCTAAACAAGAAAAAAAGGAGAAGAAAAAGGAATTGTTTAAAAGTATAAAAACAGTTTCAAATGCCAGTATTCCTAAGAAAAAATATCCTTTATTATTAGTTTCTCACGGTACAGGTGGGAATAGATTTTCACTAACATGGTTTATCGAAAAAATGGTAAAAGAAGGTTATATTGTTGTATCTCTTGATCATTATGGAAATTCTACATTTAATAAAATACCTAGAGAATTTGTAAAATGGTGGGAGAGAGCCATCGATGTTCAATTTGTATTAACAAAGGTGTTAAAGGATAAGGAAATAGGATCAAAAATTGATACTTTAAAAATTGGAGGAGTAGGTTTTTCGTTAGGAGGATATACAAATATAGCTTTGGCTGGAGGGTACGTAGATAGAAATGTTAGAGAAAATGAAAAAGAAGAAGATAGAAAAATGCCTCCAGAGTTTCCGAAAACCGATGAGATTATTGATTTTGAAAAAGATAGTTTAATAGTTTCATCATATAATAAATATAAAGATGTGGTTAAGGATAGAAGAATTAAGTCATTTTTTGTGATGGCACCTGCTATAGGTTTTGGTTTTCATACAAAAGAGCAAACAAAAAGCATTGATTCACCTATTTTTATTGTTGCTGGAAGAGGTGACAAAAACACACCGATTAAAAACAATGCAGAAAATTATCATAATTTAATTGAGACAAGTCAATTATACTTATTTGATGAAAATGTTGGACATTATGTATTTTTAAATGAAGCTACAGAGTTCGGTAAAAAAGTTCTTCCTGAAATTACAATAGATAAGCCTTTAGTAGATAGAAAAAAAATCCATCACAAAACTTTAGAATTGGCATTAGATTTTTTCCAAAAAACATTGTAGTTAATTAAAAATATAAAAGCGAACATTAGTTCGCTTTTACTTTTTTATAAACAAGGTGAGTCCATTGGAAGAGCACATAATATACCTCCCCATTCACCACCACATCTAAGACATTGCTCTTTAGTTGTTGGCCAGAAACCACCTTTAATAGTTTGTTGTTCCGATTTGTTTAAGATAGAACCTAAGTTTGAAATATTTTTTAGCATAACATATAAAATTTAAGTTTCTCAAACTTATATAAAAACAACTAAGAAAAGCTTAGAAAAACCGTAATATAAGTAAGGTAACTCCTTTAAAGTTAATGTTGTAAAAAAAAAAGAAGTTACCTCTTTAGATAACTTCCTTTCGATTCCCCCAAATCATATATTTTACTATTTTATTTGTATCGTTTTTTAATTATACAGTAAAAGTACTAATGAATAAGTGTTTAAATTTTTCATTTTAGATGAAGAGAAATAAAGTGTAGTTAAGCTGTGAATTTGTATGGTTAAGAATAGTTTTAATGAAATATAACTTGTAAGAAATTTAAAACTGTTATAAAAAAAGAACCCACTCAAAAGAATTGAGTGGGAAAATTGCTATGAAAAAGAACTTAAGACGTCTCTTAAGTGGTGCAAATATAATAAGAATAAATTAAATAGCACAATGTTTTTTTGTTTTTTTATTAATAGAAAGAGTTTTAATAATATTTAACTAAAAAATTATTCTAAAGTTTCTTTAATACTACCACAGCCTAACATTCCTCCACCAAAATATGGATTCACTATTTTTTCTTCATTACTTAACCAATAAGCACCTTTGTTATTATCAGCCATGGGACAAAATTGATAATATACCTTTTTATTAATACCAAATATTTGAATGGCAACTCTAAAAGATGCAGTTAATTGATTAAAGTAAATTTTTTGCTCTTTTATATCTGAGGTTTCTATTATAGAATTTATAGAAGAAGTAATTTCTTTATGAAGTTTCATCCACTTGTTATGAGAGTCTTTTTTTAATAATTTCATATCCACTTCATCTAAGCTAATTAATAGTTTTTTAGCCTGAGTTATTATTTCTTTAGAATTATCGGTTAGTAATGTATCTTTTAAGTTGATATACTGGTTGAAATTTTTATTTAACTGTTCTTGAAATTTAGAAGAAACTCTGATTCTTTCAATAATTTTAGAATCATGGGTTTGCATTACCATATGTTCTTCATGCCCAGTCATAGTTTTACCACCATTTTTATTCATCATCGATTTTTTACCTTGTAATTGAGCAGCAGCATCGACCGTAAAAGTACCATTGGTTACTATAGCATCACCAATTTTCAATCCTTCTAAAACTTCATAATAATTACCTAAAGAAGTTCCTAATTTTACTTCTCTCATTTCAAAAATGGGCTTATCAGAGTTAGGTTTTAGATATACTACAGATTTTTTACCAGTCCATAAAATAGCTGAAGAAGGAATATTTATTGTTTGTGTTTTATTTGACTTTATGTTCTCAATTTTTCCTTCAACAAACATTCCTGGTTTAAAAATGTTCTTTTTATTATTTAAAACAGCTCTTAAAGAGGTGGTTCTAGTTTTAGTATTTAAAATAGGGTCTATAAACGAAACTGTAGCTTCAAACTTTTGGTTTGGATAAGCATTGGTAGTAATAGAAATATTTTGACCTTTTTTAAATAAACTGATTTGATTTTCATAAACATCAAAATTTGCCCATACAGTGCTTAAGTTTGATATTTTTAGTAGCGGCTGTCCTTGTTTTACAGATTCTCCTTGTGATACTAGTTTTTCATTTACTGTACCCGAAACAGTTGCATAAATAGGGAAGTTCGATTTTGCTTTTCCAGATTTTTCTATTTGGTTAATTTGTTTTTCCGTCAATTTCCATAATTTCAGTTTATTTCGAACTGCTTTGTATAAAGCTGGTTGGGATTCTTTTAATGCTAAAGTGGTTAGTAACTCTTGTTGAGCAGCAAATAATTCAGGTGAATAAATAGTAGCTAATAGTTGTCCTTTGTGTACTTTTTCACCAGTAAAGTTTATGTTTAAACGTTCAATTCTACCAGAAAAGTAACTTACTTGTACAACATTTTTTTCTTCATTTTCTAAAATTTTTCCAGATAACTTAATGATGTTATTCTCAATTTCATTATTACCTACAATAGAAGTTTGAATATCAGCTAAGGCTATAGCATTTTTAGTAAGTTTAAATTGATCAGGAGCCAAACCATCAGCATTTGCTTCTGCAGGAATTAAATCCATACCACAAATAGGGCAGTCTCCAGACTCAGGTTGCATAATTTGAGGATGCATTGAGCAAGTCCACATTTGATTAACTTCTGTGCTTGAATTATGCTTATGAGAGCTATCATTATTTTGATTATTGAAAATAAAACTTCCTAGAAGTATTCCAATAACCAATATGATAATATATATGATATATTTTTTCATTTTATAACGTTTTTAATCGTTCTGTATAAATTATATTAACATGTATAAATTTAAAATGCTGTAAAATTTTTAAAAGTATAGCAACATTAGAATACATAGAGTTAATGTTACTATACTTTAAGTAATTACATTTTTTTCTTGTAATCTTTGTTTTTTACATAGTCCATGTTACAAGTTGGACATTTACCTTCCTTATCACTACCACTACCTTTACAATGCATTGGGCAAACGTATGCAGAAGTATACTCTTTACCTTTTTCTTTACTTTGTGTTTGTTCTGTTGTAGTTTTAGTTGTAGTAGAGTTTTCTTTCTGATTATTTTTACATGATATGGTAATGAATAATAATCCTATTGCTAAAATTTTGAAAGTTGTTTTCATTTTAAATCTATATTTAAGTTAATTAATAATTGTTTTTAGTTTGTTAAATAATTTATGATTGATGTTGTTGAATAATATTTTTGAACAGCTTCTATTTGATTCATTTGAAATTTTAATTGTAATTCCTGAATATCTAATAGGTCATTAAAGTTTATAGTACCGGTCTCATAGTTTTTAATTAAAATACTTTCAGCATCTTTAGCTTGCTTTAAGTTCTTAACCTGAGTATCGTAACTAATTTTTGCAGAAGCTCGATTGTTAATAGCTTTAGCTAATATTGTTTGTAAAGCATTAAGACGGTCTTGTTTTTGAGCTGTTATTTCTTGTTGTTTCAATTCGTTTTGCCTTGTTTTCGACTTGTGTTTTTTATTAAAAATTGGAATTGATAAAGAAACCATTGGCATTACAATATCTTTTCCATTATCACTAAAATTCATATTTGGACGTTCAGATACTGCTACATAATCTAACCCTAAACCAAACATCGGTTTACTTTCTTTTTGATTTACTAATTCTGATTGCTCAATGGATTTGTAAAGCTTATCATATTTGGTTAATTCTGGATGGATTTTTAAGTTTTCAGAGATAATTAAATCGTCTTGTAGAGGAATACTTAATAGGTCCACTATATTAATTTTAATCGTTTTATCTCTATTTAAAAGCTTATTAAAAGTAGTTTGTTCAGCTAAGTACTGCTGTGTTAAGATTTGTTTTAATTGTTCAAGTTCATTTTGACGCATTTGTAAACGTAAAACATCAACAGCAGAAGCTTTACCAACTTCTACAGAAGTTAAAGCTAAGGTTTCGTAGGTTTTAAGTAAAGCAATGTTTTCAGACAAAACCTTTTGCTTAGCTCTCATGCTATATAAATTATAATAAGATTGAGATACAGAAGCTATTAATTTTCGTTTTGTAATAAGAATATCTTCATATTTTGTATTTGCAAGAGAATTTATATAGTTTTCTCTAGCTGTTATAGTTCCAAACCAAGGAAGCATTTGCTTAGCAGATATTTTAAAACGTTGCGCTCCGGTTCGAGTTTCAGGTTCACTTAAAAAATAACCGAATCCAAACTCTGTATTCGGAAGTGTATTTACTTCTTTTATTTTTTCTGAAGCTATTTTATATTTTAATTCAAACCTTTGAATTTTTGGATTGTTAACCAAAGCTTCATCAATTAAAGTTGTTAATTGTTGGGAATTCATCAAATGACTCAAGAAAATAGTTACTAGAGTCAAGATTGTTTTTATATGTAATCTATTATTCTTCATCACTTAAAAATGTTTTATGGTTTATTTTCAGTTTTCCATTTTTTATTTCTTCTCTCCAACTATATAAAACAGGAACAATAAAATAAGAGGTTATATCTATAATCATTCCTCCAAAAATTGGAATTGCCATTGGTATCATTATATCACTTCCTCTTCCTGTAGATGTTAGCACTGGAAGTAAAGCTAAAATTGTAGTTACTGTAGTCATTAAACAAGGTCTGATACGCTTACTAGCTGCTTCTAAAGAAGCTAATCGAATGGCATTTTTATCAGTAGGTTGTTTTTCTTTAAATACTTGAGTTAGATATGTTGCCATAATAACACCATCGTCAGTAGCAATACCAAAAAGTGCTATAAAACCTACCCAAACGGCCACACTTAAATTAATGGTTTTCATATTAAAGAGCTCTCTAATGTTTTCACCTAAAAAATTGAAGTTTAAAAACCAATCTTGTCCATATAACCATATCATAACAAAACCACCTGCAAAAGCAACAGTAATTCCTGTAAAAATCATTAACGAAGTGCTTATAGAACGAAATTGAAAATAGAGTATTAAAAAAATTATTAATAAAGCTAGAGGAACTACAATAGCTAAAGTTTTCTCTGCTCGTAATTGGTTTTCATAAGTTCCAGTAAATTGATAATTAATACCTTTTGGTATTGATAATTCATCAGAATCTAATTTTTGTTGTATTAATTTTTGTGCATTTTCAACTACATCTACTTCAGCAAAATCTTCCAATTTATCAAATAGAACATATCCTACTAAAAAGGTGTCTTCACTTTTTATAACCTGTGGACCTTGTTCATATTGGATACTTGCTAACTCACTTAAAGGAATTGGACTACCTTTTTCAACAGGAATATAAATTTGTTCTAAATCGGTTGGATTAGCTCTTAATTCTCTTGGATATCGTACACGAATTCCATAGCGTTCACGCCCTTCAACTGTTTGAGTAATTTGCATACCACCAACAGCTACTTTTAAAACGTTTTGAACTTTTTCAATTGAAATTCCATAACGAGCTATTTTTTCTCTATCAATGTTTATCAATAAGTATGGTTTTCCTACAATTCGATCAGCAAAAACAGCTTCTTTTTTTACTCCTTCTACTTGTTTTAAAATGTGCTCTAGGTCTACTCCAAAAGCTTCAATTTGTTTTAAATCTTGACCTTTTACTTTAATCCCCATTGGAGCACGCATACCTGTTTGTAACATAACCAAACGTGTTTCTATGGGTTGTAGTTTAGGAGCAGATGTAACACCTGGTAGTTTAGTTACTCTAACAATTTCATTCCAAATATCATTAGGTGTTTTTATAGCAGGTCTCCAATTACGATAAAATTCACCATTAGCATCTTCAATTAGTTGTTGACTGCTTATTTCAGAATTTATAGTTGCTTTATCTTTAGTATTGTTAGGATTGGCTATAAAACTTCCATCTTTTAATTGGAATAAGCCCTCATTATTAACTTTGTAGCGTTGACGTTCACCATGTAAGTTTAACATGTATTCTGGTTTATACAGAATAATGTTTTCATACATTGAGAGTGGGGCAGGGTCTAAAGCCGATTCTGTTCTTCCTGCTTTACCAACTACAGTTTTGATTTCAGGAATACTAGCTACTGCCATATCTAATTGCTGAAGTACTCGTTTATTTTCTTCAACTCCAGAATGAGGCATTGAAGTTGGCATTAGTAGAAAAGAACCTTCATTTAAAGAAGGCATAAACTCTTTTCCTGTATTTTTCATAATGTAAAATCCGAAGACTACAATTGATGTTGGAATGGTTAAAAAAGCTAACTTGTTTTTTAGTGCCCATTGTAAAATTCGAGTATAATATTTTTGAAATAGGCTAAAGGTTCCTAACAATCCGAAGCAGATAATTGAAACGAAGACAAGGTTTATAAAAATACTTTTATCAACACCTAAGGGTCTCCAATAACTAGCTAAAAGGAATACAATAGCTATTACACAAATAATAATATTAATTATGTTTTTAGAAATTGTATAACTAAAATTGGAAAAAGAAATATGAAAAGCTTCTTGTTTAATGATAGTAGTAATTCCAAAACCTATTATTACTAATCCTAACCAATTTTCATATGTAAGAATAAGAATTCCTAATACAATTAAAAGTCCACCAATAATATATTTAGAGGTTCTTCTAATCTCTCTTTTTCTAAATAGATAGGCTGCAAAAGGAGGAATTAAAAATAACGCAATTACCAATGCAGCAATTAGAGCAAAAGTTTTAGTAAAAGCCAAAGGTCTAAAAAGTTTTCCTTCAGCTCCAATCATTGTAAATACAGGTACAAAACTTATAATTGTAGTCATTACGGCAGTAACTATAGCCCCAGAAACTTCTGCTGTAGCATTATAAACAATAGTGTTTATAGGTAGTTTTTTAGTGTCTTCATTTAAATGTCGAATTACATTTTCAGAGAGAATAACACCAACATCAACCATGGTACCAATTGCAATAGCAATACCAGATAAAGCTACAATGTTTGCATCAACATTAAATAGCTTCATTGCTATAAAAACCATTAAAACAGCTACGGGTAATAATCCAGAGATGAGTATGGAAGCACGCAGATTAAACACCATTACAATGATTACAAAAATGGTGATTAAAATTTCTAAAGTTAGTGCTTCATTAAGTGTTCCTAATGTTTCTTGTATAAGCTCAGTTCTGTCATAAAAAGGCACAATGGTAACTTGTGATGTTTTTCCATTAGACAAAATTTTAGAAGGTAACCCAGTGCTTAACTCATCAATTTTTTTCTTAACATTATTAATCACTTCCATTGGATTTGCTCCATATCTAGCTACTACAACACCTCCTACAACTTCTGCACCTTCTTTGTCTAAAATTCCCCTTCGGGTAGCAGGACCTAAAGAAACTTTAGCAATGTCTTTAACCTTAATAGCAGTATAGTTTTCCGAAGTAACAACAGTGTTTTCTATATCAGAAATTGATTTGATATAACCTAAACCACGAACTAAATATTCAACTTGATTAATTTCTAAAGTTTGTGCGCCAATATCTTTATTACTTTCCTTAATGGTTTTTACAATTTGGCTTAAACTAATCTTGTATTGACGCATTAACTCTGGATTTACATCTATTTGATATTCTTGAACATATCCGCCAATAGAAGCAACTTCCGAAACACCACTCGCTGAGGATAAAGCGTACTTTACATAATAATCTTGAATACTACGTAACTCATGTAAATCCCAACCACCAGTAACATTTCCGTCTTCATCACGCCCTTCAAGAGTATACCAATATATTTGTCCTAAACCAGTAGCATCTGGTCCTAGCGTTGGATTTACACCTTTGGGTAATAAATTGCTAGGTAAGGAATTTAGTTTTTCAAGAATTCGACTTCGGCTCCAATAAAATTCAATATCCTCTTCGAAGATGATATAGATACTAGAAAAACCAAACATTGAAGAACTACGTATGGTTTTTACTCCAGGAATTCCCAATAAAGAAGTAGTTAAAGGATATGTTATTTGATCCTCGATATCTTGAGGAGATCGGCCATCCCATTTAGTGAAGATTATTTGTTGATTTTCACCAATATCCGGTATGGCATCAACAGCTACTGGATTATTAGGAATAAAACCTAAGTTCCAATTAAAAGGCGCATTTATTGCTCCCCATCCTAAAAAAAGGATAAGTAATAGTATGGCAATGAGTTTGTTTTCTATTAGAAATTTGATGCTCTTATTTAGCATTGCTTATGATTTTTAAACTTTAGAAAATAGGTGAATGTAAACACCGAATACAAAAAACTATCCCAATGAATTAGTATTCATTAGAATAAAAGAATCTATAGTTTAAAAATCAGATTAAATAAGTCTCGTCTAGCTTATAAATAGCTTTGACGACCAGAGGAGGAGTATAATCTTTATAAGAGTTGTCTTTGTTAGACTCTTCTGTGAAAAGATTAGTGTAAGTGTATATAAATGAAAGTGCAAATAATTGTTGATCTTTTGTAAGAGAATCAAAAGATGTTTTTAATTCATCTTGACCTTCAACGCTAATTTGTTTATCGTTGCAACAGTTTTTTTTAGAAATAGAACATTCTTTAGTAGAAGTTTTCTCCATTTCCATTCCGCAATTAGCAGCAGAACCAAATACATTAGAGTCAACTAAAGTATCGCCACAATAATGCATATCGATATTAAAAGACATTGTAGAAAATACTACTACAAATGCCATTAAAAAAGATATTATTTTATGACTTATTGACTTCATAATTGATTACAAAGGTAGAAACTTTTAAATAAATAATTAAAAAAATATGTTAATAAGTAATAGAAGAGGAAGTATTTAAAGAGAAAAGAATAGTAAAATTATAGTATTATCTATAAAAAAAGTGGGACAAGCCCACTTTGTATAAAGTCTTAAAAAGAAGAACCTCCTCCACATACTTGAACAAGTTCACAACGTACTTGATCTACATGACACTCACAACCAGGGGGGCACCATAAATAGTTTAAATTACATCCAGAAGCTTTCCCTCCGTTAATAGCTTGTTGTTCTTTTTTGTTCAAAGTAGTACCTAAGTTTGAAATATTTTTTAACATGATATAAATTTAATTTTACCAAACTTATATAAAAACAAAAAAAAAGATTAAGAAAAAACCGTAATAAAAGTAAGGGATATCCATCGTTTTGTGATAGACGAATATAGTTAATATTAAAAAAGAAGATTCCCTAAAGAACCTTCTTTTTAAATAAAGAGGAAAGTATTATACACTAATATATAAACAATTAAAAATATAATTACCCTACTCAATATAAGGTGAACTTACTATAATAAGATACATCCACCCCATGCATAACATCTACATGGTTCTCTTAGTTCGTGTCCACCAGGTAGTGTAAGACAACAAGTTGAAGGACCACATTGTTGCCAACCAATACCTCCATTGATAGTTTTTTGTTCTTTTTTGTTTAAGATTGTACCTAAGTTTGAAATGTTTTTTAACATGATTAGTTTTTTTTAAGTTTCTCAAATCTAAATAGTTAAATTTTTAAATAGAGTTGAAAAACCATAATAAAAGTATGGGTTTGCCTTACTTTTTTGTGTGAATAAAATAGACTTAAACAAATAAAAGGAAAAGAAGCTGTCCCCCCGGAATACCTCTTTTCCTAATTTTACTAATCACTCAATTTATTAAAAATGAAAAAACTTTTAATCTATACTTCAAAGATAGTAGAGGATGAGAGTGTAAGTTTTGATATTTAGATGAAATGAAAAAAGATATAGTTGAAGAGCACTTAAATACAATTAAAAAGAGATTTGGTATTCTTGTTAATGCTTCAAAATAAAAAAGCGGGATAATCCCGCTTAAAAACATTCAAAATATTGTTAAATATTATTGAGGGCATCCTTGTGGTAAATGACAACACCAATCAGTACTTGAATCAGCACTAAAAGTACATTCATTAATTGTAAAACCTCCATTGATAGTTTTTTGTTCTGTTTTGTTTAGAATAGTTCCTAAGTTTGAAATATTTTTTAACATATTATATAATTTTAATTTTTTCAAAACTATATAATCAATGTAGGCTGAATGATGCTAATTCAAAAAAGCAAGTAACTAATGCATAAACGAAACTAAAGTTTAATTTGGTATGAAATTGAAGAAAAAGCAATGAGGTATATTGTTAACTATCTTGCTTTAGGTGAATACTCATTTTTATTCCCTTAAAACTCTGTGAAGTTTATTCACCTAATTGATAATTAAAAAAACTCGTTAATGAATTTTTTTGAAGCCTTTATAAAATTAGATTTTTCTGAGAAAAAGCTTTTAAAATTTTAATTTAATCAGGGGACCAAATTTAATTTATTCACACCTCATTGCCAGATAAATATACTAAAAAAGAATATACTTTTTATAAAAAGTTTAAAAAAATGTAAAAAGAAAAGAAGTAATCCATTGTATAGGATACTTCTTTTCCAAACTAACTAATTAAATAAACAAACTACAATGAAACTTTTAATCATAATTTATATTACAAAGATACTATGAGAAAGTAATTTATATTGGTATTATTAGATGAGATGGGGAAAGGTATAGATGAAATGTATTTAAGTTTATGTAAAGAACAGATAACGTTAAAGAAAACAGGAAAAAAGAGGTAAAATAGGATAAACAAAAAATCAGCATTTATACAAATGCTGATTTTTTTATAAAGTAACCATGCTAATTAAATATTTAGCATTTTTGAAAGAATCCTTCTACACAACAAAAAGCATGAATTGTGATACAGTGTACAGGGCTTGGAAACATACTATTACATCTTTTTCCTTCGCTTGGACATATACTTGAAAGTCCACCATTAATACTTTTTTGTTCAGTTGCTTTTAAAATAGAACCTAAGTTTGTAATGTTTTTTAACATGATATTAGTTTTTAAGTTTCTCAAAACTAGATATAAAGAAATATGTAAACGTATAAAAAGCCATAATAAAAGTAAGGAAATTCCATATTTTTAAACTAAAAAAGGAGTTCAATAAAGAACTCCTTCAAATTGTTAAATTAACTCATTAGTATTATCCCCATAGCACTAACAAAGTATATTATTAAGACACAATAAAATTTTAAAAGTCACATATTAAAAAAAGCTCCCAAGGGAGCCATGAAAAAAAGGGGTGTCACAATTTTACATACTTAAGACACAGTTTTTTATGTTAGGTCACATATAGTTAAAAAAGAAAAGAAGTTATCACCTCCAGACACTTCTTTTCTTATAACTAATCTATTTTAATGGGAAAACAAAACCTTTAATTATACTTCAAAGGTAGTATTGATTTATGGTAAAAATTTATGAAATTAGTTGAAGTGAATTAAAGTGTAGATGAATGGAATATTTCTGAGAATAGAATGAGTTTTAGAGTTAAGTGTTCTTGTAAGTTGTTGTTTATGAAAGGGTTAATAAAAGTAAGTAAAGGTTTTGATCTTAGTTATGATTATTTTTTAATCAAAAAAGTTAAAAAAATAATAAAAACATTATGATTTTAAAAAATATATTGTATATTGTATTTGTCTTATTGAGACGTCTTTAAGACTTCTTTTTCATAGCAATTTTCCCACTCAATTCTTTTGAGTGGGTTTTTTATTTAATTAAATTATTTTTTTTTAGTCTAAATATTTTAGATGTTACTAGAACATTTTATCATAATAAGTTATTGAATACTAAAAGTTTTATAATTTTAATATCATTCAGCATAAAAGTTCTCAAGAATGTTTTGTTAAACTTTTTAAGCGTTTAAAGTGGTATGTAGTTAGGTAATTTTAAAATTGAGGAAGTACACTAAGTTCGTCTTCAATACAGAAAAATTCATTATTACTTATGAGAGATTGTACATAATAATCATAACTAGCTTTTAGTTTATTGTTTTCTTCTTGAAAATCTTTTTTAGTTTGAAGAATAATTACAACGTCTGTTTCAGTTTCAAAAGGGTTTTTATTCGTGCTAGAGTCATAACCTAACTGTTCACCAATTTGATATTTCATAATGATAATTTTTTTACTATGCTCAAAAATAGGATATTGAAAAAAAAGTAAAAAGGGAAAAACCGTAATTGTAGTATGGCTTTTCCTTCTTTATAATGTAATTTTTAAAGAGAAAATTATAATTATAAAATTTTTTATCATTTTATCTGTTTTAGGTTCCTGTAGATAAAGATAAATTTTGTTACAAAACGTATTAAAAATTTTGAAATTTTTATTATTTGAGACAAACGTCCTCTTTTTAAGTAAAGTTAAAACTTTACATTTGTTGAAATTAGATGAATTAAATGAAAGTATATTTAGTAGATGATCATCCAATTGTTATAGAAGGTTACAAAGCTATGATGAAAGCTGAAGGTATAAGCGTAGTGGGGTCTTCAACAGATGGATTTGGTCTTATGGAATGGTTAGATAATAACTATTGTGATGTACTTCTTTTAGATATTTCGATGCCATATTATAATGGTTTAGATGTATTAAAGCATTTAAGTAAAAAGTTCCCCGATATTAAAACTATAATGGTAACAAGTATTTGTGATGGATTCACAATACAAAAAGTAATTGAACTCGGAGCTAAAGGTTATGTGCTAAAAGAAGAATCAGGCGATTGTATTGTTGAAGCAATTAAAACAGTTTATAATGGAAAACTTTATTTTTCTGAAAAATCTAGAGATGCTGTTATAGACATGAATTTGGAAAGCTCTGGAGGCTTATTATTAACTGACGTTTTATCGAGTAAAGAAATTGAAGTTATGCAATTTTTAGTGGAGGGATTTACCTCTGACGAAATAAGTAATAAGCTAGGAATAACTAGAAGCGCATATAGAAGTAGTACAGAAAGAATTCGGAGAAAATTAGATGTGAAAGATAACGTACAGCTAGCGCTTTTAGCGTTTAAACATGTAACCAATTTATTCTTAAAGAAATAGAAGTTAAGCATATTAACAACTAGTACTTTTAAACGTATTTTTAAAGCTAATTTTTTAAACTTTATAAATATGAAATCATTATTAAAAGTAGTAGTGCTAATTTTTGTTTTAGGTTTTATTTCTTGTACGGATAATAAAAAACTAGTGCCAGAAAATGGAACAACAGAATTACAACAAACCAACAAAGGAGGTACAACTACAGAAGATGGAGACGGGGTTGAAGAACAAGACATGGACGAGGATTAGTCATATCTTATTTTTTATTTGTTTTCCTATTGTTTTAGTAGGATTTTCTTATTCTTATAAATTTATTGATACAGTTTCAAATTCATATAAAGAAGCTAATATTGCATTTAATAAAGCTAAGAAAGAAAATACTATTGCCTTAAAAGAAGTAAAAAACTATGCGAAAAATACAGAAGTATATAGTAATTATAAAAAGGCATATGCTAAAAAGAAAGTCGCTTTTGATAAGTTAAAAGTTGAAACTAATAATCAAAAGGTTTTTGGATTTGATTCTTCTCATTATTTCTGGGAAAGATTAGGAAGGAATATTGTAGATATTCTATTCTCGTTATTTGTTGTTTTTTTAGTAGTTAATTTTGTTTCTGTTAAAAAGAATAAAATATTTTTTTGGGGTAGCTTAATAATAGCATTTGTATACTTATCTACCAAACTATTTATTTTATATTGGATTTTTAAACAGTTTCAAGACTATAGTTTGGCAGTATATTTTTTTGTAACATTTGTCTCTTCATTTTGTATAGTTGCTGCTATGTTTTTATTGATGAGATATATTAAATCAGAAGAAGTAAGTTTAAAATCTAGTTTATTAGATTTAGCTAAGTTTACTTTTAAAAACACAAAGCCAGAGAAGAGAGAAGAAATGTTAGATCTAATTAAAGAAATAGCGAAAACAAGTAAGTAGAGTTTTTCCCTTAAATTCTTTTTACATTAAAAAAGTAGAACCTAAAATAAGGTTCTACTTTAAATGTGCTTTTAAGAATTAAATCTTTTTAAGTTTTTTGTATCAAGGGACTTTTTAGTAATTAATTATGTATTAACACAAGACCCAGATGTACAAGCATCATCATCACATATACATAATTGTCCAGTTGGACATAAATTGCTTAAAGAGCAAGCATCACCAGTTAAAGGTTGCTTTGTGTCATCATTAGCTATTCCTATTGATCCATTGTTAAATTGACCTAATGCTCCTCTAATAGATTGTTGTTCTTTTTTTGTGAGTACTGTACCAAGATTTGATATGTTTTTAAACATTTTTATAAAAATTGAAATTAGATACCCTAAAATAATTTTCATTTTATGATAAATACAGTATCTCTTTCCGGGTATAGTTAATTTCTTTCCAAAGAATTGAAAATAATCTTAATAATTATTTTTAATCTACTAATTTTTTTACTTCATTAACCAAAAATGGAAAATCAAGAAAATTATCTCTATCAATAAAATGTTTGCCTTTATCTAGTAAGATGAATTTTGCATTTAATTTATTAGCCATTCTTTTAGAGTATTCGTAAGGGATGATATCATCATTTTTTGCAGATATTGCTATTCTATTTTCAGTTAGATTAGTAATGTATTCATAATCTAATTTAGGTTGAATAAATTGCTCTAATTCAGGAATAGGGGTTTCGTCAACAAAACCAGAGATAAGAAAAAGCCCTTTAACAGCATTTTTTTTATTAATATTTAAATAATTTAATACTGCTACGCATCCCAAGCTATGTCCTATATATATAGTATTTTCATTGTCACCTGTTATTGTTTCTTCCATATGATTAATCCATTCTTCAAATTGAGGGTTTTTAGAATTTGGCATTTCAAGAATAATAACATCTATATTTTCATTTTGTAGTTCTTTCTTAAAAGAAGGAAACCAATTTGAGTTTTTGGATGCAGTATATCCGTGTATTAAATAAATTTTAGTCTTATTCATTTATTATTCTAGTAATTAAGTAGGTGAATTTTAATTTATGATTTAATGTATAGTTAGGTATCTAGGTACTATTAATTAGCTTTTCAACATAATTCCTTATCTAGATGTTTAAACCACTATTATTTGTAATGGTTGGTAGATAGGTTTTAATGTATTTGTTTCAATACATTTTTCATTTGCTCTATTAAGTTGTTTTCATTTTCATACTCAATATTATGAGTAGAACTCCCAGAAGCTGTTGTTGAATATTCAGAACCTTTTTTACGTAAATAAATAATAGGTTTCTCTTTTGCTTTTGCATATCCAATTTCAATTCCTACTCCAATTGATTTAGTGGTTAATTCCGCAATTAAAAAGTCTGATTTATCTATCTCATTAAAAGCTGTTTTCATCATTTCTTTTTCTTCATTTTCTTTGAAATTATATTTATCAACAAATGATAATAATTCAATATTGTTTATAAAACATAATTCGATTAAGTTTTTAACTTCTTTATCAAATAATTTTCTATTGGAGTAACTAATTGCTAAATATCCTTTTTTCATTTTTATTCAATTTAAATGAAATGTTAGTGTATGGCGAATATACTTAAAAAGTGAATTTTTACGCTTTAAAGCATAAGTTATGAAGCCATGGTATTGGTAAATTGAATATAATCTGTTAAAAATGAATTACATTGATTATTTAATGACTATTGATTTTTTATAATAAAAATTAAAAAAAAGAGATGTAGTATAAATAAAAAAAGAACCCACTCAAGGATTGAGTGGGAAAATTGCTATGAAAAAGTGTTTAAGACGTCTCTTAAACGGCTGCAAACATAATTATAATTAAATAAACGATTTAATGAAAAACCGTAAAAAAAGTAAGGTTTTACCGTAAAAATTGAAGTGTTGAGTTTTTATAAAAGAGATATGTTTTGATTAAGTTGCTGATTTATAGTTTGGTAGGTGTTTTGGTGGTTTGAAATGTTATTTATGTAGTATATATTAATGATTGATTGTATGAAAAAAAAGGTTAGAAATAGAGAAATTGACATTTCTTAGGCTTCATAAAATTTCATATTAAACTGTTGATAACTATTTTACATGAAGTATTAATAGTAAAAACAGAAATATGGAAACATTTAAAATTGAAATCCCAAAAGGATTTAAAGTAAAAAGTTTTGACAAGAAAACAGGAGAAATTAAATTTGAGGTTAAGCCAAAATTTGAAGCAAAGCCTAAAAAAGTAAATGAACGTATTAAAACTGTTAAAGATGTTTTGGATGATAATTATATTGCTCAAGAAGATCTTGAAAGAATGTTTGAGAATGCTCCAGAGCATTTAAAATATCAGTATATAGCTGAATTATTATGTAAATCTTTGAATGAAGAATGGGAGCCAGATTGGAGTAATTCTAATGAGCATAAATATTACCCATCGTTTAAAATGAGTTCTTCAGTTTTTCGTTATGATGACAATTGTCGTTGGGTAACGTTTTCAGATGTAGGTTCTCGCCTTTGTTTCAAAAATGCAAAACTAGCAAAGTATGCAGGGGAGCAGTTTACTGACGTTTATAGGAGATTTATAATAATCGAATAAATCTTATAAATAAGAAGTAAAGGTATTTAAGGGGAATTCATATCTACCAATAAAATGTTTCGATTAAGCTATAAAGCATCAAATTTTGATTTCGATGGTAAATTTTGATGTAAAAAAGATTCTGTAGTTTATATCTTTCGGGGGCCGAATATAATTAAAACTATATCCTTATTACTACCTAATAATTACAGTTAGTAAAACTGTAATATATATAAAAGCGAACCGAAGTCCGCTTTTTACTTAAACTGTTTATTTAGAATGGACCACCAGGAACGCAAATACAATTTTCATCTCTATAAAATCCTTCATTACAAGGGGTAGTAGGTAATAAGTGACAGTCATTATTTCCTCCATTAATAGATTGTTGTTCAAATTTGTTTAAGGTTTTACCTAGGTTTGAAATGTTCTTTAACATAATATAAATTTTAAATTTCTCAAACTTAAGAATTAAAAAAATAAGTAAATAAAATTTAACCGTACTTAAAGTAAGGAAATACCTTACTTAGCTAAAATTAACATCTGATTGAAAAAGGAAAAGATAAATTAGATAATTATGATTAATGGTAACATAATCTATAATATTTTATTAAAGAATAATTTGAAAAGATTAGAAATAAAAAAACAGTAGAAAAAAGGAGCCTCTTTCCCGAACTCCTTTCATCTACATCAAGTGTCGTCCCCACAACACAATAGTCCAAAATTAGAATATTGTTAGTTGTAAGAAAAGAGATGAAGTGTAAATGTATAGTGTAAAAAATAAAATATTAGTAGTGTAGTGGGATAAAGACTTAGCAAACTTATATAAAAAAGCCCTCAAAAAAGAGGACTTATAAAATTAGTTAGCACAATCATCGAAAAATGCAGTAGCAAGATCAGTACAACCACCGCTATAATTTAAACAATAACCAGGAGGACAATGTCCTTGCTCATTTCCACCATTAATTGATTTTTGTTCTGATTTTTTTAAAGTTTTACCTAATACTGAAATGTTCTTTAACATAATTTAAATTTTAAAGTTTCTTAAAATTATGTTTTTAGAAGTAAATAAATTCAAGTAAAACCGTAAAATAAGTAAGGTTGCACCTTTAATATGCAGTTTGTTATGTAGGGGAGAGTTTGTTTTTGCCTTTTCAAATAATCATATATTAATTAGATCTCGTTAAAGTATTTCAAAAGAAGTATTATCATCAATAAATTTAATGAACTCATCTACAACATCATCGTTTAAATTAAGTCTATTTTCTAATTCTACTTTATATAAACCATTTTTTTGAATAATAGTGGAAATAATAAGGTCAGATTTTTTAGAAAACAAAGAAGCGGTTTCTATAAATTCTCTTAAATTAGAATGCTTAAAATAGAATGTGTTCATACTCAAATTTAACAAAATAAATTAATTAAAAACAGTAATATTGAGAATATAAGTAAAAGAAAAAGGTGTTTTTTTAAAAAAAAAGAGTTCATAAAAAATAAAAACTCTCAAAAAAGAGAGTTTTCTAACTTGTAATAAAGCGATTTAGTAGTCTCAAAAATTTTTAAGTGTAAAAAACTATAAAAAGAATTAAAAGGACTCAAGTAATGATATTCTTTTATTCACTTTTTCTAGATTTTTTAAGTGTTCAACTAAGAGTTTTTGATGCTTGTTTTTTAATAATTCATCAGTAGTTTTATCTACAATACTAAAATGATAATTAAAAGACTCAGTATGCTGTTTAGCAATATTATTGAGGCGTAATAATTTTGGATACGTAATTAATTTTTTAATTATAGAAATTACATGTAATAATAAAGATTTTAATTTTTTCATATTCAGAAGCTTTTATATAAATAACAATTGAAAAATCAAAATCCCTAATTGAAAAGATTAAAAAGTAGGTAAAAGGTTAGAAAAAACTCTCTTTTTTTAAAATAGATTGATATACTTGGTTTATTCTTGTATAGAATGGTAAACTGTATTTATATCATTAAATTCCTTTATAAGATGTTTTTTTAAGTAGATTAATTTTGATGAGTCTATTTTTGATCTTTATACAGGTCTTTTTTGAATGATCTAGTATCAAAATCTGTTAGAATAGTATAATTAATATTAACTCAACCATTTATAAATTAAATATGCTATGGCACAAATTGCTATAAAAACAATACCAGCAGAAGCCGGAAATGGTTCTTTATTTTTATAGTACTCATAATAATCTTTGTATTTCTTCGGCCATTTCATCTTATAAAGTTAATAAAAATTAAATAATAGTATTACGAAGAGTATTATAAAAAAAACGAACCGAAGTTCGCTTTGATTTAATAAGTTATTAATATTTATTATCGACAATAACAACAATTATTGTCTGGAGTACAAGGTAATTCATTAGATTTACATACATCGCAAATTCCTAATTCTCCTCCATTAATTGATCTTTGTTCAGTTTTGTTTAGGATAGTACCTAAGTTAGAAATGTTCTTTAACATAATTTAATTTTTAAGTTTCTCAAATTTAAGCAGTAAGATATATATTAGATAAAAATAAATAACGAGAATTTCATAATTCCCGTTATTTATTTTTATCTAATAAAGTTAATTATATTAAAGTGTGCATCTACCAAAACTATTAACGTAGAAAGGGAAACGGCAATCACGACCATCTCTATCTGTATCACAATTAGGATTAAAGCTAACATGAGAGTCAAAATCTTCACAGTATCCTTCTGGTAACCAGCTACCTTTAATGTTTTTCTGCTCTTGTTTGCTAATTGGCTTTCCTAGATTCTTAAATTTTTCTAACATAATATATAATTTAAAAGTTTCCTAAACATATAAACTATAGAATAAAAAAAAGTGTAAAAAACCGTAATAAAAGTAAGGCTTTACCTTGTTTAACTAAAATTAACATTTTTAATGCTTTAAGGGCTTAAATTTTCAAAACTGATAATTTCATTCAGATAAATTATAGTAAATAATTTTCTACTTTAGCATGATGCTTATAAAGAAGTATAAATGCATTCATTAACTTCTATGATAAAAAGTCGTAAACGATAAAGAATAATAAAAGGCATATTAAAAAGAATATTTAAATGGAAAAACTATTTGTATATGGAACTTTAGGACCTGAAAGACCCAATGAGCATATATTAAAAAACATAGGAGGAACTTGGAAAAACGGATATGTTTGGGGGGAATTATTCAAAGAAGGTTGGGGAGCAGAAGTAGGTTTTCCGGGAATACGACTTGAAAATAAAGTTGAAAAGGTTGAAGGATATGTATTTTATTCAAATAAATTAGAAGATAGTTGGGGAGAGTTAGATAAATTTGAAGGAAAAGCATACCAACGAATAAGAACTAAAGTAATATTAAAAGATACGGAAGAAGAAATTGAAGCGTATATTTATTCTCTAAAATAAATACCATATATAACATAACCTTTTAAACGCCTTTTTATAAGGTGTTTTTTATTTTAAAAGTTTAAATAAATTATACTAAAATAATTTTAATGAGAAGATATATAATAAAAAGAAAAGCTCTTGGTGAAGCTTTTCTTCATTAAACAAAAATTGCTTTACCCCTAAAGTTGTTTTTGTATATATAAAACGAGTGAGAATAGTTTTACCCTAAAAAAATATAAGAATACAATAAAATAAGAGTAAGAAGATGCTTGCTTAAAATATTAAATGTTTTGATAAGATTAAATTAATAAGGGGATTTTAAGAAAGAACTTTTAAATTTCTGTTTTAACAGTAAAATGCTATTCTAAATTTATGATTGTAATTTCTCTTTTTATTCCATATTTCCCTTTTAGATTCTTTAATTGTTCTTTTTATTTTCTTTATGATTATGCTCTTGGTTTTCATACTAAATATATTTTATGGTTGTATATAAAGGACGAGGATTTAAAAAAGATGTTACGTGTTAATTATTTGATTAACAAAATTTTAATTTGATTTTAACAGGCTTTAAGAAATAAATAAGGATAAATGTTACTGATTATTGGATGGAATCATATTCTAATATTTATACTTTTCTTTCGGAAATTTTTGAAGCAGAAAAAAAATTCAAAGCTTGTTGTTTTATTTGTAAAATTGAATGCTTATAGAGCATTTTTAATTGGATCAATATTTGGAACTATCTTTATATTAATAAAACATTTGTATTAAGAATAATATTAATTATTTACTAGAATTTGTAAAGTCTTTAATTAATTTGATATTCTTTTTTATGTATTGTTTTAAAAAGCTATTTTCGTGAGAAATTAAATTTTAAACTATGAAAAAAATATTATTCTTATCTATTGCATTATTCAGTTTAATTTCTTGTTCTTCAAATGATGAAGATAGTTTAGATCCATTCATTGGAACTTGGTATTTATTTTCTATAAATAATCAAGAAGTAAGTGATTGTTTAAAAAATAATACAGTAAATATTCTGGAAAATGGAAATTTAACTTTTACTTCCTACGATCTAATTAATAATGTTTGTAAAGTTGATGATACTGGAAGTTCTACATGGAAAAATAAAGGTGGAGGTAATTATGGAATTACTACCAAAGGGACAACAATTGAGCGTATAAATAAAGTATTATTTTCAAACAATAATAATACTTTTACTTATACAGAAACAAACAATAGTACAGCAGAAACTAGTACCTATAAAAGAAAATAAAGGTTTTAGAAAAACAAGTTAAAGAAATTAATGAGTTAAAAATATTAGTAAAAAAATTATTAGATAATAAAAATTAAATAATTCTTTAATATTACTTAACACAGATCAACACCTAATAAGTGTTGATTTTTTTATGTCAAAATTTAAAAACCAATATTAAAATAATTGTAGAAAATGGGGTATACAAAACATAATGCGGTTATAGTTACCGATTGGAACAAAGGAGATATTGAAAAGGTACATGCGAAAGCAATTGAGATTTTTAAAAATGAAATTGATGTTGAATTTAGCGAGAAATGTATATCTTTAATAATTAAAGGTTTAGTTAATTCTTATTATTCCTTTTTTATTGCTCCAGATGGAAGCAAAGAAGGATGGTCAATCGATAAGGAAGCAGAAGAAGCTAGAATGAAATTTCAAAATTGGTTATTAGAATCTGGATTATCAGAATATATAGAAATATGTTTTGGTGGAGATTCTGACATAGAATATATCAAGCGAAGCAAAGAATCTGACTTAAATAAACAGTAGTTAATCCTTAGTAACTGAGTATAAGAAGAAAAAGATAACAAGCAAAACAATCAATATATGGATATACCAAGGGGTATAAAATATAATTAGCATAAAACAAATTACTAGTACAATACCTAATGCCCCTCCTAATATGGAAGGGTAATGTTTCTTCAATGAAAATTTTGGTTTCATACTATAAAAATACGAGTAAGATTAATAACAAAAAAACTGTAGTTAGAAACGATTGTGATTTTTTTTAATGTAATTCAAAAGTTTAAGGCCATAGACCCAAATAAAAGCAACAACGATTGCTCCAATGAAAAATTCAAAATCACGAAAAATATAATCAAGGTTTCTAAGCATGTATTAAAACTAGTAAAATCGAAATAAATAAAACTGTAGGTTCTCAAACCCTGAAAACTGAAAAGTTCATTGACATATTGTAGTAAGTAATAATTTTGATACCTTTAATAAAAAAAGGTTAAATGAATTTAGATAGAAAGAGACATAAACTATTGGAGTTATTAACTAAGCAAAGAAAAAATGTAGAGTTAAAGAAAAATGGTTTTGATACATTGGGAGTTCCATTTAAAATTTTGTTAGAAGAACTGAACTGTAATGAAGATCAGTTGCATTCGATAACTTCTGAGCTATATTCTTCAGATGAGATTAAATATCATGATGCTAACCAAGTTATTGGTCTTTATGTACGACCTTTAGGAATGACTGCATTTACGAATAAAAAATATCTTAAGCGAATTAATACCCGTATAAAAGATATAATTAAATTTTGGATAGCAATTATTGCTATAGCTATTAGTTTAGGGTCATTTTACATTTCCAAAGTAAAAAACATTAGTAATTCAGCCTTTGACAAGGAGTCTAAAGAGTTAAAACTTAAAATAGATACAATGGAAACTCAATTAAAAGAAATGAAATTGGAATTTAACAATAGATTAAAATTTGGAACAAAAAAAGATTCTTTATTAATGGAAAACAAAAAAAATCATTCTAACGAGTAGATAGTAAAAGTGTCAGAAAAATAAATTAAAATCAATATTTAGCTTACTGAAAACACCTTATTTAAGGTGTTTTTTTATGTCCAAAATTTTAGAAATAACTAATTAAATAACTGTAGTTATGGAGAATTAGTGAATATGCTATAACACTCCTAAAAAAAGAAGTATTGGTAAAAATAATGAAATAATACAGCTTAGTAAATTTAATACTAATCCTATCTTGAAATTAATTTGATAAGATTTTATTGAATTTAGAATGGAAATAATTAGAAAGATTGAGCAAAAGAAAATAACCCAATTTGTATAAAATAATATGTATGCGTTAAACTTTGGAATACTCAAACTAAGGAAGATAAAAAATTCAAGGCAAAATAAAAAAATAGGGTAAAGGGTAAAGAATATCTTTTTCATTAACCAAAAATAAATAAAACAAAATTAAACTGTAGAATTAAAGGAGGATTTGGCTAATTAATACTAGTAGTATACCTAAAACCATTTTAGTAATTCGTTCTAATTCAGGTTTTTAAGAGTTTATAGTTAATTTATTTGCTTTTAATATTCCGTCCATAAACAAAATAGTTCCAAAAATTGATAAGCAAAACATGTAGGTAAAATACAAATTATAAGTAGGTTTTAGAAAAAAGGAAAACAGTTTGAATAGCAATAGCCTATGACGGTAGAACCAAAACCATAATTACATAGATAATACATGTTGTAGATATATTGAAAACCAGGTATTATTTCAACCAAAGGTGTAGAAATTAAAGTAAGAGATAAGGGTGTCGAAACTAATTTAGTTAAAAAAGAAACTTTTCTAGTTTCTACAAATTCAGTATTAAGTTGTTCGTAGCAATTTTCCATGTAGTAAAAATAATAAAAACAAAATAAAACTGTAGGTTTTCAGATCTTTAAAACTGAAAAGTTCATTGACATAATTGTGGTCACGGAGATATTGTTTAAACCTCAAATAAAAAGAAAAGCACCAAACTGGAACTTTTATGAATTGAATAAAATTTGATGCTAATAATTAGTAAATTAAACAACTAATAAGTCTCTTAATTGAGACTTATTCTCGTTTTACAAAAAAATGTTTGAAGTTAAAAACTATATGAATTATGTTAGAATTTGTAAAGGTAAAAGGAAATTTTAAAGAGTTGTTACATCAGCTTTATTTATATTGCATTTTATAAAGTTGGAAAGAATATATGGAACTTATCATTTAAATTAAATAGTTTATATTTTACAGCTTATATACCCCTACGTATTTCTAAGTAGATAAATAATGACTGAAAAAGAAAAAATGCTTAATGGTAAATACTATAACTCAAGAGATCCTGAGTTAATTAAAATATATTATAAAGCTAGAAACTTATTAAAAAAGTATAATAATTTAGATTCTGAATTAACTCTAGAACGAACACAAATCTTATCAGAACTTTTCGAATTTAAAGGAACGGATGTTTGGATTGAGGCACCTTTTTTTTGTGATTATGGAGAAAACATTTCGATAGGAAAAAATACATTTATTAATACTAATTGTATATTTTTAGATAACAACAAAATTACGATTGGAAAAAATGGATTAATTGCTCCGTATGTCCAAATATACACAGCTAGCCATCCAATAAAAGCATCTGATAGAATATTATTAGAAAATGAACATCATTCTCGTTACATAACTTTTTCTAAACCAGTTACTATAGGAGATAATGTTTGGATTGGAGGTAATTCTGTAATTTTACCAGGTGTTACCATTGGGAATAATGTTACTATTGGTGCTGGTAGCGTAGTTACTAAAAATATTCCTGATAATGTTTTAGCCTTTGGCAATCCTTGTAGAATAGTAAAAGAACTCTAAATTAACTATAGTTAACGGTCTCGGCTATGAGTAGTTGCGTGAGTTAGCACTTAACTCTGCAAGTATGCACTAAACTGAAAATTCGCGAGGATTTTCAGAAGTAGGCGAGAACAAACAATTACTTATAGCCATTGTTGTACAACGTATTTATTTATTCATTAATAGCTCCATTTTTTTATTAAAAACTGATGTGATTTCTTCCCGTTTCAAATCAGTTTCATCAATACTGCAATCACCTCCTAAATGAACAATGACAACTTTTTTTTCTGCAATAGTGTCCATTCCAACTCCGTAAACTGGAGCAATTCCTCCCGAAGTTTTTAATAACACAAACTTTTTTGCCTTATAAAATTCAGATGATATTTTTTCAGTCCGTTTTTTTAATTCGTCTATTTCTTTATCTGTTAGTTTTAAATCTTTACTATTCACAAAGGAAATTACACAGGAATAGATAGTATTTAATTCAGAGTTGAGTTTCTTTTTTAAATTTAAAATTGAACTGTTGTTCTTTAGATTTTTAATCGGAAGTTTCATAATATAAGAAACCTGATTATCAACTCTTTCCACATGATTTAATTCTTTCAAAAGTTTATTTTCTTGAGCATTAATTACTGAAGTAAAAATCATTAAAATTAATATGAATATCGTTTTTCTCATATGTTGTACAACTTGTTTATATGCGGAACTTTGTTCCTTATATTCGTCCAATTTGGTTGGATATGTGGAACTTTCAATAAAATAAGTTCCGTTTATTTTTTCCAACTTTATAAAATGCAATGTAAATAAAAGTGATTTTATAATTCCTTAAAGCCTACATTTATTTTTACAAATTGTATCATAATTCCTATAGTTTTAGAAGAGAAATTATCTCTATTTAAAAGTATAATGTTTAGTTAAAAGGAGTTTTATTAATGTTAATTCCAGTTACAAATTTAATCATTCCTTTAAGTTGTTGTGATTTGGTACTGTTAAATATCCAGTCAAGAACAGAATCGTCTTTATCTCTTAAGTTGGATAGGAAAGAAACTTCTGAGACATTTCTCAAATCGATATTTATAAGTCTTAAATCCCTTGTTTTTTCATTCATTTCAGAATAAGTTTTTAACCAAATTTTGTCTTTACAATGTTCTACACCATAATTGTCAATAAAGTTTTCAATCCCATTTAATTTATCTTTTAAATTTGGTGCATTTATAATTTCCCCCCAATATTCAATAGAATTGTTTAATTTTTCATAGAATATATATTTTTCACAAGATAAATCACTATTATCTTCAGTTCCAACCACTAGAATATATGGCCTTCCCATTGGGGTTATAATATTTCCTTTAAAGTATTTCCTTAATTCGTTCATTTTTTTAGCTTTTGGGTAACGGTATTGTATAAGAATAATAGAGGATTTTATGCTCTTACTATTCGGTTGTTACTTTCGTTTTAGCGATTAAATTGCTATTATTTTGATACAATGTTGTGCATAGTGTTTTTTATACTTTTCAATCGACTATTTCTAAAAATCCTCTTCTTACAAGTATTTTAAAAAGCTTTTTGCATTCATCAATATCATAGTTTTTAGAAATTTCTTCTAACGAAATAGGTCTATCTGTTTTACGTATCAAGTTTAAAATTCCATAGTTTGAACCAGGAAATAAAACCGATGCAGGATTTAATTCATTGTTTTTATCTCTGGATTTACCTATTGAAAATACTAAACCTATTTTATCGTCAAAATCTACGATTTCAAAGTTTGTAGTTTTTCCCTTTCTAAAAGATGTTTTAATGTTGATGTTTTCAATTTTAGCTAAACTGTTTACCCTATTAATAACACCTGAGCGAGCTTCTCCAATGGAATTAATTTTATGTCGGTTAGTGGCTTTTTTCCATAAGTTGATTGAGTTCAAATTTCTTTGAATAACTTCAATAATATCTTCTCTATTATTTAAAAGAAGTGATTCTCTAAGTTTTGGTTCTTTAATTGCTATTTCCTCCATTAATGAAGTTACAATATCTAAGTTTAAGGTTGGTCTAACTCCAATTGTTAAATGAAGGGAATAATCCTTTGAGTTAGTTGAACCTGAATGAACAAAACCTCTTGGAATGTAAAGAATGTCTCCTTTTTCTAATACAACATCTATAATAGGCTTAGAAGAATTATCAAAATCAACGTGTCTTTGTTGTCTTGGTAGAGGAAGATAAACTTCCGAGTCATAAATTTTCCAGTGTTTCTTGCCAGAAGTTTGGAACAGGAAAACATCGTGAGAATCAAAATGCTCTTGAAAGCCTTGTGAAGATGGTGGGGTTAAAAATCCATTAACAGAAGCTTTGCGACCAAAATCTAATTGAAGATTTGAGCTGATTTTAGCTAAATCGGTATCTAATTCGTGAAGCCCATTCAAAATTAATGTATTTCCTTCTGCATAGCGTTCTATTGCCCAATGGCATAATTCTGCTCCTAGTTTTAAGTAAGGGACAATAGTTGGATTCCCTCCTTTATTTACTCTTAATCTATCTCCTAGTTCATTTTCAAAACGCCAAAGAATTTCTTCGAACCTTTTGATGTCAAATTTTAGAGAAACAGCCTTTTTAATGTGTAAAGGCTGTTTCTCAAAATAGTCAGATAAAAACTTTTCTTTACTGAAGTCTTTACCAATAAGCCATTCTAAGTCAAATTTATCTACTCTTGTCATACTTACATAATGTCAAACATTTCTAATTGGACAGAAATTATTTGAGATGCTCTTGCAATAATTTCGTCTGTTGAAAGTCCAACAAGGTCAGGTTTTGCAGGTAGGACAAAGTTCAATTGATTTGGTGTGTTCTCGTGTAATACTACTTGAACATCAGGATTGATATCGGATATTTCCTCTGAAAGCACAGTTTTAGGATTAGTTTTAAGCTTTGCTTTAAAGTCTTCGTCAGTCCAAGCTTTAGCTACTACTTTTGCTAATAATTTTGTTTGTTCATTGTTCATTATTTCTAAATTTTAATTTATTACTATTTTGGTTCTCGCATTATGCACAACTAATTGTATCCAAAAAAATATATTTAACTATTTGATATTTCATTTTCTTTTAGAGTTTTTAATCATTCGAATGTAATTGAAAAATAAAACTTAACTCTATGGAAAACCATACTAAAAGTAAGGTTTTACCCTGTTTTTATGTAGGTTAAAACCCTCTTGTATAATCTAGTTTATCAACACTTTTAAAACCTATAGCTATAAAAGCTAACTTTGCAATATGTTTGCATTGGGTAGCTTGTAATAACTTTTATTCGTCTTGTGAAAGACTCTTTCGTCTAGATTTAATAGGTAAGCCAGTAGTGGTTTTATCTAATAATGATGGGTGTGTAATTGCACGTTCAAGTGAGGCTAAAAAATTAGGTGTTCCAATGGGAGCTTCTGCATATCAATTCAAACAAATTTTTAAAGAAAACAATGTAAATGTATTCAGTTCTAACTTTCCGTTGCATGGGGATTTGAGTCAACGAGTAATGAATATTTATAGTTGTATACTCTAGGTATTGAAATCTATTCAATAGACGAAGCTTTTTTAGAGTTTAAAGGATTCGACAAACATTTTTCTATTCGTGAACATTGTTTAGAAATGAAAGCTAAAGTGCAACAAAGGACAAGTATTTCTATATTTATAAGGGTTAGCACTCACAAAAGCGCTTTCTAAAATAGCTATAAGTTATTGGTTCATTTTTTCAATAAAAATAAACAATTATAAACAAATATAAAAAACAAAACCCTCTAGTAAAATAGAGGGTTATAGTTGATTTTATTGATATTGTTGAGTTTACTCTTGCATTGAGTGGTAAACAGTATTTACATCATCATCTTCTTCTAAACGCTCTAAAAGTTTGTTTACATCTTCTTTTTGCTCGTCAGAAATAGCAGTAGTAGTTGTAGGGATTCTTTCAAATTCTGAAGAAAGAATCTCAATATTGTTTTCTTCTAAGTATTTCTGAATAGAACCAAACTGACCAAATGGAGCATATAGCATAACAGAGCTATCTTCCTCATCAGCAAAAACTTCTTCCACTTCAAAGTCAATCATCTCCATTTCAAACTCTTCTAAATCCATTCCTAAAGTATCCTCTTTTACTTTAAAGTTTACTACATGGTCAAACATAAAAGCAACAGAACCTGAAGTTCCTAAGTTACCATTACATTTATTAAAAGCAGCTCTTACGTTTGCTACAGTTCTGTTATTGTTGTTTGTTGCAGTTTCTACTAAAACAGCAATTCCATGTGGTGCATATCCTTCAAATAAAACTTCCTTATAGTTAGCTGTATCTTTATCAGATGCTTTTTTAATAGCGCGTTGTACATTATCCTTAGGCATGTTTGCAGCCTTCGCATTTTGTATTACAACACGTAAACGAGAGTTTGTTTCAGGGTTTGGACCTCCTTCTTTTACTGCCATTACAATGTCTTTACCAATTCTGGTAAAAGTTTTAGCCATAGCAGACCAACGTTTCATTTTTCTCGCTTTCCTAAATTCAAATGCTCTTCCCATTTCTTAAAAATTATGTTTACGCAATGGCAAATGTAACTATTGCGTTAAATATTTACAATTAAAATCTTTTTTTGAAAATTTGTTTTCCTTCTTTGTCACTATAGGCACGCCAAGTACCTGTCTTTTTTCCGTTTTTAAACTGTCCTTTCAGTTTTAAATTACCGCTAGAATAATATAGTTTAAAGCTACCGTCTAAAACACCATCATCCAATTCAACTTCAAATTTTAATTGCTTATCATCGTAATACTCTTTGTATTCTTTTGCGCTTAAATCTGATGGATGAATTGCTTGAATATTAAAAATAGTTTCTGCAGTTTCTACAATAACTGAATCTTTTTCAGGTATTAGCTTTTTATATAATTCTTCCTTTAAAGCAGTTTCTTTGTTTTGATGATTGGATAATTCTTCTTCTGATTGATATGAAAGCGTAATATTACTTTCAAACAAGTCACCTTTAGAAATTAACTGAATACCAACCTGCGAAAATGAATTAAAATACTTTTTGTTTTTTCTAAGTTGCTGCTGAGTTTTATAGTCTAATAAACTCAATAAATCGTTGTATGAATTTGCAGTTTCAGCATAGGCAAAAACACTCGATTTATTTTCAAAATGATAATTAAATTCTTCAAATCTCTCAGATTCCGCTAAAGTGTATTCAACCAAATGATTGTTAATAATCTCTTTTAAGGTATTAGGACTTGTACTAAATACCACAAAATCATCAATAATGGTAAAATATGGTTTTTCCATTTTAGCAAAAGTTTTTCCTGCCAACATTTTAAAGAATCCTTTTAAGTCAAAAAAGTGAATAGGGTAGCCTTTGTAGTTAATTTGCTTAAACTTTAAAGGCGTATTTTCTTTAATTTTTAAAAGAATGAAATCTAAATTTTCTTTTGCATCATCAATATCATCAGCTTTTATAACCGCAGCAATATCTTTTTTGTTTTTAGATAAGTCTGAATTGAAATGTAATAATCCCACTTCGTTACCAATCCAGCTATATATATGTTTTTGAATATCGATCTCTAACTGGTCTTCAATACTCTTAATTTGATTGGTATAAGTTTTAAAAGTAGCAGCATTGTCTTTTTCTAAAGCTTCTAAATTGGTATGAAAAGCATCAAAACTATCAAAAGAAAAACTTAGGTATAAGGAAGTGTTTCTTGGAGCAATTTTGGCAATACTACGTTTACCTTTTCCAGAATTTTGAAGTGCTTTTAAAAAGGTTTGAGAAGTCTGATTTACATTCGTATAACCAAGTGCTTGCAAAGTAACTCCTTCCATGATAGAAATGTCAAAACCAGAGTAAAATAAAGCATTTTGTACATTTTTAAAGCTTTTAAGGTTTGAAGAGTTTGTAAAACAAGCTAAGTACTGGTCGAAGTATTCATATTGAATATATACATTAAAAAAACCGTCGTTTCCAGTTTCTTTCTTTATTTCAACAAAGTTCAAATCGCGACCAATTACTGGCTCTAAATATTGATTTATTGATTGCTCAACTAGTACATGTGTATAAGAAGCAATCAACTGATTTTTAATGAATGATAAATAAAGAGTTTCTCTGTTGCTTTTATTGTAAAGCTCAATAATTTCATGCTCCTTGTAGGTTCTTTGAGTAACCTTAAAGTTGCTATCTGCTAATTTTTGAATGGCACTTTTTAAAAAGCGAAGTTTGGCTAGTTTTTGAAGATCGATTACATAAAGTAAACCGTATTTTTTAGGTTTATAGCTATGAATAGATATTAAAAGATCTCTTTCGCCTATAAAATCAATTACATCTTTCTGATCCTTAAAAAGTTTATTAAAACCGCTAATGTCTTTAGTTACTTCTTTGAAATAAGAATTGGTTTGAAAGTGTTTCCAAATTTCACTCGAACTTATTTCGTCCCAAGTATCAATAGGTCTTTCAGTTTCCAAAACGATAGCTGCATTTTTAGGAATTAGATAAATAGGGTTAATATTATCTTCATCAGCTAAGGTAAAAATGTAAGCTTGATATCCTATAAAACTAAAAAGGGCTATTAGAATAGCCCATATAATCTTTTTTTTCATAACTAGTTGTATGCAAATTATACTTGAATAACACCTAAATTAAAAGGTTTTTCAATAGGAGCGTGGTTTGCAGCTTCTATTCCCATAGAAATCCAGGTTCTTGTATCTAATGGATTGATAACGGCATCTGTCCATATTCTTGCTGCAGCATAGTATGGAGAAATTTGGTTATCGTAACGTGATTTTATTTTATCAAATAACTCAGCTTCTTTTTCTGGAGTAATTTCTTCTCCACGTTTCTTTAACGAAGCTGTTTCAATTTGTAATAATACTTTAGCAGCAGAGTTACCACTCATTACAGCTAGTTCAGCACTTGGCCAAGCAGCAATTAATCTAGGGTCGTATGCTTTACCACACATAGCGTAGTTACCAGCACCATAAGAATTACCAATAACAATGGTAAATTTTGGAACTACAGAATTTGACACAGCATTTACCATTTTGGCACCATCTTTAATAATTCCACCATGTTCAGATTTAGAACCTACCATAAATCCAGTAACATCTTGTAAGAAAACTAAAGGAATTTTCTTCTGATTACAGTTGGCAATAAAACGAGTAGCTTTATCGGCAGAGTCGTTGTAAATAACACCACCAAACTGCATTTCTCCTTTTTTAGTTTTCACTAAAGTACGTTGGTTTGCAACAATACCAACAGCCCAACCGTCTATGCGACCGTAACCAGTAATAATGGTTTGTCCATAACCTTCTTTATATTGCTCAAATTCAGAATTATCAACCAAACGTTTGATAATTTCTAACATATCATATTGAGCATTTCTTTCTCTTGGAAGAATTCCAAAAATATCATCTTCATTTTCTTTTGGAGGAAATGACTCTTTACGGTTAAAACCAGCTTTGTCATAATCTCCAATTTTATCCATTAAGTTTTTAATGGTAGTTAAGGCATCTTTATCGTCCTTAGCTTTATAATCGGTAACACCTGAGATTTCACAGTGCGTAGTTGCACCACCTAAAGTTTCATTGTCTATAGTTTCACCAATAGCAGCTTTTACTAAGTAACTTCCAGCTAAGAAAATACTTCCAGTTTTATCTACTATTAAAGCTTCATCACTCATAATTGGCAAATAAGCTCCTCCAGCTACACAACTTCCCATAACAGCAGCAATCTGAGTAATACCCATGCTACTCATTACAGCATTGTTTCTAAAAATTCTTCCAAAGTGTTCTTTGTCTGGGAAAATTTCATCTTGCATTGGTAAATATACTCCCGCAGAATCTACTAAGTAAATAATAGGAAGTTTGTTCTCAATAGCAATTTCTTGAGCTCTTAAATTTTTCTTACCTGTAATAGGAAACCAAGCACCTGCTTTTACAGTAGCATCGTTTGCAACAACGATACATTGCTTACCGCTTACGTATCCCATTTTAACAACAACTCCACCAGAAGGACATCCTCCGTGCTCTTCATACATTCCTTCTCCTGCAAAGGCACCAATTTCTATAGATTTAGTGTCTTTGTCTAAAAGAAAATCAATACGTTCTCTCGCAGTTAATTTTCCTTTTTCGTGATGTTTGTCAATACGTTTTTGTCCGCCACCTAATTTTACTTTTACTAAGCGTTGGCGTAAGTCTGAAGCTAAAAGTTTATTGTGGTCTTCGTTTTTATTGAAGTTAAGATCCATTGTAAGTTTTTTGTTTTGCGTTTGCTAAAATAAGAAAATCAAGGTAGAATACAAGGTGTTTACTTGTATGATTCTAGGATGCTTTCTACCGTTTTTTCTATTTCTAAATTTCTTAATTGTTTGTTTAAAATTCGTGGCTCAGCTACCCGTTCTTTACAGTTTTTCACACCACAAGATTCACAGGTAACACCTACAGTTTTCTTGGTAAAAGTATCTTCTTTAAAGAATTGAATTTTTTTCTTTAGATGTGGAGATAATAGCATACCAATACTCACGCTTCTGTTAATGTTGTCTTTAAAAGGGTCGGAAGTGGCAGCGGATAAAACTAAGTACTCATTTTTAGAGTTCTCATAAGATGATATTTGAATACCGTAACTAGACTTTTTATCAGCGTTTTTTTCTAAGTCTTCAATTGTTTTTAAAGAAACCCATCTTCTGCAATAGTGTTCGTTATTACGATTTGCATGTGGTGTTTGTTGCTGAGTAATATGCAGCTCTTTTGAAAGCCTATATATGGATGAGTTTTCCTTGTGAGTAAAACGTAAAAAGAATAGGTTTTTTATGTTAAAGTGCTTGGGTAATATATTCGTTAAGCGTTGGTAAAAAGTTTCATCAGAACAATGAAAGCTTTTAATGATTTTATGCAATTGAATAGGTTGCCAATCTTGTAAAGAAAATAAATGAGTTAGTTTGTTAACTAGATTTTCTTTAGGAATAATAAGAGCCCCAGCAAAGTAGGAAGCAATAAAATTATTTAAAACCTGATCAAAACTTTCAAATTTTATCCAAGGAAAGGTGTATAATCGATTTTCAATATTTAAATAATTGTAAGCAATTTCTTTGGCGTAAATAAATGTTTTTTGTGCTTCACTAATATCATCAAAAAGAAGTAATGTTTTATTCTTTGGAATGTAAATATTTCTTAATTCTGATAGTTTCTGATGTTTAGAAAGTTCTTCAGTATTAATGGTATATCCGTATTCTTGAATTAAAATATCTTCTAATTCTTTTGATTTTATAGGTTTACTTAAATCAACATGATAAGATTTAGCAAAGGAAATAACATTATTTTCAATATCCTCAAAATAATTATTATGCGCTTCTTGGTACGAACGTAAAGAAGCTAAAAAGAAGCTTTCTCTTGTTAGATTATAGTTTTGAGATATCTTTATAATAGTGCTAATAAAAGCATTCACTTTCGCAGGTGCATTAGCAACAATATCAATAAGATTGTTTTCTTTAATGCCAAATAGCTCTAACGGAATTTCTTTTAAAATTTTCGACTGTAAGATTTCACCAATTGGAGCTAAGTTTTTATCCAATTTTAAAGAAACCAAATGATCATATGGAACTTCTAACTTTTCAGAAAGTATTACAATTTTATCTGTTTTTGGGTACTTTTTTCCCTTTTCAATTTCATTTAAATACGATTTAGATAAGCCCGTTAATTTGGCTAATCCGAAGAGTGATAGGTTTTTATCAGTACGTATTTGTTTGAGTTTTAAACCAAAAACAAGTCTAATATATTCTTCTTCCAAAGTGTTTTATTAAAAGATTCGCAATTCAAAGGTATAAAAATTAGCGAATTAATAAAAATCAGTAAAAAATACATTTTTAGCGAACGTTCGCTTTTTGTTTTAAGTTCTTTTTTTTAATATTGAAGTGTCAATAATTAAAAATAAGTTATTATGAATCAAGATGTTCTAATCAAAGAAATTCAATTTAAAGGTTTTGAAGCTATTCAATATAAAAGCATTCTAACTAAAGAAGCTAGTGCTTTTTTAATTCAACTTCATGAAAGATTTAATGAAAGAAGGCTTCAATTATTAGAAGAGAGAGAAATAGAACAGGCATATTTTGATGCAGGTAACTTTCCAAGTTTTCCAGAAGAAACAAAATTAGTAAGAGAGGATGATTGGGTATGTGAACGATTGCCAAAAGATTTACTAGATAGAAGGGTAGAAATAACTGGACCAGTTGAGAGAAAAATGATTATTAATGCATTGAATTCTGGCGCAAAGACATTTATGGCTGATTTTGAAGATAGCAATTCTCCTACAATTACTAATATTTTAGACGGGCAAGTAAATTTAAGAGATGCAGTAAACAAAACGATTTCCTTTTATAATGAAAAGAAGGATAAAACGTATAAATTAAATGACAATGTAGCTACATTATTGGTTCGTCCTAGAGGGTTGCATTTAAATGAAAAACATTTTGTTGTAGAAGGAGAAGAGATGTCGGGTTCTTTAGTAGATTTTGGATTGTATTTTTTCCATAATATTAAAAACTTACTAGGTCAAGGAAGTGCTACTTATTTTTATTTACCGAAGTTAGAACACTATGAAGAAGCTCGCTGGTGGAATGATGTTTTTGTATTTGCGCAAGATTATCTTGGGATTTCTCAAAAAACAATTAAAGCAACTGTATTGATAGAAACCATTACAGCTAGTTTTCAATTAGATGAAATTATTTATGAGTTGAAAGATCATATGGCTGGTTTAAACTGTGGCCGTTGGGATTATATTTTCTCATATATCAAAAAGTTTAGAAATCACAATGGGTTTATAGTACCAAACCGAGCTCAGGTTACTATGAGTAGTCCTTTCATGAAGGCTTATTCGTTAAGAGTAATCCAAACATGTCATAAACGAGGTGTACATGCTATGGGAGGAATGGCTGCACAAATACCAGTTAAAAATGACGATAAAGCTAATGAGTTGGCTTTTTCAAAAGTATATAATGACAAGTTGCAAGAAGTAAAAAATGGTCATGATGGAACTTGGGTTGCACATCCAGGATTGGTAAAAGTAGCGATGGATGTTTTTAATGAGTATATGCCCAAAGCAAATCAAATAGATAAAAAGTTAGAAGATATATCTATAACTGAACAAGCGTTGGTTGATTTACCTGAAGGAACAATTACTGAAAAAGGAATTAGAGAAAATATAAACGTTGGTATTTTATATATAGAATCTTGGTTAATGCAACAGGGAGCAGCAGCGCTGTATAATTTAATGGAAGATGCTGCTACAGCTGAGATATCAAGAACTCAGGTTTGGCAATGGTTACATAAAAATGTGTTATTAGAAGATGGAAGAACATTTACTAAAGACATGTACTTACAATATAAAAAAGAAGAAATTAAAAAGATTAAAACGTATGTGGGAGAAGAAAGATATAAGCAAGGGAAATTTGATACAGCTATCCAATTGTTTGATGATTTAATTCTTAATGAAGACTTTGTAGAATTCTTAACCTTACCAGCATATAAATATTTATAAAAAAAAGCCCTACTAAATGCGGCAACATTTAATAGGGTAAGCTATCAATAAAATTAAATAACTTATTTAACAACACAAATTTATGAAAAATTTAGCTCAAGGAAGTTATAATTCAGCTTTAGAAACAGTTAAAAACCTTAAGAAAAAGTTTGGAAGCAACTGGAATGCTATAAGTCCAGAGAATGCAGCAAGAATGGTGACTCAAAACCGATTTAAAACAGGTTTGGATATTGCAAAATATACAGCTGCTATTATGCGTAAAGATATGGCTGAATATGATGTAAATACATCAAATTATACACAATCGTTAGGGTGTTGGCATGGATTTGTTGCACAACAAAAAATGATTGCTGTAAAAAAGCATCATAAAACAACAAGCAAACGTTACTTGTATCTTTCTGGGTGGATGGTGGCTGCATTGCGATCTGAATTTGGGCCGTTGCCAGATCAGTCAATGCATGAAAAAACTGCGGTGCCTGCTTTGATAAAAGAGATTTATGATTTTTTAAGACAGGCAGATGCTGTTGAACTAAATGATTTATTTAAACGATTGGAAAATGGGGAAGATGTACAAGATCAGATAGATAATTTTGAAACACATATAGTGCCAATTATAGCTGATATTGATGCAGGTTTTGGTAATGAAGAGGCTACTTACTTATTGGCTAAAAAAATGATACAAGCAGGAGCTTGTGCTATTCAAATAGAAAATCAAGTTTCTGATGCTAAACAATGTGGACATCAGGACGGAAAGGTAACAGTACCACATGAAGATTTTATAGCTAAGTTGAATGCTATTCGATACGCATTTTTAGAGTTAGGGGTAGAAGATGGAATTATTGTCGCTAGAACAGATTCTGAAGGAGCTGGTTTAACGCAAAAATTACCAGTAAGTCAGGAGCCAGGAGACTTAGCTTCTCAATACTTAGCATTTGTTGAAGTTGAAGAAATAGCTATTGAAAATGCAAAGGAAGACGATGTGTTACTTAAAAGAGATGGAAAGTTAGTGCGTCCGGTTAGATTGTCTAACGGATTATATAAATTCAAAGAAGGTTCAAATATCGATAGAGTTGTGTTGGATTGTATTGTTAGTTTGAAGAATGGTGCAGATTTATTATGGATTGAAACACCAACGCCAAATGTTAGTCAAATAGCACATATGGTAAATAGAGTAAAAGAAGTAGTGCCAAATGCCAAGTTGGTTTATAATAATTCACCATCATTTAATTGGACATTAAATTTCCGTAATCAGGTTTACGATACGATGCTTATAGAAGGTGAAGATGTGTCTATGTATGATAGGAATAATTTAATGGATGCTATATATGACGGTTCTGAATTATGTTTAAGAGCCGATGAGAAAATTAAAACTTTTCAAGCAGATGCAGCTAAAGAAGCAGGAGTATTCCATCATTTAATAACCTTGCCAACATATCATACTACAGCACTTCATATGAACGATTTAACTGAAGGGTATTTTGGAGAAGAAGGCATGCTGTCTTATGTAAAAGAAGTACAACGAAAAGAAATAAGAAAAGGAGTTTCTTGTGTAAAGCATCAAAGAATGGCAGGGTCTGATTTAGGTGATGACCATAAAACTTTCTTTGCTGGTGATAAGGCTTTAAAAGCTGGAGGAGCAAAAAATACTTCTAACCAGTTTGAATCCAACAAACAAATTTCTACACAAGAAGTAGCAGAATTGGAAGTGTAAGGTAATTATTAGTAGGCAAGTTTCCCGTTTATGTGGTTTGTAAAAGGTTGTTTGTTTGCATAGCGGGAAACTTTATAAAAGCATAAATTTATAGTTAGCGGTTTATAAATTTTATTTTGAAGTAAAAACTCCAGCATTGAGCTGGAGTTTTTTTATTTATTTCGTTTTTAATTCCATTTTAATATCACTTCTAATGTATGGTGAGTTTTCTTCAACTGGAATTTCAATAAAACCATACTTTCTGTAAATGTAAATAGCGTTTTCTAATTTAGTGTTAGAGTATAATACCAGTTTGTCAAATTCATTCTCTTTGGCAAAATTGATACATTGTTGCATTAATTTTTGACCAATTTTAAAACCTCTATGTTTAGGTGAAACCGCCATTTTTGTAAGTTCGTAAACGTTCTCTTCCTTCATAGGCATCAGCGCTACTGTACCTACTATTTCATTATCTAATTTTGCAAAAAAGATATGTCCACCTTTATCAACAATATATTTATCAGGATTACTTAAAACTTCTTCATCATAAGGTTCAACGTAAAAAAATGTTTTAAGCCATTCAATGTTTAAATCATAAAAATGAACAGCATATTCCTTTTTGAATTCTTCAATCTGTAGGTTGTGTTTTTTTATTGTATTCATTTGTATATGTTCTATAATAGCTTCGCTAAAAGCTTTTTTGTTAAATTTTTCTTCTAAAATGTTTAAATGCTCTACTAAAGAATTAGAGCTAATAGTTGTGTAGTCTTTTATAATTTGTTCTATACTATTCCATATTGGAGTAACATTCTTTACTAGGTTTTTACCTTTTTCAGAAAGAAATATTACTTTTTTTCGCTTGTCTATTTTATCCTCTTTTAAAACTATGAGTTCTTTTTTTAGTAGCTTGTTTATTACTTGTGTTGTTGCTGGTTGCGATATTAGTAAACTGTTAGTTATTTCGGCATTGGTAACTCCTTTCTTATTCTTTATGATTTTAAAAGTAGGGAAGAGGTAAGGATCAAAATCAATATTATACCTGTCATATACCAATTGGGTTTCTCTCATCATATATTCACTTACTCTCTTTAATCGAGAGCCCATTCCTATTTCACCAAAACCTTTTAAAGCGTCCATAATATTTAAAATAACTATTTATATAAGTACTTATGCAAATATACAAATATTTCTAAATAATTTAATAATAAGAGAATAGTAAATATATACCTAGAAAATATATTCCATGGTAAATAAAAATATTTTTTATATCTTTGTAAAGAATTTAAAACCAAATTATAATGAAAAGAGACAAAATTATTTATTATGTAGCAACAGGATTATTAAGTTTATTAATGTTGTTTTCTGCTGGAATGTACTTTTTTAATAATGCTGAAGTATCAAAAATGTATGAAGCATTCGGTTATCCAACCTATATTATTTATCCATATGGAATAGCTAAGATTTTAGGATTAGTAGCTATATGGTTTTTAAAAGATACATTTTTGAAAGAATGGGCATACGCTGGTTTCTTCTTTGCTTTTATACTTGCATTTTTTGCACATGTTATGATAAGTGATGGACAACAAATGGGAGCAGTTATGGCAATGGCTTTATTAGTAATTTCATATATATATAATAAAAAGATTAATGCCTAAAAATATCACTTCAGAAGTTAAACTAACCAATCGTAATTATTTAGCAGAAGCAAAAATGAGAAATCATTTTGTAATGATAGATGAACCGGTTAATAAAGGAGGAGACGATAATGCTCCAACACCAGTAGAGTATTTGTTAACAGCAATAGGAGGTTGTGTGTCTATGACATTACGTATGTATGCTGAAAAGAAAAATTGGGATTTAGGTGAGATTACTGTTAAAGTAAGTCAAAAACAGGCATTAACTTCTGAAGGAATAAAAAAATCGTTAGTAGAGGAAATCTCTTTTGAAAAAGAAGTAACCGAAGAACAACGAGAAAAATTATTGGCAATGGCAGCTCAATGTCCTATTGCTAAAATGATAAAAGAAGAAACAGAAATAAGTAGTAAAATAATATAACAAGATGAAAAAAATAGCAGCGTTTGCAGGTAGTACAAGTACTACATCAATTAACAAACAATTAGCAACTTATGCAGCAAGTCAATTGGAGAATGTATCTTTTGATGTATTAGATTTAAACGATTACACGACACCCGTTTTTAGTGAAGATATAGAAAGAGATGAAGAATATCCAGAAGGAGCAGCTAAGTTTAATGAAGCTTTAGATAAATATGATGGATTTATAGTTTCTTTAGCTGAACATAACGG
The DNA here is from genome assembly GCF_965221665.1 of Tenacibaculum aiptasiae. Classification (NCBI taxonomy): domain Bacteria; kingdom Pseudomonadati; phylum Bacteroidota; class Flavobacteriia; order Flavobacteriales; family Flavobacteriaceae; genus Tenacibaculum; species Tenacibaculum aiptasiae. The sequence continues at coordinate 415,225 of NZ_CBDCSN010000003.1, forward strand.
ATCGTATTCAGCAGCATTTAAAAATATTTTCGACTGGGCTTCAAGAAAAGATAGGAAAGTATTTAGAGACAAACCAGTTTTAGTAATGGCAGCATCACCAGGAGGTAGAGGAGGCGCAGGAGTTTTGGCTTCAGCATTAGGAACTTTTCCTCATATGGGAGCCAATGTAGCTTCGAATTTCTCATTACCAGTATTTTATGATAACTTTAAAGAGGGAAGCATTGTAAATGAAGAGTTAAATAAAAAACTTAAAGAGGCAGTTACAACTTTCGAAAATGTAGTATAAATAAAAACATTTTAGTTATGTCTGATAAGCAAAAAGAGCTAATAAAAAAATACAGTAATGACGATATTACTGTAGTTTGGAAACCAAAAACTTGTATACACGCTAAGAAGTGTTGGAAAGAATTAATTCAGGTTTTTGATCCAAGAAATAAACCATGGGTAAACATGGAAGGAGCAACTACAGAAAGGATTAAAAAACAAGTAGAAGCTTGTCCATCTGGTGCATTATCATACATATCAAAAGGTGAAAGTAAGGAAAAAGCATATACAGAGACTAAGATTGAAGTTTTAGCAAATGGACCATTGTTAGTGTATGGAACTTTACATATAACTAACTCAGATGGAAAATCAGAGAAAAAAAACAAAACAACAGCTTTTTGTAGATGTGGAGCTTCAAAAAATAAGCCTTATTGTGATGGAGCACATGTAAAGGAAGGTTTTATAGGATAAGGAGTAATTGTATTCTTACCAATACTGCTAAATGAAATAAATGCTCTTACATTAGTTTCCTTGGAAATAAAAAGCGATTTAACTAATTTTGTACTAAGAAAGAAAAAGATGAAAATTACTTTATACGGTAGAAAAGGGCATGCACATTCAGTTGCGTTTAAAAACTTTTTAAAATCTACAGAAATAGCTTTTGATTACAAAGATGTATCAACGGATGAACAAGCCAGAGAACATAGCAAAGAGCTGTATGAAGGTACAGTTAAATACCCAACATTATTTATTAATGAAGAGGTCTATTTAACACCAACATCAGATTTGTTCAATAAGTTAATGAAGGATTTAAAATTAAGAGGGTAGATACAATGGGAGATATTTCAAAAGACATTAATTCAACATTTCCAAATAACAAAGTGAAAGCTTTTATAAATATAAAATATACAGCAAATTGGATTCTTAGTAAAGAAAATGAATTTTTCCGCCCTTATGGAATCTCACCACAGCAGTATAATATTCTTAGAATCCTTAGAGGAGCCAAAGAACCTATAAAAGTTCAGGTTATTAAAGACAGAATGATTGAAAGAGCTCCTAATGCCACTCGATTAATGGACAAACTATGCGATAAGAAATTAATTAATCGTATGAGGTGCGATCATGATAGGAGAGTCGTATTTATAAACATAACCAATCAAGGATTAGAGTTACTTGAAACCATAGACAGTAATATTGATGTAGATTTTATTGAAAATATTACCGAAGAAGAAGCAATTCAGTTAAGTAATTTATTAGACAAAATTAGATAGGAATAAAAATATATTGAAAAGGGCAAAAAATTTATCAATATATTTTCCATGGAAAATAATTTAAATGTGATGATTTTAAAATACAAGAAGCAGAAAATACCGAACAACTTTATTTACTAGGTAAATTAAAAGTAGAAGTATCATTTGAATTAAAAAAAATATGAAAACATTAAAAACAATAGCGCATAAAGTAGGGAGTCCACTTGTAAGCATGGGGCCAGTAAGATTAAGACAACCCATTCCAACAGAAGGAATAGATATGGTAGATCCATTTTTATTACTGCATCATTATGGACCTTATGCAATAAGTCCGTTTAATAATCCTTTTGATTTGGGACCTCACCCGCATAGAGGTTTTGAACCAATAACATTATTATTTAAAGGAGAGCAATTGCATAGAGATTCTTTAGGAAATGAAATGTTAGTAAAGGCAGGAGACGTACAATGGACCACAGCAGGTAGAGGTATTATTCATGCAGAAGGACCATCAAAAGAGTTTGTAGAAAGAGGAGGGGAGTTAGAAGGAATACAATTATGGCTTAATCTTCCAGCAGCAAAAAAAATGATGCCTGCAAATTATCAGCATTTAAAAAGTGAAGATATTCCTGTTATAACAAATGAAGATAAGAGTATAGAATTAAAAGTTGTAGCTGGAGAACTAGAAGAAAGAAAAGGACTGATTAAAACCCAAACAGCAGTTAATGTGTTTACGGTTAAAACTCAAGAGAAAGGAGAAATGAATGTTAGTATTCCAACATCACATAAATCCTTGGTGTATTTGTTAGAGGGTGAAGTACTGATTAATGATGAAGCAACTTTAAAAAAAGGAGCAACTCAAATGGTTACTTTTCATCAAGATGGGGATAGCATACAAATAGAAGCGAAAAAGGAAAGTACTTTGTTAGTATTATCAGGAGAGCCTATAAATGAAAAAGTAGCTTCTTGGGGACCTTATGTTATGAATACTCAAACAGAGATAATGGAAGCATTACGAGATTATCAGAAAGGGAAAATGGGTTATTTGTATTAACATTGATGACTTCTAGCCTTACAGAAGTAATTTTTAGTGCATAGTGTATGATTTAAAATTATATGTTATGCACTTATTTTTTGGTTCCCAAATTGTAAAATTTTCAATTCTATTATCGATTTATTTATTGTTTAATTTTCTAAAAGTTGATAGAGACCTAATCATAACCGACATATTTTTCTTGAAGTCTTTAGTTTGAGATGCAGAAGCTGTTAAGTTATAGAAAACTCCTTCAGTTTCGCTGTTTAAAATGAAACTTATTGATTCAGTAGCTCCATATATATCAGTAGTTGATTTTATATGTATGAAATATGACTTTTGGTTTAAAATTTCTGCTGGACCAGATTCGACTATCTTTTGACCTTTCGAATTATTTTTTATTAAGTTTAAGTAGTGTTTGAATTCAGATTCTAGACTTTTATTTTTTCCTAAACTTTTAATCTTTTGAATAGCAATAACATCAGTAAATCCATCTTTATCGGGATTAGAGATAGCATCAATACCTAAAATAATGTTTTCATTATTATAATCTTCAGCTTTCCATTTCCAGCTTTTTGGGATAAATATAGAAAAATCATTACTCGGATGATTGACTTTTTGTTTAGCAAACTTCACAGGGTAACTTGCGAGTTCTTTTAATCTAACTTCATTTTTTGAACAAGAAACAAATAAGATTAACATAATAAGTTTTCCTATTAACTCAGATCTTTTTCTACTCATAGCACAATTTTAAATTTATAGCATATGTAAATATACTTAAAAGTTAAGTATTCTTTTGTCTTATAAAAAATTGTATCTTGCAATTTATTATGCATGCATAATAAACTTAAAACTTCAAATATGTCAAATCTTAAAGATATCTTAGGTGTTAAACACCCAATAATTATGGCACCAATGTTTTTAGTGTCAAATACTAAAATGGTTATTGAAGGAATGAAAGCAGGAGTAGCTGGTTGTATCCCTGCATTGAATTATAGAACTTTAGAGGAACTAAGAGCAGCTATTAAAGAATTAAAAGAGCATAAAGTAGAAGGAGGTTCTTTTGGTTTTAATTTAATTGTGAATAAATCTAATGTTAAATATAAAGCACAATTAGAAGTACTGTGTGAAGAAGGAGTAGATTTTATTATAACTTCTTTGGGAAGTCCAGAAGAAACGATTAGAGAAGCACATAAAAAAGGAATCAAAGTATTTTGTGACGTTACCGATTTAAAGTTTGCAAAAAAAGTAGAGTCGTTAAAAGCGGATGCTTTAATTGCTGTAAATAATGAAGCAGGAGGACACAGAGGTAATTTTACTCCTAAAGAATTAATAGAAGAGTTAACAAGTAACTGTAATATACCGGTTATCTCAGCTGGAGGGGTAGGGAATAAAGCACAATTAGAAGAAATGTTGTCTTATGGTGCTATAGGTGTATCAGTTGGAAGTCCTTTTATTGCATCTACAGAGTCTGATGTGACGAAAGAATATAAGGAAGCTTGTGTTACTTATGGAGAGAAAGACATTATAATGACAAAGAGAATTTCTGGAACACCTTGTACAGTAATTAATACTCCTTATGTACAAAAAATAGGTACAGAAGAAAGTTGGTTAGAAAAGATTTTGAATAAAAATAGAAAATTGAAAAAGTGGGTAAAAATGATCCGTTTTTCAATAGGAATGAAAGCTACTGAAAAGGCAGCCATGAAAGCTACTTATAAAACTGTATGGGTAGCTGGACCAAGTATAGAGCATACTAAAGATGTTTTACCAGTTAATCAGATAGTAGCTAAATTTATTTAGAAAAATAATAAATATTAGAATAAGGCAGTCATAAAATGGCTGCCTTATTTATTTTTTAAGAAAATTAATGTATTTTGCATTTATTATGCATGCATAATAAATTTCAACTAAAACTATCAAAACAATGACAAAGTATAAACATATTTTCGAGCCCCTAGACTTAGGTTTTACTACTATTAAAAATAGAATTTTAATGGGATCTATGCATACTGGTTTAGAAGAAGAAAAAAATGGTATTGAAAAAATAGCTGCTTATTATGCAGAACGAGCAAAAGGAGGAGTAGGGTTGATAGTTTCAGGAGGAATTGCACCTAATATTCAAGGGTGGACTGCGCCTTTCTCTGCAAGAATGAGTACTAAAAAACATGCTAGAGAACATAAAAAAATTACAGAAGCGGTACATAAAGAAGGTGGTAAAATATGTATGCAAATTTTACATTCTGGGCGTTATGGATATCACCCAATTAGTGTAGCTCCTTCAAAAATACAAGCACCTATAAATCCTTTTAAACCATTTGCCTTAAAGCAGTCTGGTATTAGAAGAACTGTAAAAGATTTTGTGAACTGCGCAAAGTTATCTCAAGAAGCTGGATATGATGGAGTAGAAATAATGGGGTCTGAAGGATATTTAATTAATCAGTTCATTGTTAAAAGAACAAATAAAAGAACTGATAATTATGGAGGAGATTATGAAAATAGAATCCGTTTAGCTGTTGAAATAGTTCAAAAAACAAGAGAAGCAGTAGGAGAAAACTTTATTATTATTTATCGTTTGTCAATGCTAGACCTTGTTGAACAAGGAAGTTCTTGGGAAGAGGTAGTTCAGCTAGGAAAAGAAATAGAAAAAGCGGGAGCTACTATTATAAATACAGGAATTGGTTGGCACGAAGCTAGAATCCCAACTATAGCCACATCGGTACCTAGAGCAGCATTTACTTGGGTTACTCAAAAAATGAAAGAAGAATTGTCAATTCCATTAGTAACTTCTAATAGAATTAACATGCCTGAAACTGCAGAAAAGGTATTAAAAGAAGGACACGCCGATATGATTTCTATGGCACGCCCATTTTTAGCAGATTCAGAATGGGTAAATAAAGCAAAAGAAGAAAGAGAAGATGAAATAAATACTTGTATTGCTTGTAATCAGGCTTGTTTAGATCATGCTTTTCAAAAGAAAGTAGCTAGCTGTTTGGTAAATCCAAGAGCATGTCATGAAACAGAATTAAATTACATTCCAACTGAAAATAAAAAGAAAATAGCTGTTGTAGGAGCTGGGCCAGCAGGTTTAGCGGCAGCTACTGTTGCAGCACAGAGAGGGCATGAAGTAACTCTTTATGATGCTGATAAAGAAACAGGAGGGCAGTTTAATATTGCCAAACAAATCCCTGGAAAGGAAGAGTTTTATGAAACTATTCGTTATTTCAACAAACAAATAGAGCTACACAACGTAAACCTACAATTAAATACAAGAGTTAATGCTGAAGATTTAGCTCAAGGAAACTTTGATGAGGTTATCTTAGCTACAGGTATTACTCCTCGTACACCACGTATTGATGGAATTGATCATGAAAAAGTATTGAGCTATATTGATGTTATAAAACTTAAAAAAGAAGTAGGTAAAAAGGTTGCTGTTATTGGAGCAGGAGGAATTGGTTTTGATGTATCTGAATATTTAGCACATGAAGGTGAAAGTACTTCACAAAATATAGATGCATGGTTACAAGAATGGGGAATTGATAAATCTTTAAAAGCACGAGCAGGAATAGAAGGAATACAACCAGATTTTCACCCATCTCCAAGAGAAATATTTATGCTAAAGCGTAGTAAAGGTAAGTTTGGTGGTAAATTAGGGAAAACTACAGGTTGGATTCATAGAGCTGTATTAAAAAAGAAAAAAGTACAGTTTATTAATGAAGTTCAATACACTAAAATAGATGATAAAGGGCTTCACTATACACAAAATGAAGAACAAAAAGTATTAGAGGTAGATAATATTATTATTTGTGCAGGACAATTACCTTACAAAGAATTATTAGAACCATTAGAAGCTAAAGGAATTAAAACTCATGTAATTGGTGGGGCTGATGTGGCAGCAGAATTGGATGCTAAAAGAGCAATAGACCAAGGAAGTAGATTAGCAGCGAAAATTTAATTATTTCACCATTTTTACAGAATTGATATTACCATGTCCATCAAATTCTTTTACAGGGTTTGATGGATCTACTTTCCAATTTCCATCTACTATAAATTTATAATGATGTTTTCCAGAAGGCAGTTTTGTTGAATATGTCCAACCATTCTTTACTCTTTTCATTTTTAAAGAATGTTCAGACCAATCATTAAAAGATCCGGCTAAAATTACTTCTTTGGCGTCTTCATAACCATATAAAAAGAATTTTACCTTAACAGAAATATCAATTATAGAATTATATTCTCCAAATTCATTAGGAACTTTCATAGGGTTAATTGGGTCTTCAATCCAAGCACCATCAACAATAAATCGGTATTCATATTTATCTGGATTTAATTGAAGTGTTAACTCCCAACCATTATCGGTTTTTTCCATTTCAAAAAGTTGTTCGTTCCATTTATTAAAAGAACCTGTAAGAATTACTTTTTTAGCATTTTCAAAACCTTTAAGTCTAAATTTAGCATTTCCATTTTTACTAGGATAGGCACTATACATTTTTAAATTATAAGTGTAGTAATTCATGAAACCATCCCTAGCAGGAGTAATATTGCTTATGTTTTCAGAGGGTTCAGCCCATATGCGATTATTTATAACAAATTTGAATTCCCAGTCAAATTCATCTTTAAAATCGGTAATTCTTTTTCTTAATTCATAAATGTTTTTGGAAACCTTAGTCATTTTCCAACTGTCTCTAGACCATGAATTAAAATTACCAGAAACAACAACATTTTTTATATCAAAATCATCAAAATCCAGTTTCTCTTTTGTATGCTCATTGGTAGCTTCTGTATAGTCTCTTTTATCAAATGTAAAAACAACATAATCTCCTTCTATTTTATAACCTTTTATTGCTTTTTTCTGAGAAAAAACGTTGAGGTTACTAAAACAAATTAGGAATAAAGTTATTTTTAATAAATGCTTCATGCTATACTATAAATACAATCAAATGATTTTTTTAAAGAGGTAAAAACTATCTTATAAGTGGGTAATTAATAAAATAAAGCTTCTCTTTTTTATAATTGATTATAACCCTTTTTTGTGCAAAAAAATCATGTCCTAATATACCATCTAAATTTGTGCCAAAGGCTTTGTTCATGTTATGAAGGCTGGTGAGCATGGTTTTCATAGGTCCAAAATATATCTTGTCACTAAGTTTTATTCGGAATAAATCTCCATACATAACTTCAATTTTTCTTTTGCTTGCCCCCACAAGTTTTACACGTTTTTTAGGATAAAAATGCTTTAAAGCTTTTTTGTTAATCCTTTTATGCAACTGATTAAATTCAGCACCAGTATCTAGACCAAATTTTATTTTCTGTTTACCAATATAACCATTTAAAACAATAGTGTGTTTTTCTAGTTTAAAGTCAACAGTATCAACTATCTTTTCCAGATATACATTTTTATTTAAAGTATTTCCTGATGAATCTATTTTGGTAAGCGTAATCTGATTCAGGTATAGATCGATAAAAATTTCATAGTCTTTTAAAATACTGTAACCAATGATTCCTAATAGTTTAATTTTTTTACTTTTTTCTATGTGAGATAAATCAATAATATCAGATCTCTTATTATGAAGAATAAATTCTTTTAGTGATAGTTTTTTTATCTTTTTTTCAAAAAGATTATCTATATTATTAATAACTCCTGTTGTAGTTTTTTTTTCTTTTTGAAAAGGATAAATTTTAAAATGCGCTTTGTTCAAAATCATGGTTTCAGAACCTGTATCAATAATAAAATTCCCTTTTTTATCTTTTATGTTACCTTCAATAACAATAAGTCTATCAACTAATTTAAAAGGAATTCGAGTAGAATGTTCATTTATAACTTTTGCGTTCTTAAAATGAATAGGAACAGAATTGATAATGATTTCATTGTCATTTGTAGCGTAGGAAAACTTACCAATTGATAAAAAGAATAATATGTACAATATGTTACGCATATTATAAAGACGCATTTTTGAAGACTAAGTTACATTTTTTCCAAAAATAGAAATATAAAAGATATGATAAATTTAAACCTGTAATGAATAACAAGGTTTTTGCCCTAAAACTTAATATTGTCAAATCTAAATAAATACCGATATTTGTAATTCACATTTTTTGTAAAAAGTAAATTATGTCAATGAATAAAAACACAGTCCTAGGTTGGGCAACGCTTATAATGGTTTTAATGGGTATTTTATTAGTAGCATTAGCTGTATTTAAATACGATGAAATAGCAGGATATGGTTTTGGAGCTGTAGGTCTAGGTTTTTTTGCAAATGCTTGGGTGTTTAACGCCCTTAAAGGAAGAGTTTAAACAATAAAAAATAGCAATTAAATGTCAGACGATAAGAAAGTAATTTTTTCAATGAATAAGGTCTCTAAGACCTATCAAAGTACCGGGAAACAAGTTTTAAAAGATATTTATTTAAGCTTTTTTTATGGAGCTAAAATTGGTATTCTAGGACTTAATGGATCTGGTAAATCAACATTGTTAAAAATAATAGCTGGAGTAGAAAAAAACTTCCAAGGAGATGTAACTTTTTCACCAGGATATAAAGTTGGTTATTTAGAGCAAGAGCCACAATTAGATGATGATAAAACAGTTTTAGAAGTTGTAAAAGAAGGAGTTGCAGAAACTGTAGCTATTTTAGATGAGTATAACAAAATCAACGATATGTTTGGTTTAGAAGAAGTATACTCTGATGCTGATAAAATGGAGAAGTTAATGGCTAGACAAGCCGAACTTCAAGATAAAATTGATGCTTCTAATGCTTGGGAATTAGACACCAAGTTAGAAATAGCAATGGATGCTTTACGTACACCAGATTCTGATAAGAAGATTGGAGTATTATCTGGAGGAGAGCGTCGTAGAGTTGCATTATGTAGATTGTTATTACAAGAACCTGAAATATTATTATTAGATGAGCCTACCAACCACTTAGATGCAGAATCTGTACACTGGTTAGAGCATCATTTAGCACAATACAAAGGAACTGTTATTGCTGTAACACACGATAGATATTTCTTAGATAATGTTGCAGGATGGATTTTAGAATTAGACAGAGGAGAGGGAATTCCTTGGAAAGGAAACTATTCGTCTTGGTTAGATCAAAAATCGAAAAGATTAGCTCAAGAAAGTAAAACAGCTTCTAAACGTCAAAAAACATTAGAACGAGAGTTAGATTGGGTTAGACAAGGAGCAAAAGGTCGTCAAACAAAGCAAAAAGCACGTTTGAAGAACTATGAGAAATTAATGAGTCAAGACCAAAAGCAAACTGAGGAAAAATTAGAGATTTACATTCCTAATGGGCCTCGTTTAGGAACGAATGTTATTGAAGCAACTGGTGTATCAAAAGCTTTTGGAGATAAATTATTATATGAAAATTTAGAATTCAATCTTCCACAAGCAGGAATTGTTGGTATTATTGGACCAAACGGTGCTGGTAAGACTACAATTTTTAAAATGATTATGGGAGAGGAAGCTCCAGATTCTGGAAGTTTTAAAGTAGGAGAGACAGCAAAAATTGCTTATGTAGATCAATCACATTCTAATATAGATCCAGAAAAATCTATTTGGGAAAATTTCTCAGAGGGTCAAGATTTAGTAATGATGGGAGGAAAGCAAGTAAACTCTCGTGCATATTTAAGTCGTTTTAATTTTGGAGGTAGCGAACAAAATAAGAAAGTAAATACACTTTCTGGTGGAGAACGTAACCGTTTACATTTAGCAATGACTTTAAAGGAAGAGGGTAATGTTTTACTATTAGATGAGCCTACGAACGATTTAGATGTAAATACTTTAAGAGCCTTAGAGGAAGGTTTAGAAAACTTTGCAGGTTGTGCTGTTGTAATTTCTCACGATAGATGGTTCTTAGATAGAATTTGTACACATATCTTAGCTTTTGAAGGAGATAGTCAAGTGTATTTCTTTGAAGGTTCTTTCTCAGATTATGAAGAGAACAAAAAGAAACGTTTAGGTGGTGATTTAATGCCGAAACGTATTAAATATAAAAAGTTAATTAGATAATTAATTTTACATTTTTTATAAAAATAAAAACTCGAAGTTAGCATGCTTCGAGTTTTTTTCTTTCCTTTTCATTTAACAATTCTCCCATCAATTAAAACTGTGTAGTAGATAGTTTCTCATAGTTTGTGATTAAAAAGTTAAAGCAATGTTAAAAACAATTATCGTGCCGAAATTGTAAATTTTTAACATATTTATTGCTAAGGTTAAAAATATTTTAAAATGAGGTTGTTAAATATTTAATAATTAAGGAACTATTAAGAATAATTAGAACTTTATAATATTAGTTTATTAATCTTTTCAAAAAAGTTTTTTTTATACGTATCTCCTATAGGTAAGTTTTTACCGTTGGTTAAGTATACAGAAAGAGAATCCGTTTTTGCTATGTGTTGAATAGCAACAATGTAAGATTTGTGAATTTTTATAAAGCTTTTAGAAGATAGTTCAGTATCAAAATGTTTTAAAGTACTATAGGTAATAACCTCTTTATTTTCTAAATGAAGTGATACATAATTTTTTAAACTTTCAATATAGAGAATTTCGTTTGTATACACTTTTTCAAAATTATTTTTACCATCCGTTTTTATAAAAATAAATTCATCACTTTTACTAATAGGTTTTATATCTTCTTTAGGTTTTACTTTTAAAATTGCGTTATAAAAACGCTCAAATTCAAAAGGTTTTAAAAGGTAGTCAATAGCATTGAGTTCATAACTTTCAATAGCAAATTGAGGATAAGCAGTGGTAAAAATTACGTTAACCTTATCTTTTATAATTTTAGAAAGTTGAATTCCTGTAATGGTTGGCATTTGAATATCTAAGAATACCAAATCTAAGGCCTCTTTTTCAATAATACTGATAGCTTCTATAGGGTCTGTTGTAGATCCAACTAGTTCTAAAAAAGATACTTTTTTTACATAAGATTCTAATAATCTTATCGCTGGAGCTTCGTCATCGACAATTAAACATTTTAAAGTATTCATAAGTTAGTTGGCTTTGATTGGTATTTTTAAATATGTAGTATACGCATTATTTAACTCTTTATGTTCAAAGATGAATTCTTTATCAAAAAGTAACTCTAATCGTTTTTTTAAGTTTTCTCTTCCAATTCCTGTACTGCTGTAGTTTTTAACAGTAGAAATTTTATTTTGTGTTTTGAGCTCTAAAGAATCTACATTAATTGTAATAGAAATATTAGCAGGGTTGTTTTTATCATTGATGATACCATGTTTACAGATATTTTCGATAAAATGAACCAAAACCAAAGAAGGTATTTGTTGTTCTGCTACATCGCCTTTTATTGATAGATTTAGAAACAAGTTATTTTCAAACCTTTTTTCATAAAAATAAATATAATCCTTAATAAACTTTATTTCTCTTTTTAAAGGCATGTAATCTTTTTGAGCTTCATAAGTAAGGTATCGTAATAATTCAGAAAGTTTGTAAATTCCTTTAGCAGTTTCTGGTTGGGTATCTGCCAATTCAGAATAGAAAACATTTAAAGTATTAAATAGAAAATGAGGTTCTAATTGTGTTTTTAAAGCATCTAATTCTGCTTGTTGATGCTCTAGTTTAAGTTCGTGAATTTTGTTTTTATTCTCAAGAAAACGGAATAACAAAAAAATAAAAGTACTGAATAAAATTATCTGTAAACTATAATAAGAATTGTCAAAAACATAATACCAAAAGGTTCTGGTACTTTCATGATAATTATGAAATCCAGCAATATTGTATACTATTATTTCTTCTAATAAATAACGAATCCCAGCAAAAATGAAAAACAGAGATATTTGCCCTAAAATAAAATAGACAAGATTGTTTTTAGCTAAGGTTTTAGGACAAATAATACCAACATTAATAGCATAAACACTAAAAAACGTCATGTAGAAAGTAGTTTTTAAAATAATTCCTACAATAGTATATTTTTCTATAAAGTTTGTGTGTCCACCAGTAATATAACTTCTAAAAAGATCCATTCCAACAATAATGAATCCAAGAATAAAGTGATATTTAAAAGTTTTTTTTAATTCCATAGTTCAAAAGTAGCTATAAAGGTAACTTTCTTTTTCTTTTTAAGATGTAGTTTCTGTTTTTTAGGACAAACTAGTAAAACTACACAACGAAATTTATGATGTAATTTTTTGATGAGTTGATACGGTATACACTAGTGTTGGTTGAAATTAGAGTTTTTAACTAGCCTTAGTAAATACTTTTGGAGTATCGAATTCAAAACTATAGAATCATGAAAACTAGAATTTTATCAATCGTTTTATTTATAACAAGTGTTGTATTTGCTCAAAAAGCTCAAATAGATGAACATTTTAAAAATATAAAATCATCAGATTTATTAATCTTAGGGTCATTTCATTTCGCAAATCCACAATTAGATAGTTATAAACCAAAACATACTGTCGATATTTTTTCAGAGAAACGTCAAAAGGAATTAAGAGAGTTACTAAATGTTATTAAAAAATACGGACCTACTAAGATTGGAGTTGAGTGGAAAGTAACCAAGCAACAAAAGCTAGATTCGTTATATAATGCCTATTTGGAAGGAAAGTTTAGATTAAAATCAAATGAAATATATCAAGTTGCTTTCAGATTAGGAAAAGAATTAGGACACAAAAAACTCTATGCTGTTGATGCTCCGTCAAGAAACTTTAAAAGCGATTTAACTCAAAAAGAATTTAAAGCTAAGAAGAATTATTATGCTCAAAAAGCAGGAATGGAAATGATTAAAAGAGAAATGAATATTAATGATACTTATTTTAGTTTATATGAAAAAGGAGATAAGTTAAAAACAGAAATGTCATTAGTAGAGTATTTTAAAATAATGAATAATCCTGATGTAGTAAGTCATAATCACGGGCATTATTTAATAGGTGAATTTAAAATGGGAGAAGCTGAAAAAGGAGATTATTTTGGAGCAGATAATTCAATTTGGTGGTACAGTAGAAATCTAAGAATTTTTCAAAACATTCTAAATATGAACAAAGCAGGAGAGGACAAAGTATTTGTTTTAATGGGAGCTGGACATTTATCAATTCTGAATTTCTTAGCAAAATCGTCGGTAGATTTTAATTTAAAAAGCTTTGAAGAAATAACTAAACTATAATTAAAAATAAAATGATAAGAATATATTTAATACTTGTAATAACAATTTTGTCAACCGTTTCATGCGCTAAACAAAAGACAAACGAAGAAAAAGAAAATAAGGTTTCAGAAGTAAAAAAAGAAACAAATTCTGATTTAAAGAAAATACCAGTTTTAAATTTTGGAACTTTTCATATGGGGCAAACTTCTGATGCTACTAAAACTGAGTTTGACGAACATGATAAAAAGAATCAACTAGAAGTTCATAAAATAGCAGCTATGCTTGCTGAATTTAAACCAACAGTTATTATTGTAGAAACTCCGCCAACATATAATGAAAAACTCCAGACTCTATATAAGCAATACATAGCAAATCCTGAAATGAAATTTAAAAAGCCAGATGAAGTTGAGTTATTAGCTTATGAATTAGGAAGGTTATCGAATACTAAACGAATTTATGGAATAGATTACAGGATGGGGTATAATTATAATATTGGAAGAGAAATTAACAATGAAATAGATGCTATTTGGCATGATAAGTTTTATAAAAATCGATTAAAATTTTATCCAGAAGTTAATTATGATGAAAACAAACTAAACCTTTTAGATAAATTAAAACAAACAAATCACGATAGATTTCTTGACTTTTTAATAACTGTAAATGCAGATATGCTAACCCATGTAGGAACTAAAGAAAATTTTGAAGGAGCCGATGAAGCAGCCAAATATTATCAAAGAAATTTAAGAATGTATTCAAACTTAAATAGAATTGAACTTACAGAAAATGATCGTGTATTTATATTGATGGGAGCAAGTCACACAGCTTTTTTTAGAGACTTTATAAGTAGAAGTCCAAAATATGTAATGGTGAATACATTTGATTATTTAAAATAGATTATTCAATCAAAAAACCTCACCAAATAGGTGAGGTTTTTATACTTTTTATAGTAGTAATCTTTAACTATGATAAGCAGCATTATGCTCTAAGTCAGCCGCACAACTTCTACATTTACCGGCTGCATCTTCGCCACCAGCACAACCGTTTTTACATTTATAATGGTATTCGCCATTAGCATTTGGACCAGAGGCTGGTTTTGTTACAGGCGTTGACATTGGCGAACTAGAAGTGCTCGCTGGTTTATTATGAAAAGCTTGGTTATGAGCTAATGCTGAATTACATACAGGACAAACTCCTTTTTCACTAGAAGTTCCTCCTTTACATCTTTTAGGACATATATAATGCGCACCTCCTACAATACCACCTCCTAACATATTGTTATTTGGAAGAGTAGGTACAGGACGTTCATTAAAAGGAAGGCTTAAAGGATGTACAGGTGTTTTCTTTTCTTCTTTTTTACAAGAATAAAAACACATCATTAATAATACTACGAATAATGGGAAAAATTTTTTCATGTCCAAAGATAAAAAAACCTCACCATTTTGGTGAGGTTTTATCTTTTCTTATTGTTTTTTAACATATTCGAAAATAGGATCTATTCCTTTTTTAAAATCATCATATTGTGTTCTTATAAGAACATCGGGAGTAATTGTATTTTCATTTTTATCACTCAACTTGTAAAAATCTGAAGAAAAGGTAACTTTAATTCTTGAATAAGGAAGAGCAAATGATTTAATATTTCCATAATGATTTGGTTTTCCTCCAGTTTCTTCACCAATTATAATTGCATTAGTGTTATTTTTAAAATCAACAGTATTAAAAATAGCTGATGAAAAAGTATCATTACCTACCACGACAAAAAGTTTTCCTTTCTGATTGATCTTTTTATTATTGGCAATTTCTTTAATTAAGTTTTCAGCTAAATAAGAACTCCCCCCTTTATTAAACCTCATATCAAAAATAAGTTTGTCAATGTTTTTGTTTTCATTTAGCTCTTTTAAAACTTTAGCTTCAAATTTTTTAAAAGAAGGAAATCTGTAGGCAAATTCTTTTTTTCCGTATTTTTCAACAGTTTCTCTACTAACGCATTTATTATATTGAACGAAATAAATTTTTTCTTCTGGAAAATATTTCTCTTTAAAAATTTTACGACTACCATTCATATAAAATGGTTTTTGAGCGTTAACTCTCATGTAGATTTTATTTCTATAACTTCTCTTAGGAATATCTGTCTCTTTAAGTTTATAGTTGATTATTTTACCTGATTGATCGGTTAATTTTAAATTGTAAATACTATCGTTAGGTTTAGCAAAACCAAAATGCTTTAATAAGACATGTTTAGGTAATAATCTTTTACTATTTTGATTAATAACAGCTCTGTTTTCAGGAACAAATAATGTTTTTAAACTGTCGATAATTGTCTCGATTTTATAGTTGTTAATAGCAATTAATTTTTTGTCTAAAATTTCATAATTATCTTTTGAGGTAGCATTTATATACAATCCATCTCCAAACCAAATAAGACCTAAAGGAAGTGTTTTTCTTTTTCTTAGTAGATGAGATATACTTAAGTTAGTATGTGTATCGCCTACTTTAGCAATTAATTGGGTGAGTTTTATTGAGGTTTCAATATTGGTATCCTTTCCTAAAGAATTTATTAT
Organism: Tenacibaculum aiptasiae; assembly: GCF_965221665.1. Classification (NCBI taxonomy): domain Bacteria; kingdom Pseudomonadati; phylum Bacteroidota; class Flavobacteriia; order Flavobacteriales; family Flavobacteriaceae; genus Tenacibaculum; species Tenacibaculum aiptasiae. The sequence goes on from NZ_CBDCSN010000003.1 coordinate 431,426, forward strand.
GGATTCAATTTCTTTTTCAAAATCTTGCTTACTTATTTTAAAGAATAAGTTCTTATGTTTCTTAGCCAATTCTGTTTTTAAAAAATTTAAATCAGTAGCCCAATCTTCATTGGATATTTGTTGAGCATAAGAATAACAGCAAATAATAACCAAAAAGGAAAATAAAATTTTTTTCATAGCTTTTTTAATTGATAATTAATTTTCAAAGTCAAATTAAAAATAAAAACCTCACCCAATAGGTGAGGTTTTAGTTAAAAAATATATAATCTTTTTATAAGTGAATTACTTCGTCATAAGCATCAGCTACAGCTTCCATTACAGCTTCACTCATTGTTGGGTGAGGGTGGATAGCTTTTAATACTTCGTGTCCAGTAGTTTCTAATTTACGTCCTAAAACAGCTTCAGCAATCATATCAGTTACACCAGCACCAATCATATGACATCCTAACCATTCACCGTACTTAGCATCAAAAATTACTTTAACAAATCCGTCAGGAGTTCCAGCTGCTTTTGCTTTTCCTGAAGCAGAGAATGGGAATTTACCAACTTTTAATTCGTAACCAGCTTCTTTTGCTTTTTCTTCAGTTAAACCAACAGATGCAATTTCTGGAGTCGCATAAGTACAACCAGGAATGTTTCCGTAATCGATAGCTTCTGTATGAACACCAGCAATTTTTTCAACACATGTAATTCCTTCTGCAGAAGCAACGTGCGCTAAAGCAGGACCAGGAGTAACATCACCAATAGCGTAGTATCCAGGAATGTTAGTTTGGTACCAATCATTTACTAAAATTTTATCTCTGTCAGTAATAATTCCAACATCTTCTAATCCGATGTTTTCAATATTTGTTTTGATTCCAACAGCCGATAAAACGATATCTGCTTCTAAAATTTGTTCTCCTTTTTTAGTTTTAACAGTCGCTTTTACACCATCACCAGAAGTATCAACAGACTCTACAGAAGAGCTAGTCATTACTTTAATTCCAGCTTTCTTAAAAGAACGCTCCATTTGCTTAGAAACATCTTTATCTTCAACTGGTACAATGTTTGGCATAAATTCAACAACAGTAACCTCAGTTCCCATTGAATTGTAGAAGTGAGCAAACTCAACTCCAATAGCTCCAGAACCAACAACAATCATAGATTTTGGTTGTGTAGGTAAACTCATAGCTTCACGGTAACCAATTACTTTTTTACCATCTTGTGGTAAGTTTGGTAACTCACGAGAACGAGCTCCAGTAGCTATAATAATATGGTCTGCACTGTATTCAGTTACTTTACCATCTTTATCAGTAACATCAACTTTTTTTCCAGTTTTTACCTTTCCAAATCCGTCAATAATATCAATTTTATTTTTCTTCATTAAGAATTGAACACCTTTGCTCATTCCTTCAGCAACACCACGACTACGTTTAATTACAGCATCAAAATCTTTATCGATTGCCTCTGCTTTTAATCCGTACTCATCAACATGTTTTAAATAATCATATACTTGAGCAGATTTTAATAATGCTTTTGTAGGGATACATCCCCAGTTTAAACAAATTCCACCTAAGTTTTCTTTTTCTACTACTGCAACTTTAAATCCTAATTGAGAAGCTCTAATAGCAGTTACATAACCTCCAGGACCACTTCCGATTATTAATACGTCGTATTTCATGTCGTTTATTTTTACTTGTTGTTTGTTTAATTTTTACATTCTCTCAGGAACCTGAATTCCTAATAAACTGAATGCTGATTTTACAGTGTCTGCTATTTTTTTTGATAGCTGAACTCTAAATACTTTTTTATCTTGATTTTCTTCCCCTAAAATATGTACGTTTTGATAAAATGAGTTAAACTCTTTTACTAAGTCGTACGTGTAATTAGCAATTACAGCAGGAGAGTAGTTCTTAGCTGCTTGCTGAATTGTTTCAGGGTATAATTCTAATAACTTAATTAATTCTTTTTCTTTTGCATGTAATTCAACAGAAACAGGGTTTGAATAATCAAAATCTGCTTTTCTTAAAATTGATTGAATTCTAGCATAAGTATATTGGATAAAAGGTCCTGTGTTTCCTTGGAAATCAACAGAAGCTTTAGGGTCAAATAAAATTCTCTTTTTAGGGTCTACCTTTAAGATAAAGTATTTTAAAGCTCCTAATCCAATAATTTTATATAACTCTTCTTTTTCTTCTTCAGAATAACCTTCTAACTTACCTAACTCTTGTGAAATTGTACGAGCAGTATCAGTCATTTCAGTCATTAAATCATCAGCATCTACTACAGTTCCTTCACGAGATTTCATTTTTCCAGAAGGTAAATCAACCATACCATAGCTTAAATGGTATAATTGTTCAGCCCAAGAATATCCTAATTTTTTAAGAATTAAGAATAATACTTTAAAGTGATAGTCTTGTTCGTTACCAACGGTATAAACCATTCCTCCAACATCTGGCATGTCTTTAGAACGTTGAATTGCTGTACCAATGTCTTGAGTCATATATACAGCAGTTCCATCAGAACGTAACACTAATTTTTCATCTAAACCTTCATCAGTTAAATCGCACCAAACAGAACCATCTTCTTTTTTGAAGAAAACACCGTTTTTCAACCCTTCTTCAATTACATCTTTTCCTAAAAGGTAGGTATTACTTTCATAATATAACTTGTCAAAATCAACTCCAATGTTTTTATAGGTTACATCAAAACCTTCATAAACCCAAGAGTTCATTGTTTCCCATAGGGCAACAACTTCTTTATCTCCAGCTTCCCATTTACGCAACATTTCTTGTGCTTCAACAAATAAAGGAGCTTGCTTTTTAGCATCCTCTTCAGAAGTACCACTAGCTACTAAATCAGCAATCTCTTTTTTGTATTCTTGGTCAAACTTTACATAGTAATTACCAACTAATTTATCTCCTTTTAAGCCAGTTGATTCAGGAGTTTCACCATTACCAAACTTTTGCCAAGCTAGCATTGACTTACAAATATGAATACCTCTATCGTTTATGATTTGAGTTTTGTAAACTTTTTTTCCTGAAGCTTTTAAAATTTCAGAAACAGCATATCCTAATAATACATTACGAACATGTCCTAAGTGTAATGGTTTGTTGGTATTAGGAGATGAATATTCAACCATTCTTGATGATTCATCTGCTGAAGGAGTAACAAATCCATAAGTAGTTTCTTTGGCAATTTCATTAAAGAATTTAGTATAAAAACTATCGTTTATAACTAAGTTTAAAAAACCTTTAACTACGTTATAACTACTTATATCTTCAACATTTTCTACTAAATAAGCTCCTAAATCTTCACCAATTTGTACAGGGTTTCCTTTCTTGTACCTTAAAAGAGGAAATACCACAACAGTGATGTCTCCTTCAAAATCTTTACGGGTTGCTTGAAACTCAACACTTGGAATTTCAATATTATACAAGGTTAAAAAACCTTCCTTTACTTTAGTTTCTATTAAGGTTTGTATGCTCATTAGTTATTAAAAATTGAAGTGCAAAATTACATAATTTATTTGGATGATATTTAAACTGATTCTAACAATTTATATAGGTATTTTTGCAACATGGATAAAGACCTAGAAAACTTACAAAAGTTAGCACAAGATGTAGAAAAAGAGAATAAAAAATATTTTGCTACATTAAAAAAACGTACGCCTAAAAACTTAGACCTTATCATGCAAGAATTACATGATAAAGAGTTTGAACGTACCGATTGTTTAACTTGTGGTAACTGTTGTAAAACTACCAGTCCAATGTTTACTGATAAAGACATTGAGCGTATTTCTAAGCACTTAAAAATGAAGGCTCGTGATTTTGTAAATCAATATTTAGAGCGTGATTCGGATGATTTTATGGTGTTAAAATCTGCTCCTTGTACTTTTTTAGATGAACGTGATAATACTTGCTTTATTTATGATGTACGTCCAAAAGCTTGTGCCGAATATCCACATACCAACCGTAGAAAGTTTATTCAATTAACAGATTTGACGGTTAAAAACACGGAGGTTTGTCCAGCTACTTACAGAATTGTTGAAGAGTTAAAAAAACGTGTGCCTTTACAATCTAATAAAAAAGTGAGGAGATCTTCTAGAGAGAAAAGATCTTAAAAATGTTTTTAAGGTTTTCTATTTCTAGAAAACTATCTAAGAAAAAGAAAGCAATGAAACCTAAAAAGCAAAAGAAACCATGGCCTACTAAAGATGCTATGGTACAAGTTTATGAAAAGAATCTTTGGGGAGGTAATACTTCAGAGTTTTATTCAGGAGATGGTTCTCATGATATTAACATTGTTAAACCTTATATAGAAATAGTAACTTCCTTTCTAAATTCTTTTAAAAATGGTTTAACTGTATGTGATTTAGGTTGTGGCGATTTTAATGTAGGAAAACAATTAGTTAAGCACACCAAAAAATATGTTGGAGTAGATATTGTACCAAGCTTAATAACTTACAATAAAGAAAAATTTAAAGAAGAAAATTTAGAATTTTATTGTCTAGACATTGCAGAAGAAGAATTACCAATTGCAGATTGTTTGATGATTCGTCAAGTTTTACAGCATTTATCAAATGCAGAGGTACAAAAAATAGTTGCTAAGCTATCAGCTTTTAAATACATTATTTTAACGGAGCATTTACCAAAAGGAGATTTTGAACCAAATAAAGATATTATTTCAGGGCAAGGGATTAGGCTAAAAAAGAAAAGTGGCTTAAATTTATTAGCTCCTCCATTTAATTTTAAAATTAAAAAACAACAACAATTATTATCTATTCCTTTACCTAATAAAAAAGGTATTATTGTAACAACTCTTTTTAAGGTTTTTTGATTATTGAAGATAGAGTATAGAAAAATAGCTACTCAAAACTTTTTCTTATTTTTAGAGAAAATATTTCATATTGGATACTATAATTAATTATTTTGAAACAATTCCATCAAGTCATAGAAGCATAATTTTAGTAGGAGGAATTACTTTTTTTTGGCTATTAGAAAGTGCTGTGCCTTTGTTTAAGTTTAAATACAATAAGTGGAAGCATGCATGGCCTAATTTATTTTTTACTGGAACTACAGTTATTATAAATTTTACACTTGCTTTTTTATTACTAAAAACTGCTGATTGGGTTCAAACTAATAATTTTGGATTGATTAATTGGTTACCAACAATGCCTTTGTGGTTATATGTAGTTTTAGGAGTGTTGTTTTTAGATTTTTTTGGTGCTTATTTAGCACATTATGTAGAGCACAAAGTAAAACCTTTGTGGATGGTACATTTGGTACACCATTCCGATCATAAGGTAGATACCACTACAGCAAACAGGCACCATCCGTTAGAAAGTGTAATACGTTTTACATTTACATTATTAGGAGTGTTTTTAGTGGGAACTCCAATTGCAATTATTATGTTATATCAGTCAATGTCATTAATATTTACACAATTAACACATGCAAATATTAAAATGCCTAAGAAACTTGATAAAATATTGAGCTATGTACTGGTTTCGCCAGATATGCATAAAGTACATCATCATAATTTATTGCCCTATACCGATTCTAACTATGGGAATATTTTTTCTATTTGGGATCGATTGTTTGGAACTTATATGGAGCTAGATCGTGAAAAAATAGTATATGGTGTAGATACTTTTCCTGATGAAGAAAAAAATTCTAGTTTAAAAGAATTACTGAAACAACCGTTTCAAGGGTATAGAAAACCTACAAACTTAGAAGAGATTCAATAAAAATAAAAAGCGAGCTTTTAGCTCGCTTTTTTGTTATTAGTTATTAAGATAACAGTTATATCCATCTAAAAGAACGTTACTCATATAATACGTTCCACCTGTTTGATGATTTTTAGAATAACATCTGTACTTCCATCTAGGTGTCGGTTCTGGCTCTGGTACGAAAATTTCAGTTCCTACATGCATTCCATCTAAATAGCCACCAAAATTACCACCACCTTCAATTTCTTTTTGAGTTAAACTATCTAGTTCTTGCACTCCATTTAACTCTAAAATTTTTTTTAACATAACTTATAATTTAATTGTAAATATTAATTTAAATGTATAAATAGTTTATTGTTAATTAGTTAAGTGTTTTCCGGAAGAAGTAATTTTGTTTCCGAAAGGGTACTGGTTTTTCTTGTAGTTGAGAGGTTAGAATATGAGAACAATTGGAATATTTTAACGAATTAATAAGTTCTCCAACCCTTTTATATAATTGCGCATTTTTACGTGAGATAAATTGGTAAGAATAGAAATTACAATTTCTTCCTCAGGATAAATTAATAGCATTGAAGAAGCACCAATACCACCTCCTGAATGACTTAATTTAGTTGTATTGTTTTTTGTTTTACGAATACTTATACCAATACCATAATTTGTTTTTTTATCATTATTGGTTTTATTAGAGGTAGTAAGTTTAGCTAATGAATTTGTTGTTATTATTTGTGGATTTATAAATTCATTTCCAAATAAAACTAAATCTTCAGAAGTAGATAAAAAACCACCACCAGCAGCTTTAAATTCATTACTTACTTTAGGACCAATAACTACTTTTCCTCTTCTTTTTAAATAGAATTGAGTTCTATTTGTATTTTCTTTATCAGATTTATCTACCATAGTTTTAGTCATTTTTAAAGGGACAAAAACTTCATCATTCATAAACTCAAAAAAATCTTTATTACCAGCATTTTGAATAACAACACTCAACAAATTCCATCCATAAGTACTATACTTAAAATCGGTTCCTGGTTTGAAAAGTAAATCAGATTCTTTAAATATATCTAACCCTTCAACAATAGACATTTTATCGTTAATTAAAAACTCTGAGCCTTTATAATGTCTAATTCCTGCTGTGTGTCCTGCAATTTGACGAATGGTAAAGTCGTAATCTTTTTTAGGAAAATCAGGGACATAGGTATATAAGCTATTGTTTAAGTCTAATTTATTATCATCAATAAGTTTTGCTAAAGCAAGAGCTGTTAATGTTTTGGAGATACTAGCAATTCTAAATTGAGTGTTTTTTGGAGATACTTTTGTCTTATTACTAAGGTCTGAATAACCAAATCCTTCCGACCAAATAATTTTACCTTTTTTTGATACAGAAATTGAGAGTCCAGGGATTTTTTGCTCTTCTATAAAATTTTGGGTCAACCTTATAGCTTCTTCCTTAAATTGAGCATTTGATAATAATGTAAAACAAAGAAATAGAAATAATAAGTTAATTCGTGTTTTCATAGGTTTATTATGTTTTCGTTTTTTCAATCATTTCTAAAATTTTCTTGCCACGAGCTTTACAGCCTTTACTTTCATGAATTATTTTAGAACTAATTAAATGTTTTAATTCAGGATGAACCCAATCTTTTTCTAAGCCAAATAAATACAAAGAAGTCATAGTATAGGCTCTAACTGCTATTTTTTGATCGGTAATTAACCAGTCGAATCCAGCTTCAATAATACTTTCAATGTGCTTTTGATTTAATATTTTTTGAGTGTTGTTTTCTTTTTTTGAAGTATAAGCAACTGCCAAATGTTCACAAATTTTAGCACAAGGTCTAATAGCGCTATCAAAATGTACTTTAGAAATGTTTTCAGTAAAGAAGTTTAAATAAGGGTGAATATGTTCAATACCATGATGTGTACAAATCCATTCCAATACCCATACTGCTTTGATTGACAATTTATTATCAACATCAAAAGTTAAATCAACTAAAGATTTTATTAATTTTGGCTGCTCTAATACAATAATAGCAGCATTGTTTCTGTTTACCCTAGCAGGGTTCTCCATATCATTTAAAACAGAAACTAAAAAATCAATACTCATATTGGTATGGTTTATGTATTTTTGAAATAAGTAAGTTATACAACTAAATAAAAAGAATTATCAATGCTAAATATAAAAAGGATATTTTCAATTGCACTTTTATTATCAGCTTTTTTTATTGTTTCAACTGAGGCACAAAAAATAAATCAATTTGATGCAAATGGAAAACGAACTGGTGTATGGAAGAAATTTTATGACAATGGTAAGGTTCGTTATTCTGGACAGTTTAAAAATGGTAAAGAAGTAGGAGTTTTTAAGTTTTATTCTAATACTTCCTCAACACAACCAGTAATTGTAAAAACGTATAAAAAGGATACAGCTACGGTTAAATTTTATAATGATTTAGGAAAATTGAAGAGTGAAGGTAAAATGTTAGGAAAAAAACGTATTGGAAAATGGATATACTATTTTGCTAATGGAAAGCTGTTTTCTGAAGAAGAATATAAAGATGGAAAGTTAGATGGAATTCTTAAAAACTATTATCCTAATGGAAAGGTAACCCAAGAAACTTTTTATAAAGAGGGAAAGAAAAATGGTGTTTCTAAAACTTTTACAGAGTCTGGTATTTTAATTGAAGATGTTTTTTATAAAGACGGGAAGTTAGAAGGAGAAGGTAAATACTACGATTTAAAAGGAGGAATAAAAGAGAAAGGAATGTATAAAGAAGGAAAAAGAATAGGGAAGTGGGAGTTTTATATGGATGGAGAAGTAGTAAACAAAAAGAAGCGAATGAAATTGTCAGAGCTTAAGAATAAATAAAAAGAAGAATATGTTTAGGAGTTTTATTTTACTATTAATTCTGAGTTTTTTAGTTTCCTGTGATGAAAAAAAAGAAACTGATGAATTTACTGGACTTTGGTTAGTAAAAAAAGTGAAAGTAGGTAAAGAAAAAATGACTCCTAATGCTCGATGGATGAACTTTAAAGAAGATTCTACTCAAATATCTGGTAATGGATGGTTACAGCATTCTTATGGAACTTGGAGTTTAAAAGATAACAGACTTAAAATTTCGAATAAAAATGGAGTGACCGATGTAGCTGAGCCTTTTAAAGTTGAATTGAAAGAGAATAAAATGTTATGGGAAAGGAAAGAAGAAGGTCAGGATGTTACAGTATATTTAGAAAGAATCAATAAAATTCCTACTTCAGAAGGAAATAAATTACTTGGACTATGGGAGCTAAAATCTAAGAAGATAGATAGTATTGATTCAAAAAAAGTAGTAAATCCGAAATCGACGCTGTATTTAAGATGGGATAACACTTATGTTATAGAGAATTCTTTAAAGAATAAAAAATATGGTGTCTATAAAATTCATGGACATAAACCAGAACTACAAATGGTAAATTATGGAGAAATCCCAAAATTCAAATTCTATAAATTTACAGTAGAAAAAGATAAACTTACATTAAGGTCGACAGATAATAAGGAGGAATTAAGTTATGTAAGAGTACATCAATTTCTTCAATAGCTTCATCAATTCTTTCCATAGTAAATAATGGAAAGGATTTCGTAAATTTGCACCTTCAAAAAGAAAGAATGAAAAGAGTAATAGTAGGACTTTCAGGAGGTGTAGATAGTAGTGTAACAGCATACTTACTAAAAGAGCAAGGTTATGAAGTTATAGGCTTGTTTATGAAAAACTGGCATGACGATTCGGTAACTATTTCCGATGAATGTCCTTGGTTAGAAGATAGCAACGATGCAATGATTGTTGCAGAAAAATTAGGAATACCTTTCCAAACTGTAGACTTAAGTGAACAATATAAAGAACGTATAGTAGATTATATGTTCAATGAGTATGAGAAAGGTCGTACTCCAAATCCAGATGTTTTATGTAATCGAGAAATTAAGTTTGATGTATTTATGGATATAGCATTAGGCTTAGGAGCAGATTACGTAGCTACTGGTCACTATTGTAGAAAATCAGAAGAAATAATTGACGGAAAGCCAGTATATAAATTATTAGCAGGAAAAGATACTAATAAAGATCAGTCCTACTTTTTGTGTCAGTTGTCTCAAAAACAATTATCAAAAGCATTATTTCCAATAGGTGAGTTAACAAAGCCAGAAGTTAGAGAAATAGCGAAAGAGGCTGATTTAATTACAGCAGATAAAAAGGATTCTCAAGGATTATGTTTTATAGGTAAGGTAAGATTACCAGATTTTTTGCAACAAAAATTACAACCTAAAGAGGGGCAAATCATAAGAATACCAAATAGTTTCGAGCAATATAATAGAGTAGCTCCAAAATTTGAAAATAAAGAAGTAGAATTAGAATATTTATCAACTAAATTTTCATACAAAAAAGAAGATGGAGATGTGGTAGGTAAGCACCAAGGAGCTCATTATTTTACCAAAGGTCAACGTAAAGGATTAGCTGTTGGAGGAACAAAAGAACCATTATTTGTTATTGAAACTGATGTAAATGAGAATATAATTTATACTGGAGAAGGTAAAAATCATCCAGGTTTATATAGAAACGTTTTATTTGTTTCTAATGAGGAACTACATTGGGTGCGTACCGATTTAGCATTAAATCCAGGTGAAGAAATGGAAGTTGAAGCAAGGATACGTTATCGTCAGAAATTAGAAAAAGCAATATTATATAGTGTAGAAAAAGGTTTATATGTTGCTTTTGAAAATCCACAATCAGCTATTCAAGAAGGACAATTTGTTGCTTGGTATAAAGATGAAGAACTTTTAGGTTCTGGTGTCATTTCTTAAAAAGTAATTTATTATAAAATTAAGCCTCGAATTATTCGAGGTTTTTTTGTGCTTACTATTTAATGATTGTACATTTACCTTATGCAAAATAAGATTACTAAATTATTTAATATACAATACCCAATTATTCAAGGAGGAATGATTTGGGTCTCAGGATGGAAGTTAGCATCTGCTGTATCTAATGCAGGTGGTTTAGGTTTAATTGGAGCTGGATCGATGTATCCGGAAGTGCTAAGAGAGCATATACAGAAGTGTAAAAAAGCAACAGATAAACCTTTTGGAGTTAATGTACCAATGTTATATCCAGATATCGAAAAGATTATGAATATTATTGTTGAAGAAGGAGTGAAGATTGTTTTTACTTCAGCAGGAAATCCAAAAACATGGACAAACTTTTTAAAAGAAAAAGGGATTACTGTAGTGCATGTAGTAAGTTCAGTAAAATTTGCGTTAAAAGCAGAAGCAGCTGGTGTTGATGCAGTGGTTTGTGAAGGTTTTGAAGCAGGTGGGCATAATGGTAGAGAAGAGACAACTACATTTACGTTAATACCAATGGTAAAAGAAGAGGTTAAAATTCCTGTTATATCAGCAGGAGGAATAGGAACAGGGAGAGGTATGTTGGCAGCAATGGTTTTAGGTGCTGATGGAGTCCAAATAGGAAGTCGCTTTGCAGCAACAAAAGAATCTTCTGCTCATGATAATTTTAAACAAACTATTCTTGGAGTTAAAGATGGTGATACTCATTTAACCTTAAAAGAACTGGCACCAGTGCGTTTGGTTAAAAATAAGTTTTATAATGAAGTTCAAGAATTGTATCAACAAAACCCTTCAATAGAGGAAATAAAAGAGTTATTAGGTAGAGCTAGAGCTAAAAAAGGAATGTTTGAAGGAGATTTGGAAGAAGGAGAGTTAGAAATTGGACAAGTAGCTGGATTAATCCATGAAATAAAACCTGCAAAAGAAGTTTTAGAAAGTATAATAGCTGAGTTTAATGAAGTTAAAACTTCAATGAGCTCATTGTAATTCGAAAAGTTTTACTTGTAAATAAAAAAGAGGAAGTTTAAACTTCCTCTTTTTTATTTGGTTATAATCTTTTAATAATTTACATAATCTACAATTTCTAATCCGTAACCAATCATACCAACTCTCTTAGTCTGTTCGGTATTAGAAATTAAGCGTAATTTATGAATATGTAAGTCGTGTAATATTTGAGCACCAATACCAAAATCTCTATTATCCATGGTTACTTTAGGAGCTTTCATTATTCCTTTAGCTTGGTTTTCTTTTAGTCCACGTAAACGGTTTAATAAATTTAAAGCCTGACTCTGCTGATTTATAAAAACAATAGCGCCTTTACCTTCATCATTCACAACTTTAAACATTTGATCCAATTTCTTGTCAGCATTATTAGTTAAAGTTCCAAGAATATCATTATTAACAAGAGTTGAGTTTATTCTTGTTAAAATTGGTTCATCCTTGCTCCAGGTTCCTTTAGTTAATGCAATATGGATTTGTTTATTTGTAGTTTGTTGATAAGCACGTAAACGAAAATCTCCAAAACGTGTTTGGATATTAAAGTCTTCTTTCTTTTCAATTAAAGAATCGTGTTCCATTCTATAAGCTACCAAATCTTCAATAGAAACTATTTTTAAATCAAAGTTCTTAGCAACTTCCAATAATTGAGGTAAGCGAGCCATAGTACCATCCTCGTTCATAATTTCAACAATAACTCCAGCAGGTTCTAAACCTGCTAACCTAGCGAAATCTATAGCAGCTTCTGTATGACCAGTTCTTCTTAAAACACCTCCGTTTTTTGCCTTTAAAGGAAATATATGTCCAGGTCTGGCAAGGTCAAAAGGTTTAGTTTCTGGATCTACTAGTGCTTGTATGGTTTTAGCTCTGTCAGAAGCAGAAATACCGGTGGTAACACCTTTACCGCGTAAATCTACAGAAACAGTAAAAGCAGTTTCCATAGGATCGGTATTGTTATTTACCATCATTCCTAATTCTAACTCTTTACATCTATCTTCAGTAAGAGGAGTACAAATTAAACCTCTTCCGTGAGTTGCCATAAAGTTGATCATTTCTGGAGTAACTTTATTAGCAGCGGCAAGAAAATCACCTTCATTTTCACGATCTTCATCATCAACGACAATAATAACTTTACCGTTTTTTATGTCTTCAATAGCTTCTTCAATCGTGTTTAATTTAACTTTAGCTGTTGTGTGTGTTGTCATTTTTATGTTGTTTTCTCTTTTTTAGAGAATAGGTTGTTAAAAAAACTTTGCAGTTTTGTAAAAAGTCCTTTAATATCAAAAAGACCTTTGTCTTTAGTTGCTCTAATAGTTAATGTTAATGCCAAAGGTAGCATTAAAAATACACTTAGCCAAGATCCTGCAATGGCAGTAAGAGAGCTTTCTTCAGCTAAATTTCTACCAAAAGTATTACTGAAAAAATAGGTTACATAAACCCCAATAGCTAAAATCATTGGTAGCCCCATACCACCTTTTCGTATAATAGAGCCAAGTGGAGCTCCAATAAAGAAAAGTAATAAACAAGAAAAAGAAAAGGCTACTCTATTATAAAACTCAATATCATATAAATTTAGATACTTTCTTTTGTTTTTTAAAGTTTGCTTATTTGAAACATTATTACTTATAGCACGCTGAAGTTTTGAACTAGCATTGTTTAGTATTCCTTGTTTATCTGTTGGCTCGAAATTGTCTAAAATATTTAGTGATAATTCTTTATTAATTAAAGAATCTGGATAAGCATGTAAATCACTCACATCAATACTTAAAAATAAATTTCTTGCTCTATTAGAAATAAAATCGTCATAATTTTTTTTCATAGTTGGCAATGTATCTTTCAATTGATTTAGACTTAGCATGTTGTATTGCCTTGTGTATCTTTCAGTTTCAACACTATCACCGGCTAAAGATGAAATGTCAATATTGATTATATATTCATCAAAATAGGCATGAGACGCAGGCATTTTATCTTTATTTGAAGGAGTATTACTTTTTATATGACCTTCAAAATAATAACCATCTTCTAAGATTAATGTCATGTACCTACTTCCTTCTTCTGTAATAATTTTACCTTTCTTAGCAGTTATAATCTTATTATTACCTTTTTTAGCAGACAAATCATAAATCATTACCTTTTTTAAAAGGTTTTCCTCTTCACCATATTTTTCATCAAACTTAATTTGAAAATTAGGCAACTCACTATTAAAACTACCAGCTACTAGAGCTATTGCAGGTTGTTTCTTTTTGATATTGATTTTCATATTTAATTGTTTTAACATAGCATATGGATATACATTGTTTAAAAACAAGAAGTTAATACCGCTTAATATGAAAGTTAAAAAAATTAAAGGACGTACCATCCTAGGAAGTGAAACTCCGGCAGATTTACTTGCAGCAAACTCGTAGTTTTCAGATAAACTACCTAAAGTCATGATTGATGAAAGTAGAACCCCAATAGGTAATGCTTGAGGAGCCATTAAAAGAGTAGTATACCAAAGAAATTTTAAAATAATAGGTACACTAATCCCTTTTCCAGCAAAATTATCAAAAGCAAGCCACATTGCTTGCATTACTAATACAAATAAGATGATTAGGAAAGTTGCTAAAAAAGGTCTTAAAAAACTTTTTAAAATATATCTGTCTAGTATTTTCACAGATGCAAAGTTAGTAGGTTAGGTGAATAAAAAAACAAAAGTTTTGTTAATGATTTTAAAAGTATTATTAACAAAACTTGTTTTTAAGTATTAATCGATAAAGTATCCTTGTTTTAAATACTTTTCTTTGTCAAAAGAGAATAAATTTTTAGAAATAGGTTGGTTGCTTTTAAACTTAGTTATAGTAAACGTAGTTTCAGCTCCATTAGAACCTATTTGAACTAATTTATAAATATGCTTTGTTTTGGCATCTATTCCTAGTTGTACTTTAACAATGTCAGAGTTACTATCAATAGGAGTTAAATCTACAAATTGGATTTTTCTACCATTATTATTCTTTAATTTCCCCATAGAGAAATTGTAACCTTCTTTATAAAAAGTTAACAATTTAGAAGGATAAATAAATCCATCTTCCTCGTCTAAGTCTCCATTACTAACACTAATTTCTTTTTCTTCTTGATTGATAACAACTAATTTTTTTCCATCAAAAAGAAAGTGATTTCCTAAATAGTCTAAGTTGTATTTTTCGCCAGAAAGTGTGATTTTTCCTCTAATTGGTGGGTCGTTTGTGATACCAGCCTCTCTGTTTACTAAGGAAGAATTAAAACCAATAATCATGTTTTTATAAGCTCCCATTTTTGTAGATACTTCATCTAAAAGCTTTTTAGCTTCTGAAGAGGTATTTTGTCCAACTATGGTATTTAAACTAATAAATAATCCAATAAATAATAATCCAACTTTTTTCATTTTATTGTTTTGCTTCCGTTTTTCGGAATTTTTTAATTGTTATTTTTTTTCGTTTTCTAATAATTGTTCAAGAGCAACAAAATCAGGAACTAATACCTGTCTGGCTTTACTACCTTCAAAAGGGCCAACAATTCCTGCTGCTTCTAATTGATCAATTAATCTACCTGCTCTGTTGTAACCTAATTTTAATTTACGTTGTAATAAAGAAGCTGATCCTTGTTGTGCCGTTACAATTACTTCGGCAGCTTCCCTAAAGAGCTTATCACGGTCTGCAATGTCTATATCAACATTTGTGCCACCTTCTTCGCCAACGTATTCTGGTAATAGATGAGCCTCTGGATAAGCACGTTGTGAACCAATAAAATCGGTTATTTTTTCTACTTCAGGAGTGTCAACAAAAGCACATTGAATACGAGTAATATCGTTTCCTCCAGAATATAACATATCTCCACGACCAATTAATTGATCAGCACCTGGTGCATCTAAAATAGTTCTCGAATCTATTTTTGAAGTTACTCTAAATGCTATTCTGGCAGGGAAGTTAGCTTTAATAATACCAGTAATTACATTTACAGATGGACGTTGTGTTGCTACTATTAAGTGAATTCCAATAGCACGTGCTAGTTGTGCTAAACGAGCAATAGGAGTTTCTACTTCTTTACCAGCTGTCATAATTAAATCAGCAAATTCATCAATAACTAAAACGATATATGGTAAAAATTTATGTCCATTCTCAGGGTTTAATTTACGAGCTCTAAACTTAGCATTGTATTCCTTAATGTTACGAACCATTGCTGTTTTTAAGAGATCGTAACGAGCATCCATTTCTATACAAAGTGAATTTAAAGTATTTACTACTTTAGTTGTGTCTGTAATAATAGCATCATCAGTATCTGGTAATTTAGCTAAATAATGACGCTCAATTTTATTAAATAAAGTAAGTTCTACTTTTTTAGGGTCAACTAATACGAACTTTACTTCAGCAGGATGTTTTCTATATAAAAGCGACGTTAATACTGCATTTAATCCAACAGACTTTCCTTGCCCTGTTGCCCCAGCCATTAATAAGTGTGGCATTTTAGCTAAATCGACTACAAGTGTTTCATTGGCAATAGTTTTACCTAATGCAACTGGAAGCTCCATTTGACTTTCTTGGAATTTCTTTGAAGAAATAACAGAGTGCATTGAAACAATAGTAGATTTTTTATTTGGTACTTCAATACCAATCGTCCCCTTACCAGGAATTGGAGCAATAATACGAATTCCTAATGCCGAAAGTGATAAAGCAATATCGTCTTCTAGGTTTTTAATTTTTGAAATTCGAATACCTGCTTCGGGTACAATTTCATATAATGTAATAGTCGGACCTACAGTAGCTTTAATTTGAGCAATACCAATTTTGTAGTTTTTAAGTGTTTCTACAATTCGGTTTTTATTAGCTTCAAGCTCTTCAGGGTCTATTGAAATAGTTTCGTTATACTCTTTTAATAAGTTGAATGTTGGAAATTTATAATTACCTAATTCTAAAGTAGGGTCAAATTCACCAAAATCCTTCACTAATTGATTCGATAGGTTTTCAGTAACACTTTTTTCTTCTGAAACTTTTTCGATAGCTACTTCAACTTCTTTCTTTGTTTCTTCAGAAACCGTTAAAGTTGGTTCATTATTTATATTAGGATCTAAAACAACTTCCTCTTTATTTACAGTAGGAGGGGGAGTTGAAGTTTGTGTTTCTGAATGTTTAGAAATTGTAGGCTGTAAATCTTCAACTGAAATTTCGAAACTAGATTTTTTACTTTCTACTTCAATTTCTTCTGTTTCTTTAATCTCTTCTGAAACTTTTTCTTTTGCAGCTATTTCAGCAGCAGCTTTTTTAGCATCCTGTTTTTCCTTGTTTGACTTTATTTGCTCGTTTATTTTCTCAGGTGTAATGCTAAATCGTGTAATTAGATAAGTGATTAAGAAGAATAATAATAATATTATGACACCAGTTTTACCTAAAAATGTTTGTAAATATTCATTAAGCTCAAACCCAATAACACCTGATAATAATGCATTCTTTTTTTCTACAAACCCTAAGGCTGTAGAAATCCAAAGCATTATTAATAATCCCCAGTTCCAAGAAGGTAATATTCTTTTTAGGTTTGCTTGAAGTAAAACTCTAGAACCAGTTAAAAATAAAGTAAGAGGGATAAGAAAAGACCCCAATCCAAAACCTTTATAAATAAAAAAGTTACTCAATTTAGCTCCTATTTTACCTAGTAAATTTTTAGTTGGAATTTTTTTATCTGCAAATTGTGTTAAAGTGCTTTGATCTTCTTGCCAAGAAAAGAAAAAAGAGATGAAAGCAACTGTTAAAAATATTGAAAACAGTATTAAAAATGCACCAGTAATAGTTTGATTTTGTCTATTAGAAAAGAAAGACGAAACCTTTTTAAATAAATTGGTTTTAGGTTGTTTTTTTTGAACAGTTGTCTTTTTTTTTGCCATGTATTTTTGTTAGAAATAAATTGAACGCTACAATATAGCTATTATTTTAGGAAGATAGATAATACCAGCAATTACTAGTGATATTAAAGCAGCAAAAGCTGGTGCTCCAGCTGCGATGTCTTTTATAAAACCAATTTTTTTATGATAATCTGGATGGATGAAATCTGCAACTTTTTCAACTGCAGTATTTAAAGCTTCAGCAACTAAAACCATTCCGATAGCTAAACATTGAAACATCCATTCAGAAGCAGAAATATCAAAGTAAAAACCAACAATAGTAGCTATAATAGCAATACTAAATTGTGCTTTGATACTATCTTCTGTGGTAATTAATAGCCACATTCCTTTTAAGGCAAACTTCATACTACGGAGCCTGCCTTTAAAATATCCGTCATTCGGGTTTTTCATAAATCTATAGAGCTTTTAAAGCAGCTTCATAATTTGGCTCATCAACAATTTCTGAAACTTGTTCAGTATATGTAACGTTACCTTCTTCGTTTATAATAACAATACAACGAGAGTGTAATCCAGAAAGAGGTCCGTCTTTAATTTCTAAGCCATAATCTTTACCAAAACTACCTGTAGAAAAATCAGATAACATTACAACGTTTTCTATTCCTTCAGCTCCACAAAAACGCCCTTGTGCAAAAGGTAAATCTCTAGAAATACATAAAACTTTAGTGTTTTCTAAGCTAGATGCTTTTTTATTGAACTCTCTAACAGAAGTAGCACATGTTCCAGTATCAACACTTGGAAAAATATTTAAAATTAATCGGCTTCCCGAAAAATCACTTAAACTTTTGATTGATAAATCTGTTGCTGCTAATGAAAAATCCATTGCTTTATTTCCAGTTTTTGGTAAGTTTCCTACTGTTTCTACTGGGTTTCCTTGTAATGTTATTGAAGCCATTTTTTTCAGTTTTTAAGAAAATCAAAGGTAATTAAATTTATTAAAAAATTAAGAAGATAAAGGTAGTAGACTATTAAAAAGTTATCTTCGCCTCTCGAAATAATATAAGTTTTGAATTTACAACAATATACATCTGAATTTAAGTACAATTGGAAATTAGCTGCGCCAGTAATGCTAGGAATGTTGGGACATACTTTTGTAAGTTTTGTTGATAATATTATGGTGGGGCAGTTGGGAACAGCTGAGTTAGCAGCTGTTTCTTTAGGAAACAGTTTTATGTTTATAGCAATGTCTTTAGGAATTGGTTTTTCTACTGCAATCACTCCTTTAATTGCTGAAGCAGATTCTTCTAATAATTTTACACAAGCAAAGTCTACTTTTAAACATGGATTATTTTTGTGTACTACTATTGGAATATTAATGTTTTTAATGGTTTTCTTTTCGAAACCTCTAATGTATTTAATGAAACAACCAGTAGAAGTTGTTGAATTAGCAATTCCATACTTAGATTTAGTAGCATTTTCATTAATTCCGATGATTGCTTTTCAGGCATTTAAGCAATTTAGTGATGGGATGTCTATGACCAGATATCCAATGTATGCAACTATTGTTGCCAATGTATTAAATGTGATATTTAATTACTTATTAATTTTTGGGAAGTTTGGATTTCCCGAGCTAGGTATAATCGGTGCTGCATACGGAACTTTATTATCACGATTTGTAATGGTGTTCTATTTATGGTGGTTATTAACAAAAAAAGAGCGTTCTAAGCGATTGGTAACTAACATTAAATTATTTGTGTTAGATAAATTAATGATTAAAAAGATTATCAATCTTGGAGCACCTAGCGCTATGCAAATGTTTTTTGAAGTAGCCATATTTACTGCAGCTATTTGGTTAAGTGGTTTGTTAGGAAAGAACCCTCAAGCAGCTAATCAGATTGCCTTAAATTTATCTTCTATGACTTTTATGGTGGCTATGGGATTAAGTGTAGCTTCAATGATTAGAGTAGGAAATCAAAAAGGATTACAGGATTATAAAGCGCTGAGAAGAATTGCTTTCTCAATATTTTTATTAGGGATTATTTTAGCAGTTGGTTTTGCAACAATCTTTTTTGTATTTCATAAAAGTTTACCGAATTTATATGTAGATTTAAATGATGCTACCAATTATGCAGATAATATGGAAGTAATGAAAATAGCTGCGAATTTATTAATAGCTGCAGCTATTTTTCAAATATCAGATAGTATTCAAGTAATGGTTTTAGGAGCTTTACGCGGTTTACAAGATGTAAAAATACCAACAGTAATTACCTTTATTTCGTATTGGGTAGTTGGGTTTCCTGTAAGCTACTTTTTTGGTTCAGAAGAAAAATATGGAAGTTTTGGTATTTGGTTAGGTTTACTTGCTGGACTTACCACGGCTTCAATTCTATTATTCATACGATTTAATAAACTAACTTTAAAATTGATTAAAACAAAACATAATGAACTTACCTAAATTTTTATTAGCAGATAATAGCAATCATCCTGATGATATTTTTGTGTTGCATACTGAATTTCCTCGTTTTTTGATTAATTTAAAAGATGATGAAATAGAGTGGTTTGAAGATTTAACAGGAGAAAGAGAAGATGACATTACAACAGAACTAGCTAGTTTAATGGATAAGGCTGGAGAGTTTTATGATGAAGAAATGAAAAAATACGAATAAACTTAAATAAGAATTAAGTTTAATAAAAAGATGCCCATTGAATATTTTCAATGGGTTATTTGTTTACAATTGTTCCATAAACATAAGAAAATGAATCTCTTCCTTTTTTGGTAAGTGAAGAGTCTATCATAGCAAATAATAATTGAATATAATACTTAGAGCTTTTGCTTGTAGATGAAGGTTTATCATAAAATACAGCCAAATCAACAGTCCATGAATTAAATATAATTAATAAACCGTGTATTTTCTTTTTTAAAAGTTTTTCATCGTTTGAAGGAGTCATATAGCCATTTTCCATTAAAAACTTAGAAATTCGATAAATTACATTATGATATACTTTGGCTCTCTCTATAGTTTTTTCCTTAATTCTCGGATATTTAGTAGTAATATCATAACTATTTAGAAGAAAGAAACGGTATTTTAAAGTCAAATCCATTAACTGTTTTAAGCTTTTCAGCATAAAATCAAATTCAAAAATTTCACCTTCAAGATTTTGAATAGACTCATCCATTTCATCAAGTAAGTTTTGATGTAGCCGCATTACAATATCGTCTTTTTTAGGAAAGTGATAGCATAAATTACCATAGCTCATACCAATCTCTTCACTAATTTTTTTACTTGATATATTTGAGTAACCTTCTTTATTAAAAAGAGTTAGAGCGGTTTCTAGGATGCGTTGCTTTGTATTCATTTTTCAAATTTAGGCATTTAAGCCTATTTTTTGAAATATATTTATATATTTGTCTAGGCATTTTTGCCTAATTACTGAAAAATATTATAAATGAACACAGCAGTCGACACTAAAAAAGGAGGAGCTTTTTTATTTCAGAATGAAAATTTAGATACTTTTTATATTCCTGAAATAAAAAGTCAAGAATCGGAAATGATTCAAGAATCAGCAAAACAATTTTTAAAAACAGAAATAGAAACTCGTAAAGAAGAGTTAGAAACTGTTTCAGGGATTGAAGAAACTCCGGAGTTACTTAAAAAATGTGGTGAGTTAGGTTTTTTAGGATTGGAAGTGTCGGAAGAGTATGGAGGAATTAATGTTTCATTAAAAGAAGTATTACATTTTGTAGAAGCTTTTAGTAAAGGACATTCTTTTGCAGGGGCTATTGGTGTTCAAACAAGTATAGGTATAGCTCCAGTTTTATTGTATGGTTCTGAGTTTTTAAAAGAAAAATATGTAGCCAAAATGATGCAAGGGGAGTTAATTTCTGCTTTTGCTTTAACCGAACCAAATGCAGGAAGTGATGCCAACTCAGGAAAAACCTTGGCTACGATTAATGAAAATGGAGATTATGTAATTAGTGGTCAAAAAGCATGGATTTCTAATGCTGGTATTGCTGATATTTTTATAGTGTTTGCTAAGATTGAAGATGATAAAAATCTTTCAGCTTTTGTTGTTGATAAAGACTTTGGAGGTATCAGTTTAGGTCCAGAAGAAAAGAAGATGGGGTTATCTGGATGGAGTACAAGACAAGTGTTTTTGGAAAAAACAGTAGTTCCAGCGACTCATCTTTTAGGAGAGAGAAATAAAGGTTTAAAAATAGCTTTAAATACACTGAATACAGGAAGAATTAAATTGGGAGCTTCATGTATTGGTATTGGTAAGAAAGCATTATTACATTCTGTAGAGTATGCTTTACAAAGAGAACAATTTAAAAAGCCAATAATAGATTTTGGAGCTATTAGAGAGAAAATATCTAAAATAACAACGAATATTTTCGTAAACGAAGCAATTGTATATCGAGTAGCTAATGATATTGATATGCTTACTGATGAATTAGCTGGAAACGGAATGGCTTTTTCTAATGCCAAAATAGAAGCTTTAAAAGAATATAGTATTGAATGTGCTATAGCTAAAGTTTATGGATCAGAAGTACAAGATACTATTGTAGATGAAAGTGTTCAGATTTATGGAGGAATGGGGTTTTCTGCTGAGTCTCCAGTTGAACATTTATATAGAAGCGCTCGTATAAGTAGGATTTTTGAAGGAACAAATGAGATAAATCGTTTAGTAATTATAAAAGAGTTTTTGAAAAAAGGAATGAAAGGGGAGTTAGACTTCTTTTCTCCTTATACTCAGATAACTTCTGGTTTATCAAGCCCTATTGAATCATTTTCTGCTGATGTAATTGAACAATACGAACAAGTAGTCCAGAACTTAAAAGATTTAACAGTGATTACATCAGGAGTATGTATGCAAACATTCATGACAGAGTTAGCTGAAGAGCAAGAAATATCAATGCATATAGCCGACTTACTTATTAATGTATATGCTTTAGAGAGTGTGTTGCTAAGAATAAAGAAGTTACAAAAGATAGGTAAATTAGATACTTCAATTCATTATGCTATCTTAAAAATAGTAGGTTTTGATTCGTTTAATTCAGTAGAAAACTCAATTAAAAATCTTGTAGCAAGTTTTGATAATGAAAAAGATGCTGAAATTATTAATTCTGCCTTCAAAAAGTATGGTCACCTACCACATTACAATATAAAAAATGAACGAAGAACCGTTTGTTCATTTGTACAAGACACAAAAGGGGTTTATAGTTTGAATTAAACTATAAAAGAATTTTGTTGTTAGTTATAGTTGAAAATCTCGAGACCTTTTGGTTTCGAGATTTTATTTTTTTATGATTTATTTAAAAGATTTTTGGCTTGACCTTTCCAATCGTCTCTAACAATTCTGCCAGGAAAAAACTGAATCAAATCGGTAACAGTTTCTATATCTTCCAAAGTTAAATTAGTGATTTGTTTGTAGGTATAAATTCCAATGCTGTTAAGTTTGGTTTCAATAAAGGTACCTACACCTTTAATTTGTGTTAAATCGTCTTTTTCGTCTTCTGAAGCTTCTCCAATAGCTTTTAAGTTAAGCTGTTTAGGTTGTTTTATTTCTATACCACCACGTTCAACTGTTTTCTTTGCTCTTATAGTAGATTGCATTTCGTCTCTTAACTCAGAAATAGTTTGAGTACTTTCTGTTAGTTCTGATTCATATTTGTTTTTATAGTAAAACCAAGAAAATATATAGCCTATTAAAAAGGCACCAAGCATCCAGAAGAATAGTTCTAAAAGATGCATTGTTTGATTAGTGATAAATAAAGTCATTTTTAACGGGGAGTTAGTTGATTAAAATTTCAATTCTTCTGTTTTTAGCTCTGCCTTCTCTAGTGCTATTATCAGCAATAGGAGCTGTTTCTCCTTTAGAAGTAGAATTGATTATTGTTTTGTCGATACCTTGTTTAATAAAGTAATCAGAAACGTTTTTGGCACGTTCTAAGCCAATCCAATTATTAGCTTCTTCTTCACCAAAATTGTCGGTGTGTCCAATAATTGTGATTTTTTTATTTGGGTGTTTAAGTAAGTAGTTTTTTACCTCTTTTGTGTAAGAATATAAGGTTCTGTCTGGCTTAAAAGAATTATTACCAAAGTAGGAGTATAATGTTTTGTTGGTTATCTCTTTTTCTATGTTAGCTATTTTGTTGCTAGGCATAGTGTTAAAAGCAATAGTAATTCCTTCAGCATAGAAACCTTCTGGGTCATATTCATATTCGTCAACGATACTTTCAATATTAATTCTTTTTGGATTAACTCCATACTGAACAAGTTTCTTCTTTAAATATAAAGCTCTCTCGTTTCCAAAATTAGAATTATTGTTAAGTAATTCGTTTTTTAAATAAGTTGCTTTAATTGTAATTTCTTTTTGAGGGTTGTTGTTTAAGAAATTAAAGATTGAATCTTTGAAATAGTAAAATTTTTTAGGAAAAAGAACTCGAGTATTATGAGAGCTAGTGATAAATTTATCGTTGAAAGGAAGTGTTGTAATTACCTTTTTTAGAGGTTCTTTCTGCTTTTCTTTGTGAATTTGAATTGTATCTTTCTCTTTATTCTGGGAAGTTGTGGTTTTATTAGTAACAAGAGGTTTTTTCTCTATTTTTACGTTATTCGCAACATTTTCTTCTACATTATCATTTAAAGTATGATTATGTATTAATAAGGCTGTTGTAGCCCAACACAGAAATAAGAGAAAAGCTTTTAAAAAGTTTCTCATAGTTTTAAGGGGATAGTTAATTAACCCTATAAATGTATAAAAAACTTTTTAACAAATGAAATAAGAGGTATTTCTATGTAAAAGAGAAAGTTATTTCTTAGCTTTTTCTACTAATTCTAATTGTTCAATTTTAGCTTTTGTAGTAAACAAACCGTAATTGATAAAAACGTTTTTCTTTTCAATTTTATCAATTGTTCCCACAGAGTTTCCATCTGTTAAACGTACCCTGTCATTCACTTTAAAAATATAAGCTGCTTTTTCTTTAGCAACTTTTTCAGCTATTTTTTTCTTTTCTTCTCTAACTTTTACAACCTTTTGTAAAACTTCTTTCTCTACTTTAGTAATAATCTCTTTTTGCTTTTTAACAAGCTCTAAATCCTTTTTCTTTTCTTGTTTTGTTTTCTTTTTAGGTGGGTTTTTCTTTATGTGCTTTGTTTTTTCAGCCATTACCCATTTAAAAAAGTTAGCAGAAAGTTCTTTTTTGTTATTGGTTTGGAAATACTTATTTAAAAGTTCATTAATCTTTCTTCCAAGAGAAAGCATTCGTTGGTTGTTATCATATAATTCTTGAAAACCAGAAAGTTTATCTTGTAACTTTTGTTCTTTTTCTTGTAGGCTTTCAATATGTTCTTTCCCTTTTGTTTTTTGTTTTACTAAGCTATCTGAAGTTTTTTGTAAACGATTACGTTCTTTTTGAAGTTTAGAAATGGTTTTGTCTAAACGAACTTTCTCAGTTTCAACGCGCTTTTTTGCTCGATTAATTAAACTAAAAGGAATTCCATTTTTTTGAGCAACCTCAAAAGTAAAAGAGCTACCAGCTTGTCCTATAAACAGTTTATACAATGGCTCTAAAGTACGTTCGTCAAATTGCATGTTAGCATTAGTAACATTGTCTAATTCGTTGGCTAATACCTTTAAATTAGCATAGTGAGTGGTAATAATACCAAAAGCTTTATTTTCATAAAATTCTTCTAAGAAAATTTCAGCCAAAGCACCACCTAACTCAGGATCAGATCCAGTACCAAACTCATCAATTAAAAATAAAGTGTTGTCGTTACATTTTTTTAAGAAATAACGCATGTTTTTTAATCGATAACTATAAGTACTTAATTGGTTTTCTATAGATTGATTATCACCGATATCAGTTAATATAGTATTGAAAAGAGTTGTTTCACTTCGCTCGTGTACAGGGATTAATAATCCACTTTGTAACATAAGTTGAAGAAGTCCAATTGTTTTTAATGTGATACTTTTTCCACCTGCATTTGGACCAGAAATAACAATTATTTGTTGTTTTTCGTCTAGTCTAATGGTTTGTGAAATAGTTTTAATATTTTGTTCATTATTTTTCTTCCATAAAACGGGATGAAAAGCATCTTTTAAAAATACTTTTTTCTCTTTCGTAATTTTTGGAAGTAAACCATTAATGCTATGTGCATATTTAGCTTTAGAAGCTACAACATCTAAATGAGTTAGAAAGTCTACATACTCGTTTAGTAAAGAAGTGTAAGGACGAATTTCGTCTGCTAAAGCTCTTAATATTTTTACAATTTCTTGTTTCTCTTCGTATACTAAATTTTGTAACTCTCTACTATAAGCTAAAGTGGCTTGTGGAGCAATATAAACGATGCTTCCTGATTTAGATGAACCTAACAAACTTCCTTTAACTTTTCTACGATGCATAGCAGTAACCGCTAAAACACGTTGGTTGTCAATAATTGTTTCTTTAATATCATCTAAATAACCACTGGTTAAGTTTCTACTTAGCGCTCTAGAAAAACTTTCTGAAATCTTTCCACGAACACTATTAATATCTTTTCTTATTTGTTTTAAAACGGGTGAAGCGTTATCAGCAACTTCACCATAAGAAGTAATTATTTTTTTGATACTATCGGAAACAAAAGTGGTAAACTCAATATTTTCACTTAAAGTAAAAAGAGTAGGGTAGTAGGTTTCAAATTTTTTTAGAAACTTTTTTTGTTCGTTTACAGTATCAGAAACTGTTGCTACTTTTAAAAAAGCTTCTGTTTCTAAAAAACTGTTTTCTATAGCTAAACGTTTGGTTTCTTCAGTAATATCTTCAAAATAATGATTTGGAATCCTATTTTCATTTTCAAAAGAAGAAAGATATTCATTTACAAGGTTTAGTTCGAAAAATAATTTTCTTTTATTGGAAATAGGCTGTATTTGTAAGGTTTTTTCCTTACCTAAATTTGAAATACTGTATTCCGCAACTTGTTCTAAAACTGTTGTAAATTCTAAATCTTGAAGTGTCTTTTCTGAAATATTTTTAGCCAAAATAGTATATTTGAAACCAAAGCAAAAATAGGAAAGAATGCAAGTAAAAATAGCAGATAGTTGGAAAAATATTTTACAGTCTGAATTTGAAAAAGATTATTTCAAAAACTTAACATCGTTTGTTAAGAACGAATACAGTACAAGAGTATGTTATCCTAAAGGGTCAGAAGTTTTTGCAGCATTTGATGCTTGTTCATTGGATGATTTGAAAGTTGTTATCTTAGGACAAGATCCTTATCATGGAAAAGGACAGGCAAATGGTTTGTGTTTTTCAGTACATGATCAAATTCAGCATCCACCATCATTAATTAATATATTTAAAGAAATTGAAACTGACTTAGGTATACCTTATCCTAAATCGGGTGATTTATCTCGTTGGGCAAAGCAAGGTGTTTTATTGTTGAATGCTACTTTAACAGTAAGAGAATCAGAAGCAGGAAGTCATCAAAAACAAGGGTGGGAAGAGTTTACAGATGCAGTAATTAGAAAAGTTTCTGACGAGAAAAAAGATGTGGTTTTTTTACTTTGGGGAGGCTTTGCTAAAAAGAAGGTGAAGTTAATTGATACTAAAAAACATCATGTGTTAACATCAGGACATCCTTCCCCTTTAAGTGCAAATAGAGGTTATTGGTTTGGAAATAAACATTTTTCTAAAACGAATGCTATTTTAAAAGATGTAAATCTAGCTACTATACAATGGTAATTTGCGGTAAAATTGTTTGATTATAATATGGTAAAATTAAGGCTTCAAGAATATCTTCTGTAACGTCTGGATAATTTACTTCTACAATTTTTTTAGAATTTACCCATTTTGATATTTTGGGTAATTGTTTTTTATTGAATTTTTTCAATACAGGTACTCCAATTTGTTTTAATGCTAAGGCATTGCATTGTTGCTCGTATTGGTTTTTCATTGGGATAACAAGTAGTTTTTTTCTTAAAAATAAAGCCTCTGCTGGAGTTTCAAATCCCGCGCCACAGATAACTCCTTTAGAAGAGCTAATACTTTTTATAAAGTCGTTTCCGTTAATGGGTTTTATAATAATGTTATTTTTAAAAATGTGTTTTTTAGTGTGTTTAGAAAACACTTCCCATTTAACATCTTCTATTTGAGATAATACTTTTATAATTTTTTTATCCCCATATGCTGGAAGATAAACTGTATAATGGCCTTTTTTAGTTACGTTGCTATATCTTATTTTTTTTCGAATTATAGGAGGGAAGGTAGCTGACGAGTATGTGCTAAAATGAAAACCAAATTTTACTTTAGCTGGGGCATAGTATTTTAAAATTAATCGTTCAAATCTATATGTTCCGTATTTAGGTGCGTTTTTGTCTAATACTGCATTTTGATGACTTAAGGATATGATTGGAATGTTTTTAAATATTGCGGACCAAGCTGTAACAGGTTCAAAATCATTGATTACTAAATCATAGTTCTCTAAAGGGACAGATTTAACTTCTGAATATAGATTTTTAAGCTTAGCTTTTTTTAAAGTATTCCAGAAATCAATACCACCTTTTTTTCCAAATATAAAGCTCAATCCGTAGTATTTATATTTTACTTCAAAAGGAAGTTGAAGTTCACATTGGTAGCCACTAATTAGGATATCTACATCTGCTTTTTGTTGTAAATATGGAATTATTTCTATTGCTCTACTAGCATGTCCGTTACCTGTTCCTTGAAAAGCGTATAAAATTTTCATAATTACCTCTTAGTGTTTTTCAATATTGAATTCTTTTAAAAGTTCTTCAAATAGCATACTGTTACTACTTTCGGAAGCAATAAATTCAGCATCGTTTACTTGTAGATTCATATGTTGGTTTTGTACAAGCTCATCTTTTTCATATTCATATAATGACCAGGATTTATTATGATATTCTAAAGCAGATAAATTTTCTATCCAGTCGCCAGAGTTTAAATATGTTGTGTAGCCATTTTCGTTTTCAATGTGTTTAATTTCTGGGTGGTGAATATGTCCACAAACAACATAATCATATCCTTTAGAAATGGCTATGTCTGAAGCTGTTTCTTCAAAATTATTAATGAATTTTACAGCGCTTTTAACACTGTTTTTTATTTTTTTTGAAAAAGACAATCTACCGTATCCTAATTGTTTGCTAAACCAATTAACAGCAGTATTTATAATGATTAAGGTATCGTAACCAATGCTACCTAATTTTGCTAACCATTTTGAGTGCTGCATTGTTACATCAAAAACATCTCCATGGAAAAACCACCCTTTTTTGCCGTCAAGATCTAAAACTACTTTATTAACTATTTCAAAGCTTCCAATTCTAAAACCTTTAAACTTTCGAAGCATTTCATCATGGTTTCCTGTAATGTAATACACTTTAGTGCCTGAAGTTATAAAGGACATTATTTGTTTTATAATCTTCATGTGTGGTTTAGGAAAATAACGCTTTTTAAATTGCCAGATGTCTATGATATCTCCATTTAAGATTAAAATCTTTGGATTGATCGTTTTTAAATAATTATGAAGTTCCGAAGCTCTGCAACCATAAGTGCCTAAATGAACATCGGAAATAACAACAACATCTAGTTTACGTTTTTTATTTTTTTTCATTCTAAAATGTACTATTGCGTTTAAACAAATGTACTTTTCAAATGTTTTTGAATGTTAAACTAATTGTAAACTATTGGTAATTAGAAAATCATTAATCTGTAATGGGAAAGTTATGTAAAAGTAAAAAGCTCGGAATGTCCGAGCTTTTTTTATGGTGTGTTCTAAAAGTATTATCTGTTATGTAATACCCAAGTTCCTTGTTCTAGTAAAGGAAGTGCTTGTTTGTATTTTACTTCTTTTTCTTCACCAGTCATTACATTTTTGATAGTAACTCTTTCGTTTCTACCAATTTTTGGTTGCTCACGAACAATAGTTTCTACAACTTGTTGTTCTTGAGTTTGCTGATTTCTAGCTCTACTCATTGCTTGTTGAGTTGAGTTTTGAACTTCATCTTTACGAGTATCTAATTGCTCACGTTTTTGTTCACGAGCTTCAGATACTTGTGATGCATCTTGACTTGGTAATTGACCTTTGAATAAGAAAGATAATACCTCTTTATTTATTTTATCTATAGTTTCTTGGAATAATTCAAAAGCTTCGAATTTATAAACTAGTAAAGGATCTTTTTGCTCATACGTAGCATTTTGAACAGTTTGCTTTAACTCGTCCATCTTACGTAAATGATCTTTCCAGTTTTCGTCAATAATAGCTAATGTGATATTCTTTTCAAAATCGTTTACTAATGATTTCCCTTCAGACTCGTATGCTTCTTTTAAGTTAGTAACTACTTGTAAAGTTTTAGTACCATCAGTAAAAGGAACTACGATACGCTCGTAACGATCACCTTCAGTTTCAAAAACATTCTTAATTACTGGGAAAGCATTATGTGCGTGTCTTTCAGTATCATTTTTATAATGTTCAGAAACAATAACATATAATTTATCAATTAATTCTTGCTCTGACAATTTATTAAATTCTTCTTCTGAGAAAGGAGAAGTCATTGATGAAAAACGAATTAATTCAAACTCAAAGTTTTGATAATCGCTATTCATTTTGTTTTGTTTTACAATTGAATCACAAGTGTCATAAATCATGTTTGCAATATCAATCTGTAAACGTTGTCCATCTAAAGCATGACGACGACGTTTGTAAACAAACTCACGTTGCGCATTCATAATATCGTCATACTCTAATAAACGCTTACGAATACCGAAGTTGTTTTCTTCTACTTTCTTTTGTGCTCTTTCAATAGATTTTGAAATCATAGAATGTTGAATTACTTCACCTTCTTTTAATCCCATTCTATCCATCATTTTAGCAATTCTATCAGAACCAAATAAACGCATTAAGTTATCGTCTAAGGCAACATAAAACTGTGATGAACCTACATCTCCTTGACGTCCTGCACGACCACGTAACTGACGGTCTACACGACGAGAATCATGACGCTCTGTACCAATAATAGCCAAACCACCAGCGGCTTTTACTTCGTCAGATAATTTAATATCTGTACCACGACCTGCCATGTTGGTTGCAATTGTAACAACTCCTGGTTTACCAGCTTCAGCAACTACATCTGCTTCACGTTTGTGTAGCTTTGCATTTAGTATATTGTGAGGAATCTTACGCATTTGTAACATTCTACCTAATAATTCTGAAATTTCTACTGATGTTGTTCCAATTAAAACTGGACGACCTTGTTTAGATAGTCCAACAACATCTTCAATTACAGCATTGTATTTTTCTCTTGTTGTTTTATAAACTAAATCTTGTTTATCATCACGAGCAATTGGTTTATTGGTAGGGATTTCAACTACATCTAATTTATAGATTTCCCAGAATTCACCAGCTTCCGTAATTGCTGTACCTGTCATTCCAGATAGCTTACGGTACATTCTGAAGTAGTTTTGTAATGTAACTGTAGCAAAAGTTTGAGTAGCATCTTCAATTTTTACATTCTCTTTTGCTTCAATTGCTTGGTGTAATCCATCTGAGTAACGACGACCGTCCATAATACGACCTGTTTGCTCATCTACAATCATTACTTTATTATCCATAACTACATACTCAACATCTTTTTCAAAAACAGTATATGCTTTTAAAAGTTGATTCATAGTATGAATACGTTCGCTCTTTACACTAAAATCTCTGTATAATTCTTCTTTTTGATTAGCTTTTTCTTCAGGTGAATTATCACTATTGTCAATTTCTCCAACTTTTACACTAATATCTGGTAAAACGAAGAAAGTAGCATTTTGAGTTTTTTCTGATAAGTGAGCAATACCTTTATCGGTTAAATCAATTTGATTGTTTTTTTCATCAACAGTAAACCATAATTCAGCATCTACTTCTGGCATTAACTTATTGTTATCTTGCATGTAGAAGTTTTCTGTCTTTTGAAGAATTTGTTTGATTCCTTCTTGAGATAAGAACTTGATTAAAGCTTTGTTTTTTGGTAAACCTCTGTAAACTCTCAATAATAAGAATCCACCTTCTTTGGTATCTCCCTCTTTTAATAAAGCTTTAGCTTCTGCTAATACACCAACTAAATATTTATTTTGGAAAGAAACTAAATCGGCAACTAAAGGTTTTAATTCGTTAAATTCATGACGATCTCCTTGAGGAACTGGTCCAGAAATAATTAAAGGAGTACGAGCGTCATCAACTAAAACCGAATCTACTTCATCAATAATTGCATAATTAGGAGCTCTTTGTACTAAATCCTTCTTAGAGCTAGCCATATTATCACGTAAATAATCGAAACCAAATTCGTTATTTGTACCGTAAGTAATGTCTGCGTTATATGCTTTTCTACGTTCTTCAGAGTTTGGCTGGTGGAAATCAATACAGTCTGTAGATAATCCATGGAACTCAAATATTGGAGCCATCCAAGCACGGTCACGTTTTGCTAAGTAGTCATTTACAGTTACTACGTGAACTCCGTTACCAGTTAAAGCATTTAAGTATACAGGTAGGGTAGATACTAAGGTTTTTCCTTCCCCTGTCATCATCTCTGCAATTTTACCTTGATGTAAAACAGAACCACCAATTAATTGCACGTCATAATGAATCATATCCCAAGTTACTTCTTTACCTGCTGCATCCCACGAATTCGCCCAATAAGCCTTGTCATCTTCTAAGCTTACATGATCTCTGGTTGCTGATAATTCTCTATCAAAAGCAGTTGCAGTAACTTCTAGTTCTTCATTTTTAGTAAAACGTCTAGCTGTTTCTTTTACAAGAGCAAAAGCTTCAGGCATAATGTCTAATAATACAGCTTCAGAAGCTTCATAAGCTTCATCCCTTAATTTGTCAATTTCTGCATAAATTTCTTCTTGACGATCAATGTCTGAATTTAAAGCTTCTTCTTCTAAAGTAGCTATAGAATCGTTAAATGATTTAGTAGCCTCCTTTATTTTAGATTTAAATTCGATTGTTTTAGCCCGAAGGTCATCATTAGATAAATTGTTTAATGAACTCTCAAAAGATCGTACTTTTTCAACGATCGGTTGTAGAGACTTTAAGTCTTTTTGTTGTTTGTCACCAACAAATAGTTTTAGAATCGAATTTAAAACGCTCATTTGTAAAATATTGTTTTATAGCAGATTAAATGTGTTTTTAATCTACTGCTGTATGTTTATAATTTATGTGCTTAAAAGTAAGCAAAAAAAAAGCCTCTAATAGAGACTTTTTATGATTGTATTTTTAGTATTCGTCTTCGTTCCAAAGATAATCTTCTTCAGTCGGATAATCTGGCCAAATTTCAATTATAGAATCGTATGCCTCACCTTCATCTTCAATATCCTGTAAATTTTCTACCACTTCTAAGGGTGCCCCAGTACGAATAGCGTAATCGATTAATTCGTCTTTAGTTGCAGGCCAAGGTGCATCTGCTAAATATGATGCTAGTTCAAGTGTCCAATACATTTCTTTATCTGTTTATTAAGATTTTCGCAAAAATAATTTTTTTTTGTAAAAAGTCAAGTTTTTTTTAAAAAATGTTAAATCAATAAAAAAAGAACTTAGTTATAATTTTTCCGGAATCCATTTAACTTCTTCCGCTTTTAAATCTTGGGTCAACTTTCGTGCCAGTACAAAAAGATAGTCAGAAAGTCTGTTTAAATACATTAAAATACTGTCATTAATGGTTTCTTCTTCGTTTAAAGCCACCGATAAACGTTCGGCTCTACGACATACACATCGTGCTATGTGACAAAATGACACTGTTTGATGGCCTCCAGGTAAAATAAAATGAGTCATTTGAGGTAACATTTTATTCATTAAATCAATTTCATTTTCTAAAAACTGGATAGAATCATCAGAGATTTTATAAATATTTAATCGTTCTTTTCCACTTTTTAAAGTTTCTTTTTCCGGAGGTGTAGCTAACATAGCTCCCAAAGTAAATAAATCACTTTGGATTTTGGAGAGTGTACTTTTTGTTAACGTATCAATATCTTGATCTCTAATTAAACCAATATAAGAATTAAGTTCATCTACAGTACCATAACTTTCTATTCTTAAATGATGTTTAGGAACTCGAGTTCCTCCAAAAAGAGAAGTAGAACCTTTGTCTCCTGTTTTAGTGTATATTTTCATTAATTATTTTTTAATATTCGTGTTCGTATTTATTTAACTTCTCCATTATATATTCTGGACAACGAATTGGCTTTTTTGTTTTCATATCAATAAAAGCCAAAATAGTATTACCTGTACATATTAACTCTCCTTCTTGGTTTGTGATTTCATAGTCAAATTCTATTTTTATAGAAGGTGCTTTTTTGATAAATGTACTAATAGTTAATTCATCATCATATAAGGCTGATTTTTTAAATTTACAAGATAATGAAATTACAGGAAGCATCACACCTGTTTTTTCCATATATTTGTATGTAACGCCTAAAGAGCGTAGCCACTCGGTTCGGCCAATTTCAAAAAATTGCGCATAATTACCATGGTAAACAACGCCCATTTGATCGGTTTCTGCATATCGTACTCGAACCGAAGTTTTATGTTTTTTCAAAATGTTTTTTGTATTTTAATTATAATTAACGTTACGGAAAAAATAATTAAAAATCAATAGCAATTTGATTTTTTTATACTGAATTTTATTCACACTTTTGTTCAGCCAGACGGAGAGTCTGGAGTCCCCAATAGATCTGAATAAAAATTTAACAACTTTAAAATAGTTTTTAACTCAAATGACAAAAACTGCTGATTCAGTTTGGATGGAATGTTTATCTTTTATAAAAGATAATATTAAACCCCAAGCATACAAAACTTGGTTCGAACCTATTAAGCCTATAAAATTGGCCGGGGAAGCGCTTACGGTACAAGTGCCAAGTAAATTTTTTTATGAATGGTTAGAGGAACATTATATTAAGTTATTAAGAGTAGCTCTAGTTCGTGAATTAGGAAATGATGCTAAACTGATTTATGATGTTCGTATGGAAAATACATACAGCAGTAATAGTCCACAAACAGTTAAAATTCCAAGTTCTAATCGTAACCCATTGAAGCCTCAAAAGGTAACAATGCCTTTGGAGTCTAAAAGAGAATTAAAAAACCCTTTTATAATTCCTGGATTACAAAAAGTTAAGATAGAATCTCAATTAAATCCAAACTATAATTTTGCAAATTTTGTAGAGGGTGATTCTAATAGGTTAGCTCGTTCTGCCAGTATGGCAGTTGCTAACAAGCCTGGAGGAACTTCATTTAATCCATTATTAATATATGGTGGAGTTGGATTAGGTAAAACACATTTAGGTCACGCTATTGGTGTTGAAATAAAAGATAAATACCCAGATAAAACAGTTTTATATATTTCTTCTGAGAAATTTACACAACAGTTTATCGATTCGGTAAAATCAAATACTAGAAATGATTTTATTCATTTCTATCAAATGATTGATGTATTAATTATTGATGATGTACAATTCCTTTCAGGAAAAGCAGGTACACAAGATGTATTTTTCCATATATTCAATCATTTACATCAAAATGGTAAACAGGTAATTTTAACTTCTGATAAAGCGCCTGTTGACATGCAAGATATTGAGCAGCGATTATTATCTCGTTTTAAATGGGGGTTATCTGCTGAACTACAATCTCCAGATTTTGAAACTCGTATTTCTATACTTCAAAATAAGTTATATAGAGATGGAGTAGAAATGCCTGAAGAAATAGTTGAATATATTGCAAAGAATATTAAATCGAATGTTCGTGAATTAGAAGGTGTTATTATTTCTATGATTGCACAAGCGTCTTTTAATAGAAAAGAATTTACAATTGAGTTAGCGAAACAAATTGTAGATAAGTTTGTGAAGAATACTAAGAAAGAACTTTCTATAGATTACATTCAAAAAGTAGTATCTAAATATTTTGATATGGATGTTGCTACTTTACAGTCTAAAACGCGTAAAAGACATATAGTTCAAGCACGTCAATTAGCAATGTATTTTGCAAAACGTATGACTAAGTCGTCTTTAGCTAGTATTGGAAGTCAAATAGGGAAGAGAGATCATGCTACTGTATTGCATGCTTGTAAAACAGTTGATAACTTAACTGAGACGGATAAACAGTTTAAGAAATACGTAGAAGATTTAAGAAAGAAATTAACTTTGTAATACGATTTTATGAAAAAAATACTGATGGTTTGTTTAGGGAATATTTGTCGTTCTCCTTTAGCCGAAGGTATTTTACAATCTAAATTATCGTCACAATCATTTTTTGTTGATTCTGCTGGTACTGCTGGATATCATGTAGGTGAGTTACCTGATAGAAGATCAATTGAAGTAGCAAAGAAATATGGTATTGATATTACCAATCAACAATCGAGAAAGTTTGTTAAATCAGACTTTAAAGATTTTGATTTAATCTATGCTATGGATGAGAGTAATTATAATAACATCGTTTCTATGACTGATGATTATAATGAAATTCAGAAAGTAAAAATGATTTTGAACGAGTTATATCCTAATGAAAATAGGAGTGTACCTGATCCGTACTATGGAGGAGATCAAGGTTTCGAGAATGTATATAGAATGTTAGATGAAGCATGTAGTATTGTTGCATCAAAATTAGAGAAATAATGAAAGGGAAATTATACTTAATTCCTACTACATTAGGAGATACAGAACCTTTAGAGGTAATGCCATTATCGGTAAAAAAAGTAATTGAGCATCTTGATTATTTTATTGTTGAAAATGAAAAATCAGCAAGAAGATTTATAAAAAGAATTACACCAACAAAAGCTCAATCTTCATTACAATTAATGTTATTAGATAAGTATTCTGATGATTTTGAAACACAAAATTATTTAGATATTTGTGATAAAGGAGTTTCTATTGGTTTGTTATCAGAAGCAGGAGTTCCTGCTGTTGCTGATCCAGGAGCTACAATTGTAAAATTAGCACATGAAAAAGGAGTGCAAGTGGTACCGTTAGTAGGACCTTCTTCTATTTTATTAGCAATGATGGGTTCTGGAATGAATGGACAAAATTTTGCTTTTAATGGATATTTGCCTATAGATAAATCAGATAGAAAGAGAGCGATTAAAGATTTAGAAAAGCTTTCTAGGGATAAAAATCAATCTCAAATTTTTATTGAAACGCCTTATAGAAATGAAAAAATGTTAGACGATTTACGTGCTACCTTATCGCCGGATACTCGTATTTGTGTGGCTTGTGATATAACATTGCCGTCTGAGTATATTAAAACACATACGGCAAAACAATGGAAAAGCGTAAAGCCAGATTTACACAAACGACCTACGATATTTATAATTCATAAATAAAAAAAAGACATCTTATCAAGATGTCTTTTTTTATAACATTAATTAATTTTGATTTATACAGTAGGTTTTTTATTTGCTGTAATGTTTGAAACATCATAACCAGCAAACTTCTTCATATACGATTGTATAGAAGTACCAAATGCATCATTGAATTGGAACACTCCATTTGAGCGTAAATACTTTTTAACATTACCTGCACCACTTAAATGTGCTGCGGCTAAAATACCAGACTCGGTTATTTTTACTCCATTAATAGTTTTACCAACACTTCTTCTGATGTCTTTTCTAAGAATCCATTTGTTTACTTTACAGTAAGCTATAAAAGCTTTTTCTTGTAATTCTGGATTTTTTAAGAAATGATTAGTGTTGTAAATTCTAAATCTTTTTAGAGTTTCTTTTCCGAATTGGTATTTACCTAAATAACCAAGCTTATTAATAACTCGGTACCTTCCTTGAGATTCTTTAAAAGCTAATGCTTCTTTAAAACCAACAAAATCTTTTAATAAAAAAGGTATGTTAACTCCAGTAGTACGATATTCGACTATTGGTGTAGTATTGGTAGTAATCTCTTTTTCTTTTCTTTCCCCTGGTGTTGTAAAACTAGCAAATAATACAAAACCTATGAATACAAATATTAAATATCTGATAATTAGTTACTTTCTGTTTAGCGCTGCAAATATACGACTATTTTTTGTAACTGTTTATAATTCAGTGTGTTAGGTGTTTTTGTGAATTGTCAAAATAAAAATAAAATCATTTTTTTTCTGAGAATTGAATAAAGAAAAACCTCTTTTTTTGATTTATTATCAGGAATTAAGATTTTTTTATGAAAATAAATTTTTGTTAAATTTAACGTCTAATACCTCTTTGACTAATCCATTTTTGATACTTAGCTGCGTTTCTGTTATGTTGCGCTAATGACTTTGCAAAATCGTGAAAACCAATTTTTTCTGTACTAGCACACATGTAATAATAATTGTGTTTTTTATAGTTTAAAACAGCATCTATAGAAGAAACATCAGGCATTGCAATTAAAGACGGTGGAAGTCCTGTATGCATATAAGTATTATAGGGAGATTTTATTTCTTTGTCTTTATTCAATACACGTTTTACAACAAAATCCTGACCTTTTAATTGTTTTATAGCGTATATAAGAGTTGGGTCGGCTTGTAATGGCCAATTATCTTTTAATCGATTTAGATATAATCCAGCTACAATAGGGCGCTCACTTTTTTGAGCTGTTTCTTTTTGTACAATTGAAGCAAGTGCTATAACTTCACTTTTAGTTAAGTTTAGTTTTTTAGCTTTATCTAATCTTGATTGATTCCAAAAACGTTTGTATTCACGCAACATTTTATCACGAAACTTATTTGCAGAAGTATTCCAGTAAAATTGATAGCTATTTGGAATGTAGATTTCTAAAGCGGTTTGTTTGTTGAATCCGTTTTTAGCTAAGAATGTTTCATCTGTCATAGCTTGTAACAAAGAAATAGAATCGGTTTCAATTTGTTGCGCAATTCTTCCTGCTAATTTTTCTAAGGTATCTTGATTATTGAAAGAAACTTTTACAGGAGTTTGATTACCACTTCTTAATAAGTTTACAACATCATTCATGTTCATTCCTTTTTTAAGAATGTATTTACCACCTTTAGGTTTGGTAAACTTTTTCTTTTCGGCCACCCAAATAAAATTTTCAGGTTTATTAATGTATTCAGTCAAAAGTTTTTTTACATCTATTAGATGGTAGTTGGAACCAATATAAATGGCTCCATCTTTTTTTACTGCGTTTCCAAATATTTTTTGGTAAAAGTTAAAACCAATAATTCCACCAACTACAAATAAGATGGCAATTACTCCGTATATTATTTTTTTATTCATTGATTAATTGAAATAAAATTTCGTCTTTATAAATTCCTTTGTTTAAAATCCAATCTTTTTTGACACCTATTTTCTGAAAGTTATGTTTCGAAAAAAGAACTATACTGTTAGTATTATCAAAAGTAATATTAGCATACAATTGATGTAGTTGCAAATGTGTAAAACTATAATTAATTAAAAGTTGAAGAGCTTCTGAAGCAAATCCGTTTTTTTGAAAGTCAGGGTGAATTAAGATACCTATTCCTGCTCTTTTGTGTAAAGGATTAAAATCAAAAAGATCAATCATTCCTATAGATTTTAATGAAACTTGATCTTCAATAACTAAACGTAGTTGTTTTGCTTCAAAAATATCTAAATGAGCATTTTCTAAATATTGTTTTAAAAGGTATTTAGAAAAGGGTACTTGAGTATGACTCACTTCCCAAAAAGTTTCATTGTTTTCAATTTGAAACAAAAACTCCAAATCTTCAGGCTCAAGAGCTCTTAAGTTTATATGTGTACCTTTTAAAGTATTCATTATAATTCTATTTCACCTTTGAATACACAAACAGCTGGTCCTTCTAAAAATATATTAGAATAACTACCATTGTTTTCTTCAAAATGAACTTTTAATAAACCACCTTCAACAGGAAGGTTAATTGAGGTTTCAGTTGTTTTTTTAGTGGCATGCATAGCAATAGCAACAGCAGTAACACCAGTGCCACAAGCTAAGGTTTCGTCTTCAACACCTTTTTCATAGGTTCTAACTCTAAAAGTATCAGTGGTAAGTTGTTCAACAAAATTAACATTACTGCCCGTTTCACCATATATGTTATAACGAATGTCTTTCCCTTTTTCAAAAACAGGAAAGTTATCTAAGTTGTCTACCATTTCTACATGATGTTGAGTACCAGTGTTCGCAAATGTATAAGTGTCTTTTATAATAACTTCATTAACATCTATCATATGAAGAGAAACTA
Source organism: Tenacibaculum aiptasiae (assembly GCF_965221665.1). Lineage (NCBI taxonomy): Bacteria > Pseudomonadati > Bacteroidota > Flavobacteriia > Flavobacteriales > Flavobacteriaceae > Tenacibaculum > Tenacibaculum aiptasiae. The sequence continues at coordinate 471,019 of NZ_CBDCSN010000003.1, forward strand.
ATCCATTGTTTATTTCAGCATAATGCTTACCATCAAAAGCAGTAAAAGTTGTTTTAGAGTCAATAATGTTTAACTGTTTAGCAAAAGCAACGGCACATCTTCCACCATTACCACACATTGTTTCACTACCATCGGCATTAAAATAAATCATTCTAAAATCTGTAGCAGTATTATTTTCTAAAAGAATCACACCATCTGCACCAATTCCAAAATGTCTGTCACATAATTTAGTAATAATGTCAACGTTATTTTTTGGAAAGGTTTTTGTTCTATTATCGACTATAATAAAGTCATTTCCTGTTCCTTGATATTTGTAAAATGTCATCTTCATACGAGGCAAAGATACATATTTTCTTTGTTGAGCAGCAGTGTTAAATAGCGGTTAAAATCAGTTAAAAAGAAGTTAAACAGATTTGAGGAAAATGTTAAAATAGTATATTTGAGATATTAAATTTTGTAAGAATATGAAAAAAGTATTTAGAACCTTAGGGATAGCGTTTTTTGGTGGAGTTGTTGCACTTGCAGGATATAAAATAGCCATTGAAGAACCTCAAGTAATAGTTGAAAAAACTGTAGAACCAACTTTACAAACAGTAAAAGCGAGTTATACACCAACCGTAATTAATTCATCGTCTAAACCAACTGACTTTACAGAAGCAGCTGAAAAAACGGTAAATGCGGTAGTACACGTAAAAAATACAGCAATTAGAACACAACAAAATCCATGGGCAGAATTGTTTTATGGAAGTGGAAGCGGAACTAAAAAATATCAGCAAGTAGGAACAGGAAGTGGAGTAATAATTTCTCCTGATGGTTATATTGTAACTAATAATCATGTAATTGAAGGAGCTAATGAGATTGAAATTACATTAAATAACCACAAGAAATTAAAAGCTGAGTTGATAGGTGCAGACAAGGATAACGATATTGCTTTATTAAAAGTAGAAACAGACGAAGATTTACCTAATTTACCATTTGGAAATTCAGATAATGCAAAAGTAGGAGAGTGGGTATTAGCAGTTGGAAACCCTTATAATTTAACATCAACAGTAACAGCTGGAATTGTTAGTGCAAAAGGAAGAGATTTAGATGGGAATAGTAATGTTGAAGCTTTTATACAAACTGATGCTGCAGTAAATCCAGGAAATAGTGGAGGAGCCTTAGTAAATACAAGAGGAGAATTGGTAGGGATTAATACAGCAATATCTTCTAAAACTGGTTCTTTTATAGGGTATTCTTTTGCAGTGCCATCTAATATTGCAAAGAAAATTGTTGATGACTTATTAGAGTTTGGTTCGGTACAACAAGCAATTATTGGAATTAAAATTGATACTAGTGCTAATGATATTGAAGGGGTGAAAATTGGAGAAATTACTGAAGATAGTGAAGCATTAAAAGCAGGGTTGAGAAAAGGAGATGTTATTAAGGGGGTTAATGATGTGAAAATATCTAAGTTTTCAGATTTAAAAGGACAGTTGACTGCAAAACGTCCAGGAGATTATATTAATGTTACAGTGGATAGAGATGGAGATGAGTTAACTAAAGTTGTAAAATTAACTAAGTTAGTTAAATTACCTATAAGTAGATATTTAAGGACTGAGTTTGAAGATGTAAATTCTAAAGATAAAAAGAAGTTTGATATTAATGGAGGAGCAAAAATTAATAGAACAGAAAATAGAGACTTTAAAGAATATGGGATAGGCAAAGGCTATATCTTGACAAAAATTAACGGAAAAAAAGTTACTTCAGCAGCTGAAGCAGTTAGGATATTAGATAGTAATTCAAACAGAAGGTTTCTTATAGAAATGGTTAGTCCTTCTGGAGAAATAGAAAGATTTAGATATTAAGCTTTATGTATTAATAAAATAAAAAATCTCGTTAAATAATTTTAACGAGATTTTTTATTTGTAAAGGTTTACGAAATCGTTTGAAATAAGTATTTTTGCAGCAAAATTTAAAAATTTTAGTTAACACACAACTATGTCAACAATAACAAATTACGAAAAAGAAGTAGTAAGTCAAGCGCAAGTTCGAAGAGCTACGGTTGAGTTTATTAACATCGTTAACGATTTATGGTACGATAAGTCTATCGAATTAGTTTTATTTAGAAATCCATTAGTAGATAAAAGAGCTAGTGAAGTTTTAAATTTAATTGATTACGCAAAAGAATTCGTAGCCAAGCCAATTTCAATTAGCGATGCTTTAGAAATAGCAAAGGCAATTCAGTCAATCGATTTACCACCATCAAAATTAGATATTGGTAAATTAGCTTATGAGTATCATTTACAAGATGATGAGAGTGCTGACAAAGTTTCATTTGTACAAAATCAATTAAGTGATGCTACTGGAGCAGAAAGTATTCAGCCAAAAGATGTAGTATTATATGGTTTTGGACGTATTGGACGTTTATTAGCTCGTGAGTTAATGACTAAAATGGGTAAAGGTTCTCAGTTAAGATTAAGAGCTGTAGTTACTCGTGGTGAAATTAACGAAGCGGTATTAGAAAAAAGAGCTTCTTTATTAAGTATTGATTCTGTTCACGGAGATTTCTTAGGAACTGTTCAAGTTGATGCTGATAATAACGCATTAATTATTAACGGAACTACTGTGTATATGATTTCTGCTGCTAAACCAGAAGATATCGACTATACAGCTTATGGAATTAACGATGCTTTAATTATTGATAATACAGGTGCTTTTAGAGACGATAAAGCTTTAGCAAGACACTTAGTGCCTAATGGAGCAAGTAAAGTATTGTTAACAGCACCAGGGAAAGGAATTCCTAATATTGTGCATGGTGTAAACCATAAAGAAAACAATCCTGACAACGTAGATATTTTCTCAGCGGCATCTTGTACAACAAATGCAATTACACCAATCTTAAAAGTTTTAGAAGATAATTTCGGAATTAAGAAAGGGCATTTAGAAACAATACATGCATATACTAACGATCAGAACTTAGTAGATAATATGCATAAAAAATACCGTAGAGGTAGAGCAGCTGCTTTAAATATGGTAATTACAGAAACTGGAGCAGGTAAAGCAGTAGCAAAAGCTTTACCAGCATTAGAAGGAAAATTAACTTCAAGTGCTATTCGTGTACCAGTGCCAAACGGATCGTTAGCAATTTTAAATTTACAGTTAAATTCTAACACAACTGTTGAGGCAGTAAATGCTATTATGAAGCAGTATGCATTAGAAGGAGATTTAGTAGAGCAAATTCAATATTCATTAAATAATGAATTAGTGTCTTCTGATATTGTAGGAACTACTGCACCATCAATTTTTGATAGTAAAGCTACAATTGCAGACGGAGATACAATTGTAATATATATATGGTATGACAATGAATATGGGTATTCTCATCAAGTAATGCGTTTAGCTAAACACATAGCTAAAGTTCGTCGTTATACATATTATTAGAATATTAAGAAATTAATAATAAAAGCCGAAACATTTGTTTGTTTCGGCTTTTTTTTTATTTTTGGGTAGATTAATCCCCTAAAACCCCCTAAAAATGAAAAAAGTAATCACAATATTTGTGTTGATACTTAGCTTCGCTTCTGTTTCTTATTCTCAAGAAGCCAACTCTCAAGAAGCCAACTCTCAAGAAATTAACGAAAAAGAATTTTTAACTTCAGGTAAATGGTTTGTAGAAACTGTTCAAATAGGTAATGAAGTTCAAAAATTTTCTCAAAAAGACAGTTGGATGGTTTTTCATGCCGATGGAAATTATCAAGTGGTTATGAGTAACCATGAAAAGAATGGTCATTGGAAATTGAATAAAGAGCACAAAGTAATTTTAGAAGAAGAAAGTCAAGAAACAGATTTAAAAATTGAAGTTTTAAGTGAAACAGAACTTTTATTTTCTGCAACCGATGGTGATGTTGCTTATTCAATGAAGTTGAGTAAGTAGTATTAATCTTAAAAGTATTTAAAAAGCCGAAGTTTAGACTTCGGCTTTTTTGTTTATAAGATGTTTTTATGGAGTTAAAATCTAAAAATCTTTTCCTTAATTTAGCAATTAAACTACGTATATGAGAACACTAATAATAACACTATTATTTTTATTAATTACAAAAACTATGAATTCACAAGAACTACCTTATTATGAGATTCCTCAAGCACCTAAAGAATACACAGAAGGAACTGTAGCAAGTAGAATGATAGATGGATTAGGGTTTCGTTATTATTGGGCTACTGAAGGGTTAAAAGAAAAAGATTTACAATACAAGCCAAGTAAAGAGGCTAGAAATATGTTTGATACCCTTGATCATATTTTAGTGTTGTCAATAATGACTTTAAGTGCTGTTGAAGAAACAGAAATGAAGTTTCCAAAAGAAGGTTCGTTAACGTTTGCTGAGATGCGTAAACTAACATTAGAAAACTTTAAAAAATCAAGCGATATTTTAAGAACCTCTAATGATCTTTCAAAATACGTAATGAAAATAAATAGAGGAAATGGAAAAGTACAAGAATATCCATTCTGGAATCAATTAAACGGACCGATAGCAGATGCAATTTGGCATGTAGGACAAGTAGTTTCTTTCAGACGTACAGCTGGTAATCCATTACCAAAAGGACCTAGTTTTTTAACAGGAACAGTTAGGAAATAAGATGCAAAAGAATGGCATGCTACTAGCTTTGGTAGAAGAGTATAAAAGAGCAGCTAAAGATTATATAGAAATACTGAAATATATTTCTGACAAAGAGTTTCTGGAGATCAGAGATTATAAATCTAAAGATCCAGATTGTAAATCAATACAAACAGTAACATTTCATATAGTTCAGTCAGGTTATACATATGCTAATTACATACAATCTATTAGTAATAATAATTGGTTAGAGTATAAATCAAGTATGACTACTACTAAAGTTGCTATTAATGAAATAGAAAAAATGCTAGAGTATACTAAAATATCATTTCATGATAATTGGTATAAATCAAATAAAGAAATAGAAAAATATTCGTTTGAAACTAGATGGGGTGTAACCTATGATTTGGAACAATTGCTGGAACATGCAATTGTACATGTTTTGAGACATAGAAGACAGGTAGAGAATTTTTTGAAGAAAGATTAAATGACTATAGAACAAAAAATACAACAATTAAGAGAGGAATTAAGAGAACATAATCATAACTATTATGTGTTGGATAATGCAACAATATCTGATTATGAGTTTGATATAAAATTAAAAGAACTTGAAAAGCTAGAGGAAGAAAATCCACAGTTTTTTGATGCAAACTCACCAACACAACGAGTTGGAGGAGGAATTACTAAAAACTTTGAAACGCTTACTCATAAAAACAGAATGTATTCTTTAGATAATTCTTATTCAAAAGAAGATTTGTTAGACTGGGAAAAACGAATTCAAAAGATTTTAGGAACAGAAGATATTGAGTATACCTGTGAATTAAAATATGATGGAGCTTCTATAAATTTAACTTTTGAAAAAGGAGAGTTTGTAAAAGCAGTAACTCGCGGAGATGGTTTTCAAGGAGATAATGTAACCACTAATATTCGTACCATAAAATCAATTCCACTGAAACCAAAAGGTGATTTTGTTTCTGATTTTGAAATGAGAGGAGAAATTATTTTACCACTCGATGGGTTTAATAAAATGAATGAAGAGCGTTTAGCAAAAGGAGAAGAAGCTTATAGGAATCCTAGAAATACAGCAAGTGGAAGTTTGAAATTGCAAGATAGCACTGAAGTAGCAAAACGTCCGTTAGATTGTTTGTTGTATCAAGTAGTTACTGATGAGCGTAAATATAAAACACATTTTGAAAGTTTAGAAAATGCAAGGAAAGTGGGATTTAAAGTTCCAAAAACAATTGCATTGGCAAAATCGATAGATGAAGTTTTTGAGTTTGTCAATCATTGGGATGAAAAGCGACATGATTTACCTTATGAAACAGATGGAGTTGTAATCAAAGTAAATAATTTACAGCAGCAAGAAGAGTTAGGATATACAGCAAAGGCACCACGTTGGGCTATAGCATATAAGTTTAAAGCAGAACAGGTTTCTACAGTTTTAAATGAAATTACTTATCAAGTAGGAAGAACAGGAGCTATTACTCCAGTAGCAAATTTAGAGCCTGTAGAATTAGCGGGAACAATTGTTAAAAGAGCTTCATTGCATAATGCTGATCAGATAGAGAAACTAGATATTCGAATAAATGATACCGTTTTTGTAGAAAAAGGAGGGGAAATTATTCCTAAAATTATTAAGGTAGATTTGTCAAAAAGACCAGTAGATTCAGAACCTACCAAATACGCTACTAATTGTCCTGAATGCGATACTGAGTTGATAAGAACAGAAGGTGATGCCAAGCATTATTGTCCAAATGAGTTTGGTTGTGCGCCACAAATAACAGGAAGAATTCAGCATTATATCAGTAGAAAAGCAATGGATATTGATGGGTTAGGAGGAGAAACTGTTGATTTATTACGTAAAGAAGGTTTGATACAGAATTATGCCGATTTATATGATTTAAAGGTTGAGCAAGTAATTCCTTTAGAGAGAATGGCTGAAAAGTCAGCTCAAAATATGGTAGATGGAATAGAGAAGTCGAAAGAAATTCCATTTGAAAAAGTATTATTTGCATTAGGAATTCGATTTGTAGGAGAAACAGTAGCAAAAAAATTAGCAAAACATTTTAAGTCGATAGATAATTTAATGGCTGCCAATTTTGAAACGCTAGTTGCTGTTGATGAAATAGGAGATAGAATAGCCCAAAGTATTATTGATTTTTCTAACGATTTAGGGAATATTCAGTTGATAGATCGCTTAAAAGCTTATGGAGTGCAATTGGAAGTTTCAGCAGAAAGTTTAGAAAATCAAACCGATAAATTACAAGGAAAAGTGTTTGTAGTTTCAGGAGTTTTTCATCAGATGAGCCGAAATGAATTGAAAAAAGCAATTGAAGACAACGGAGGTAAGGTAAGTTCATCAATTTCTAAAAAAACAACATACATAGTAGCAGGAGATAATATGGGACCTAGCAAGCTAACAAAAGCAGAAAACTTAGGAATTCCGATTATTTCAGAACAAGATTTTATTGATATGATTAGTTAATACAAAAACTGTTATATGAAGTTTTATCGATTATCAGCAAACAGTTTCCAATGGCATGCAGTTTTAGAAAGGAATAAGCTTCATAAAGTTGTAGTACCAATAAATAAGGATGAATTTATTGTAAAAGAAAATTATCCTATTAAAATGGAATTGGTAGATGCATATAACAATATTAAAGAGTGGAAGGAGGAAACTCCCTTTGTAGATATTATTCGCTGGTCAAATGATTTCACTATAGGTGGAAACCAACCAGAAAAAGCAGCATTGTTAATCATTAACAAAAGACTAAAGCAAGTATTAGAAAAGTATAGGTTGCCACTACATCGTTTTTATCCAGTACAGATGTATTGTAAATACACGAAAGAAAAAAAGGATAATTATTTTTTATTTCATATGATTGGAGATGGTGTATATGGCGATGAAAATGTGTATTATGAAAAGTGCACTTTTGAAGAGTATACTAGAGATGAAGATGATGAAAAAGTATTTGTTCGAAAATATCCTGAAGGTATAATCAAATCAAGTAAAGATTATATTGATGTTAAGATGAATAGAAGTGAAAAAATAGCTTTAGGATCTTATGAGGATATTGATATACCAGGAGATATGTATACTAATGATTTTAATTATATAGATAAGGTATTTAAATATAATTATGATGTTTTATGGGGTACACCAAACGTCATTTATGTAAGTGAAGAAATAAAAAATGAATTAGTAGCTTTAAATTGTACTAATGCACTTTTTATTGAAGTTCCATATAATATGGTTCGCCCTTTTGAGTATAAGAAAGAATTATAAATGAAAATAGTATTATAAATAAAAGTATAATGACCAAACAAACCAAAATCGCTATTACATCAATATTATTTTTGTTAGTAGCCATAACAGATGTATATGCAGTAATAACAGAAACTAAAAGTTTAGAAATAGAAATAATTTTTAAACCATTATTAATGACAACACTAGTAATAGTGTATTTGGTTTCAGTAAAAAAGCCTAATTTTTGGCTAATTTCCGCGTTGTTTTTCTCTTTTTGGGGAGATGTATTTTTGTTAGATGAAGTAAATTATTTTGTGTTTGGACTAGGATCATTTTTAATAGCACATATTATGTATATTAAAATGACATCGCAGCTTTTAAAAAAGCCATCTATAAATAAAATACTAAAAGCAGCAATTATTTTTATTGCATTATTTGGAGGAGTATTATTCTTAATTATTGATAACTTAGGAGAGATGTTGTTACCAGTAATAGTGTATGGTGTGGCAATTTCAGCATTTGGAACGAGTGCTTTATTAAATTATCAACAAGAAAAATCAACAGAAAACACCTGGTTATTATTAGGAGCAATTTTATTTATTGCCTCAGATAGTTTAATCGCTTTAAATAATTTCTATACACCTAAAAAATTATTCGTAATAGCTATTATAGTATTATATGTGGTATCTCAATACTTAATAGTAAAAGCTATGATAGCTAAAAAACAGTAATTTTAAAATGGAAAAGCCAAGACTTTCTCGGTTAACACAATTAGTAACTATGTTACAATCTAAACGATTGATAACAGCAAGAGAGTTGGCAGAAAAGTTCAATGTAAGTATCCGAACTATTTATAGAGATATTAGAACTTTAGAAAATTCAGGAGTGCCTATTGTTACTGAGGAAGGAAAAGGATATTTTTTACAGGAAGGGTATCAGTTACCGCCAGTAATGTTTTCGGAAGAAGAAGCAAATGCTTTAATTACAGCAGAACAATTAATTATAAAAAACAAGGATACCTCATTTGTAGAAAACTATTCAAATGCAATTACTAAAATAAAAGCTGTTTTAAAATATTCACAAAAAGATAAAGCAGATTTACTTTCAAAAAGAATTGTATTTCGATTCAATCAAGAAAAAGAGCAATCGAGTAATTATTTGATGCAGTTACAAACAGCAATTACAAATTTTCAGTTATTAGAAATAGAATATCATTCACTTCAAAATAAAACAACCAAAAGATTTGTTGAACCATTTGCGATGTATAGTACCAATTTAAATTGGTTGTTAATAGCTTTTTGTAGGTTGCGTAATGAATTTAGAGCATTTCGAATAGATTGTATACAAAAAGTTGTTGTAACTGGAGAACACTTTGAGTCTCATAATATGACTTTGGAAGATTATTTTAAGATGTATATTCAAAAATATTCTGATACCCCTGACAAACCCTTGTCATAAGCTGCTTTTATTTTTGTGTAAACATTAAAAAATATAACAATGAACACATTAAAAAAAGAAGCATTTTATGTAGTTGGAATTTCAATAAGAACTACAAATGAAAATGGAAAAGCAATGCAAGATATTCCTGCATTATGGCAACGGTTTATGAAAGAGGGTGTTATAAACAAGCTTTCAAATAGAGTAGGAGATGAAAGTTATGCTGTTTATACAGATTACGAAAAAGATCATACAAAACCTTATACAATGATTTTAGGATACAAAGTAGAAAACTTAGAAAACATCCCAGAAGGAATGATTGGTAAAAAAATTGAAGCATCTAGTTATGAAAAATTTGTAGCGAAGGGTGATTTAACAAAAACAGCAGTTGTTGATGAATGGATGAAAATATGGAATTCGGATATTAACAGAACTTATACATCCGATTTTGAAATCTACGGGAACAAAGCTCAAGACCCAACAAATGGAGAAGCAGAAATATTTATAGCAGTTCAATAAATGACAAATTTAGATAACTTTTATTTCGATAAAGAAGAACCAGTTAAAGGTTGTTTATTGGCGTTAAAAAGTATTATCCAAAATTATCATCCAGATTTAAAAGAACAATGGAAGTATCGGTTACCTTGTTTTATGTTAAAGAATAAAATATTTTGTTATTTGTGGGTAGATAGAAAAACTCAGTTCCCGTATATAGCTATAGGAAATGGAGTTAAAATAGAGCATCCAGATTTGATTCAAGGAAATAGAACTTTTGTAAAGTTGTTACTAATAAATCCGAATGAAGATATTCCCATAGAAAAGATTCATCAGATTTTTGATATGGCAATGAAATTGCATTAAAAAAAGCGAGTTTAGAAAGTTCTAAACTCGCTTTTCAGTTAACAAATTCAAAAAAGGAAATTATAATTTGTTTCCTATAAAAGGAATATCTTTTCTATTTATAATTAATAAAATAATACCAGCAATTAAAGTTATAACTGCACTAATAAATAAAGCACCTCCATCATTATTATGCTCTATTCCTAGTTTTGTCAAGTGTCCCATAATAGCACCACCCATAAGACCAACAGTTAAAATAGCTCCTAGCCATGTTTTTTTAGGAATAAATAATAAAATTGAAGCTATCAACTCTAAAACTCCAGTTCCTATTCTCATACTAGCTTCATTTTCTCCAGCTAGTTTAGTAAATAAATCTATACTTTCTTGAGCACCAGAGAATTTAAAAAACAAAGTTTGTAGCATAATAATAGCAGCTATCAGTTTTAAAATAAGTGGTAAATATTTTTTCATTATTATTGGTTTTGTTGTTTTAGACGAGCTCTTTTTTATTCCTTACATATACATAAAGTACTATTTTTGCTTTATGAGAAAAATTATATTTTACCTACTAGTATTTTCGGTATTAACAGGATGCAAAACCGAAAAAATGTCATTAAATTTTTTGAATGAATTTGTTGTTAAAGATTCTTTACAGTTTGAAAATGCAATTGTTGGAGGAATTTCAGGAATAGATTATTATAATAATGAGTATTATATGGTAGTTGACGATGCCAGAAATCCAAGAATTTTAGTTGGAGATATACTTATTGAAAAAGATTCAATAAAATCGGTAGAATTCAAAAAAACAATTGAAATAAAAGATACCACAAGTTCTTTTTATAAGAATAATGTGTTGGATTTAGAGTCTGTTTTCGTATACAATAATCAGTTTAATTTAGTTAGTGAAGGTTCTATAAGAAGAGGGAAAAATCCATCGATATTTACAACAAATATGCAAGGTGAATTTGAAGAAGAAATAACAATACCAAGTTACTTTGAAGCAAATTCTAAAGCAAGACCAAAACATAATGGAGCTTTTGAAAGTTCATCTAAAAGTTTTGATAACAAAGGGTTTTGGGCAGCAATGGAAGCACCATTAGAAGCAGATGGAGAAGAACCAACATTTCATGAAACTAAATCACCTATTAGAATTACATATTTTGACAATGTAACTCAAAAAGCAACTAAACAGTTTGCGTATCAACTAGAAAAAATTGATAAACCAGCAAAAGGAAAAATAAATTTAAATGGAGCTACTGCCATTTTAGAGTATGCTGAAAATAGTTTTTTTATTGTTGAAAGGATATACCAAAGTGGTTATGGAAGTTATGGAAATACGATTAGAATTTTCAAAGCTACAAAAACAAAAGAATCAACAAATACTCTAAGTATGTCATCGTTGAAAAATGAAAAATATGTGCCTTTAAAAAAAGAATTGCTTTTCGATTTCAACAATGTTAAAAATCAGTTGGGAGAAGGATTTATAGATAATATTGAAGGTATTACTTTAGGACCTAAATTATCTAATGGTAATCAATCATTAATTTTAGTTGCTGATGATAATTTTCAAGTATATGGAAAACAACTAAATCAGTTTTTATTATTAGAAATAGTGGATAAATAATGTACATTAGCATTCGTAATTTTTTAAAATGATAAGTAAATTCAAATATAAATCGATTCAGAAGGCTTATAATGGTTTTGTAGACAAGAATATACATAAAAACCATAAAAGTAATTTAATAAAAAAGGTTGCTATTTTATTAGATAATGAATCTCTGGTTAATGTAATGATATCTAATTTAACAAGTAAATTACCTTTTAAAAAAGAAAATATTACAGTACTAATATTTAGAGAGTATTCTAAAAAAGATGAAGAATCTCCATTGTTTTTTTCAGACAATGATTTTGGCTTTAATGCGAGTTTAAAATCAGACAATTTAAAAGAGTTTGTTAAAAAAGAGTATGATTTACTTATTAATTATACAAAGACTCCTAATTTATATACGAATATGGTAACTTTGTTATCACAATCTGATTTAAAGGCAGGTTTTGCAAATATTGACGATAGATTATATGATATTGTTATATCAGATGAAGGTCAAAATGAAGCAATTTTAAATCAGGAACTAAAAAAATATTTAACGATTTTAAATAAAATATAATGCAAAAATTTGTTGGTACTGGAGTTGCATTAGTTACTCCTTTTAACGAAGATTTAAGTGTAGATTTTGAAGCACTTAGAAGGTTAGTAAACTTTAATATTGATAACGGAATTAATTATTTGGTTATTAATGGAACAACCGGAGAAAGCGGTACTATAACAAAACAAGAAAAGGAAGAAATTATAAAGGTAATAGTTGAAGAGAACAAAGGACGATTACCTTTAGTGTTAGGAGTAGGTGGAAATAACACTCAAGTAGTTGTAGATGAGTTAAAATCGTTAGATTTATCAGATATAGATGCAATTTTATCAGTAGCACCTTATTACAGTAAACCTACGCAAGAAGGTTTTTACCAGCATTATAAAGCAATTTCATTAGCAAGTCCGAAACCTATTATTTTATATAATGTACCAGGTAGAACTTCAAAGAATATGGAGCCTGCAACAACTTTACGTTTAGCGAATGATTTTGAAAATATTATAGCGGTAAAAGAAGCAGGAAATAATCAGCAACAATATTTAGAATTATTAAAAAATAAACCTGAAGATTTTTTAATAATTTCTGGTGATGATGATTTAGCACTAGGTGTAGTATTAGCAGGAGGATCGGGAGTAATATCTGTAATAGGTCAAGGATTACCTAAAGAATTCTCTAGAATGATTCAATTAGGTTTAGAAGGTAAAAATAAAGAAGGTTATGAAATTCATTATAAATTAATGGATATTGTAAATTATATTTTTGAAGAAAATAATCCAGCAGGAATAAAAGCAGTATTAGAAAAACAAGGAATTTGTTTAGATAAAGTGCGTTTACCTTTGGTTACTGCTTCAGAAGAGTTGCAAACTAAAATTTCAGACTTTATAGATAATCTATAATTTGTCTAAAGAAAAATTCAATATAACTAAGACTACAATTGTTTAATTGTAGTCTTTTTTTAGCATCTTTGTATAAAGAAAGATCTAGTTAAATAGAATAGAGAGTAAATATGTTATCAAAAAAAATCGAAAAAGCTTTAAACGAGCAAATAAAAATAGAAGCAGAATCATCACAAGTATATTTATCAATGGCATGTTGGGCAGAAATTCAAGGATTTGAAGGAGTTGCACAATTTATGTATGCTCATTCAGATGAGGAACGTATGCATATGTTGAAATTGGTAAAGTTTGTAAATGAAAGAGGAGGGCATGCTCATGTATCAGAATTAGCAGCACCACCAACAGAATTTGGGTCATTTAAAGATATGTTTCAAACATTATTTGATCACGAAGTAATGGTGTCAAAATCAATAAACGATTTAGTGCATATTACATTGGAAGAAAGAGATTATGCAACACATAATTTCTTACAGTGGTATGTTTCTGAGCAAATAGAAGAAGAAGCATTGGCAAGAACTATTTTAGATAAAATCAACTTAATTGGAGACGATAAAGGAGGGTTGTATTTGTTCGATAATGATGTAAAGCAAATAGTTGTTCAAGGAGCTGATAATACGGCAGAGTAAGATTAACAAACATTTAGGAAATCTTTGGATTTTTTATAACAGATTTTATAGTTTATTGCAATACTCTATTTAGAGTAAAAAATCGTTTTAATAATCCATAAATAATCACTAATTTTGCCAGATGCAAAAAATTAAAAATTTAGCGTACTTATTTGTCATGCTTTTGATATTATCTTCTTGTGGAGAATATCAAAAAGTGTTGAATAAAGGGACTATAGAGGAACAATACAAAATGGCTGTAAAAATGTACGAAGCACAAAAGTACAGTAAAGCCTTACGTTTATTTGAAAAAGTTACACCATCTTATAGAGGTAAACCCCAAATGGAACGTATACAGTTTATGGTTTCACAGTCAAATTTTAATGTAAAGAATTATAGTTCAGCAGGGTACTATTTTAATAGATTTACAAGAAACTATCCAAAGAGTTCTAAAAGAGAAGAAGCTGCATTTTTATCTGCATTAAGTTATTACAAAGCAGCACCTCGTTTTAGTTTAGATCCAACAGATACTGAAAAAGCATTAGAAGCTTTCCAAGGATTTATAGATAATTTTCCAAATTCAGAAAAATTAGGAGAGGCTAATAAATATTACGCAGAGCTACGAGGTAAATTAGAAAAGAAAGCATTTGAAATAGCAAAGACTTATTATCGTACTGCTGATTATGATTCTAGAAATTATAGAGCAGCAATAGTAGCATTCGATAACTTATTATCAGATTATTTAGGAACTAAATATAAAGAGGAAGCTTTGTTTTATCGTTTAAAAGCAGCTCACGATTTTGTATTAAAGAGTACAGAACGTAGAAAAGCAGAAAGAATTAAAGCAGCAATTAAAGCTTACGAAAAATTAAAGAAAAACTTTCCTGAGTCTAAATTCATGAAAGAATCTGATATAATGTTATCTACATTAAATAAAGAACAAGAACAATTAGTTAAAAGTTAGAAAATGGATTATAAAGAAACGAAAGCAGCATTAAGTACTATAACTTATGACAAAGAAGCTATCGAAGCTCCAACAGATAATATCTATGAAGCTATTTCAATTATAGCTAAAAGAGCTGCACAAATTAATTCTGATTTAAAGAAAGAATTAGTAGATAAGTTAGACGAATTTGCTACTTATAACGACAGTTTAGAAGAAATTTTTGAGAATAAAGAACAAATTGAAGTTTCTAAGTTTTACGAGCGTTTACCAAAGCCACATGCAATTGCAGTGGAAGAATGGTTAAATGATAGAGTATATCACAGAACTCCAGACTCAGAATAATATGTCTGTATTAAGCGGTAAAAAAGTTTTACTTGGCGTTACCGCTGGTATAGCTGCATACAAAACAGCGAACTTAGTTCGTCTATTTATAAAATCAGGCGCAGAAGTCAAAGTAGTAATGACTCCTGCGTCTAAAGATTTTATTACTCCTCTTACATTATCTACATTATCTAAAAACCCAGTTCATTCAACTTTTTATGAAAAAGAAGATGAAAATGAACTTTGGAATAATCACGTCGATTTAGGATTGTGGGCAGATTTAATGATAATTGCTCCAGCAACTGCAAATACCTTATCAAAAATGACTAATGGTACTTGCGATAATTTGTTATTAGCAACTTACTTATCAGCAAAATGTCCAGTATATTTTGCACCTGCAATGGATTTAGATATGTATCAACATCCATCAACAAAAGACAGTATAAATAGCTTGGAAAGTTTTGGTAATATATTAATACCAGCAGCTTCAGGTGAGTTAGCTAGTGGACTTGTAGGAGAGGGACGTATGGCTGAACCAGAGGATATAGTATCGTTTATTGAAAATGATATTGTTTCAAAATTACCACTCCGAGGAAAAAAAGTATTGTTAACGGCTGGACCAACCTATGAGGCTTTAGATCCTGTTCGTTTTATTGGAAATCATTCCTCAGGAAAAATGGGGTTTGAAGTAGCCAAAACAGCAGCTAACTTAGGTGCTGAAGTTTATTTAGTAGCAGGACCTTCACATCAAAAGGTTAGCCATTCATTTATTCATAGAATAGATGTAAAGTCGGCACAAGACATGTATGAGGCTTGTCATAAATACTATAAAGAGGTAGATATTGCAATTTTATCTGCGGCTGTTGCTGATTATAGACCAAAAAATATAGCTACTCAGAAAATAAAAAAGAAAGAAACAGCGTTAACAATTGAGTTAGAACCAACAAAGGATATTTTAAAATCACTTGGTGAGATAAAAGAAAATCAATTGTTGGTAGGATTTGCATTAGAAACAAATAATGAAGTAGAAAATGCAAAAAGTAAAATTGCACGTAAAAATTTAGATTTAATTGTATTAAATTCGTTACAAGATAAAGGTGCTGGTTTTGCTACCGATACTAATAAGATAACTATAATTGATGCCAATTTCAACGAAAAATCATTTGATTTAAAATCGAAGAAAGAAGTATCAAAAGATATAATTAACGAAATAATACATAAACTAAATGCGTAAGTTTCTTTTTTTAATTTTTATTTTATCATCAGTTTTTACAATTCAATCACAAGAATTAAATGCATTAGTAACTATTAATGCAGATAAAGTTCAGAGTAGTAATAAACAAGTATATGAAACATTGCAAAAAGCATTAACAGAATTTATTAATGATAAGCAATGGACAAATAAAAAATTTAAACAACAGGAACGTATTAATTGTGCATTTACAATTATAGTAGACGAGCAAAGCGGAAATAATTTTAAAGCGAGCTTACAAATACAATCTACACGACCAGTTTATAATTCAACATATGCATCGCCAATTTTAAATATTAACGATACTAATTTTAATTTTCGTTACAATGAATTTGATCCATTAAACTTTAATCCTAATGTTTATGAATCAAATTTAATATCAACGATAGCGTTTTATGTATATGTTATCTTAGGAGTTGATGCAGATACATTTGCTTTAAAAGGAGGAACAAATTATTTGCAACAAGCAGAAAATGTAATGCTGCAGGCTCAATCAAATGGAGAAACAGGTTGGCAAAATCAAGTAGGAAAGCAAAACAGATTTGCATTGATAGATAACTTATTAGCATCAAATTTTAGTACATTACGTACCATTTATTATGATTATCATAGAAAAGGTTTTGATAATTTTGCTGATAATGTTGATGGAGCAAAGGAAGTTATAGAATCTAGTGTTATAAACTTAGATAAGTTGCATAATGTAGCTATCGGAAATTATATGATTCGTGTTTTCTTAGATGCTAAAGGAGATGAAATAGCAAGAATATTTTCTGATGGTAAGCCAACTAGAAAAGTTCAAGAAATGAGAAGCGTACTAGAAAAAATAGCACCAACTTATAAAGATAAGTGGAGAAAAATAGAATAAAAATTTAGTGCAAACTAAGAGTATTATAAAAGCTATAATGTAATAATCATTATAGCTTTTTTTGTGATGTTAATTATCCTAAAAATAGTTTTTCAAATGGTATTTCTAATACTTTAGCTATCTGATGCAAGCGAATAATAGTTAGGGTTGTTTTACCACTTTCTATCTTACTGTAAGCATTTTGACTAATTTGAAGTAGATTAGCCATCTTATCTTGAGAGAGTCCTTTCCTTAAACGTTCTAAGCGTATATTTTCTTTAATAATTTTAATATTCTCATCCATACTTTTCAATATGTCTTATATATCAAGACAATAAATAATTAGTTTGTATAAGTCGGGAGAATATAGCTTAACAAATTTATTAAATTAAAGTTATAAAAACAGTTTAAAAAGTGAATTTTAAGAAAATCAAAACCTAAGGTTGTATTTTAAAACTACAAGCTATAAAACAATAGAGTTATTAATTTAATAAGTAAAGTTTTATTAAATCTTATATTATTCTTTCTATAAAAATGAATTTTTAATTCCCTCAAAATCCTTACTTTTATTTTTTCTAAAAAGTGAGATTTGTTAACACATTTATCTATACATAATTATGCATTAATCAATCAATTATCGATTGATTACACAAAAGGTTTATCAATAATAACAGGTGAAACAGGAGCTGGAAAATCCATTTTATTAGGAGCTTTGGGCTTGGTAATGGGGAATCGTGCCGATTTATCATCTTTAAAGAATACAGAAAAGAAATGTGTAATAGAAGCACAGTTTGATGTAGAAGGTTATTCTTTACAAAACTTATTTAAGAAGTTAGATCTTGATTATGAAGCGGAGACTATTATAAGAAGAGAGATTTTACCTTCAGGAAAATCAAGAGCATTTGTAAATGATACACCAGTTACTTTATCGGTATTAACTTCTTTAAAAGGAAGATTGATAGATATTCATTCACAGCATCAGACTATGGAATTATCTGATGTAGGTTTTCAGTTCTCTGTAATTGATGCTTTGGCTAAAAATCAAGCAAAAGTAGCATCCTACCAAAGAGGAATGGTGAAGTATAATTCTCTTAAAAAAGAATTAAAAACACTTCAAGAAGAAACTGAAAAATCTAAAGAACAATACGAATATAACTTACACTTATTTAAAGAACTTGAAGAGGCTGACTTAAAAGAAGGTGAGCAAGAGATTTTAGAAGAAAAGCTTGATAAATTAAATAATATTGAAGAGATAAAATTAAATTTATCAGAAGCTTTACAAACTTCTATCAACGAAGAAATAGGAATTCAGAGTTTGCTTCACTCATTAGAAAATAACTTACAGAAAATTAGTTCTTTTTCTAAAAATTATGAAGAACTATCTAATAGAATCTCTAGTGTAAAGATAGAATTGGACGATGTTATTTCTGAATTAGAAACAGCCAATGAAGATGTTGAGTTTAATCCTAATGAGATTGAGGAATTAAATGATAGATTACAATTAATTTATAATTTACAAAAAAAGCATTCGGTAGATTCTATAAAAGAATTATTAGCTATTTATGAATCGTTGTCGGAAAAAGTAGCTCAAGTTGAAGATGCAGGAGGTTTACTAGAAGCAAAAAAATCAGAAATTAATGAGGTTGCTAAAAAGCTCGATGAAGTAGCAGCCATGATTACAAAATCTAGAAATAAAGCAATTCCTAAATTACAAAAGGAGTTAGAGTTTTTATTAGCAGAGTTAGGAATGCCAAATGCTCGTTTTTCAATAGAGTTAACCGATTCTGAAACTTATTTATCAAACGGAAAAGATAATTTAGCATTCTTATTTTCGGCAAACAAAGGAGGGAATTTTGGAGAGCTTAAAAAAGTAGCATCTGGAGGTGAACTTTCTAGAATTATGTTATCGATTAAAAAAATATTATCAAAAAATATACAATTACCAACCATTATTTTTGATGAAATTGATACAGGAGTATCCGGTGAAGTATCTAACAAAATTGCAAAGATTATGGAAGATATGGGAGCTAACATGCAGGTAATTACAATAACACACTTACCACAAATAGCAGCAAAAGGAGCAAGACATTACAAAGTATTTAAAGGAGAAGAAAAAGGAGTTACTACTTCTAACTTAAAAGTACTATCTGAAGAAGAGCGTATTGTGGAAATAGCAGAGATGTTAAGCGGGAAAGATATTTCAGAAAGCGCCTTAACCCACGCCAAAGAATTATTAAATTAAGGTATATTTGCTGAACAAACGAACAACTATATTTAAAAATATAAAATAATATGTATAACTTATTAAAAGGTAAAAAAGGAATTATTTTTGGAGCATTAGATGAAAATTCTATTGCTTGGAAAGTTGCGGAGCGTGCTCATGAAGAAGGAGCGGAATTTGTTTTAACCAATGCACCTATAGCAATGCGTATGGGGCAAATTAAAGAGTTAGCAGCAAAAACTGGATCTGAAATTATTCCTGCAGATGCTACTTCTATGGAAGATTTAACAAACTTAGTTGAAAAGTCTATGGAAATTTTAGGTGGAAAAATAGATTTTGTATTACACTCTATAGGAATGTCGGTAAATGTACGTAAAGGACGTCATTATACTGATTCTAAATATGATTTTACAACAAAAGGATGGGACGTTTCAGCTGTGTCATTTCACAAAGTAATGAACGTTTTATACAATAAGCAAGCTATGAATGAATGGGGAAGTATTGTTGCATTAACTTATATGGCAGCACAAAGAGTATTTCCTGATTATAATGATATGGCTGACAATAAAGCTTATTTAGAGTCTATTGCTCGTAGTTTCGGTTACTTCTTTGGAAGAGATCATAAAGTACGTGTAAATACAATTTCACAGTCACCTACACCAACAACAGCTGGACAAGGAGTTAAAGGTTTTGATGGATTTATTTCTTATGCAGAAAAAATGTCTCCATTAGGAAATGCTACTGCTTTAGAGTGTGCTGATTATACAATTTCATTATTCTCTGATTTAACAAAGAAAGTAACGTTACAAAACTTATTTCATGATGGAGGATTCTCTAACATGGGAGTGAGTGATGCAGTAATGGAAAAATTTACTGAAGAGTAATTTTTAGATAAAGAAAAAAATAAAATGCAAATCGTTAGATTTGCATTTTTTATTGATATATACAGTTATGAACACAATTTTACACATTGAGAAGGAGCTTGAATCATTAAGACAAGAGCTAAAAACACATGATTTATATACATCGTTAAAAGATATTGAAGATGTAAAAACATTTATGGAATCTCACGTATTTGCAGTTTGGGATTTTATGTCGTTGTTAAAAGCATTGCAACAAAATTTAACTTGTGTTAATTTACCGTGGCTTCCAGTAGCAAACTCAACTACAGCTCAATTTATAAATGAAATTGTATTAGGAGAAGAAACAGATGTAAATGAGTTAGGAGAGCCTAAGAGTCATTTCGAGATGTATATCGATGCTATGAGGCAAGCAGGAGCAGATACTTCTCAAATAGCTAAATTTATATCAAAACTTATTGATGGTGAAAATATTCAAGAAGCCTTACAAAGTGTAAACGCTATTGATGAAGTAAAAGAGTTTATAAACTTTACTTTTGAAGTAATAGCAACTTCTCAACCTCATATTATAGCTTCAAGTTTTACATTTGGTAGAGAAGATGTAATACCAGATATGTTTTTAGAAATAGTAAAAAATACTGAAGAAAAGGAAAGTTCTAATTATAGTAAACTTACTTATTATTTGAATAGACATATTGAATTGGATGGAGATGAACATGGGCCTTTATCATTAAAAATGATTGAAGAATTATGTGGTACAGATCAACAAAAGTGGGATGATGTATTGTACTATGCAAAAGAATCTTTAGCAAAAAGAATTAATCTTTGGAAAGGTATTACTAAACAAATAAATGAAAGTGTTTTAGTATAATGGAATTAAATTTTTCTATAATAGTTCCGGTATATAATCGGCCAAAAGAAATTGATGAATTATTAGAAAGTCTTACCAAACAAGATTTTCAGCATAATTTTGAAGTACTTATTATAGAAGATGGATCAGAGAATTCTTCAGAGGAAATAGTTGATAGCTATAAAGAGAAATTAAATCTTCATTATTTTTTTAAAGAGAATAGTGGGGCAGGAGCTAGTAGAAATTATGGAATGGAAAAAGCTTCTGGAAACTATTTTATTATACTTGATTCTGATGTGATTGTTCCTCAGCAGTATTTATCTGAAGTTTACCAAAGATTAGAAGAAAAATACACTGATGCTTTTGGAGGACCAGATGCTGCACATGAAAGTTTTACAACACTTCAAAAAGCAATAAACTACTCGATGACTTCTATTTTAACAACAGGAGGAATTAGAGGTAAGAAAAAAGGAGTTGGGAAATTTCAACCGAGGAGTTTTAATTTTGGATTGTCAAAAAAAGCTTTTCTAGCAACCAAAGGTTTTTCTAAAATGAAAACTGGAGAAGATATCGATTTAAGTTTTCGATTATGGGAAGAAGGTTTTGAAACTCAATTGATAGAAACAGCCTATGTGTATCATAAGAGAAGAAGTACTATAAAACAATTTTTTAAGCAAACTTTTTCTTTTGGGACAGCAAGGCCTATCTTAAATAAAAAATACCCAGAAACAGCTAAAATCACTTTTTGGTTTCCAAGTTTATTCATTATTGGATTAGATATTGCTATTATAACAGCCTTATTTGGAATATGGCAGTTTTTAGCTTTTTATGGAGTTTATTTTACTTTTCTATTCATCGATTCATTATTTCAAAATAAAAGCTTTAAAGTAGCTTTTTTTAGTATTATAACTACACTTACACAGTTTTATGGATATGGTTTGGGATTTCTTCAATCTCAATTTATAAAAAAATAAAAGCTCCCAATTTCTTGAGAGCTTTTTTATTTATCTACTAATCAATATTATTTTTCAGGATTTAATACTCCTAGAATATAACCATTGGTTAAATATTTTTTAGCAACTTTCTGAATATCTTTTTTAGTTAAAGCATTTACGCGATCTTCAAAAGATGTAGCATCAGAATCATCATTCTTTTGGTAGTCAACATTTTTAATTGTTCTTAACCAAAAACGATTTTTCTTAAGATCTTCTTTATGATCAGCAATCATTGCTTTTTTAGTTTTCATTAAATCTTCTTCAGTTGGACCATTTTTAACAATGTCAGCAACTTGATTAACAGAAATTGTTTTTAATTTCTCAACATTTTCTGGAGCACAAGGGAATGAAATATTAAAACGATACCATCCGTATGGCATTTTTGAAATACGTCCTCTAGTTCTAGAAGAATAAACTCCTCCTTCTTTTTCACGTAATTTTTCAGTTAATTTAATACCTACAATTTCTCCTAAACTAGTAAAAGCTAAAGCGTCTTTCTTATTGTATTTAGCTTTACCTTGGTAAGTAATACTTACGTTACTTTTTGGATCTTTACCTTTCAATACAGTTTTTGAGTGTGATCCTGATAAAGGTCTGAAAGAACTTACTTTGTATGATTCATTAGAATTTTTACCAGGTAAACTAGCTATATATTTCTTAGAGAACTCTGCAAGTTTATTCTCATCAACGTTACCTACAAAATAGAAGTTAAAATCACCAGCATCAGCAAAACGCTCTTGGTACTTCTTATAAGCTAAATTATAATCAGCTTTTTCATATTTTTCAGGTGTTGGAAAACCAGTATAACGAGTATTTCCTTCGTTCATAAATTCAGACATTTCTTTTTGAAAGAAGAAGTTTGGACTAGCTAATAAGTTTCCTAAGAATCCTTTTTGCTTGTTAACATATGATTTAAATGCTTTTTCATCTTTATTTAAAGAAGTGAAATATAAATGAACCATTTGGAAAAGCTCTTCTAAGTTTTTAGGAGAAGCAGAACCTCTAAACCCTTCACTTAATCCACCAATATATGGATTAACACGTACAATTTTACCAGACATCATCTTAGATAAGTCATTTTTAGAGTAGTTGTTAATTCCAGCTTGCGATAATGCTCCATTAGCAAAAGAAGTAGCTTTTAACTCTTCATCTGTGTATAAAGAAGTACCTCCAAAACTGAATGCATCAAATAAAATTTCATCATTTTTAAAATCAGTCTTTTTGAAAGTAACTTTAGCACCGTTGCTTAATACAAATGTTTTAGTACCTAATTTTTTGTTTTCAGTTGTTTTAACAATTGTTCCAGCAGTTGGAGCTTTAGTAATTAAAGAAGTAGCTACAGCTTTATCTTCATAAGGCTTTAAATCTTTTGTTTTTACATTGTTTAAAGCGTCTAAAACTTGTTGTTCAGTTACTACCTTTTTAGGTCCAGTAATAACAACTACACGATTATCATCATGTAAAAAGTTTTTAATAATGTTGTTAACTTCATCAAGTTGAACAGAAGGTAATAACATTTGGTGAGCTTTGTATTCCCAATCAATACTAGGGATTGGTTCTTTGTCTAAATAGTTACTTACGTATTCACCAACAATTCTGTTAGACTCTCTTTTATCTTTGTCTTTAAAAGCTTTTTCAATACGAGCAACTACATTCTTTTTAGCTCTATCTAATTCACCTTGTTTAAATCCATATCTCTTTACACGCTCGCTTTCGTCTAATAAAGCTTGTAATCCTTTTAATTGACCATCAGCACTAGTTCCAGCCATAGATTGGTAAGCGTTTTTACCTCTAGCCCAAGTACCTCCATGGTAACTAAATCCGTAAACAAAAGGTGGCTTTTCGCTGTTACGTAATTCGTCTAAACGATTGTTTAACATTTGAGCGAATAAAGACTTCACTAAAGAGTTTCTATAGTCACCAACAGTTACTTCAGGTTTAGCTTCGTCATAATCTTTGTACATTAATTGTACTCTAGAAAAAGGAGCTTCTTTATCAGCTTCAATAGCGATAAAAGTTTCTTTATGATTCTTTAAAGGAGCAACCTCTCTTTTTCTTGGGTTTTTAGCCGCAGGAATTTTACCGAAGTGTGATTTAATTTTTTCTTCTAAGGTTTTTACGTCAACATCTCCAACAGCAACAACAGCCATTAAATCTGGACGGTACCAATCTTTATGAAAACGACGAATACTTTCATGTTTAAAGTTTTCGATGCTTTCTTTAGTTCCAATAGGTAATCTTTGAGCATATTTAGAACCATGCATTACCTTAGGTAAGTATTTTTCTAACATACGACTGTCTGCACCTCTACGAGAACGGTATTCTTCTAAAACAACACCACGCTCTTCATCAATGTCTTTTCCTTCTAATAATGCTCCATGTGCCCAGTCTTCAAGAATTTGAAAACCTTTTTCTAACTTAGTTTCATCATCACTTGGAATAGGTAAAATATATACTGTTTCATCAAAACCAGTATAAGCATTTAAGTGTGCACCAAATTTTACACCAATAGATTGTAAATAATCTACTAATTCATTTTTCTTAAAGTTTTTAGTACCATTAAAGTTCATGTGCTCCATGAAGTGAGCTAAACCTAATTGGTCATTATCTTCAAGAATAGATCCAGCGTTGACAGCTAAACGTAGTTCAACTTTGTTAGCTGGTTTAGGGTTTTGTTTAATGTAATATGTAATTCCATTAGATAGTTTACCTATCTTAACTGAAGGATCAGTTGGAATTTTCATAGAACGAATTTTTTCCTTTTTAGAAAGCTGTTGCTTTCTTTCTTTGGCAATTTGACTGTAACCAGATGTGGCTATCAAAGCGAGGGATAACCCCCATAAAATTTTTCTCATAGTATTATCTATAAATTGATTGAATTGCTAATATACTATGATAAAATTAGAAACTAAAAGTTTAGTTGTTAATTAGTGTTAAAAAAAAGGCTCTCAATTTTTTGAGAGCCTTTTTTTTAAATAATATCTAAAATATTTTCTGGAGGACGTCCAATAACAGCTTTGTTGCCATTAACAACAATAGGGCGTTCTATAAGTTTAGGGTTGGTTATCATTGCATCTATAATTTCTGAATCAGATAAATCTTTTCCTTTAAACTCTTCTTTCCATATTTTTTCATTTTTTCGGACTAATTCAATAGGGGATATGTTAAGTAAGCTAATAACTTCTGTTAATTCTTCTTTACTAGGAATATTATCTAAGTATTTTACTATCTCAAATTCTTTTCCAGATTCTTCCAAAATTTGTAAACCGTTGCGAGATTTACTACATCTATTGTTATGGTATATTTTTATCATTATTTTTCTTTTTGTCCGTTTAACATTAAATAAGCCTTTAAAAAAGGATTAATATTTCCATCCATTACAGCATCCACATTACCAGTTTCGTGAGCTGTACGAACATCCTTTACAAGTTTGTACGGATGCATTACATAGTTACGTATTTGACTTCCCCATTCATTTTTCATCTTATTGGCTTCAATATCGGCACGAGCAGCTAAACGTTTTTGTAACTCAATCTCATATAATTGTGATTTAAGCATTTGTAAAGCAGTAGCTCTATTATCGTGTTGAGAGCGTGAATTAGAACATTGAATTTGAATTCCAGTTGGTTTATGGTGTAATTGAACTTTAGTTTCTACTTTGTTTACATTTTGTCCACCAGCACCACTTGAACGTGCAGTTGTAATTTCAATGTCAGCAGGGTTTATTTCAATTTCTATAGAATCATCAGCAACAGGATACACATATACAGAAGCAAAAGATGTATGACGCTTGGCATTGCTATCAAAAGGGGAAATTCTAACTAAACGATGTACACCGTTTTCACCTTTTAACCATCCGAAAGCATAATCACCCTCAACTTCAATTGTTACTGTTTTAATACCAGCGGTATCTCCAGCTTGGTAGTTTAAAGTTTTTAATTTAAAACCTTGTTTTTCTGCCCACATGGTATACATACGAAATAACATCTCGGTCCAATCACAACTTTCAGTTCCTCCAGCACCAGCTGTTATTTGTATGGTAGCACTTAAACTATCTCCTTCATCAGATAGCATATTTTTAAATTCGATATCTTCTAAGTAAGTAGCGGTTTTTTCAAATTGTTCAACAACTTCAGCCTCTTCAACATCTCCTTCTTTATAAAAATCGTATAAAACCGTAAGATCTTCATTCATTGTAACAATTGAATTATAATCATTTACCCATTTTTTTTTAAAACGAAGGGATTTCATTAATATCTCAGCTTCTTTCGGATTGTTCCAAAAGTCAGGATCCGCAGTTTTTTCTTCTTCATTGTTAATTTCAATTAACTTCTTGTCAATTTCTAAATAACCTTTTAACTTGCCGATTCGTTCAGTAACATTTTTTAACTGTTCGTGTGTAATCATAATGCAAAAATACATTTAAAAATCGTAGTTAAAAATGGAAATAAACTTAATAAGCGATACAGTAACAAAACCAACCGAAGGAATGCTAAAAGCAATGATGAATGCTGAAGTTGGCGATGATGTGTTTGGTGCTGATCCTACTGTAAATTTATTACAAGATAAAGTTGCCAAATTATTTGGAATGGAGGCGGCTTTATTTTTCCCATCAGGAACCATGGCAAATCAAGCGGCTATAAAGATACATACGCAACCTGGTGATAGAATGTTTTGCGATAAATGGGCACATGTGTATAATTACGAAGGTGGTGGAGCAGCTTTTAATTCAGGGATAACTTCATATTTAATTGATGGTGATAGAGGAATGTTTACAGCAGAACAATTAGAAAATGCTGTATCTGGTAGAGCAGATATTCATGTTCCTTTTAATCGATTAGTTTGTATTGAAAATACAACTAATAAAGGAGGTGGTGCATGCTGGGATTTTGAAGAATTAGTAAAAATAGGTAAAGTAACCAGAGATTATAATTTAGCATATCATTTGGATGGTGCTCGTTTGTTTAATGCATTAGTTGCTAAAAATGAAACACCTCAACAATATGGTGAATTGTTTGATACAATTTCTATTTGTTTATCAAAAGGATTAGGAGCACCAGTGGGGTCAGTTTTAGTAGGAAGCAAAAAGCATATAGAAAGAGCATTACGTGTACGTAAGTTATTTGGAGGAGGAATGCGACAAGCAGGTTTTTTAGCTGCAGCTGGAATTTATGCATTAGACAACTTAATAGATCGTTTAGCTGATGATCATTCAAGAGCAAAAGCAATAGGTGAGGTTTTAGAAAATTGTTCGTATGTAAAAAAAGTAGAGCCTATTGAAACCAATATTGTAATCTTTTATGTAAATGATAATATTGATTCAATGGACTTTATTGAAAAAATGAAGCAAAAAGGTATTTTGTTAATTTCTATGGGAGAAGGCAAATTACGAATCGTTACTCATCTTGATTTTACAGATGAGATGTTAACTATTTTGCTTGATGAATTAAAATCATTCTAATAAAAAAGAGGAAGTTTTAACTTCCTCTTTTTTATTAGTTTAAATCTTCGAGTTTAGATAACTCTTTATAGTTTTTATTTAATTTTCTTAATAGAACTCCGTAGATTATTCTATAGAACAACCAAAGGATAAGTACCATAAATCCTAATAAGAAAACAGTAGCTACAATTAATGAAATTAATAAGTGCTGTTTATTGTCAGGCGTTGCAATTCCTTGACTATGATAATAATCTATTAACAAATCTAAATCTGAGAATACAAAACATAGCAGAAAAACATTTGCAAGTACTACATATAAAAGATTAAAATATACATAGTATTTTACTGTTTTTCTTGTTTTTAAAATTTTCTGAAGTAAGACTTTGGTAGTATCAGAAATAGAAATTGATTTATAATTTTTATAAAAAAAGTATAAGAATACAACTATAACAAAATAATGAAGATATACACTTACCTTAACTAAGCTATTTAAATGTAATTGCTCGTATACTTCTGTATAGGATGATCCTACAAAAAAGATGTTTAATCCAGCCCAAAATATGAGCTCTAAAATTCCAATAATAAAAATCCATTTAACAATAGATGACGACTTGGAGTGAGCCATCTTATAGATATCAACTTTAGAAACTCTATCGGTTTCTTCTGGCTGATTATCCCATGCTTTTTTATACTTATCTAAATCCATTTATTATTATGGGTTTAATATTTTTTTTAATTTTTCTTTAGCTCTGTTCATTTTTACTCTTGCATTTACTTCACTAATACCTAATGTTTCTGATATTTCTTTGTAAGGTTTGTCTTCTAAATACAAAAAGATAAGAGCTTTATCAATATCGTTTAGTTTTCTAATAGCATTATATAATGCTTTCAGTTGTAATTCTTCAGTCTCATCATAATCTTCAGCCTTAATTTTAAAAGTGTAGTCGGTAATGTCTTGAGTTTTTACAGTTCTGGTAGATTTTCTGTACAAAGAAATAGCAGTATTTAATGCTACTCGATACATCCATGTACTAAATTTAGCATCACCTCTAAACTTACTATAGTTTTTCCATAACTGAATTGTTATCTCCTGAAATAAATCATTGTGTGCATCTTGGTTGGTAGTATATATTCTACATACCTTATGTACAATGTTTTGATTTGCTTCAAAATCAGATAAAAATTTATTTTCTAGTTTCTTTTCCACTAAGTTTAGTCCAGTTGATAAATTATAAGTAGCTCAAAAATACAAATTGTTACAGTTCATCCTAAAAAAAATACAATTGAGTTCCTTTTAGTTTTAAAAACAGCTTAATGTCTAGACATTTGTAGTGTATTAACCAACAAATTAAAAGAGATGAAATTTTTTACAACAGTTTTTTTAGTAAGCTTGTTTTTTATAGTAGGAAAAATATCAGCACAAAATAGAACGGTGACAGCAACAGTTATGAATGCTACAACGGATGAAGGTAAAATAAGTTATGCTTTGTTTACTAAAGATAATTTTAGAAAAGAACCAGTTTTAGCAAAAACGTCAAAAATTACTAAAGGAAAAAGTACCGTAGTTTTTGAAAATGTACCTGAAGGAGAGTATGCACTTATTTGTTTCCATGATAAAAATAACAACGATAAAATGGACTTTGAACCGAATGGTATGCCAATGGAAGATTATGGAGTGTCTACTAATAATATAAATCGGTTTGGACCTCCTCAATATGATCAAATCAAATTTTTAGTTGATGATAAAAATGTATCTTTAGAAATTAGATTTTAATCACAATATTTAGAAGACAAAAGATGAAAACAAGAGCAGAAATATTCTCTCCAAAGGAATTAAAAAAAGGTGTATTCTTAGCTTTAAAAATTACATTAATATTTGGAGTATTCTTTTTCTTAATAGGAGGAGGGAGTTATACGATTAAAGGTTTTCTAATGTCGTTAAGTATATCTGCTTTATATTCTTTTGGATTAGGTTTTGGGCAAGGGCTTTTAAACGATTATTTAAGTACTAAGTGGGATTGGGTAACTAAAACGAATACACGTGTTTGGGTAGGTATAGTAGCTACTTTTTTATATACAGTACCAGCTATTTTAATAATAGATTATATACTGTTTATAATAATACAAGGAAGAGATATAGCGTTGTTTTTTAAGAGCCCCTTACTATGGATTCACTTATTTTGGATACAATTTTCTTTTGGAGTTTCTGCTTTTTTACATGCAAGAGGTTTCATGTTAGAGTGGAAAAGAGCAGCAAATAAAGAAACTACGCAGCATGAAATAGTAGCAAAGACTGAAACAGCGAAGTTTGAAACATTAAAAAGTCAATTAGACCCTCACTTTTTATTCAATAGTTTAAATGTATTAACCTCTTTAATAGGTGAAAATACTAGACAAGCTGAAAGGTTTACTACTAAATTATCAAAAGTTTACCGATATGTTTTAGAGCAAAGGAATAAAGAATTAGTACCAATAAAAGAAGAGTTACAATTTGCTAGAACATATATGGAATTGTTACAAATGCGTTTCGAAGATGCTGTCAAATTTACAATACCAAGTGAGATAAGTAATCCAGAGTTAAAAATAGTTCCATTATCGTTACAGTTGCTACTAGAGAATGCAGTAAAGCATAATGTAGTTTCTTCAGCAAAACCTTTGGAAATAAAGATTTTTGAAGAGAATGGATTTTTACAAATTCAAAATAATATAAACCCTAAAGAAGCAATAGGTAAGAGTACTAAAGTAGGGTTAAGGAATATAGCAGATCGTTATGGTTTAATAACTAACAGAGCTGTTGAAATAAAAAATAATAATAAAACATTTACAGTGAGTTTACCACTGTTAACAAAATCAAATACAATGAATTATAATACAAACGATTTAGAGAATAGTAAGTATGTAAAAGCAGTTGAAAGAGTAGAGAAGTTAAAAGAGTTCTATCAAAACTTAATATCATACTGTTTAGTAATACCTTTTTTAGTTTTTATCAATTTAAAGACGTACTCAGGTTTCCAGTGGTTTTGGTTTCCAATGATAGGTTGGGGAATAGGTTTAGTTTTCCATTATTTAGAAGTGAATAATTACAATTTATTCTTAGGTAAAAATTGGGAGGAGCGTAAGATCAACGAGATTTTAAAAGATGAAGAAAAATATAGATAAGATGGAAAGAGAACACACAGAAGAGTATAGGTACGCCAGAGCAAAAAAGAAGGTAGAAAAGATAAAAGGTTTATACATACATTTAATAGTAACAGTTTTAATAATTCCAGTCTTAATTTTTATCAACTTAAAGTTTGTACCTGATCATTACTGGTTTTATTACCCAATAATTGGGATGTCAGTAGGATTATTTTTTCACTGGATGGGAGTCTTTGGATTTGAAAGAATAGGATTTGGAAAAGATTGGGAAGAACAAAAAATTAAAGAATTTTTAAAAGAAGAAAAGTAATCATGGATACTAAATATACTGAAGAAAAACAATACTTAGCAGCTAAAAAAAGAATTAAAGAAATTAAAGGGTTTTATGCTCATCTTTTTGTGAATGTTTTATCAATCATAATAATAGTAGCAGTAAATTTAATATTCTCTCCTTATTATCACTGGTTTTGGTTTGCTGTAGCAGGAATATGTATTGCTACATTTATCCATTGGATGCTTGTTTTTGGAAAAGAAATTTTTGGATTTGGAAAAGATTGGGAGGATAAGAAAATCAAAGAGTATTTAGAAAAAAAGAAATAAAATGGAAAGAGATTATACACAAGAACATAAGTACTTATTAGCTAAGAAGAAAGTAGAAAAGATAAAAGGCTTCTATTGGCACTTAGCAGCATATATAGCGGTAAATATTTTTATATCAACAGTTATCGTTATAGGATTAACAACAGAAGAGAATAAATCTTTTGTAGAAGCTATAACTCATTTTGGAGTGTATGCAACCTGGCTTTTTTGGGGAATAGGTTTATTTTTTCATTGGCTAGGAACATTCGGAACAAATATCTTTTTTAATAAAGATTGGGAAAATAGGAAGATTGAAGAATATATAAAGGAGTTTGATGAAAAAAGAAGATAAATATTTACAGGCTCAGAAGAAAGTAGCTAAACAAAAGAGTTTTTATAATCACTTACAAGTGTTTGTCATAATGATGATTGTAATTATTGTTTTCTCAGATACAATATTCAACTTTTTTGAAGAGCATATTTCTAATCAAAATACTTTAAAATGGATAAGAACTAATATTTGGATAAATTCATTGTTATGGGCATTTGGCCTTTTTATTAATGGTATTTATGCATTTAAAAATAAGATTTCTATTATAGAAAACTGGGAAAAGAAAAAGATAGAAGATATAATGAATAAAAATTAACTGACTATGGACTCAAAACAACAATCAGATAAATATATAAAAGCTAGAAAAAGAGTAGAAGACATAAAAAAGTTTTATAAGCATTTAACATTCTATATTTTAATAAATTTAGTTTTCATAGGATATAGAATTTTTAAAGATATTGATTATGGTAGTACTTTTGTAGAAGCTTTTACAGATATTAGCAATTATAAAATCTTTTTTTGGTGGGGCGTGATTTTGATACTACATGGAGTTAGTGTTTTTGGAAAGGATGTACTTTTTAATAAAGAGTGGGAAGAAAGAAAAGTTAAAGAATACATGGATAAAAATTAAAAATTGATAATGAAAGTATTAATAATTGAAGATGAAAAACCAGCAGCTAGGAGGTTAAATAGAATGTTAGCTGAATTAGGAATAGAAATAGAAACAATGTTACATTCCGTAGAAGAATCTATTAATTGGTTTCAAAAGAATGAGCATCCTGATTTAATTTTTTTAGACATTCAACTATCTGATGGTTTATCATTCGAAATTTTTGAAGAAGTAGAAGTAAAATCGGCAATAATTTTTACTACAGCTTATGATGAATACGCGTTAAAAGCGTTTAAATTAAACTCCATAGATTATTTATTAAAACCAATTGATGAGGACGAATTAAAAATTGCTGTTGATAAATTTAAAGAAAACCAGCCTAAACAATCGGATGTTCAAGTTAATATTGATGATATTAGAAAGTTATTAATTAATCCAGTTGATAGGAAATTCAAAAAGCGTTTTACTATAAAAGTAGGACAACACATAAAAATTATACATGTAGATGAAATAGAGTGCTTTTATTCAGAAAATAAATCAACTTATATTCATACTAATTCAAATAGAAATTACTTGATAGACCATTCACTAGAACATTGGCAAGAACAACTAGATCCTGAGCAATTCTTTCGAGTAAATAGAACCTATATTATTCATATAAATGCTATAAAAGATATTATTTCGTATACTAATTCACGCTTAAAATTAGTACTACACTCATTTAATGAAGCAGAAATAATTGTTAGTAGAGAACGAGTAAAAGATTTTAAAAATTGGATAGATTAAATTTAAACTTAGTACTAGTAAAATAGACTAATACTAAGTTTAATTTAGGATGAGTTATTTTCCTTTAGCTTTAATAAAGTCGGAAATTAAATAACTTATAAATTTACCTACTTGTCCTGCGGCTGTTTCATTATTCATTACAGCAGGAGCTCCTTCACAAATATGTATATAAGAAGCATTTGGGTTTTTAGCAAAGAAATGTACAAACTGTCTAGCTTGTAAAGAAGTAAAACCACTAGGAGTCATAGCACTACTAGGAAAGTTTTGAATACAATCTAAGTCTATTTCAATACCAAAAGGTTTATCTTGAATAAAATTTGAAGCACGTTCAAGTTCACTCTCAAAAGAAAGGCTTTTATAAACCTCTAATTCTTCGTAAGTATTATAATCAATATTGGATTTATCTTGCATGTAATCAAAAATATACTGAGGCGTATAATTTTCATGCAAACCAAACATAAAGTACTTATCTAGATAATTACGTTCTATAGCATAAGAAAATCCATTTCCACTATGACGTTCTTCTAATTGACGTAAATCGGTATGCGCATCTAAATTGATAACATTAATAGCTTGTTGTTTCGCTTCAGAAAAACCTTTTAAATTTCCGTAAGAGTTATTATGTCCACCGCCAATTACAATTGGAATTTTATCAGCTTCAATAATCAATTTAATAACTTCTGAAAGTTTTTGATCAATAGCTTTTACGAGTAAGTCACCTTTATTTCGATCGCTTTTATCAAAATAAGAAACATCTTCTAAATAGTCTAAGTATCCTAAAACAAAAATATTTTCTCCGTTGATAAATTGATTTTCTTGTGTACTTAAGAATGCTTTTAAAGCAGGAGTAAAAGCTGTATGAGCACCACCATTTCCATAATTCATTTTTACACCAATATCTTCAGGTACTCCAAGAATTACAAATTTAGCAGATGAATTATTTAGTTCTTCAATAATGTTAGAACTATCAGATATGGTTTGTATTAGCTCACCAAGTTTAGTTTCTCCTCTTCTAAGACTAACAAAATTTTTGATGTCGTGTTCTGAAAATGTACGTAACATATTAAATAGCTTTTCCATTAATAAAAACGGAATCAATTAATATTGATCCAAAATTATAAGGAATAGCACCATAACTTAAAATTTCTTTTGTAATAATAAAGTTTGCTTTTTTTCCTTTAGTAATGCTCCCAACTTCATCAGAAAGGTTCATGGCATAAGCACCATTAATGGTTGCGGCATTAATAGCTTCTTCCGGAGTCATTTTCATTTTAATACATGCAGTAGCTACAACAAAATTCATATTACCAGAAGGAGTAGAACCAGGATTAAAATCTGTAGCTAAGGCTAATGGTAAACCAGCGTTTATAATATCGCGAGCAGGTGTGTAAGGAATACTTAGAAAATAAGAACAAGAAGGTAAAGCAACAGGCATTGTTTCCGAACCTTTTAATGTTTCAATATCATCGGCATTCATAACTTCTAAATGATCAACAGATAAAGCGTCGTGTTTAACACTTACTTGAACTCCACCTATAGTAGTAAATTGATTTACATGTACTTTTGGAGTTAAACCATATTGTTTTCCAGCTGATAAAATTCTATCAGTATCTTCAACAGAGAAATAACCAGTTTCACAAAAAGCATCTATAAATTCAGCTAAATTTTCTGATGCTATTTTAGGAAGCATTTCATTAATAATTAAATTAATATATCCTTCTTTATTATTTTTATATTCAGATGGGAAAGCATGAGCACCTAAGAATGTTGCTTTGATAGGTAAGTTATAATTTTCTCTTAATTTTTTTATAACACGTAACATTTTTAGTTCAGCATCAACAGTTAAACCATATCCAGATTTAATTTCAACTGCACCTGTACCTTGTTTCATAACTTCTTCTAAACGAACAGAAGATTGTTTATATAGTTCTTCTTCAGAAGTTTCTTGCAGCTTTTTTGCTGAATTTAAAATACCTCCACCGTTATTAGCTATCTCTTCATAAGATAAACCATTAATACGATCAACAAATTCTTGTTCTCTATTTCCTGCATACACAATGTGTGTATGAGAATCGCACCAAGTAGGAAGTATCATTTTACCAGTACAATCAACAGTTTCATCAGCAGAAACAGATAACTCATTCATAGGGCCAAAGTCAACAATTCTATCATCTTTTAAAAGTAAAAAAGCATTTTTTATGGTGGGTAAATTCTTCATTTCATTCCCACTTACTTTTTTTATAGAGTGATCTCTCACCTGAATTAATTCCTTGATATTTATCAATAATGTTGTCATATGTTGTTCTTAAATTTGGCTAAAACAAATTTACATTAAAAACGATTAATTATGGTTTATTTTTTAGGATTGATTAGCTTTTTAATACTCACATTTATTTCACTAATTCATTTATATTGGTTTGCAGGAGGAAAATGGGGATTTAATCAAGTAATACCAACGAAATTAAATGGGGAGGTAGTATTAAAACCAAAATGGATTGATAGCTTATTTGTTGGAGTATTTTTATTAGTTATTGCTATGCTCTTTGCTACTAAGGCAAATCTTTTTCAAATAGAAATGATACCTGAATGGTTTCTAAAGTATGGACTATATATAGTCTCTGGTGTTTTTACACTACGTGCTGTAGGAGAGTTTAAGTATGTTGGTTTTTTTAAGAAAGTAACAGAAACAAAATTTGCAAAAAACGATTCTAAATATTTTTCTCCTTTGTGTTTATTTTTAGGAGTCATCGCTATATTAATAGAAGTATATTAGATATAAAAAAAGCGCAAAACTAATATTTTGCGCTTTTTTGTTATTATCGAGGAATAAGTTTATTTTTTTCCGAAAATGCCACCTAATAGTCCACCAAGTAAACCACCAGATTTTTGTTGACTACTACCGCCTCCTAAAACCATTCCAGCAACATCATCTACAATAC
The DNA here is from genome assembly GCF_965221665.1 of Tenacibaculum aiptasiae. Lineage (NCBI taxonomy): Bacteria > Pseudomonadati > Bacteroidota > Flavobacteriia > Flavobacteriales > Flavobacteriaceae > Tenacibaculum > Tenacibaculum aiptasiae. The sequence continues at coordinate 506,895 of NZ_CBDCSN010000003.1, forward strand.
TTCCATCTCCATCAGCGTCTAAAATTTGTTCTAAAAAGCTTTGTTCTTTTTGAGCAGAACTTCCACCAAGTAATCCACCTAATAAACCACCAAGATCACCAGAATTACTTACATTATTTTGTCTAGATTGCTTTCCTAAAACTCCCATTAAGATAGGAGCAGCTGTTTTTAAAATATCACCAACAGCGCCAGCATCCATTCCAGATTTTTGCCCAATAACTTGTTCAACACCTTGTTGCTTGCTTCCTAACACGTGTCCTAAAATTTTACTACCATCTTGTAAAACATCAGCATTAACTCCTCCTTTGAATAAGTCACCTAAATTATCTAAAATACCACCATCGTGTTTATTTAAAGCTCCCATTAATCCCTCTGCTCCTTGAGAGGTAGCTGAATTACGTTGCATTGCTTTCATTAATACAGGTAAAGCCATTGTTAATACGCTACTAGTTTTGTTAGTATCTTGACCTGTTGAACCTGCTACACCAGATATAATTGTTTTCCCTAAGTCGCTGTTTAGTAAATCTAAAATTCCTGCCATTTTTTATTATAATAAGATTAGTAAATAGTTTTCAATAATTGAGACACAAGTTACATATTTAAGGTCACATTTTTTTTAAATATTTATTTTTACCTTACAGCCGTTAAAAAACTAAATAGATTACATGAAAAAACTGGCTTTACACTGGCAAATTTTAATAGGAATGGTATTAGGAATTCTTTTCGGGTTTCTAGCATTACAATTTGGTTGGAATAGTTTTATTAAAGATTGGATAAAACCATTAGGTACCATATTTGTTAAATTATTAAAATTAATAGCAGTACCATTAATTGTAGCTTCACTAATAAAGGGAATTTCAGACTTAAAAGATATTTCTAAATTTAAAAATATTGGTGTAAGAACAATGTTAATTTATATTGGTACAACAGTGGTAGCAATTACGATAGGATTAGCGTTAGTAAATATAATACAACCAGGAGATGGAATATCACAAGCTACAGTAGATAAGCTAACCAATACATATGCAAATAACTCTAGCATAACAGCTAAGATTACAGAAGCAAACAAACAGCAAAGTAGTGGACCATTACAATTTGTGGTTGATATGGTTCCAGATAATGCAGTAAAAGCTATGAGTAATAATAAAGCAATGTTGCAAGTAATTTTCTTTACTATTTTCTTAGGAATTTCAATGTTATTAATAGGAGAGAAGAAAGCAGAACCATTAAAGAACTTTTTCGATTCCTTAAATGAAGCGATATTAAAAATGGTAGATATTATAATGTTAATTTCACCTTATGCAGTATTTGCTTTATTAGCTAATGTTGTAGTTACTTCAGGAGATCCAGATATTTTATTAGCCTTATTAAAATACTCAGGAGTTGTTATTTTAGGTTTAATCTTCATGATTGTTTTCTATTCAATATTGGTAAGTGTTTATGCAAAGAAAAACCCATTCTGGGTATTAAAGCAATTAAGTCCAGCACAGTTATTAGCGTTTTCAACAAGTTCGAGTGCTGCAACTTTACCAGTAACTATGGAAAGAGTAGAGGAGCATATTGGGGTAGATAAAGAAGTGTCTAGTTTTGTATTACCAGTTGGAGCTACTATTAATATGGATGGAACAAGTTTATACCAGGCAGTAGCGGCTGTATTTGTTATGCAAGTTTTATGGCCAGAAGGATTAGGTTTTGCAAATCAAATGTCAATAGTTTTAACAGCATTATTAGCATCTATAGGTAGTGCTGCTGTACCAGGAGCAGGAATGGTTATGTTAGTAATCGTATTAGAATCAATAGGATTTCCAAAAGACTTGTATCCGGTAGCTTTGGCATTAATTTTTGCAGTAGATAGACCATTAGACATGTTACGTACAACAATTAATGTAACAGGAGATGCTACAGTTTCTATGATCGTAGCAAAATCAGTAGGTAAATTAGGAAAACCAAATCCAAAAAACTGGGATGATAATTATGATGAGGTAAAATAATTTTTAACCTTTATTCCATATAAAAAAAAATATTACTTTTATAAACACCACTGTAGCTTTTACATTGGTGTTTATTTGTCTAAAAAGACTGATAAAAACTAACTAAATTAACTTAATACAATTTTATTGAATGAACATTTGTTTTTTAATGTATCCTTGGGAGGAAATAAACCCTGAGAATGATTCAACATTAACACTTATTCATGAGTGTGCTAAAAGAGGACATGGTGTTGCCATTTGTACGCCTTCTAATTTAACAATACGTAATAGTATAACAAATGCATTTTGTACAATTATAGAAAGAATGGATAAAGTTCCTTCAAGTATAAAGTCTTATTATAAAAAAGCAACCACACGAGAAGAAATGTTGCCATTAGCAGGTTTTGACGCTATTTTTATGAGAGCAAATCCACCATTAGATCCATTAATGTTAAACTTCTTAGATTCTGTAAAGGATGATGTATTTGTAATAAATTCTGTTCAAGGAATGCGAGAAGCGAATAATAAGTTATATACAGCGGTTTTTGAAGACCCTAACAATGAAATTATTCCAGTTACACACGTTTCAAAGAATAAAGGATATTTAATTAAAACAATTGAAGAATCAGAAGCTGATAAAATGATTCTAAAACCATTAAATGGTTATGGAGGGTCAGGAGTAATTCTAATAGAAAAATCGGCAATGGGTAATATTAATTCATTATTGGATTTTTACATTAGTAAAAGTGATGGTTCATCAGATTATGTAATTCTTCAAGAGTATATTGAAGGAGCAGAAAAAGGAGATGTACGTATTTTATTACTAAATGGTTTACCAATTGGTGCTATGAAACGTATACCAGGTGAAAAAGATCACCGTTCTAATGTTACGGCTGGAGGAAGAGTGGAAAAACATAAACTTACCAAGGCAGAAAAAATACTTTGTGAAAAAATAGGGCCAAAATTAGTGAAAGATGGGTTGTATTTCGTTGGAATAGATGTTATTGGAGGTAAACTAGTTGAGGTTAATGTAATGAGTCCAGGAGGAATAACTTACATTAATAAAGTTTCAAAAGTAAAGCTTCAAGAAAAAGTAATAGACTTTTTAGAAAGTAAAGTATTAGAAAAGAATGCTGCTTTTATTAGAATGACTAATTTAAAAAGAACAGTAGATGAAGCTTAATGTAAATGAAGCGATTGTTACTGTAAAATGGTTATATCAAAATTTAAAAGCAGAAAACTTAATAATATTAGACGCTACCATAACTAAAGTAGGAACTACAGGAAATAAAGGGCAAGTAAAACAACAAATACCAAATGCTGTTTTTTTCGATTTAAAAAATGTTTTTTTAGATAAAAATGGAGAGTTTCCTAATACCATCCCTTCAGAAAAATATTTCCAAGAAGAAGTACAAAAGTTAGGAATAAACAAGGATAGTTGTATTGTTGTTTATGACGATTTAGGAGTGTATTCAGCTCCTAGAGTGTGGTGGCTGTTTAAAACTTTTGGTTTTAATAATATAGCAGTATTGAATGGAGGACTACCAAACTGGTTAAAACATGATTATTCAGTTGAGGTTCCAAAATTTAAAGAAATCGTTAAAGGTGATTTTACTGCAAATTATAAGAGTGAAAAAGTAGGTTTTGTAAAAGATGTATTAGAAGCATCAAATAAAGAAGAATTAATATTAGATGCTCGTTCAAAAGGAAGATTTCACGCCACAGTAGCAGAACCTAGAACAGATTTAAGAGGAGGTCATATTCCAAATTCTAAAAATTTACCATATTCTGAATTACAAAGAGAAGGAATGATGAAATCAAAAGAAGAGCTCCAAGAAATATTTCAAAAGTTAAATCCTAAAAATGAAGAAGCTATTTTTTCATGCGGATCAGGAATAACGGCTTGTATTTTGGCATTAGGAAGCGAAATATCAGGAAATAAAAATTATAAAGTATACGATGGTTCATGGACAGAATGGGCCAGTAAAATAGAATTACCAATAGAGAAATAGATGAGTTTAGATTGGACGAAAAGAGAGTTTGAAGTATATGTTTTATTATACGCAGCACACTGTAATCATATTGAAACAAAAGAAGAGCGAGCATATATATTATCGAAAGTAGATGAAGCTACTTTTAATAAAATGCATACTGAGATTGTGGTAGAAACAGAGCACCAAAATTTAGAAAAAATACAAACTTATTTGAATGAAAACTCGTATTCTATTCAAGATAAAAGAGAATTAATTCAAGATATAAAAGAAGTTTTTTTTGCTGATGGAACTGTGGATGCAGTTGAAAAAAAAGTATTTTCATTGTTGCAGAAAATTTTAAGTTAGTATGGTAAAACTTACTATTGAAGAGATTATTCAAAAAATTCAAAATGAAGAAATTTTTGAAGCAGTATCAAGCGATTATTCTTTTACTCTAAAAATAGAGGAGTATGTACCTTATGTGTGTGGAGCAGTTCATGATGGACATCAATTCAGAAAGGAATTGTGGGAAAACTGTATTCATACAGAATATGAAAGATGGTACGAAGAAGATCCAGCAACCAAAGCTATGGTTCAATCACATCCAATAGTAATCGCAGGTTTAGATTCTCGTTTTGAATACGATTTGAATAGAGCACCAGAAACGGCAATTTATAACGATGCTTGGGGAAAACAATTATGGAAAAAACCTCTTTCAGAAGAAAATAGAAATATAAGCCTAGCAAAGCATACTAATTTTTACAAAGTAGTATCGAGCCTTATTTCTAAAATAGAAGAAAAATTTGGCTGTTGTATAGTATACGATATGCATTCTTATAATTGGCAACGTTGGGATAGAGAAGTGCCTACATGGAACCTGGGGACTAAAAACGTAAACAATGAAAAATATGGTGATTTTATAGAATCGTGGAGAGAAATTCTAGAAAAAACACCAATGCCTAATGGGATTCAATCTACTTCTAAAATTAATGATACCTTTCAAGGAAATGGCTATTTTTTAAAACACATAACTAGCAATTTTACGAATACATTAGTTCTAGCAACAGAAATAGCAAAAGTATATTGTGATGAATTAACTCAGGTTATGTACCCAGAAGTTGTAATTGCAGTAGAAGATTACTTAAAAACGGCGTTAAAAAAGCATGCTGAAGCTTTTTATAAAGTACACAAGTTGTAAATTTGTACCACTTTTTGAAAACGAATAATGATGAATGAGACTCAAGTAGATAAGAAGTCACTTATTGAAATAGATAATTATATAGATACTTTAGTAAAAAAAATAGAGCTATTGAGCTATGTAAATCCAGTTAATATAGAAGAAGAAAAACAAAAGTTTTTTGCATCAAAATATTTAACAGATCCACAGTTTAAGTATCCTAAAAGAGATTTTGATAAGTTTAAATTACATCGTAAGTTTTTTACATTACCGTTAGAGTCGATAGAAGATGAGACAATTCGTAATTTATATGAAGAAATAATTTATTCTTATTCGGGTTTAATCCAATGTATAGAAACAATAGGAGAGGGTAAAAAGTTTTATTATAACAGCTTACGATCATTTGGAACACCAACAGAAGATGATGTAGAAAATGCGAAGTTTATTTTACATTTTGAAGATGAGGTGGATGTAGATAATATTTTTGCTCCGAAATATAGCCCAGAAGAAGCAGAAGAGATATTTAGGGAATATAGTACTAACTATGAGTTTGATTACAATATCAAACAATCAACAACTATGAGTGCTATAGCTATGGTTTTAAACAATATTAAAACCTTAGTTATAAATGGAAATCATACATTTTCAGAAAACGAAATGGCAATTTTAACTCACCATGAAATTGGAGTACATATGGTTACAACAATGAATGGCTTAGAGCATTCATTAAAGATTTTTTCACACGGATTTCCTAATAATGTAGAAACCCAAGAGGGGTTAGCAGTTTTTAGTGAGTATATGTCTGGAAACTTAACTCTTAAAAGGTTAAAAGAATTGGCATATAGAGTGTTGGCGGTAAATGGACTGGCAAAAGGTTATTCTTTTTCAAAAACTTTTAGATCATTGCATAATACGTATGATTTAGATAGAGAACATGCTTTTTATATAACAGTAAGAGCTTATAGAGGAGGAGGATTTACAAAAGATTATTTGTATTTAACTGGTTTAAAGAAGATTTACGATTATTATCAGTCGGGAAAAGATTTGAGTTTGCTGTTAACAGGAAAAGTTTCGTTAGATTTTATTGAAGATATAGAATATTTGATGAAGAATAATTATGCTGTAAAAGCGAAGCACGTAACAAAAGCATATTCTCAAAACTTGAATAAGAATACAACCATAGATTTTATTTTAAAAAACTTAAAATAAGGAAGTAAAAAGCTGTTATATCAGCTTTTTTACTTCTTGCTTTAAAAATGTTATTGATGTTTGTGTAGGATTTTCACTTTGGGAATAATCAATCAAAATATTTTCACGAAAATCTTTGGCAGTTTCAGCAGTTTCAGCAGATTTTCTAAATTTAGCAATAATACCAAGTTTTGCAGCTAAAATAGCTTTCCAACTATCTTCAGAAACATATAATTGTTGTACTAAGTTATGTTCAAATTCTTGTTCAATATTAGCAATTAATAATTGTAAATAATTATTGGTATCATCACCAATAGGTTTAACACGAGTTAATAATTTTGTAGGATTAATACGTTCGCAAAACAATAATAAACGCTCATAAGCTTGAAGCTTAATAGGTAAACTTTCACGTTTTTTCTCAACTAAAGCCTGAAATTTTTTTTCACTATTATCTTGTTCAATAAATCGGCTTAAAATTAAATAAGCAACACCTCCAGTAATTAAAGCAGGTAAGGCATAAGCTAATCCTTCTAAAATTTGATCTTCCATTTTTTATGTAATTATTCGAAAGGCTAAGATACAAGTCTTCTTTAAAAAGAAGATGTAGAAGCGATATAAAAAATAGAATTATATTTGTGAATAAAAAAAGGCGTACATTCTTTATAAAACCTAAAAGAATGGTTAATTTTCCGTTTTCAAAATTCTTTCAACTTTTTTCTATTGAATACTTATTTAGAACAACTTAACGAACCACAAAGAGCAGCCGTTTTACAAAAAGATGGCCCAATGATAATTATTGCAGGTGCAGGATCAGGAAAAACAAGAGTTTTAACCTACCGTATTGCACATATGATGCAACAAGGAGTAGATTCTTTCAATATTTTATCGTTAACCTTTACAAATAAGGCGGCACGTGAAATGAAAGAACGTATTGCAGGAGTTGTGGGACATAGTGAAGCAAAAAATTTATGGATGGGAACATTCCACTCGGTTTTTGCAAGAATATTACGTTCAGAAGCAGATCGTTTAGGATATCCATCTAATTTTACCATATACGATTCACAAGATTCAGTTCGATTGATTACAACAATAATCAGAGAAATGAAATTGGATAAAGACCGTTACAAACCAAAGCAAATTTTAAGTAGAATATCTTCGTTTAAAAATAGCTTGATAACGGTAAGAGCATATTTCAATAATTCAGATTTACAGCAGGCAGATTTAGAAGCTAGTAGACCTAGAGTAGGAGATATTTATAAGGCATATGTAGATAGATGCTTTAAGTCTGGGGCTATGGATTTTGATGATTTACTATTGAGAACGAATGAATTATTGACACGTTTCCCAGAAGTTTTAGCAAAATATCAAGATCGTTTTAGATATATCATGGTAGATGAGTACCAAGATACAAACCACTCACAATATTTAATTGTAAGAGCATTAGCAGATCGTTTTCAAAACATTTGTGTAGTAGGGGATGATTCACAGAGTATTTATAGCTTCCGTGGGGCAAATATTAATAATATTTTAAATTTCCAGAAAGATTATCCAGATGTTAAAACTTTCAAGTTAGAGCAAAATTATCGATCAACAGGAAACATAGTAGAAGCTGCAAATAGCGTAATAGACAAGAATAAAACGAAGTTAGATAAGGAAGTTTGGACAGCAAATGATGCAGGAGAAAGCATCAAAATAATGCGAACAATTTCCGATGGAGAAGAAGGACGTTTTGTAGCACAATCAATATGGGAAAACCAAATAAATAATCAGCTAACAAGTGATTCATTTGCTATATTATATCGTACCAATGCACAATCAAGAGCAATAGAGGATGCATTACGAAAGAAAGATATAAAGTATAAAATCTACGGAGGAATATCGTTTTATCAAAGAAAGGAAATCAAAGATTTGTTATCATACTTACGTATGCTAATAAATCCAAATGATGAGGAAGCTTTAAAAAGGATTATCAATTATCCAGCTCGTGGAATTGGAGCAACAACGGTAGATAAATTAGCAATTGCTGCAAATCATTATAAAAAATCAATTTTTGAAATCTTACTGAATTTAGATAAGGTAGATATTAAGATAAATTCAGGAACAAAAAACAAACTTGAGAATTTTGTTAGAATGATACAGCGTTTTCAAATTGAAGCTCAAAAGATGAATGCTTTTGAAGTTGCAGATTTGGTTGTAAAACAAACGCAGTTAGTAAAAGATTTACAAAAAGACGGTACACCAGAAGGAGTAAATAAGGTAGAAAATGTTCAGGAATTATTGAATGGAGTAAAAGACTTTATTACCGATAAAATAGAGACAGGAGAAGACGCGTCATTAACATCATTCTTAGAAGATGTAGCGCTTGCAACCGATTTTGATAGTGAAAAAGACGATACACCTTGTGTGTCTTTAATGACTATTCACTTATCAAAAGGACTAGAGTATCCATACGTGTACATAGTTGGTTTAGAAGAAAGTTTATTCCCTTCGGCAATGAGTATGAATACACGAAGTGAATTAGAAGAGGAACGACGTTTATTCTATGTGGCCTTAACAAGAGCGGAAAAAGTAGCGTATTTAACTTATGCACAAACACGTTATCGTTGGGGAAAACTTACTGATGGAGAACCAAGTCGTTTCTTAGAAGAAATAGATGATAAATTTGTAGAGCATTTAGCACCAAAAGCACCAGAACCATCGGCAAACAGGTTTATAGATGCTAGTTTATTTGATGATACACCAAATAAAATTCGTTTTCAAAAACCAATTAAGAAAAAACGAAAAGAGTTCTTATCGAAAAAGGAAAAACCAAATTTAGTACCACCAAAAAGTAAAATGAAGAAGGTGTCGGAAGTAAATTCAAAAATGAATTTATTTGATGGAGAAATAGTGGTAGGGAACTTTGTAGAACACAATCGATTTGGTACAGGAGAAGTAATTGCTTTAGAAGGTAAAGGACCAAATAAAAAAGCAGAAATTAAATTTGGTACAGTAGGGAAGAAGAAATTATTACTACAATTCGCAAAATTAAAAGTAATCGGATAGTTAATTCATAATAATTACCTATTTTGCGTATATAAATAAAGAGAAAATGACGTTTGATTTAGAATATAATTCGGAAAGGGATAATTTAATAATTCCCGAATACGGAAGACATATACAGAAATTAGTAGATCATTGTGTAGCTTTAGAAACAAAAGAAGAAAGAAACACAATGGCTAAAGCTATTATAGATGTAATGGGGAATTTACAACCTCATTTACGTGATGTTCCAGATTTTAAACACAAATTATGGGATCAGCTTCATATTATTGCCGATTTTAAATTGGATGTAGATTCGCCTTATGAAACACCATCAAAAGAAGAATTAACAGAAAAGCCAGCAAAATTAGCATATCCAAAATCAGCTTCAAGGTATCGTTATTATGGAAATAACATTCAAACCATGATTGATATTGCATTAACATGGGAAGAAGGAGATAAAAGAGAAGCTTTAGTGTTTACAATAGCAAATCATATGAAAAAATGCTATTTAAACTGGAATAAAGACACGGTTGAAGATGCAGTTATTTTTAAGCATTTATACGATTTATCTGGTAAAAAAATAGATTTGAGAGATTCGGAAGAAGTATTATCAGAAAGTAAAAGTTTACTAAGAAAAAGAAATAATCAAGGGCAGAATAAAGGAGGCCAAAAAGGAAAATCTAACTACAGTAATAAATATAGAAAAAAGTAAATGGCATCATTTAAAATTGAAGGAGGTCACAAATTAAACGGAGTAATTACACCTCAGGGAGCGAAAAATGAAGCATTACAAATTATATGCGCAGTCTTATTAACTTCAGAAAAAGTAATCATTAATAATATTCCAGATATTATTGATGTAAATAAGTTAATTTTTATCTTAGGAGAGTTAGGTGTTAAAATTGAAAAATTAGGACCAAACTCATACAGTTTTCAAGCAGATGATATTAATTTAGGATACTTAGAATCAGCTGAATTTAAGAGAGATGGAAGTTCGTTAAGAGGGTCAATTATGATAGTTGGACCATTATTAGCGCGTTTTGGAAAAGGATATATTCCACGTCCAGGAGGAGATAAAATAGGTCGTAGAAGATTAGATACACACTTCGAAGGATTTATCAATTTAGGAGCAAAATTTCGTTATAATAAAGAAGAATATTTCTACGGAGTAGAAACAGAAACAGGATTAGTAGGAACAGATATGTTACTTGATGAGGCATCAGTAACAGGAACAGCAAATATTGTTATGGCAGCAGTATTAGCTAAAGGAACTACTACAATTTATAATGCAGCCTGTGAGCCATATATTCAACAATTATCAAAAATGTTGAACTCAATGGGAGCGAAAATATCAGGAGTTGGCTCTAACTTATTAACTATTGAAGGAGTAGAGTCTCTAGGAGGTTGTGAACATAGAGTATTACCTGATATGATTGAAATAGGAAGTTGGATTGGTATGGCAGCAATGACACGATCTGAATTAACTATTAAAGATGTTAGCTGGAAAGATTTAGGTCAAATACCAAGTGTATTTAGAAAATTAGGAATCAATTTAGAAAAAAGAGGTGACGATATTTTCATCCCAGAGCAAGAGAGTTATGAAATTCAAAACTATATAGATGGATCTGTATTAACAGTTTCTGATGCACCTTGGCCAGGATTTACTCCAGATTTATTAAGTATAGTATTAGTGGTAGCTACTCAAGCAAAAGGAACAGTTTTGATACATCAAAAAATGTTTGAAAGTCGCTTATTCTTTGTAGATAAGTTGATTGATATGGGGGCTAAAGTAATTTTATGTGATCCTCATAGAGCTACAGTTATTGGACATAACTTCGAATCGCAATTAAAAGCTACTAAGATGACTTCACCTGATATTAGAGCTGGTATTTCTTTATTAATAGCAGCATTATCAGCAAAAGGAACTAGTATTATTAATAATATTGAGCAAATAGATAGAGGGTATGAAAATATTGAAGCCCGTTTAAAATCTATTGGAGCTAAAATAGAAAGAATTGAAGATTAGTCTATTTTAATAGAACAAAATACATTTAGAGTTAAAAAAAATCGTGTCGACTTGACACGATTTTTTTATTAACTTTTTTTAATGATGATCGTGATCGTCATGCTTTGATTTTTCTTCAGACATCATTTTATGATCTTCTTTTTTTATAGTGTTGTGCTCTCTTACTATTTTTTTATGATCCTCAATCATTTGTTGCTGCTCTTCTTGAATTTTTCTATGGTCTTTCATCATTTGTTCTAAAGAAATTTTTCCCGTCATATGATTTTCCTCAAGAGATTTATGCTCATTAATTAATCTTTTATGATTATTAATTAATACATCATGAGATTTTAAAATATTGGCATGTGCTTTTTCGTTTTCTAAATGCAAGGAGTCATTTTCTATATCTTTATGAGAATTCATCATATGAGAATGATCGTGGCTCATGTGATCATGTGTTTTTTCCATTTCTTCATGTATTTTAAGCATTCTTTTATATTCTACAATAAATGCTTTATGTTCATCAGAATCGGCTATGTTTTGTTTACAGGATAAGGTTGTTAAAAGAAATAAAAACAAAAATGTTTTTCCTAAGATTGATTTCATAAGAGGTAAAATTTGAATTACAAGATAAAAAAATAAGTTTAGATAAAGCTTAAAATGAAATATGAACGTGGCATAATTTTTATTATTAATAAAAAATTATTGAAGCACAGAGTCTCGTATTAAACTAAAAATTGGATGATAAAATTTTTATAGTTTTCTTTTTAACGGCTCATTAACAAGCCTACCAATAGATTTTCCTATTTTTGAAAAACAAAGAAAAGAATTTATGAAGTTTCAAAAACCCTTTACATTATTAATTATCTTTTTTACAATAACCTTATTTTCACAAACAAGTGATATATACAGAGGAGAAAAAGATAAAGTTCATGACTTGATTCATACCAAATTAAAAGTAGATTTTAATTTTGAAAATAAAGAGTTAAACGGGGAAGAATGGGTGACTTTAAAACCTCATTTTTATGAAACTTCAAAAGTAACATTAGATGCAAAGGCTATGCTTATTCATAAGGTATCTATGAATAACAAACCACTAGAATATAATTATGATAATTTTGAGTTAATTATAGATTTACCTCGTGCTTATAAAAGAGATGAACAGTTTACAATTTATATAAAATATACTGCGCGCCCAGAAAAGGTAAAGCAAAAAGGGAGTGCAGCTATAACTTCGGCAAAAGGATTATATTTTATAAATCCAACAGGATTGGATGAAAATAAACCTACACAAATTTGGACACAAGGAGAAACAGAGGCGAGTAGCTGCTGGTTTCCAACAATAGATGCACCAAATCAAAAAACATCACAAGAAATTTATATCACAGTACCTAATAAGTTTGTTACACTTTCAAATGGAAAATTAGAAAAGCAAACTAATAATGCTAATGGTACTAGAACCGATTATTGGAATTTTACTCAAAAACACGCACCATATTTATTCTTTATGGGAATTGGTGAATATGAAATAGTAAAAGATACTTATAAAAATATTCCAGTTGATTATTATGTAGAAAAAAAATATGCTCCATATGCAAAAGAGATTTTTGGAAATACACCAGAAATGCTTGCTTTTTTCTCTAAAATAACGGGGATAGAATATCCTTGGAATAAGTATGCTCAGATAGTTGGACGCGATTATGTTAGTGGAGCAATGGAGAATACTACAGCCGTTATTCATGGAGAAAAAGCTTATCAAGTACCAGGTCAGTTAATAGACGATAATGTACAAGAAAATACAATAGCACATGAAGCATTTCATCATTGGTTTGGAGATTTGGTAACAGCAGAAAGTTGGAGTAACCTAACAGTAAATGAAAGCTTTGCTAACTACAGTGAGTATTTATGGAGAGAGTATAAATATGGAAAAGAAGATGCAGATTCACATTTATTTGAAGATACAGAAGCTTATAAAAATGGTCAAAATTTCGACAAACATTTAGTACGTTTTAACTATGATGACAAAGAAGATATGTTTGATGCTGTTAGTTATAACAAAGGAGGAGCTATTTTACATATGTTACGAAAATACTTAGGAGATGAAGCGTTTTATGCAGGTTTAAATAAATATTTAACAGCAAATAAATACGGAGCAGCTGAGGCACATCAATTACGTTTAGCATTTGAAGAAGTAACAGGAAAAGATTTAAACTGGTTTTTTAATCAATGGTATTTTAACAGTGGACATCCAAAGTTAGAAATATCATATGATTATAATAAATTAAGAAAAACAGTAACAGTTAATATTATTCAAAATCAAGCAAATGAATTTAAATTCCCTTTTGCAATAGATATTTTTGAAGGAAACAAACGTACGCGTCATAATGTATTTGTAGAAGGAAAAGATGCATCGTTTACTTTTCCTTTTGTAAAACACCCAGATTTAATTCAGGTAAATGCTGATGGAGTTTTATTATGTGATGTAGTTGAAAATAAAGTTTTAAGTGATTATATACATCAACTAAAACATGCAGAAAATTATATGCATAAAAGAGAAGCTTTATTAGAAGTAGGAAAAAAGCAAGATGATAAAAAAGCTTTCAATGCAATAGCTAATGCTATGAGTGATGATTTTTATAAAATAAGAATTTTAGCATTAGAAAATATAAACTTAATTAATAAGTATTCTAAAAAGAGGGTTATTGATAAGATTATGCAAATAGCTATGAATGATCCTAAAACATTAGTACAAGCAGCAGCCATTGAAACTTTAGGGAAATTAACAGACCCAGAATTAAAGTCAGTTTTCGAAAAAGGTTTAAAAAGCAAATCATATTCTGTTTTAGGAAAGTCGTTAGTAGGAATGTATTATATAGACAAAGCCTTAGCTATTGAAAAATCTAAAACATTACCTATAGAGGTAAAGAAAATTATCGCAACTCCATTAACAAGAATCTATTTAGAAGAGAATGATGATGAGGAATTAACATTTATTGCTGGTAATGTAATGTCAGGTATGTTTTTAAGTCAGAATAAAAAAATACAGAAACTATACAAAAAAGCATTCGATAAAATTGCAAAAAGTAATAAAACAGCTGCAATTCAGAATTTAGCAGACGATATAGTAGCAAAAGGATTACAGTATAAGCAATATAATTTTGATAAAGTAGGTGTAAATTTATTACGCCAAATAGCTCAAAAACAAAAGAAAGAAAAGTTAAGTAATCAAGAAAAAAATATTGCAATCGTAAGAGTTGCGATGGCTAAATTACTAGAGTAAAAAAATAGTTTTTAAATAAAAAAGAATCCTTAGTTTTGGCACAATAGTTGTCTTTCCTATCGAAACTTAAATTTTATGAACAAAACTACTTTACTACTACTATCTTCAATCTTTATTATGCTTTCGTGTAGTAGTGTAAAAACTACAGAAAAAGCAATTAATTCAGGTGATTATGAAAAAGCTATTTCATTATCTATAAAAAACTTAGCAAGAAATAAGTATAAGAAAAAGAATCAGCCTTATGTTATTATGCTTAAGAATGCTTTTAATAAAGCAGTAGATAGAGATGTATCTAAAATAGAATTTTTAGAAAAGGAGAATAATCCAGAAAATTTAGAAACTATTTATAGTTTATATCAAAGATTAAATAATAGACAAGAACGAATCAAACCATTATTACCTTTAAAAGATGTTATATCAGGTAATAATGTTAGTTTTCGAATTGTAAACTATGACGATCAAATTATAACTTCAAAAGAAAACTATTCAAACTTTTTATATCAAAAAGCTAAAGATTTGTTAGCAAACGGAAGTTATAATAAAATGAATTATAGAAGAGCTTTTGATGAGTTTCAATACTTAGATAAAATCAATCCAAACTATAAAAATACGAGGAGTTTAATAGAGGAAGCACATGCGAAAGGAACTGATTTTGTTTTCTTATCGGTACATAATGAAACAAGACAAATTATTCCTAGAAGGTTAGAAAATGACTTATTAGCAATTGATACTTATGGGTTAAATGATTTATGGACAGTATACCATTCAAAAAGAGACTCAAGAGTAAGATATGATTTTGATTTAGAGTTAAATCTAAGAAACATAGATGTTTCTCCTGAACAAATTCGAGAAAAAGAAATTGTTAAAGAAAGACGAATCAAAGATGGATTTAAATATTTAAAAAACGATCAAGGAGCGTTTGTAAAAGATAGTTTAGGAAATAAAATTAAAGTAGATAAATTTAGAAAAGTAAGATGTCACTTATATAAATTTACTCAATTTAAAAGTAGTAAAGTGAGTGGTGTTGTTAAATATATAGATAATGCAAATAATCAATTAGTAGAAAGATTTCCAATTCAAAGTGAATTTGTTTTTGAACATATTTATGCAGATTATGATGGAGACAAAAGAGCTTTAGACGATACGTTTTTAGGATTAATTAAAGTTAGAGCAGTACGTTTTCCATCAAATGAGCAAATGGTTTATGATACAGGAAGGGATTTAAAACAAAAACTTAAAGCCATTGTAACACGTAATAAGTTCAGACATTAAAACAAGAATTAAATAATATAAAGCTCTCGCATTAAGTGGGAGTTTTTTATTTTTATACTCTATGGATTTATTTTCTCAATTTACCGAATCACCTATTAATCTACTTCCGAAAGACGGAACTGTAAACTATCATGGTATAGTTTTAAGTAGGGAAGAGGCTGATAAATATTATGATGTTCTTTTAAATTCTATAGCTTGGAAAAATGATGAAGCTATTGTTTTTGGAAAATTAATAACTACAAAACGAAAAGTAGCTTGGTATGCAGAAAAGCCATTTGAATATTCATATTCGAATAGAACCAAAACAGCACTTATTTTCAATGAAGAATTATTAGAGTTAAAAGAATTGGTTGAAAAAGAAACTAAAGAAACGTATAATTCATGCTTACTGAATTTATATCACGATGGTTCTGAAGGAATGGCTTGGCATTCGGATGGAGAAAAAGATTTAAAGAAAAATGGAGCAATAGCATCGTTAACTTTAGGAGCAGAGCGTAAGTTTGGGTTTAAACACAAAGAAACCAAAGAAACAGTTTATAAAGTCTTAGAGCATGGTTCTTTGTTGGTGATGAAAGATGAAACACAAACACATTGGTTACATAGATTACCACCAACAAAAAAGGTACATAGACCCAGAATAAATTTAACTTTTAGAACAATAGAAGAGTAAAAGCTTCTAAAAATTATTCAGCATATCCATTTTTAAGAGCATAAACTGCCAAACCAACTCTAGATTTTAATTCAAGTTTTTCAAATAAACTATCCCTATAATTTTCAACAGTTCTAGGGCTGCAAAACATTTTTTCAGAAATTTCTTTATAAGTCATTTCAGTGGTTGTATATTTTAAAAACTCAATTTCTCTTTCAGTTAAATTATTTTTTAAATCAGCATTAATTGTATCATTACTTATAGAAGTTAAAATTTTACTAGAAGCCCAATCAGGGAAATAATGTCCTTTTTCTATAAGTTTTATTAGACCTTCTTCGAGTAAAGCTGGTTGTGTATTTTTAAGCATATATCCTTTAGCACCATTTTTAATCATTTTTATTAAGCTTTGTTCATCGTCTTGCATACTTAAAGCCATGATTAATATATCCGGATAGTTTTCTTTAATCCATTTAGCAGTTTCAAAACCATCCATTATAGGCATACTAATATCCAGTAAAACTAAGTCAGGAATAATATGTTTAGATTCTAATTTGTTCTTAAAATCAACACCATTTTCACTAAGATGAACAACTTTAAATTGATTAAAGTTGGAGATAATACTTTTTAAAGCATTTGCAATTAAAACATGATCGTCAATGATAGCTATGGTATATTTCATATTACAGAGGGATTTCTATGGTAAATATAGTACCATTACTATTACTTTTCATATCAAACTTTCCGTTAATCATCTCAATTCGTTTTTTCATGTTTTTTAGTCCAATACCAGTTGTTTTAACATTTGCGATATCAAAACCATCACCATTATCTATTAATTTTAAAAATAAGGTGTTATGAGTATTAAAAATAGATATTTCTATAGAATCACAATTAGCATGTTTTATACTGTTTTGCAGAAATTCTTGAGTAATTCGTAATAAAATACTTTTAGTTTGGTATGAAGATAAGTTAAGATTCAAATCATCTTTAAAAAGAATAGTATGAGTTTTTAAAACTTCTATTTTTTTACATTCAACTTTAATAAGTTCAGAAATAGTGTTTTTTTCAACAGTGTCGTCTGTTAATGTTTTAGAAAGTAATCGTAATTCTGTTAAAGATTCATTGATAATATTATTAACTGTATCAATGTTTTTCATAATATCTTCAGTCTTATTTTCAAAAACAAGTTGTTGTAGATATAAACTAGATAAAGTTAATTTTTGACCTATATTATCATGAATTTCTCTACCTATATACTTCATTGTTTGACTCTGTATTTCCATTTGTGTTTTTAACAACTCTTTTTTATGGAGCACGTCAATTGTTTCTAGCTCTCTTAAATGAGCCCTTTTTTTTATTCTATATTGTCTAATGAAAATAATTATTGCAGATATAAAGGCAATAAAGATTACATTAAAAATGATTAGCATTATTTTGAATGATGTTTCCCCCATATAAAAGAAGCTGCAAATAATAAATACATTAAATAATTAGATATGAGAAAGTATATATAATACATATTCCAAATGTGTATATACTTATCTTTAATCAAAATATCATTAAAGGCAAAAAAAGGATATGTTCCAATATAGAATAAAATAACTCCCACAGTTATGTAAAACATTTTATTTCTATTAAACTCCAGAATATTATCGTTTTTAATTTGCTTTATAAATTCTAATACAACTAAAAAACTAAGTAAAATAGTTCCTACTGTTAAATTTATAGCATATGACAACCTCATTTTTTCTATATATAAGTCAATAGGTATATATGTAGATACATAGACTAGAAGAAATATAAAAAATAATCTTTTTAGTTTTAGAGATTTGTATGCGTATAGCCAATAGAAAAATATGTATTGAATGGGTATACCAAAAAAAGTATAATAATAATTATTGTAAAGTGGGTTGTCTCCCAAGGAAAATAAATCAAAAGTCCATACTAATTCTTGCAAGAAAATGAAGATAAGATATATGCAAAACCATTTCCAATAAGTTTCCTTTAATCTAAAAAAATAAATAAAAGCAACTAAAGCAGAAAGGAATTCAACTCCTATTAAGATTTTATGCAATACTGGGTAATAATTCAATGGAAAAAAGATTTAAAAACCAGATCCTTCAAAAGAATTAGGAGGGAATAATCCACCATGATTTTGAACAACACTACTTGTAGTAGAAGAGCTTGGAGCTTTTGATAACAAACTTAAAGTTACTAGAGGTGTTTCAGGATTAGAATAATCGTTATTTTTTTGTTTACCACGCACATCTTGTAGTTTTTTAGTATACGTTCTTACATCTGTGGGGTTAAAATCGTAATAAGTATCATCTCTTTTAATAGTAGGCATTATTACAATTGTATGTAGTTTTTCATATTGCTCAGTAATAGGATCGTTCATAAAAACATCTAAAGCACCAGCATATTTAGAATTTTTCCATTCTTTTCTTTCAGGATAAGCAGCATAATATATTCGTACTCCTAAATCTTTATCAGATAAAGTACTGTCTTTGCTTTTAGAAATGGCTTCTATATGATATACAAATCGTTTTAAGGTTTCTAAATCAAAAGAAATAGCTTGTGCATCATTGATTCCTAAATTTCCATTAATCTCATTTAATTGATTTTTTTTATAACCATTAATCATGTCTTTTACTAATCCAACAGGTAATTTACTCAAAGGAGCTCTAGAATAATTTGAACAGATAACTTTTTTTTTATGAGTACTAAAAATTTTAGAGGATGAACAGTTATAAATAGTAAATAGCGTGAAAGCTATGATAGCTGTGAAAATAAAATGTACTTTTTTCATAATTATTTGGTTTGTTGACTTTTATCTACTGCAAAATAACAATTAATAAGCATTTTTTAAGAAGAATAAAGGACCTAAAACGAAAAGGTTAATCAACCTATATATAATTAGTTATATACCGTTGCTTTTTTAGTTGAACACTCATAAAAATAACTTTGAGATTGAAGGAAATTTGGAATAGTTAAAACAGGGAAGCCGAAAACTGTATTGAATTAGAGTAGGTTAATAAAAATTTTTTACTATGGCAGT
Organism: Tenacibaculum aiptasiae; assembly: GCF_965221665.1. Classification (NCBI taxonomy): domain Bacteria; kingdom Pseudomonadati; phylum Bacteroidota; class Flavobacteriia; order Flavobacteriales; family Flavobacteriaceae; genus Tenacibaculum; species Tenacibaculum aiptasiae. The sequence continues at coordinate 526,491 of NZ_CBDCSN010000003.1, forward strand.
TAATGCAATCGGACCTACTCTCGCAGGTGGTCGACAGCCAATAGTGGCCAATGGGTATGAGCTACTTTATTATCCAGATGCCAACAATTATGAGCTTCAAAAGAATGGAAGCGCACCAGTATTTTATTGGTTACCAAATTATGTTCATCTTGCTAGAAAAGATGGTAAAGATGATGGAGATTTAATGTTTAATCTTATTCGTTTTGCAGGAGTACAAAGCTCAAATGCTAATGTTGGAGTTTCTGAAGAGGAAGGCCAAAGAGAGGTTGCAGGAGGAGTTTTAGGTTTTACAGTGAACAGTGCTCCACCAAATCATGTTTTAGAAGAATCTCAACGAAAAATTATTGAACAATTTGAAGGAAGTAGAGATTTTTTCTGGGGAATTAAAAATAATGTAACTCCTATTTTTAGACCTGTGATTATTACTGATAATCAAACAAGTATTACTAATTTATCTCCAAATGAGGATGGTAGTGTAATTGAGCCTGTTACTCCTGTTACAGATGAACCATTACCACCAGGAGCAAGAAGTACACAACCTGTAAACTATGTTAAAAGACCCGTTCCTTCTTTTTTGAGTAAGAGAGATTTTAGTGCAAGAAATTATGGGAAGAATAAATCAAAATTAGAGCCTTGGACTTGGAAAATGCAAGGAGAAGGAACAGGAAGTATTGACCCTATGGGACAAAACGCTTTTACAGCATTAGTTGGGACTTATCCTGCAAGTATTTTGTGGAGTGCATTTCATGGATCATATACGCCTATAAATGTAGCTATGAATGTAAAAATGCCTTTTTGGATACCTGCATTTGAAATAACAATAAGAGGTAATTGGGAGCGTATTTTCGAACATTTTTCAGCTAATGCAAAGGGAAGGTATTTATGGTATTCTGCTGATGTAAAGGCTGAAATTAATAATATGAGAATTAACGGAACCATAGATGTTGATGTAAAAATCAATAATGCTATGATTCCTAATCCTGAAGAAGTTGCTAAAGAAGTGGTGGAACGAACAGACTTTGTTGTTCAAAAGTTTATGGAGCAAGCTAAGACTGTAATTTTTGACCCACCAAAACCAGATGTTGAAGCAGCAGAAAGCTCTGGAGGATTGTTTGGTCTTTGGGGAGGTGGTATGGCTTTAAAATATAGAAGAGATAGCACTAACTTAAGTCTATATTACCATGAAACTAGACAAGTTTCTTATCTACAAGAACATCTAATTAGTAGTTCTTTAGAGGGAATGGCTGAAGAAATAGAAAGAAATCCAGAAAAAGAGCCTTTGTATTTTCAAACATTGTATTTAGATGATTGGCCAAGAAAATTAGCTAGAGTTGTAAAGCCAGTTTGCAATTGGCCAAAGCTTGGTGATAAATGGGTAGGTGAACCAGTATCACATATGAGTGTTCAAGTGGGATACCCAAATACTAGAGGAGAAATTATGTGGACAGGGTCTATTCCTCCATTCCAAGCATCAGATGCCTCAGATCGTACTTGGGAGTGTGCTATCACTCAAAAATTAGAAGAGCATGTAGAAAACCCTCCTATAGATTGGAAAGCTGGGTTAACATATGTGAAGCGAAAAGTGAGTATGCTTGAACCGCCAGATCCATTTGAGTTTCCAAATAATAGAGTTCAAATAGAAGATAATGAAATAGAACTTGATCCAGGTGAAAACGGAACTTTAACCAACGATATTATTCTAGAGGTAAGAGCTGATGATGCAAGCCGTATACGCCTAGGTCCAATTAATATGAATGTTTTCTTAGAAAATGCTAAACAGTTTGTAGAAGTTACTTTTCAAGCTACAGATGAAAATGGAGATGAAATTGTAGATGATAATGGTAATGTAAGATTTGATCCAGTAGCATTTAGATTCGATTATGATACTCAAACACAAGGAAAATATTGGTCTGTATTTACTTCAGATAAAACTGTACACGCTTATTATAAATACAAAGTACGTGTTGTAGTTCAAGGAAGTCTATTCACTAAAGGAATGGAATGGAGTGGACCATGGAAAAGAGGAGCAGGAAGTGGACCATTAATTATAAGTGTTCCTACCCCAGAAGAAGAAGGAGTTGTTGTGGTACGTACTGTAAATATTCCTGAGCGTTTAGCACATGATGAAGATTTTACACCACCAACGATTAACCAACCACCATCTACTAAATCTGTTAAAGAACCAGATGTTATAGTGCCTGCTAACGGAATATTTTCAGTAGGAGCTAAGAAGAATAAACCTATGAAGAGGGTTTTAAGTATGCAACCACCATCAATAAACTAATAGGTTAATAACTAATCAAGATAGCTGAGTTTGACAATTTACGTTTTGTCAAACTCAAGCTTTAAACTAAAATAAAAAGGAAATGTATTCAAAATTTACAACTTATACAGAAAAGATAAATAAGAACACTTCTGTACAATCGGAAAGAGCATTCCCTTTTTCTATTGGTTTTGATAAGGATAAGTCTAAAACAAAGCTAGATGTTGTTATGTCTAGAGAAAGTGACGAAATAAATACAGATAGTATTCTACACACTACATCAAATCTTAATATATTATTTACACCTTCTAGGAAGTCTCAATTACCATTTATACAAGAAGGAGAAATTTCTTTAATAGATAAAAAATCTAATATAATAGTAAATCAAACATTAGGAGGTTTATTAGAGTCTATTCAATTTCGAGTTAATTTTAGTAATGAGATTATAAGAAAACTTATAACTATTGAAGAAAGAGATGATAGGACTTTAAGTATAAAATATACTTTTAAATGTTATGATGTTTGGAAAAAAGAATCAGTCTTATTTAAGGATACTATTCCTTTATTTCATAGTATTAAAGAGGCTTTAAGAGAGAACATAAACTACTATTATATTGAAAAGAATACGTTACAGTTAAAGCAATATTTACCTAAGAAATATAAAAAGAAGTATATTCAAAAAACAATTGTTCATGCTACTAACTTACATAAAGCTAACCAACTTTTTAAATTAAATAATTCAAATAAGATTTCTTCAAATATCTTATCAACTAATGTAGCAACGGTTTTAAAACCAGAATTTAATCAGTTGTCATTAATTTCAAGTTTAAATATTATAAAGAAAGAAAGCTATCCAAAAATCAATAGTTTAAAAGATAATTTCTGGAGAGATTTTAAGTATAAAAAACTTTATTGGGTAAAACCAGATTTTAAAATTAAATTTCCTAAAAATGGAATTTCTTTTAATAACTCACCATTTAAATTTAGTTTTAAGAAAATAGGTATAATGCCCAATGGTTCTCAAGCTATAGAAGGTAAGTTTGTTATTAATATAGAGAGTTTTATAAATAAAGATTGGATAAAATCGATTCCAAAGAATACAAGAAAAAAGCTTTTAAAAAGATTAACAACAAATTATAAGATAAAGTTACCTTATATAGATAAAAATGGGAAAAAGAAACATACTTATTTATACTCATCTATATCTAAAAGAGAAGGACAAACAATTAGTTTAGAGTTTAATGTATCTAATAACTGGGTAAGATTATTATATGCCGCACTTTCCACACCAACATTGTCTGATAGTTCAAAAGCAAGTTTATTGATAAATTATAGTTTCAAATCTATGGTGAAAAAAGAGGATACAATGCTTCATTTATTTTCTGGACTACATATAGGAACATATTTATCTCTAAATAATTTTAAACCTAATTTACAAAAGAAGAATTTAAAGAACGTTTCAATCGATACTTCAGAGGTTACGAGAGTACTATCGAAAAAAACTAAAAATAACTTTACTCCTGTACTGGTAAATAACTATAAATTGAATTACAATGTTGCTAATCTCAATACGATTTTAAAAGATAAATACATTTATAAGGAAAGTAGTTTGAACAAAACAATACCTCTTTCTTTTGATTGTACAAAGTATGGAGATTATTATACAGAAGAAGTAAATGATGGTTTTAAGTCAATAGGATGTAGTGAGCCTATGAAAATTGGTCAAATAAAGCATGTACTTTATTCTAAAATAAATGAACTAACACATCCAAAATATGAAGTATACAAATCAAATATAAGTCCAGAGTTATTTATTGTGGTTCCTAACAGATATATTATATCGAGAAGATTGGAAAATCCAGAGAAGTTTTCTCCAGAATTATTTTTACATGGAGCTATAGACATAGAAGATTATGAAAATAGTTTGTGTGTTGTAGATTTAAAATTAGAACCAGATATTTCTTATCAGGAGAGAGTAGCACTAAAGAAATTATTAAATAATTATACAGCTCATGAACCTAATATAAAATATATTACAGAAGGCGATGGGGAAGAAACATTTAATTGGAATTTATCAGGAGCTATTATTGAAAATTCAAATACTTATTCATATGATCATTATATAAGAGGTACGTTTGAAACTAATATAAGAAATTCACAATTATGTAAGTCTCTTCTAGAAAATGGAGGTGTAACAGGACTTTATACTAAGAAATTAGATGAAGGTTTACTACTGAGAAGTCAATTAATAGTTTCTCTCGATTATATATCTCAACCATGGTCTGGCGAAGGAGTGAAAATAGAGTATCAAGGTAATAAAGTAAAATTGGTTAATAATTTAGAAAGTCCAATTTATATAGATAGACTTTATGTAGTTGATTCAAAAGATACTTTTATACCTGTTCAAAAGTATATCGTCTCTAAAGAGTATTCTTCGGTTAAAAATGAAGATAAGTCTAAAAATTTACTACCAATCTTTTCAATTCAAACAGATCAACAAGCTTTATCAGAAAACTATACATACATAGAAGATTTATTTCAACAAATTATTTGCTTCGATTTTCTTTCAAGTGATGATTTTGGACAGCTTTTAGAAGTTTATATAGGATGTGAAAACAAACCACCTTATACAAAACTAGAATTTTCTGAAGGTGTATTTCAAAAAGAAATAGATCTATTAATACCTATAGATGAAATAGTATCAAGTACTCAATTCGGATATTATATAAAATACAAAACAAAAGAAAACTTAATAGTTGAGTCTAATTGGGTGTCACACAATTTTTCTCAGCAAGGAAGTATAATTAACATAAAACAAAATACAATAACCTAAAACTTTTAATTATGGCAAGAGGAATTTCATTACACATCGGAATAAATGAGGTAGATCCAACAATATATGGAAGCAAGTTACCTTTATCGGGCTGTGTAAATGATGCGAACGATTTATCTCGCATTGCAAATAGACAAGGATATGAAACTACCGTTTTATTAGATGACCAAGCTACATCTTCAAATATCACACAACAAATTACTAGAGCAGCCAGAACACTTCAAAATGGAGACATCTTTTTTATTTCATATTCTGGACACGGATCTTCAATACCTAACACAACGTCTGATAGTGAGCCAGATGGACAAGATGAGTCTTGGGTACTTTATAACAGACAATTTTTAGATGATGAACTGTATAGTTTATGGTTGAGATTTAAAGAAGGTGTTAGAATTTTTGTTTTATCAGATAGCTGTCATAGTGGTACTATGTTAAAGTCTATGATTTTAAATCAGAAAATGAAGCGATCAAAAATGTCTTTAAAAACTATTACAAAAAACTTCGATAAAGAAGTTTTAAAAACTGTAGAAAAAGAAGCAGAGGATAATGTAAAAGTGAGATTACTTCCAGCAGAAAAGAGTTATGAAAACTATATGAATAACCAAGAATTCTATCAAGAAATTCAGTATAGAAATAGTAATGTAAAATCTCAAAATTTAAAAGCTTCTATTATTTTAATTTCTGGTTGTCAAGATCATCAATTTAGTTATGATTATGGAACAAATGGTCTTTTTACAAGTAAAGTAAAAGAGACATGGAATTCAGGAAGATATTCTAAGAATTATAGTCAATTTCACAGAGAAATAAAACAAAAAGTACTAGCTCAGCAATCAGATCAAGAACCAAATTTTATGAGTATTGGTAAAAACTTAAGTACATTTACAAGTAATAAGCCTTTTATTATTAATGCTCCAGGATGGCCAATTTCTGGAGTTAATAATAATAATGATACTTCTGATAATAATAACGAAAATAATTCAACAGGAGCTCCTAGAGTTATAGTACCAAGTACATGGAATACTGCAGATGGAATACCAGAATTTGAAATTATTAAAGGAGCTAATAATTATTATTACATAGAAATAGTTAATGACGAACAGCTTTTTGATTATGGATACTGGGAGAATAATGGAAATTCTCAAAACAGTTTCTTTTCTTGGGATGATAGTACAGTAAGTAACCGATTAACAAGTAATCGTTTTTCAATACCATTACATGTATGGAATCAATTGAGAGAATCTTCAACTTTATATGTTAGAATAGGAACTACATCTAGCGCAAATGATTCTGAATGGGATAATCATATGGTGTCAGAAAGTACTCCATCTATGCAAATCGTTTCGAGTAATCATTCAAATAATAATAATTCCAACAATAATCCAATAAACAATAACAATCCAATTGATAATGGAGATGATAATAATGGTTATACTGATTTATCTCAAAGTTTATCTGGATCTGTGGGAGCAAGAAGTGAAAACAAGCCTAGTGATGTATTATTAGTACAATCGTTACTTAATAAAGTACCTATTTCGGAAGGTGGGCCAACTACTCAGCTCAAAGAGGATGGAAAGTATGGTTCTAAAACTCGTAATGCTATTGCAAGATTCCAAAGAAATCAAGATTTAGTGGCTTCAGGAAGAATAGAGCCAGATGATTTAACATTTACTCAACTTAAATTAATGAGTGGAGTAGTACGATTATGTAGTGTGTAATTTAGATTAAGTATAAAACCCCTAGATAATTGTTTTCTGGGGGTTTTAGTTTTATTTCAATTGATCAAAAAAGGTTAAATTATAATCAGGTAATAATTTTGGATTGGTAATTTTTATAAAATCTTTTAAAACTAAATCAGGTCTAACAGGAGCTAATTCAAAGTATAAAAACCCACCAGTTTTTCCTCTTTTACTTCCAATAGTATAAACATTCCCATTATTTAAAGCATCAAATTCTTTGTAATGATTATTTGCACTTACTAATTGTTCTTTGGTTTCAAATAAGCCACAACCTATCCAATAATCGGCATGCTTACCTTTATCTAAAATACTTTCAAAACTCAATTGTAAACTACCAGTGCCTTTAGTATTTTTCCATAAATAATTTAAGTTAGCGTCTTTTAAATAAGTTGCCATAAAACTTTCTCCTGCAGGAACATTCCATACATTTTTAAACATACTACCAGATAAAACTGTAGGTTGTTTACCTTTATTGTTTTTAGCTATTTCTTTAGCTTTCAGATAATTTTGTTCTATAGTTTTAAAAATACTATCAGCTTCTTTTTCTTTATTAAGTAAAGCACCAAAAAATTTAATCCATTCAGCTCTCCCTAAAGGAGTTTCTTCTAGCCAATCTCCATTAAAAATGACAGGAATTCCAGTTTTTTTAATGTTTTCATATAATTTATTATTAGGATGTAATGAAAAAGCAATAACTAATTCAGGATGTAAATCCATTAACTTTTCAGTATTCATATTCTGTTCAGAACCTAGCTCAACAATTTTACCTTCTTCAATTCGTTTTCTAGTTTTTTCTGAAGAAATGTATTTTGTGTGAGGAAATCCTATTAATTTTTCCTCACTACTTAACAGTTCTAACATAGGTACGTGAGTAGTACTTGTAACAACTAATCTTTCAATAGGAGTTTTTATTTCATTTTTAGAAATATTAGTACTATTACTAAGAGTATAAACAAATTGTTTTTTTGAGTTTTGAAATACTCTTTTAAATACTAGTTTTTTTTGCCCATCTTGTGTGATAATATCAAATCCTTTGGCGTATTTGATAGGGCTACTAATAGTTTCTGATTTAGAAATTTCTTTATTTTCGGATTTCTTGCATTGAAGAAATAAAAAAGAAATGACGATAAGTAAAGTATTATATTTCATTTTAATTATAAGGTGAATTTTATAATATGACCGTAATTTAATTTTAAATCAAAAGATTTATCTAAAGGAGTTTTATTTATATAAGCCGATAAACTTCTTATAACACCAGCATGTGTTACAATAACAATTCGTTCTTTATTGAGTAATAATATTTCATTTAAGAAATTAACTGTTCTTGTATGTAAATCAAGATAAGACTCTCCATTTGTTGCAGGAATATTAACAAAATCATTCATCCATGTATCAAGTTCCTCTTTATTAATATCATTCCATTTTTTTAATTCCCAATCACCAAAATCAAGTTCTTTTAAACGATCGTCAAAGTTAATTGTATTACTTAATTCTTTAGCTAATAATTTACAACGCTTTAAAGGGCTTGAAAAATATAGAGTATCAGAATTATTAAAATTAATTTCTTTTACAATAGGTTTAATTTCTTCACGAAATGTGGTAGCTACAGTAATATCTGCTTGTCCATAGCAAACTCCTTTTTCAATATCTGGTGTTGTATGACGAACTAAAATAATTTCCATATAACTAATAATGATAAATAAAAAACTACTTCTGAAACTTGCTGTAAAGCACCTGCACAATCACCAGTTTGACCACCAATCCACTTTTTAAAAAAATACCCCATATATAAATATGTGATTATTAATGGAATTAGTACACCAAAGATTTTATAGTTTTCAAAAAATAGAAGAGGTAAAAGCCCAAAGAAACCAGAAATAATAATTGATTTAGTACTCATTTTCTGAGTTGTAGGTTTCACTTTAGAACTGTCAATATCTCTTACATATTCATGTGTATATAGTAATATTGTAGCTATAAATCTACTTATAGTGTGCCCAGCAATTATGATTAAAGGAATATTTTTTGAGTTTATGCTAAGTTCATATAAACTTACTGTTTTTAATGAAAGTATAGAGACCAAACCAACAACTCCAAAAGTACCTAACCTAGAATCTTTCATTATTGTTAGAATTTTTTCTTTAGTCCAGCCACCACCAAAACCATCACAAACATCAGCAAAACCATCTTCATGAAAAGCTCCTGTGGCCCAGATTGAAGCAACAATACTAAGTATAATAGAAATAGCTGGATTGAAAACATGAGAAGCGCCATAATATATAGTTGCAGAAATAGCTCCAATAAGTGCTCCAACTAAAGAAAAATATCGACTACTTTTATTTAAAATTTCTGGAGAGTGATTAATCCATTTAGGACAAGGGATTCTAGTGAAAAATAGTACTGCAGTCAAAAAATAGTGAACTTGTTTTTTCATAATAAATTTAAGCTTCTGAAACATTTGCACTTTTGAAAGTAGCCATTTCATTTAAAAAACTAATAGCTGACTTTACAATAGGAAAAGCAATTGCCGCACCTGTTCCTTCACCTAAGCGTAAACCTAAATTAAGTAAAGGTTTTATATTTAAAAAATCTAACATTTTTTCATGTCCTTGTTCACCTGACGTATGGCAAAAGATACAATAATCTAATACGTTTTTATCAATAGCTTGTGCAGCCAGTAATGCTGAAGTAACAATAAAACCATCAATTAAAATAGTCATTTTTAAAGATGCAGCTTCTAAAATAGCTCCACATATCATTACAATTTCAAAACCACCAAAAGAAGCTAATGCATCTATTGGAGATTGTATTTGTTTGATATGTAAATCAAAAGCTTTACGAAGAATTTCTGCTTTTTTAATAACACCTTCATCATTTAATCCTGTTCCTTTTCCAACACATTTTTCAATTGGAATGGTAGTGAAATAACTCATTAAAAGAGATGCTGATGAGGTATTACCTATTCCCATTTCCCCAAAGCCAATAACATTGGTACCGTTCTTAAATATTTCTTGAACAATTTGTTTCCCTTTATTTAAAGTTAACAAACATTCTTCAGTATTCATTGCTTTTTCTATACTGTAGTCTTTAGTTCCTTTTGAAATTTTAGCATCTATTAGGTTAGGAGAAGTTTCAAAATTAGCATTTACACCTGCATCTACTATTTTTAGCTTTATGTTGTTTTGATTACAAAAAGAATTAATAGCAGCTCCATTGTTTAAAAAATTATAAACCATTTGTTGCGTAACTTCTTGCGGGTATGGAGTAACTGAATTAGAATTTACAATACCATGATCACCAGCAAAAACAACTATTGAAGGCTTTGATAGAGTAGGAGAAAGAGTGTTTTGAATTAACCCTATTTGTAAAGCGATATCTTCTAATACACCTAAAGAACCTATAGGTTTTGTTTTAAAATCTATTTTCTCTTGTAATTGACCTTTAATATTTTCTGATAAAGGATTTATGTTAGTAGTATACATTGGTGGTTATTTTAAAGTTAAAGGTAAACCAGATACCATGAATGTGGCTTTATCGGCTTTTTTTGCTATATATTGATTTACCCAACCTTGTAGTTCTGTAAATTTTCTTCCAGATTCAGAATTAGCATGTAATCCCATACCAATTTCATTAGAAATAATAATAATTTTTGCATCTATTTTTGCCAAAGCATCAATTTCCTTTTTAGCTAATTTTAATGCTTGTTCAATATCATATTTAGTATCTACAAAAAAGTTGGTAAGCCATAAGGTAACACAATCAATAACTACGGTCATTTCTTTAGTGATTTTTGTACTGATTAGTTTTTCTTCTTCAATGGTAGTCCAACGTTCGTCTCTATCCGAAATATGTCTGTTTACTCGTTTTTTAAAATCATCATCCCAAATTCTAGAAGTAGCTAAATAATACGGAGTATTTGATAATGATTCGGCTAATTGCTGAGCATAACTACTTTTCCCTGATCGCTCACCACCTGTTATATAATAAATCATGTTGAAGAAATAAATTGTAAGCAAATATTGGAAAGATTTTTTAGAAAAAGAAAATTATAAATGAGAACTATGTATTTTTGCGAACCAAATTTAAATATCTATGAAAGTATCTTCTTTTATGCCAGCAGTAACTCAAATGATTTATGATATGGGGTTGCAAGATTATTTACAAGGAATCACATTTGAATGTCCAGCAATTGCTTTGCAAGAAAAGAAGGTTGCAGTTAGGTACAAATTAGAAGGTAAAACATTAACAAGTAAAGAAATTACAGCTATTTTTTCAAAGACTAAAGCTGAAGGAGGTACTTTATATTATGTAGATGAACCAGTTTTAGAGAATATAGCTCCAGATATTATTTTTACACAAGATGTATGTGATGTTTGTCAAATAGATACCGAATCGGTAGCAAAATCAGCATATAAATTAAAAAAGACTCCAGAGTTAATTTCTATAACACCAAATTCTTTAGAAGATGTATTTGATAATGCACTTACTATAGCTAGAGCTATGAATAAAGAAGAAGTAGGAATTAATTATGTAAATAAACTAAGAGAGCGAATTTATAATATTGTAGATGTTCAAAGAGCTAATAGAATTCAATCAAAAAGTGTAATGTTGCTTGAATGGATTGATCCCTTATTTAATTGTGGTCATTGGATTCCTCATCAAATAGGCTATGCAGGAGGAATAGACTTGTTATCGCATCCTTCTGGAGATAGCATTGTTATTTCATGGGATAAAATTGTAAAATATGATCCAGAGGTATTGGTAATTGCTCCGTGTGGTTATGGAATTGAAAGGGCGTTAGAAGATATGACGTTTTTAGAAGAAAAACCAGAATGGAAAAATTTAAAAGCTGTTAAAAATGGAGAAGTTTATATAGCAGACTTTGCTATGTTTACACAATCATCAGCTGGTACTTTAGTAGATGGAATAGAGTGTTTAGCGTCAATGATACACCCTAAATATTACAATATTTCTGATAATCTAAAAAGAAAATTCTCAAAATATAATGATTTAATTGGAGATAATTTATAATAAAGTTATAGATTTGCCCCGATTTTTGGTTTTTCTTTATTTTCAATAGAGAAAATTAAAAGGGAATTCAGTTAAAATCTGAAGCTGTTCCCGCAACTGTAAGCTGTAAAGCTTGTAACTAAAACTTTTTGCCACTGTTTATTAACGGGAAGGTAAGTTACAAGACGCAAGCCAGGAGACCTGCCAAGAAAAATATGTAAAACTTTCGGGATAAAAGTTAGCGTACTTAAAACTTTTTTGTACAAAAATTTAACCTGATTAATTGTAAAATTAAATCATTATCAATGAAAAAACAATTACTAATTGTTGGTGCGGTAGCATTGTCTTTTGCTAGCACAAAATCTTTTGCTCAAGAGCAAGAAAAATCAGAAATTTTAGATGAAGTGGTAATCACGGATTCAAGGTTTAAATTAAAAAAGGAAAATTCGGGGAAAGTTGTTCATAAGATAACAGCAGAAACTATTAAAAAAAATCAAGGGAGAAATTTAGTTGATTTAATTAATACTGTAGCAGGTATTGAAATTAATGGAAACACAAGTTCTAATGGACAAAACATAGGACTTTTTGTAAGAGGGGGAAGAACTAAAGAAGTTGTTGTATTAATTGATGGAGTTCAAGTTTCAAACCCAGCAGGTGTCTCAGGAGGCTACGATTTAAGGTTATTAGACCTAAATGAAGTAGAGTCTGTTGAAATTATAAAAGGTGCTGCAAGTACATTATATGGTACTGGAGCGACTACAGCAGTAATCAATATTAAGTTAAAAGAAGCAAAAAGCGGTCATGTTAATACAGATTTAGCTTTACTTTTTGGTACAAATAACACACAAGACTCTGAAGACGGAACTATTATTCAAACCAATGCTAATGTAAATGGTAAGATTAATAAATTTAATTATTTAGTTGGTTTTTCATCACTACAAGCAAACGGAATTTCGGCAGCAAAATCAGAAAATGCTAATCAAGTATTTGATGGAGATGCTTTTCAAAGAGTTGGAACTAATTTAAAATTAGGGTATAGATTTAATAACAAATTCAAAATTAACGCTTTTGGTAGTTATAGTGAATTTGATAATAATTATGATGCAGGTGCTTTTGCAGATGGAAATAACTTTTCAGAAGATGTAAGTTATAGAGTTGGAATAGCTCCAGAGTATAAATACGAAAATGGAAGTATTCATTTAAACGCTGCTTATAGTAAATATAAAAGTGATAGAACAGCAACATCATCTCCAGGGAGAAGTTATGGAGAAAACTATATCATTGATGCATATGTGAAACATAAATTTGATAATTTATACTTAGTTGGAGGTATTAACTATCAAGAGAATAGTATTGAGACTTATGCGATACCTTTTGGACAAACAGAAATTACTAAAACAGTATATAATGAAGAACCAATAGCTAGGTTAATTGATCCATACGTAAACGCAGTATATGTATCTGATTTTGGATTAAATATCAATGCAGGGGTTAGATTAAATAACCACAATAAATATGGAAATCATTTTGTATATAATGCAAACCCATCTTATACTATAAAGCAAGAAAATGGGTATGTTAAGTTTTTAGGATCATATAGTACTGCATTCTTAGCACCATCAGTTCAAGAATTATATGCATCATGGGGAAATGTAGATTTAGAACCTCAAGAAAGTACTACTTATGAAGGAGGAGTAGAATATAAATTTAATTCGCTTGTATTAAATGCAGTTTACTTTAACAGAGATGTAGAAAATATTATAGCATATAACTCAACAACTTTTAAAATGGATAACTTTGGAGATACTACTATTAAAGGTTTAGAGTTTACAGCAAATTATTCTGTAACTAAAGATTTACAATTAAATGCTAATTATGCTTATACTAAAAATGATGATTTAGCAATTAGAATTCCAAAGCATAAAATCAATGCTGGTGTAAACTATACTTATAAAGCAACAAACTTAGGATTAAATTATCAATATGTAAGCGATAGAGATGATACAGATTTTAGATCTTGGCCAAGTGTTAATACAGTTTTAGAATCATATTCTCTTTTAGATTTTTCAGCTAATCATAAGTTAAACGATAATATTAGATTAATGTTTAATGTATCTAATATCTTTAATGAAGATTACCAAGAAGTTTTCGGATTCTCAACAAGGGGAAGAAACTTTAAATTCGGTTTAGGATTTAATTTCTAATAGAAAAGAAAATATTTAAAATGAAAAACGCACTTTTAAGTGCGTTTTTTTATTCTAAAAACTTTTCTCGAATTTCTTTGGTAGGAATCATGCATTCTTCTTTTTTTCCAAACCATTTATATCTATTCTTAGCAATATAATCGTATACTAGGTTACGTAAAGCTTTAGGAAATATCATTAAAAAGTTAGTAAGTTTCCATATACCACCAAATTCCTTCATAACTTTTAAGGCTGCGGTCGATTTTATATAATAAGTACTACCAGGATCATAAAGAATTATGGAGTCAACTTTTGATATATCGATACTTAAATGATCTGTAATTTTTTTGCCAATTTCAGATTGTAATGAAGCAAAAACAAATTGATTTTTTTTGTCATAATTTATAGTTTTCAGCACAGCATTATTGCAAAAGTTGCAGATGCCATCAAATAAAATTATTTTTTTATTAGCAGGTAAATCAATCATTTATATATATTTAAAATAGGTTAAAAAATAAATAACCTTAAAATATTGTAACATAAATCAAAATTAAGCGTCTAGTAGAAAAGTAAATAGGGATTTAACATTTTATTACCAATAAAAATATGAATCAGTATTTATTTTAGTAAAAAAATAAACTAACGCAATGATTCGAATAGAAAACTTACACAAATCTTATCCTATAGGAAAAGACTCACTTCACGTTTTAAAGGGATTAGATTTACACATAAAGGAAGGAGAATTTGTATCAATCATGGGATCTTCTGGATCTGGAAAATCTACTTTGTTAAATATTGTAGGATTATTGGATGGGCATGATGAAGGTACTTATTACTTGAATGGTCAATTGATAGAAGATTTAAATGAGAAAAAAGCAGCAGTTTTACGAAATAAATTTTTAGGTTTTGTATTTCAATCTTTCAATCTAATATCTTACAAAACAGCTCTTGAAAATGTAGCTTTACCATTATATTATAAGGGAATGGCAAGAAAAGAGAGGTTAAAAATAGCTTTAGAGTATTTAGAAAAAGTTGGTTTAAAAGAATGGGCAAACCATTTGCCAAATGAACTTTCAGGAGGGCAAAAACAGCGTGTGGCAATAGCTAGAGCTTTAGTAACAAAGCCTAAAGTAGTATTAGCAGATGAGCCAACTGGGGCATTAGATTCTACTACAACAGATTCTGTAATGGATTTGTTAAAAGAAATTAATGACGAAGGGATGACAGTTTTTGTAATTACACATGAGGAAGAGGTTGCAGAGCAAACTAATAGAGTTGTTCGTTTGAAAGATGGTATTATTATTAGTGACGAACTTACTTCTAAAACTAAAAACAAAGCTAAAGCAGTATAATTATGTTTGATTTAGATCGTTGGAGAGAAATATTTCAAAGCATAAGTAAAAATAAGTTAAGATCAATAATGTCTGGCTTTACGGTAGCTTTTGCTATACTTTTATTTACCTTATTATTTGGTATTGTAAGTGGATTAAGTAATTCTTTTAAAGGTGCTTTTGTAGATGATGCACAAAACTCTATGTTTATTAGAGTATGGAAAACATCAAAGCCATATAAAGGATTGCAAACAGGAAGAAGAATTCAATTAAAAAATAAGGATTTTGATTACGTTAAAGATGAATATGAAGATAAAATTCAGCATTTAACAGCCCGTATATATAAAAGTGTAAATATTTCTTATAAAAATAAATCAGATAATTATCGCTTAAGAGCTGTTCATCCAGATCACCAGTTTTTAGAGAAAACTATAATGGATGAAGGAAGGTATATTAATGAAAGAGATATTAAAGAAAAAGCCAAAGTTATTGTTATTGGTAGACTTGTAAAGCAAGATTTATTTGGAGAAAAGCCAGCTTTAGGTAAAAGAGTAAATGTTAGTGGAATATCTTATAAAGTTATTGGAATTTTTTCTGATGATGGAGGGGATAATGAAGAACGTCAAACTTATATGCCAGTTACTACGGCACAAATGATTTATGGTAATAATGATCACATAAGTCAAATAAATATTGGTTATGATCCTAAGTTAACTTTAGATCAAGCGATTGCTTTTGGAAATCAAATGGAAAGAGATTTGCGTAAAAAACTAGGCATTCATCCAGATGATCAAAGTGCACTATCTGTTCGAAATATGGCAGAAGCAAATAAAGGAATTGGAACTTTTATGCTAGCTTTATATTTTATAGTAATTTTTGTAGGATCAGGAACTTTAATTGCTGGAATTATAGGAATTAGTAACATTATGATTTTTGTTATCAAAGAGCGTACAAAGGAATTTGGAATTAGAAAGGCGTTAGGAGCTAAACCATCATCTATTGTAGGAATGGTAGTACAAGAATCTGTATTAATAACAACAATAGCAGGTTATCTAGGACTGTCATTAGGAACTTATGTTTTAAGTTTAATAGGAGATAGTTTGGAAAAATATTTTATTAAAGATCCGAGTGTAAGTCCAGGAATTGTTATTGGAGCAACGATTGTTTTAATATTATCAGGTTTAATAGCGGGTTATGTACCAGCTAAAAGGGCAGCAGGAATCAAACCAATTGTAGCATTAAGAGCAGATTAATTATGAGATTTTTATTTGATTCAGATACTTGGCAAGAGATTTACGGAAGTATTCGTAAAAATAAAATTAGAACAGTAATTACTATTATAGGTGTTCTTTGGGGAATTTTCTTATTAGTTGTTCTTTTAGGAGCAGCTAGAGGAATGGAAAATAACTTTAAAAAGATTTTCGGGAATTTTGCAACTAATAGTGTATTTATATGGACTCAATCTACTGATACACCTTTTAAAGGATTTCAAAAAGGTAGACGATTCTTGCCAACTTTAACCGATGTTAAAATACTAGAAGAAGAATATAGTAAAGAAATAAAGTTATTAGCACCTAGAAGTCAAACAAATGCACAACTAATTAAAGGATTCAAGTCAGGAAGTTTTCAAGTAAGTGGAGATTATCCAGTATTAGATCAAGTACAAAAAAAGGACTTGATTTATGGAAGGTTTCTAAATGAGAATGACATTGCTTCAAAATCTAAGGTTGTTGTAATTGCTGAAGATATTTATAAACAACTGTTTGATAAAAATGAAAAACCGGTAGGTCAATACATAAAAGTAAATAATATTAACTTTAAAGTTATTGGAGTTTACAAAAGATCTAATGGTATAAGTTTTGACGGGGATACAGCTTATATTCCATTTACAACATATCAACAGATATATAATATGGGAGATAAAATTCATTGGATGATGATTACAGCTAATGAAGGAGTAAATATTAAACAGTTAGAAAAAGATGTATTATTAACTTTAAAAAACTTGCATAATGTACATCCTGAAGATAAGAGAGCTTTTGGAAGTGTGAATTTAGGAGTTGAAATTGCAAAGTTTACAGGTTTTTTAACAGGGATGCAATTTTTAACTTGGTTTGTAGGTATAGCAACCTTAATAGCAGGTGTATTTGCAATTGGTAACATTCTTCTAATAACCGTAAAAGAACGTACAAAGGAAATAGGAATAAGAAGAGCTCTTGGAGCTACACCAATTAGTATCAGACAGCAAGTTATATTAGAATCAGTTTTTTTAACAACAATAGCTGGTATGTTAGGAATTGTTTTTGGAGCGTTGGTTTTATTCTTTATAGATTCAGCGTTTGGACAAGGGCCAGATCCAACATTAGTAAATCCAACAGTAAACATTCCAATTATTTTAATAGCATTTACAACTTTAGTAATTTTAGGAACATTAATAGGGTTAATCCCTGCCTACATGGCAACAATAGTTAAACCAATAGAAGCATTAAGAGAAGAATAAATCAACAATAAATCATGAGTAAAAGAGCAAAAATTATTTTAGGAATTGTTTTAGTACTATTTGTAGTAGCATTAATTTGGTTCGGGAAAAAGAATAAGAAAAATATTGTAGAATTTGAAACTGAAAAACCATTTAGAACAACGATAGTTAAAAAAACGGTTGCAACGGGAAAAGTAATTCCTTTAGAAGAAGTAGAAATTAAACCTCAAATAACAGGTATTGTTGACAAAATTTTGGTTGAAGAGGGAGCAATTGTAAAAGTAGGAGATTTAATTGCTACAGTAAGAGTAGTACCAAATGTAGCTTCTTTAAATAGAGCAAATGGTAGTGTTAAAAATGCAAAGTTATCATTTGAAAATGCAAAGGTTCAGTTTGATAGAAATAAAAAATTGTTTGATAGAGGTGTAATTTCTCGCCAAGCATTTGAAACTTCAGAATTAAATTATAACAATGCTAAACAAGCATTATCTAATGCACGTTCTGACATGGATATTATAAAAAAGGGAACAACTTCTGGGTTAGGAAATGCAGCAAATACTAGTATTAGAGCAACTACATCTGGTATGGTTGTAGAGATTCCAGTTAAAAAAGGATATCAGGTAACACAAACAAATGATTTTAACGCAGGAACTACAATTGCTCGAATTGCTGATATGACCAAAATGATTTTTGAAGGAAAAGTAGATGAGTCAGAAGTAGGAAAGTTAATCAAAGGAACAGATATAGAAGTTTCTTTAGGAGCAATAGAAGAGAAAAAATTCCCTGCAAAGTTAAATTTCATAGCACCAAAAGGAACAGAAGAAGGAGGAGCGGTACAGTTTAAAATTAAAGCTGATGTAACTTTAGATGATAAATATTTTATTAGAGCAGGATATAGTGCAAATGCAGATATAGTTTTAGAAAAAAAGGACAGTGTTTTATCTATCAAAGAAGCATTATTAAAGTTTGATAAGAAAACAGAAAATCCATATGTAGAAATTAAAGTAAATGATGACAAGTTTGAGAAAAGAGATGTTAAACTTGGAACGTCAGATGGTGTAAATGTAGAGATTTTAGGAGGTATAACTAAAGATGATGAAATCAAAATTTGGAACAAAGCTTCAAAAGATAAAAAGAAGGATAGTTAATTAAAAGAAAAAAGATTATAATAAAAAAAAGCAGCTCAGTGAGCTGCTTTTTTATTGTTATAGGTTAAAATTATCCTTTATAAAAAGGCAATTTAACAACCTTAGCAGGTATTTGTTTTTTACGTACTTGTATAAAGATTTCAGAATCAACTTTTGATAATTCCTTAGGAACATAACCTAAACCAATTCCTTTACCTAAAGAAGGACTCATTGTTCCAGAAGTAACTCTTCCTATTTTGTTTCCTTCAGCATCTACAATGTCATAATCATGACGAGGAATACCACGTTCAGTTAATTCAAAAGCAACTAGTTTTCTAGTAACTCCAGCTTCTTTTTGAGCTTTTAAAGCTTCAGCATTTACAAAGTCTTTTGTAAACTTAGTAATCCATCCTAAACCAGCTTCAAGAGGAGAAGTAGTATCGTCAATATCATTACCATATAAACAGTATCCCATTTCTAAACGTAAAGTGTCACGAGCAGCTAAACCAATAGGCTTAATTCCCCAGTCGGCACCAGCTTCAAAGACTTTATTCCATACAGCTTCTACATCTTCGTTCTTAACATAAATTTCAAATCCACCAGAACCTGTGTATCCAGTAGCAGAAACAATTACGTTTGGTAAACCAGCAAAATCAGTAATTTCAAAAGTATAAAACTTAATAGCAGATAAATCTACAGAAGTTAACGATTGCATTGCTTCAGCCGCTTTAGGACCTTGAATTGCTAATAAAGACCAATCGTCAGAACGATCTTCCATTTCAACATTTAAATCGTTATGTTGAGAAATCCAATTCCAATCTTTTTCAATATTGGAAGCATTTACAACTAGCATATATTCGTTTTCGCTAATCATGTAAATAATCAAATCATCAACAATTCCACCATCAGCGTTTGGCATACAACTATACTGCGCTTTACCAGGCACTAATTTTGAAGCATCATTAGATGATATTTTTTGAATTAAAGCCAAAGCATTTTCTCCTTTTAAGAAAAACTCACCCATGTGACTTACATCAAAAACACCAACACCTTTTCTTACAGTTTCGTGTTCAATATTTACACCTTCATATTGTACAGGCATGTTATAACCAGCAAAAGGAACTAGTTTTGCTCCTAAGCCTTCATGAATATGTGTTAAAGCAGTATTTTTCATTTTAAAATTGTTTGTTTTAAAGTATCGCTAAAATATTGAAAAATTGAGAAACAAATAGTCAGATTCTATTTAATATTTTAATGAATTATTACCTAAAAATATGTTAATATTTCCTTGTTATCAGTGAAAGAATCTTACATTTGAGTGTAATAAAACTTAAAAAATGTTAAAGAAAATACTATTTGTTTGTTTATTAGGAACTCTTAATACTTTAATAGCTCAAACTCCGACTGATTATTTATCAGCAGATTTTCATAAAAATAGAAGAGAGATATTACGCTCTAAAATGCCTAAAAACTCTGTAGCAGTAGTATTTGCTAATCCAATTAGAAATAGAGCAAATGATGTTGATTATGTTTTTCATCAAGATCCAAATTTTTATTATTTAACAGGATATCGCGAACCTAATGCAGTTTTAGTATTGTTTTCAGAAAATCAAACGGATGCTAGCGGAAAGACTTATAATGAAATTTTATACGTACAAAAGAATGATCCTAGAGCAGAAATGTGGAATGGTAAACGATTAGGAATAGAAGGAGCAAAAAAAGAATTAGGTTTTAAGATTGCTAAAAATGCAGAAGATTTTATTTCAGACAAATTAAATTTTAAAAATTTTGATAAGGTTTTTATAGAAAAATTT
This sequence comes from Tenacibaculum aiptasiae, assembly GCF_965221665.1. Taxonomy (NCBI): domain Bacteria; kingdom Pseudomonadati; phylum Bacteroidota; class Flavobacteriia; order Flavobacteriales; family Flavobacteriaceae; genus Tenacibaculum; species Tenacibaculum aiptasiae. Next base: position 547,267 of record NZ_CBDCSN010000003.1, read on the forward strand.
AAAGACGATTATAGAAACTCAGAAGGAAATAAAGCTGAAATATATGACCTTGTTAATGAGTTTAAAAATAAATCAGGTTATAGTGCATCATCACTTTTATCAAAAGAAAAAAGGTATGTGTATGAGTTAATAAAATCTACACCTATAGAAAATAGTGCTAATGTTGCTCAAGTAATAGGAAAAGTAATTACATACTACCCAAGTTTTAAGAATGATGAATTATTAATGGGGTATAAAAATGCTACAAACAACAAGCTTAAAAAAGAATTTCAAGAGAAAGCAGCTGTAAAGCTTAATTTGAAATCTAATATTGATCTTCAGTTTTTACCAACTCGATTTGCAGAAATGAGAGAAGTAAAAACACCAGAAGAAATGAAGTTGTTAACCAAAGCAATTCGTATTTCAGCAATAGGACAAATTGAAATGATGAAAGCTATGAAACCTGAAATGTCTGAAACAGAAATTCAAGGAATTCATGAGTTTGTATATAAAAAGTACGGAGCAGAATATGAAGGATATCCATCAATAGTTGGAGCAGGAAATAATGGATGTATTTTACATTATATAGAAAATAATAAAACTAGAGTAAACGACGAGTTAGTATTAATGGATTTAGGAGCAGAATATAGAGGTTATACTGCCGATGTAACTAGAACTATTCCTGCTAATGGTAAATTTTCTCCAGAGCAAAAAGCAATTTATAATATTGTTTTAAAAGCTCAAAATGCTGGTATAGCAGTTTCTAAAGTTGGAAACCAATTTTGGCAACCAGGTCAAGAAGCAAAACAAGTTATTAATCAAGGTTTATTAGATTTAGGAATTATCAAATCATTAGATGAGAAACATATGTATTTTCCTCACGGAACATCGCATCATATTGGATTAGATGTACATGATCCAGGAACTTATGGAAAGTTTCAAGAGAATATGGTTATTACTGTAGAACCAGGAATTTATATACCAGAAGGAAGTAAGTGTGATAAGAAATGGTGGGGAATTGCTGTTCGTATTGAGGATGATATTTTAATAACTAAAAATGGTCCTGTAAACTTATCAGAAGAAGCACCGAGAACTGTAAAAGCAATTGAAAAAATGATGGCAAAGAAAAGTGTCTTGAACGATTTTGTATTGCCAAATTTAGATTAATGAAGTTTACCAAAAAATCAATATCAAACATTGTATTTGTTATCATTATTGGATTACTAATATATCCACCTACTAAAGTGTATTTTATTAGATTAATATCTTTTTCTCCATCTACCATCAAAGTAGAAAAAAGGGAGCATTTAAAAACATACAATTGGAATTTAAAAGGCTTAAATACTGAAAGCATAGATTTTAATAAGGTAAAAAATAAAGTAGTTTTTGTTAGCTTTTGGGCTACTTGGTGTCCTCCTTGTAGAGCAGAAATGCCAAGTATTCAGAAATTATATAATGATTATAAAGATAAAGTTGAATTTATTTTTGTGAGTAACGAAGATTGGAGTACTATCTCTGATTTTTATAAGAAAAACAATTACAAATTACCTACATATAGTCCTTTAAGTAAAAGACCAGTAGAGTTTAATAGCCAAACAATACCAGCTACGTTTATAGTAGATAAAAAAGGAGCTATTGCCATGATGAAAAAAGGACCAGCAGATTGGAATAGTACAAAAGTTAGAGAATTATTAGATAGATTGACTGAGTAAAACTATTACTTTTGCAATCTTTAAATCAAATATGAGTCAAGAGCAACCAAATAACCCATTACACGGAATAAAATTAGCAACAATGCTAGAAGAACTATATTTAGAATATGGTTGGGAAGAAATGGGAGAGATGTTAAACATTAATGTTTTTAAAAAGAATCCAACGTATAAATCGAGTTTAAAGTTTTTAAGAACAACTCCTTGGGCAAGAGCAAAAGTTGAAAAGTTATATTTAAAAATGATCAGCTAAAACTTTATTAGCTTAAAACCAGTTCACTCCATTCTTTTGGATTTTCAAGCATAGGGAAGTGTCCTGTGTTTTCTAACCATACTAATTTGTTATTAGGAATTTCTTTATGCAGTTGTTCGCCAATAGCTTTAACAGCAATAGGGTCGTGAGTAGCCCAAACTATTTTGGTTGGAATTTCAGTATTAATTAATGCACCAATCCAACGATTCCAAAAGAAATAACGTTCGTTTATATAATTGCTTAATAAGTGGATTACATTTCTACCATTGTTATAATTAATTTGGAACCACATTTCATCTAGCTCTTGTTGAGTTACTTTAGATTTATCAAAATAAATTTTACGAATATTTCTATTGAAAATAGCTTGATTGGCCAATTTAGCAACCCATTTACCAGTTAGTTTGTTCTTTAGTAATTTCTGAATAGTTCTTAGTTTAGCTAATTCAATATGCATGCTACCATTGCATAGAATAAGTTTATCAATTGTAATTTTTAATTGATGTTGATTACTTCTAGCAATAATTTCAGTAGCTACACTAGTTCCATAATCATGTGCTAAGAGAGTTACATTTTCCAGATTTAATTTTTCCCATAGCAAAAGAGCTATATCCGCTTGTTCAATTAAAGAATAAGAGTAATTTAAAGGTTTGTCAGAAAAACCAAAACCTAGATGATCGTGAATAATTACTCTATAATGTTTAGTTAAATAGGGGAGTGTTTTGTAGTAATCAAAAGAGGAGGTAGGATATCCATGTAGAATAACAAGGGTGTTATTAGATGTGCCTTCATCTATCACAAAAACTTGTTGATTATTAACTGTTAAGAATTTTCCTTTGTTTTTCCATTCTAATGAAGTCATAAATACACTGATTTTTCTGTTTACAATGTAGTGTTTTTTGTGTAGTTTTGAATTCATTCAAAAAATAGATTTTTATCCATTTCATCGACGTCATATTACCCATTCCTCTACAAAAAACCTTTACTTATTCGGTAACAGAAGCAGAGTTTTCATTCCTTAAAAAAGGAATGCGGGTAGCAGTATCTTTTGGAAAAAGTAAAATTTATACAGCCTTGGTATTTGATATACATCAGAATGCGCCAGAACTGTACGAAGCAAAAGATATTCATCAAATATTAGATGATAAGCCTATTGTAAATGAGTTACAATTAAAGCATTGGCAGTGGATTTCTAATTATTATTTGTGTTCTTTAGGAGATGTATATAGAGCTGCATTGCCTTCTGCATTTTTATTAGAAAGTGAGACTATTATTTATAAAAATGAATCTTTTAAAGAAGAAGATATTTTAACAGATGAAGAGTTTTTAATTTTTGAAGCTTTACAACATCATTCTCAATTAACTATTCATCAAGTCGCTGATATATTAGGGAAGAAAACAGTTTTACCCATTATTAATGGACTGATTGAAAAAAGTGCCGTTTACATTAAAGAAGAAATTTACGAAACGTATAAACCTAAGCTGGTTAAATATGTTCGATTAAATACTTTATATAATTCTAATGAGGCGCTTCAAGGTTTATTAGAAGAACTTTCAAGAGCTAAAAAACAACGAGAAGCTGTTCTTACATATTTTCAATTAGCAGCTTCTAAAAAGCCAATAAAAGCAAAAGAATTAGAAGAAAAATCAGGAGTTTCTTCTGCTGTTTTAAAAGCTTTAGTAGAAAAGGATATTTTAGAATTCTATCAAATACAAACTGATAGAATCAATTATCAAGGAGAAACGAATGAAACCAAAGCATTAAATAAGTTTCAAGAAGAAGCTTTTAATGAAGTAAAAACTTCTTTTGAAAATCAAAATGTTACTTTATTACATGGGGTAACAGGCTCAGGAAAGACAGAGATTTATGTAAAGTTGATTAAGGAAGTTATCGCTTCTGGAAAACAAGTATTGTTTTTGCTGCCAGAAATAGCTTTGACTACCCAAATAATAACTCGTTTACAAAATTACTTTGGAAACTTTATATCGGTATTTCATTCAAAGTATTCAATGAATGAACGTGTAGAAGTATGGAATAATGTGTTAGATAATAAACCTAAAGCACAAATAATTTTAGGAGCACGTTCTTCAGGTTTTTTACCTTTTTCAAATTTAGGATTAATTGTAGTTGATGAAGAACATGAATCTTCTTACAAACAGTTTGAACCATCGCCAAGATATAATGCACGTGATGCCGCCGTAGTTTTAGGACATTTGCATAAAGCAAAAGTATTATTAGGATCTGCAACACCATCTTTAGAAAGTTACTATAATGCTACTCAAAATAAGTATGGTTTTGTTGAGTTAACAAGACGTTTTGGTAATATTCAATTACCAAAAATTGAACTGATTGATGTTAAAGAGAAGCATCGAAAAAAGGAAATGAATGGGCACTTTTCCGATCGTTTATTAAAAATGATGAACGAAGCTTTAGAGGAAAAAGAGCAAGTTATATTATTTCAAAATAGGAGAGGTTTCTCGCCTGTAGTAGAGTGTACTACTTGTGGAGTATCTCCTCAGTGCCCTAATTGTGATGTAAGTTTAACCTATCACAAATTCCGAAAAGAATTAAAATGTCATTATTGCCATTATCAAAGAGCAATGCCTCATAGTTGTGGAGCTTGTGGTAGTAATACTTTAGATACTAAAGGTTTTGGAACGGAACAAATTGAGTTGGAGTTAAAAGAGCTATTCCCAAATCATAATATTGGGAGAATGGATTTAGACACGACTCGGGGTAAGTATGGATATCAAAAAATAATTGGTGCTTTTGAGGCTCAAGAAATTGATATTTTGGTAGGAACTCAAATGCTTTCAAAAGGGTTAGATTTTGAAAACGTATCATTGGTTGGTATTTTAAATGCCGATTCTATGTTGAATTTCCCTGATTTTAGAGCACACGAACGCGCATATCAGTTAATGGTACAAGTATCGGGAAGGGCAGGACGAACAAAGAAACAAGGTAATGTAGCTATACAAACGTACAATCCATATCATCAAATATTACAACAAGTTTCTACAACCAATTATGCAGAAATGTATAAGGAGCAATTACAAGATAGATGGCAGTTTCATTATCCTCCTTATTACAGATTGATTAAAATTACGTTGAAACATAAAGATTATACGAGGGTAGATAGTGGTATAAACTGGTTAGCAAAGTCATTACAAAATATATTTCAAGAAAATGTTTTAGGACCAACAGCGCCAGCAGTTTCTCGTATTCGAAATCAGTATATTAAGAATTTAGTGATAAAAATTCCACCGAAACAGTCACTAGGAAAAACAAAAGAGCAGTTGATGAAAGTTAAAAATACTTTTGAAGCTGTAAAAGATTTTAGACCTATCCGCTTTATTATTGATGTGGATGCTTATTAAGTGGTTACAATTAGTTTATTAAAAAAAAATCTTAAAGAAGATAAGATTACCTTCTTTAAGATTAATTAGTAGACTTTATTTAGCCCACCAAAGTTTGGTATCTAAATTATCAGGCCCTTGAGCAGCAATTGCAGCATCATAGTTAACCTTATTGATATTTGGAGTAGTAGTAGCGTATGCTTGTCTTTGTGGTATATCTGTACCTTGTAATAAAATAGCTGGTTTTACAATGGTAGCTGGACCTCCAATTCTTCTCCATTCTGCCCAAGATTCATAACCTTGCATAAATAAAGCTACCCATTTTTGTTCTGCTATTGATTGCATCCCATTGTAAGGATAATTATTAACAAAATTGTCAGCATCAGTAGAAGCAACATTCCATTGTTTCATAGATTCTTTTATACCATTTTTAAAATAAGTTTCAGCATTACCAGTCATCCATCCAAGTTCTACAGCCTCTGCCATAGAAAACTGTACTTGTGCAGCTGTAAATATAATACCTGGGGCTGTTGCGTTATAAATGATATCTTTAGTAATGAAAGAGAAATTGTCAACTAAGTCATTTCCACTTCCATAATCAGCTCCAATAAACCTTGTGCCATTACCAACAGAAGAACTTACAGCAGGGTCTGCATATTTGGCTAATCTAGGGTCTTGAGGAGCTGTATCAGTACCGTTTCCTATCATATAATTAACAATTACATCAGACATTAAATAATCTTTACGAGTTTCAAAAGCATCTTGCCAAGGATTATCATTGTTATCATTTGCTAAAAAAGTATAATAAATATTATCACCAGACTGTTTTATTGCGCCAGTAATAGCTTCGTTAAATTTAGACTTTGCGTATCCTCCCAATTCAGTATCTCTTTTAGATAAACGAAGAGCCATAATCACTTTTAAAGTGTTTCCAAATTGTCTCCATCGGTCCATATTACCATTAAATATAATATCTCCTTCTGGTACTCCAGAAGTTATTTTTGAAAGTGCATTATCAATCTCTTGAATTAGTCCTTTATAAACAGTTTCTTGAGAATCTAAACGAGGTTTTATTAAATCAAGACCTTTAAGAGCATCTGTATATGGTATATATCCCCATCTGTCTGTCATGGTATGTAATAGGTAAACACGAGCTAAAGTAGCAACAACAATAGTATTTGTTGAGTTTGAACTAGAATTAGCTTCATTTAAATCAATTACTGTTTTAAGATCATATAAAGGGTTAGCATAAAGCCCGTAATATGACCAATTTAAAGTAGCATATCTACTTTGATCTGGATATTGACCATTTGATAAATACTGTGTATAAAGCATTGGTGTTCTTTCAGTAACTTGTGTTCCTATAGACCTTAAAGCATTAGCCAATAATCCAGAACTAGAAGCTACTGATGATTGGTTTGGGTTTATATTTGTATCTCCAAAATCAACTGTTTCACAGCTTATTAGTAAAATACTAGAAAATAAGAACAGTAAAAATTTATTTATTATCGTTTTCATCGTATTGAATTTTTAATTAAAATGTTAGTTTAGCATTCAGACCAATAGTTCGAGCACTTGGTAATTGACCGTTTTCGATATAATTATAATTCCCACGGCCTTCAATTTCAGAAGGATCCACTCCTTTTATATCTGATTTTATAAGCCAAACATTATTTGCAAATAAACCTAGGTTGATATTTGTAAAAGGTGTTTTTTCTAAAATAGCACTAGGTAAGTTATAATCAATTCTAATAGTTCTGAGTTTGATGTATGTAGCATCATTTATAAATTCTTCATGAACATTTCTTAAGTTACTTCTCCATAAAACATAAGGGTTTACTAAGAATTGTTGCGCTACGCCATTAGCATCTACACCAGATGTTAATTGTCCTCCTGAATCAGAGTTAGCATTTGCAAGATTTACAGACCATGGAGTGCTAGTAGTACCTGTAATTGTGTTACGAACAGGGTTTCCTAAAGAGTTGTTTCCTACAGTTTCAATACCTTGTCCTCCATAATTGCTATATCTTCTAGTAACTCCATAAAATTTACCGCCAAATTGATAATCAAAACCTAAGGCTAGGTTAAAGTTTTTATAAGTAAAATTAGTAGTTAAACCACCTGTAAAGTCAGGTAAAATAGAGCCTAAGTATTTATTTGTATCATATTCATATAAACCATTAGATGTAAGTATTTTATTTCCATTAGCATCACGTCTATAGGCATTACCATAAATAGCTCCCCATTCTTCACCTACACGTTCTTGTAACTGTGGCCCCCAGCTATTTAAAATATTAATATCTACACCATCAGCAATGTAATCAACAGTTTTTTTAAGAGAAGCAATATTGAAGTCAATATTCCATTCAAAATTGTCTGTTTTTATAGGAACTAGATTTAATGAAAGTTCAAAACCTTTAGTAGTTTGTTTTCCAGCATTACTATAAAAACCAGTAATACCAGTAGAACCAGGTACAGTAACCCATGAAGGAAGTTCTTCATCATTTCTTTTAAAATAAGTGAAATCTAAACCAATCCTATTTTTTAAAAATTTAAGCTGAGTTCCAAATTCTAATTCTTTTTTATTACCTCCTCTTAGTGTTGGATTAACTCCAGCGTTTGGTACTGTTGATGTTCCTGTAGATCCATAAGGGACTTCTGTAGTGTATGTTTGAGTTAAAGCATATGGATTAGGGAAATATGGAGCTTCAGCTAGTCCAACTCTAATTTTCCCAAAAGAAATAAGATCATTGTTTTTAATCAGTTTAGAAAAAACAAAAGAACCAGAAATACCAAAACTAGTAATTTTATTCTTGTTTGGATTAGCTGTAGAGCCCCAATCATTTCTGTAAGTACTTTCTACAAATAACATATCTTTATATCCTACAGATAGTGAGGTAAACAAAGCTTTTCTTTTGGTTTCTACTTTACCTGCATCATAATCAGGTCTATTTACTGAAGTAGTAATGCTATAAAAACCAGGTGTTGTCATTCCTCCAACAGTATTAGTTGTACTATACCTATCTAGTTGGTTCGTTATTTCAAAACCTGCATAAGCAGATAAATCAAAATCGTTAAACTTTTTAGTATAATTTGCCATACCAGTAATTTCATCCTTGACATTACTTCTAATACTTTCGAAATACCAAGGAAGACCAGAGGTGTTAGAATTTAAACCTCCCCAAGCTGCTCTATCATTATAGTTATAACTGTTATATGATTTTTTGAAAAGGATATCTACATTTAAATTTTCGTTGAATTTATAATTCGCACCAAAAGCTCCAAACAAGGCATTTTTATCTTGCTCTTTTAAGTTTTCATAAATTTCAAAATAAGGAGAATCCCAATATAATGGCTTTGAATTAGTAGGAGAGGAAATGTTCCAAGAATAAATATTTCCATTATGCTTATAGTTTTTTAATCTTTTCATGTCTAACTGACGTTGCCACCATTGATTAAAGTTTGAACCTAAGTTACCATAGTTATTATCTGGATCGTTTTTTGTGTATCTATTTGTATAGTTAGCACTTACTCTAAAATTTAATTTTTTATTGATATCATAATCAGTGTTAATACTAACAGTAATAGTTTTACGTTTTGTATTTTCTAAAATTAGCTCTTGATCAATTTTTGTAATAGTAGTTCTAATATTATAATCTTCACCACCTTTTAAAAAAGTTAAAGAGTTATTTTGAGTAATACCAGTTTGGAAAAAATCTTTGATATTGTTGGGATTAGCTGTCCATGCTCTTAATTTTCCATACTCACTGGTGTTTGGTATCCATGAATCCCAATGACGTACCATTTGACCTTCTAACCTAGGTCCCCAAGATTCATCAGCGGAATATGTAGGGGTTTTTTGACCATTATAATCTGTAAAATAACCTATTGCATTGGTGTATCTTTCTGGATGACCACTTGGTTTTCCATCATTAGCATAACCACCTCCATATTCATTCTGATATTCTTGCATTAAATAAACCTCAGAAAAAGCAACACTTGTACTAAATTCAATAGAAGACTTGCCATCTTTAGCTTTTTTTGTAGTAATTACAATTGCTCCATTTCTACCTTCAGGACCATATATTGCTGTAGCTGCTAATCCTTTAAGAATTGTCATAGATTCAATATCTTCAGTATTAACATCAGAACTTGCATTTAATTTAATACCGTCTACTACATATAAAACATTACTTTCACCTCTTAATCTAATGTTTGAGTTTTTAAAAGTAGAAGTAGGTTGACCGGTGAATTGAACACCAGCAACTTTACCTGCTATAGCTGTACTGATATCTGTTTCTTTTGTTCTTGTAAGATCTTCTCCTTTTACGGTTTGTTGAGAGTAACCTAATGCTTTTGCTTCTCTTTTTATCCCTAAACCTGTGATAACAACTTCATTAAGAATATTATCTGCATTGGTCATTATTAAATTGATTTTGTTTGAAGAGCTTACTGTTACCTCTGTAGTTTTCATTCCCATAAAACTAAAAATGAGAACATCTCCAGTTTTTGCCTTGATGGTATATTTTCCATCAAAATTAGTTTCGGTACCTATGGATGAATCTTTTTTGATAATGTTTACTCCTGGAAGTGGACCTGCTGTGTCAGATACAATTCCTGAGATAGTTCTTTCTTGAGCAAATGTAATTTGGACAAGAAGCACTAGAATTAGCGTTAAAACTCCATTAAAGTTGTTTTTCATATGTGTTGTTTTTGATTAAAAAGTCATTTTCTATATGAAAACAGGAGTGAATACTTATGATTACTTGATACTTAAATACTATTTAAAGCCTAGTAAAAAAAAGTACTGTCTTGTATTGAAACTAACTATTGATTAAAATTGATTAGCATTAAAATTGATATGTTCTAGAAAACAATATGTTATAATGCGGCTCAATTTTAATTAAAATCAAAGCTTTTACACATGATGAATTAATAAACGGATACTTTTGTGTAATAAACGGTATGATATATTGAATAAACGGAAAAACCAAACAATTTATAAGACTTGAAAAAATGAAGAAGAAAGTAGAGAAAATTTACTGTTTTCGATTGTGTATTGAAAAATTGAATTATTGATTGTAATTTCTATTTTAAAGATTTTGTTTTCAGATTGATTAAAATTGCATTAAAATATAAAGGTAGTATCAAAGTTTATATTTTATCTTAGTATTATTCACTCGTACGAGTGAGCAACAATCACACGCTCGGGTGAGCATCTTTCACAGGTACGAGTGAGCAATACTCACTCGCTCGAGTGAATTTAAGTCACAAGATATGGTGAGTGGAATTAAGATATTATAGAGTCGCTTTAGGTTTAAACAGATTTACTGAAACCGTTGCTAAATCTGAATTAGGAAACTTTCTAAAAGTATTTTTATCAGAAACCAATCCAATATCTTCCATAGTTTTCATGTATTCGTCTAATTCTATAATATATTGATCTGAATATCCATGTGTAGCATCATAGGCAGTAGCCGCTGTTTTCCCTATGTTTTTAGCTACTAATTCTGGTTTAGATGTGTGGAGTTCTATTAATAACAATCCGAACTTACTAATAAAAGGTGTCCATTTATTAAAATGCTGTTTTAATGATTCTATAACATAGTTATTGTTTAAACGTTCTCCTTTGTACGCATAGGAACCAGTAGAAGAAGTAACAGTAAGATTTGAATTCGGTTTTGGTGTTTCCCAAATTCTATTATGATCTAAAAACGTACGAACATTTAATAAATCGGAGAGATTAATACCATATTTGTTTTGCAAGTCTTCCGACATAGCTTTAGGGTTTCCAATATCACCCCAAATTACTTTTGCCCAAATATCGGCTTGTACCAAGTTTTTTCTAGTTATTTTTAATGCAGCTTCGTTATAATCTACACCAATAAGCAATAGGGGATAGTCTTCTAAAACTTTTCCTCGATTGGTTTGATTTTCTATTACATTGAATAAGTGTTTTAAGAATGCACCGTTTCCACAGCCTACATCTAAAATACCTTTAGGTTGCTCATGAATTGGTTTGTTGAATAAATCAATCACAATTTCATCAATAACTCTAAAATATGCTGCATGAGCTCCACCGCTTCCCCAAACATTCATTTCTCTATCTACATGAATTTCATCGTTATGAATACTTGGAGTATCAAACATTTTTGGATCTCCAAAAATAAGCTTATCTAGTTTTCTAAGTGTAGGGATATAAGAAACCGTTACTCCATAAGCACTAGCTCTTCTGGCAAAAAACAATCCTTTATCGGTAAATTCATAAGAACCGTTACTTTTTTTAAACCAGCCTAATTCTGAAAGAATATTTAATAAGCGACCAAAGTTTTCTGCATCGCTATGAAACTCTTCTGCCGTGAATTTTGTTTGCATAAAGTATTTATGAAACATCCCACTCATTCCTAACAAAACTATAGTTGGACCTACAATGATTCCTTCTATATGTGTTAAGATTTGTTCTAGAATTTTATTGTTATCTATATTGTTTATTCCAAACTTAATTTTAAAGTTTTTATATAACTCTTCTAGTTTTAAAAAAGGTTCTTTTTCAAATTTTCTAGCACTATAAGCTTCCGAAAACTGTAGTAATTTAAAAGCTTCTTTATATAAATGAAAAAGTGAAAATGCTATTTTGGAGTTTTCATTTGTTTCAAAATGAACGTTGTTTTGAGTATTGTCCACTGTTTGAATAAGCCAACCTTGAGAGCATAGAGTTCTTAAAGCTACATTTAAATATCCTTCATTAGCTTTAAATTCTGTAGTTATTTCTGATAGTGTAACCGATTTGTTTTTTAAGATATAATCAGTAATTCCTTTTTCAAATAACACATAAGCTGATGGACATGTAACTATACCATCTAAATGTCTAAACAATTGACTTCTTAGGATGGTTTTTTCTTGTTTGGTTAGCATATAAGACTTTTTGTCTTAAATATAATTAAATAAGTTTAAAAGTGTCTTATAAACAGGGGGTTAATGTGTATGGTGTATTGAGTTTTTTACTTGTAAACTGGAGAGATTGTTTTTATCCAGATTTTTCCCGTTTTCGTTGATTCCTTTGTTTGTTTAATACAATTGCCTCTAGAATCTTTAGTTTTACAACTAACACGAATAATATCTACTGGTTTACCATCTTTATCGGTTATAATAATTTTTGAAAGCTCTTTATTAGTGTATTTATATTGATGTGTATAAAAAGTTGTAAAACGATCTTCTATTTTATTAATAAGGCCATTATCATTATGGTAAACAATGATTTCGTTTTTTTTGTATTGTTTTTGGGTATAGCAACTAATTCGTTCTCGTTGTTTTGTTTTCCAACGCATTTTGCAATAGTAAGGTTCTTTGTTGGGATAACTTCGTTTTTCAAACCATAACTTTTTTTCAGTTTCCTCTAATGTATTTCCTTTGCTGTCTATTGTTTTTGATATTTTTACTCGACCATTTTTAGTAAAATGAAGTGTTTTGGTAGAGATTAAATTTTCTTCTCCATTTTCTACAGTATACGTTTTTTCAACCATACTGATTATATCACTAGAGTAACCGTGTTTTTTTAAGTATTTCTTAGAAACACATGAAGGTAATAATAGTATAATAAGTAAGTAAAGTGCTAACCGTTTCATTAGTATGGTTTTATACCTTTTTAATATACTAAATATTTTTTAAGATTTCATCGTAAACAAAACTATAATAATCGTGATACTGAGGGAGTAATGTATTGCTAAGTTCTTTTGTTTTGAGTAAAGTTTTTAATTCAAATAGTTTAAGCTCATCAACTTCTTCTTCCTGAATTTTTAATTGATGGATAGGCACTGTAAGTTTAGTTATATATACATGATGAAACTCATTATCTATAATACCGTTAGCATGATTTACCATGTGTTTTCTAGTTCCTATTTTGCACAAACTTTCTGAAGAGATTGAAAAACCAATTTCTTCATAAACCTCTCTAAGGGCAGCTTCTTCTATGTTTTCTCCAGCAGCAACATGCCCAGCAACAGAAATGTCCCAGAGTCCAGGAAAAACCTTTTTTGTTAAAGCACGCTTTTGTAATAGTATTTGTTGATCTGAAGTGTATATCCAAATATGAACAGTAGGGTGGAAGTAGCCAAATTTGTGAGCTTCGGATTTTAAACAAGTTTCACCGGTATAGTTTCCAAATTCGTCAACAATATCAATTAATTCATCCATAGAAGCAAAAAATCCCGCGTAAAGCGGGATTATAATTTTATTTGAAATAAGAGAAATCTTCTCCGTTTTCTATTTTTAATAATGTTTCGTAAATCATTTTAATTACATTTTCTACATCTTCTCTGTGTACCATTTCTACAGTAGTATGCATATAACGTAATGGTAATGAAATTAATGCAGAAGCAACTCCTCCGTTACTATATGCAAAAGCATCGGTATCTGTACCAGTTGCTCTCGATAATGCTGAACGTTGGAAAGGAATTTCTTTTTCTTCAGCTGTTTCTGTAATTAAATCGCGTAGTTTTTGTTGTACAGCAGGAGCATAAGCTACTACAGGTCCTTTCCCCATTTCTAAATGACCTTCTTTTTTCTTGTCAATCATTGGGGTAGTAGTATCATGAGTAACGTCTGTTACAATAGCTACATTTGGTTTAATTGTTTGGGTAATCATTTCTGCGCCACGTAAACCAATTTCTTCCTGTACAGAGTTTGTTACGTATAAACCGAAAGGTAATTTCTTTTTATTTTCGTGAAGTAAACGAGCAACTTCAGCAATCATAAATCCTCCCATACGATTGTCTAAAGCACGGCAAACAAATTTATTTCCGTTTAAAACATGGAATTCGTCTGGATAGGTAATTACGCAACCTACATGGATACCTAATTTTTCAACTTCTTCTTTAGTTGCACAACCTGTATCAATAAAGATATTATCTGGCTTTGGAGCTTCTTCTTTAGCTCTATTACGTGTATGAATAGCTGGCCATCCAAAAACTCCTTTTACAATACCATTTTTGGTATGAATGTTTACTATTTTACTTGGAGCTATTTGGTGATCACTTCCTCCGTTGCGTATTACATAAATTAATCCGTTGTCAGAAATATAATTTACATACCATGAAATTTCATCAGCATGCCCTTCAATAACAACTTTATATTTTGCATCTGGATTTATAACTCCAACCGCAGTACCATAAGTGTCAGTAATAAACTCATCTACATATGGTCTTAAGTAATCCATCCAAATTTTTTGCCCTTCCCATTCATATCCAGTTGGAGCAGCATTGTTTAAGTATTTTTCTAAGAAATCAATTGATTTCTCATTTAAAATTGATTTATTTTCTGACATAATATCTTTAAATTATGATTTTTATTCTTCTTTTTTAACATCTGATCCCCAAAAACGACGACTTTCAATAAACTCTTCTTGTTCTTGTAACTGTTTTGGAGTTAATACTTTTAAAAATGAAGGATGCTGTTCTATTGCATATTCAATTTTTTCTACAATACTAGCTACTTCTTCATTTTCATAATCTATTTCTAAAGGCTCTTTTATAACCATAGATTGTAAAACATTACGTTTTTTAATCATCAATCCTTTTTTATCAAAAGAACGTCTAAAACCATCAATAACAATAGGAACTACTGTTGGTTTAAAGGTTTTTATAATATGAGCTGTACCTCTTCGAATTGGTTTAAATGGAGTAGTGGTACCTTGTGGAAAAGTAATTACCCAACCATCATCTAAGGCCTTACCTATGTTTGAGATGTCAGACATTTTTACTTGTCGTTTAATATCTTTACCAGAACTTCTCCATGTTCTTTCTACAGAAACCGAACCTACATAAGCAAATATTTTTGGTAACAAACCAGCACGCATGGTTTCTCCTGCCGCTACATAATAAATATTTAGTTTAGGATTCCACAAATAACCTACATTCCTAATATTGTCATCACGTCCTTTTAGGGCTGCATTGAATACATGGAACATGGCTGCTACGTCTGCAAAATATGTTTGATGATTTGAAATAAAAAGAACGTTCTTATCTGGAAGGTTTCTTAATATTTCAGATCCTTCAATTTGTAATTGATTAAATTTTCGATATCTACTGTGTGATATTACACCAAGTGTTTGTATAAGAAACCTTTTAATGAATAATATATGTCCAAAAGGATTCCTTTTAAATAAAGGCATTTATAGTTGATTTTATTAGTGTAAAAGCTAAATTACAAAAGAAAAAGAAAATATTTACTGTTTTAATAAATCTTTAATTTCTGATAACATCATTGCAGTAGCTCCCCAAACAATGTAATCGTTTAATTTAAAGCATGGTACGTCTATGTTTTTCATGTAAGAAGTTTCCATTTCTTTTGAGGTCAAATTGTCATCGTTTAATAAATCGCTAGTCAAAACTTCTATAAGGTTTGCAACTTCATTGTTAGGAGTAAACTTCGGTTTTTCAGAAAGTAAGCCTAAAAAAGGAGTTACTAAAAAGTTACTAGGAGGAATGTAAGAGTCTGAAAGTTGACGAATTACTCTAATTGTATTAGAAACAATTCCTACCTCTTCAAAGGTTTCTCTTAACGCAGTTTCTTGAAGATTCTTATCATTTTTCTCAATTTTTCCTCCAGGAAAACTAACTTGTGCAGAATGGGTACCGTTATAACTAGCCCTTTCAGTTAGCAAAAATCGAGTTTGATTGTTGTCATCTGGGTAAAACAAAGCTAAAACCGCAGCTTTTCTTGGATTTTTACTGTCTATTAACTCTTGAGAGAATTGAGTTCTCAGTTTAGGAGCGAGCTTAAATTGTGAAGTTAATCCGCCTAAAGGTTTGTTTTGTAACTCTTCTATTTGATTTATAAAATCAGAAAAAACCATTCGCTTTTAGTATTTTTAGAACAAACATATTAATTTACAAGGTGAAACGTAAATAATTTGGCTTGAATTTTGATTTAAAACCAATTAGAATAAAATTATAAGAATGAATAGAAAAAATAAATATCAAAAATTAGTACTGAGTTTAATTTTTGATGCTATGGGACTTTTATCGTATGCAATACCTGGTTTAGGTGAATTGTTTGACGTCGTTTGGGCACCAGCTTCTGCCTATTTAATGACAAAAATGTATAAAGGAAATAAAGGAAAGATTGCAGCTGCGGTTACTTTTATAGAAGAGGCTATGCCAGGTTTAGATATTATACCAACGTTTACACTTATGTGGTTGTATACCTATGTGTTTAAATCTTCAAAAGAACCTAAAAAAACAATAGAAGTATAATAAAAATAAAAAGGCAGCCTATAGAAGAGCTGCCTTTTTCGAAATTAAATAATTAAACAAATTACTTTTTCATAAACTTCTTGGTAAATGATCTTTGGTTATCATTTACTTCTATAATATACATTCCTGTATTTAAGTCACGTATGTCTATTTGTCTGTTAATTTTACCCTGCATTACAGTTTGACCTACATAATTTGTAATTTTATAATTAGCTTCTCTACCATCAGCTAATTTTAATACGATATAATCTGTAGATGGGTTAGGGTATACCTTAGCATCAAAGATAGGTTCTTCATTACCTAATTGTCCATCAATTTGAACAGTTGTCATAGCCTTAGAAGAATTACTAATATTTACTGTATAATCTTCAACTTCTCCATAAGAAATAGTTTCACAAGGAGTTGGAGCTGCATTCCATTTCATAGAAACACGCATTCTTGTTGTTCCTAATGTAGCAGATGAAGGTACAGTAAAGTTATAAGATAAATTTCCTGCACTAGAAGAAGAACCAGATACTACTTCTTCAGAAGATTCAAAAGTTCCATTTTGGTTGAAGTCAATCCATACTTTCCAATATTCTGTATATGAAGAACTAGCAAAACCAGCACTTACAACAATTGTATTGCTTCCTATTGCAATATTAGCTGTTTGAGAAGTGAAATCGCCATAACCTCCATTAGCAGATGTCACATTTGAAATGCCACCAATTGCTACGTTATCTATGTACTCATAGTTTACATTACTTCCTTTAGAATCACAATAAGTAATTGTAGGAGATTTAGTAGTAACCCCAATTACATTACTTGCTGTAGAAATATTACCAGCTTGATCTTTTGCTTTTACAGAAAAAGTATAATTTGTACCAGCTGTTAAGTTTGTAACAGTATAGTTTGTACTAGTTACAGTTGTTATTTTAGTACTTCCTCTGAATACATCATAACCACTTACACCAACATTATCAGTAGAGGCAGTCCATGCTAAGTTTACAGAAGTTTGTGTTACGTTTGAAGCTGTTAAACTACTTGGAGCAGATGGAGCTGTAGTGTCTGGAATTGATAATGTTGTAATAAATACTTTATTACTTAGTGCAGAAATATTACCAGCAGCATCTATTGCTTTAATAGAATAGTTATATGCGGTATCGGCAGATAAACCAGTTACAGCATAAGATACAGTTGTTACAGTTGCTATTTTTGAATCGTTTTGATATACCTCGTACCCAGTAACACCAACATTATCCATAGAAGCTGTCCATGCTAAATTTACAGTAGTTTGTGTTAAGTTTGAAGTAACTAAGTTAGAAGGTGCACTTGGAGCTGTAGTGTCAGCAGAAGAACCACCATCGATAGTATGACTACCTAATCCACTAAATGTATCTTTAGCTAAAGTATTCCATTCAGCTACTGTATAAGTGGTATTTGGTGATTTTACAGATGATTTTCTTTGGAATGTTTGATCTTTTCCAAAGTTAGCACTATTGTTTTGGTCTCCAATGATATCAATTAGAGTACTTCCTTTAAATAAAGCTACGGCATCATTACCATTAAAGTTCATTACTGAACTATTAGTTAATTGTGCTTTGTTTTTTACTGTAGTTGAAGCACTACTATGTGCAATAACAAAAACATCACCATTATTTAATTGACCAGTTAATGTTAAGGTATTAGACCATGTACCACCACCATTGGTTGCTTTTTTAATAGAGTATCCACTTAAATCAACTGTTGCTCCAGTAAAATTAGCTATTTCAATAGCTTTGTTATAAGAAGAACCTTCAACATATTCAGAGAATAATAATTCAGTTGCAGTTCCATTTCCACCTGAACCACCGCTTGTTGTGGTTACACTAACAGCATTACTTGCTGCAGAAACATTAGCTGCTGCATCGTAAGCTTTTACAGTAAAATTGTATGAAGTACCAGCTGTTAATCCAGTAACTGTTGTACTTGTACTTGTTGATGTAGCTACTTGTGTACTTCCATTGAAAATATTATAACCAGTTACAGCTGTATTATCTGTAGATGCAGTCCAAGCTAAATCAACAGTTGTCTGTGTAATATTTGAAGCTACTAATCCAGAAGGAGTAGTTGGTGCTTGTGTGTCTGTGTTTCCACCATTTCCAAATAAATCTTCCGCTTGTGGACCACCCCAAATTTGAGTTGCTAAAGCTGGATTATCTATAAAAGGGTTACGATTTCCTTGTAATTGTTCTAATACTGGGTTACGTTGTTTTTCTAAATCCGATACTGGATCTTCAGCATTCCATTGTAAGAATAAGTCGATCATGTTTGGATCTGTAGCTACAGTGTTACCAACACCAACACCAGTTGGCAAAGATTGGTTACCGTAACGCAAGTACATGTACATCATCATACGAGCTACATCACCTTTCCATTCGTCACCTGGATACCAGTTACCTTGTGGGGTAGCACCAGAATTTCCAGAACCAGCAGCAAACTTACGGTTACTACGTGATGAGTTTCTTTGAGCGTCACATGGCCTTAAGTTATGTGCATCAGCACCAGGACCACTTGTTCCTAAGTTAGGGTTAGCTAAAGATTTTGAATATACATGCTCACGATTCCATACGCCTGATCCTCCACCGTGGTTATCTTTTCCACGAGTACGATCGTTAGTAATATCAGAATCAGAATCATTCCAACCATAAATCAATACCACTTTAGTATTGTCTGTTGGATCTAGATCTGTTTGTTTTAATGCGTTCCAAACACCTGGTGTATAAGTTAAAATAGATGTATGTGAACCAATAATTTTAACAGCTAATGCATCTTTTAATGCAGCTCCTGTTTGGTTTAAGTTAACATCATTATAATAAGAAGGTATTTGTTGGGAGAAAACTGATAACGACGCTATCAGAAAAACGAAGGGTAATAGTTTTTTCATTGTTTGGGATTTAACGTTATGTTAGGTTTGGCAAAATTAACACTTTTTTAACATGTTTCTATGTTACCTAAATGTTAAGGATTAATAAGTTATCAACAGTTTTTATTGAAAATAACGTATTTTATAGTTAAAAGTCTTGTCATTTTCATGACAAGACTTTAATTTTTTTGAGGGGTGAAAGTTATTTTTTAATGAATTTTTTAGTGAATGAACGTTGTCCATCATTCACTTCAATAATATATAATCCATTATGTAAATTAGCTATATTGATAGTAGCATGGCTAACTTTTCCAGATAATACTTTTTGACCTATAGTATTGGTTATTTTGTAGTTAGCGTCTCTGTTATCGCTCAATTGTAATTTGATAAAGTTTACAGCTGGGTTTGGTGATACATTGGCACTAAAAATAGGAGCTTCATTTCCTAATTTTCCGTCTGCTATAATAGATTGATTAATGTTTTTAGCACTTACACCAATATTAACGGAATAATCTTCAACTTCTCCATAAGGGATTGTTTCACAAGGAGTAGGAGCTAAGTTCCATTTCATAGAAACACGCATTCTTGTTTTTCCTGACAATGCTGAAGAAGGAACTGTAAAACTATAAGATAAATTTCCTGCACTAGAAGAAGAACCGCTTACCACTTCTTCATTACTTTCAAAAGTTCCGTTTTTATTAAAGTCAATCCATACTTTCCAAAACTCAGTATAAGAGGTACTAGCAAAACCAGCACTAACAATAATAGTATTACTACCGTAGCTTAAATTAGCTGTTTGAGAAGTAAAGTTTCCATAGCCTGAATTTGAAGAAGTAGCATTTGATATACCACCAATGGCAACATTATCTATGTATTCGTAACTAGAATTATTTCCTTTAGAATCACAGTAAGTAACTGTAACAGACTTGGTAGTAATACCAACTACATTACTAGAAGCAGAAATATTACCAGCAGTATCTTTAGCCTTTACAGAAAATGTGTAATTAGTTGCAGCTGTTAGTCCAGTAACTGAATAACTAGTATTTGTAGTTGTTCCTATTTTGGTTGTTCCTCTATAAATATCATACCCAGTTACTGCAGTATTATCAGTAGCAGCTGTCCAAGATAAATTTGCAGAAGTTTGTGTTACTGATGATACTGTTAAGTTAGATGGAGCCGTTGGAACTTGAGTATCAGGAGGAGTTCCTCCTTCAATAGTATGGTTTCCTAAACCACTAAAAGTATCTTTAGATAAAGTATTCCACTCAGAAGAGGTATAACTTGAGTTAGGAGATGTAATAGTAGATTTTCTTTGTAAAGTTTTGTCCTGAGCAAAAGTAGATGAGCTAGTTGGGTTACCAATTAAATCAATTAAAGTATTACCTTTAAATAATCCAATAGCATCATTACCATTAAAAGATAAAACACTTGTATTGGTTAATTGAGCTTTATTTTTAATAGAAGTTGTAGCACTACTATGAGCAATTACATATACTTTTCCATTGGTTAACTGACCAGTTAAATTTAAAGTGCTAGTCCATCCGCCTCCGTTAGAAGCTTTCTTTAAAGAATATCCAGATAAGTTTATCGTAGTTCCAGTATAGTTAGCTAATTCTAAAGCTTTGTTATTAGATGAACCTTCAACATACTCAGAAATTAATAAGTCAGAAGCATTTCCTGAAGATGGAGTAGAAGAAGTAGTTATGTTTACTGTATTACTAGCCGTAGAAATATTATTTGCAGCATCTTTAGCTTTTATAGAAAAAGAATACGCTGTTGCAGCAGTTAAACCAATAACTGAATAAGTAATATTTGTTGTTGTACTTATTTTTGTTGATCCATTATAAATATCATAACCAACTACACCTACATTATCAGTAGCAGCATTCCACGATAAATTCACAGAGTTTTCAGTAATATTAGAAGTTGTTAAATTAGAAGGAGCAGTTGGAGCTTGTGTGTCTGATGATCCACCACCATTTCCAAATAAATCTTCAGCTTGAGGACCTCCCCAAATTTTAGTAGCAAAAGCAGGGTTATCTATAAAAGGATTACGATTTCCTTGTAATCCTTGGATAATAGGGTTACGTTGCTTTTCAAAATCAGACACAGGATCTTCAGCATTCCATTGTAATAATAGGTTAATCATATTACTATCTGAAGAGTTCGTTGTACCAATAGCTACGTTACTAGGTAAACATTGGTTTCCGTAGCGTAAATACATATACATCATCATACGAGCTACATCACCTTTCCACTCGTCACCAGGATACCATCCACCAGATGCGTTACCAGCATTTCCAGAGCCAGTGACAAATTTTTTACTACTTCTTTGAGAGTTAAAAGAAATATCTGCTGGTCTAACATGATGTGCATCTGCACCAGCACCAGAAGTTCCTAAATTAGGATTTCCTAACGATTTAGGATAAACATGTTCTCTGTTCCATTGAGTTCCAGCAGAACCACCATTTGCGTCTTTACTACGAGTTCTGTCAGTTATATAATTACCATCAGTATCACTATAACCATATATTAAAACTACTTTAGAGTTGTTATTTGGATCTAAATCAGATTGTTTTAAAGCGTTCCAAATACCTGGAGTGTATGATAAGTTTGTTGTATGTGTGCTAATTATTTTAGTTGATAATGCATTTTTTAAAGAGGCGCCTGACTGATTTAAATTAACGTCGTTGTAATAAGAAGGCACTTGAGAAAATACTGATATAGAAGCTATCAGCAAAATGAAGGGTAATAATTTTTTCATTTAAAAAAGTTATGATTATTTAATTTAAGAGGGGGATGCAAAAAAACAATAATAAAAAAGCATCAATGTTATCAAATCGTTAACAGTCAGTAAAGTAAATGCTATGAAAAAGGAATTCGATTTATTCCTTAAATTTATGTAAATTTGCGGGCTTAAATTAGAGATTGATTATGAAGATATCATACAATTGGTTACGACAATTTTTACAAACTGACTGGGAAGCAGAAAAAACAGGAGAACTATTAACAGATTTAGGTCTTGAAGTAGAAGGAATTGAAACTGTTGAAAGCATTAAAGGAAGTTTAAAAGGGGTAGTTGTAGGCGAAGTAAAAACATGTATTAAACATCCTAATGCAGACAAGTTAAAAGTTACTACTGTTGATTTAGGAGATGGTAATCCAGTGCAAATAGTTTGTGGAGCACCAAATGTAGATGCTGGACAAAAAGTACCTGTAGCTACTGTTGGAACAACCTTGTATGATGAAAAAGGTGAAGGCTTTAAAATAAAGAAAGGAAAAATTAGAGGAGAAGAGAGTCATGGAATGATTTGTGCCGAAGACGAATTAGGTTTAGGTAAAGGTCATGATGGAATTATGGTTTTAGATGAAGCTTTAGTTCCTGGAACTCCTTGTTCTGAGGTTTTTAATATTGAAACTGATTATGTTTTTGAAATTGGATTAACTCCAAATCGTGCTGATGCAATGAGCCATTTTGGTGTTGCTCGTGATTTACGCGCAGGATTAATTCAACAAGGAACAAACTTAGAGTTAATTTCACCTTCAGTATCAGATTTCCACGTTGATGAGCGTACTCAGAAAATTGATATTGAAATAGAAGATAAAAATTTGGTTCCTCGTTATTGTGGAATTACAATTACAGATATAGAAGTAAAGGAGTCTCCAGAATGGATTCAAAATAGATTAAAAGCGATAGGTATAGCTCCTAAGAATAATGTAGTAGATATTACAAACTATGTTTTACATGAATTAGGACAGCCATTACATGCTTTTGATGCGAATAAGATTAAAGGTAGTAAAGTAGTTGTTAAAACTTTAGAACAAGGTACTAAGTTTACTACTTTAGATGAAGTTGAAAGAGAGTTGTCTTCTGAAGATATTATGATTTGTGATGCTGATGATAATCCATTATGTATTGGTGGAGTTTTTGGAGGGATCAAATCAGGAGTAACTGAGCACACTACCACTATCTTTTTAGAAAGTGCTTATTTTAACCCAGTTTCTGTTCGTAAAACAGCTAAGAGACATGCGTTAAATACTGATGCTTCTTTCCGTTTTGAAAGAGGAATAGATATCAATTTAACAAAATATGCATTAAAACGCGCAGCTTTATTAATTGAAGAATATGCTGGTGGAAAAATGTCATCAGATGTTTTAGATTTTTATCCAGAAAAGATTGAAGATTTTCAGGTATTCTTATCGTATGAAAATGCTTATAGATTAATAGGGCAGGAAATTCCAAAGGAAACTATTAAAAATATCTTAGCATCTTTAGAGATAAAAATTAACAGTGAAACTGCTGGAGGTTTAGGATTAACAATTCCATCTTATCGAGTAGATGTTCAGCGTGAAGCAGATATTATTGAAGAAATTTTAAGAGTTTACGGATATAATAATGTTGAATTCTCACATAAATTAAATACTTCTATTTCTTTTGATAGTGATAAAGAGGTAAAAATTGAAAATATTGTTGCAAACCAATTAACGTCATTAGGATTTAATGAAACAATGGCAAATTCTTTGACTAAAGCTGATTATGTTGATTTATCAGAGAATTTAAATCCTGCATATAATGTAGAGATGTTAAATCCATTGAGTAATGATTTAAAGGTAATGCGCCAATCATTATTATTTAGTGGTTTAGAATCTGTTGCTTACAATATTAACAGAAAAAATAACGCATTGAAATTTTATGAGTTCGGTAAAACGTATCATAAATTTGAAAGCGGATATCAAGAAGATAAGCATTTAACATTATTTGTTACAGGTAATAGAACAAAAGAAAGCTGGAAAACAGCAACACAAACTTCAGATTTCTTTTACTTAAAAGGAATTGTAACAAATATTTTAAGTCGCTTAGGATTAGATAAATTAAAAACAACTCCAGTAAAAACTGATATATTCTCAGAAGGTATTGTGTTAAGTTTAGGAAAAACTAAACTGGTAGAGTTTGGTGTTGTTAAGAGAGGAATTTTAAAAGAATTTTCTATAAAACAAGAAGTGTTATTTGCAGATTTTAACTGGCAAAACATTTTAACTTTTGTAGGAAAAAAGAAAATCAAAGTAACCGATTTACCAAAATTCCCAGCTGTTAAACGTGACTTAGCTTTATTGTTAGACTCTAAAGTAGAATTTAAAGAATTATATAATTTGGCTTTTCAATCAGAGAAGAAATTATTAAAAGAAGTTGATTTATTTGATGTATATGAAGGAGATAAATTACCAGAAGGTAAAAAATCATATGCAGTAAGTTTTGTTTTACAAGACGAAAATAAAACGTTGGCTGACAAGCAAATTGATAAAATAATGAAAAAATTACAGCAAACATTCGAAAAGAATTTAGAAGCTGTTTTAAGATAATTCAGAAGCTCCAATTGTATTGGGGCTTTTTTTATATTTAATTATTATGTATAAACTAATCATCCGTCCAATATTTTTTCTTTTCGATCCAGAAAAGATTCATCATTTTACTTTTTCATTGGTAAAGTTTTTATCCAAAATACCATTAATGTCTTCTTTGTTTAGAGGATTATATCAGGTAAATGATAAAAAATTGGAAAGAAATCTATTTGGATTAACTTTTAAAAATCCTGTAGGACTTGCTGCTGGTTTTGATAAAAATGCAGTGTTGTATAATGAGTTAGCCGATTTTGGTTTTGGATTTGTAGAGATAGGAACTGTAACTCCTAAAGGGCAGGCTGGGAATCCGAAAAAGCGATTGTTTCGTTTAAAAGACGACCAAGGAATTATTAATCGTATGGGGTTTAATAATGAAGGATTAGCTACTGCAATAGAGCAATTAAAAAAGAACAAAGGAAAAATTATTCTTGGAGGTAATATTGGTAAAAATACCAATACAGCTCCAGAAGATTATACAGAGGATTATGTAGAGTGCTTTAAAGGATTGCATCCTTACGTAGATTACTTTGTGTTAAATGTGAGTTGTCCAAATGTTGGAAGTCACGCAAAATTAGATGATGTAGATTATTTAAAAGAATTAATTACGGAGGTTCAAAAGTTGAACAATCAAGAGTCTGTTCAAAAGCCTATTTTATTAAAAATAGCTCCAGATTTGAACAATCAACAGTTGGATGAAATTATAGAGTTAGTTGCTGAAACTAAAATAGATGGAGTTATAGCTTCAAATACTTCTGTAAATAGAGAAGGACTAAAAGCCTCAAAAGAACGATTGGAAAAAATTGGTAATGGAGGTTTGAGTGGACAGCCAGTAAAAGAAAGAAGCACAAGAGTTATAAAATATTTAGCAGACAATTCAAATAAGGCATTTCCAATCATTGGAGTAGGAGGTATTCATTCAGAAAAAGATGCTTTAGAAAAACTTGATGCTGGTGCAGATTTAGTTCAGATTTATACAGGTTTTATTTATGAAGGACCAAGCTTGGTAAAGAGAATCAATAAAGCTATTTTAGCAAAAAGTTAATAAATGATTGAAACCCTAATCTCTTTTGTTTTAGCTACTGGAACACTAGCTTTTTCACCAGGACCAGACAATATATTTGTTTTAACACAAAGTATCGTAAACGGAAAAAAATATGGATTAGCAACTGTAGCTGGATTAATGACTGGTTGTATTATTCATACTACCTTAGTAGCCTTTGGAGTTTCAGAAATTATAAATCAAAACCCTAAATTGTTTTTTATTATAAAACTATTGGGAGCAGGGTATCTTTTGTATTTAGCTTATCAAGTATATAGAAGCGATGCTAAAATTGCATTTTCAACAGAGAATGTAGAAAAAAAGACAACTTTTGAATTGTTTAAAAAAGGATTTTGGATGAATGTTTTAAATCCGAAAGTGACTATTTTCTTTTTGGCTTTTTTTCCGCAATTTCTGTTTTCGGATAGTCTTTCAAATGTATTACAGTTTTATGTTTTAGGAGGTTTATTTATACTAACATCGTTCGTAATATTTTCTACAATAGCTATTTTAGCAGGTACTATTTCAGAATCTATAAAAAAGAATGCCCAAATAGGAGTTTACCTAAAATGGGCACAAATAGTTGTTTTTGTTGGAATTGCAGTTTTAATTTTGCTATAAATTAATCTTCTTCCTTTTTAGTAAGTCTTTTTAAAGCTCTTCTAGAACTTCTATTTTCTGGATTAATAGCTAATGATTTTTTATAGTATTCTGTAGCTTTTATAGTATCTTTCATTTTTAAATAAGCATCACCGGTACTGTCGTAAGTATTAGAGCTTTTAGGGTATAATTCAATATTGATTTTAAAAACATTAAGAGCTTTTTCAAATTCTTTATTTGATAAATAACGATAACCTAAACGATTTAAACTTCTTTCTCTAATAACAGGGTTTAAACTATCTTTTTGCTTAATGGCTTTATATCCTTTTAAAGCGGCTTCAAAATTATTTTCAGCTAAGTATTCACTAGGAGTTTTTTCACCTTCTTTAAGTTTGTTGAAAATGTAAACTTTATCATGATGTTCACGTTTTTTTGCTAATTCAATTTTATTTTGTGCTGTGTTAAATATTAGTTTTTCGTTTAATTCACGAGCATAAAAAGTACTATCATTAACTTTTAGAGGTTCTAAATTTTGACCACGCCATGTTAAAAATAACTTTCCTTCGTTAAATTTTACTTCTATAGTTTCATCAGCATTAAAAAAATAACGACCAGAGGCATTCTTAATAAACTCTTCAGAGTTTTTATTTGAGGTACAGTTGGTTAGGAGTAGTAATAAGGAAATAAAAAATAGTTTAGTTTTCATTGTTTGGTATAGCTTTTTGTAAAAATATAATAATATGACGACTGATTGTAAAAATAGTTACAAGTTTCTTATAAAGAATTAGTTGGCATAAGAATTGACCTATATAAGGAAAGAAAACAAAAAAGCAACACGTATAGTGTTGTTTATTAGAAGATTAAGGTTTTTGTAGTGCTTTTTGTATTAAGTGTACTAATAGAAAAATGCCACTATGACAGATATAAAAGATTATGAGTAAACCCAAAATAATACATTTAGACAACTTGTCGCTTCAGGATGCTTTTAATGAAAATTCTGAATTAATTCCTTTGTTAACTCCAGAGGATGAAGAAATAATAAATAAAGAAGAAGTACCTTCTGAGTTACCAATTTTACCTTTAAGGAATACAGTGTTATTTCCAGGTGTGGTGATTCCTATAACTGCTGGAAGAGATAAGTCTATTCAATTAATTAAAGATGCTAATGAAGGAGATAAAATTGTAGGTGTAGTAGCACAAAAAAATAGTGATGTAGAGAATCCAGGTATAGATGATATTCATAAAACGGGTGTAGTTGCGCAAATTTTAAGAGTTCTTAAAATGCCAGATGGTAACACAACTGTTATTATACAAGGAAAAAAACGCTTTGAAATTGATGAGATTACACAAGATACTCCATATTTAAAAGCTAAAGTTAGAGAGGCAAAAGAGGAAAGAGATATTGATGATGAAAAAGAGTTTAATGCAATAATTGATTCTATCAAAGATTTAGCTTTAGAGGTAATTAAAGAAAATCCAATGTTACCTTCTGAAGCTTCTTTTGCAATTAAGAACATTCAATCAAATTCATTTTTAGTGAACTTTATTTCATCTAATATGGAATTGAGTGTTTCAAATAAACAAGTTTTACTTGAAAAGGATAACTTAAAAGAAAGAGCGCTTTTAACTTTAAAAAACTTAGATAAAGAGCTTCAAAAGTTACAATTACGTAATGATATTCAGTCAAAAACAAGATCAGATTTAGATCAACAACAACGTGAATATTATTTACATCAGCAATTAAAAACAATTCAAGACGAGTTAGGTGGAGTTTCTCACGACCAAGAGTTGGAAGAAATGAAAACAAAGGCAAAGTCTAAGAAATGGAATAAAAATGTTGCTGAAACATTTGAGAAGGAAATAAATCGTTTAAGAAGAATGAATCCTCAAATGGCTGAATATGGTGTGCAACGTAATTATTTAGAGTTGATGTTAGAATTACCTTGGGGAGAATATTCTGAGGATAAATTTGACTTGAAAAAAGCTCAAAAAATATTAGATAGAGATCACTTTGGACTTGAAAAAGTTAAAGAACGTATTATTGAACATTTAGCTGTATTAAAATTACGTGGAGACATGAAGTCACCAATAATTTGTTTATACGGTCCTCCAGGTGTTGGAAAAACTTCGTT
Source organism: Tenacibaculum aiptasiae (assembly GCF_965221665.1). Taxonomy (NCBI): domain Bacteria; kingdom Pseudomonadati; phylum Bacteroidota; class Flavobacteriia; order Flavobacteriales; family Flavobacteriaceae; genus Tenacibaculum; species Tenacibaculum aiptasiae. The sequence goes on from NZ_CBDCSN010000003.1 coordinate 575,869, forward strand.
AGGTAAATCAGTTGCTGAAGCTTTAGGTCGTAAGTATGTACGTATGTCATTAGGTGGTTTACGTGATGAAGCTGAAATTAGAGGACATCGTAAAACTTATATTGGAGCTATGCCTGGTCGTTTAATTCAAAACCTTAAAAAGGCGGGTACTTCAAATCCTGTATTTGTATTAGATGAAATAGATAAATTAAGTCAAAGTCATCAAGGAGACCCATCTTCTGCTATGTTAGAAGTGTTAGATCCTGAACAAAATACAGAGTTTTATGATAATTATTTAGAGGTTGGTTATGATCTTTCTAAAGTGTTATTTATAGCTACTGCTAATAATTTAGGACAAATACCTTGGGCATTACGCGATCGTATGGAGCTTATCAATGTAACAGGGTATACTATTGAAGAGAAGGTTGAAATCGCAAAAAAGTATTTATTTCCTAAGCAATTAAAAGAGCATGGATTATCAACTGAACATTTAACGGTTGGTAAAAAGCAAATAGAAAAAATTGTAGAAGGTTATACAAGAGAATCTGGTGTTCGTGGTCTTGAAAAGCAAGTAGCGAAAGTAGTGCGTTTTGCAGCAAAATCAATAGCGATGGAGGAGGAGTATAACGTTTCTCTAACAGATGAAGATATTGAAACTATTTTAGGGCCTGCTCGTTTAGAACGCGACAAGTATGAAAGCAATGATGTAGCTGGTGTAGTTACAGGTTTAGCTTGGACAAGTGTTGGTGGAGATATTTTATTTATTGAGTCTATTTTATCGAAAGGAAAAGGAAGCTTATCTATTACGGGTAATTTAGGTACAGTTATGAAAGAGTCTTCAACCATAGCAATGAAGTATATTAAAGCTAATGCTGAAGAGTTTGGAATTAAACCTGAGGTTTTAGATAAATACGATGTTCATATTCATGTGCCAGAAGGAGCAACTCCTAAAGATGGACCGAGTGCTGGTATTACTATGTTAACTTCATTGGTGTCTGTATTTACACAGAGAAAAGTAAAAAATAAAATAGCAATGACAGGAGAAATTACTTTACGTGGTAAGGTATTGCCTGTTGGAGGGATTAAAGAAAAAATATTGGCTGCTAAAAGAGCAAATATTAAAGAAATAATTCTTTGTGCTGACAACAAAAAAGACATTGATGAAATTAAAGCTAGTTATTTAAAAGGCTTAACTTTCCATTATGTAACTGAAATGAGTGAAGTAATTAATATTGCCCTTACGAAGCAAAAAGTGAAAAATGCTAAAAAGATATAATTAGATTTTATATAAATTTAAAAAGGGTTAAACTATTATAATAGTTTAACCCTTTTTTTTTAGATATAGCCTATATGCTCATCATCCTCTTCAACTGGTATAATACACCAGCATCCGTAATAAGTACAATCTAAAATCCATCCACGAGGACAATGTATTTGGCCTCCATTAATAGTTCGTTGTTCATCTTTTTTTAGGATAGTACCTAAGTTTGAAATTGATTTTAACATGGTTAGTTGTTTTTAATTTGTCCTTACTCTATTTAATGCTTTTCAGGTTTCGCATTTTAAGATTAGATCTTTTAAAGAATGATTTTTAATTTTTTTAGTAGGCTTATGCGATTATCATATTTTTTTCTGAAAAAGATTCTAATTCTTTTTTATAGAAAAAGTTTTTGTTAAAATCAGTTGAGTCTAAGTAGTTAATAATTTCTGTAGGATTAATTTTTTCTACATTTTCTTTTTCATGTAAGTCTGGAAAACAAGAAATAAAGTATCCTTGTATATGTGCTATAAGTTTAATTAAGTCTTTACAGTAAACAGATGGATTGTTGAAACCATTTTCTTTGCTATATCGATGTACCAATCTGCCTCCTTTGCAAATTACATTTAAAGGGCATTCTTGACATTGCTTACATAGTTTAGAGTTAATATTATTAAAGTATAACTTTCCTAGAGAGGTTTTTTTAATATCCTGAAAGCTATTGTCTTTAATATTAAAACCAGTTTTTGTAAAACCATGTCCACATGCTTTTAAAGAATCTATAGCTTCAATTTCCCCATTTGTTTCTATGACTAACACGGTAGATTCATTTATGGGGTTCTCGTTAAGCATGGTTAAGGAGTTTAATAGCCCTATAAAAATAGGGATTTTATATCGTTGAGAATCGTTAACCCATATGTTAAATAGCTCGATTAACCAGTCTCCCATAATAGTTTTTTCTTTATTAAAAGGATAGCTATTATGAGTATAATCTGGAATAAGGAAATTCACATAGCTAACTCTCATTTTTTTGAAACTATTGTAAACTTCTAGAGGAGTTTCTTTTACATTAATTACACATGCTATATCTGCAAAATTCATTTCTTTTTTTAAAAGAGTTACACCTTTAAAGACATCATTATAACTTCCATTACCTTTATGATCGACTCTAAACATGTCATGCGCTTTTTGTGTGCCGTCCACGCTAACGCTAGGGGAAATGTTTAATTCTTTAAATAAACGAATCCAGCTTTCATCCAATAGAACACCATTGGTTTGTAAATCAAAAGAAAAAACTACATCATTGAGTTCATTCTGAATTTCTTTTACTTTAGATGTAAAGTCTATAAAAAATTGTTTTGGAGCGAGTAGAGGTTCTCCACCATGGAATAGAAAAGAAAACTCTTTTTTATTATACTCTTGTATATATTTTTTGGTTTTGTTAATAATGTTATCAACAATTTTAGTAGACATAAACTTAGGTTGTTTTTTATAAGTTGTATCCCCTAAATTGTACATAAAACAATATGAGCAATTGAGATTGCATCTGCTGGCAACTTTTATAGCTAAAGAATTGAAATTCATGATTTAATTATTAATTAATATAAATCAAGGAAACTATATCAAGTATAATTTCCTTGATTTTTAAATTTATGTATTAGTGTGGAATACCAGTGCTAATACCTATTACTTCATGAGTATGGTCAGCTTCTAAAAACTTAACACATCTTTTTAATTTATTGCTCCAGACTAATCCTTTTGGACATCGTCCGCCACCGCCACCAGTAGGGTAATAAATAATGTCATCTGATGATGAACCTATACCTATGTCACCTCCTCTAATAGGTGACAAGTCGTTAATTTCTAAGTTTGAAAACTTTTCAATTCCTTTAGATAAAAAAAATGTTTTTTTCATTGGATTAAAATTTAGTTAGTATGCTTACTCTAGTTATTTTAATAGAATATCTACATTTTCAGCTTCCTATAGATATTTATAAGTTGTATTTAAGTTTATTAATGAGAATAAAAAGAAGTACTTATTTGTATCATTCTATATCACAAATATTGAATGTAAAATGTGATAAATGAAGGAAAGAAGGTTGTGATTTATAAAATAGGGAGGTACTATTTTAAAATTATGGTATAATAAAAAAATAGATAACATGTTGTTTTACAGTAGTTTTTAGAAGTGTAAGAAAGAGGAAACAAGAATTAAGTAATATCAGAGTTAAAAAGATATAAATTGAACTAACTTAAATTAATTAATCATGAAATTATTAACAATTAGCACTTTAGAATCTTTTCAGCTAACAAGAGTAGAGCAGAGGAATATAACGGCAAAAGGAACTAAATTAAATGGTGGACCTGACACGGATGGAGAAGAAGATTGTTCTCCACCACCTCCACCAGGAGTTATTTTAGAGAAAAAAACAGTTTACTGCTTAGAACCACCTGTTTTTATGTAAATATTATTTAATGATAACTTCCTTGTCAATTTTTTCAATGAATTGATAAGGAGTTATTCCTGTGTGCTTTTTAAAAATTCGAGTAAAGGATTTAGCATTTTTATAACCTCCAATTTCACCAATAGCTTGCGTTGTATACGCTCTGATTTTTTTGTCTTCACTCAATTTTTTTGTAATATAATTAATCCTTAGTTCGTTGGTGTATTCACTAAAACTCATTTTTTTGTATTCTTTTATTACTTTAGAAAGATAAGTAGTGTTAGTACCAATTTTTTTAGCTGCATTATATAGGTTAAAATCATCTTTTAAAAAATATAATTTTTCTTCAATTTTAGATAACCCCTTAATAATTTGTTGGTGTTGCTCATCTTTTATTTTTAAGTCACTAGTTGTAATAGTGTCTTTTTCTTTTTGAGAAACTCTAGTTAACAAATCATTTAACCGTGATTTTGCTTTCTTTTTTTCTCTTATATTTTTGAAAACAAAAAAGCTTGTAAATCCTAGTATTAGAATTAAGCTAATAACAATGATATTGTAGTAAAAAGCTCTTTTGTTATTGTCTTTATTTAGGGCGTTAATTTTTTTTGTAAAATTAATTTCCTTGGCAGTTTTATATGCTTCTTTGAATTGTTGCTTTTCTCTTGTAGATATTTTATCATATGCATTTAAAAAGGTGTTTAAGTAATAATTAGCAGAATCTACTTTCTTTTGGTTTAAGTAAATTTTAGAGAGATAATTATTTGCATGCATATAATTATAGTCCAATAGTGTGTCGTTTTTTATATGAAGGGCTTTTAAAAAGTTGTTTTTAGCTTTTTTTAAATTCTTAGCCATATAATAATTAACAGCAGTATTGTAATAGCCTTTATATAAATAAGAATATGATTTGTATTTATGAAAAATCTCTAAACTCTTTTCAAGATAAAGATTAGCTTTGGTGTATTCCTTTTTTAAAGTGTGAATAGTTCCCAAGCCATAATAAGTTCTACCGTAATAATAAGAATCATCCTTAAGATTATTGTTTTTAAGAATAGAGTTGTAATAGTATAAAGATGAGTCTGCATATTGTATTTGTAAAGTGTCGTTTTTATACATAGTAGCATAAATAGCGCCAATATTAAGAGAAGTTTTTAGTTTGTTGATTTGAAATTTACTTCCTAACTTTTCTTTACTTATTTCTAGTAAAAAGTGTTTTTCTTTAGTTTTTAATAAAGCTTCATTAAGCTCTTCCATGTCTTGATATATAAGAGCTATGTTTCCTTTTATTTTAATAATTCGCTCTATATCTTTTGTTTCAATGGCGTAGGCTTCTGCTTTTGTGTAGTTTTTAAGAGCTTGTTTAGTAAGACCTCTTCGTTTTTTAGTATTTCCTAGGAGTATGTGAATATCAAATAAGATATTGTAATTCTCTTTTTTTAAAGAAATTTTGGGTAAATATTTAGAGATACTATCTTTAAAAAAATTGATATCTACAATTTGTTTTTCTCTTGTTTTTATATATTCAATGGCGGAATATGCAAAAGTTTTATAAGGGATGTTGTTGGTTTTAACAAGTTTATTCATGTAAAATAAAGTACTGTCTATTCCGATTTTTCTATTTAAATAAAATTTCTTTTTTAAATCTATTAATTCATTTTCATTTAAAGTTGTGTTGGTTTGAGAAAATAAAAGAGTAGAGGAGAAGAATACTAAGAATAGTGAAGAGATATATTTTAGCATAAGGGTTGAGGGACAATTGATTATTTACTGCAAAATATAAAAAAAAGAGACTAGTTTAAAACAAAGTCTCTTTTATAAAGATAAAACTTATATAGAAATTATAATTAATACAAGTAGTTTAAGGCAATTCTGTCATTTTGGTTAAATTCCCCAGAAGAATTACTACTGAAACATGCTAGCATTAAAGAGGTTGGATCATAACCAGCTGTTGTACCAGGTATAGGAATAGCACCAACACCAGCTTGTCCTTCGTTTACATTTTGTCCACAACTTCGTCTAGTTTGCCAATCGGTATGTCTAAATCCAACAGAATGACCAATTTCATGTGTAATTACATGCTCAATTACATCAAGACTGAAGTTTCCTAAACCGTGAATTTCTACCCATTTATAAGGTTTTCCATTAGAAGGAAAGCCAGCAGATCCTCCAGCGCCAACAGCGTTTGCATCTACGTAAACAAGCATGTCTTGAGGAGAATAATTTGTACCGAAAGTTAAATTAAACTGAATATCTAAATTAAGTTCGTTATAGTTTTCTACAGCCATTCTTAATGCTGTTTGTTCTCTTGAAGATAAACCATAACCATCATTAGCATTATATCCCATTATATTAATAATAGTACCTCTGTCTACTAAATTACTTGTTCTATAATTTTTGCCTAAATATTGACCGACTTTTTCAAAGTTCATAATTTGCTCATGACTTAAATATATGTCGCCTTCTACAAGATATCTGTCTCTCGAAGTGCCATCAGGTAAGTGTTGTTTTGATAGAGTAACATTATCTGTGTTAATGTTAAAGTCTTTTAATTTAGTTAAGATTTGTTTTGGTATTTGTGCATCTTGATTTAAAGAAGTTTCATTATCACTACAGCTTGTAGTTAAAGTTATTACAGCTAATAATGATAAAATTTGAAGGGTGATTTTTTTCATTTTTTTAATTAGTTTGATTAATAATTAATTGCTAGAAATTTCTATGCATCAAAAATGAAATATTAAAACCGATTATATTTTGATTTAAATCAAAATATAATCGGTTTTTTTAAATATATAGTTGTTATTTAGGTGTTAGTTTAGGGAATATTTAGTTTTTTTAGTATTTATTTAACACTTAAATAAGAGAAGTTGTAGCTGATTCCGAAATTTAGATAAGAACTACTTAAACTTCCTCCACGAGCTTTAACATACCCTAATCCTGCTCGTAAATTAAGTTTGTCTGTTAGTTTGTAATTAACACCAGCACTTGGTTTTACTATTAAACCTTGTCCTGTGCTAATTCCGCCTCCACCAGCAGCTCCTGCTAATGCTTGTAAAAATACAGAAGTGGTATTATTAAAGAAAGTGTTTGATTGTACTCCTAAACCAACAATTCCTTCAGCATACGCTCCAGCATCACCAAAATTAGCAAAAGAAGTTTGTCCAGCACCGTAAATATATTTATTAAAGAAAAAGTTAACTTGTAAAGATATTTGGTGCATGTCTTGATTTATGCCAGTATCTCTAGCTGCATTTAAATATAAGTCTTGTTTAATAATAGCTTCTAACCCTTTAAGTTTTGCTGTAGAAAAACTATTTTCTTCAGATTCTATACCGTCTTTGTCAATATAATATTTAAGTCCAAAACCTAGAGTAGAGGAAGTGAAGTGTCCGTCAGGACTCATTAGATATCCTTTATTTATTGATCCATAAACATTGTTAAATAATTTTTGTTCAATAGAGATGTCAGGGTAAATTAAAAAACCCCCTTTAGTGTCTACACCACCGCCGCCTCCGGCTCCAACACCGAATTTAGCTAAAATATTAGTTCTATTTTTATTCATAGACAAATGATAACCACCTCCTAATAAGATGTCCATATAGCCTGCTTTGATTCCATGATAAGCCCCATCAGCCTTTACAAAAAAGAAAATATTATCATTCAAATAAGAATTAAATTCAAAACCAGCTAAGCGTATGGTTTTTCCTTTAAGATTTCCTTTGGTAACAGAAAGGTTGTTAAGATGAACTAATAAAGAAGCTCGGTTTCTTTTTTGATTCCATGAGGTATTGGTTAGGTTTTCTATTGAAAAAGATTGCTCTCTTTCTTTAAAGCTAGTAAAATCAAAAGATAAAGGAATTTGTACAGCAACATTAAACTGACTGCTATTGATGTTACCTTTATCAAAAAAGTTGATATAACTATAACCAGCGGTAGCAGAAAAATATTTGAAATCATAACCTAAGTTAAAGTGAGGTAAAATAAAAGCTCCACCACCATCAGGAGCAGAAGCACCACCACCGCCACCGAAATGGAAACCAGTATCTAAAAATAATTTTTTTGTTATTTTTTGTTGAATACCAGCATTGATTCCTAATGTGAAAAAACCGCCTCTAATTCCGCCCACAGCTCCATAGAATCCAAGCCCTGCATAACTCCAATCATTAAGTTTTAAATTATAATGAAGCCCTGTAAAATCCATGTTTTCTTCATTGCCTGGCATTTTTATAGATAAAAAGTCTAATTGTCCAAAACCTTTTTGGGTTTCTTTAGCTGGTATGTTAGTTTGGGCATAAAAAAAATGAACACTCATTATTAAACCTAATATGAGTGCTCTTTTACTAATTTTATTTAGCATTAAATATGTTTTGTTTTAATTGTGTATTTTTTGACGTTTTCCATTTATGTATGAAGCTACAAATGCATCATCAAATCCAACTTTTACTAATTCTCTTTGTAGTTTTTTAGCTTCTTTTAAAGTAGAAAATAAACCTATAGAATATTTAAAATATCCATCAGAACTTGTTACTGTAGAAGGAATTGTTTTTGAAGATAATAGCGGGTGATTTCTTTTAGAAAAAACACCTATTTGTACTGAATATATAGTTTTTCCAGAAGTCTTTTTTGATACATCAGAAGCAGCTTTGCTAATGTCTAAAGAACTGTTACTAGTAGATTCATCGTTATTGGTATTAACTGCATCTCCAGATTTAGCTTGAGCTCTAGCTTTTCTTTTAGCTCTAGCTTGTGCTCTTTTAACACTGTCTAATACTCTAAGAGCTTCATTTTTCTTTATAGTAGCTATTTCGTCAGTAGAAGAAAAAGAGCTACCACCATTGTTCGTGTAAAAGTAATAAGTGGCTGCTAAAGAAGCTCCTAATAAAAGGCCTAAGACGATAGGAATAATTTTAGACTTCTTTTTAAAAGAGTCATATTCTTCTTGAACTTGGCTTAATTCATTTTCAGCTTCTTCTCTTTTTAACTTTGAATTGTCTAAGTCTTCTTGCATTAACTTAAACTTTTCTTCTTCTATAAAAGGCATAATTGGTGGTTAATTAATGTTAAATTATTTTACTAAAATACAAATCTTTTTTAATTAGCCTTTTTCAACAGTTATTATTACTGTTTTAGAGGCTGGAGTATGACTAATTCTAGCTTTACTTTGTATTGGAACTAAAACATTTGCTTCAGGAAAATACGTAGCTGTACACTGTCTTGGTATGCTATATGGTATAACTAAAAATCCATTTGCAATTCTTCTTTCTCCTTTAAAATGACTTACTAAGTTTACTTTGTCAAGTTTAGATAAACCTTGGTTTTTCATATCATTTGGATTCATAAAAATAACTCTACGCTCATTTAAAACACCTCTATAGCGGTCGTTTAATCCATAAATAGTGGTATTGTATTGATCATGAGTACGAATAGTCATTAACATAAATTGATTGCTTTCTAAAGCTACATCTGATGGTAGGTTTAAAGTAAAGTTAGCTTTCCCCGTTGCTGTAGGAGTATAGTTATTATCTCTTGCGTTGTTTGGAAGGTAAAACCCACCTTTATTTCTAACTCGTTTATTATAATTGTCAAAACCAGGGATGGTAGCTTCAATTTTATTTCGAATTAAATCATAGTTAGTAACTAATGATTTCCATTCAGTAGTAGAATTTTTTAAAGTAGCTTCGGCAATTCCTGCTACAATAGCTGGTTCGCTAAGTAATTCTGAAGATGATGGTGATAAATGACCATTAGATTGGTGTACAACTCCCATAGAATTTTCTACAGAAACAAATTGTTCTCCACTAGCTTGAATATCCTTTTCAGATCGTCCTAAACAAGGAAGTATTAAAGCTTGTTTTCCATGTACTAAGTGACTTCTATTTAGTTTTGTTGAAACTTGAACGGTTAAATTACAATTTCTCAACGCTTCAGCTGTGTATTCAGTATCTGGTGTAGCTGAAATAAAGTTCCCCCCCATACCAATGAATACCTTAGCTTCATTTTTATGCATAGCTTCAATAGCTGCAACTACATCGTAACCATGTTTGCGAGGAGCTTTGAAATTAAATTCTTTTTCTAGATTGTCTAAAAATGAATCTTTTGGCTTTTCCCAAATTCCCATGGTTCTATCTCCTTGTACATTGGAATGCCCACGAACTGGACAGGTACCAGCTCCTTTTTTACCAATACTACCTTTTAAAAGAAGTAGATTGACTAATTCTCTAATATTGTCTACAGCATTTTTATGTTGAGTTAATCCCATTGCCCAACAGATTATAATCTTGTCGTTATTTATAATTAACTCTGTAGCTTCTTTAATGGTTTCAATAGATAAGCCAGTTTGAGGTAGTAACTCTTCTATGGTATAGTTGTCTAAATCATTTAAAAATTCATCTACACCATGCGTTTTTTCTTTTATAAATTGATGATTGAAAACAGTGTTTGGTTCTTTGTTTTCCTTTTCTTTCATCAATTTTAAGATGATTTTCAATAAAGCTACATCTCCATTTATTTTTACTTGAAGAAACAAATCGGTTAATTTGTCACCAGAACCTAACCATTTTAAAGGGTTTTGAGGATCAACATAATTCATTAATCCAACTTCAGGTAATGGATTAATAGTCATTATTTTTCCACCGTTTTTTTTAGTATTTCTTAATGCTGTAAGCATTCTTGGGTGATTGGTTCCTGGGTTTTGCCCCATTACAATGACTAAATCTGCATGATTAAAATCGTCTAAAGTTACAGATCCTTTACCAATTCCAAGTGTTTCAGATAAGGCGCTACCACTACTTTCGTGACACATATTAGAGCAGTCTGGTAGATTATTTGTACCAAATTGACGAACAAATAATTGGTATAAGTAAGCAGCTTCATTGCTAGTTCTTCCAGAAGTGTAAAATATAGCTTCATCTGGAGAGCTCAAGCTATTTAATTCTTTACCTATAAGGTTAAAAGCTTCTTTCCAAGATATCTCTTCATAATTATTTGATCCTTCTCTTAAAATCATAGGGTGCGTAATACGACCACTTTTTCCAATTTTATAATCAGACCATTCAGACATTTCTTGAACTGAATGTGTTGCAAAGAATAGGGGAGATACCCTATTTTTTGTAGCTTCTTCAGCAACTGCTTTTGCTCCATTTTCACAGTATTCTGCAAGAAAAGCTCTCTTTTCATCTGGGTCTGGCCATGCGCAACCTGGGCAATCAAAACCATTTATTTGGTTAAGATTTTGAAGCAGGCTAATTCCCTTACTAACTCCAGTTTCTGAAAAAACATGGTTTAAAGCAGATTTTATAGCTTTGGTTCCAACTGCTTTTTTAGGAATATCAATTAATTTAATTCCTGTTAGCTCTTCTGGTGGTTGAGCGTGTGTTTTTTTATCACTCATAATTTATATATTGAGGATTAGAATATATTGTCATTTTGTTGTTTCGGCTAAAACCGATTAAGCAAATACCAAATTCCTTAGCAAAATCTACTGCTAAAGATGAGCAAGCTGAAACAGCAATTATTATAGGTATTTTTGCTAGAAAAGCTTTGGAAACTATTTCGTAAGAAACACGTCCGCTTACTAGCATGTAATTGGTCGATTTTAAAAGATTTTTATTTAATAAATCACCAATACATTTATCTACTGCATTATGTCTACCTATGTCTTCCTTTATGGTTAAAAGGTTTTGTTTTCTGTCAAAAAGTGCACAGGCATGACTACCACCTGTAATTGAAAATAATTTCTGCATATTGTTCATTTTCAAATACATTGAGTCTTTTATGTGAAGTGATTCTTTATGTTTTTTAGTGAGTGGTTTGTCTTCTGTTTTTAAATCTTTTATTTCTTTTTTTCCGCAAATTCCACAGGATGAAACAGAAAGCAAAGTGCGTTTATTTAAGTATCCTTTACCTAGCTTTTCTTTTGGGATAAAAACATTTAAAATTGATGAATAATCTTTGTTTTCTTCAATCGTTTCTATTTTTAAATCTGAAGTTTTTTTGTAAATATCTTCAGCATACAATAAACCTCTAATAAGTTCTTTATCATCTCCAGGAGTTCTCATAACAACAGTATAAGATTCTGAATTAATGTTTATTTGAAGAGGAGCTTCAATAACAAGACTATCTTCAATTTCAGATACTTGATTGTTGGATAATTTTATGGATTGATAGGTACTTGCTTGTTTCATGCTGTAAACAAATGTACTTAAAAGTAAGTGAATTGAAAAGCCTTGTTTGAGGCCAAGGCCTTTCGGTATGTTTTATCACCCCTTAATAAACAAAACACACCCAGATAGGGTAACCTTCTTTAATGCACAACGAAAAAAAGAAAAATATATTGTAATAGTTTGATTACTCTTTGCTACAATCTACTATAATTAGTTCGTTGTTAAGGTTTTTTGTGAAAAATAGATAGGTGTCACCACCATCTTTAATTTTAGTTTCTAATCGTATTTGAGCTACTGTTTTAGGGAAATTTCGAGTGGAGATATTAGCTTTTTCTGCTTTTATAAATTTTTTGACTTTCTTTTTATTGTATGGGTAAATATTATTTATTTTAAATATTCTACCAGGGAAATTTTCTACTAATTCTTCAGAAGTATATAGATGAGAATGTTGCTGTAGTTTATTAATTTTTAATTGATAAGAAACCTCTGTAAATCCTCCAGATTTCAAAATTGAAGCGTTTGGCTCATATAGGTAATTCTGTGGTAAAGAATAGGTTTCTGTAGATTGGTTTTTAAAAATAAAATTAAAATATTGAACACTGTTATTCAGTGTGTTATGTGTTTTTATTTGAATTGATTCTTTATGGTTTTTTTCTAATAGGAATAATAATTCTTTTACTTCATTTTTTAGTGAAATAATATGAATTTCTTTTACAAATTTTAATTCATTAATAGTAGATGTAATGTCTAATATTGGTGAATTTTTAATGAGTATTTTATTGGCTTTTGTAAATAAGAAATCAATGTTTTCTGGAACATTAGGAAGGCAATCTTTAAGTAAAAACACTTTTCCTTTTATATCGTGTCTTCTAGAAGGATCAATATAAATACAGTCTAGTTTTTCATTAAACTGTTTTAAAAAATCAATTCCATTTTGAGCTATAGTTTGAATATTTGTAATACCTAGTTTTTCATAATTGTATTTTACAATTGCAGATAATTGTTCATTAATTTCGCAATGAACAACCTTTTTAAAATTTTTAGAAAAAGCTAAGCAATCGACTCCAAATCCACCAGTAAGATCAATGATAGTATCTCCAGAGACCAGTTTCGATTTATACTCGGCGGTTATTTCAGATGATGTTTGTTCTATACTTAATTTTTCTGGGTAATAGATATTCTGAGTATTAAACCAAGTAGGTAATTTCTTTTCAGATTTTTGTTTGGCTACAATCTGATTAGCTAATTCTTGGATAGTAATATTATTAAAAGGACTTCCTTTTAAAATCAGTTTATTAATATCAGCTTTTAAATTCTGTTGGATGTATAATTGAACATCTGGTTGTAAAATAGCTTTGTTCACTGTAAAATAAGAATCTTATAGTATTACTAATATTTTTGAAGCTCCATAATGATAAAAAAGGTTAGTTATATCCTTTTACATCTCCCATGTCTAATGTTCCAATTGAAAGCTCATGTTTAGTAGGTAAAATAGCTCCAGATTGAGTGGTTGTCCAATCATTCCAAGAGGCTTCCATACCTCCTGTAGGTATAATAGATACCCACATTTTATATGCAATGGGTTTGTAGTTATCGTCTAAAATCCATAAATAAGAATCACCAGGAGTTGATCCTCCAGTTGTATATGTAATCATAAGAGCATCCTTATTTTCGTGTTGTACTATTTTACGCTCTATACCATCTTCAAAAACTTTGTAAGGTGCAACTAACCAAAAACTATCGTTATTAAAATAATCGATAGCCTTTTTTAATGTTTTTGGAGCGTCAACTTGTTTGTTGTCGATGAATACACTGCTGTTTTCTTGATTTTTTGTGTGCAAAACCACTCTATTGTTATCCCAAGAAATTTCAACAATATTGTTTTGCTTATCCCATTTATAAAAATGTTTACCTCTAAAACTCCATTCTAAAAAACGAGTATTTTTATATGCTTCATAGTTTAATGCTTTTAGCATTTTATTAGCTAAAACATCAGCTTTTTTGTTGCTTTTTCCTTCAGGTAAACCTTCGTTGTTTACGTAGTAAAAAATAGTAAGTCCAATAATTAAAAGTAAAATTATTGCTCCGAAAATTTTTAAAAACTTCTTCATGTTTAACTTAGTAGTTGTTTAATTCCTTCTGCTAGTTTGTTTGCTGCTTTTGGTTGTTTTCTAAACCATAATTCTGGTTCTACAAGCTCTAATTCAGCGATAGCTAATTTACCATTATTATCTGTAAAAATATCTACTCTAGCATAAATAGGTTCTTCTTTGCAGGCTTTTATAGCTTTTTCAGCAAAATTGATTTCTTTCTGAGTTGGTGTGTAGTTTTCAATAGTACCTCCAAAGTCGTCTTGTACTCGAAAATCTCCTTTTTTTGCTGTCTTTAAAATAGCATGTGTAAATTTTCCATTAATTACTACAAGGGAAATTTCTCCTTTATCAATAATATTTTGTTGGAAAGGTTGAAGAATCATTGCTTCTTCTTTTATTAGTTGAGAGAATGTTTCTTCGTATTGTTCTATGTTTTTTGAATTAATTTTATAAGTGTGTCTTCCACCACCTGAAACACATGGTTTTAAAACAAATTCCGATAAGTTAAATTGAGTAGCTAGACTTTTTAGGTTTTTAGTTTCACCTATTTCTATAAAATAAGATTCGCATATATGAACTCCTTGCTTTTGTAAATCTAGCAAGTAATGCTTGTCGATATTCCATCTAATGATGTTTTCAGAGTTTAATAGGGTCGTTTGTTTACTAACTTTATTTAACCAACTTGAAAATTCTTGAAAGTGTTTATGGTAATCCCAAGTAGATCTAAACAGTATATATTTAGTTTGAGACCAATCAAAGTTTTTATCATTCCAAGATAATCGAAGTACTTTTAAATTAAGTTTTTCTAAAGCAACTTTAATATAGTTGTCCTCGTTAAGTACATTTTTTACGATGTTGTTATTCTCAACAGGTTTTAAGTGTTCATTGTCTGTAAGAATAACAACATCGTAAGTTTTCATAATATTAAATGATTTTATAAAATTATTTAGAATAGAATAATTGTGTAAAATAATAATGTCCGGCATTATTTTTTTCAACACCTATTCCAGTATGAGTATAGTTACCTTCAATGTTTTTTCTGTGTCCACTACTATTTAGCCAAGCGTTAACAACTTCTTCTGCGGTTTTTTGATGAGAGGCTACGTTTTCTGCTGCGCTTTTTGCGTTGTCTAAATTTTGCAATTCTTTGAATCGATCATCAAACATATCATGGTTAATTTTACTAATCCCAATCATATATTTTGTGTGTTTTAAAGCTATTGCTGAAACTTCGTTATTAAGAGTAAGTTCAGATTTACCTATACTAACTCTATGTTGATTAACAAGTTTATGAATTTGTTGTGTAATCGTGGCGTTTTCTCCAGAGATTAAGTTTTCAGAGTTGTTGTCGCTACAAGAAATAAAAAATAAAGTTACAAATAGGGTTATTAGGGATTTTTTTAACAACATAGTTAAATTTTAAGGGGGTTAATAAAGTCGGCTAATGTACTATTTATTTTGATTATAATAATTTGTAACGTGCTGAGGAATTTCAATTCCTTCTTTTAAATTTTCATCAGAAATAGGAGGTAGGACTATTTGTTTAATTGGTACCAAACCAGCCCAAACATCTAAATTGTAATCTTCTGGTTCATCAGCTACTCCAACATCTCTAATTTTAGCAGAAGCTGTTTCAATAGTCATTTCTACAACCATGGTTCTGTCTAATTCTTCTTGATGCATTGGACGTATTCCATCCCATCGACCTTTCATCATATGTTCCATAAAACAAAATAAAGCAGCATCTTTTTCTTCAGGATTTGTAACCTTTTTAACCGGCCCAAATAGAGTTGCTGATCTATAATTTACTGAATGATGTAATCCAGAACGCGCCAAGACTAAGGCGTCTAAATGCATCACGGTCATGCTCATTTCTTTAGCTTCTAGAAGAGCTAATAGCATTCTGTTGGCTTGTGAACCATGTAGGTATATTTTGTTGTCTTTTCTTCCGTAAGCCATTGGGAGTGTAATAGCTCCTCCTTGATAAACATAGCTTACATAACCAATAAAACCAGCGTCTAAAATGGTGTTAATTTTTTCAACATCGTAAGTAGCTCTATTTTGCCCCCTTTTTACTCTGTTTAGTTTTGATTTTGAATATTCTTTCATGATTTAATTTTTTTAGATAAAACGAAGTTTTCATAAGAGTTTCCATTAACTAAGAAATCTAATTTTCCTGTGTCTTTAAATTCATTTCTTTTGTAAAAACGTATGGCTCTTTCGTTTTTGATGTAAACAGAAAGCCATATGGTATCTAATTGTAATTCTTTAGCTTTCGATTCGATGAAGGTTAATAGTTGTTGTCCAATTTTTAAAGGAATAAAATCATTTAAAATGTATATTCTTTCTAATCTACAACTATTGGTAGACGTTATACTTTCATGTGTTGCATTAAGTACTAATTTTGCGTATCCGGCTGGTAGGTTGTTTACATATAAGATGTAGAATAAGTTGTTATCGTTATCTATATCTTCTTTAATTTTTGCGATTGAAAATGCTTTATTATTGTAGGCTAATAGGTCATTTTTATCATTAATAAAATGACCATGAGATTCACTGTAAGTTATTCTTCCAAGTAAAGCTAAAACTTCAACATTGGTTTCTGTTGCTTTTCTAATATGTATTGTTTTATCTTCTTTCTGGTTTAACATCTTTAAATTTTTCTGAGTTTATTTTTGTTTTTGATAGTTCTTTTGGCTTGAAAATGCGATTAGATGAAGCAGGATATTTTTCAATCATTTTTAAAGGTCGAATAGGCCTTTCCACAAAATTTCCCGAGCAACTTGGGCAAACATTTTCAAAAATTTCTAAAGCACAAGTTTTACAATAAGTACATTCAAAAGAGCAAATCATAGCCTCGGTTGATGTATTAGGCAAATCTTTATTGCAGTGTTCGCAATTTGGTCTAATTTCTAACATTATAAATAGCGTTCTTTAATAATCTCTATATGCCAAATGCTATGCCCTAATAAAACAAAAGCACAAGCTCTAGCTGATATTTGAGATTCACTGGCAGTTCCTATGTTTTGTAAGTTATTTTCTGAAATACTATTTATCAGGTTTATTGAATACAAACGAGTTGTAGTAAATTCATGAATTAATTCTTCTAACGATTTGTTGTTAGCTTGCGACGGAGAAATGTATATGTTTTGATCAAAGCCAGCTAAAGCAGTTTTATCGTTTCTGGCAATTCGTAAGAATCGATACATAAAAATTCGTTCAGTATCTATAATATGTTGCAATACTTCTTTAATACTCCATTTTTCTGGTTGATAGCGATACTCTAATTTATCTTCAGGTATGGAAGAAAAGAAGTTAATTACCATGTTTTTATCTTCTTCAAAGCCTTTTGAAAGACTTATATTATTAGCAACCTTATTGATGTATCTAGAAAAGTATTCGTTGTATTCAGTAATTTTTAAATCTTGTTTAAGCATGTTTTGTTGTTTTGTTATCCAAAAATACTATTTTTATGGACTATTATATTAGTCCAGAATAAAAAGAGTTTGTAGTCCAGATGTTTCCGTATAAAACTAGTTTCAAAATTAATAGAGATGTAAAAGAGCCTTTGTATTTGCAATTAGCAAATCAATTTATTGTTTTTATAAAGGAAGGAAATCTTTCATCTGGTACAAAATTATTGGGAACAAGAAGTTTTGCTGAATTACTGAATGTGCATCGAAAAACAATTGTAGCTTGTTATGAAGAATTGGCGTTGCAAGGTTGGGTTGAAAGCATTCCGAAAAAAGGAACATTTGTACATGGTAATCTCCCTTTGTTAAATACAACTAGTATTGTAGAAGAGAGTGTTAAGAAAGAAAAGTTGAAGGCAGGCTTTTCTTTTTATGAAAATAATGAGTTGTTGTCAAAAGGAGAAAAAGAATCATCTGATATGATTTATATAAATGATGGGACTTCTGATGAAAGATTAACTCCGATAGAAGAAATAGTTAGAACTTATAGAAGAATAGCGTCAAAACAAAGTGTTTATAAAGAGTTTGGCTATGGTTCAACTTTTGGAAATATTAAGCTAAGAGAAACATTGGTTGGTTATTTGAATGAGACAAGAGGGTTGCAGATTTCAAAAGAGAATATTTTAATTACTCGTGGTAGCCAAATGGGAATTTGGTTATCGTCGAAACTATTATTAAAAGAAGGAGATAATATTATAGTTGGTGAAACTAATTATGCTTCAGCTGATGTAACTTTTTTACATCAAAAAGCAAACTTATTACGTGTATTGGTAGATGAAAATGGTATTGTAACTGAAGAAATTGAAAAGCAGTGTAAAAAACAGCAGATTAAAGCTGTGTATGTAACATCACATCATCACCATCCAACAACGGTTACATTATCGGCTGAAAGGAGGATTCATTTATTAAACTTAGCTAAAAAATATAAGTTTGCGATTATTGAAGATGATTATGATTACGATTTTAATTATAATCATGCGCCAATTTTACCTTTAGCGAGCCATGATGTTAATGGAAATGTAATTTATATAGGTTCTGTTTGTAAAACTGTAGCTCCAGTATTTAGAATAGGTTATTTAATTGCTTCAAAAGAGTTTGTAGATGAAGCTTCTAAATTACGTGGTTTTGTAGATAGGCAAGGTGATGCGTTATTAGAACTTACTTTTGCCGATTTTATTAAGTCGGGAGATTTGGATAGACATATTAGAAAAGTATTGAAGATTTATAAAGCACGTCGAGATTTATTTTGTGGTTTGTTAAAAGAGAAGTTATCAGACTGTTTTCAATTTGAAATACCAAAAGGAGGTATGGCTGTGTGGATTCGCTTGAATAAAAAATATTCATGGAAACAGGTTTATGAAGAAGGATATAAACATCAGTTAGAGATAGGAGAGTGGTATCGATATGATATAGCAAAAACAGGACATAATGCTATAAGGATGGGGTTTGCGAGTTATAATGAAAAAGAAATATATGACTTGATAAATAAATTAGTTTTGGTTTTTAAAAAGTTAAAAGCACAATAATGTTATTTATTGTGCTTTTATTGTGGTTTTGATATAATTATATTTTAATGCTTTGTAAAGAAACTTAATTTAAGTTTTAAATGGCATTTTTAAGTTGATGTGAAAAATCCTTCATTAAATCATTAATACTATCATATTCTTTAAATAACAAGCTTAATAAACTCGTAGAATTTTCTTCTGATTTTTTTTGCTGTTCACTAGAAGCTGTACTATTATTTAAAACTTTTAGTTGATACTCTTGTTGAAATGATTTAATAAAGCTTTTGAATTCATCATCAGTATTGGTTTGCTGAATATTGATAGCTTTATAAGACTGCATTTAACTCGATTTTATATTTGTTTAGCATAGTTCTAGTTAAAGCTAAATTTGCTTTTTTGCTATCTACTGCTAGGTAAATAAAGTAATCACCTCCAGGTGACATATTAATAACGTGAATGTGGTTGTCTAATTTAAAATGGATATCTCTTAGGTTTTCGTCTAAACCAAGAGTTTTAATAGCTTCTCTTTTGGAATTAATGATAGATACGTTAAAAGCAGATGCTAATGCTGGGTCAAAATCTGGATCAACTGAATCTGACATTAATGATTCTCCTGTTGACATTTCTGCAACACTAATTGCAATAAATCCTGGGATGTTTTCTTTTACGTTTTTGATTAAATCTTTTAAAATTTGTTCCATGGTCTGGGGGACTTAAGTGTTTTTAAATAATTAATTTTTGAGTGTTTTTCATTTGTTTTTTTAACATTAAACTTAGTAATCCAATGTTGGTGGCTTTGTCTGTCAAAAAACATAAAACATACTCTTCGTGTTTAAAAAGTAAGAGCGTTTCATTAGTAGATTTTAAGATTATTTCGTTTAATTCTGTATTGAAGAACAGATTAAAAAAGTTTTCGGACATATTAAAGATAACAGCATCAAAAGCTGCTATTTTTTCTTTAAGGTCTACAAGTTCATTTTCCTTTGGAAAAAAGTCAACTATTTGCCCTTCATGATCTATTAAAAAAATAGCTTTGCTGTTTGTATCCGTAAGTAGTTTTTGTAAATCCAATTTTTCTTAATCTTTTGTCTTATTAGCTAATATACAGAAAATTAAGATTATAAAAAAAATGAAATTCGCTTTTATAAGTCGTTTTTTTTGGATATTTTAATCATTCTATCATTGTTAAAAATATCCTTTCTAAGCTCATTAGTTGAGAACTTTTTATCCTCTAACATTTTTAAAGTTTCTTGACCTAAATATTGATTTATTTCAAAGAATAAAAGCCCATTATTAGTTAAATGGATTTTAGCTAAATCAGCTATCTTTTCATAAAAAACTAAAGGGTTATCATCATCAACAAATAAAGCCAAATGAGGTTCGTTTTGTAAAACGTTATTTTTAATTTCTACTTTTTCTAAGTTTCTAACATAAGGAGGGTTAGAAACAATAATATCGTATTGTTTAGGTAAAGAATTGGTGTTAAGGATGTCTTTTTCTAAAAACTCAACATTTACCTGATTAAGTTTAGCATTTTGTTTGGCTGTTTCTAATGCTTTTTCAGAAATATCTATGCTTGTAACATCAACATTAGATAAATTCTTTTTTAAACTAATAGGAATGCATCCTGAACCGGTTCCAATATCTAAGATTGATAGCTTTTTATTAGAGTCGAACTCTTTTCTCATAGAATTGACCTCTTGAATAATCCATTCTACAAGTTCTTCGGTTTCAGGGCGAGGAATTAGTGTGTGATTGTTTACTTTAAATGGTAATCCAAAAAACTCAGTATGCCCAATGATGTATTGAATAGGTTCTTCATTTAAAAGTCTTTCTAAGGCATTATTTAAAACTGTTTCTTTTTCTGTAGGAATTTCAAAATCTGGTTTCATGATTATATCAATTCTCTGTAGTTCCAAATACTCTTCAACCAAATAAGTGAAAAAGGTGTCAATTTCTGTTGTAGGATAGGTACCAATTAATTTTCCTATGAATTGTTCTTTGTATTCTTTTAATTCCATTTGTTTTTTTTATTAATGTAGCTTATAGCTCTATAGAAATTAATATAATTGGCATCGTTAGAAAAAACTTCAGCAGTATCTATTGTATTATTACTTAAATTCTTTATTAATATTTTATTGTTTATTTGTTTGTGGAATGTATAGTTGAAATTTATCAAAGACTTATTTAGTTTTTGATAATTTATAAGGAGACTATTTATTGAATCTCTCTTTTTTAAAGAGTATTTAGTGCTTAATTTTATTGTATCGATATTAAAAAAAAATCCTTTAGCTAAAAAATTTTCTAGATAATAATGATATTCTATTTGATATTCTTTTTCTTTTTTAACTAAAGAATAATATCCACAAGTATCCCATATAGTATCTAATTTATCTTTTTTAAAATAAGATTCATCAATATTAAATTGATTATCAAAAGGGTTGTAAGTTGGTTTTTCTTTGCAACTTAATAGAAGTGCAAAACAAATTAAAATATGTTTTTTCATAACCTTATATCTTAATTCGTTTAAATATTATAATTTTTTAAGCATCCAAACATTACAAGAGTAATGTCCTGTATTTCCCATTGGCTTGTCTAGATTTGTAAAACCATTTTTTTTATACAAAGCTCTAGCAGCTTCCATGTAAGGCATGGTTTCTAAATAACACTGGGTATAACCTTGTTTTTTAGCTTCGGTTAAACAATGATCTATTAGTTTACTTCCTAATCCTTTTCCTCTAGTAATAGGTAAGAAATACATTTTTTGAAATTCACAAATAGCCTCTTCAGTACCTTCTAATTTTGCAAAACCTGCGCCTCCAACAATTTTGTTATTATGTTCAATTACAAAATAAGAAGCATTTTCTTTTTCGTAAGTTTCAAACATTTGATCGGTAGCCTTGTCTTCATAAGCAGTGCCTACTTTAGGAGCTCCAAGTTCAATTAATACTTCACGGATTATTTGTGCTACTTGTTGATTGTCATTAGGTTGTATTTCTCGAATAATAAAATCAGAGGGTGTCATAGGAATACCTTATTTTTGCACTGCAAATTAGCTAAAAAATGAGAATTCGTATGAAGAAATTGGTGTTTTTTGTAGTGGTATTACTTGTTATTGGTTGTTCTGTAAAAGAAAAACCAGTATTTATTAAGGTTGATGATGTAAAGATTATGTCTATAACACCAGATACAATACATTTAAATGCAAATGCTTTTTTTAAAAATCCTAACGATATTGGAGGGAAAATATCTACAGATGAAATAAAAGTTTTGGTTAATGGAGATGAAATGGCCAAAGTGTCTTCAGAAGTGTTTAAAGTTCCAGCAAGAAAGGAGTTTGCAATTCCATTAAAAGTTGTTATTCCTACTAAGAAAGTATTTTCTAGTGAAGGCGGTGGAATTTTAGGAGGATTGATTAATTCATTACTAAGCAAAAGTAAAAGTGTAAAAGTTCAGTTTAAAGGAGATATAAAATATAAAGTTTTAGGATTTTCACATATTTATTCCATTGATAAAACTGAAGATATTAAAATAAAACTATAGCTTTTTTGAATCACGAAAAATACATAAAACGCTGTTTAGAATTAGCAGAGAAAGGCATAGGTACTGCACGTCCTAATCCATCTGTTGGGGCAGTGGTTGTTTATCAAGATCGTATTATAGGCGAAGGATATACAAGCGCCTATGGGGGAAATCATGCAGAAGTAAATGCAATTCATGCAGTTAAGAATAAAGAACAGTTAAAGGAAGCTACTATATATGTAACGCTAGAGCCATGTTCGCATTATGGTAAAACACCACCTTGTGCAGATTTAATTGTTAGAAGTCAAATACCTAATGTGGTAATTGGTTGTATCGATACGAATAGTTTGGTAGCAGGAAAAGGTGTAGAGCGATTAAGAAAAGCAGGATGCTCTGTAACAGTAGGAATGTTAGAAAAAGAGTGTAAAGAGCAGCATAAACGGTTTTTCACAGTACAAAACAAAAAGCGTCCGTATATCATATTAAAATGGGCGGAAACCAATGATGGTTTTGTAGCTCCTATGACTAAAGATGAACAAAAACCAGTTTGGATTTCAAATCAATATTCACAACAATTAGTTCATAAGTGGAGAAGTGAAGAACATGCCATTTTGGTTGGAACTAATACAGTAATAGCTGATAATCCTTCGTTAACTGCACGCAGTTGGACTGGGCATAATCCTATAAGAATAGTATTGGATAAAAACTTGAGAATATCACAAGAAGCAAATGTATTTGATGGTAATGTGAAAACTATTCTTGTAACAGAAACTAGAGAAGAGGAGAGGCAGATTTCAGAAGAAAAAGAAAATGTTATTTATGAAGAAATAGATTTCAAAACAAATATTCCTCAGCAGATATGTGAAGTTTTACAAAAACACCATATTCAATCGGTAATTGTAGAAGGAGGTACAAAAACTTTGCAAACATTTATAGATGCTGAATTATGGGATGAAGCTAGAGTTTTTGTAGGTAATACAGAATTTGGAAATGGAGTTAAGGCTCCAGAGATAAAAGGAAAAATAATAAATAAAGAAAGCATCGATAACGATGTGTTAAAGATATATTTAAATGATTAAAAACATCATTTTTGATTTTGGTGATATATTCATCAATTTAGATAAGGAAGCAACCTATAGAGAATTAGCAAAATTAGGAGTAACTGATATTTCTCAAGATATGATAGAAACCTATTATAAATATGAGATGGGGCTAATTTCTACTGATGAATTTGTTGATTTTTATCAAGTAAAATTTCCGCAATTAAATAGAGAAGATTTAGTAAATGCATGGAATGCTATTTTGTTAGATTTTCCATTGCATAGGTTAGAGTTTCTTAAAGAACTTGTTGCTTCAAAAAAATACCGAATATTTTTATTAAGTAATACGAACGATTTGCATATTTCGTGGATTCAAAATGATTGGGGAGCAGCATTATATAATGAATTTAAAAGTTGTTTTGAGCAATTTTATTTATCGCATGAGATAAACTTTAGAAAGCCGAATGCGAATATTTATGAATTTGTGTTGAATGAAAATAATTTGAATCCATCTGAAACAATCTTTATTGATGATACAGAAGAAAATACAAATGCAGCAAAAGAATTAGGAATACACGTTTGGAATTTAGCTCCTGGAAAAGAAGATGTAGTTGATTTATTAAAGAGGAAAGAATTTTAAAGTGGATTATTTAATATTAAGTGTTTTAGTCTCTAGTTTATTGTTTGTAATCTTTAAGCTATTTGATGTTTTTAAGATTAATACATTACAAGCTATCGTAGTAAATTATGCTATAGCTTTATCTTTTGGTTTATTTACTTCCGATATATCAATGTCTGTAGTAGAAATACCAGATCAGCCGTGGTTTTTTGGAGCATTTTGTTTAGGTTTTTTATTCATAACAGTATTCAATGTTATGGGGCTTACAGCACAGAAAAACGGACTTTCGGTAGCTTCAGTTGCAGGGAAAATGTCGGTAGTTATTCCTATAATTGTAGGAATTGTTGTTTATAAAGAAAGTGTTGGTTTTGTAAAGGTTGTAGGGATCTTGATGGCTTTGGTAGCAGTTTATTTATCATCAGCAAAAAGTGATACTTCTCCCGTAAAGTTTAAAAATTTAGTATTTCCATTATTGTTATTTGTTGGTTCTGGATGTATTGATGCAGGATTGAAATATGTAGAAAGTACATCTGTACCAGACGGAACAGTACCTATGTTTTTAGGAACAATATTCGGTTGTGCATTTATATTAGGTACCTTTTTTGTAATTATCCAAATGATTAACGGTAAGTTTCAGTTTCATTGGAAAAATTTGATAGGAGGGATAGCTTTGGGTATTCCAAATTATTATTCAATGGAGTTTTTAATTAAAGCATTGCAAACAAAAGGATTGGAGAGTTCTACTATATTTACTATCAACAATGTGTCAATTGTAATATTGACTACTGTTTTTGCTTTGTTGTTTTTTAAGGAAAGATTGATTAAAAAGAATTGGGTGGGCATAGGATTAGCGATAATTAGTATTTTATTAGTAGCTTCGGCATAATGGAAGAGATTAAAGACACATATAAAACAATTGATGTTCCTTCAGAGGAAACCTTATTTAAAGATAGAAACAGTAAGTTTTTTGGTTATGCATTTCCTGTATTTTCTGAAGAAGATATCAAAGAAGCTTTAGAAGGTTTAAAAAAGAAACATCATTCTGCACGTCATTTTTGTTATGCATGGCAACTTGGTACTGAAAAGATTAGATTTAGAGCTAATGATGATGGTGAACCAAGTAATTCGGCAGGACAACCAATTTATGGGCAAATTCAGACCTTTGAAGTAACTAATATATTGATAGTATCTGTTCGTTATTTTGGAGGAACTAAACTAGGAGTAGGAGGTTTAATAAACGCTTATCGAACTTCAGCTCAATTTGCTTTAGAAGTATCAGAAATTATTGAGAAAACAATAGATATTCGATATAAATTGACTTTTGAATACGATATGATGAATAAAGTTCAACGTATTATAAAAGAAAGAAATTTAACTATCGTGGCTCAAAAATTAGAAATGAATTGCGAGTATACTATTTCTGTTCGTAAAAAAGAATCACAAACCATATTTGAAATTTTTGACACGCTATTTAAGGTGGAGATTGAAGAGTTAGAATAAGCTTTTAAGAAAAATGGTGTTAAAAAATAGTATATTATTAATAACTTCAATTTTTTTGTTCTCTTGTGTAGAGAAAAAGAGCTCTTTATGTATTGATAAGGTAAAATTAAAAAGGTTTTACAATAGACCAGCTCCAGATGTTATTACATTTTTTGTAAAAAAATAATGAATTGCTTGATAGTTCATTAGTAGAGAATTTGGATAAGTATTATTTTTTAAAAGGTGCTGATACTTTAGGGTACGGTAATTATCTTAGATTTTATAATAAGGATAATAGTATAAAAATAGTTTTACTTTCTTCAAGCTTTATGAATCAAAAAGATACCTCTTTTATAAAAAGACAACTTGCAGAAGGGGAACTATTATTAAACTTTGTAAATAATGATAAGTTATATTTAGGTCTTTGTCAAGAAGAATAGAATACCGGCTCCCGCACGATTGCATCGTGTGGTAAAAAGAAATAAGAATTAATTTCAGAATTTTTAATAGGAAAAACTACTTTAAGAAATTGAAGTAGTTTTTTTATTTTAGACGAAAATTGTAAAATGCTATGATTTTCGTAGAGTTTAATTAAATAAAACTAAATGTGTTTATCACTAGTCAGAGACTAGCGGGAGTTGGGTAGGTCAGATATAGTGGTCGGTGCTATTATAACAACAGTATTGTCTGGAGGTACTTCAACTTTATTAATACTTATAGCTTTTGGGATTTAACCTAATTTAAAAGGAATAAAATATGAATAAAACCAAAATATTATTAATAGTCGCTATTTTAAGTTTCTTTATTTATTACTTAATATCTCTTAGTTCAGCGATAGGAGATTCGTTTTCAAAAAAAGAATTTGTTAGTGAACCAAATGATTATAAAGATATTTTAAAAAGAGATAATTCTGATTTAGCTTATAAGTATACCTTATCTGTAGATTCTATATCTTCTGTTTCAGTTTATACTTATGATAAATTTAAATCCAAGTTTGTATTAATTGTTTTTAAAAAGAGAATTAATAAAATAACGAGTTTACAGAGTTCTACACTCTTTTTAAATGAACGATCTAATAAGTCTTCAAGAAAGGTTTATACTAACTTTTTTTCACTCAGTGGCTTGAGTTATTCGTTTGGTAGTCATTTAAATATTAATAAAATTAATTTATATATAAAGGGGTTTAAAGATGATTATATAAAAGATAAAACTGTAGACAAAGTATACCTATCATTTCCTTTAAACAAGACTTTTGGATTGTCTTACAATAATAACAATAGTATTGATTTACAATGTGATTTGAATGATTCAAACATTGAAGAGTTTAATGAACTAATGATTCTAAAAAGAAATGAATTTGTATACTTTATTTATTTGAAGCCTTTTAGTGAAAATAATAATGAAAGTTTAATACTAAAAGATTTGATTAAGTAATAATAAGTAATCAATGTTATTAGATATTCCCTCGCTCCCGCACGATTGTATCGTGTGGTATAAGAAAATAAGAATTAATAAGATTAACTCTTTCATGTAACTGAATAAGTGTAAATAAGAAAATTGTTTATGGTTATATAACCAGTAATGAGGTTAAATCTTTTAAAATCAAAAGCTTTGTAGGTTATTTCAATAAAACTTCGTAAATTTGCACGCCTTTTTACAAGAACAGGTTTATAAAAGGTGTAAAATATATTTATAAAAGTTTAATTTCTCTTTGAGTTAGTATTGTAAAAAATCTGGCTAACAAAAAGATACAAAATTTATTTCAGACATGTCTGAAGAAACAAAAAAAGCTGCAGAAGCAGTAAACCCAGCAGAATTTTTAGCTAACTTTAACTGGCACAAATACGAAGAAGGTATTGACGAAGTTGATGAGTCTAAATTAAAAGAATTTGAAAAAGCCTTAGAAGGTACAGTAGGTTTCGTAAACGAGCGTGATGTAATCGAAGGTGAAGTAACAAGAATTACTGATAGAGATGCAATCATCGATATCAACTCTAAGTCTGAAGGAGTTATTTCTTTAAACGAATTCCGTTACAACCCAAATTTAGCTGTTGGTGATAGAGTTGAAGTATTAGTTGATAAAAGAGAAGATTCTTCTGGTCAATTAGTATTATCTCACAAAAAAGCACGTGTAATTAAAGCTTGGGATCGTGTTAACAATGCACACGAAACTGGAGAAATCGTTAACGGTTT
The DNA here is from genome assembly GCF_965221665.1 of Tenacibaculum aiptasiae. Lineage (NCBI taxonomy): Bacteria > Pseudomonadati > Bacteroidota > Flavobacteriia > Flavobacteriales > Flavobacteriaceae > Tenacibaculum > Tenacibaculum aiptasiae. The sequence goes on from NZ_CBDCSN010000003.1 coordinate 603,633, forward strand.
TGTTAAGTGTAGAACTCGTGGAGGTATGATCGTTGATGTATTTGGTATTGAAGCATTCTTACCAGGTTCTCAAATTGATGTGAAGCCTATCCGTGACTACGATCAATATGTAGAGAAAACTATGGAATTCAAAGTTGTAAAAATCAACCACGAATTTAAAAACGTAGTAGTATCTCATAAAGCATTAATCGAAGCTGATTTAGAAGATCAAAAACGTGAAATCATCGGTCAATTAGAAAAAGGACAAGTATTAGAAGGTGTTGTTAAAAACATTACTTCTTATGGTGTGTTTGTTGACTTAGGTGGTGTTGACGGATTAGTACATATTACTGATTTATCTTGGTCTCGTATCAACCACCCTAATGAGGTTGTTGAATTAGATCAAAAATTAAATGTTGTAATCTTAGACTTTGATGATAACAAGTCTAGAATCCAATTAGGATTAAAACAATTATCAGCTCACCCATGGGAAGCTTTAAATGCTGACTTAAAAGTTGGAGATAAAGTAAAAGGTAAAGTTGTTGTTTTAGCTGATTACGGTGCATTTGTAGAGGTTGAAGAAGGAGTTGAAGGATTAATTCACGTATCTGAAATGTCTTGGTCTACTCACTTACGTTCTGCTCAAGATTTCGTAAAAGTTGGTGATGAAGTAGAAGCTCAAATCTTAACATTAGATCGTGAAGATCGTAAGATGTCTTTAGGTATGAAGCAATTACACCCAGATCCATGGACAGATATTACTACTAAGTACCCTGTAGGTTCTACTCACACTGGTACTGTACGTAACTATACTAACTTCGGTGTATTCGTAGAATTAGAAGAAGGTATTGACGGATTAGTATATATCTCTGATTTATCTTGGACTAAGAAAATTAAGCACCCATCAGATTTCGTAACTGTTGGTGATAAGTTAGATGTTCAAGTATTAGAATTAGACGTTGAAAACCGTAAGTTAAACTTAGGTCACAAGCAAACTCAAGATAACCCTTGGGATGCTCATGAAGCTACGTATGCAATCGGATCAACTCACGAAGGTACTATTAAAGAAAAGAATGATAAAGGTGCTACAGTAGTATTCGCTGATGGAATTGAAGCATTTGCTCCAACTCGTTTCTTAGAAAAAGAAGACGGATCGAAATTAGCTAAAGGAGATACTGTACAGTTTATCGTAACTGAATTTAGTAAAGAATACCGTAGAATTGTTGTTTCTCATACTTCTATCTTTAGAGAAGAAGAAAAGAAAAACATCAAGGCTGCTGCTAAGAAAGCTGCTGATGTAGAGAAAACTACATTAGGTGATATCGGTGGATTAGCTGAGTTAAAGAAGAAAATGGAAGGAAAATAATTTTCTAAACATTTATACCTATAAAACCGCTACAATTGTAGCGGTTTTTTTATGCTCTTAATTGTAACATTTGTTACAGTTAAAGACGTTTAGTTTTTAAGTTAATTTCTTAAATACCATTATATTTGTACCCTAATAAAAATTAATATGACACTTATAAAATCAATATCAGGAATCAGAGGTACAATAGGGGGAGCTACAGGAGATAACCTTACACCGATTGATGCTGTCAAATTTGCTTCAGCATATGGAGCATTCATAAAAAAAAGAAATCCAGAAGCTGAAAAAATTAAAGTAGTTATAGGAAGAGATGCACGTATTTCTGGTAAAATGATAAGTAACCTAGTAGCCAATACTTTAGTTGGTTTAGGAATTAATGTAGTCGATTTAGGATTGTCTACAACACCAACGGTAGAAGTAGCAGTACCGTTAGAAAAAGCACAGGGAGGTATTATCTTAACTGCTTCTCATAATCCAAAACAATGGAATGCTTTAAAATTATTGAACGAAAAAGGGGAGTTTTTAAATGGAGCAGATGGTGAAGAAATTTTAAAGTTAGCTGAAAGTGAAGATTTTTCTTTTGCTGAAGTTGATGATTTAGGTTCATACAAAAAGAATAAGAAGTATCTAAAAAAGCATATCAAAGAAGTTTTAAAGTTAGATTTAGTAGACGTAAAGGCTATTAAAAAAGCTAAGTTTAAAGTGGTAGTAGATGGAGTTAATTCTACAGGAGGTGTATTTATTCCAGCTTTATTAAAAGAATTAGGAGTAAAATGTATCGAATTATATTGTGAGCCAAATGGACAGTTTCCACACAATCCAGAGCCATTAAAAGAGCACTTAACTGATATTTCAGAATTAGTAGTAAAAAAGAAAGCCGATTTAGGAATTGTTGTGGATCCAGATGTAGATCGTTTAGCATTAATTTCTGAAGACGGGTCAATGTTTGGTGAAGAATATACATTAGTTGCTTGTGCCGATTATGTATTAGGAAGATTAGGTGGAGGAAACACAGTATCAAACTTATCATCATCAAGAGCATTAAGAGATGTTACAGAAAAGCACGGGGGAACATATACAGCTTCTGCAGTAGGAGAAGTAAACGTAGTGCAAATGATGAAGGATACCGATACAGTAATTGGTGGAGAAGGAAATGGAGGAATTATTTATCCAGCTTCTCACTACGGAAGAGATTCATTAGTAGGAGTTGCTTTATTCTTATCGCATTTAGCACATAAAAAAATGTCTTGTAAAGAATTAAGAGATTCATATCCAAGTTACTTTATGAGTAAAAATAAAATCCAGTTGACACCACAAATTGATGTTGATAAGATTTTAGAAACAATGGCTGATAAGTATAAAAATGAAGAAGTAAATACTATAGATGGAGTAAAAATAGATTTTGCTGAAGAGTGGGTACACTTACGTAAATCGAATACAGAGCCTATTATTCGAATTTATACAGAAGCAAAATCACAAGAAAAAGCAGATTCACTGGCTGAAAGAGTGATAGAAGAAATCAAAGCAATAATAAAATAAGAAAATAACAACGCGTTGAAATTAAGAATAGTGAGTTTATTAATGATGTTATTAACAACATCATTAATAGTAGGGCAAGAGAAAGAAGAAAAAGTAAGAGAGAAAAAGAAAGTTACAAATAAAGGAAAGTTCTTTGTTTACTGGGGTTGGAACTGGGCAGATTACTCTGATTCTGATATCCGATTTAAAGGTGAAAACTACGATTTTACATTATCTAATGTAAGAGCAAAAGACAGACCTACTAAGTTTTCTTTTAGAGATTATTTTCACCCAGGGAGAATTACCATTCCACAAACAAACTATAGAATAGGATATTTCTTTAAAGAGAATTATACAATTTCTATTGGGGTTGATCATATGAAATATGTAATGGTAAATGATCAGGATGTAACCATAAACGGAAATATAAATATAGGAAACGCAAAGTACGATGGTACTTATAACAATCAGACAATTAAGTTAACAGACGATTTCTTACGTTTTGAGCATACTGATGGTTTAAACTATGTAAATGTAGAAGTAAAACGATTTGACGATGTAAGTCACTGGTTTGGATTAAATATGGAAAACTTACAAATTAACTTAACAGAAGGAGTAGGTGCAGGTATTTTATTTCCAAGAAGTAACACAAAGTTATTAGAAAAAGAAAGATACGATGAATTTCATTTATCGGGTTACGGAATGTCTATAGGAGCAGGGTTAAATATCGCTTTCTTAAAACACTTCTTTATACAAGCCGATTTAAAAGGTGGATACATCAATATGTCTGACATAAGAACAACAATGAATCCAGCAGATAGTGCTTCTCAAAGTTTTTACTTTTTTGAAAACACTATATTAATAGGAGGTAAGTTTAGACTATAATTAAACAAAAAATATTAATTGGTTAATATTATAAATCTATTAGACTAGATAGTTTATTAATCTTAATTTTAACTGTAATACAATCTAATTATGAATTTAGAGCAATATTTTGATAAATTTAGAAAAAACATTGTAGGAATCGATCAAACCTACCAGTCGCCTTATGGTGAACAAAAAATGGTATATACAGATTGGACTGCTAGTGGTAGATTGTATAGACCTATTGAGGAACAGTTATTATACAAATTTGGACCTTTTGTAGCCAATACACATACAGAAACATCAACTTCTGGTGCAGCTATGACCTTAGCATATCATGAGGCAAGAAATATTATAAAGCGTCATGTAAATGCATCAAAAGATGATGTTTTAATTACGGAAGGTTCTGGAATGACTGGAGTTGTAAACAAGTTTCAACGAATTTTAGGTTTAAAAGTAACTGAAAGTTTAAAAGATCATACACAAGTTCCAGCGGAGTTAAAACCAATTGTTTTTGTATCTCATATGGAGCACCATTCAAACCAAACATCATGGATAGAAACAATTGCCGATGTTGTAGTAGTACCATGTAACGATGCAGGTTTGGTATGCTTAAAAAAGTTTGAGGAAACAATCCAGAAATACAAAGACAGACCAATTAAAATAGCTTCAATAGTAGCAGGTTCAAATGTAACAGGAATTAAAACTCAGTACCATAAAGTAGCTGCATTGATACATAAATATGGTGGACTTTGTTTTGTTGATTTTGCTTGCTCAGCACCCTATGTTGATATCAACATGCACCCAGAAAAAGAAGATGAGTATTTAGATGCTATTTTCTTTTCTCCACACAAGTTTTTAGGTGGACCTGGAAGTTCTGGAGTACTTATTTTTAATAAGAAATTATACAAAAATATGGTGCCAGATAACCCAGGAGGAGGTACAGTAAGTTACACAAATCCTTGGGGAGAACATGACTATTTTGATGATGTAGAAACACGTGAAGATGGTGGTACACCAGCTTTTTTACAAACAATTAAAATAGCTTTATCAATTCAGGTAAAAGACCAAATGGGAACAGAAAACATGAAAAAACGTGAGGATGAAATAAATCCAATCATTTTTGATTGTTTAGAGAACTTAGATGGCGTTCAAATATTAGCACCAAACCATAAAGATAGATTAAGTATCTTCTCGTTTTACTTTGAAAAGTATCACTTTAATTTAGTAGTAAAATTATTAAATGATCGATTTGGAATTCAAACAAGAGGAGGGTGTTCTTGTGCTGGTACTTATGGACACTTTTTATTGAACGTAGATCAAAATACTTCACATAAAATAAAAGATCAAATATTAGAAGGATGTAATACCGAAAAACCAGGATGGGTACGTTTGTCAGTACACCCAACCATTACAAATGAAGAGGTTAATTACATCTGTAATTCATTAAATACATTAGCTAATAATATAGAAGAGTGGTCGAAAGATTATACATATGATATGCAAAAAAACGATTATATTCATATATCAGCCACACCTATAGAAAAAGAGCTAGTGGCAAACTGGTTTTCTTTATAACAATATATGAAACAAATAGCATCTTCTTTTTTAGAAAATAATTATTCAACAATTAAAGAAAGTGAAATATCTGGTAGATGGATTACCTTAAAAGATATTGAACCACTATATGAAAAATTAACTACTTCTATTCAAAAGAAAGTAATAGGAGTATCAGAAGAAGGAAGAGATATTTATCAATTAAAATTTGGTTCAGGAAAAAGAAAAATTCTTATTTGGAGCCAAATGCATGGTAATGAAAGTACAGGGACCAAAGCATTATTTGATTTCTTAAACTTTATAAAAGATTTTTCAGATTCTGAAATAGTAAAAGCTATTGAAGAAAGCTGTGAGATAGTTATGATACCAATGTTAAATCCAGATGGAGCAGAGGTATACACTCGAGTTAATGCTAATAATATAGATTTAAATAGAGATGCTGTAGCACTGGAAGCTAAAGAAAGTAAGCTGTTAAGAAAAATATTGGATGCATTTAATCCAGAGTTTTGTTTTAATTTACACGATCAAAGAACCATTTTTGGTGTAGAAGGAACTAAAAATCCAGCAACAATTTCATTTTTAGCGCCATCAGAAGATATTTCAAGAAAAGTTACAAATGGTAGAAAAGAGACCATGAATGTAATTGTAGCTATGAATTCGTTATTACAAGAATTTATTCCAAATCATATTGGACGTTATACAGATGAATTTTATCCAACAGCAACAGGAGATAATTTCCAAAAGTTAGGGCACAATACAATTTTAATTGAAGCAGGACATTATCAGGAAGATTATGACCGAGAAATGGCGAGAAAATTTAATTTTTTCGCACTATTACAGGGAATTTATCACATTTCTACAGCAAAAAACTTTGAAAATTATACCGATTATTTTTCTATTCCAAACAATATCAAGAACTTCTATGATGTAATTTATAGAACAAAAAATAATGAAAAAGATGTAGCATATCAGTATGTCGAGAAAGTAGAAAATGGTAAATTTGCACTCACCTTAACTAGAGAAAAGGAAGGAAATTTATCAACCTTTCTAGGTCATAAAGAATTCAATAAAAATAACTAAAAATTAAACTTTTGTTAAACTAAGTTGTTTTTATTTGTAAAAAAAACATATTTTAGCAGTATTACTTGAAGAAAACAAAAAAAATGAAGAAGTTCGTACTAGATGAAATCGATCACCAAATTTTAGACATTTTAATTGAAAATGCTCGTACTCCTTTTACAGACATAGCAAAGAAATTATTAGTATCGGCTGGTACTATTCATGTTCGTGTAAAAAAGATGGAAGATGAAGGAATTATTCAAGGATCTACATTAACCTTGAACTATGAAAAAATGGGATATTCGTTTATAGCCCATGTAGGTGTATTTTTAGAAAAAACATCTATGACGCAGCACGTTTTAGATAATTTACGCTTAATACCAAATGTAACGGTTGCTTATGTTACTGCTGGAAAATATAATATATTTTGTAAAGTAAGAGCAAAAAGCACAAACGATGCAAAAGATATTATTTATCAAATTGATGATATTCATGGTGTAAACCGTACAGAAACTATGATTTCTTTAGAAGAAAGTATTAATGATAAAAAGCGTTTAATGCACGCTATTTTTAAAGAAATTTAATTTTAGGATAAATTAATTAAAAAAGGGTTACATAAAAATGTAACCCTTTTTTAATATTATTAGTTTTTAAATATTCCAATTAAATTTCCCGAAAAGAATATTCCAATCATTAGGAAGCTTTGTTTCTAATATCATTTCCTTGTTAGATATTGGGTGCTTAAATGTCAAAGAATATGCATGAAGAAAAAGGTTTTCACAGTTAAAGTTTTCTATAAACATAGTATTATGATTCTTATCACCATATTTAGGATCACCAATTAGAGGGTGACTTATCTTATTCATATGAATACGTAATTGATGTAAGCGCCCTGTTTTGGGAGATAATTTAACTAAGCTATACCGTGAAGTATCATAAGGTTTTACAGGAATATCAAGAGTTATCTTATCTACTAATTCAAGTAAAGTCTCAGCTTCTTTATGCACATTTGCATCTCTACCTTTTACAGGAGAATCAATTATTTTTGCTTCAGGAGCATGTCCTCGAACAATTCCATAATATGTTTTTTGAATTTCATTATTGGTAAACAATTCTTGGAACTTAGAAACAAAAGAAGTTTCTTTTGCTAATAGAATAATACCAGAAGTTTTTCTGTCTAGTCTATGAATAGGGTAAAACTTCTTTCCAAATTGATTAAATAATAATTGTAATAAAGAGTCTTCATCAGAAACATTTCTAGAATGATGTGCATGATGTACAACAACATTATTAGGTTTAGATACACAAATAATATATTCGTCCTCAAAAAGTATGTCTAATGCCATAATTAGCTTTTTACTGCTTTAAGTTTAGTAGTTTTTAATAAAACTATTGATAAGGTACCACAAACTAGAAATCCAATGAATAACGGAAGGGTAGTGGTAATAACAAATTTACCTATAAAAGTAGCTATAGGTACAGCCATAATTGTAGAAACAAATCCATTAATAGCCGCTCCAATACCAGCAATATGTCCTACAGGTTGCATAGCAAGTGCTCTTAAGTTTCCAAATAGAAAACCAATTGCAAAAAATTGTAAAGCAAAGAAGGTTAATAAAATTACAATACTTGGGTTTTCTTTTTGATAAAATAAAAAGATATATAAAATTGGAATCAATGTAAATACAACCAAAAAGACAGAAACCAATTTATACATACCAAATTTCATAACGAAAGTTCCGTTTAAAAAAGTAGCAAAACCTACAGCTATTGCAAGACCTGCGAAGATGTATGGAAACTCATCTACTAAATGATATTGTTCTTGAAATATTTGTTGAGATGCACTTAAATAAACCATAAAGGATCCAGTGATAAATCCAGATATTAAAGTAAAAACAATGGCTTGTTTATGCTTTATGAATTCTTTAGTACCAGTAATAAATAATTGGAAAGAAAATTTAATTTTATTCTCTTCCTTTAAAGTTTCTGGTTGACGTTTCCATAGCCAAATCATGACAATAACTCCAAAAATTAACTGACTATAAAATATAGATTTCCACCCATAAATATCTAACATTAACTTACCTATTGCTGGTGCTACAACTGGAACCATGATAAAAATAACAACAATAAACGACATTATTTTAGCCATATAATCGCCACTAAAAGAGTCTCTAACCATAGCTATGCTTATCGTTCTAGGAGCTGATAATCCAATTCCTTGAAGTATTCTACCAAAAACCATCATTTCAATAGAAGAGGCACTTACACAAATAAAACTAGCAATGACAAAAAGTATAAAACCACCATAAATTATGGGTTTTCTACCTAAGCTATCGGAAATAGGGCCAGATATTAATTGACCAAAACCTAAACCTAAGAAAATCATTGTTACAAGTAATTGATTATCACTTGATGCTTGTTGTATGTTAAGAGATAATCCTATTTGTTCTAAAGCAGGTAATAAAGCATCTATTGATAAAGCTACTAACGACATTAATGAGGCCATTAAAGCTATGAATTCTAATTTAGAATTGTTTTCTTGTTTTTGCATTCGGCAAAAATACTGCGTTTATCTTCAGTATAACCATTTATAACCAAAAAAAGACCATTTTTATACAATGGTCTTTTTAAAACAAACAAATAGAAAAAACTACTCAATAATTTTTTCCAATAACCTAACTAAGTCTTTTATTTTTTCTTTATTTCTTACCGAAAGTTTTTTACCATTATACTTTAATATCGTAGAAGGTAAATCTCTTATAGTTTCATTTTTTATATTGAAATCAACTTTTTTAAGTTCATCTTCAATTTCCTGTAATTGATTTTTAGAAAGAGAGAATTTATGTTCACCTTCTAAAGTTACATTTTGTAATCCCTTATAAATTACTTTACCATCATTATAAACATACATGTCAAAAACGGGACATTTACCCATACATGGAGTTTTACCATAATATAATAACGGAGTCTCTTTCATGTTTTTAGATAAAGAACAGCTACTAAGAACAGTAAAAAATAATAAGTATAATAACGATTGTTTCATATTTAATAGTTTAAAAATGACGCCATCAAGAGATAAATGATTGAAGGGTAGTATAGAAGGGTATTTACTCTCAACAGCGCCTTTTAACGTATATAAATTATTAATGTCTACATTTAGTTTTATAAGGATTTCCAAAAGTATTAGCTTGTTTCCATTTACCAGGTTCAGGTAATTCAATTGCATAAGCTTTACCTTTTCCTCTGAGCTGTAAATTTTTTCTAATATGATTTCTAAATTCTAACAATTCATTCTTTTCATACATTAGAAGAATTTTCTTTTCAGCTATAGTATTACCAACTGGTTTATCTTTTCTAGTAATGAATGTTGCAAATACTTCGGCAATATCCTCAGGAGGGTTTGTTGAGGCATATTGGGTTACAAACTTTTCTTTATGTTTATTATAGAATTTTTGTTGAGACTCTTGATCTTTTTTAGCTATTTGATATTCATCCCAAATATCTTTCCAATATTTTCCATGTAATTCATTTATATAAGAATTGTCTTTAGCACAACCTTCTCCTGGAAAATAGTTTTTACAATTTTCTGCTGTAATGGCAGCATTCAATTGAGTGTCGTTTAAAGTTAAAACATGCCCAAATTCATGAATAATAGTATAAGAAACTTCTCCACCAGCATTAAAACCACCTTGATAAGCATAATTAATAGCAATACCCATTTTCCAACTAGATAAATCTTTTTTTAATTGTACTACAAAACCAGCACTTCCAGAAACTGAGCCATTGTAAATTAAAAATTCACCCATTTTTTTTCGTTGATTTAATGGTACTATCTTTTTTACTAAATCCCATATCTGATTATGTTTAGCAACATCTTTCTGATATTCTAAATCTTGCCCAGTAACTTTATAATCTTTGATTTTTGAAATATTATCGCCATCAATTTTATATAAAGTAATTTCACCATCACTACCTTGTTCTTGACTACCAGTGTTTCCAGAATTTGAACCGTTAGAGTTACCAGTAGCATTAGCATTAGAAGGGATTACAATAGTATCATCATTGTTACACGAGTTTATCACTAAAATTGATAAAACAATGAAAAGAGGTATAATTAATCTTTTGATTTTCTTCATAATGTTTAAATTTTAATTAGTAACTAAATCCGCGCGGTTATATAAGTTAAACAGCAATAACAAAATCTACCCTACTTAAAAAAATGCATCTATGATTTTTATCATAGAATAAAGAATTGTTTCTACTGAAATTTGTGCTTATAGATAATGTAAAATCGAATTATTATGAAAGTATTTAAATTTCTCTCAGCATTTTTACTGTTATTCTCATTAACAGGTTATGCACAACAATTACAAATTGATGCTGAAATACGTCCTCGTGCAGAATACAGACATGGCTTTAAAACGTTATTTCCAGATAACGCAAAAGCAGCTTTATTTACATCGCAAAGAACACGTGTAAATATTGATTATAGAATTGAGAAATTGAACTTTTATGTAAGTGTTCAAGACGTTAGAGTTTGGGGAGATGTACCTCAATTAAATTCAAGCGATTCAAATGGATTAAGTATACACCAAGCATGGGGAGAAATTATGTTAGACTCTAATTTTTCTTTAAAACTAGGGCGTCAAGAAATTGTTTACGATGATAGTAGAATGTTTGGTAATGTAGCTTGGGCACAACAAGCTAGAAGTCATGATTTGGCGCTATTAAAATATAGAAAAAACACTTTTAAGTTAGATGTTGGTTTAGCGTTCAATCAGTCTAGAGAAAATATTATTGGTACAAACCTAACAACACCCAATACATATAAAGCATTACAGTATGCATGGATTCATAAAGATTTTGAGAATTTCTCAGGTAGTTTTTTATTCTTGAATAATGGACTACAATCTACTTCTGGAATAAAATATAGCCAAACTGTTGGTACACATTTAAAAGCTAAAAGAAATAAATTAAATATAGCGGCTAATATCTTTTATCAGTTTGGAAACGATGTTAATAACAATGATTTAAGCGCTTATTTATTTGGTTTAGAATCAAACTACAAGGTAACAAACAAAACAACTGTAGGTTTAGGTGTTGAGTTACAAAGCGGTAACGATTACAATATTGCAAGTGGAAAGAACAATGCTTTTAATCCTTTTTATGGAACAAACCACAAGTTTAATGGGTTTATGGACTATTTCTATGTTGGAAATCACATAAACAGTGTAGGGTTATTAGATATTTATGCTAAAGCAAATTTTAAATTAAATCCAAAATCTAATTTAACAGCATTTGTTCATAATTTTTCTGCTGCTGCCGACATCAATAGCACAGTTTCAAAACAGCTAGGAACAGAAGTAGATCTTGTTTATGGATATAGATTTACTAAAGAAATTGGAGTTAAAGCTGGGTATTCTCACTTATTTGCTTCAGAAGGAATGAGAGCATTAAAAGGAAACTTTGAAAATACCAACAACTGGGGATGGGTAATGGTAACTATTAATCCTGTATTATTTAAAACGAAAAATAAATAGTTATGGTAGTGTCAAGAGAAAAAACAGTAGCAGCGTATGTTACCGAAAATATTAAAACTGCACATATTTTCAAGAAGCATGGAATAGATTTTTGTTGTGGAGGAGCTATTACGGTAGAAAAAGCTTGTAAAAAAAACAATGTTGACCAAGCAATTTTAGAAAAAGAGCTTTCTGAAGTAGATAAAGTGGTAGATAAATTGCAAGACTTTGATAGTTGGAGCTTAGATTTTTTAATAGTTTATATTGAAAATCTTCACCATACATATGTAAGAGAAAGTCTTCCTTTATTATCTCAATATGCTAATAAGGTAGCAAAAGTTCATGGACATCATTATGAAGAAGTAATTATAGTAAATAAGCTCTTTCATGAAGTAGCAAACGAGTTAATTTCTCACATGCAAAAAGAAGAGCAAATTTTATTTCCATTTATAAATCAGTTGGTAGATGCCAAAAAGAAAAAGGAAGTATATAAACGACCTCCATTTGGCACCGTAAATAATCCAATTAAAATGATGGAGCATGAGCATGAAAATGCAGGAGGTGTTTTAAAGGAAATAGCTAGGTTAACAAACAATTATACACCACCAGAAGGAGCGTGTAATACGTTTAAAGCTTTATATGCTAAACTAGAAGAGTTTGAACAAGATTTACATCAGCATATACATTTAGAAAATAACATTTTACATCCAAAGGCTATTAAGTTAGAAAAAGAGTTAACAGCCTCTTAAAGATAAAAACAAAAGACTTGAATTTTAATCGCGAAATATTACCAAATAAAAAATCTAAATGGAGAAAAGTAGCTATTGTTTTAATAGGAATAGTTACAGGATTAGGTTTTTTTATGGCAAAAGAGGCTTCTTTAGTTTCTTATATGTCAGATGATCCCTTGGCATGTGTAAACTGTCATGTAATGACGCCTATGTACAATAGTTGGATGCATAGTTCGCATAGAGAGCAAGCTTCTTGTAATGATTGTCATGTACCACATGATAATGTTTTTAACAAATATTATTTCAAAGCTAAGGATGGTTTATTTCATGCTTCGGTTTTTACAGCAAGAGCAGAACCAGAGGTAATGTTTATGAGAGAAGCTTCACAAGAAGTAGTACAAAACAATTGTATAAGATGTCATATACAACAGGTAACACAAGTAAAATACGACGGTTGGCTTGAAAATCATCAAGAAAATAGAACAGAACGTAAATGTTGGTCTTGTCATCAAGAACTTCCCCATGGTACGGTGCATGGAATTTCTACTATAAGAAATAACATTGCTCCAATCCCCACAGATAATGTAGAAACGGTAATTCCAGAATGGCTTAATCAACAAATAAAAAAGTAACAAAACAATGAAAAACAAATTATTATTCTTAGTAACTGTAGTAGTCGTTTTTCTACTAGGGCTACTAGCTTCAAGCATTGTAAATAGAAAAAATGAAGCAAAGTATAAATACGTACCTCAGGTAGAAATTAGCGAAAATGAGCCTAGAAATGAAGAATGGGGTAAAAATTTTCCGGCAGAGTATCAATCTTTCTTACAAACTGAAAAAAGTGATTTTGAATCTTTTCAAGGAGGTTCGAAAATGAGAGATATGTTAGAAGAAGACACTCGTTTAGTAGTACTTTGGGCTGGTTATGGTTTTTCAAAAGATTATAGTCAAGGTCGTGGTCACCAAAATGCAGTGGTCGATTTACAAAACAGTTTAAGAACTGGAGGGCCTAAAGGAAAAGGAGATGGACCAATGCCAGCTACTTGTTGGACATGTAAAAGTCCTGATGTACCTAGGTTGATGAATGAAGTTGGAATTACAGAGTTTTATAAAGGAAAATGGGCCGATAAAGGACATGAAGTAATAAATCCAATAGGTTGTGCAGATTGTCACGATTCAAAAACAATGAAACTTACAATTACCAGACCAGCATTGGTAGAAGCTTTTGAAGCAATGGGTAAAGACATTAACAAAGCAACTCACCAAGAAATGCGTTCGTTAGTATGTGCACAGTGCCATGTTGAGTATTATTTTGATAAGAAAAAACCAGGTAAAGAAGGAGTTCCATATTTAACATTTCCATGGAAAAACGGAATGTCTGTTGAGGCAATGGAAAAGTATTATGATGATATGAATTTTAAAGATTGGACGCACAAATTAAGTAAAGCTCCTATGTTAAAAGCACAACATCCAGGGTATGAAACTTATTTAACAGGAGTACACGCAGATAGAGGGGTTTCTTGTGCCGATTGCCATATGCCTTATAAGAGTGAAGGTGGACAGAAATTTACCGATCACCATATACAATCTCCAATGAATAATGTAGCAAATTCATGTCAAGTTTGCCATAGAGAAGAAGCAGATAAGTTAAAAGCAAATGTATATGAGCGTCAACAAAAATCTACAGAAGCAAGGTTAAAGCTAGAAGATGCTTTAGTAAGAATGCATGTAGAAGCAAAAAAATGTTGGGACTTAGGAGCTACAGAAGAACAAATGAAAGATATTTTGATGGATATCCGTCATGCTCAATGGCGTTGGGATTATGCAGCAGCTTCACACGGTGCTTCTTTTCACTCACCAGTAGAAACGGGTAGAGTTATAGCAAGTGGTTTGGACAAAGCTACAGAAGGACGTGTAAAATTAGCTCGTTTGTTAGCAGAATTAGGGTACAATAAGCCTGTAGAAATGCCAGATATTTCTACTAAAGAGAAAGCACAAGCATACATAGGCTTAGACATGGAAAAACTTCATAAAGAAAAGGAAGAGTTTAAACAAAATTTACTTCCAAAATGGTTAGAGGAAGCAAAAGAAAGAGAAAAGACTTACGGAAGTAAAAAAGTTTCTTTGAATTAATTAAAACTTCAGTGTTTAGATGTTAAAAGATAATTTTTAGAGGTTAAACTTTAAAAATTATCTTTTTTAAATAAGTAAAATATGCAAAAACTATATAAAATTTTATCATCATCTTCATTAGCATTACTATTATTGCTAGTATTTGCAATTGCTATGGGAGTAGCTACCTTTGTTGAAAACGATTACGGAACAGCTGTTGCTTGGGCTAGTATTTATGATGCTTGGTGGTTTGAAATAGTAATGTTAGGACTAGGAATTAGTTTCTTTTTGCATATTTTTAAATACAATTTGTTAAGTAAGCGTAAGTGGGCTATTTTTCTTTTTCATTTAGCCTTTGTTATTGTTTTGTTTGGTGCTGGAATAACACGTTATACTTCTTATAGCGGGATTATGCGTATTAGAGAAGGAGCAACTTCAAATGTAATTATTTCAGATACCAAACTATTATCAGCTACATTTATAAAGGACAATCAACGTAAAACGACTCAAGAAAAATTACAACTCTCTCCTTTAAGAGATAATAGTTTTCATTTTCAAGAAAATATAAAGAATACACCTATTTCAATTTCATTTAAAGAGTATGTAGCGGATGCATCTCCTGAAGTAATTACAGATAGCATTATAGGAGTTCCTTTACTTAAAATGGTTACAACGACAGGTAATGGAAGGAATACAATTTATTTACAAAAAGGAGAAATAGAAAAAATAGGAAAACATCAGCATGAAGTTGGATTTGAAGCTAATAAAGAAGGAATTATTAATATTATAGAGGAAGATGGTAAGTTTAAAATGATTACTCCACATCCAATAGATTTCTTTATGATGTCAAATCAGCAAGCTGGTAGAATTAAACATGATAGCTTACAAGAAATTAATTTAAGAACTTTATTTAGATCGGGCGATTTTTCATTTGTACCTACTTCATACCATCCAAAAGGAAAGTTTAAGTTAATAAGTTCAGCAAAAAGCAAAACAGATAACGATGTTTCTTTAGACGATGCTCTTATTGTAAATCTAACTGTAGGAAAAGAAACACAAGAAGTAAACTTATTATACAGAGAAGGTTTTTTACCAATAAAACATCAAGTAGATTTTAAAGATGGAACGCAAGTTATTTTGTCTTACGGAGCTGGAGCAATTCAGACACCATTTTCTATAAAGTTAAATGATTTTCAACTAGAAAGATATCCAGGATCGTCTAGTCCATCTGCTTATGCAAGTGAAGTAACCGTAATAGATCAAAAAGAAAACTTTGATTATCGTATTTTTATGAATAACGTTTTAGATTATAAAGGATTTCGTTTTTTTCAAGCAAGTTATGATACAGACGAAAAAGGAACGGTGCTTTCTGTTAATCACGATTTTTTAGGTACTTGGGTAACTTATTTGGGCTATTTATTAATGGGAATAGGGATGTTTTTTACTTTTTTTGGAAAGGCTTCACGTTTCCAACTTATAAATAAAAAATTAAAGAAATTGAAAATTAAAGCTACAATTATAGCGCTTCTTTTAATTACATTTAATTCAACATTTGCTATAACTAAACAAGATTCTATACCTAAAGAAATAGCTATTGAAAGATTAGTTTCTTCCTTAGAAATAGATAAACAACAATCAGAAATATTTGGACGTTTGTTAGTTCAAGATTTAGATGGTCGTATTAAACCAATTAATACATTGGCATCTGAATGTGTTCGAAAAATTTCTCGAAAATCAAATTTTAAATACCCAATTGCTACTGGAACAATAAAATTGGATGTAAATCAAGTTTTTTTAGGAATGCACATGGTGCCACAATTATGGCAAAGAATTCCAATTATTAAAGCAGATGTTGATAAAACAGGAGACTTATTAAAAGATGTAATTCAAGGTAAAAATGGTTTATACTCATTTATTAGTTTTTTAGATAAAGAAGGAAATTACTTATTATCAAATGAAGTAGAAGAAGCCAATAAAAAGAAACCTGCCGAACGTAATGAGTTTGATAAAGAGGTTTTAAAGATTGATGAGCGTTTTAATATTTTGTATAACTTATTTACAGGGAACTATTTAAAAATATTTCCTAAAAAAGGAGATGAGAATAATACATGGTATAGTTATAATCATCATTTTAATGATTTTACTGAAGAAGATGCACGTTTTACTAAAACAATTTTACCAAGTTATTTTAAAGATTTAGAACAAGGGAAATATAAAGAAGCTTATCAAAAAATGCTTTATATTAAAAAGTATCAGGAAGTGTTAAGTGCTGATATTATTCCAACAGAAGAAAGAGTAGAAGCAGAGCTATGGTATAACAAAGCGAATATAAATTTTTGGTTGTTCCAAGTATTTTTCACTGTAGGACTTTTACTTCTAATCTTAGCCGTGGTAAAGATGTTTGCTGAAAAGAGATGGATTAATTTTTTATGGAATGGATTAATTTTAATCACATTAGTATCTTTCTTATTCTTTACATTTAATATTATTTTAAGATGGTATATAGCTCAACACGCACCATGGAGTAATGGATATGAAATGCTTATTTTTGTAGCTTGGTGCTTACTTTTAAGTGGTTTGATAACTTTTAGAAAGTCAGATTTTTCATTGCCATTAGCTACTTTGTTTACTGGAGCTTTATTATTTGTAAGTTATTTGGATTGGTTAAATCCAGAGATAACCAACTTAATGCCTGTATTAAAATCGTATTGGTTAAAAATACACGTAGCTACAATTGTAAGTAGTTACGCACCATTAGCTTTATCGGCAGTTTTAGGAGTTATGGCGTTGTTTTTAATGTTATTTAAAACAAAAAAGAACAAAACTATTATAGAGTTAAAAATTAAAGAACTTAGCTATATAAATGAACTTTCTATGACTATAGGATTGTTTACTTTATCTATAGGAACGTTTTTAGGAGGAGTATGGGCAAATGAAAGTTGGGGACGCTATTGGGCATGGGATCCAAAAGAAACCTGGGCATTAATTAGTATAATAGTTTATGCAATTGTTTTACACTTACGTTTTGTACCAAAGTTGAATAATTTCTTTGTTATCAATACAGCAAGTATGTTTGCTTTTTGGTCAATTATTATGACTTCTTTTGGTGTAAATTATTATTTATCAGGTTTACACAGTTATGCTTCAGGAGATCCTGTACCAATACCAAGTTTTGTGTATGTAATTCTATTTAGTATGATTTTATTAACTGTTTTAGTAGTATACAAACGAAAGCAATCGATAAAATAACATTATGAATTTCGAATTTTGTTAGAAAAATATAATAGAAAACTCCATAGTCAATAAAGATTATGGAGTTTTTAATTATAAGGGGAGGGGAAAAATGAAAAGTTTTATAACGAAAATCTTTTGGCAGCTTCTCGTTCTAATTCTTCTCTAAAATTTGGATGAGCAATAGAAATTAAAGCTTTTGCTCGTTGCTTTAAACTTTTACCAAATAAATTAACTACTCCATATTCTGTTGCTACATAATGAACATGGGCTCTTGTTGTAGTAACACCAGCTCCTTCTTTTAAGAAAGGTGTAATTTTTGAAATTCCTTTAGGTGTCATTGATGGCATAGCAATAATAGCTTTTCCTTCTTTAGATAAAGATGCTCCACGGATAAAATCCATTTGACCACCTACACCAGAATACTGGTATTTACCAATAGTATCGGCACAAACTTGCCCAGTTAAATCAATTTCAATAGCACTATTAATAGCTGTTACTTTTGGATTTAATTTAATAAGTGAGGTATCGTTTGTATAACCAGCTTCTTTAAAGTGTACTAAAGGATTATCGTCAATAAAATCATATAGTTTTTGAGAACCTACAGCAAAACAAGTAACAATTTTACCTGTTTTAATTTCTTTCTCTTCACCAGTAATAATCCCTTTTTCTACTAAGGGAAGAATACCATCAGAAAACATTTCGGTATGAATTCCTAATCGTTTATGATTGGTTAGGTTATGAAGCACAGCATTTGGAATATTTCCAATACCCATCTGTAAAGTAGCACCATCATCAATTAATCCAGCAACGTGTTTTCCTATTTGAGATTCAATTTCAGAAGGACTTCCTGTAATAGATTCGTGTATTGGTGAATTTACTTCAACAGCATAATCAATGTTTTTAATATGGATTATTCCATCACCATGTGTTCTAGGTACATTTGGATTTATTTGAGCAATAACTACTTTGGCCGTTTGAATAGCTGGTAAGGTAATATCTACAGATACTCCTAAAGAACAATATCCATGCTTATCTGGAGGAGAAACTTGAATAAAAGCTACATCTAAAGGATAAATTCCTCTTCTAAACAACCAGTGAATTTCACTCAAGAAAATAGGCACATAATCACCATTATTTGTGTTAACTCCTTTTCTAACATTGTTTCCTACAAAACAACTAATCAACTTAAAAGAATTAGAATATGGTTCTTCTAAGTATTTAGCTTCACCATGTGTATGAATTTGAATAATTTCTACATTAGATAGCTCTTTATAACGCTCACATAAATTATCTATTAATACATTAGGAGTCATTGCTGCTCCTTGAAAAAATATTTTATCGTTAGATTTTACAATTGAAACAGCTTCCTCTGCGGTTACAATTTTCATCATATCTCTACTCATCATTTTGTTTTATTTATTGCAAAGTTCCGCCGAAAGCTGATGGTATAAAATGATAAAAATCATATTAGTTTTAAGATTATTTTTATCTCATATTCCGTATTTTTACAAGTATGCTATCATCAAATAATTTCTTGCAAAAACATAGTAAAATAGCTTTAGGTTATTTTTTTATCATAGCTTTTTTAGGCGTTTTATTGCGTTTGTTTTCTGTTTATGATTTATCGTTTACTTATCGGTTTGTAGTGCATACACACTCACATATTGCCTTATTAGGGTGGGTATATACAGCTATAACAACACTCATTTTTAAGATGTATTTGAGTGAATTAAATATAAAAAGTAAATATCAGAAAATATTTTGGGCAACTCAAGTAACTATCATAGGAATGTTAGTTACATTTCCATTTACTGGATATGCTTTATTTTCTATTATTTTTTCTACACTATTTTTAATTGTTTCATATATATATGCATACATATTGTTTAAGCATACCCCTGTAGAACAGAAAAAAACACATTCCTATCAATGTGTTCGTATAGCTTTATGGTATATGATTATCTCTAGTATTGGTCCATGGGCTTTGGGAGTAATTATGAAAACAGCAGGAAGTGGTTCCGATTTATATAAGAACGCAATTTATTTTTACCTTCATTTTCAATACAATGGATGGTTTATTTTAGCATTGTTTGGTATTGGATTCTATATTTTAGAAAAACAAAATATTCGAATTTCTAAGAGCGTTTTTAATATATTCTTTTGGTTAATGAATCTTGGAGTTATTTTAACTTTTGGTATTTCATTATTATGGATGAAACCTCATCTTGGAGTTTATTTAGTTTCAGGGTTAGGTGCTGTATTTCAATTAATATCATTCATTTATTTAATATATAAATTAAGAGATTCTAAAGAAAAAATTAAAAAGTCATATTCAGGTTTTTTCCTTAAAACATTAAAAGTGGTAGTTCTTTTATTTTTCTTAAAACTAGTGTTTCAATTATTAGGAACAATTCCAGAAATAGCAAATAGAACTGCTTCGAATATAGATTTAGTTATAGGCTATTTGCATTGGATTTTTTTAGGAGTAGTTAGTATTTGTTTACTACTGTTTTTGTATAGTTTTAAACTTGTAACTTTGTCAAAAAGAAGTATTGCTTTTTATGTAACTGGATTTCTTTTAACCGAAGTGCTAATTTTTTATAAGGCGCTAACTTCTTGGTTTAATCTATTACTAATTAATTTTTATTTCGAAGCTTTAGTTATTGTTAGTTTTATATTTTTTATAGCGATAACTTACATTTTTATGAGTCAGTTTAAACGAAAATAATAAAGACTAAAACATCTTTTTTATTACTTTTATATAAAAAACGTGAATGTTATCAAATGCTTGTAAATATGCTATTCGATCAGTACTTTATTTAGCTATTCATAATGAAGAAAATAGTAGAGTAGGAGTAAAAAAAATTGCTGAAGAGTTAAGTGTACCTCAACCTTTCTTAGCAAAATTATTACAACAGCTTACAAAAAGTAAATTAGTTTCTTCTTCAAAAGGTCCAACAGGAGGTTTTTATTTGAATGAACTCAACTTTAAGAATACTGTTTGGGATATTATAAAAAGTATAGACGGAACCGATAAGTTTGATCAATGCTTTATGGGATTGTCTTCTTGTGACGATAAAAATCCTTGTCCCGTTCATTTTACAGTTGCTCCATTTAAAAAGAAATTAATGGACGATTTTAAAGACAAAACCATTAGAGAGTTTACAAAAGAGATAAAAATTAAAGGAAGACATATTTCTTTAAAGCAATTAGATGTAAACTAATTCAAGTTAAAAGTCTTTCTTTTTTGATTTTAAAACAATTTTCCAAGTAGGTAAAACTACCCATAATATTAAAACAATACTTGAGAGTAACATTCCAAAGTTAGTTCCAAAGAACTTTTGAAACACAGCTCCTGTATAGCCTAATAAGGCTGAAATATCTAGTTTTAATAGAATTAATATTCTCGATAGGTCTACAGGATTAAAAAGTGTAGAGAATAGAGAAAATTGATCTAAAGGATACTCTTGAAAAACAATTAAAGAAATTAGAAATAAGCCGTCATAAATAACTGCTAAAAACAACCATAATAAAATAGCATAACCAAATCCTTTTATTTTGTTTTCATTAGCTAAACCAATATTAAATGCTAAAGCCACGAAAATAAAGGTTAAAAAAGCACCAATAGCTAATAAAGAAATAAAGTTAAAAATAGCAGAAGATTGTATTACTCCATAGGCTAAAAAAGGTATGCCTAAACCTAATACTAAACTTAGAGAAAGAGATAGAGAGACTCCAGTATATTGTCCTAAAAATATGGTACTTCTTTTTAAAGGTTGTGCTAATAAAAGTTCTGTAAATTCCCTTGAATTATAATAGTACATAATTCCGAAAATGGTTCCTATTAAAGGAGTTAGTACCACTATAATATTCATTAAGGTAATCACAGCTTTAGAGGTATCATTATTTAGAAATAATAAAACAAAACCAATAACTAAATAAAAGAAGAAATATACATAACTCCATCTACTTCGTAGTAAATCCGAAAAACTATATTTTAATATTTTAAGCATGTTCCTTAGTTAAAATGTTAGCAATTGCATGTTCTAAATCAGTTTGATTGGTTTGCTCTTTTAGTTGCTCAATTTTTCCTTTAAAGTGAATTTTTCCATCTAAAAGAAACACAATTTCATCAGACATTTCTTCAACAAAACTCATGATATGAGAAGTAATTAAAATGGTTTTTCCTTTTTCTTTCTCCCATTTAATCAATTCTTTTAAATGCAGTAATGAAATAGGGTCTAAACCAGTTGTAGGTTCATCTAGTATTATTAAATCACTATTAAACATAAAGGTTAACACCAAGTTGACTTTTTGTTTGGTACCTCCAGATAAATTCCCAAGTTTTTGTTTTAAAAAAGGTTGCAACCCAAAGAGTTCTATCAACCCTGAATCTAAAGCTTCTTTTGTACGAACATCTTTAATCATTTGAATTAACTCTGATACAGTAAGGTTCTCAGGGAAATTAGCAATTTGCGGTAGGTAATTTATGTTATTGCGATAGGTGTGCTTTTTTAAAATATCCTTGTCGTTTATTTTAATAGTTCCCTTATCAGGAATTACCATTCCTAAGATACTTTTTATAAGCGTAGTTTTTCCAGAACCATTTGGACCTAGTATTGCAAAAATTCCTTTAGACTGAATATCTAAATCCAATTCTTTCAATACAGTAATTTTACCAAAAGTTTTATGTAAGTTTTTAATGTGTATCATTTTATCTTGTTCATTGATGGTTCTTTATCTACTAAATTATCTGGAGTAAATGCTGGTGATATTTTTTCAGAAAAATTGATAATATCTACAAACAAACTTCTTAACAATACTATTGCTTCTGGAGTCTTATTTACTACATAAGAAAAGAGTTTTACAGGTCTGTATGGTACATCTCCAATTCCGTTTTTATCTAAATCATAACCTGTATAAGAGCTCCAGTAATTGTTATTAAAACTATTGTCATTTAGTTTACTATTGTATGATAAATCGAAAGAATTGTTTAAAAAATTATTTCTATAAAATTTATTAGCATAGCAAGCTCCGGCTATTTTTAAAGCCCATCCGTTACTAGTAAAAGTATTTTTAGAATAGTTAATTCTTGTAGATCCTTCAATATTAATTGCTGTAGTGTTTTCTTGAAAGGTATTGTTATTAATTTCAGCATCATAAATTTCTTTTAATAACAATCCATAGGAAGCTGTTCCCCAATTTTTTAAAAAGGTATTGTTGGTCATTGTTATAAACTTTGAAAACATTACTGCTACACCTGAACCGTTATTTTCAAAAGTATTATGATGATATTCATCGTTGTTAGAGAACATAAAATGTAACCCATATCGTAAGTTTTTAAAACTTGAGTTATTAAGAACCTTACTATGGGTTACAAATTCAAAATAGATACCGTCTCTTAAATTATGAACTTTATTCTCTTCTATGAGAACATTAGAACTATGCCATAAGTGAATAC
This sequence comes from Tenacibaculum aiptasiae, assembly GCF_965221665.1. Taxonomy (NCBI): domain Bacteria; kingdom Pseudomonadati; phylum Bacteroidota; class Flavobacteriia; order Flavobacteriales; family Flavobacteriaceae; genus Tenacibaculum; species Tenacibaculum aiptasiae. The sequence continues at coordinate 627,036 of NZ_CBDCSN010000003.1, forward strand.
CATTTCCCGATCCTGCTTCATCTTTAGCTTCACTAGAAATATGGTTGTTTTTGATAAGTCCATGGTGAGATTTTTCAATTAAAATCCCGAAAAACACAGTTTTTAAACGAACATTTTCAATCTTAAAATGCTTGCTTTTAGAAATGTAGATAGCAGCAAAATCTTTGGTGTAACTTTTACCTACATTTTCTAAAGTAATTCCATTAATAGCAACACTATCTGAAGCTATTTTAAGAATGTATCCTTTTTTATTTCCATTAATAATGGCTTCTTTATTGCCTATAATAGTTAAAGGTTTATTTATAAATATATCATGTTCGTTATATACACCTTTTCCTAAATAAATGGAATCATGTTTAGAAGCTACTTTAACCGCTTCTTGTATTGTTTTAATTTTACAATTAGAACAAACACGTAGCTGTTGCGCATTCACAAACATTCCAGTAAAAAGGAAGATACAAGTGATTATATGATATGTAACTTTTAGTTTCATTTAAAATAGTAAACCAGTTCTAAAACTAACTCCAACCAATACAAATAGAATACTTACAAGGGTAACTAGAATAATATGAGCAGCTAATGGTTTTAGTTTTCTTTTTGGGATTAGAAAAAAACGTGCATGAATGGCTAATGCTAGTGTGGTTGCTAATAAAACTAGTTTTAGTATTATATGTTTAGAAAGATAAGACTCTAATGTAAACCAACTAGCTAGCTCAGGTACTCGAATTAAAGCCAATGATATACCACTAATAACCAGTACTAATAAAGCAGGTAACCCCACAGGTTCATATGCCTTTTCAAAATTTTCAACTATTGAAAAATCATTCTTTTTTAAGGCTTTTGGGAGAAAACGAATAGCCAGAATTAAATGGCCTCCAACCCAAATTGAAGCAGCAATAATATGTACAAAAATTAAAAGTGAATACATTTTTAATGTGTTAAATAGCGTATTTAATACCTAACTGAAAAGATAAATCTTCGTCCATTTGAATACCATTGTAGTTTTCATAAATAGGAGCACCAGCTTCAATACCAATTCTAAAATTTTTAAAGCTCGAATTTTGATTAAACATAAGATTAAAACCTAGAAATGTTTTTATTTTTTCGCCACCATAGTTATTGGTGTTTGCAGTAGGAACCATCATAGGGTTAAGCTCAGTATCTCTTCCTGATATTTTACCTTGAGAAATACCTAAAACTCTTCCGGAAATGCTAATCCAATTGGCAACTTTGTAAGCTCCCCAAATATTAATCTGTTGTGTATTTCCTAATCTGTAATCTTGACTATTGGTTCCTGTTCTGAAGGTAAATAAAGGTTGTACTCCCCAAGAAATGTATTCGGTATTTCCTTTATAAGTTGCACCCAGGGTAATATCAAAAGTACCAGAACCTAGCTGCATAGCATAAGGAAGTTTGGCATTTTGCATCATAGGAGTATCATCTTTCTGTTTAATGTTACCAATTGGGATGTTTAATGTACCATTTAAGTGGATAGAAGTATTCATTTTATTATAAATGCTATACAATGCACCTAATTTTAAATCCCCAAATCCAGAAGAACTTGTAGAAAAATCTCTAAACATGGTATTACCGCCCATCATCATACGAGCTTTTAAATTCATCTTATTTCTAACAAAATTTTGCATTAGCATAAGAGTTAACTTATCAGAAGGAGCATACATTACTCCTAACATATACATATCCATAGTCATATTTTGTGGAGCAACCATGTATGTATTAAAAATAGAAGTGTTATTTATAGTAGAAGTTCCAGAACGATTCCCGTCCATTTCCATATTCATATAACGAAACGAAACCATAAACCCATTTTTTGAGTGTAAATGATCTCCCATTACGCCAATTGGTGCATGTGCATCAGGCCTATTATGGTGCTTATGATGATGTTCTGTATGTCCAATTTTATTAGTATTAAAAGCATTTCTAATTTCTTGCCATGTATATAGTTTTCCTTTCTTAGTTTTTAGGATTAACTCAGCTTCTTTTTTAGTTTTAAAAGCAGATAAGTTAGCGCCCATAGGACTTTTAATAGCATTACTAATTAGATAAGTAGCTGTTATAGCATTAATTTGTTTACCACTGTTATAATCGGCAACTGTTAGGTTAGAAATAGTAGTTGTTTTTTGCTCTTTTAAATAATTAGCAAGGCATTCAATAGCATCAAAGTTTAGAACTTTATTAGTGTTTGTTGTTGCTTGAGCATTATGTAATTTATCTTTAATAAGCATATTACATTGAATACACTGATTATAAGAATCTTGGTTTTGAGAAATAGCTGTTTTATTTAAAAATAGAACAACAATTAGGCAAAACAAATAATATTTTGCTTTCATTTTTTTTGATTGATTTTATTGTTGAATTCTAGTTATATTGTCTTAATTGAAGTGCTCTTTGATAGCTTCCCAATTAAATATGTTATTTCCATTAAGTTTAGCCTCGCTTTCAGTAGCGTAAGCTGATAAATATGCGCCCATAGGGCTTTTAATTTGTTTATTTATTAGATAAGTAGCCTCAGTAGCATTAATTAATTTTTCAGGCTTTGTATAGTCTGTTACTAAGATATGTGCTAAAGAGTTTTCTTCCTTGTTTTTAATATCGTTTAGCATACATTCCGTTGCATCGTATTTAGATGCTCTCCCTTTTTTAGTAACAATTTGTGCTGCGAATTTCTTCTCTACAATTGTCATCTTACAAAAGCTACAAGCGTCGGTACCATAATCAATTTTTTGAGGTTCCACTGTACAGCTAGCTAATAGGAGTAAGGCAAATAAAAAGATAAAAGGCTTTATATAATTCATACTAATTCTTTTTGGTTTGTTTTTTTCCTATGAAATAAGAAGAAAGTGTTAATAACATACCTATAAACATAAAGTAAGCTCCTAATCTAGGATAAGAATGTGCTGTAAAGTTTAAGATTTCTTTAGTTCCCAATAAAGGAGGTTGAAATCCCATAACAGAGCCATCAGGGTTGGTAAACTTCATAATTGCTTTTGGATCTAAATTATGTCCGTAGTCATATTCCCATAAGTAGAAATCGTACATACCCGCAATACCTAAAATAGTCATCACTATAAACCAACCTAAATACCATTTGTAGTTTGCTTTTAATCCTATAAGTACTCCTAAAGCTACCATAATTCCAATTACTACAGGAAAAACTTTAAATTCAGGAATAGTTTTAGGTATGTATTGCATTCCTACATAATGATTCATTAAATTGATATTTTTAATATCAAACTCATTAGTATCAGAAAACTTATTGATATAAATATCCATTCCAAGCGGAGTAGGGTATTGTGGAGCTTCTAAGGTAATATTCCATAAAGGGAATATAAAGAGACCTAATAATAATAAAGCACCAGCTATCATTGTAATTTTAGGCTGTTTCATCTTTTGCTTATTTAATTTTTGATGAAAGGCTGCTTGAAAACATATTCAATCTCAAAACTCAAGCAGCCAGTCAATCAAAAAAAATTAATTACTCACCATCTAAAGACCAGGATAATTCTATGTTAGAGCTTTTAGGGGATACTCTAACATATCCTTGCATCTCTTGATGCAGCGCCGAACAAAAATCAGTACAATAGAATGGCCAAACACCTACTTGTTTTGGTTCCCATAAAAATGTTTCAGTTTGTCCAGGCATAATTAATAATTCAGAAGTATTTGCACCAATCATGCTTACTCCATGGGGAACATCGTAATCTTGTTCTAAGTTGGTAATATGGAAGTATACTTTATCGCCTACTTTAATTCCTTCAATGTTGTCAGGGGCAAAGTGACTACGAATCATGGTCATGTATACATGTACAGTATTACCATCTCTAACTACTTTAGCATCTGCTTCGCTTTTAGTTACAAAAGGATGTTTATTATCTTCTAATTTGAAAAACTTTTTAGAACGAGGTTTTACTAAATCAGCAGGAATACCAGCAGCATAATGAGGCTCTCCAACAGTAGGGAAATCTAGTAATAGCTCCATTTTTTCTCCAGAAATATCATATAACTGTGCCGACTGTGTTACTTCTGGACCTGTAGGTAAATAACGGTCTTTTGTTATTTTATTCATAACCAATACGTATTTACCAAATGGTTTACGAGAGTTTCCTCCAGGAACCATTAAGTGTCCAGGTGAATAATAAGTAGGCTTTCTATCGATTACTTCCCATGAACCTAATTTCCATTTTACAACTTCGGAAGAAATAAAGAACGTAGTATAAGCATTTCCTTCATTATCAAATTCTGTATGTAAAGGTCCTAAACCTGCTTGCTTTACACTACCAGCATTAATAGCTTCAAAATTCAAAATAGGAATTCCGTATGCGTCACCATCAAAAGATTTATCTTCAATAGCTTTCATCATCTTACTGTAAGAGTGTACCGTTAAATCTGCTGATAATTTTCCACTACCTACAATGTATTCACCATCAGGACTCACATCACAACCGTGAGGAGATTTAGGGGTAGGTAAGAAATAAATTGCTCCAGGTACTTCAGAAGGATCAATAACTAAAACTTCTTTTTTCATGGTAGATGTTGCTGAATGTGTATGCTCATCATATACATTATGGGCATAGTTAGCAGGCATCTTTTTTCCTCCTCCGTTTTTTACATAATCAGCTACTTTTTTCCAGTTAATAGCCGTAATAAAGTCTTTATCATTTTGTGAAGCATTTACTTCTAATAATGTATTTGCTTCTTCAGTATTGTAAGTGGTAAAGAAAAACCAATCTTTAGAATCTCCTCGTCCGGGATGTGCTTTGTCATAATCGAATCCAGGCATTAAAATTTGAAACTCTAAATCCATTCCTCCATCTTCTGGATCTACTTTAATAAATGATAAGGCTCCTTTAAAATTACCTTTGTATTCTTTAATAGGCATATCTCTTTGAGGGACTGGTATAGCAAAACGAGTTCCTGCTACTACATACTCTGTATTTTCTGTTACATATGACGAACTGTGGTTCCCTGCTGTATTAGGAATCTCAATGATTTCAGTAGTTTCAAAAGTAGACAAGTCTATCTTAGCAATACGAGGTGTATTGTTTCCATTGATAAATACAAATCGACCATCTAAAACACCATTGGTTTGAGAGATATCAGGGTGATGGGCATCATCCCAAGGAATAAAGCCATGAGAAGTATTTAGCATTGGTTTGGTTTCTTCGTTAAATCCCCAAGCTTTTTCAGCATCTACTGAAAATACAGGAATAACTTTAAATAATCTTCCAGATGGTAATCCATATACAGATAATTGTCCACTGAATCCACCAGATACAAAGGCATAGAATTCATCGTGTTCTCCAGGAGCTACGTATACTTTATCAGCATTATTTCCTGATAATACACCGTTGCTGGTTCCTTTTTTATTATTGTTCCCGCAGCTAATCAAAAACAGTGATGATGAGATTATTGCAAGAAATATTTTAATTGTAGTTTTCATAAATTCTTGTTTTTGGTTGTTATAAGGTTCTGAAATATTCTAATACAGCTCTTGATTCTTTTTCAGTTAAATTCTGATTTGCCATTGGAGAACCATTGAACTTGATTAGTAATTCTTTAGCTATAGGATCTTTTTTTACCATTTCTTCTGGGTTTAAAATCATATTCATAACCCATTCTGGAGAACGTCTTTCTAGGATACCTGTAGGGTTTGGTCCTATAAATTTTCTATTTACTCTATGACATGATGAACACTTATTTTTAAATAATAGTTTACCTTCTTCAGCCATTGCTGTATTAATTGTAGGATCTAATTTTAAAGATTTAACAGGACCTATTCCTTTATTGTTTAAATCAATTGTTCCGCTTTCAGTAGCTTTTTTTACTACTTTTTTAGCAGGTGTTTTCTTTACTGCTTCTTTAGATACTGTTGAAGAATTATAAGAAGGTCTTTTTTTATCATTACCACCACAGCTTATGAAAACTATGATTAGAAGCGTTGTTAGTAGGTTTTGTAATTTCATATGCTAAATTGATTTAAGGATTAGTTATCTTTAGGTACTAAGACATCTCCAATAACATGGACCCATCCGTTACTTACTTTTACCGATTTTAAAATTTTTGTATTTCCCACATATAAATCGTTACCTTGTTTTGTAACATCTAAATATTTCCCAGATGCCATATATAGCTTTCTGTTTTTTCTAACATTTTTCTCCAAAGTTTTTATTGGGTAATTAGCTGGAGCTACATGGTTTTTGAGTACAAAAGCTAACTGTGATTTGTTTTCTGGTTTTAATAATGTTTCTACGGTTCCTTCAGGAAGTTTATCGAAAGCTGTATTGATAGGAGCGAATACAGTTAATGGACCAGCATTTACAAGTGCATCTTCTACACCTGCGGCTTTTACAGCTACGACCAATGTTTTAAAATTATCTAAGGATTTTGCTACTTGTAAAGCATTTGCTTCAGAATCTTTATCAACTACTGCTGCTTGTCCTTTATGTACTGTTGTAGTAGCTTTTGTATCATTATTAGAAGCTTGATTTTTAGTCTCTTTACATGAGATAAAAAAGACCAAAAGTATAAATGATAGTAAGGGAATTTTTATTTTCATCTGTGTAAGATTTATAATTCATGTACAAATTTATGGAGCAGTTTTAAGTTAAAATATGATTAATATCATATTAAAAGACTTTTTTATCTTTTATTAATTTGTAGTTAATCTATTTCGTGTAATTTTTTTAACTGTTTGTCTAAATACTTCCAACAATTCATATTAATTGTATCGAAAATATCAATCATCTTTTTTCCATAGGGGGTAAGTTTAGTTCCACCACCTTTTGAGCCTCCAGTACTTTTTATAACAATAGGTTTGTGGTTTGATTTATTAACAGAGTCTATTAAATTCCAAGCCTTTTTATAAGACATTCCTAGTTCTTTAGCCGATTTTGATATAGAGTTAGTCCTATGAATAGATTTTAATAGTTTTATTCTTCCTTCCCCTAAAAACATCTTGTTATCAGCCTCAATCCATATCCTACTTTTTATTTTATATATCATAATCAAATGTTTAATAGCTCAAAACTATTTTAAATAGTAAAAGCTAACTATGATATATATCACTCTTGCTTATTCTTATTTATACTAAAAATAAATTAATAAAATATTAAAGGTTTTACGCTTTACTAAGTGATTGAAATCTAAGATTCTGTAAGGGTTTCGTTATATTTATGGAGATATAACGTTTTGATAAACTGTTAGTTATGATAAATGTCATATGATTCCTATTGAGTATTTCTGTAATTTGTTAAACAATTAAATATCAATTTTCTATGCCTATTAAAAGTTATTTAGCACATCCACACGAAGGAAAAAAAGAAGAGCTTCAACAAGCAATTTCTGTTTTAAATGGCTGTGAAATTATACCTGCTGAAAATCAAAATGTTCTTGTAGTTGTTACAGAGACTAAAGATGATGCAGAAGATAAAAAGTTAAAAGAAGTTATAGAAACCATAAAGAGTTTAAAATTACTAGCCTTGGTTTCAGGATTTAATACACCAATAAAATAGATACCATATGAGCGCCTCATTATCAAGTAGACGAAGTTTTATAAAAAAAATGGCTGCTACTGCAGCAATGACAGCTGCAGCAGCTATGTTCCCTGGAATTATTTTTGCTAACGAGCAATTAGAAGGAGTAGAGGGAAGAAGTTTAGATTGGAAAAAAGGACCATGTCGTTTTTGCGGTGTAGGTTGTGGAATTCTAGTCGGAGTAGAAAATGGAAAAGCAGTTGCCGTTAAAGGTGATCCAAATTCTACAGTAAATAAAGGATTACTATGTGTAAAAGGATACCATCAAATAATGTGTATTCAAGCAAAAGATAGATTAGAGCATGCTTTAGTTAAAAAGAATGGAGTCTATGTAAAAACACCACTTAATGAAGCTTTAGATATAGTAGCGAATAAGATGAAAGAAACCATTGAAAAACATGGTAAAGATTCTGTTGCAATGTATACTTCTGGGCAATCTACAATACCCGAAGGCTATGTAGCTTCTAAATTCATGAAAGGAGCTATTGGTACTAATAATTTAGATTGTAATGCTCGTTTATGTATGGCAAGTGCTGTTGCTGGTTTCTTAACCACGTTTGGTGCAGATGAGCCTATGGGATGTTATGAAGATTTCGATTACGCAGATTACTACATAACTTGGGGTAATAATATGGCTGAAATGCATCCAGTTTTATTTTCTAGAATGTTAGAGCAAAAAAATATTAGAGGTGCTAAGATTATCGATTTTGCTACTAGAACAACACGTTCTAGTATGGCAGCGGATAGATCTATATTGTTTCAACCTCAAACAGATTTAGCAGTTGGTAATGCTATTTGTTATGAGATTATAAATAATGGTTGGGTAAATAAATCTTTTGTAGAGAAGTACTGTAATTTTAGTAAAGGACTTACTAAGATGGGGTATGGATTAGAAGATAAATATAAGTTTAAAGACAAACCCACAAAAATAAACTTCGAAGAGTACAAGGCTTTTTTAGAAGACTATTCTCCAGAGAAAGTATCAAAACTAACGAAAGTTTCTGTAAAAGATATTAAGTATTTAGCTTCAATATATGGTGATCCAAACAAAAAAGTAATGTCATTATGGTGTATGGGAGTTAATCAACATACCAGAGGTACATGGATGAATAATATTATTTATAATATTCATTTATTAACTGGTAAAATTTCACAACCAGGTAATGGTCCTTTCTCTTTAACAGGTCAGCCTTCAGCTTGTGGTACTGCACGTGAGGTAGGAACATTTACACACAAGTTGCCTAAAGGAGTTGTAATGAATCCTAAGCATAGAGCTAAAGCAGCTAAAATATGGAAAGTTCCAGTGGAAAAAATCCCTGCTAAACCTACATATCATGCTACAGAGATGTTTAGAGCAGTAGATAGAGGTGATATTAAGTTTATATGGACACAAGCAGTAAACCCACTAGTGTCTTTACCAAGAACAAGTAGATTCCGTCCAGGGATGGAAAAAAAATCTTGTTTCGTAGTTGTATCAGATGTATTTCCAACTCCAACTTCTGATGTTGCAGATGTTATTTTACCTGCATCTTGGCATATAGAAAAATCTGGATTATATGGAAATTCAGAACGAAGAACTCAACACTGGGATAAAATGGTAGAAGGACCTGGAGAAACAACCCCAGATGCTTGGATGTTTATAGAAGTAGCGAAACGTATGGGGTATGGTGATTTGTTCCCTTATTCAAGAGAAAACCATGTTGAAGAAATTTATAATGAATACCGTCAATTTCATGCAGGTAAAAAGCATAACATGGCTCCAATTGAAGTTCTTAAAAAAGAATCGGGTGTAATATGGCCTTATGTAAATGGAAAATCGACACAATGGCGTTTTAATTCTAAATATGATCCTGCTTGTAGCAATGGAGAAGAGTTTCATTTTTATGGAAAGCCAGATGGTAAAGCTGTAATATGGCAACGTCCATACGAACCAGCGCCAGAAGTACCAGATAATGAATATCCATTTTGGTTAAATACAGGACGTGTAATTGAACATTGGCATACAGGCTCTATGACACGTAGAATCCCTGTTTTACATAAAGCAATGCCAAATGCTTATGTTGAGTTTCATCCAGAAGATGCAAATGCCTTAGGAATTAGAAATGGAGAAAAAGTTAAGGTTTCTTCTCGTAGAGGATCTTGTGTATTACCTGCATCAATAAACGAAAGAGGTTTACCAACTAAAGGTCAGGTTTTTGTTCCCTTCTTTGATGAAAACATGTTAATCAACGATGTTACTTTAGATGCTTTTTGTCCTATTTCTAAAGAGCCAGATTATAAAAAGTGTGCAGTTAAAGTAGAAAAAGTATAAGGTCATGAGAAAACGATTAGGTATTATATCTTTATTTGTAATTCTTTTTATTGCTTTTATTGCAATATGGAATTATAGCTATCAGACTGGAAGAGAGGATACATATGTTCTCATAAAAGAAAGCGGGCTAACTCCAATTATCCCATTAGAAAAAGGTGTTTTTAAACGTTCAAAGCATGCTTTAGATTATGTTGAAATGCCTGTAGATGAAACGCATCAACGAAGCATGAAAAATTATTATAATAATAGAGCCTTCTATGGTGCGCCACCAAGTATTCCTCATGATGTAAATAGTGAGAGAAACATGGGAGAGAATAGTTGTTTAAAGTGTCACGAAAATGGAGGATATGTAGAGAAATTTAAAGCATACACACCTGTTACTCCTCATCCCGAACTGGTAAATTGTCGTCAATGTCATGTTCCGCAGAAAAGTAATTCATTATTTGTAGCAAATAACTTTAAAAAAGGCACTATTCCTACAGTAGGTAATAATAATGCTTTATTGGGGAGTCCACCAGCAATTCCACATCAATTACAATTAAGAGAAAATTGTTTAGCATGTCATGCAGGACCTAGTGCACCTAAAGAAATTAGAGTATCGCACCCAGAAAGAATTAATTGTCGTCAGTGTCACGTACCTAATAATAAAGTAACAGTAGATATAGGAAACTTTATCAGAAAAATGGAAAACTAATGAAGAAAAATAAATACATAAAATTAGTTAGTTACTTGTTTGTCATTGCTTTTTTAATGATTTCATGTAAACACAAAGAACACGAGTATCATAGTATTACAGATAAGATAGAGGCAGAGAGTAAGCATTATAAAGGAGTGTCGGTTTCATCAGAAAATTTTATTGATGGTTTAAACATGATTGAAGTAACAGAAAACGAAATCACGTTTAAAATACCTACAAGAAAAGATAAAATTAAATCTTTTAAATGCACAGAATGTCATACACAACCTTTGGCTAAGATGAAATCTGGAGATATCAAAAAGGCGCATTGGAATATTAAACTAAATCATGCAAATTCTAATACAATGAATTGCACTACATGTCATAATAGCGATAATATGGATGAGTTAAGAAGTATTACTGGACATGGAATAGATTTTAATAAAAGTTACAAACTATGTAGTCAATGCCATCAAAAGCAATATAAAGATTGGACTGGCGGAGCACATGGAAAAATAATTAATAGTTGGGCACCACCTAGAGCATCAATGACATGTGTAAACTGTCATAATCCGCACTCGCCAAGTTTTCATACTAAGTGGCCAGCACGATTTAATACACAAAAAGTTAAAGAACGTAAATAATTTAGGCATGAGCAATAACAATAAAAAATGGTTTACTCTAAACCTAAATAGCAGACATAAACAAAAATCAAATTCTTGCGGATGTGGTAAGATAGAAGGAGGATGTAATTCTAATTCTTCAAAGAAAGAACTTAGCAAAGAAGAATTCTTTGAAGCAGCAGTTGATGCATCTATAGGGGAAGAACGTCATAGAGATGGTTTTGAACAAGTTTTTGATGTGAAAATGGATAGGCGTAGTGCTTTTAAAAAGCTAACAGCAAGTTTATTAATAGGAGCTGGAGCGGTAACAACTTCTTGTAGTGTAACAACAAGTAGTGATACTAAAGAGAAAGCTCAAATAGACTGGGAAGAGCAATTTAAAGGAAACTATAAATTGATGACGGATGAAGAGAAGGAAGCAACAGTGAATAGATTAGTTCGTTCATATCAATTACGTACAGGAAAAACAATAAACATGTCTTCTAAAAATGCAGAAGAGGATGTGTTATTTGGATATGCATTTAATATATCAAAATGTCAAGGATATATGGATTGTGTAAGTGCCTGTGTTGAAGAAAATAATCAAGATAGAAATTCTCAAATGCAGTACATTCGAATTCATGAAATGAAGGATGGAAAAGGCTTTAATTTTAATGAAGCTGATGATAATTATTATCATGAAGTACCAGCAGAAGGACATTTCTATATGGGAACCCAGTGTTTTCATTGTGATAACCCACCATGTGTTGAGGTTTGCCCAGTACAAGCAACTTGGAGAGAAAAAGATGGTTTGGTAGTGGTCGATTATGATTGGTGTGTAGGATGTAGATACTGTATGGCAGCTTGTCCATATGACGGACGTCGATTCAATTGGAGTAAGCCTGAAGTTCCTGAAGAAGAGATTAATAAAAATCAACATTACTTAGGAAATAGAATGCGTAAAAAAGGAGTCATGGAAAAATGTACTTTCTGTGTACAGCGTTCTAGAGCTGGAAAAAATCCAGCTTGTGTAGAGGCATGTCCTACGGGGGCTAGAATTTTTGGAAACCTACTAGATCCAAATAGTTCTATACGTTGGGTGCTAGAAAATAAAAAAGTATTCAGATTAAAAGAAGATTTAGGTACAGAACCAAAGTTCTGGTACTTCATGGACTAAAATATATAGTATGAGAAGACTTAAAGTTTTTACAAGTTTAGTAAAAGACAGTTTAAATATAATTACACAAGGTTCTAAAAAGTACCACTTATGGATGGCTTTTTTAACTTTAGTAATGCTTGTTGGAATGTATTGTTATTCAATTCAACTAGAACATGGACTTAGTGTAACCGGAATGACAGATAGAGTTAGTTGGGGATTATATATTTCTAACTTTACATTCTTAGTAGGAGTAGCGGCTGCGGCAGTTATGCTGGTAATGCCAACCTATGTATTAAAGGATATTGATTTTAAACAAGCGGTATTAATAGGAGAGGGGCTTGCAGTAGCAGCTCTTATTATGTGTTTAGCTTTTGTAGTAGCAGACATGGGAGGACCTTCTGTATTATGGCATATGATACCAGGTATTGGAGTTTTTAATTTTCCAAATTCAATGTTAACTTGGGATGTAATTGTTTTAAATGGATACTTATTTTTAAATATTACAATTCCATTTTATATATTATTTAGGCACTATCAAGGAAAAGAATCTAAAAAGAGTGTTTATGTACCAGGAGCAATATTATCAGTTTTTTGGGCAGTAGGAATACACTTAGTAACAGCATTTTTATATCAAGGATTACAAGCACGACCGTTTTGGAATAATGCCTTGTTAGGACCTCGCTTTTTAGCTTCTGCATTTGCAGCTGGACCAGCTTTAATTATTATAGTATTGGCTATTATAAGATCGTTTACAGCATTTAAAATAGAAGACAAAACTTTGAAGAAGTTAGCAATGGTAGTTACTGTTGCTGCTCAGATTAATATTATTATGTTAATTTCTGAATTATTTAAAGAGTTTTATGCCCCTACGCATCACAGTGAAAGTGCTTATTATCTGTTTTTTGGTTTGGATGGAAAAACGGCTTTGTTACCTTGGATATGGACAGCTATTTCTTTAAATGTATTAGCAACGGTAATACTAACGTTTCATAAGCTACGTAACAATTTAAAAGTATTATACTTTGCTTGTTTTATTCTTTTTATAGCAATTTGGATAGAAAAAGGTTTTGGCTTAATAGTACCAGGTTTTATTCCAGGACCTTATGGTAAAATAGCAGAGTATACGCCAACAGCAATAGAAATAGGTGTTACACTAGGTATTTGGGCAATGGGAGCTTTAATTTTTACAGTTTTAGCTAAAACAGCAATTGGTATAGAAACTGGAAAGTTGAGGTATAAGAAATAGTAAAAAATAATTGGAAATATTTTATTTGTAGAAGAGTGATTTTTTAAGGGAAATCACTCTTTTTTATACAGTGATTTTTTTGTTCTATTAATTTTGTCTATCGAAATAAACTTGTTATTTTCGTTCTCGAAATGTCAAAATTTAAAGCCGGGGGGCTTTTGTTAAGACTAACTTCGAAAAGGAACTGAAAGTGTTCCTTTTTTTTTGCCTATTTCTAGCAAAATCATATCCAAGTAAATCAGAAAATAAAAAAATAATGTAGCATAAAACTCCTATTAAGTTTAATGCTACATGTTAGTATAATTTGCTTTTTTTAAAGCCTTATAAGAATAAGGTTTAATTTAAGAAATAAGTATTAAGCAAGTAAAAGTGAATAATAAAAGAAGGAATAATAAAAAGGATTTAATTTTTCTCATAATGGCATTTATTTTAAATAATAACGGTTGAATAGCAGAAAACCCTACCAACACTGCCAATAAAATAGAAACCAAGGGAGTTTTTAAAATAAGAATAGTATAAAAAAAGAGAAGAAGTTATCACCTCCAGACACTTCTTCTCAAATAACTAACTAATCTATCAAACTGTAAAAATGAAAAATCAAATTTTAAATCTATACTTCAAAGATAGTTTAGAGATATACTTGTTTTAATGAAAATTAGATGAAGAGAAATAAAGTATCGATGAATGGTGTTTTTCTGAAAGTTAACAGAAATTAGAAATATTAAAAATGACAAGTAAATCATTAATTATAAATATTTTATTGCTGAAGTGAAATTTTTAAAAATTATTGTTTTTTTAAATTAAAAATACTATATTGTAGTTATCTTATTGAGACGTCAATAAGATTTCTTTTTCATAGCAATTTTCCCACTCAATTTTTTGAGTGGGTTTTTTTATTTATACTATTTAATTTATTTGCAATTAGAATTAATTCCTTTAAAAAAGCATTAATCAATAAGCTGTTTTATGACTAGTTTTTTGAGACAAGTAAGCCTGTTTTCCAGTAAAATGAGTTTTTATCAGCTGGTTCACTATCTAATACACAATCACCAGTTAATATAGTATACATATAAGTTGCTGAGGTTTTATCTAAGTATCTATGTATACCCAAGTTATCGTTATAAGAAGATTGAGAAGGAATAGCTTCGTTTTTAAATTTTAGAATAAATTTAAAAGCTATTTTTATTTTACAGAACCTTTTTGTAGTATCAAATACCAATAAAAATTAATACAAGTGTTCTAAAAATAAAAGTAAATACAAATGTATAGTAAACGTAAGTATTAAAAGATAAAAGAATATTTTTCTTATCGTAATACATTATACGTACCCCCGTAGAAATAAACATCAGTAAGATTGAGAAATAAAATATTATATTATGAAAATATGTAGCTGTGTTGATTAATAAAATTGTATAACCTATGGCAATTATAATACAAATTAGTATATCTAAAACATTGCATACTTTTTGAGTAAAACTAGTTTCATTAGCGTTTAGTTTCTCAGGTTCATTTTTAGATAAACTTAGTAGGGGGAATAAATTAATCATAGAGTAAAAATTTAAAATTTAACTCATGTAATAAATAGCTTTAAGAAGCTGGATTTAAACGATTAAATATATCTTTTGCACCATTACCTATGGTAGAAAATATTTTTTGATTCTTAATAGCTAAAGTCCTTAATTTTTTAATAGCTTTTAATCCATCAGAATCAATTTCTTTTATCTTATCAAGGTTAATTACCGTTTTCTTGTTTTTTGAAATATAATGTTCAAAATAGGTAATAAAAGACTTAACTGTTGTACAGTTAATTTTTCCTTTTAAATAAAAAATTCCTTTTTTTTCTGAGATTTGTAAAGCCATGATATAATATTTAAAGTGTTTGAGTATGGTAAATATCTGATTAATAACGTTTTTAAGTGTGTTTCTTTCGTTAAAACGCA
Organism: Tenacibaculum aiptasiae; assembly: GCF_965221665.1. NCBI lineage: Bacteria > Pseudomonadati > Bacteroidota > Flavobacteriia > Flavobacteriales > Flavobacteriaceae > Tenacibaculum > Tenacibaculum aiptasiae. The sequence continues at coordinate 642,523 of NZ_CBDCSN010000003.1, forward strand.
ATTTACCTTCGATAAAAAGATGAAAATTAATAGATAAAATAAAATTCTATTAAGTAATAAAAATACTTATGCTTCTAATTAAGAATGTAGAAGTAAATTATAGAACAAATAAAATTGGAATGCGAAAAAGCCTATAAAAAGCTTATGGCAGCTATTTTATAGGCAAGAATAATTATTGGTTAATATTTTCTAAGATGAAATTAAAGGGAGTAGCGCTTACACCAGATCCACCACCAGTCATTACTATATCAGCACTTTGAATTCCTGATAAATTAATTTCAGTATTAATATTAGATATTATGGAAGCATTCATTTCTTCGCCTTCCTGAATTTGAGAAACAACTCCAATGTTGATTTTAGGTTGAAATTCAAAAACAGCCTTTTGTCCTGGAACTAAATTGGTTTTAGAGGCTAATAGTTTACCATCTTTATAACAATTAGCATTGATAGCTCCAGATGTTAAATTATTTCTAATTTCAACTTCTTTAGTACTATAGGCAGGAGTAGCTGATTTTTGTAGAACATCACCAGATGCATCTTTAATCATTTCAAAAGCATCACCATCATATGCTTGCATTTGTGGAGTAAAATTTCCATAAGAATCGCTTGCGCTAACATCAAAATGCAAAGGATATGTAAAAGGATGATTATCCAACCTTCCACAGTTTTCAATCACTTTCCATGCAATTGCGGTTTCATTAAAATTTTCAGCAACATTTTGTTGAAAGATAACAATACTACTGTTATTAACATCAGCTGATCGATTGATAAAGTTTAATTTAATCTTTTCCATGATTAATATAGTTTTATAAAGTTTGGTTATAGTTGATACTTAATAATTTTTAAAAGCATCAAATTTTAATTATCTAAAGTACTGTATGAGGGTTAAAGTTTACATAGTTAGAAACCTCAGAAAAGGTGAGGTAAAACACTATATCTAAAAGAGGAAAATAATTAGAAAGTAAAACTCTGAAGAAGTCAAAAAAAGCTCCCGAAGGAGCCTAAGAAAAGGGAATTAAATTGTGAAAACTTATATAATCTCTTTTATAACTTTTTTCAAATAAAATATGAGGGCGCAAAAATATATGGTCACAAAATGTTTTTAATCTAAAAAACCGTAAAATAAGTAAGGTAATACCGTAAAATATGTACAAAAAAAAAGAAGCGTCCCCCCGGATAACTTCTTTTTAACTAATTAATCAAACTATAAAATGAAAAACAAAATCTTAATTTATACTTCAAAGATAGAGTAGGAGTCGAGTTGAATTTTGTCTTTTTAGATAAAAAGAGTTAAAGTATCGTTGAATAGTATTCTTTAACAAATAAGTAGAATATTGAGAGTGATTTATAAAAAGAATAAATAAAGAATTCAAAAATAAAAAAATCTGTATATCACAATAAATAGTGGTATACAGATTTTTTTCTGTGCACATAGCGGGAGTCGAACCCGCACGTCCTTACGAACACAAGCCCCTCAATTTAGTACACTAATTTTAGTGTATTTTTAAATACTGTTTTTCAGTAAGTTAGTTTTTTGAGTTAATATTAATTGTTTATTAGTTATATGTACTTTTTTATGTACTGTTTTCAAAAGTAAATTATTTAAAAATTTTTGAATATCAATAGTTTTATATGTTTGTTAATTATTTTTTAGACTAAAATATTCTTTTGTTTTTCTATCAACTATAGTCAAAATAGCATAGATTTCATTAAGACTGTTTTCGTTATCATTTAGAATTAATAAATCTTCATTTAGTCTATTTTGATTATTTAAGAGATCTTTTTCTACTTTAAGCCCTTTCCAAGTATCATTAATAAATTCTCTTCTTATTGATTTAATCTTATCAAATTTATCATGGAATAAGCTAATACCTATGTAACTTTCATAAATGAGAATTAAACCATATATTTTATCCAATTCTTTTTTTGATAATTGTTTACCATGCTCAAGTGTTTTATCAGTAATACTCTGGAGTTTTATAGTTAAAACTATATTCCTTAACTGATAAGTAAAATGGCAAAGGTTTTGAACATTCATAAGTAGCATAAAAATTATTCTAGGTTGAACAGTGTTTTTATGTTCTTCAAAGTCTGTTTTTAACTTGTGTGTAAATTCTCTTATTGAAAGAAGATCTTTTTTGGGTGAGTTTTAACACTAGGTTCATGATATTCTAATTTTTCCAATGTCAACAAATTCAATACTAATCCAATTTGTTTTTTTAAATAATATTGAAAATTCCTTTTTGCTCTAAATTCTTCATATTTTTTCTGAAAATAAGGAATCAATACAGACGCTATAAGAGCTAATATTGCAACAAGTAAAGTCCAAGCATTCCAGTTTATGTTATTTTGCATAAGTGTTTATTTTATTGTTAAGTTTTCCAATTCAGACCTTAACATTTCATGTATATTATCAATAATAGTATAATAGCTTTTATTGCTTTCATTATCAATCATTAAGCTGTTATACTGACTTTCTACAGACTCTGAAAATTCAAAAGAACGTTGTTTAATTTCAAACAAATACTTTCTTAAATCTCCACAAAATTGAATTATGGGATTTAGTCTATCATCATAAGCCTTAGTTTTTTTTAGTTCGAGAGCATTAGTTATGAAGAATAATAAAACATTTTCATTAATTTCCTCAAAATCGGTCTCATTTATTGGTTGATTATCATCATTAAAATTGCTATTGATAATATTGTAATAACGAGCTACTGTTTCATTAGCCAATCTACTTGCTTTGTATGATAAATATGTTTCTCTATTATTTTCAGATAAGTACAAATTAATAAACTTCGATAATTCATTCATCAATTGGATTAAATTATCTCTGATATTCATTTTCTTTTGAAATAAATCTTTTGAATGAGCCTCATGTTTTTCATAAATATCATCAAAAAACTCAGGTAAGAAATCTAATATATTATATAAATTACTAAAGTCTTTAATCCAATCGGTATTTTTATTTAGGAAATAACTAAAGCCCTTAAATATAGAAAGTCTATCAATTTCTAAAACTCGAGTGTATTTTTTTGACGGAGTTCTAAGTAAATTATTAGTTTTGAAAGGATTGTTTCTTTCTTCTTCATAATATTTTTTAATTTCCGTAGCCTTTAAGTTAATATCATTCTTTATTGTTCCTAGATCAACTTTCAATAAATTTAGTTTATTTAAACAGTCTTTTCTTTCATCTTCAATTTTTTCAGTTCTATCTTTTTCAAACTCTTCATTAAATTGAGATATCTGTATTTGATTTGCTTTAATCTGCATATAAAAAGCTAAAAAAGTAATTAGAACTCCAATTAATGCTATAAAAGGATTTAGAATACCTCCAATTGTATCACCGATTTGACCAGTTTTTGAAAAATCCAACCTTTCAATGGAAGACGGAGCTGTGAAAATTAAAGGTGATAAAAATGTAAAAATTAGTAGTAAAACTGATAGACCAATTATAAAGTAGGTAATTCCATCCCAATTTTTAATTTCTTTTTTGCTTTTTCTCATTTTATAATAACAATTGTGTTTAGTGTAAACTCAAATAAGGGTTTCTCAAAAATAGCAAAAAGAGTTATAATTAAATACGGAAAACAGTAATCTAAAATGGAATTATTTATATGTACTTTTTTTAAGTATATAATAGGAGAGAAGGCTTGTACGTATCACTATTTGAAACCTAGATAATTCAGTATTGTAAGAGTGGTTCTATGTCCTTTTCTATGTACTTTTTTTAAAAAAGTTACTAGCCTAATGAAAAGTATAAAAAAACACCTACAATTTAACTTGTAAGTGTTTGAAAATAAATAGTTTGATTTTGTGCACATAGTGGGAGTCGAACCCACACGTTCTTACGAACACAAGCCCCTCAAGCCTGCGCGTCTACCAATTCCGCCATACGTGCATAAACTAAAAAAGTTAAGCAAATGCTTAACTTTTTGGTGACCGGGCTGGGGCTCGAACCCAGGACCCTCTCCTTAAAAGGGAGATGCTCTACCAACTGAGCTACCCGGTCATTGCTTCCTTGCAAAAGCGGTTGCAAATATACAACTGTTCTTTAACCTAAAAAAGCTTTTTTGTAATAATTTTTACTCATATTTGTAACTGCTTAATTATTAGTTTATGAAAATTGTTTTATTAGGGTACATGGCGAGTGGAAAATCTACAATTGGTAGGTTATATGCCAAAAAAAAGGGAATTTCTTTGATTGATTTGGACGATTATATTGAAGAAAAGGAACAAAGATCCATTTCAGAAATTTTTGAAACTAAAGGAGAAATATATTTTAGAAAGCAAGAACATTTCTATTTAAAAGAATTGTTAGCCCTTGATGCAAGTTTTATTTTAGCTTTAGGAGGAGGAACTCCTTGTTATGCTGGTAATATGGAATTGTTGTTAGCAGATACAAATGTAAAAACAGTATATATGCAAACAAGCATAAATACAATTGTTGAAAGGCTTAAAAATGAAAGAAACAAGCGTCCTTTAGTAGCAAGACTTAGCGAAGAAGAATTGCCAGAATATATAGCCAAGCATTTATTTGAAAGAAGTTACTTTTATAATAAAGCAACTATAAAACTTAAAATAGATAATAAAAAAGAGGAAGAGCTTCTTTTGGAATTAGAAGAAAACATTAATCTAAATAAGCAATAGTTTCGTTTTCTTTAAACTCAACAGTTACATGCTCTTTAATAGAAGTAGAAAGAGATATTCCTTTAAAATCAGCTTTTACAGGATATTTCTTATGATTTCTATTCACTAATACAGCTGTTTTAAAACGTTTTAAAGGTACGTCTAAAAAATGCTTTACACCATATATAAGAGTCGTACCTGAATTTAAAACATCATCAACTAAAACTAATGATTTGTTTTCGTACTCATTTACTTTTAAAGAAGTTTTAATAGGTGTAATAGGATTTTTCTTATCTATAGAAACTTTACATAACACAGGCTTCAAAGTAGAAATCTTAGATAATACTTCCACTATTTTTTCAGCAAACAAATAACCATTATTAGCAATTCCAGCTATAATAATTTCATTTTCATTACTATTACTCTCATAAATTTGAAAAGCAATTCTACGAATTTTTTGTTCTATTTGAGTATTTGTTAAAATAATAGTCTCAGCAGATGTCATGTTGTTCTAATTTTGTGTAAAGTTATTATAAATTAAAGTCTTTTTCACTAGAATCTTCATAATAATCGTCAATATCACGTCGATCTTTTTTGGTAGGCCTTCCTGTACCTTTCTTTCTATAATAATCTTTCGAATATTTTAATAATTCAGTTTTATCAAATTCCTCTTTAGGAGTCAAATCTTTTCTATATAAATCAACCAATTTAGCACCAACTCTATTAGGTGGAATGTCTAAAACTTTAATCTTATAGTTGATTTGATTTTTTCTGATGGTAATTTCTTCGTTTCCAAAGATGTCTTTTGATGGTTTTAAATTGGTACCATCAATTTTAACATGTCCTTTTTTACAAGCTTCTGTAGCTATGCTACGTGTTTTAAATAAACGAATACACCACAGATATTTATCAATTCTCATATAAAAAGGTTAAAATTTAAAATACATTTTTTACAAAGGTATAAAAATGGTAAATTGCGCGTTAAAATTTCAAAACTAAATGATAAAATTTAAATCTTTTTTTTACGCCGCTATAGTTAGTGTTGTTTTATATTCATGTGGAGGATCAAGTACTGTTGCTAATTTTGACCATGAAGCTCAAGCTGTAATAGATAACGATTCTTTAGTAGCTTTTTTGAAGAACAACTATTACAATGCAACTTTAGACTCGGTTAAAGTAATTGATAATGGTCAAACGTCTTTATTTGATGATCCTAACTTAAAAACAAAGGATGTAAAAGAAAACGATATTGATTATAAATTATATTATTATGTTAATAGGGTGGGGACTCCAGTTCCAACTAAAGGATTTCCTACAGTAATGGATTCTGTATATGCTAAATATAGAGGACAAAGAATTATTAGAAGAGATAGTTTAAGCCCAGATTTTGATAAAAATACAACGTGGTTCTCACTTAATCGTGTAATTAGAGGATGGACACATAGTTTTGTACACTTCAAAGGAGGTGAAAATGTAACTAATAATGGACCTATCACTTATATAAATGGTGGTAAAGGAATATTATTTATACCTTCTGGTTTAGCATATAGAAATTTACCTCAAGGTTCTATTTTACCAAATGATAAATTACTTTTTTATATTGAGCTTTGGGATATTGTTGAAAACACAGATGATGATTTAGACGGTGTTCCTTCAATTTTTGAAGATGTTGATGGTGATGGTGACCCAAGAAATGATGATACAGATGGAGATAATAGACCTAATTACGCCGATACAGATGATGACGGTGATGGTAAATTAACGAAAGATGAAGATGCAAATGGAGATGGAGATCCAAGAAATGATTTTAGTGATCCAAACAATCCAACATTACCAGATTATTTAAATAGAGATATTAGATAAAATTAAAAAGCCGAAGTTTAGAAACTTCGGCTTTTTTGTGTATAAAATTATATTTTATAATCTATATGATAAACCAACAATAATTTGATTTACTCTTGTGTCAAAATTAACAGTATTCGTGTTTAATAAACTACTTTCTGTATCAGAAAAAGCCCTTTCCCAACGTACATCTAAACCTAATTTACCTAAGTCAATTCCAGCTCCTAGTTGCATTCCAACAGAAAAACCATCAGCTTTTACATTAGTTATATCGCTTATACTGAAATCTCCATCAAGAACATATTGAAAAGAAGGTCCAGCAAAAATACGTCCAATACCAAAAACTTTTTTTCCTAATAATACAGGAATATCAATTTTTCTAAACTCATAGCTAGTAGTACTTGGATTTGCAGATTTAGGTAAATAAACAACTTCGTTACTTAATTGTGTATACACTAATTCAGGTTGAATAAATAAACCTAAAATAGGAATTTTTCCACGTAACCAAATACCGGCGTGAAATCCTGTTTTACTTTTTGCTCCACTAAGAATATCACTACTTACATTTGAAATAGATTTAGAATTATAGTTAACTCCACCTTTAATTCCAAAATGTATTTGACTTTGTGCAAACTGAATACTTCCTATAAAAAGAAGCACGATTAAAATTACTTTTTTCATCTTTTTTTGATTTGAGTGTATGTATAAAACTTATTTTTAATTAATATATTGGATGAGTATAAATGAAGAAGCACCATTTTAGTATTAAAATGATGCTCCTAATTTTATGTTTTGAAAGTTTATTTTCTAGAAATTACTTTTTCAACAGCCTTAATGATTGCTTTATCATTTATTTCGTATTTCTCCATTAATTCAGCAGGAGTAGCAGATTCACCAAAAGTATCATTTACAGCAACAAATTCTTGTGGAGTAGGGGCGTTAGTAGCTAAACAGCGAGCAACGCTTTCTCCTAAACCTCCATATTTATTATGTTCTTCAGCAGTAACAATACAACCAGTTTTAGCAACAGATTTTAAAATAATCTCTTCATCTAAAGGTTTAATTGTATGTATGTTGATTACTTCAGCAGAAATTCCTTTTTCTTCTAATTGTTCTGCAGCTTGTAAAGCTTCCCAAACTAAGTGTCCAGTTGCTACAATAGTAACATCGTTTCCTTCTGTTAATTTAATTCCTTTACCAATCTCAAAAGGCTCGTCAGTCATAAATACCGGTACTTTTGGTCTACCAAAACGTAAGTAAACTGGTCCGTCAAAATCCGCAATAGCAATAGTAGCTGCTTTTGTTTGACTGTAATCACAAGTATTAATAACTGTCATACCAGGTAACATTTTCATTAAACCTATGTCTTCTAAAATTTGGTGTGTAGCTCCATCTTCACCTAAAGTTAATCCGGCATGAGAAGCACAAATTTTTACATTTTTATCTGAATAAGCAATTGATTGACGGATTTGATCGTAAACACGACCAGTAGAAAAGTTTGCAAAAGTTCCTGTAAAAGGAATTTTACCTCCTATAGTTAATCCAGCTGCAATTCCCATCATATTAGCTTCTGCAATACCAATTTGGAAAAAACGCTCAGGATGATTTTTTTGAAAATCTCCCATTTTTAACGATCCAGTTAAGTCTGCACATAATGCAACAACATTTTCGTTTGTTTTTCCTAATTCAGTTAAACCATCACCAAATCCAGATCTGGTATCTTTTTTTTCAGTATAAGTATATTTTTTCATCAGTTATGTTGTGTGAAATACGGGTCAAAAATAATCTTTTATAAAAATGTATGCTACAAATTTATCAATTCTTTGTAAAGTTTATGAACAGGAAAGCCCATAACATTAAAATAACTACCTTCTAGCTTTGTAATTCCTATTTTACCAATCCACTCTTGAATACCATAAGCCCCAGCTTTATCAAAGGGTTTGTAGGTATTTATATAATAGTTAATTTCATCATCGGTAAGTTCTTTAAATGTTACTATTGTTGTATCATTTAATATATGCTTATGTTCTTTTCCTGATAAACATATAGAAGTTATTACCTGATGCGTATTGTTTGATAACTCTTTAAGCATTTGAAAGGCCTCTTCATAATTTTTAGGTTTACCAAGTGCTTTGTTATTAAACCAAACAATAGTGTCTGATGTAATTAAAAGATCGTTATCATTTAGTTCATCTATAAAAGGTTTCGATTTTAAGTCTGCTAAAAAATCAGTTATTTCTGTACCTAATAATTCAGGTGGATAAATTTCTTCAACCTCTTTCGTTCTTATTTCAAAATCAATATCTAAATCTTTAAGAAGTTGTTGCCTTCTAGGTGAATTAGATGCGAGAATAATATTGTAATTGGATAGTTTATTTGATAACATATTTAAAATAGTAAGTAACAACAGGAATACTAAAAATACCTAGTAAATAGGCTATATTAATTGCTCTAGAGGCTAATTTATATCCTTTAGGACTATTCGCATTGATTAAATAATACATAATAATTAATTCAGGAATCGTGCAAAGTAGAAAAATAGCTAATAAAAAGACTCTACTTTTAATATAGGTTACAGAAAAATATAATACAATAATACATATGGCTATAACTAAAATTAAAGCTATATTTCTAGTCCTTTTTCTTCCTAAAATAACGGGCAATGTTGTGTTTTTTTGAGAATAATCATAATCTATTCTATTAATATCAATTACAGTATCTCTAAGGAGATTACTTAAAAAAGAAAGTATAGCAAATAAAATAGCAATAGATTGTAATTTAAAAAATAAATCCCATTGTGTTGGAGTTAAATTGATTGGAGCATCAAACCATAAAACGATTAGAATTATAAAAGGCTTTAAAAACGAGCTACCAATACTATTAATAAACGTTTTATTCATAGTGTTAGCTGCATAAATAATGGTAGCAATTAAGCAGCAAATGAAAATAAAACTATAATAAGGTTTGTTTATTTTAAATGACAATAAAGTTCCTAGGGAAATACCTAAAAATGAAAAAAGAATCACAAATTTCTTTATCTTATGAAGAGGAAAAACATTTTTTTTTCCTTTTTTTCGTCTGTAATAACTAGACAAATAACCTGTAGCTATTATAAAAGAAGTAGCTAATGCTAAAATGCTTAAATCTAAAAAAGACAGTGTTGTTTTAAAACCACAACCATATAAGAAGCAGTATTTAAAGAGAAAGAGGATAAAGGTAAAATAGAGAAGTTCTTTCCAACGAATTATATTAAAAAAAACAGAAAGCATTAATTAAATGCTTTTTTAATTCTTGCCAAATTCTTTTTGTTATCTCTATCTTTTATAGTTTGGCGTTTATCGTGAGTCTTTTTTCCTTTAGCTAAAGCTATTTCAAGTTTAGCCCAACCGTTTTCATTGATAAAAAGCTTTAAAGGGACTATAGTGTTTCCTTTGGCTTCAACTTCTCTTTCAAGTTTTTTTAATTCACGTTTATTTAATAATAAACGGCGTTCACTTTTAGGTTTATGATTATAGCTATTTCCAAAAGCGTATTCTTCAATATACATATTAATAACAAAAAGCTCTCCTCGATCATTAAATTCACAAAAACTTTCGGTAATACGAGCCTTACTAAGTCTTATCGATTTTATTTCAGTACCTGTAAGTTGAATCCCAGCTGTATATTTATCAAGTATCTCGTATTCAAAACGAGCTTTTTTATTCTGTATGTTGATGTTTTTTTGCATAAGTAATAGCAAATATAAATATAATTGTTAAGCTTATTTATAAAAATAATAAACTATGATTTTAGTCATGATTTTAGATAAACCTTCAAAGTAATTTTGTCTTAGAAATAAGTGAATAATTAAATTTAAAAATTATGAAAAAATTAGTGTTAGGCTTAATTTTCGGGGCATTATTAGTAGGGAATATAAATGCTCAAGAAAAAACAAAAGATGAGAAAAAATGGCAAGCTAGATTTAGATGGGTGTCTGTAATGCCTAATGAATCTGCTACAATAGGAACTATTGGAGGAGATGTTGAAATTAGTAACAGTTTTATCCCTGAACTTGATTTTACCTACTTTTTTACTGAAAACATTGCTGCTGAATTAATTTTAGGAACTACGAAACATAATGTAAATGCTGTAGGAACAGCTTTAGGTAATGTAGATTTAGGGCATGTATGGTTGTTACCTCCAACTTTAACGGTACAATACCACTTTAATTTAAATAAATTTAGACCTTATGTAGGTGCTGGTGGTAACTATACTATTTTTTATAGTGCTAATCCAGGTGCTGTTGTTGATGTATCTTACAAAAACTCTTTTGGTTATGCATTTCAAGCTGGATTTGATTATGATTTAGATGACACATGGTTTTTAAATGTAGATGCTAAATACATAGGTTTAAGTACAGATGTTACTGTAAATGCTGGAGCTGCTACTGTTCCTGCTGATGTAGATATTAATCCATTATTAATTGGTTTTGGTATTGGTATGAGGTTTTAATTACTATTTGATATTAATGAAAAAGCAACCTTTTTGGGTTGCTTTTTTTATTAACATAACTTTAAATTTTATCATATAATATTCTTGTAGTTTTGTTAAAACAAACAGTAAAATAAAACTTATGCGTTATATGTATGCAATTTGTATACTATTCTTAGTTTCTTGTAAACCTCAGTTTACAGCACAAGAGATAGTAGACAAATCAATAGAAAACTCTAATTTGAGTGCGTTAAAAAATGCTACAATTTCTTTTAATTTTAGAAAGAAATTTTATCAAGCTAACAGGAATAATGGTCTTTTTGAATTTATTAAAGAAGAAAAAAAAGATTCTTTAACTATTAAAGATATATTATCAAATGATAGTTTTAAACGATATGTAAATGATAGTTTGGTTGAATTATCAGAGAAAAAACAAAAAGGGTATGGAAATTCGGTAAACTCAGTACATTATTTCTCAATTTTACCTTTAGGATTAAATGATAAAGCTGTTTTTAAGAAAATATTAGAGGAAACTATCGTAAAAGGAAAAGACTATTACAAAATAGAAGTAACTTTTAGTGAAGAGGGTGGTGGAACCGATTTTGACGATGTGTTTATTTATTGGTTTTCTAAAGATAACTTTCAGTTAGATTATTTAGCTTATAAATACCATACAAATGGTGGAGGAATACGTTTTAGAGATGTAAAAAAAGAAACGTTGGTCGACGGAATTCGTATTGTAGATTATAATAACTACAAACCTTTAAATAAAGACATCGATTTTTATAAGATCGATAAATTATACGATGAAGGAAAACTTAAAAAAGTTTCTGAAATTATTCTAGAAAATGTTCAAATTAAATTAAACCAATAGAAGTTAATCTACTTTTAATAAAGTAGGAGACTTCACATTATCAATGGTTGTAATGATGTACAAATTTGCATTATTACGATCATTGATAAAATCATATTTTTCTTCATCTAAAATTTTATTAGCTAAAGTCGGAGTTGTATTGCTATGACCAACCACTAAAACTGTTTTTCCTTTAGTTGCTTTTTCAAATTCTGAATCAAATAAATTCTTTGGATTGTATGAAAGTACTTCTAAATTTTGATTTTTTGCCGTCGGAGCAGCAGTCTGTTGTGTTCTTTTGTAGTTAGTAGCATAAATCATATCGAAATCAACATCTTTAAGAACTTCAGCCCATTTTTTTGCTCGAGCTAATCCTTTTTCATTTAGATTAGGATCTTTATTAGTAGCATCAGTTCTGTCTTTTTCGGCATGACGAATTAAATAGTAAGTTGTTGTAACAGTTTCTTTTTTAGTACAAGAACTTATGATGAATAATAAGATAAAAAGTTTAAAGTATTTCATTTCCTAATCGTTAAAGTATCTAGCTTGTTTAATGTATAAATTTCTATTATTGCCATCAATTTTAAACTCGATGTCTAAGCCAAAATTAAGAAAGGTTTTTCGTCTTTTATAAACTTTTTTATAAAAGTATTTTTTTATAGTATAAAGTTGTTTTGATAAATTTAAAATTTCATCTTCAGAAAGTATCAATTTGTTTTTACTTAAGCTTGAATAGGTAATAACTTCAATAACTTCTTTATTAGAGTATAATTCAACATCAGCTCCTTCGTAACATAAAATTTGCTCGCTTACAATATCTTTATTTGGATTTACAACTGGTTCTTCACCTAGTTGGATATTGATGACATTTCCATAAAAATCTTTTCGATATAAGTTTTTTGTAATTGCTACACCATTTGCTATTTCATTAGGAAAAGAACGATGTGCTAAAATTCCCATTGCTACTGTTTTTTGATTGATATTAAATAATTCTCGTTCTAAAAATGCTGATTTGTTCCATAGGCTAGCCCAAACTTTTTTTATAGCCTTGGCAAATGTTTTTTTTGAATCATTTAAAACACCAGTTTTCGATGTGTATAAACCAGCACCGCTAAAACCAATAATATCTTCTGCATTGGTAGAGCTTCTAAAGCGAATTCTATCATAATTACAATTACTACTAATTCTTTTATTGATGTTAGCGATTAATACAGAATCAATAGGAGCTTTTTTTATTTCTTTTTTTATTTTTTTTAGGTTGATAAATAGCAAACTATCATTTTTAAATGTATTATAATCATCAATAGTTTTATGGATGAGTTTATCAATATTATGTTTTTTAATATGTTGTAAATAATAGTAAAAAGGAATTGCAAAAGAACATTCTGGAACTTTAAAATTAGAATTTAAAGATAACTTGTATAATTCTCCAAAATTAGCAGCTTTTCCACCTACAGCATCAATCATCTTATGATGTAAGTCCTTTCCAGAAATTAACTGATCAATTTTACTGTTAATGTCTAAATCTTTTAATTTTCTTTTTCTCTCTTTAGTTTTTCTATCAAATTTCTTTTTTGAAATAGTTTTAATTAAAAAAGTGTCTGGTTTAACTTCAAAAGAAACATAATTTCCATTTTTTTCTTTTAGAAGAGGGTTGGTATAAGCATTTTTATAGGTTGCAACAGGTATTTTTCTATTAATCCCTAAAACTGAGATATGACTTAAAGGTGTTTGCATTCTAGTAGTAATTACTCCATTTACAATGGGTAATCTTAAAACAGGTTTGTTTACCACAACAATATCAGTCTTGTCGATTTTTTCATTTTCTAAATTATCAATGTCAATGAAACGTAGTTTTCCATAAGATTTATTTAAAGAAATAGGTTGATAAATTTGGTTGCCATAAATCTCATTTGCTGAAATTGTAGGAATTGATAACTGTTTTTTTTCTTTAACTAATCTAGATGTGTTTAAGAAGAACTTAAAATTTTTAAAATAAGAAGTACTTTTAATCTTATTGTATAGAAAAATAATGTCTTGAACACTCATTTTATCAGCAGGAGATAGCTCTAAAGTATAAGTGTTTAGGTTTTGATAGTAGTTAATATTGGCGAGTAAGAATCGTTTGTTTTTGTGCTGTTCTTTGTAATTATACTTGTTGAAATTGTCTAAAGGAATGTTGTATTCTAAGTAGTTTATAACAAACTCATAGTGATATTTATAAGTTTTACTGTTGGTATAATACAGTTTTTTATTTTTTAAGTTGTAAACTATTTTTAGCGATTTTACAAAGCCATATTTGTTAGATAATGGTTTGTGAGATAGCTTATTAAATTCTTCAATTGTTTTTAAACTGCCTTTATAATTTTGCGCATGTAAGTTAAACGCAAGAAATAAAAAAGTTACTATTGTAATTAAAGGCTTCATCAAATTGTAGAATAATGGATAACAATATCCGTGGTGTTGTTAAGGTAGTCAATCTTTTTTACATCAATTTTTTGAATTGTAATGTTCAATTGTTTTTCAATAGATTTTATTAATTCTTGTTCATCTTGAAGATTAAAGTTTTCAGTGTTAGCATAAGTAATTGTAGTGGTTTTTAATTTCTTATGCATGAAGATTTTTTCTAATACTCCAATAAAAACTATAACGATGATGTTTGAAAGTATAAGCTCTTTATAGTAATGCCATTCGGTTAAAGAATTAATAATAGATAAGCCTATAATGGAGAATAGGTAAGTCATTTCTTTAATACTAATAGCCGAAGTTCTGTAGCGGATAATTCCAAAAATAGCAAAGAGCCCTAAAGCAAAACCTAGTTGTAATTCAATACTTTTAAGGAGATAACAAAGCAAAAAAACGATTAATCCGATAATGAAATAGGTAAAAACATAATCGCTGTTCTTGTTCGATTTATAATAAATAAAACGAATTATTATGACTGAAATAACAATGTTTATGAGTAGTTTAAGTAGAAATTCATTCATTGATGGCTGTATTGTTTCTACTAAAATAGGAAATTATTAGATTCCTATAAATAAGAAAAGCCAAAACACAAAGGTTTTGACTTTTCTAAATAACTATAGATAAACAAACTATTAATTTTCTACTAAATTGGATTGGTTTCTAAAAACTAATTTATCGTCAAAAGCATCCAATAAAATAATGCTGTCAGTTGTTATTTTACCTGATAATATTTCTTTAGATAATTGGTTTAATACCTGTTTTTGTATGACACGTTTTACTGGGCGTGCTCCAAATTCAGGTTGAAAACCTTTTTCAGCTAAATAACCAATAGCTTCATCCGTAGCATCTAGAGTAATTCCTTGCTCTGATACCATTTTCTTTACGCTGTTTAGCTGTAATTGCACTATTTGCTTAATATTATCTTGCAATAAAGGTGTAAACATAATAATGTCGTCAATTCTATTTAAAAACTCAGGACGAACTGTTTGTTTTAATAATCCTAAAACTTCAGTTTTAGCGGTTTCCATGGTAGAGTAAACATCTCCTTTAAAGTTTTCAAACTTTTCTTGAATTATATGACTTCCCATATTTGAAGTCATAATAATAATCGTGTTTTTAAAATCAGCTACACGACCTTTATTATCAGTTAATCTACCTTCATCTAAAACTTGTAAAAGAATATTAAAAGTATCAGGATGAGCTTTTTCAATTTCATCCAATAAAACTACCGAATATGGCTTTCTTCTAACAGCTTCGGTTAATTGTCCACCTTCATCATAACCAACATATCCTGGAGGTGCTCCAACTAAACGACTTACTGAATGACGTTCTTGATATTCACTCATATCAATACGAGTCATTGCATTTTCATCATCAAATAAATAATCAGCTAAAGCTTTTGCTAATTCTGTTTTACCAACTCCAGTAGTTCCTAGGAATAAGAAACTTCCAATTGGTTTATTAGGATTTTGTAATCCTGCTCTTGATCTACGTACAGCATCAGAAACAGCTTCAATAGCTTCTTCTTGTCCAACAACACGTTTATGCAATTCGTCTTCTAATTTTAGAAGCTTTTCTCTTTCAGACTGTAACATTTTAGTTACAGGTACACCAGTCCATTTTGCAACAACTTCTGCAATGTCATCGTAAGTAACTTCTTCTTTAATTAAAGCATTCTCACTTTGATTTGCTAAAATTTCTTGTTGTGTTTCTAATGCTTCCTGAGCCTCTTTTATTTTACCATAACGTATTTCAGCAACCTTTCCGTAATCTCCTTGACGTTCAGCTTTTTCAGCTTCTACTTTGTAGTTTTCAATATCTGTTTTTAATTGTTGAACAGCATCTACAACACTTTTTTCAGATTGCCATTTAGCATTTATTTCATTGCGTTCTTCTTTCAAGTTAGCAATATCTGCATTTAACGATTTTAACTTTATTTCATCATTTTCTCGTTTAATAGCTTCAATTTCTATCTCTAACTGCATTATTTTACGATCTAAGACATCTAATTCTTCTGGCTTAGAGTTGATTTCCATTCGTAATTTAGAAGCAGCTTCATCCATTAAATCAATGGCTTTGTCTGGTAAAAAACGATTGGTAATATAACGTTGCGATAATTCTACAGCTCCAATAATGGCCTCATCTTTAATACGAACTTTATGATGCGTTTCGTACTTATCTTTAATACCACGTAAGATTGAAATAGCGCTTTCAGTATCTGGTTCATCTACCAATACTTTTTGAAAACGACGTTCTAAAGCTTTATCTTTTTCAAAATACTTTTGATATTCATCTAGGGTAGTGGCACCAATTGCTCTTAATTCACCACGAGCTAAGGCAGGTTTTAAAATATTAGCAGCATCCATAGCTCCTTGACCGCCTCCAGCACCAACTAATGTGTGGATTTCGTCTATAAATAAAACAATGTCACCTTCTGAAGTAGTAACTTCTTTTACAACCGACTTTAAACGCTCTTCAAATTCACCTTTGTATTTTGCTCCCGCGATTAAAGCCCCCATGTCTAAAGAAAAAATTTGTTTTTCTTTTAAGTTTTCAGGAACATCACCACGGATAATCCTATGAGCTAAACCTTCTGCAATAGCAGTTTTACCAGTACCTGGTTCACCTACTAAAATTGGATTGTTTTTTGTTCTTCTTGATAAAATTTGAAGTAAACGACGAATTTCTTCATCACGCCCAATAACAGGATCTAATTTTCCATCTTGTGCTAATTGATTTAAGTTTTTAGCATATTTATTTAATGAATTATACGTTTCTTCTGCACTTTGAGATGTAACACGATCTCCTTTACGTAATTCATTAATAGCAGCCATGACTAACTTTTCAGTAGCTCCTTGATCTTTTAAAGCTTGTCCAATTCCGCTTTTAGATTTTATAATGGCAAGTATTAAATGCTCGATAGATACGTATTCATCGTTTATTTTTTTTGCAATAATACTTGCTTCATTTAAAGTTTTACTTGCTTCTCTAGAAAGCATTATATCGACACCAGAAACTTTAGAGTAACTTTCTAGTTGTTTGTCTAAAATTTGCTGTACAACATCTAAATTGATGTTGAGTTTTTTTAATATAAATGGTAACACATTTTCATCAACTAAAGAAATAGCCTTAAAAATATGCTCATTTTCTATTTGATTATGACCATAACTTTGCGCTAATTGCTGCGCTTGTTGAATGGTTTCTTGTGATTTTATTGTATAATTGTTAAAATTCATGTTTTGTAGATTTCAAATTCAATACCATTCAAAAAAAAGTGAATAAAACGGTCAAAATGTCTTTGTTTTTATTGTTTTCACTGACTTTTTGACTTGTTGAAAGGAATTGTAAATTGAGGCGACAGAATCAAAAAAATAGTAATGGGTATATTAAATTCAATATTTGGTAGTAAAAAAGCTAAAAAAGAGGAACAACAATCATTTGTAAATTGGATTCCTTTAACTTCAATAAATCAATTAGAAGAAATCAAAAAACAATCTAAAAATGAAGCTGTAGCTATTTTTAAGCATTCGACAAGATGTGGTATTAGTAGTATGGCTATAAAACGTTTTGTAAACAGTTTTGATGAGTCGATGAAAGACTTTAAAGTGTACTATTTAGATTTACTTTCTTATAGGGATTTATCAAATGAGGTAGGGTATGAATTTCAAGTTTTACACCAATCACCTCAGTTATTGGTAATTAAAAATGGAATAGCTGTAGCACATGCTTCACACTATAGTATTGCTCAAATTGATTTAAAAAGTTTTTAAAAAACCTAGTGTTTATTGTTGTATTTATCTAAATACATCGTAATTTTGCGTCTCCCAAAAAAGTTTAAAATTGAGTAACGAAACAACGACGACTTCACAAGCTCCTAAAGGAAAAAGCTTATATAGCTACCAAAAGGATGCGCTTAATAGAATTTTTAAAAGTTTTGAAAATGCTCCCCCAAATTATCATCTGTTATATCAGTTACCAACAGGAGGAGGGAAGACAGTAATTTTCTCAGAAATTACACGTCAATTTTTAAAACATTATCAAAAGAAAGTTTTGATAATGACACACCGTATAGAGCTTTGTAAGCAAACAGCTAGAATGCTAAGCGAATTTGGTGTTGAAAATAAAATTATAGATAGTAAAGCTAGCTTAGACGATCAAGGTCAATATGATTGTTTTGTAGCAATGGTTGAAACACTTAACAATCGTTTGAACGACGATATGTTAGATATTTCAGATGTTGGATTAGTAATTATTGATGAGGCTCACTATAATTCGTTTACCAAATTATTTAAGTTTTTTGATAAGTCGTTTGTTCTTGGTGTTACAGCAACTCCATTAAGTTCGAATATCAAATTACCAATGCGAGATAATTATGATGAGTTAATTGCTGGTGAAAGTATTGGTAACTTAATTCAGAATGAATATTTAGCAAAAGCAAATGTATATTCATATAATGTAGGTTTAACGTCATTAGAAGTTGGTGCCAATGGTGATTATACCGTAAAGTCTTCAGAGGATTTATATACAAATACAGACATGTTATCTAAGCTTTTACAAGCTTATGAAGAACGTGCTAAAGGAACTAAAACACTTATCTTTAATAATGGTATTAATACTTCATTACATGTATTTGATACTTTTAAGAAAGCAGGATATCCAATTGCTCATTTAGATAATACAAATACTAAAAAAGAGAGAGATTTTATATTACAGTGGTTTCATAAAACACCAAATGCTATTATTACTTCTGTAAGTATTTTAACAACTGGATTTGATGAACCATCAGTACAATCTATTATTTTAAATAGAGCTACAAAATCATTAACATTATACTACCAAATGATTGGTAGAGGTTCTCGTATTTTACCAGGGAAATCTGAATTCAATGTAATTGATTTAGGTAATAATTTCCACCGTTTTGGACCTTGGGGAGCTGATTTAGATTGGCAAAAAATGTTTAGATCACCTAATTTCTATTTAGATAATTTATTATCAGATGAAGAAATTGAAAGTGATTTTAGATATGAATTACCTGCAGATGTAAAAGAAGAATTTTCAAATTCTACCGATTTATATTTTGATGTAAAACGAGTGTATGTAGATACAATTCAGGCAGGTCAATCTTCTAAAAAGGTACTTGAAAAATCAATAGAACACCACGCAAAACTTTGTATTGAAAATAGTGAAGACGTTTTTGATGCTTTAATTTTAGCTAAAAAACTAGGTGGTGATATTGATGATAGAATTTTTAGATATTCTAAGTGTATTTGTAAGAGTACACACAATTTTATAGATTGGTTACAAGATGATTATAGAAAGAAATTAAATACGTATTTACGTAATAATTTTGATGAAGTTTACGAACAAATTCACGGTCATCCACCTCCAGAAGAAGAATAAAAAATAGATTCTTAGTTCAAATTATTTAGAGTCCTATTTAAACTACGAACCGTAATTCCTAAATAGTTAGCAATATCTTTTTTAGAAAATACTTTATCGAAGTTTGGATAGGATTTTTTTAGTTTTAAAATATTTTCTTCAATAGAATACGATTGTTGAAAAGAGTGTCTTGGTGCTTTGTAAGCAATTTTAGCTGCAAGTGATTTCATCACAAGTCTATTAAAAATAGGATCGTTTTCAAGTAATTGAGTATAGTTTTGGTGAGAAATTTTATATAACTCTACTTCAGAAATGGCTTCAATGCTACAAAAGCTTAATTTTCCACTAAAAACTTCTAATTCACCAAATTCCATTCCTTCTCCTAAGAATTCTTGAATAAAATCTTTTCCATTTTCATCAGATAAATAGCATTTAGTAATACCACTTTTGATAATGAATAATGAATGATAGCGCTTATCTTGTTTTAAAATAATCTCTTTTGAAGTATACTTTTCTAGTGTAAAATAATCTAAATGTTTTTCAACTAGAACTTCAACATAGGATAGAAAATCAGGATTTATTCGAATCATTTTTATAGTTGGGACATTTGTCCTTTTATAAGAATTATAATAGCTAGTTTTTTGCAGTGTAAAATTATAAATAATGAATTACATGAAGGGTTTTTTAGAGCAAATAAATTTTATAAAAGAAATAGATAAACTAAAGTATATACAACGAAAAACAAGGTTGTTTAATAGTGATAGATGTGAGAATGATGCAGAGCATAGTTGGCATTTAGCAATGATGACAATTATTTTAGCAGAACATTCTGATGTTAAGATAGATATTTTAAAAGTTTTAAAAATGGTTTTGATTCATGACATTGTTGAAATTGATTCGGGAGATGTTTTTATTTTTGATAATGATAAGAACCATAAAAATACTTTTGAAGAATTAAAAGCTGCCAAAAGAATATTTGGATTATTACCAGAGAAACAGGCTAAGGAATTTATTGAGATATGGTTAGAATTTGAAGAAGGAGAAACCAATGAAGCCAAATTTGCCAAAGCAATGGATCGTTTTGAACCTATTTTACAAAATGTTTCTAATAGTGGAGGAACTTGGAAAGAATACAATGTTCCGTTGGACAAAGTATTAAAAAAGACGAGTCCAATTGAAAATGGATCGAAATTAATATGGGATTATTCAAAAAAAGAAATAGAAGAAGTATTTACATCATTCTAAATGAAAACAACAAACACTAAATTATATTCTACAAGTTTTATTCTTGTTTGTATTAGCTCGTTATTTTTTTCAGCAAGTTACAATATGTTAATTCCTGAATTACCAAATTATATAAGTGGTTTAGGAGGAGCAGAATACAAAGGATTAATTATTGCATTGTTTACGTTAACAGCAGGTTTATCAAGACCTTTTAGTGGTAAGCTTACAGATACTGTTGGGCGTAAACCAATTATGATTTTTGGTGCGTTAGTTTGTATTATCTGTGGGGCTTTATATCCAATTTTAACAACTGTATCAGGATTTTTATTCTTACGTTTATTACATGGGTTTTCTACAGGTTTTAGTCCAACAGCCATTGCAGCTTATGTATCAGACATTATACCTAAAAATAGACTAGGAGAGGCCATGGGAATTCAAGGACTTTGTTTTAGTTCTGGTTTAGCCTTAGGGCCAGCTTTGGGGAGTTATATTAAACTTTATACAAGTTATACGATTCTTTTTTATAGTTCATCATTACTAGCATTGCTATCTATTGTATTAATTTTTAGAGTAAAAGAAACTTTAATCAATACTCAAAAAATACAGTATGCTACATTTAAAATAGCTAAAGGAGATATAATTGCTAAAGAAGCATTGCCGTCAGCAGTTATAACATTTGTAACTTACTTAGGTTTTGGAGTTATTTTAACCTTAATACCAGATTGGAGTGAGCATTTAACAATTATAAATAAGGGAACATTTTTTATTGTATTTACAATTTCGTCTTTATTTATAAGAATGATAGCAGGAAAAGTTTCTGATAAATACGGAAGAATAATAGTGATCCAAATAGGACTTTTAGTTTTAGCTATTTCACTGGTTTTATTGGGCTATTTAAATTTTAAAAATGGCTTATTAATTAGCGCAGCCATATATGGTTTAGCTATGGGGATTTTATCGCCAACAATTAATGCTTGGACAATAGATCTAAGTAATCCATTAACCAAAGGAAAATCTATAGCAACAATGTATATTGCTTTAGAGGCAGGAATTGGGCTTGGTGCATTTTTCTCTGGTTGGTATTATAGAGATGATATTTTAAAGATTCCTATTACTTTTTATACCTGTGCTTTTTTTGTTGTTGTTGGCTTGTATTATATTACTAGGTTAAAAAAGAAATAAAGATTATAAATAAAAAAAGATGCTCAAAATGAGCATCTTTTTATTATAAATTATATGGTTTTACTATTCTATAGCAGGTAAAATTTTACCAACACACTCACCAAAACCAATACGTACTTTATCGTTTTTAGAATATCCACGCATAATAACTGTATCGTGATCGTTGATAAACTTACGTTCTGTACCATCATTCATCTTAATAGGATTTTGACCTCTCCAAGTTAATTCAAGCATAGAACCAAAACTATCTTTAGTAGGACCAGAAATAGTTCCACTTCCCATCATATCTCCAGCGTTTACAGGACATCCATTTACAGTATGATGTGCTAATTGCTGAGCCATAGTCCAGTACATATACTTAAAGTTTGAATTACAAACTACAGTTTCTTCTGCATTTTCTGGTTGAATAGCCATTTGTAAGTTAATATCATAACTTCCTTTTCCTTCTTTTCTTAAGTATGGTAAAGGTTCGTGAACTTGTTTAGGATTTTCAACTCTAAAAGGCTCTAAAGCATCTAAAGTAACAATCCAAGGAGAAATAGTAGAAGCAAAGTTCTTTCCTAAGAAAGGACCTAACGGCACATATTCCCAAGCTTGTATATCACGAGCAGACCAATCGTTAAATAATACCAATCCGAAAATATAATCTTCAGTTTCTTCGATTGGAATACGTTCTCCTAGATGGTTAGAAGCCGTAGTTATAAATGCCATTTCCAATTCAAAATCTAATAATTTTGAAGGACCAAAGTTAGGAGTAGTTTCTCCTTCACTAGGTCTTTGTTGTCCTAAAGGGCGACGAATAGGTGTTCCTGATGGAATAATAGAAGAACTTCTTCCATGGTATCCGATAGGTATGTGTAACCAGTTTGGTAATAAAGCATTTTCAGGATCACGGAATAAAGAACCTACGTTTGTAGCATGTTCTTTACTAGCATAGAAATCTGTATAATCACCTACAGCAACAGGCAATTGCATTTCTACATCTTCCATTCTAAAAATTACCTTGTCTTTATGATCTGCATTGTCACGTAATTTACCATTAGTAACATCAAAAATATCGGCAATTCTATTTCTAACTAAACGCCAAGTTTTTCTACCGTCGGCAATAAAGTCATTTAAAGTATCTTGTAAGAAAATATCATCAGTAAGAGGAATACCTTCAAAATATCCAAGTTGGTGTAAGGCCCCTAAATCAATAGCAAAATCACCAATTCTAGTACCAATAGTAATAATATCGTCTTTAGTAATAAATACTCCAAAAGGAATATTTTGGATAGGGAAATCAGAGTCTTCTTTAACAGTTAACCAAGATTTTCTATTAGGATTATTCGCAGTAATTTCCATTGAATTTGTTGTGTTTTATTTTACATCAAACCTACATATTTTTTTCAATTTTACCCAATTTCATGGTTAAAAAATTAGAAAAGAAAATAATAATTTATTGTTATATAAAACTTAAAATAAATACAGATGAAATGAATTGACTTTATCGCATAATCGTAGCAGTAATGCTTATTAAAGTCTATTTTTAACTATATTCGCTTATAAAATGCTATACAATATTTCAAATTACTTCCTATATAAATTAATCTAATGAAAATGAATATAAGACAAGAAAGAATAACCGATTTTAAAGAAGTTTTCAGTTTAATAAAAAAAGCCTTTAAAGACGAGCAGTTTAGTGATCATAAAGAACAGTTTTTAGTAGAAAGATTAAGAAAATCAGAAGCTTTTATACCAGAATTATCTTTAGTTGCAGAGATAGACGGAAAAATTGTTGGTCATATTTTAATTACCAAGTTAAAAATTAAAAATGCTATGAATGAATTTGAATCTTTAGCATTAGCACCAGTTTCAGTATTACCAACATATCAAAATAGAGGAATAGGTGGGAAACTAATTATTGAAGCACATCAAAAAGCAACAGATTTAGGATATACATCAATTGTTTTATTAGGACACGAAAATTATTATCCACGATTTGGATACAAGCAAGCAAGTGAATATGGTATTGAGTTGCCATTTGAAGTTCCAAAAGAGAATTGTATGGTAATTGAGTTAGTAGAGGATGGATTGAAAGGTGTTAGTGGAACTGTTGAATATCCAAAAGAATTTAATGAATAAATAATGAAATTTATTACCCGTTCTACATTATCAACAATAGAAAAGCTAGAGATTTTTGAATTATGGAACAATGAATATCCAGAAAAGCTGTCTTATGCTACCATAGATGAGTTTGACCAATATCTTCAAAATTTGTTAGGTCAATCTCACATACTTTTAGTTGATGAAAACGAAAAAATTAGAGGTTGGTATTTTGATTTTGAACGTGATAATGAAAGATGGTTTGCTATAATTTTAGATTCAAGTGTTCATGGACATGGTTTCGGTACTAAAATATTAGATTTAGCCAAACAAAAGGAGAAAGAGTTAAACGGATGGGTAATAGATCATAATTTGGATAAAAAGAAAAATGGTGATTTGTATAGTTCACCCTTAAATTTTTACCTTAAAAATGGATTTAAAAAATTAGCTAAAAATAGATTGGAATTGGAAAAGATTTCTGCTGTAAAAATAAAATGGTCAGGGATAAATTAACATACTTTTTTGAATGAAAAATTTTGAAGAACGCTTAAAAGGAGGGCATCCAAATTCTTTGGGGAATACGGTTGAAATTGTAGAGGAAGTTTTAGCTGAAAACGAACTTTTTAATGAATTATTCAATTGTTATCACAGTAATGATGAAGTTGTTCGATTGCGTACTTCAAATGCAATGAAAAGGATTTGTAAGGTAAAAAAGATACTCTTAATTCCTTATATCGATTTGTTTTTAACCGACATAGCTCAAATAGATCAAGCGTCAACTCAATGGACTTTAGCACAATTGTTTGAAGTATTAGAAGCGGATATGAATGATAAACAAATTGAACAGGCAAAGAGCATTATGAAAAGAAATCTTGCTAGCCATAACGATTGGATAGTTCTTAATCAAACAATGGTTACATTAACAAAATGGTCAATAAGTGATATAGAGTTAAAAGAATGGTTATTCCCGCACTTGCTAAGGTTAACATCAGATAAAAGAAAGTCTGTTGCTGGAAGAGCAGAAAAGATGATTGATAAATTGAAAAAATAAAAAAACGGAAGGATTTTCCCTCCATTTTATTCAACATACATAATAGAATAATGACATTAGAAAAGTATTCAAAAGAATTAATTTTAGTTTTAGATAAGCTAAAAATAACCCCAACAGTAAAGTCAGATATCAATAACAATATTAAAGCACATTTAGAGAATAATAATGATTATCTGGCTCTGGAGTATTTACTAAATTGTATTTCGGAGTTAGAGTTAGAAGTTGATTCAGACTTAAAAAATAAAATATATTCACTTGGAGAATTTATAGAGTTAGATAAAGATGACATTGATGAATTAATCAAACCAATGCCAAGGATAGACCTACAAAATAAAACTGAAGCAGAAAAAGGAGAGGTTTTATGTTATTGGTTTGAAAATAAGAATATTGGTCTTGAAAAAAAGCGATATCATAAAATAATAATTCCATTAAAGACGTTTGATTCTGGTTTAGATGTATCGCAACCTGAAGAAACTAGCATTATATCAGAATGGATTTCATTAGATAGGAAGGATCCCTTTGATTTGGATAATTTAACTATAACTACAACTCCTGAAGATAATACTGAAACATCAGTATATATAGGTACTAGGTATAATCCATGTGATATAAAAAAGATGAAATTCGAAAAAGTTGATGATAATTTATATAAAGTAACCTGTGAATTATTTATTGAATTTGAATATGAAATGGTAGCTAAAAATGAGTTCTTTAAATTTTCTACTTTACTTGAAGTAAATAGAAATATCATAGAAGAATAAAGCTGAATTTATAGCTAGAATATCAACACTACTTAAGGAGTTAAAAAAATCTAATTAAAACCTAATAATGATAAGAAAAGCCACAGAAAAAGATGTTGATCAAATTTGGGAGATTTTTCAAGCTGTCATAAAAACAGAAGATACCTATGTTTTTTCACCAGAAACACCTAAAACCGATTTACAAAAACACTGGTTTGCAAGTTATATGCATACATACGTATTTGAAGAAGAAGGGCAAATTCTAGGAACTTATATTGTAAAACCTAATCAGATTGATTTAGGAAGTCATATTTCCAATGCAAGTTATATGGTTTCTCCAAAAGCTCAAGGAAAAGGTATTGGTAAAAAATTGTGTGAGCATTCTCTAAAATTAGCCAAAGACCTAGGTTTTATTGGAATGCAGTTTAATATTGTGGTGAGTACCAATAAAGGAGCAGTTGCTCTTTGGAAGAAGTTTGGTTTTGAAATTATTGGTACAACTCCCAAAGCATTCAAACATAAAACACTAGGACTAGTAGATGCTTATATTATGTATAAAGAATTATAAAAGGATATTTAAAATAGAAAAAAATCAGCACTCAATAAGTGTTGATTTTTTTTATACAAAACATCAAAGAAAAAGAGGTAAAATAAGATTAAAATAAAGCTAAAATTGCATAAATCTTAATTAATAAAATTAGTACATTTGACTACTTATTTAACAACATAGCAAGATGCGAAAAGATCATCAAATATTTGATTTAATTCAAGAAGAAAAAGAACGTCAACTACATGGTTTAGAGTTGATAGCTTCTGAAAATTTTGTAAGTGAGCAAGTAATGGAAGCTCAAGGTTCTATTTTAACCAATAAATATGCTGAAGGATATCCTGGTAAACGTTACTATGGAGGATGTGAAGTTGTAGATGTTGTAGAACAAATAGCTATCGATAGAGCTAAACAGTTATTTGGAGCTGAATATGTAAACGTTCAACCACATTCTGGTTCTCAGGCAAATACAGCTGTTTTTGCTGCTTGTTTAAAGCCAGGTGATACTATTTTAGGTTTCGATTTATCTCATGGAGGACATTTAACACACGGTTCGCCAGTAAACTTCTCTGGAAAATTATACAATCCAGTGTTTTATGGAGTAGATAAAGCTACAGGTATTATTGATTATGATCATTTAGAGCAACAAGCTAAAGAGCACAAGCCAAAGTTAATTATTGCTGGAGCTTCTGCTTATTCTCGTGATATCGATTTTAAAAAGTTTAGAGAAGTAGCTGATAGTGTTGGTGCTATTTTAATGGCAGATATTTCACACCCAGCAGGATTAATTGCAAAAGGTATTTTATCGGATCCATTACCTCATTGTCATATTGTAACAACAACTACGCATAAAACATTACGTGGACCTCGTGGAGGAATGATTATGATTGGAAAAGACTTTGAAAATCCGTTTGGATTAAAATTAAAGTCAGGGAAATTAAAGAAAATGTCAACATTGATAAATTCAGCAGTTTTCCCAGGAAACCAAGGTGGACCATTAGAGCACGTTATTGCAGCTAAAGCAGTTGCTTTTGGTGAAGCTTTAACTGATGAGTTCTTAGAATATCAATTACAAGTAAAAGAAAATGCACAAGCAATGGCTAAAGCATTTGTAGCTAAAGGATACGATATTATTTCTGGAGGAACTGATAACCACTGTATGTTAATCGATTTACGTAACAAAGACATTACTGGAAAAGAAGCTGAGGAAGCTTTAGGTAAGGCTGAAATTACAGTAAATAAAAACATGGTACCATTTGATACTCAAAGTCCATTTGTAACTTCAGGAATCCGTGTTGGTACTGCTGCTGTAACTACAAGAGGATTAGTTGAGTCTGATATGGAAACTGTAGTAGACTTAATTGATGAAGCATTAATGAACGCTGGAAACGACGAAGCTTTAGAGCAAATAGGAGAGAAGGTATACGATTTAATGCACGACAAGAGATTATTTGTAATGTAGAAATACCATTCTTATAGATATAAAAAAAGCGACCATTTGGTCGCTTTTTTTATTCGTTATCTTCAGCTCTTTCTATAATAGTTTGTGGTAAAGCCTTTTTAGCTTTAGCTCCCATTTTCTTTAGCTTTTCTACACTAGTTATTAGATTTCCTCTACCATCTACTAATTTGTTCATGGCAGCGGTATAATCAGCTTTGGTACCATCTATTTTCTTACCAATACTGATTAAATCTTTTAATAAACCTTCAAACTTATCGTATAAAGCACCAGCTTGCCTAGCAATTTCAATGGCATTACGCTGTTGCTTTTCGTTATTCCACATAGTATCAATAGTACGTAAAGTGGCTAATAAGGTAGTTGGAGTTACAATTACAATATTTCTTTCAAATGCTTTATTATATAAAGTATTGTCAAGGTTTAAAGCTACTGCAAATGCAGGTTCAATAGGAACAAAAAGTAGCACAAAATCAGGAGAAGCTATTTTATAAATATCTTCATATTTCTTGTCAGATAATTGTTCTACGTGACGTTTTAAAGAGTTTAAATGTTCTTTTAAAAAACGTTCTTTTTCTGCTTCATCTTCAGCATTTACATATTGTTCATAAGCAGTAAGCGATACTTTTGAATCGACAATCATTTTCTTATTGTCTGGTAAATGAATTACAACATCAGGTAAAATTCTTTTTCCTTCTTCATTGGTAAAACTTTGCTGAACAAAATACTCTCTATCTTTTTCTAAACCAGATTTTTCTAAAACTCTTTCTAAAACCAATTCTCCCCAGTTTCCTTGAGTTTTACTATCACCTTTCAATGCTTTGGTAAGATTTATAGCTTCTTTACTCATTTGAGCATTTAGTTCTTTTAAACCTAATAATTGCTCTTTTAAGGCAGAATGCATAGAAATACTTTCTTTTTGAGTATCGTCTACTTTCTTTTCAAAAGTTTTAATTTTTTCCTGTAACGGATTTAAAATATTTTGAATATTTTCTTTGTTTTGAGCGGTAAATTTAGTCGACTTTTCATCTAAAATTTTGTTCGCTAAATTTTCAAATTCTTTGGTGAATTTATCTTGAAGCTTTTCAACTTCTTCTTTATTTTCGTTTAATTTTAATTGAAGATTTTTCAACTCTTCATTTTTTCTAGCCAATTCAATACTAGAAAACTCTTTTTCACGTCTAATCTCTTCAATTTCCTTAACTTTTTCTTCAAGGCGATTCTGAATTTCTCTTTTTTGAACCTCCATATTAGATTGGTTAATTTCTATAGCAGACATTTCTTTTTCCAAATCAGAAACCACCTGTTTCGTCTTTAATTTAGAAATTAACGTACCAATTATAAAACCTAAAATAAGGGTAAATAAAGCTACTAATATGATTATAAGAGTTGTATTCATTGAGTTTTTATAAATTTAAAAGAAAACAAATATAGCACAAGATAGGTTAAAAATGTTTGATTTTTATAAGGAAAACCGTATCATTGGCTTTTCCTTTTTAATCGATGATATCAAAATTTATATATACCAAAGTTTTAGGTTGGAAATTAGAGGGTAGTTTCCCTGAAAACCTAAAAAAATATGTAGTTATAGGAGCTCCACATACGAGTTGGAAAGATTTTCCTATTGCTATTTTGGCTAGAAATTCATGGGGTGTTCCTATTAATTTTATAGCTAAAAAATCCTTGTTTAAACCACCATTTGGATTTATTTTCAGATGGTTAGGAGGGAGGCCTGTTGATAGAACTAAAACCTCCAATAAAGTAGATGCGATTGTAGCTGTATTTAATAAACACGATGAGTTTAGACTAGCTCTTTCACCAGAAGGAACTCGCCAGAAAGTAAAAAGCTGGAAAACTGGATTTTACTATATAGCCAAAGGTGCCAATGTACCAATTGTTATGTTCACTTTCGATTTTGAAAACAAAACCGTAAGAGTTTCTGAACCTTACTATACTACTGACGATATGGACAAAGACTTTAAACATTTTTATAATTATTATAGAAATGTAAAAGGTGCAATACCTGAGTTATTTGTGTTGCCAGACGAGGTTGAATAAAAAGATACTTTACAACATAAAAAAGGTTCTGATTAATACATCAGAACCTTTTTATTTTTAAGTCGTTATCTTAATTTCTAATCTCTGTTAATTTTGCCGATAATTCATCTTTCATAGCGCTATTTGCAGCACTCAAAGGAAGCTGATTAGCATTCATAAAATTTGTATTCTCTAAAGGATCGCTCGCTAAATTGAATAAGGCTTCGCTACCATCGTTGTATAAAATATATTTATGAGTAGCATTTCTAATAGTATAGTCTACAGTACCATCGTCGTTTCCATCTTCTATAAACGTATAATCTCTACTGTTATCATTGGTATTTTGAGTAAGTAAACTTTTAAAACTTCTACTATCGTGTATAGAAGAAACACTAACACCAGCAATATCGGCAATGGTTGCAAATAAATCGGTAAGATTAATCAATGCATCTTCGGTTTGATTAAATCGAGTAACACCTTTTCCGCCAATAATCATTGGTATATTGATTCCTCCTTGAAATAAGGTTCCTTTTCCTTTTTTATATCCCTGTAATACTTGATTTGGAGTACCGTTATCACCAATAAATATAATAATGGTATTATCTCTTACTTCTTGACTCATAGAGCTTAATAAACGCCCATATTCGCTATCCATAGCTTCAATCATAGCTAAATAGTACGGTAATGGATTAGCATCTATACTAGCTTGATCTGAAGGTAAAGCTCCTTGGCTATGTAA
This sequence comes from Tenacibaculum aiptasiae, assembly GCF_965221665.1. Taxonomy (NCBI): domain Bacteria; kingdom Pseudomonadati; phylum Bacteroidota; class Flavobacteriia; order Flavobacteriales; family Flavobacteriaceae; genus Tenacibaculum; species Tenacibaculum aiptasiae. The sequence continues at coordinate 673,223 of NZ_CBDCSN010000003.1, forward strand.
ATCATTTGGTGGTAAGTGAAAAGGCGTATGTGGTGCATTGTATGCTAACCATAAAAACCATGGTTTTGTTTGGTCTTTAACCCAGTCTATAGCTAAGTCGGTAACCTTCGTGGTTGCATATTCTGTAGATGTTTGAGTTTGCCCATTAATGGTTAAATTCCAATTAGTATACGATTGTAAACCACCGCTTAATGGTCCAGCATAATAATCGATTCCCATATTATTAGGATGGTTGGCGTTTTTAGATAAATGCCATTTCCCAATTACGGCACTGCTATACGAATTGCTTGCATTTGATTTGATATAATCTTGTAAAGCAACTTCTGTAGTAGATAAAGGATCATCAACTTTTAAAACACCGTTTCTAATTCCGTATTTCCCAGTTATAATAGAAGCTCTGGTTGGAGAACAAGTAGGATTAGACCATGCATTATTAAATCGTACACCAGAATTAATTAAATTTTGCAGATTCGGCATTGTTGGTTTTTGATTTCCAATACTGTATCCTGGAGTTGCATCTAAGCCCATATCATCGGCAATAACAAACAGTATATTAGGAGCGCTTTCATTTTGTGTAGGGTTTCCATCTGGGTTTTCATTAACTATGGAGTCAGAAGAACTACATGAAATGATAAAGAAAGAAGTAACAGCAAAAAATAGTATACGTTTTATGTGAGTAGTCATATCAAGGGTTTTTAATGTGTTATGTTTATTTAGACAGCTAAAACCTCAAATAGTTTAATTTACTCAATAATTTTAAGCTTTTAAAAGCTTGTTTACGTTTATTTTATACAATTTTCCAATGGGAATGCTATATTCTTCTATAGTTATTTTATTGCCTTCAATGCTCTTAATATGTTTTAAACCAATGGCAAATGACTTGTGTACTTGTAAAAAGTTTTCTGGAGGTAAAACTTCTAACATTTCAGAAATTTTCTCTCTTACAGTAACTGTTTGTTTTGTTGTAATTACTTTGGTATAGTTTCCAGCAGCTTCAATAAATAAAATATCATCGGTTTCTACTTTGATATGACTTTTGTTTTGTCGCAAAAACAACTGTTTGTTAGTTTTAGAGGTCTCTGTATTAATAGTAGAAGACTGTTTAGTGCTATTTTGTGGTGTATCAATTACCTTATTTACGGCTTTTAAAAAACGTTCAAAACTGAATGGTTTTAAGAGGTAATCAACAACGTTTAGTTCGTAGCTTTCCAAAGCAAATTCACTATAAGCCGTAGTAACAATAACTTTAGGAGGATTTGATAATGTTTTTAAAAAATCGAAACCTTTTAGTTTGGGCATATTCAGGTCTAAAAAAATCAAATCAACAGTGTGTTCACTTAAATAGCTTAAAGCTTCAATAGCGTCGTAACAATGCTTTTTAAATTCTAAATTAGGAAGCAAATCACAATAATCTTTAATAATATCGTGAGCTATAGGTTCATCATCAACAATAATATAGGTAATCATAATTTAGAAATGTTCAATTGAGATTTGTATACATCATTGGTTTTATAAAAGGACAATGTATGTGTTTTTGGATATACCAATGCAAGTCTACGTTTTAAATTTTGCAAACCAATGCCTCCTTTTTCGTCATTAACAACAGTTTCATCAAAATTGTTTTCAATATCAAAATAAACGTTGTTTTTTTCGGCTTTCATATTGATATAAACATAAGCATTATTTCTTAAATTTTCTACTCCATGTTTAAAAGCATTCTCTAAAAGTATGATAAATAACAAGGGCATTACTTCATAATCGTTTCCTTCAATATCGTAGTTAAATTGAATATCAATGTTTTTGCGGTATCGCATTTTATGAAGCTCAATATAGGTTTGTAAATAACTTATTTCTTCCGATAAAAGCACGGTTTCTTTTTGTCCGTCGTAAATACTATATCGCATCATATCAGAAAGCTTTAAAATCAGTTCTTTTGCCTTTTTAGAATCTTTATCAACCAAGCCATATAAGTTATTTAGCATGTTAAAGAAAAAATGAGGACTTACTTGACTTTTTAAATGTAGTAATTCAGCATTTTTCTTTTCCTTTTTAAGACTCAAAATAGATTTTATCTGTTTAAAAATCCATCTAATCAATAAAAAGAAGAGAAGTAAGAAATAAAAAAAACTAAAAGTTACAAAAGGCTCACTGCTTCCAAAAGCATCATTAAATATCAGAATAATGACTGCTATAAAGATTAATATAAACCAAGAAAGTTTTTTAGGAATTCGTTTAAACATATGGGTATTTGCGTGTAATTCAAGTTCAATATTAGACAAATTAATTGCTACCAACAAATTAGTTGACAAACAAACTTTAGGAAGTGATAAACGTTAATTTTTAAGTGATAAAGAGCCTTTATAACGCCATGAAACCTTTGTAACACGGTTTGTATTCCATACATCACAAATACTTTTTTAGCGCATGGTTAGCGGTTAGGTTTGCTTTAAACAATTAAAAATTAACTACATGGAACTTATCATAGAAAACCTATCAAAAACCTATTCAAATGGCGTGCAAGCCTTGCAAAATATATCCTTAGAAATTCCAAATGGAATGTTTGGTTTGTTAGGACCAAATGGAGCGGGTAAATCTACTTTAATGCGTACGATTGCTACACTGCAAGAAGCAGACAAAGGTTCTATTAAACTTGGGAATTTAGATGTTTTAAAGCAAAAAAATGACATCCGAAAAGTATTAGGTTATTTACCACAACAGTTTGGATTGTACCCAAAAATATCGGCAGAAGTATTGTTAAATCATTTTGCTGTACTTAAGGGAATTACCAACAAAGGAGAACGAAAAGAAATAGTAGAAAGTCTTTTACACAAAACAAATTTATACAAGGTTAGAAAACAAAATCTTCATGGATTTTCTGGCGGAATGAAACAGCGTTTTGGTATAGCACAAGCCTTATTAAACAGTCCAAAATTATTAATAGTAGACGAGCCTACAGCGGGATTAGATCCTTTTGAACGCAATCGTTTTTATAATATTCTCAGTGAAATAGGGGAGAACACGGTGGTTATTTTATCAACTCATATTGTAGAGGATGTAAAAGAGCTGTGCACCAATATGGCCATTATAAACCAAGGACAAGTATTGCTTAAAGGAAATCCAGTGCAAATTATAGATAGTTTGAAAGGAAAGATATATGAGAAAACAATTCAGAAAGAAGAATTAAAAAGTTATAAGCAAGCTTATCATGTAATTAGCGAAAAGTTGTTTCTGGGAAAACCAATTATAAATATTCTAAGTGAAAGCAATCCACATAACGGTTTTACACCAGTTAAGGCAAGTTTAGAGGATGTGTATTTCTCTCAAATATTTGGAGCAAATAATCAATTAAAACAAGTTGTATAATATGTGGTACGAGATATTTAAATTCGAATTAAAGTACAGAGCTAAACGTGCAGATACTTATGTGTTTTTTCTAGTACTTTTCTTGTTTTCAATGGTTGGTGTCGACTTTATTTTTCAAGGAATGGAGTTTACCACAATTAAAAAGAACGCTCCATTGGTTATTGCCAAAACTATGGGCGCTATTACCGGAATTTTTATGATACTTGCTTCTATGATTATGGGAGTAGCTGTATTGCGCGATTTTGAATACAATATAGAATCACTAATGTATGTAAATCCCATAAAGAAAAAAGAGTATTTGTTAGGACGCTTTTTAGGTTCATTTACTGTATTATTTTTTGTGTTTACAGGGATTTTATTCGGAATGATTTTAGGCGAATTTATGCCATGGCATAATCCAAATGACCTGAATCCTTTTAGCTTGTCTGTTTACTTAAAACCATTTGTAATTATTACGTTGCCAATACTTTTATTTGGAGCCTGTTTGTTTTTTGTAACAGGAGCTTTAAGTAGAAAATTGGTGGTAGTTTACACGCAAGGAGTGGTGTTTTTTGTAGCGTTTATGCTAACAAAAGAGATAAAGAATGAGTATTTACAAGCTATTATGGATCCATTTTCCTTAACTACTTTAACCTTGCTTACCGATTCTTGGAGCATTGTAGATCGTAATGTATTTAATATTCCTTTTAGTGGAGTTTTATTGTACAACAAGCTGTTTTGGATGCTATTAGGCGTAGTTATTTTATGGTTTGGATATAGCAAATTCAGTTTTAATTTAATTCGAAATAAACGCTTAAAAAAGAAAGGTTTAGCAACAACAATTACAGAAGAGCATTCAAATTATGCGACTAAAATTCCGCAGTTTACATTTCAAAAAGAGTTGCAAACAAAATGGACACAGTTTTTACATTTATCGTGGTTTTATTTTGTCAATATCTGTAAGCAGCCATCTTTTTGGGCAATTATGATTTGCGGAATGATTATCATTCTCATCAATTCGGTAAGTTTAGGAACCATTTATGGTGTAGACAGTTACCCAAAAACATATTTTATAGTAGAAGAACTTCAAGAAACTTCTTCGTACTTTTTTATCATCTTATTAGTGTTCTATTCAGGAGAAATAATTTGGAAAGAAAGAGGCGCAAATGTAAACCTGATATACGATGCAACACCAATTTCAAACTTTATTAGTTTATTGAGTAAATACGTGGGATTATTGCTGATTTATATGGTGTTAATAGCTACGTTGATACTCACAGGAATCATTTTTCAAACCCTAAATGGTTATTATGATTATGAGCTGGAAGTTTACTTTTATGGATTCTTTTTAGAAGTATTGCCATTTTTAGCCTTGTACACTTGTATAGCCATCTTTGCGCAGGTAGTAACCAACCGTAAGTTTGTAGGAATCTTAGCTGTACTGTTATTTTTTATGTTCAATATAGCCTTGGCTGTTATGGGCTACGACCATGATTTGTATTGGTTTGGAGGAAGCTCTTTAGGAAAATATTCCGATATGAATGGCTATGGACACCTTTTAAAACCTTATTTATACATTAAAAGCTATTGGTTTTTAGTTGGATTGTTGCTACTTATTTTAGGAGCTATACTTTCGGTAAGAGGAACAGAAAACAGTCTTAAAAAACGATGGAGTAGTGGTAAGTACAGTATGAGTAAGCGCTTAAAAACCTTTACAATTGTAGTATTTTGTTCGTTTTTAGGGCTAGGAACCTACATTTATTACAATACTAATGTTTTAAACAAGTACTGGTCAAATACTGAAGAAATAGCCTTTAGAGCTTCTTATGAAAAGGAATTAAAGAAGTTTGAATATATCAAGCAGCCCAAAATAACTACCGTCAATTTACAGGTTGAATTGTATCCTGAAAAGCAAAATTATACAGCAAAAGGAAGTTATATATTAAAGAATACCAGTGAGATTCCAATTGACAAAATTCATGTTCAAAAGAAGATAGAAGACTATGTTTCGCTTAAAAATGTCACTTTTGAAGGAGGTGCTAAGCTAGACAATCGTTATCAAAAATACGATTATAGTATTTACCAATTAAACAAGACGTTACAGCCTGGAGACTCAATTAAAATGAGTTTTGTACAAGAATATACAAGTCAAGGTTTTGAGATGAAAAGCAGCAATCAAAGCATCGTACACAATGGTACATTTTTTAACAATAATAGCTTTCCAACCTTAGGATATAACAGAAAGTATGAGCTTAGAAATACAAACGATAGAGCAGAATTCGATTTGCCAAAACGATTGAATAAAGCTAGAAGGGAAGATGCTAACGAATTGGAAAATGCACGTTCTGGAAGCGACTCTGATGGAATACAGCTTGAAATTGTTATTGGAACTAACAAAAATCAAACAGCGGTAGCTCCAGGGAATTTGGTAAAGCAATGGAAATCAAACAATAGAAGTTATTTTCATTATAAAACTGCCATTCCAATTATTAATTTTTATTCAATAGTATCGGCAGAATATGAACTAGTAAAAGATACTTGGGTAGCACCAAAAACTAAAAACTTAGTTGAATTAGAAGTGTATTATCATAAAGGACACGAATACAACTTACAACGTATGATGGATGCTATGAAAAAGTCTTTTGAATATTATAGCACACATTTTAGTCCGTACCAATACGACCATATGCGTATTACCGAGTTTCCGCGTTATGCACAATTTGCACAGTCGTTTCCTGGAACGGTGCCATTTTCTGAAGCTATGGGATTTGTATTAAATATTGATGATGAAAAAGATGTAGACATGGCGTTTTTTATAACAGCACACGAATTGGCACATCAATGGTTTGGTATGCAAGTAGAGGCTGCCAATGTACAAGGACAGCATTTTATTTTAGAAACTCTATCACAATATGCAGCATTAATGGTGCTTAAAAAACATTTTTCTAAAGAGAAAGTAGCTCAGTTTTTAGAATTACAACAAACAGATTATAAAGAAGGATTGCGTAAGGAATCAAAGCAAGAACCTTCGTTAGCATTGGTTGAAAATCAGTCGTATGTATACTATGCAAAAGGAGCAATAAACATGTATAAATTGCAAGAAGAAATAGGAGAAGACACTGTAAATATGGCGTTAAAATCGTTTATAGCAGACTGGCATAGTCAACATGGAAAGCTAAAAACAGTCACTAAACGATACGCTACAAGCAAAGATTTACTAGCATATATTAAAAATGTAACACCAGAAAGCAAGCAAGAGCTTATAAATGAGTTATTTAAATAGTGAAATATGATTATAAAAAGGAATTTCTAAAAATTCCTTTTTATAGTTTTATCTATAATTAATTGATATTCAACGAGTAAAACTAACCGTTGAACGATTATTTTCCCAAATAGCTGATAATTTTCATAATATCAAGTATAAAATTTAGATATATGAAAACGCAGCCAACACCAATCAAATTTATCAAAGCTTACGGAAATCAGTACGAAATAAAGTTTCCGAATTTAAAAAAGCCTCTAACAGTAACACGTTATTATTACGAACGTTTGGTTAACAGTCCTGAAGAGTTTACGTTCATTTAATCTTCAGGACTAGAGGTGTTTATGAATATGATTGATTTCTATGAGAAAATATAAATAGGGCTGTTTTACAAACATTCTATTTAACATAATATAAATTATAGTACAAATGTCTTATTTTGTAATTTATGGGTTTTCGTCATTTGATAGCTATAATTCCATATTATGTAAAATATCCCAGAATATGCAGAACTACTATAGAAACATCTTGCTGGGGTCATTAAACATTTTTAAGCGGTTTGCTTCGCAGTGTTGTTTTCATTTGTATCTATAATTAGCCGTTATGTAAAATTGCCGCGCCCAACCGCTAGATTGTTTTTAAAAAATTAAATGCTTTATGGCATTTATTTTTAAACTCAATTTGCCATCGCTTGGCCACACCAAAAAAAGCTAAACCTTTTGCTCTTAATTATAATTCTCGTATTCGAGGAAAATCCTGCAAGATTTTTTTCTACGACATTCTCGTAAGATTGCCACAAGAGTATAAAATTTTCCCTGACTCAAATCCACGCTCTAAAATTTCTATACACTTGTTCACTATATAACTATAATTAAACATTTTTAGAGTTTGCATATCTTTTTGTCTTAATACAAAAAGAAACAAAAAAATCAAGGCTGCACAAAACTTTGGAAACAATGTACGGCTCAATCGCTATATTTTAGAAAACATTGGAACGTTTTAAGATTACTTAGAACTTGCTTTATAACTTAGTTATTATTAAGAATATGTATTGTTAACCCTCTAAAATATGCACGCTCATTCACCTATTGTTTTAGCCAAAGTTTTCTGAGGCCGTTTTGCCAACGCTAAATCTGGGTAAAAACGCAGGCTCTATTTTACATAATGTTATAATATTAGTAAATCTATAATTTTAGTATTCTATTCATCTGTATTTACGATTAACAAAAACTGCGGATTATAATCTTCATCAATATTTGATTGTTTTTCAGTTCGATTTCTAAATTGACTTATTAATTCTTCAGAATTGGTTTTCAAAATTGGGATTAAATCTTCATCATCAAAAAAGTTATCTCCTCCAAATGGAAAGAAAAAAAAGAAATTTAGTTTACCTGCTTTTTTAATTCTTCTGTATATTTTATTAATCTCTTCAGCCATTTGAATAGTTAAATATGACAATTCGTGAAATGGAACTGCAAGATGCTTTCTTGTCTTTTTATGAAAATAAAATAAATGAGGGAAATATCTTAAATCATATAAATTTGGTCTAATTCTTAAACCATCGTTAAAATGATAATCTCTGAATTTTTTACTTTGAAGCATTTTGACTGAATAAGCTGAAGCTACTGTTATTCCTAAACTTTTTTCATCAAATGATGTCACAGAATTATAGTGATTTTCTAAAATTAAGCTATTAGCAACAATATGATTAAAAAAAGCATACATTGCCAAACTAGAATTTTTTCTTGAGTAGTTAATTAATTTTTCTGTTTGAGGGAAATGCATTGAATCATAACTACTTGAAATATTCTTGCCAAACAATCTTTTAGCTTGTATAAAAAATCTAACATAATTCCCTTTGGACTTAGAACCAATTACTAATTCAAAATCGTAACCTTTTAATGATTCTTCATTACCTGAAATCATATTTATCTCTTCAATTTCTTTACAAGAACTTCTAATAATTTCTTTTAAAGCCATTGTAGTAAGCGCTTCCTCTCTAACTTCAAATATTTTAAACCCTTTTCCTTGAGGAACTGGTTCTAATTCATCCCATACTTTATATGCTGCTTTTTTTAAAGCATATTCTAATGTCATAATTTTTAAGGGTTTAATTTAGTTTTGTACTATAAAAAATCAACCTCTTCCCTCCCATCGTTTTTGATAATTAATTCTAAGTGATGGCGTTGTAATTCTGATTTTAGGAAATCTAAGGCAATCATTTTGTAGATACTAATAACTCTCTAATATCTACATCGAGTATTTCAGCAATTCTTTTTAAATCTTTTAAGTGTGGTTGTGATTTATTATTGCAAAAAGCTGTTACAGAAGTCGTGCTTTTCCCCAATTCTTCCGCAAGCCAAACTTGCGATTTGCCTTGAATTACTAAAACTTCTTTTATTCTATTTATCCTTTCTATTGCCATATTTATTAATGTATTCTACATTAAATATATAATACATACTTAACAAAACATAAGTTTAAGTTAACTTTTAGTAACCTAAACTTGTATTTTTAAAATTTAATTTATAAGTTTGAGTTAACTTTATGTAAGTTTAAATTACATAAATGTAATTTTTAATTAAATTTTCATTGTTAATAACTTTATTTCAAATTTTATGCCATATCCTAAATATACTAAAGCCGATCTAGAGAGAATCGTATATACACAACTAGATAACTTAAATGCCATTCACGACTTGTTACGCATTATGAAACTTCAAAATGAACTTATTGAAAATGCCAATAAGAAATTAAAAGATGAAGTGATTGACTTTAAGAAACGGGTTAATTATGGAAAATAATATAAATTTATTTTGCAAACGTCCATTTAAAATCTTTAAGTCTTAAAGGGAATAATTTATCAGATTCTATTTTTTCATTAATTAAACTATGTATGGTTAGCAAGGTTTTATATTTATCTTTTATAATCTTACCTTTTATAGATGTTTTGCTATGTAACGAATCAAGAATCTTAAAAAAATCTACATCATTATCTTTGATGGATTGTTCTAACTCTTGAAATTCTTCAATATTCATTATAACAAGTGGCCAAATAATATGGTCTTTAGATTTTAGATTAATATTTTCTTCAATTAACATTTTTTCAAATTGTTGCCGTAAAGGAAAATTAAAAAGCCCACAAGATAATATAGGTTCATTAACAAGTATTATAGGATATAAATGTATTTTTCGATTCAAATTCAGTCCCTCATCGCTAAGATGATGCTTATACGTATGGAAGTTCTTCATCGTATCTACCATTTGAGTTAATCCAAAGCTTTTATAAAATTTTCCTAAATCTAATGCTTTAAATTCTTCAACGTTCGTAACGCTTTTATATCCATCAACCATATTGATAAAATTGCTTTTCACTTCAATACAAGCAATTTTTTGTTTCTGACGAATATAGACATCTGCAATTTCTATTTCTGATTTAGCAGGGAGCATAATTTTTAACTCATCGAACATTTTTATTGTATAATCCTGTTTGTGGTTAAACGTATTGGAGATAACATCTTCCACAAGTGGTTCAAAAAATTTTGAACCAATAAAATTCCCCCAATCTGTTCGGTTTAAATCTGAATGAGTCTTTAAATAATCAAACCAAAAATCATTAATAAAAAATGAATCCATTTTCTCTAATAAAAATGCCATATCTAAAACTGCAAATCCAGTATACATATCAGAACTTAAAGGTTCCCATGAAAATATTGGGCTTTTTTTAACGGGTAGAAAATCTAATGTTTTTACATCATCATGATTTATAATTTTCAATGGTGTATCAGCACTAAAGCCTTTAATTATTTCGATTATTGCTTTTTGTTCATTATCAATTTTCAGGTGATAAATTTTTAGGTTTTCATCATACATTTTTAAAAATGAAAATATAAATACCTTAAAGAATTCTTCTATGTCGTCAAGCCCATATTTATCTTTGAAATAATTAACTAGATGTTCTTTAATAGAATCATCGTTCATTAAACTTTTAAGAAAAAAAGCTGATTTATATAGCTTCGTTAAGCTATTAATTGAAATATTATATTGATTTAAGGGTATTTGATTAAAAGCAAAAAACTCAAAATAATTAATTCCCTGTTCTGTAAATTTTTCAAGAGGTTCTTCATTTGAAAATTTTAAAATTCTCTCATTACAAACAAGTAAATAATCTAAAATACCAATTCTTTCATCAAACGTATATTGCGTTTTATTTTCAGTTAAAAATGAATTTGACTGCAAAATCTCATTTAAAGCGTATAAACATGTTCCTCTTGTAAAAAGGCTATATTGATTCGGTAGGTTACTTAAATGATAAGCATAATCTTGAAACTTTTTAATATACTCAACAGGAGAGTTTTTTTCGTCTTGCAACAAGATTGCTTTTAAACATTCGATTTGAGTTTCTCTTGAATCATCACTATTACGATATCCTTGAGGCTGCAGTAGTGTATTTATTTTTGAAATAGTTACTATAATCTCATTTTTAGGTAAATGTGCTAATAACTGAAGTGGATTTTCTGGAATTGGCTTATTATAGTAAATAGAGTATTTTAAAATTATTCCAATCAAAATGTTCTTATATATTTTTTATTTTTCTTAATGTTCCAATAATTAACAACGAATGTAATACTCGCTCACTTGTACTTCTACTTGAAGAACTAGGTTCACTCAATCCATGGCATATCTTATTTCTCAAATTCCAACCTCTCGGGTCTGTATATAAAGCTCTAAAATATAATTGAATATCTTCTCCTAAAGTATATTTAACAATGTCATCAAGTAATAGTTTATTGAATGTTTTTAGCTGAAATGCATCTAGAGAAGATGGTTCTAAAACAACTCCGTTATTCTGTTCTATTAAGTTTCTTATCGAAGTTTCAATCTGTGGAATAAGTAGATGTTCGCATACGACAAAATCATTATCAAAATATGCTTGAATACCTTTACGTATTACGTTAATTCTACTTTCAGATAAAATTGCAGAATCTTTTATAAAATTTACAAAATCATCAACAACATAATTAAGTTCGTTAATTAATCTGTAAAATATTCTATTCGTATAAAACGAGTTATATTGAAAATCTTGAGAAATATAATGGAGTATATTTCCAATTAAATCATTTTCAAGAGTACCTATATTTGCAATCTCTCTTCCTGTTTCGTCTATAATGCTTTTACCAAACAAGTTACTCAATACATGCTTTTTTGCAGACTCTTTTAATGACTGTATTACAAGGTCTATTCGTGGAGTAAAAAAATGAATTAACTTATAAAAGACTTCATTCTTTGTTCCTGTAGTTATAGGGATAATTATTTCATCAATTTCTTCTTTGGTTATTTGGACTTCTGAAGTTATCAATTGCATTTCATCCAATACCTTAGTGCCAATTTCTTTAATCTTTATTAATAATTCATCAGATTCATTTTTCATTCCATATTCGGAATACAATTTTTGTAAATCCTTAATAGCGCCTTGATACTGAAGAACCAACGGATATTCTTTTTTATTTATGATAGAATCTCCATGTATACGCAAAACTCTATGAGCATCATTAAGTTTATTCTTTTTTCTGTAATATGGTGCAAGTCTTTTAATAACACATTCAGAAGCCCAAGTGTTTAGTTCATTTTCTGAAGTTACATCAACTAAACGTTGTTCTAGCTTTTGTAGAATTGTTGATTTTTCAAGTTCAGATAATTGAATTTTAGGATTATTTAATAATACATCAAAAGAAAAGCCCCAAAGTCCAGGTTTGTCATTTTCTCCAATCTCATGTTCAAGTGCAAGTATTACTTCTTTAGATTTATTTATTAATTCTTTATTATTTATAGAGATTGCAACAGAAATTGCTCTTTTAATTTTCCGTATTAAATCAATTCCATTTTGTAGTCTACCCTCTACAATTATTATTAAAGATTCAATATATAATATAGCAATATGATGAGATGGTTTTCTAGATGTAACATGAGAAGTAAAATCCCATACTAATCCTGCATATCTAGCTTTTAGAACTGGATTTGTTACTTGATTTGCTCTTGTTTCCCAATAGTCTATAATATCACTATTAACGTCCTTAATTGATGGGATTTCAACTGACGTTCCATCTTCTTGTGGAAAACGAGCAAATGAACCAAAATAAGTTCCCCAATCACTCATGTTTTGATTATTTTCCATGAATTTAAAACCAATGATTTCCGCTTTTACTTTACTGCAATCATCAGTATTAGAAATACTTTGAAACTTTTTTAAGATGTTAGTTTCAAGATGATAATCATTTTCAAGTTCAATATAAATATCGTCTAACATATTTTAAATTTATTTCAAGAAATATAGTGCAACAGATTAATTAAGGGAGAGTTTAAATCTACAAAATATCGTAGGGATTATTATAAAGGAAAACCGTAAACATTTGAATATTTATCAATTTAATCCCATTCCATACACATTTTGCCTCCACTCCTCTGCCCTTTCTGCAAAAAGAGTATTCCATTACATTTTTTAAAGAAACTTTTGGAAAGAAAAAAATCCAAGAAAATTGGGTTTAAAAAACTTCGCTTTTCACCAAAGCAAAGTTACATAACGCAGAACATTATAGTACAAATGTCAATATTTGTTGTTTATGTGTTGTATGCCATTTGTAAGCTATAATTCTATACTATGTAAAATATCACAGAAACTGCTTTAATTCTTTTTAATATTCAGTACTTGGGTCATTAAAATTTCAAATACGCGATTCTCACAGATTGTGATTTTTGATTTACAAGGAAAGTCATTTGTAGCTATAATTTGCCATTATGTAAAATTGCCGCTACCAAACGCACGATTGTTTTTTAAAATCAAATTGTTATCACAATTTATTTTACACACAATTATCCATCGCTTGCCAACGCCAAAAAAAGCAAATGCTTTTAGCTTAGTATTTATAATTCGTCTATAATTGAAATTCTCGTTGTAAAAAGTTTTCAGAAAGTTATCGTTAAAATTACGCAACAGTACAAAATTTTCTCTTGCTCAAATCCTTACTTAAAAATTTCTGTACACTTGCTTTATTCTCACTTTCATTATAATATTCTTTTAATTGTAGCTTCTAATATTATGTAAAATAGAAATTGAAACTGTAGAACTTCTAAAGGTTTTATTTATCTTTTTTTCTTGATAAAAAAGAAACAAAAAAATCAAGACTGCATAAAACTTTGGAAACAATTAACGGTTCCTTACGCTATATTTTAGGAAACCTTGTAACTAACCAAGATTACTAAAGAAAATAGTTTAAAACGCATAAACACCAATAAAAACAGGAACTAAATCCCTAAAATATGGTCGCTCCACTCACCTATTGTTTTGACCAAAGTTTTATGAGGTCGGCAAAAAAACTACATCTGAATGCCATTTTGAGACTCGATTGGTCCAGGTATATCGGAGTCATCATCACCTATCATTTGTCTAATATCGATTTCTATTCCACGTGACATAGTTGTTATTGGAACATCATTAGCGATACCTTCAAATGGATTTTCAGAGACTTCTCCAATACGTTCCATAGTATGAAAAATCCAAGAAATTACAATGCTAAATGGAATTGTGAACCACACAAAATGGGTGCCAATAAATTCAATTATATAATGAAAGCCACCTTCAGGATAAGGTTTCCAAGTTTCAACCAATTCTAAGACTATATTACCAATTTTGTCAAACTCATGCATCATGCCAAAGGGTAATAATGCCACGAAAATCCAAATAAAGAAGCGGTTTAAAGTCGCAAACTGCCTTGGATATGGAAAGTTCTTAATGCGCTCTGCTTTACCTTGTAAGGTGAAGAATTCTACCATCATCTGCTCCATTTCTAAAAATGAAAACTCCCAAATATGTCCACTTTCTTTCAGCTTACGTAATTGTTTAGATTGTAAATTGATACAAGCTGTTTGTTTATTGTTTTTGCTTAAAATGTATTCTTTATCATCTTCGGTAACATAACCATCTAACTCTGCGGCTAAAGTGAACTTACGTTCATTAATCTGAATACCTTCCATATACTCCTTATCTGATTTATTTTTGCTAGAAAGTTCCCATGGTTTTGGTGTACGAAGCGCGTGACGCAATGAAGTCATCCACGCAACATGACGCATAATCAGTTGTTTTTTTATTTTAAAAAGTTCGTCTTCAGAATAGTGTTCTTTAGCATGTTCATTGGTAATAAAATCGTTTGCCATAATAGCAAATGATCGAGATGCATTAACAATACCTCCCCAAATTTTACGAGCTTCCCAAAGACGTCCATATGACGCATTGTTTTTAAATGAAATTATAAACGCGAGTGCTGTACCTACTAATCCAATTGGTAACCAAGGCAAGTGTAACCAATACCATTTAAATACTGAATATAATATGACAGGAATTAACGATAGAATTACAAAAATGTAAATATAACGCCTTGTCCAACCAAGCATTTCTTTAACAGAATAATTTCTTCTTGTTAACATGAATTAAAATTTAATATGTTGACTAAAATACGATTGATTTATCATAAAGCAATTTAATGCGAATTTAGATTGCTTTCAAAGCCTCTACTAACACATCAGGATTAGGACGTTTGGTATAGTCTATAGAATACTCTACGTATTTAATAACACCATCAGTTCCAATAATAAAACGCGCTGGTATTGGTAAGGTCCATGAATCATCGCCATTGTAATTTGGTAAGCTTATTTTGAAAGCATCCTTATATAAGGATTTAAGTGGATCTTTCATTGTCCAACGTAAACCAAATTGTGCTGCAATTTTATTTTCTGTGTCACTAAGTAAATCAAAGTTTAATCTTTGTCTCTCTACTATTTGCTTGTTTTGCTTTTCTAATTGTGGAGAAATACTTAACATCGTTGCGTTTTGTGCTTCGAACTGAGACTTGTAACGCTTTAAATTACCTAAATCCAAATTACAATAAGGACACCAAACGCCTCTGTAAAATGTAATGATTAAATCACCTTTTTGTAATAATTCTTTACTTGAAATCATTTTGCCTTCCTGGTTTGGAAGTAAAAATTCTGGCGCTATATCTCCTACTTTCAATATACTTTCTCCAATGCCAGAAGTTTCTAAATCTTTAGTTGCTTGATGCATAATAGCAACATTTTCTTGAGGCATACTTCCCTCTATCTTTGCTTTTAATTTTGCTAAACTCTCTTCTAATGTCATGACTTAATTGTTTAAAATATACTGCTTTATATGCTCATCAAAACGTATAAAATCATTTTCAATATCTGGGTTTTTCATAACGTCATAAGCTACAAATGTTGGTAAAGCTTCCATACCAAAGAATTTAAAATTTAGGTGTGTTGGCAAGAATAAATCGTCTACACTATTTCCTGAGAAGAACCATTGGCCTTTGTCATTAAAAGCATTTTTTGGTGCATTAAAGGTTAGGGACAACATGTATTTTTTACCAGTTAAGGTTCCTCCTGTTCCATACTGTTTTGAAGCATCTTCTCTTGTACGACCATCACCAGCACATAATCTACCATCCATTCCAAAAGAGTATACATAGTCCTGATATTTTTTGAAGCTCCATGGTGTTCCCATCCAATTTACAGGTGATTGTACAATAACAATGTCTGCCCATTGATGCTTAGAAATTTCATCATCAATATTATAGTCGTCTTTCATTGTTGTGGTTTTTATTTCAAAATCTTCGTTTGGCAACAGATCTTTTAAACGACTTACCAAACTCTTGTTAAGCTCTCCTTTAGAGAATTCGTATTCCTCATGAGCATTAATTATGAATATGTTTTTCATTTTCTTTACTTTTAAATAAATTGTTTCACAAAGATACTATTAATAGTTTATTTTTGATACTATTGTAAATTTTTTGCTTAAATTTGTGGTAACAAAAAAGTAACTATGGCACGTAAAGTAATTGATAATCCCAATCATTGTTCTTTGGTTCATGCAATGAATATCATTGGTGGTAAATGGAAACCTATTATAATTTATCTCTTAGCTAATGGCAGCTTAAGATTTGGGAAGCTCTTGATATTTATTCCAAATATTTCTAAAAAAGTACTGACTGAACAACTTAGAGAGTTAGAAAGTGATGGTCTAATTATTAGGGAACGCTTTTCTGAGATACCACCAAGAGTTGAATATTCGTTGTCTAAAAAAGGTGAAGCCTTACTCCCTATTTTAAAGCAGTTAAGTGAATGGACAGTTTCAAGCTTTGAAGATGTTGAATTTGAAACTTGTAGAATTATTAGTATTTAGAAAGCAATTAACCATTCCACACACATTATGCTTCCCTCCTACGTCGTCGCATAAAAAGTGTTTCATTAACTTTCAGAAAGAAGCTTTGGAGAAGAAAACTTTTAAAAGAAAATCAGCAAATGAAACTATTGCTTTTACCAAAGCAAAGTAACATAATGCTGGCCATTATAGTACATTTTTAGTGTTGGATTATCCAGTGGATGATTCAATATTAAAACCATATTTCATTATAAATTAATCTTATATCATTAAAATTTCAAATACACGATTCTCAGCAATTCAAAACTATCGATATTAAGCAAAGCTGTATAAAATTTTAGAAACAATTAATGGTTGGTTATACTATATATATTTTAGGATAAAATATTGAGAGCTTTCTAAATCTAAATCAATATGCTACTTGGTAGTTTTATCAGTTTCTTTTTTAAGTAAATCACTTAATTTATTTTGCGGCAAATGAAATTGTTCTGTTCAATATTAAATTTTGGAATACTCATTAACTCAAAAACACTAATACATTTCCTATTTAACATAATAATTTAATAAAGCACTATAAAATATGAAAACCTAATAAAAATATTGACTTCAAATTACACAAAAACCTCGGATTTTAGTACAACGTTTAATAAAAAGTTGAAACAAATCAGAAGATTTATGAGAGCACACTCCCCTACTGTTCTATTGTTATAAAAAGTTTAATTTGTTGATTTTTAAATAAATATGTTTTTTAGTGCTGTTTTCCACTATCCTAACCAGTGTTTTACCTTAATTAAAAATAGGGAAAACCCTTACTTATAGTAAGGTTTTCCGTAGAATTAAGAGTTTGTTTTATTTTACATTCGCTTTTTTATAAAAGAATTGTTTCTGCAGAAATCTTTGGTGTTTTTTTAGAAATAGCAGAACATTTTTTGGAAAATAATTATAAAGATTCTGCTGCTGTAATGATTGGAGGTGTTTTAAAGAACATCTAAGGAAATTATGTTTAAAAAATGAAATAGAGATTGCTTTTGAAAGAAATGGTAAGAAAATAAACTTAAGAGCTGGAATGAATAATGAACTTGCTAAATCATGAATATATAACAGATTAGAGTAAAAAAGTGTAACTGCATTCTTAGATTATAAAGAATAAAGCAGGTCATGGGAAATATAAAGAATACGATAAGAAGCAAGTAGAGTCAATAATGTGTAATTCTGTATTTAGTTTTAGAACAACAAATCAACTCAAAAAAATACAACTTTAATAAAAATTATTAATTAAGATATGGAGCATTTAGACATTATTTTGCCTTTGGTATTACTTGTTTTAGCTTTTTTTTTAAAACTTTCAATAGATAGAACAATAAAAGCTCCAAATGTTATTCAAGCTATTTGTGAATTACCAGTAGACATGATTTTTCTTTCTCTCTCCTTCTTAATTGCTTTCACTATTTCAAATACTTCTGGGACAAGTAAGGGGTTGTTTTTTACGCTCGGATTTATAGTTATAGCTATAATAATTGTAATTATTTGGAGGAAGAGTATAAAATTATATGATTCAAAGAATAAGCTTTGGGTATTACTTTTATGTTTAAACTTATTGATCTCAACATTCTCTCTATTACATTCAATGGATATTTTATTAGAGACAACTGAAATTACTGAAAATAAAATAAATAATACAAATCCAGATGGAAATAAGTAATATAACAATTATCCTAACAATCATTATTAGCATTACTATTAGTTTGATAACTTTAATTTTATTTAATAAACTTCAAACAAGTAGATATGATGACAAAAATAATAAAGCACTATTAGAAAGTATTAGGTATTCTCTTGAAGACAAAATGTATAGAATAAATGATCGGTTAATACAAAGTGAAGAGAGATGGAGAGATGTTAATCATTTATTATTAAATGAAAAGTATTTAGAAAAACAATCTATTTTATCTAAAAATAATAAAATCCATTACTCAGGTTTTTTAAAGGAAAATGGAATTGAGGAAAATGACTTAATTATAGATGAAAAACTAATATTTATTTTAACCCCATTTCATGATAAATACTATGAAGATTATAAAGTAATTCGAGATACTTGTACTCAAAATGGATATAGATGCTTTAGAGGAGATGAAAATTACTTTAAAAGTGATATATTCCCAGAAATGCTTAGATTAATTGTAAAATCTAAACTAATTATTGCAAATATAAATGGTAGAAATCCAAATGTTTTATATGAACTAGGAATAGCACAAGCATTAGATAAATCTATCTTATTAATTTCAAAAAACCCCGAAAACTTACCAATTGATATAAAATCAAAACGTTTTTTAATCTACACTTCTTATTCAGATTTGCAAGAAAAAATAAGACAGGAAATATTTAAAATGAATAATATTGTATGAGTAAGTTACAATCGATTGAAAATGCAATTGCTTCTTTAAATGGTGCTGTTTTTCAGGAACTTTGTGATTCTTTTCTTAGTATTAGAAATAACAATTATTCTGCCTTTTCTAGAACAGGAAGTCAAAGTGGAAAACAAAAGACAATAAAAGGAACACCAGATACTTTCCTTTTATTACCAAATGGTAAATTCATTTTTGTAGAGTATTCAACAAATATAACCAGTGGAATTAAAAAGCTTAAAGAAGATGTTATAAAATGTATTGATTCGTCTAAAACAGGAATACCAATAAATCAAATTTCTGAAATTATTTTATGTTTAAATTTTAATTTAACAACAAATGATATTCAAACTA
Source organism: Tenacibaculum aiptasiae (assembly GCF_965221665.1). Classification (NCBI taxonomy): domain Bacteria; kingdom Pseudomonadati; phylum Bacteroidota; class Flavobacteriia; order Flavobacteriales; family Flavobacteriaceae; genus Tenacibaculum; species Tenacibaculum aiptasiae. Next base: position 692,820 of record NZ_CBDCSN010000003.1, read on the forward strand.
TAAAGAATTTATTAAAGAATACTAGAATTTTATTGTCTTTATATACACTGGATTCATTATCGATTGAAATAAAATTAAATCATAGAGATTTGGCGTATCAATATTTAGGAATAGCATTAGATTCTGGTCAAATAGTTTCAATTGAAAATTTTATAAGAGAATATAATAGAGCTTCAAAAGGAATTGCTACTCCGTTAGATAATAAATTTTTGCATAGAGAAATAGAGTTAAAAGAGTTACTTAATGCAATAGATAATCACGATTTTATTATTCTAACAGGAGCTCCAGGCGTAGGTAAAACAAAATTAGCAATTGAAGCAATTGATTATTATTTAACAAATAACAAAATATATAATGCTTATTGTGTTTCCTACAAAAATTATAATTTACTAGATGATTTATATCAATATTTTGATAAAGAAAAAGATTATCTACTTTTTGTAGATGATGGTAATAGGATTGACGCATTTGAACAAATAACAGGCTTTTTTAAAGCTAATAGAAAAGGAAATCTTAAAATAATAATTACCGTAAGAGATTATGCTTTTCAAGAAATAATACAAAAGTGTCAAGAATTTTCAGTTCAAAGAATAGATATAAATAAATTTAAAGATGAACAGATTATAGATATAATAAAATCTAAACCATTTGAAATTTTAAATTCAGAATATCATGAATTAATAGTTCGAATTTCGGAGGGCAATCCAAGATTAGCAATAATGGCTTCACTTTTAGCAAAAAAAGAAAATAATTTAGAAGCTTTACGTGATGTATCGGATTTATTTGAAAGATATTTTTCAACTTTTATTAATGATGATGGAGAATTTAAAAAAACTTTAAATATTAAATGTCTAGGGATCATAGCTTTTTTTTATACTATACCATATAAAATAAAAAAAATAACTAAACCAGTATTAAAAAAATTTAATATTAATTATAATGATTTTATAGATACAATAGATATACTGGATAAATTAGAATTAGTAGAAATACAATTTGAACATGTAAAAATCCCTGAACAAAATCTTGCTACATTTTTTTTCTATAAGGCATTTATAAAAGAGAATTTATTGTCTTTTCAAATTTTATTAAAAAACTATTTTGAAATTTACCCTAATAGATTTGCTGATACTATTATTCCAGCTAATAATACTTTTGGTCCACAAAATGTTATGGATAAAGTAAAACCAGATTTAATTATTTATAGAAACCTAATTCGGACAGATGTTGTTAAAACTTATGATTTCTTAAATTCATTTTGGTATTATTTGCAAAATGAAACATTAGAGTTTGCATATAAAAAAATAGAATCATTACCTGAAATCAAGGAAGCCTGTTATTCTATTTTATATGAAAAAAATAAATTTAATAATGACAAGGACGCCTTAATTAGTTTGTTAAGTAATTTTTTTCGTGTAAATAATAATTACATTAAAGATTCAATTGAGTTATTATTCAGTTATGTGAGACGAAAACCTGATAAATTAGGAGAACTTATAAAAAAAATAAGAGAATTATTAATTTTTGATAGAAATGATGAACGTTATGGCTTTTATAGACAAAAAAAACTTTTCAATTTTCTAATAGATAATTTAAATAAAGATGATAAATTAATTTCAATATCATTTTATGAACTTTCAAAAACATTTCTATCTTTCAAGTTTCAACAGTTTAAAGGAGGTAGAAATAATACTTTTACTCATTATCAATACCCTATTCCCAATAATAATATTATTAGAAAGTTTAGAAAAAGTATATGGAATGCATTAGAAGAAAACTATAATTATCACCCTCAATTATCATTCGATTTATTAATTAATTATTCAAGAATTCATCCAAGTATAATTAAAGAAATAATGGAATTTGACATTCCTTTTATTTTAAGAATTATTGACGTTCATTTAAGTAGAGATAATTTTGAACATTGCAAATATGTTCATAATCAAATTAGGTGGTTTAAAAGGCAAGGTATAAATTTATCAGAGTTTTCAAGATTTGAAAAAAAATTTATAAATGAGACATATTCGGTGTTTTTAAAAATAAATTGGGATAGATATAGAGATAAGGAAATATATGATTTTGATAATTATCAAGAATATGAACGATTAAAAGAAAAAGAAATAAGAACCTCGTTCATATTTAATACTATTAATGAACTTAATAAGTTTTATAATATTTTTATTTTATTAGGGAATTCAGAAGAGAATAATTGGAAAAATAATAATGCTCTTGATTTTATTATTGACGAAAATTGTTCAATTAATTTCACAATAGGTTTAGAAATATTTAAGAAAATAATTGAAAATGGTAATGAAATCAAATATGTACCAAGAAATGTCTTTAAAAATCATTTAAAACTTGAAAATACAACTAATCAAATTTGGAAAATTATTCAGCAATTTGAGTTTAAATTAAAAGAACTTTGGGAGTTGTCTTTTTATGAATACATTGATGATTCTTTAATTAACAGTGAGATATCTTTATCATTAATAAAAACTGTTTCTAAAATGAAGAACCCTAATAGTATTCATTTTGATAGATTAGAACGTTTTTTGAGAATAAATCCAAATTTATTTCAAATAATTTTAAAGACAATTACTGAGAAAAATGAATTAGAAGGAACGAAAATACAAGTTTGGATTGATTTTTTTAGTAAATATTTTAATAATTTAGGAGATGATATTGAATTAATAAAAAAAGCTTATATCCAACAATATCAATTTAATAATCATTTTGATTATCAGGGAAATGGTTTTTTAGAAATCCTTAAAATTGATGAAAGCTTTTTATTGGATTTTGTAAATAACTTATATTCAGATAAGTTTAGTCTTCATGGAGATTATAATGATATGAGTTATGTTTGGAGTATAGAAAATATAGAGAAAATATTGATACAAGTATTTGAGCTTGTAATTGAAAAAGAAGACTATTTTGGTATTTTAGAACACTTTTGTAATGTTTTCTTTAGAAATTTTAAAGATCAAGAGCATGAGAAAAAAGCTAATGATTTTATTAGACAATATGTAGTTGATAATAATCATGATTATAAAAAGATGGAAATAGTTGTGGATTTAATAAGACATTCCAGAAAAGAATTATTTGAAGAAATATTTTTACTTTTTATATCATTAAATCAAGATAAAGAAGTATTTGAAAAATTAATGTGGAGAGGAAACGGAGGGTCATATTCAGGAAATGTAATTATAGGTGATATTCAAGCTGCTGAATGGAGAAATTTATTAGAAATTACAAAAAAATCTAACCTAGGATTTAAATTAATTCCAATAAAAAACTATTTAAACGAGCAAATAGAATCTTGTTTACGAAGAGGAAATAAAGAAAGAGAAAGACGTTTTTTAGAAAGATTTTAATTTAAATAGTTTTATAAAGTAGCTTTTAAAAATATGTTAAATCAATGCTTGATAAAATTGTAAAATCAACACCAATAATTGGAGGTTTATTGGTGTTTTGTGGAGTTTTAAAATTAATATTTTATTATTCATATTTTAATATAGAAATAATTAATTATTTAGAGTTTCAAGAAATAATAACTTCATTTTTTTATGATATAAACATCATTGTAGTTTTCATCTTGACAATGTTATTTGTCTCAGTTGCTACTCTAGATTTATTTACTAAAAAGGTTAAATCCAATACTGATAATATTAATGTAGATGTTATTGAAGAAAAAATGATAGATACAATGTATTCTTTTAGATTTCAATACTTTTTTATCTTTTTATCAATATTCTTAATTCTTAGTTTGTTGCTATATTTAAATAAGATAAGTTTTAATTACTTTGTAATTTATTCTCTAGTATTTTGCTTTATTAATATTCTATCTCTTTTATTTGTTTCAAAATCAATTGATAAAGAAATTTATATGCCAAATTTTTATGGTTTTATAATTGTGTTTCTTAGTTTAACATTATCGATTTTTCTTTTTGCCAAAAAAAATATTCAAAATACTATTTCTAATAAAATAGAAACTAGAATAGAAACAACTAAAGGAGTAATAATATGCAACAAGAAAACGGGTAATTTGTATATAGGTAAAACAAATAAGTATGAGTTTATAAAACTCAAAAAGTCAAACACTATAATTGTTTTACCTAATAAAGAAATTTCAAAATATGAATTTAAATTACCATAGATTATTTTCTTTAATAAGTATGATAAATAGACAATGAAAAAGGTATTCGAGAATACAGTTTTAATTTATAGCATCAAAAAAAAGATTTAAATAATAAAAAATTATCCTTAAGGTTTTTAATAAGTCATGGAAAACATCGCTAATTCAATTATACAAGCATCAAAAGAAAGAATTAGAAGTCCTTTTTTCGGTGCGTATTTCCTATCATTTATTGCATGTAATTGGAAAAAAACAGCAATTCTTTTTTGGTCAAAGACTAGTATTGAAGATAGATTATCTAAAGTAACAGATAATACAAATATTGTTGAAGTTTTTATATTTCCTTTCTTAACTGCTTTATTATTAATTTATTTTTTTCAATTATTAAATTACGGTTTAGAATATACTTTATCCAAAATTAAAATAGGACGTAAAAATCTTCAACTTGATATGATTAAAGCGGAGTTAGAAAAACAAAAAGTAAATGCTGTAATTGAAGGAGAAATAAATGATTTAAAAAGTAATTTTAAGCTTTCTAAATCTCATGAAAAATTAAAAAAAGAGATTGAAAATAATATTACTATAATAGATAAATTAGAAAAAGAAAATGAAGATTTAAATGCCAAAATTATACAATTAAAGGAAATAAATGAGAGTAATTTAAAAGAACATAATACTGCAATTGAATTTGAAAAAAAATTATATAAAGAATTAGAAAGAAAAAATGATAAACTAGAAAATACGGAAAGTAAATTACAAGATGAATTATTTCAGTATTCTATACATATTCCAACTTATTTAAAGCTTCATAAGAGTCCAGATTTTAATAGTATTATAGCTTTATTAGATTCAATTAAGTCTAATAAGACAAAACTTTTAAGTAAGTCAGAATATGAACTTTTACTGAGTCAAAAGTTAATTACAGTTAGAGGTGATGAATATTTTCTAAGTAACTCAGGTGAATTTATTTTAAAAGCCTTTAATAGATTTCAACTTAAAAAAACTCCTTCATAAGATTATTCGATAATCTAAAAAATATCCCCCACTCTCCTACTCATTTTACTATAATTTACTGGTTTGATAATTTTTGCTTTTTAAATATCCCTTTAAAATAGTCTACCATAGGTTTAAATACAATGATAAACGGATTGTGCCCCATAAACCCAGTAGTAACTCCATAGGTTACTTTATCTGTTTCAGGAACATAAGTCCCAAAAACTCTATCCCAAAAAATAAGCATTCCACCATAGTTTTTATTTAAGTATTTTTCGTTAGAACCATGGTGTACTCTATGGGCAGATATGAAGAAATTTTAGTACAAAAAATTTTGTAAAAAACACTCAATTTTTGATCTCTCTGAGAATTGAGTATTCAGTACTATGATACAGAAATTTTAAAATAAGCGATTCTCAGAGAGGTCAAAAAAAGTAACAGATTTTAATATTTTTTATCTCGATTTACAAATTCTAAACAAGATGTTTAAAATTAATAAATTTGTAGTAAAATTAAAGAATGTCTTAATGGTATTAGTTAAGTTTATTTTATGTTTTAATTAAATAAAAATTAGTTATAGTTGTGTCAATAATAATTAATTCCCCTTAATTCTTTGCCAGAGTGTTTTCATTAAGAATTTGGCATCACGACCAGTTTTAGGAAGTTCAGTTGCTTGGATACTTCCCTCCTCTTCTTTTAAAAGATAAGAAAAAGTAAAAAATGAAGTACCATCTTTTTTAGGGATTAATCCAAAACGTAAATCGTTAAAATACCATTGGTTATCTTTTTGTTCTATAATATACCAACCTTCAGAAATATCTATAAGCCGTTGTACATTAGTGTATTTAGTCAATACATCAGATTTTTCACGATGCTTAGGATATGTAGTAAATTTTAAGGGTTGAGTATCAAAAAAAGAATAATCGGTAATAAGATAATTGTCTTTTGTACCGATATTAATATTCCATAAAATAGTATTCAAAGCTGCCGGACGTGTACTAATAGCAGTATATTGTATACCTTGATTTTTTAATTCGTTTTCTACTTTATTATAAACAATTAGCTTTAAAATCAAGGCGATAAAAAGATAGCTTGTAGATATTATAAGACCAAACTTATTAATGCATGTCCTGCGTTTTGATTCAGGTTTATAAAAAAGAACCGCGATACAACAAAAGAGGAATGGTAAAGTATATAAAGGATCTATAACAAAAATAGAATTGAAAGCTACTTTGATATCCAATGGCCAAAATATCTGGGTGCCCCATGTAGTAAAAGCATCTAACAATGGATGTGTAATCAAACTCCAAAAAAATAGTTTTGCCCAAGGTTGCCAACCAAGATTTTTATTTTTCTCTAATTTATTGACCAGCCAGCCCAAAAGTGGTGCCATAATGATAGAAAATAGAATAGAATGACTAAAACCACGGTGTAATTCTATAGCAGTAATGGTATCTGTAAAAGAACCCAGAAATACATCAAGATCAGGAATAGTACCTCCAATAGCTCCATAAAGTAAAGCTTTGTTACCAATTTTTTTTCCTAAAACAGCCTCGCCAACTGCTGCTCCTAATACAATTTGAGTAAGTGAATCCAATTTTAACTACTTTTCTTTAACAATAATACAATTATAATGTGTGAATTAAATAGGCTTTAGTAATTTAATAATACAATCTAAAATCGAGAAGTTTACAAAGTTTATAATGCTTTTTGTAGAGTTCTTCTACTGCATTTAACATGTCATCGTCTTTTTTAAATAGATTAAAAAACACTTTATCAAGATCTGAACTAGCTATTCCATTGAATTGATTACCATATCCAGAAATACCTTTTGCTCCTGTAATATCTAAAAAATACTGTGTTTCATCTTCATCTAAATCAAGTACTTTTGCATTAGAAAAATGCAAAAGTTTATCATTTAATCGACCTTCAAAAATCTCTGCAATTTCTTGTAAACTATAGTAATAATCATTCAAACAAATACTATTGGCTTCGCCTGTTATAACAAAGTAGATGATTTCATAGTTTTTAAAGTTATGATCATCTAAAACCAAAGTATTTAAACTTGCTTCTAAGCCTTCAATAGAATCGCATGTTTGATAAATACTAGCGATCCATATTGCATAGTTAACTCCTCTAATTTCTTTTGAGTAAGCGTATCCTCATTCATTTCAACATCGTCAACAGCTTCTAAACAGAATATAAAATAGTCTGTATCTCTATAATTTTCTTGGGGTAAATGCTCTATGTTTTTTAACAAGTTTCTGGATTTATAAAAATGAAAGACAAAAATACTACAACTCTTTCTATTATTTAACTCTAAATTGAGCGTAAAAAGTTAAGAGAATGTTGGTAATTTAAACAATACTTCGCTCCTTTTGTTTAATGTATTCAATTAAAAAATAGACTCTTTTTAATTATATTCGTTTTCCAATATTTTAATAATGAATAAAGGTGCTTTTTTAAATGGATTAAGGATTCTATTTGTAATCGTTTTAGTTTTTACTTCTTGTAGTAAGAGCAATACTATAAATCCTGAGAATGAATATGATGTACAAGAGTTTATCTCTGCAGTAGACATTTCTAGGTTTCCTGAAATATCAAGTTCCAACACAAAATTTTATGACTCAAACGGAAATTCGAGTAATTTTTTAGATATCCTGAAACAAAGTGGTATTAATACTATTCGGTTACGACTATGGGTAAATCCTGCGAATGTACATTCGGGTTTTGATGAAGTCCAAAAGTTTTCTAAAGAGTTAAAAACCAAAGGTTTTAAAATATGGTTAACGCTTCATTATTCAGATACTTGGGCAGACCCTAGTCAGCAAAAAATACCTGCGAATTGGATGGGACTCAATTTTTCTGAAATGAAAGACAAAGTTTATGATTATACTAAACAAGTAATAGAAAATTTACAGCCAGAATACATTCAAATTGGTAATGAAATTAATACTGGATTTTTGCATCCAATGGGACATATAACTGATAATTATGATCAGTTTAGTGCACTAATGAGTTCAGGAATTAAAGCTGTTAGAGATCACTCTAAGAGTACTAAAATTATAATACACTTTGCAGGTGTAGAAAATGCTGTATGGTTTTATAATCAAGTAAAAACACTTGATTATGATATAATTGGACTTTCATACTACCCAATTTGGCATGGGAAATCTTTGGATAAGTTGGCATCTACAATGAATCAGTTGACTAATGAGCATGATAAAAAAATACTCATAGCTGAAACAGCGTATCCTTTTACACTAGGTTGGAATGATTGGACTAATAATATTGTAGGTTTAGATAGTCACTTGATTTTACCTGATTATCCTGCATCACCAGACGGACAACAGTTATTTATACGAAAAATTAAAAAACTTACGAGTGAAGTTAAAAATGGAATAGGTTTTTGTTATTGGGGAGCTGAATTAGTAGCATGGAAAGGAACTCAAGCTACCGATGCATCTCCATGGGAGAATCAAGCTTTATTTGACTTTAGTAACAAAGCTTTGCCTGTTTTAGAAGAGTTTTAAAAATACTTTGATTTTTTATAAAATATAATGGTTTATAGAACTTTATATTTATCAATAAAAAAGCACCCAAGAAGGGTGCTTTTAACCATAAAACTATCTATTAATTTAGCCGTTCCCAACAGCTAAATACTCAACAGCGAAACAAATATAAATACAGTCTTCCCTCCTTTTCTTATTTGTAGAACTACAAAACCACTACAAAGGGCACTACATATTTACTACATCATATGACCATTTTTTCTTAAAAACTTTAAGACCAGTAAACTGTATTTTTTCTATTCGTTTCTAATTAAGCTTATATTTTAAAAAGAATCATTGTTATTTTATTTTTTCTAACGATGTTGATCTATCAAAATGATATTACCATCTGGATCGTTTAATGTAAAACTAGCAGGACCTTCTGTTGTTTCATCAGCTTCATTTGTTAAACTGATTCCATTAGTTTTTAAATGTTGTTGAATTTTACGAACGTCATCAAATTCATCAATATTTTTCCCATTTTCATCCCATCCAGGATTAAATGTTAAAATATTACCTTCAAACATTCCTTGGAATAGTCCTATAAGTGCCTTACCATTTTTCATTATTAAATAATGTTTATCTATATCTCCTCCTAAAACACTAAAACCTAATGTTTCATAAAATTTCTTAGACTCCTTTATATCTTTTACACTAAGACTTATTGAAAAAGCTCCTAATTTCATATGATTTTGTTTTTATAGTATTAATTTTCTGTACAAAAAAGCTCTATGAAATTACACTTTTTCTGCTTAATATGAGTTGGTTAGTTTAATTTTATAGTCTTTCTAATTTATTGAACAAATGCAGGTATAACGATTTCAGAAATTGGAGTCATTATCTTATCATCTCTATCATGTCCAGTAATAACAATAACTAAATCAAGTTTATCTACTACAATGATACGTTGTCCACCGCCTCCCCAGGCAAAAGCAGCATTATAACTTTTGTTACCAACTACAATAGGTGTTTGGTACCAGAAATACCCATAACGATAAGTTTTTGGCATCCAATCTTCAGTAGGCTTTACTATTCCACTAGTAGCTTTTTTAAGATATGCTACAGGGATAAGTTGTTCTCCATTCCATTTTCCTTTATCAAGTACTAATTTTCCTAATTTAAGCATATCTCGAGAGGTCATTTTTACCTTCCATCCAGATTCTGGTAAACCACTAACTTCGTTTTTCCAATTATAATTAGTAATTCCTAATTTATCTAGAAGTTCTCTTTTGATGAAATCTTGTGCTGTACCAGGAACCACAGCATCAATAACCTGCATAACTAATCTAGGATTAAAATTACCATATAAATAAGTTTGAGTAGCTTTTGTAATTGGTTTGCTATGTTTAAGAAGTGTTTGAACTAAACCTTGACCTTTTAATAATGCAGTATCTTTTTCAATTTCTTTCCACTTATCACGATCAATTGTAAGTCCACCATGCATGGTTAAAGCTTTATGAAGAGTAATTCTTTCTGCTCCTTTTACAAATTTTGTTGGGTCTAAATCCTTTAAAAAATGAACAAGAGGTTTATTTAAATCATTCATAGACAAATACCCCATTTGTATTGCACGCCCTAATATTAAACTTGTATGACCTTTAGTAGCAGAAGCTTGACCATGTGCAAGGTTAATACGTCCCTTTTTATAATAGGATTCAAAAACCAATTTATTTTTATGAGATATGAGTAAGCCATCATATTTACCGTGTTTTCCTTCTGCAATTTCTTTTGCTAATTGAACAATTTTGTCTTTTCCATTCTTATTTGTCAATTTACCAACAGAAATGCCATCATTTCTTTTATCAGGAGAAGTGTCGATAAAAGCTTTTTTAATATCTGGAATATTCCAAAATGTAAGTTTAGTTTCAGCTTCTGTTGCTTCGGCTTCCGAACTATGTATTTGTTGAGAAAAGCCGCTATGTGTTAGTATAAAACATAGTAAAATCAGTAGGTTATTTTTCATAATATTGAATATTTATAAAAGTTGAATAATATTTTATTGATTGGAATTATCAAGTTTCATTAGCTCTTTTTTAAGTTGAATGAAATCCACCCAGTGTTTACTAGATATCCAATAAGTAGTTCCATCTTCTTTTTGTTTTTCAATGGCTCTCCAAAAGCATAAATATTTTTTGTCTTTAGTTAGCCTTGCAGTATTTTCATCAATAGCAGTGTTTACCTTATTGCCTAAATTAATTGCTGTTCCCCAAGAACCATTTTTTTGTTTAAAACTGATATAAATGTCTGAACCTCCATAACCTTCTTCTCTTTCAGAATCCCACATTAAAAAAGATTCATCAGCTGCTATAAAAGGATGAGCTGTCCATTTACCAGTATTAATATTTTTACCTAATAACTTCGGCTCTTCACGCTTTCCATTTTTAATGGTTGATATACGAATGACATCATTATTTTTATAATCATCAAAAACATAAGTTCCTTTTGCAGATGCTGTTAAACGCATTATTCCCCAGTTATCTTTTTCAATTATAGAGCCTAGACTTTTAATTTTTGACCAGCCAGTATCGGTACGTTCTATATATTTGGTTTTAGCATATAAAATGTTATCATCACCACTATCCATTGCATGGAAATCGTATTTTTTCCAAGAGTTATACTTGTTTTCTTCTTTTTTAAATACAATAACGCTAGGTAAAAAAGGTGAATAATGAGAAGTAGTAAAAGAAAACTCTTTCATATCGGGAGAAAAGCTTCCTTTTAATTCTCTATCTCTTGATGAATGAAAATTTGCAGGAAACAACTCAGCTACTTTATCAGGTGTCTTTAGTCCTTTATAGGGAGTTTCTATTGTAGCTGTAACATTTTGAATGGAACTTGTTTTTTTAGTATCACAAGAGATATAAAAGAGTGTCAATACAAGTGTTGACAATAAAATTGGGTAGTTTTTCATACTTATTTTGTTAATGATTATTGAAAACTCTTCGATAAAAGTAGTGGATGAAAACCGTGAATTTATTTTTACAGGACAAAGGGAAAGATTAAATGATAAAACCATTTCATCATTGATATATCGCTTTTGTAAAGAAATTATGAAACTTGTAGTGATAGATAGTATCTTTATTTTTTAAAATAAAAGTATTCATGAAAAAAAAGTCTTGGAAAAATATACTACTCATTAATATAGGTGCTTTTTTATTGGTGCTATTACTTGAAATAATGAGTGGATGGCTAACCAGAGATCAATTTGAATCTGATCTTTCTTTTTACTTATGGGAATTAGAATATACAGTTATTATCATGACTTTGATATGGATAAATCATTTCATTCTTATTCCTTTTTTTTTAGATAAAAAACGATATTTCTTATTCATAACACTGCTCATGGGAAGTATATTTTTGGTGTCCTACATAAAAACTTACGGAAAAGATTGGGCTATTGTATCTAAAATTTTTTTCTTTTTTTTATATACTACAGGAACAGGAATGGCAGCTTTCTTTTTAAGAAGAAATATGATAGTTCAAAAAGAAAATGCGGAAAAAGAAAAATTGCAAAAAGAAATGGAATTAAATTATTTGAAAGAACAAGTAAACCCCCATTTTTTATTCAATTCATTAAATAGTATTTATGCCCTTTCTAGACAACAATCTCTCGAAACTCCTGATGTTGTAATGCAACTCTCTGAATTGATGAGATATCAATTAGAAAGTGCTAAAAAAGATACAGTGCTATTAAAAGAAGAACTTGAGTTTATAGAAAATTATTTATTGTTAGAAGAAAAAAGGTTAAGTAAACGTTGTACTATAGAATTCTTAATTGGAGGCGATTTATCTGGTTTTGAATTAGCGCCAATGCTTTTAATACCTTTTGTTGAAAATGCTATTAAGCACGGTGCACAAGCTACAAATGAACCAAGTAGTATTGATGTAACAGCTTCTATAAAAAATAGTACATTTTATTTTACTGTTGTAAATTCGATCCCAACCATAGTAAAGGAATCTAAGAGAAATGGAATTGGACTTGAAAATGTGAAGAGACGTTTAAATTTATTATATTCTAATGCTTATGAATTAGAAATAAAGCATAAAAAAAATGAATTCTGTACTAGTTTAACAATTGATTTAACTAAAAGAAAAAGAGATAAATGATTAAAATAGGAATCATAGATGACGAAATTTTAGCGCGTAAGGTTTTGGAAGAGTACTGTTCAAAAATTAACAATTTTGAACTGGTGTTAAGTACAGGAAACCCAATTGAATTTGTCAATTTTATACAACAAAATACTGTAGATTTAATTTTTCTAGATATTGAAATGCCTGAGTTAAATGGTATGGAAATTTTACGTTCCTTGATTAATCCACCAAAGGTTATTTTAACAACAGCTTACTCAGAATACGCTTTAGAAAGTTATAATTATGGCGTAGTTGATTATTTATTAAAACCTATAAAATTAGCCCGTTTTTTAAAAGCAATTAATAAAGTTTCTTCTTCTAAATTAATTGAACCTAAAAAAGAAAAAGAGAATGAAGAGTTACAAATCAAACACGATGGAATGCCGCTTAATATATCATTCAAATCAATTCAATACATTCAGAGTTTTGGAAATTATTTAAAAATATTTACTGATGCTAGAATGTATCTTATCACAGAAACTTTAATTAATATTGCTACTCTCATACCAGACAATTTTCAGCGAACGCATAAGTCTTATATTGCCAATTTAGATAGAGTTTCTAAAGCAACGCGTACAGATTTAGTAATAGAAGATAAAAAAATACCTGTAAGTGCTACCTATAAGGTTATGGTTTTTGAAAAAATAAAACTTCTAGCAGAAAACAAAAGCTAAAACAATAAAAGCCTGTAATTTATATACAGACTTTTAAAATTAATTTTCAAGGTTAATTTTTCAATTTAAGTAGTGTAGATAGTTTATAGATTCCGTAAGCAGGTAAAACAAATCTAAATACATTTAAAATCCCCCATAGTTTTAGTTTGCCTGTAATTAACTCTGTAGGAACACTATTTTCATTAAAAACAGGAACATTAATTCCTGTGATAATATATACAGAAATTACATAAGTTATTAAAAAAGCAATAAAGGCCATCCAAATAGCATTCTTTTCAGCAGCACTTTTCATAAAATTAGATTTTTTCCTAATCAACATGATAAAACCAACAAGTACAGTAGTTGAAACAGGGAAATGAAAAACACCAGCATCTACAGCATGATGAAATTTTCTAAAACTATCAGCATTTACAACTGGATCACCTACAAGCCAATTAATAACATATGTTATTTGTTCAAAAAGCTCTACCGCACCTAATGCTGTTAATGAGATAAAAGTAAGCATTAACCAAAAAAAATCTTTTCTTGATTTTGTATTTGTTATTTCAGACATAATTTAATTTTAATAATCATTTACAAATTTACAGTCGTAATACATGAGTATTGATATTAATAACTAGGTAATGATTATTAAAAGCTATGTTATTTATGATTTTTTCTATAAGCTGAAGGAGAAATTCCAATATGTTTTTTAAAAAATATACCAAAATTAGAAGTGTTAGTATATCCAACAGTATATGCAATTTCATCTATGGTTTTTGTCGATTGCAATAGCATAGAACTGGCTTGAAGAAGAACATATTCTGTAATAATCTGTTTAGCAGTTTTACCTGTGGCCTTTTTAACACATTCAGATAAATAAACACTACTGATATTTAGTTTATTGGCATAATATTCTATAGGTTTTCTTTTGTTAACCGTTTCTTTAATTTGGTTTTCAAAGGTAAAAGCTACTTCATTATGTCGAGATGCAACAGTGCTTTGGATTTCACCATTAAAAAACGATTTTCGACCTTCGTAAAGTAAAATTGTTAAATACAATCGGATAATTTCAAGATTTTCAGAACTAAACTCTTGGAAGAGTTTATAAATTTTTTCCATTAAATAAAAAAAATCAACAGTATTCTCTTTTAAAAAGTAGACAGGTGAATAGTTAACGTTAAAAAAAGGGAATTTTTGGATTAAATCAAATTCAGAAATTCCTAGACGCAAAAAATTAGAACTAAAAACTAGCATATAACCCAAGCCTAAATCTTCAACGCTCTTTACATTAGTAGATAATGTTTGATGTGGAGCCATAAAAGTAATGCTATCTTCCATAGCTGAAAAAGATACATTATCAACAATTACATCAACATTATGATTTTTCGTTATAACAATTTGAAAAAAATCACATTTACGAAAATCAGTTTTCATCGGAATTTCATCTAAATGATCTTTAAACTTAAGAATGTGAAAGTTTTGATGTTTTTGAAACTTAGAAATATTCATTTCTTCTAATAAGTCTTCAATAGTGTTAAATGTCATATTGATATAATTTGAAAACTAAGATACAAAACATAATTATTGATATTTATTTAGGTTATAATAATTTAAAAATTACGTTTTTAGTTTAGCGCTTCAAGTAAACTGAGTTTATAAAGTTTATCAAAATAACAAAAAAAGAACCCTACAAGTAGAGTTCTTTCTTAGCAAAAATAAGTCCCCCGACCTATACAATTGCTAGGTAATCTATTGATTACCAGTTGCAATATAGGTATAAAAATTTAAGTTTTAAAATTTTTGCTTACAAAAAATGCTAAAATATGATATTACTTATTAGTTAAAAGAACAAAAAGTGTCGATGAAATGTCTAAAAGCTTCGATTAATTAAAATTACACTTCTGTTGTTGATTTAGAGCTTGTTAACCATATTGATTAATTTTTATCTATTTGTTTTATTCTTTTCTCATACCCTGTTTTTATATCTATTAGAAAAAATAACAAATCAACTTAACGCATCTTTGTTGCATTAAAATAAAAAAGATGCATATATTTGCAACTAAGTTGCGTTTAATTGTAAAAACAAATAATGAAAATAACTTTAGCTAAACCAGATACTTTTGGTGCATTTGCAAGTGGTTTGTGTATGATACACTGTATTGCCACTCCTTTTTTATTTATAGTCCAAACTTGTGCAACTGGAGGTTGTGAAAATGCTCCTGCGTGGTGGAAAAGTATAGATTATGTTTTCTTAGCTATTTCATTTTTGGCTATTTATCGTTCAGCAGAAACAACAACAAATGAGTACATGAAACCAGCTTTTTGGGTAACATGGACTTTATTACTTGCTGTTATTCTTAATGAAAAATTAAGCTGGATTTCCATTCCAGAATATGCTGTTCACATACCAGCTACTATATTGATAGTATTACATGTTTACAATTTAAAATACTGTCAGTGTAAATCAGATAAATACGCCGTTAATCATGAATAAAGAACAGATAGAAATTATTGGAGATGATCATTTTTCATCAAATGTGAAAACTCCTTTACGTCCGGATGCTTTTGAAAAAACAGATGATGAAAAGATAAAAGGAATTCAATATCATTTCGGGAAAATAATGGAGGAATTAGGTCTTGATTTAACAGATGATAGTTTATCTGGTACACCTTACAGATTTGCAAAGATGTATGTAAAAGAGCTTTTCTATGGTTTGAATCCTAAGAATAAACCAAAGCTTTCAATTTTTGAAAATAAGTATGGATATAAAAAAATGTTGGTTGAACAGAATATAACCATTGATTCTGCTTGTGAACATCATTTTTTACCTATTACAGGCCATGCACACATAGCTTATATGCCAAAAGATAAAGTTGTAGGATTATCTAAAATTAATCGTTTGGTAGATTACTATGCACATAGACCTCAGGTTCAAGAAAGACTATCTCTCCAAATTCTTAAAGATTTACAAAATGCTTTAGATACTGAAGATGTAATTGTAATGATTGCCGCTAAACACCTATGTGTTTCATCAAGAGGTATTAAAGATAAGAACAGTTATACAACAACGATTGAATATAGTGGAGCATTTAAAGACGAAGGCTTAAGAAAAGAATTTCTAAATATTATCAATAATCCAAATATAGACTAATGAATAAAAAACTTCCTGTAACTGTACTTAGTGGTTTTTTGGGTGCTGGGAAAACAACTTTACTCAACCATATTTTGCATAACAAAGAGGGGCTAAAAGTAGCTGTTATTGTGAATGATATGAGTGAGGTAAACGTAGATGCTAACTTAGTTAAAAGTGAAAATACGTTGTCTCGAACAGAAGAAAAGCTTGTAGAAATGAGTAATGGATGTATTTGTTGTACACTACGGGAAGATTTAATGATTGAAGTTGAACGATTAGCAAGAGAAGACAGATTTGATTATTTACTTATTGAAAGCACAGGTATTAGTGAGCCTATTCCAGTAGCTCAAACATTTTCTTTTGTAGATGAAGAAAAAGGTATCGATTTATCTAGTTTTAGTTATGTAGATACGATGGTTACTGTGGTAGACGCTTTTAATTTTTTTAAGGATTTTGGAAGCTCTGAAACTTTAATAGATAGGGATTTAACAGATATTGAAGGAGATTATCGTACTATAGTTAACTTACTAACAGATCAAGTTGAATTTGCTAATGTTATCATTTTAAATAAAATAGATTTAGTCAAAAAAGAAGATTTAGCTCTTTTACGAGCTACCATTCATAAACTAAATCCGTCAGCAAAGATTATTGAATCAGCATTTAGTAAAATTAATTCTAAAGAAATACTTCATACGGGTCTTTTCGACTTTGAAGAAGCTGAGCAAAGTGCAGGATGGATAGAAGAATTAAACAAAGAAAATCATACTCCAGAAACTGAAGAATACGGTATTAATTCATTTGTTTATAGAAGTAAAAAACCGTTCGATCCTATTCGCTTTTGGAACTATGTAGCGCAAGAGTTTCCTCACACAATTATACGAAGTAAAGGTTTATTTTGGATTGCTTCGCGTCCAGAACAAGCACTTGTTTGGGGACAAGCAGGTGGCTCTTTAAGAGCAGACAGCGCAGGTGTTTGGTGGGCAAGTATGCCTTTTGAAAAGCGTTCGCAACATGCTTCATTTTTAAATAACCAAAGAACTATTGAAAGTGAATGGGACATCACTTTTGGTGATCGAAAAAATGAGATTGTTTTCATCGGTCAAAATATGAATAAAGCAGAGATAACATCCAAATTGGATGCATGTTTAGCAACAAACAAAGAATTATCAACTCACGAATGGGCAATTGGTTATGAAGATAATTGGCCTGTACAGAGAGCTTATGCAAATTAAAATATTAAACTTCAAATTATATTAAAAATGATAACAAAAGAACAAGTACTAGATGTACAAACCAAATGGGGAAATGGAGTAGTTAAAATAGGTTCGTTGAAAGATAATAGATCTGAATGTGAGAACTATGCAAAAGAGTTTTTAGATGAGCGTTATGCTTTTAAAACTGCTGCTGTTTTATTCAAACCAACCAAATGTGAGATAGAACAATTTAGACCAACAAAAGCAGAAGCTTTGTCATATTTTATTGCAGGAGAAGATAGAGCTTGTAAGGAAGATAAAGGTTTTGCTATTCAACCATGGACTAAAGTTCGATTTGAAAATGCAGGATTTATTTTTGAAGACAATCGTGCCATTGCTATGGGGAACTATTTCTTTACAGATTTAGAAGGAAATGAAGCTAAAGTAGAATACACATTTGGTTATCAGTTAGTCGATGGAGAATTAAAAATAGACTTACACCATTCATCATTCCCTTATACAAACCCAGATAATGTAGCCTAATGAATAAAGTTCTTTTTCTTTTATGTCCAACAGATTGTTTAGAAACAGTTGTCAATGATACTTTCAAGTATCAAAACTATTTTTATACATCACTAGGAAATTCTTTTTCACCAAACCATAAAACTTTAGACAGTTTAAAAGAATTAATCATAAAAAATCATATAAAGAACATTTGTTTTGTCCTTTCTAATGATAATAAAATCATTTTAGATGCATTAGGAGGACAATCTTTTTCAAATATAAGAGGGTTAGATTCATTTTATAATAAAATAACCAAAGAGAAAAGGCATTCAGAATTAGTTTGGTTGGGTGACCATAGACAAGACGCTATTTTTTCATATTTCCTTAATAATAAGATAAAAGAGTTACAGCTTAGTTTGGGTAATTTTCCCAGACAATCAGTAAAAATAAGTGGTAAAGTATATAACAGGTATGAAAATAATTTTAAGAGTATTTATTCAAATTTAACCTGTTTAAAAAAGCATTCTCTGAATTAAAGCATGGAATACAATCGAAGAAAATTTATATCCTTTTTAGGAAAAGCTAGCTTGGGAGTTTTAACAATACCTCCTTTTATAACTAGTTGTGGGAATACAACAACTCCCCTATCTAAGCAAAAAATATCTGAAGAGTTTTTAAGGAAATTAAAAGAAATAACAATAAAAGACTTAGCTCCTTCTGATAAAGATGATTTGTTACTTACAGATGAATTAAATTATCAAGTACTTATAAAATGGGGCGACAAGATTAACGATAAAGATACTTTTGGGTTTAATAACGATTTTACCTGTTTCATTCCATTAGATGAAAATAACCCCAAAGATGGTTTACTGTGGGTAAATCATGAGTATATAAATCCGATGTTTGTTTCAGGTTTTAATTACTGGGATTATGAAAATCCAGAAGAACACAGAACCATTGAACAAGTAAATAAAGAAATGTACAATGTTGGTGGTAGTATTGTTAGAATAAGAGAAAATAAAGGAGTATGGGAAATTGTAAAAAATGATCCATTAAACAGACGCATTACAGCACAAACACCAATAAAACTAAATTGGGACAGTCCTATAAAAGGAAAAACAACGGTTATGGGAACAAATAGTAATTGTTCTGGTGGAATTACACCTTGGAAGACTTTCATTACTTGTGAAGAAAATTATGACGGATTTTGGGGAGAAACAATTTATGATGAAAATAATCAACCAACACATCAACCTAGCGATTATGGATGGGAAAAATTTTACAAATATCCTCCAGAGCATTATGGATGGGTAGTTGAAGTTGATCCTTTAAAAGGAACAGTACAAAAGCACATTGCTTTAGGAAGGTTTGCACATGAATGTTGTACCCTTTACGAGTTAAAAGACAAACGTGTAGTTGCTTATACTGGAGATGATAGAAACAGTGAACATTTATATAAATTTATCTCATCTAAACCACACTCTCTTAAAGAAGGAACTCTGTATGTTGCCGATACAGTTAATGGTAAATGGTTAGCCTTAGATTGGGAAAATCAACCCGTTTTAAAAAATAAGTTTAAAAACCAAACAGAGGTACTTATAAGAGCAAGAGAAGCTTCAAAGCTTTTAGGAGCTACAGAATTAAATAGACCTGAAGACATTGAAATAGATCCTTTAACAGGAAATATTTTTGTTACACTAACAAATAACAAAGAGAAAAACGATTATCACGGTTCAATTCTCAAAATTGAAGAAACTAAAGGAGAATTTGATGCGCTAACGTTTAAAGCTTCTACTTATTTAGCTGGAGGCGAAGAAAATGGATTCTCTTGTCCAGACAATTTAGCATTTGATTTATCAGGGAATTTATGGATGACTTCAGATATGTCTGGTAGCTCAATGAATAGAGAAGATAAACCTTATATGCCTTTTAAAAATAACAGTCTTTTTGTAATACCTAGATATGGAAAAGAAGCTGGGAAAGTAATCAGAGTAGCCTCAGCTCCAAAAGATGCAGAGCTTACTGGACCTTGGTTTTCTCCAGATGGAGAAACTTTGTTTTTAAGTGTTCAACATCCAGGAGAACAAACAAAAGATATTAAAAACCCAACAAGCACATGGCCTTTTGATGCCGATAATATACCTAAATCAGCAGTAGTAGCAATTAAAGGAAATTTGATTGCAAAAATGAACAACCTAAATAAAATAGAAGAGTTATAAGATGATTCAAACTGAAAATCTTGTTTTTCAATATAAAGATCTGGGGTCTTTATTAAGTTTTCCCAATATCTCAGTAACTGAGAATGAGAGCTTGCTCATTCTTGGTAAATCTGGGATAGGGAAAACTACACTTCTTCATTTATTGGCAGGTTTGCTAAAACCATCAAAAGGAAAAGTAATAGTAGAAAATATAGATATAAGTTTACTTTCTAATAGCGAATTAGATGAATTTAGAGGCCAATATATTGGATTGGTTTTTCAAAAAAAATATACTATCCAATCGTTAAGTGTTTTCAAAAATTTACAAACACGTCTTTTTTTTAGTAAGAAAAAAGTTGACAATAACAAGATTAACAATCTATTAGAAGAACTAGGGATTAAACATTGTATAAATAGCAAAGTAAAAGAACTTAGTGAGGGACAATTACAGAGGCTAAATATAGCAATGGCTGTAGTTCATAATCCAAAGATCATTTTAGCAGATGAACCAACATCTAGTTTAGATGATGAGAATTGTAAGATAGTTATTGAATTACTTAAAAAACAAGCTAAACAACACAAAGCAAAATTAATTGTAATCACTCACGATCAAAGGATTAAACCATTCTTTCAAAATAAAATCACTTTAGAATGAATATTTGGAGGATCAGTATAGAAAATATAAAGTCTAAACCGCTGTACACTATTCTAAGTGTTTTCTCATTAGCACTTAGTATAGTACTTCTTTTAGGTACTCAGCAATTAAAATCATCTTTTGAATTTCAGAGAAAGAATAATTTAGGAGAAATAGATTTAGTTATCGGAGCTAAAGGGAGTCCTCTACAGTTGGTTTTAGCGTCTGTTTTACATGTTGATAATCCTACAGGGAATATTCTTTTTAGAGAAGTTAAACAAATTACTAATAGTCCTTTAATCAAAAAAGCTGTGCCTATCTCCTACGGAGATAATTATAAGGGCTACAGAATTGTGGGAACTACGAATGAGTTTACGACCTTATACAATGCAGGCTTAGCAAAGGGAACTCAAATAAAAAACACTTTTGAAGTAATTTTAGGTGCTACAGTAGCTGAAAAATTAGATTTAGATATTGGAGATACTTTTTTAAGTTCACATGGTTTAATAGAAAATGATATAGAATCACATGATGAAAAATATACTATTGTAGGAGTTTTAGAACAAACAGATAAAGTAATTGATAGGTTATTACTAACAAGTTTGGAAAGTATTTGGGATACACATGATCATGATAATGAACATCAAGAGCATGAACATGAAGAAATAGAAGATGATAAAGAAATTACTTCGTTATTAGTTTCATTTAAGAATCCTACTGCATTTTTAACATTTCCTAGAAAAATAAATAAGCAAACAAATTTGCAAGCAGCATTGCCTATATATGAATTAGACAAATTATATGAATATACAGGAATTGGTTTAAAAACCATTACATGGATAGCCTATTTAATTTTAATGTTATCTGGTATTACAATCTTTATAAGTTTATATAAAATAATAAAAGAACGAGCATTTGATTTAGCTCTTTTTAGATCTTTTGGAGCAAGTATATATCAACTAATAAAAATAGTTGCTTATGAAGGTCTTATAATTTTATTACTAGCCTTTGTATTGGCTCTAATTATTTTGAAAATAGGTTTAGAGTATGTTTTTAAATCAATTTTTCATCAAGATATTATTAAAGAATTATCATTTCAAGAAATATCTAATATCGGTTTATTGGTGTTTTTATTCATAGTTATGGCAATTACTTTAGCTATCTACCCTATTGTAAAAATGAATATTTCAACCATTTTAAGTAATGAAAAATAAAGTTTTATTCATAGTGTTTGTAAGTATTGTAAGTCTCTGCTTTAGTCAGCAGAAGGTTACATGGGATGATTTATCTAAAGTGAAGTTTAGAGATAAATATTTTCCAGAATACGATGACACTTTTTTACATCCAACATTTTCAGAATCGGTTAAAAGCTTAAATGGTAAGTCGATAGCTATTACTGGATATTTTCTAAATGTAGATCCAAAGGGAAAGATTTTTATTTTATCTAAAGGACCGATGTCATCTTGTTTTTTCTGTGGAGTTGGAGGTCCAGAAACAGCGATAGAATTGCAAGTAATAGGCAAAAGAAAGTTTAAAACAGATGCAATAGTCACTGCAAAAGGAATTTTAAAATTGAATAATAACGATGTAGAGCATTTTAACTATATCCTTACAGAATGTAAAATAGAGTTAAAGAATAAAAAGTAAAGAAATTTTATGATGAGAACACTTCGTTTACTCCTTTTATTACTGATTCTAGTTTCTTGTAAGAGAGAATCTAAGATCCTTAATAAAATAACAGCCAAAAATATAGCTGTAAGTATTACAATTGCATCTTCAGAAAAAATAGATAGTGTAATTGCTCCATATAAGGAGAAATTAACAAAAGAAATGCAAGAGGTACTTACCTATGCTCCTAAAGACTTTCTTAAAAATAATGAAGGGATGCAGACTTCCATAGGGAATTTGATGGCCGATTTATGTTATAGAATGGCAAATCCTATTTATAAAAAGAAAACAAATCAGTCTATCGATTTTGTAATGCTAAACAATGGAGGGATTAGAGCAACAATTCCACAAGGAAAAGTAACAGTAGAACGTGCTTTTAAACTAATGCCTTTTGAAAATGAACTTGTAGCGGTAACTCTTACAGGTGAGAAAATTACAGAGTTGGTAGATTATTTTATTAAAAATAAAACAGCGCATCCTTTCTGTAGAAATGTGAATTTAACATTAAGTAATAACGATTACTTGCTTAAAATTAGAGGAAAAGATTTTGATAAAAACAAATCGTATACAGTACTAACATCAGATTTTTTACAAAGCGGAGGAGATAAAATGACCTTTTTCAAAAATCCTGAAAAGTTAACGAAGTTAGATTGCAAAATGAGAGATGTAATTATAAACTATTTTAAAAAGGTAGATACCCTACAAGCTTCAATTGATAACCGCGTAATTATAGAGTAATGAAAAGAAGAGATTTTATAAAGCAAGTTGGAAGTGCATCTATTTTAGCGGCTAGTGGATTAACATTGCCATCATTTACAGGTAAGCAACAACGTCATATAACCATTTTGCATACCAATGATACACATAGTCATATTGAGCCTTTTAATGCAAATCATAATAGATATGCTAATAAAGGCGGGGTATCTAGAAGAGCTACTTTAATAGAACAAGTAAGGAGAGAAAACCCAAATACACTTTTATTAGATGCAGGAGATATTTTTCAAGGTACTCCCTATTTCAATTTCTTTGGTGGAGCACTTGAATTTAAGTTAATGAGCATGTTAAAATACGATGTAGCAACTTTAGGAAATCACGATTTTGACAATTCAATTGATGGTTTATATAAGCAGCTTCCCAACGCTAAATTCGATTTTGTATCTGCAAATTACGATTTCAAAAACACGGTATTAGACACACATGTAAAACCTTATAAGATTATAGTAAAAGACGGAATCAAAATAGGAATTTTTGGTTTAGGGGTTGAACTTGACGGCTTAGTAAATAAAAAGATGTATAAAGAAACTCGTTATTTAGATCCTATAACAGTAACTCAAGATATAACCGCAGAGTTGAAAAATAAGAAGAAATGTGATTT
Organism: Tenacibaculum aiptasiae; assembly: GCF_965221665.1. Lineage (NCBI taxonomy): Bacteria > Pseudomonadati > Bacteroidota > Flavobacteriia > Flavobacteriales > Flavobacteriaceae > Tenacibaculum > Tenacibaculum aiptasiae. The sequence goes on from NZ_CBDCSN010000003.1 coordinate 716,989, forward strand.
AATCATTTGTTTATCACATTTAGGGTACTATTATAAAAATAATCCAGAGCAAATTTCCGATTTAAATTTAGCAAAAGTAACAAAGGATATTGATTTAATAATTGGAGGACATACACATACTTTTTTACCTAAACCTACCATTGTAAAAAATATTGAAGGCAAAAATATGTTGGTAAATCAAGTTGGAGCTTATGGGGTTAACCTTGGTCGTATTGATTTTTATTTTGATGAATCGAAAAATAAATCATCATCAGGAACAACAATTTTGGTTTAAAAATAACCTAAAAATAAAGTTTGCTATTAATTATAGTAAGTTAAATGGGGGCTACAGTGGGAACTTAATATTGCTTTAAGTTTCCACTTGCCAATTTATATCCTTTCTGTTTTAATGCTTTAAAGTAAAAAAGTATACAACTCATGTAAAAAAGTATACGTTTTAGTTCTTTGTTGTTCAGAGATTTGTGCTAAGTAAAAATAAAAAACATGGCACAAATAACAGAAGAACAAAAAGCTACATTAAGTGCTTTGGCTAAAGGATATACAACAGTAAACCACCCTACTCCAATCTTAGAAACTCCAGAGGATTATGGAATGGGGTATAAAGATGTAAAATTCAAAGCTCAAGATGGTGTAGAATTAGCTGCATGGTTTATACCAGCAAAAAATTCAAATAAACTTATTATATGCAATCACCCAGCTACATTTAATAGGTATGGATTTCCCGGACACAAAGAACCTTGGAGTAATTTTCAGGATGTAGAAGTAAAGTTTGGAAATGTATACAAAGCTTTACATGATGCAGGATATAATGTATTAACCTATGATTTAAGGAATCATGGAGAAAGTGGTGATGCAGAAGCTAATATTTGGGGACAAGGATTCAATTCTGAATATAAAGACGTGTTAGCTGCTTTTGATTACTTAAAATCACAAGATAACCTTCAAAACATGAGTGTTGGATTATTTAATCCATGTGCAGGAGGAAATGCAGCTATGACTGCAATGACAAAGCATCCAGAGTATTTTAAAGAAGTAAAAGCATTTGTTTGTGCACAACCTGCATCAATCAATATTATGTCAAAAATAACTCTTGATAACATGGGATTAGGAGATTATATGACTGTTTTTGATGAAGAGTTAGAAAAAAATGGTGGATTAAAAAGTAGCCAAATGACACCTCATAATATTGCTCAAAATGTGAAAGTTCCAACCTTTATTATTCAGAATAAAGATGATGTTTGGACAATTCCAGAAGATGTTCAAAAAACATATGATTTAATTCCAGGAAAAGATAAAAAACTATTCTGGATTGAAGAAGATAATTCAAAACGTTTCATTGGTTATAATTATTTAGGTGAGCATCCAGAAATGATGTTAGAATGGTTTAATACTTATATGAAATAAAATCTTTTCACAAATTATAAATAATATAAAATTTCAATAATGAATTCAACAAATAAAACAGTATTAATAACAGGAAGTTCAACAGGAATAGGCAAATCAGCAGTAAAGATTTTTCAATCAAAAGGATGGAATGTGATTGCGACCATGAGAACTCCAGAAAAAGAAACTGAGTTAAATAAACTTGATAATGTATTAGTTACAGAATTAGATGTTACTAAACAAAACACTATTGATTTAGCTATAGAAAAAGGTTTAAAAACCTTTGGTAAAATAGACGTTTTAATTAACAATGCTGGTTTTGGTATGATGGGGATTGCTGAAGCTTCAGACGAGGCTTTAATGCAACGTATTTTTGATGTAAATGTATTTGGAGTAATTAGAACAACCAAAGCTATTTTACCTCATATGCGAGCCAATAAAAATGGACTTATTCTTAATGTTTCATCCATTGTAGGTTTATTTACATTACCGTATCAAGGTTTATATCATGCAACAAAACATGCTGTAGAAGGTTTTACAGGCTCTATTCAATATGAATTAAAATCGTTAGGGATTGATGTGAAATTGGTTGAACCAGGAGGTGTCAATACAGAGTTTATCAATAATATATCGTTAACTGGTAATAAGGAAATTAGCGATTATAAAGAAGGATTAGAAAAATATATGGCAGCAGTTCAAGAATATATGGGACATCTTAGTACTTCTGATAGCATTGCTGAAATCGTATATAATGCGGTAACTGACAATAAAGAACAACTAAGGTATTTAGCAGGTTCAGATGCAGAACAATTCATGGCAGCACGTAAATCGATGGATGATAAAGCATTTTTCGAAATGGTATCAAATCAATTTGGATTATTAAATTAAGAATAAAAGTTTTTACTTATCTTTTGTCAAAAGCATTTTAAAGTGAAGAGTTATGTTACATTTTAAAAGTATCTCAAACTACTTAGAATATATAAATGCTCCTAAATCAGAGCATCCATTATTGAGTGTAGTTTCAATAAATGAAAGTTTTATAAAGTCATTGCGAAAGAGCTCCCCTCCTATGATGAATAATTGTTATTCTATTTCATTTAAGAGAGTAATTTCAGGAAGTTTAAACTATGGGCGTACAAAATATGATTTTTCTAATGGTGCTATGGTTTTTATGGCTCCAAGGCAAATAATGCAATGGGATGAAACCACTGAAATGGAGCAAAATGGGTTTATAATTACTTTTCATGAAGATTTTATAAGAGGTACAGAGTTATCAAAAAAAATCAATGATTATGGATATTTTTCATATTCAACAAATGAAGCTTTACATGTATCTCCTAAAGAAGAGAAGTTAATACAGTCGGTTTTTGAAACTATTGAAGCTGAGTACCACAATAATCATGATGAGTTTAGCAAGGATATTATTGTTTCTCAACTAGAAACATTGTTGAAATACTCAGATAGGTTTTATAAACGTCAGTTTTTAAATAGAAAAGAAGTTTCAAGTATTTTATTAGATAAATTTAAAGTTGAACTGAGATATTTTTATAATGAAAATCAGTTAAGTGGTATTCCAAATATTGAAGATATAGCTTTAAGATTGAATGTTTCGCAACGTTATTTAAGTGATACCTTGAAAACAGAAACAGGAAAAAGTGCAAAAGAACATATAACTCTTTTTATTGTTGAAAAAGCGAAAAACAAACTTATAGGAACTTCTGAAAGTATTAGTCAAATAGCATATGATTTAGGATTTGAATATCCCCAACATTTTAGTAAATTATTTAAAAAACAAACGGGAAAGTCGCCCAAAGAATATAGACATACTCTGAATTAGATAATTAATAGAATTGTAGAAAATCCACTTATAAAAATGGATTTTTTTATTTATACCAAAAAGTATAAGTCTCATACCAAAATGTTTAAGTTTCAAGCTTGGATGCCGATTTAAATTTGCACTGTAATCATTAAACATTATAAAAAATGAAACAAGTTTTAATACTAGCAAGTATAGTAATACTAACTATAAGCTGCAAAAAAGAACAAAAAACAACGGTTTCAGAACAAATAACAACTAAAAAAGAAAATACAATGGAAAATTTAAAAGCAGGAAAAAACAGTGTAACATTTACATCATTTGGAGTTGATTTAGCAGGCGATTTATACTTACCTGAAGGTTTTGACCCAAACAAAAAATACAAGGCCATCGTAAGTGCTAGTCCATTTCCACAAGTTAAAGGACAGGTTATGGCAACCTATGGACCAGAAATGGCAAAAAGAGGTTTTGTTTTCTTAGGCTTTGATTATTTAGGAATGGGAGATTCTCCAGCATTACCAGGAGAGCATAAAAAATCTAGATATATGTTTAGATTAATAGAAAATACTTGGGATGCGGTTTCTTATTTAGGAACATTACCTTTTGTAGAAGAGATTGAAGGATTAGGTGTTTGTCAAGGTGGTTCTATCATTGCATCGGCAGCTGTTACCGACCATAGAATTAAGAAAATTGCAATGGTTTCTGGTATGATGGCAGCAGATGGTTTTCAATGGGCCGATAAAAATGCTGCTAATCAAATGATTGCTGCAGCTAATGCATCAAAGCAGAAAATGTATGAAACTGGAGAAGCAGATATTGTAGTTCCTTTTGGGCTTACTGATGATATGTCAAAAGAAGAAGCTATGGAAGCCGCAGCATATCCGGAAATGGCTGCTGAATCCTATGATTATTACGGAAGAGATGGTTTTAGAGGACCTAAAGCTGTTAAAACCTTTTCAAATTTACATATTGGCGACCAAGCTATGCAGTCATTAATTTCTATTGGAGAAGCATATGCAGATAAAATTGTGCAACCTACTTTAGTTGTATATGGTAAAAATGCAATGACTGCCCCTTGTTCAACACAATTTATTGACAAATTAACAAATGAACACGAAGTTATGGCTTTAGAAGAATTTGGACATGTAGATTTCTACTACAAGCCAGAAGCAGTAAAGGTATCAACAGATGCAGTAGCAGAATTCTTCAATAAATAATAATTTCCTTATACATTTTTATAAGATAAGAACCTTTTGATTTATCTAATGATAATAACAAAAGGTTCTTTTTAAAATGACTTTATATGACAATTCAAGAATTAGAAAAATTAATACAAAGTAAAAAAGTACATCAAATTAGATGTGGAGATCATCGTTTTATCGATATTACCATTGTTGCTACTGAAGGACGCTTTTTTGTACGTCAATATAAATTCGGGAAAAGAAGTTGGTACGATGCTTTTTTAGTTAATTCTAAGGGGGCTATGAAAATTGGAGGTCTAGAAGTAGAAATTAATGGTCTAGTACCTCATGATTTAGATGAAGTAAATCCTAAAGTAAATAAAGCGTATAGAAAATTATTAGGTCTCTTATATCCAGCAATGCGATTAACCTACAATACTAAAAAGCATGAAGCTTCTACTTTAGAATTGATTCCAATACTTGCTTAAGAGTATCAAAATTAAATAGTAAATTTATAATATAAAATAACAATAATGCCAGTATTTAGCTTCAATAATATATCAGAAATGCATAAGTATTATGATTTTCCAGAGCCAGAAAATCCATTGTTTAGCATACTGCATACAGATTTAAAAGAGAACGAGAAATCTAGTTGCGAAACCTATGCTTTTAATGAGCCAGTAATACTTTCATGTGATTTTTATAGTATTAGTTTTAAAAACATTATTTCTGGTGAATTGTCTTATGGACGTACCAAATATGATTGTACTAATGGAACTATGTTATTTACAGCTCCCAACCAAACTTTAACCTTTAATGATATGGTTTTTAGTTCGGAAAGTTATCATATTTCTTTTCATAAAGATTATATCAGGAATTTGGACATTTATGAAAGTATTAAAAAATATAATTTCTTTAATTATAATGTAAATGAAGCGCTTCATTTATCGCCTAAAGAAGAACAGATTATAAAAGATATTTTTAAAAATATTAAAACTGAATATCATAATAACCAAGATGAGTTTAGTAAAGAAATCATCATATCTCAGTTAGATACTTTATTAAAGTATGCGGATCGATTTTATAAACGACAATTTTTGAACAGAACGGATGAGAATAAAATTCTAATTACAAGATTTAAGGAGATTCTAAATAGTTATTTTGAACAAAATTTATTAGCAGAGGAAGGTATTCCTACAGTAAACTGGATGGCAGCTCAGTTAAATGTAAGTCATCGTTACATGAGTGATACTATTAAAGTAGAAACAGGGAAAACTGCTGTAGATCAAATTAACTTATTTTTAGTTGAAGAAGCAAAAAGCATGTTGCTAAATCCAAATTTATCCATATCAGAAACCGCGTATAAACTTGGTTTTGAATACCCTCAGTATTTTACAAGGGTATTTAAAAAGAAAGTAGGAATGAGTCCTAAAGAGTATATTAAAAATCATTCATTGAATTAAAAGGCGGATAGTTTTTTACCCGCCTTTTTTTAAATAAGACTTCTCTCCTATTTATTAATTAAAGCAACTAATTTCTCTAACTGAGTATCTTTACCTGTAAAAACTTGAGTTTTATCAACAGGGATATAAATATCAGGTTCTGTTCCATTTCCATCTAATGTTTTTCCGTTTCGTTGAAAAGATAGCATTGTAGATACTTTTACTCTTATTTTAGAATTGTTTAAATACACTTTTCTTGAATTTCCACTAGAGCCATCGGTAGTAACTCCAACAATTTTTACGTTTGGTAACCCTTTAAAAGCTGTAGTAAATACGGTAGCAGCGCTAAAACTGTTTTCATTCACAAGAATATATACTGGCTTTTGATATGGAGTTTTTCCACTTCGCAAAACCATATAAAAAGGATTGCTAAATTTAGACTTATCAAATTGTTGAGTTGTTTTATAAGTTTTATTGAAAGTATTTATGGCTACTCTATCTGACTCTGAAAACTCATTCGAATTATAGCTATTTAAATAACGAGTACTCATTGAAGTTTCATCAGTGGTTAATTTTTCATTAGTACGTAAATATGCGACATTGGCTATCCAAGGAGATTGTGCTGGTTGTACTATATATTTCGCAAAAGTTTGTAAAATAACTCTTCTTCCTCCTGGATTATCTCGTACATCAATAATTAGAGCTTTGGTATTTGAAAATTCCTTCATAGTATTTTCTAAAAAATCTTCATATCCTTCAACTCTCTTATAATTAAACATTCTTGGAATTTTAATGTAACCAATATTGTCAGTTAACAGCTTCTTTGTACCATTAAAACGTCCTGCTTGAATGTTCATCATAGAAATAAAACTATGAATGCTTAAATTTGAGATATATCCCTTTTTATCAAATGTTAACTCAACAGTTTCCTTTTTAGTTTTTTTATGGTTTGAAAACTCTACTTCTACTGTTTTAGGACAGTTTTTGTTGTTTTTAAATAAAAGAGCACCTAGCTTTTGAATAGCATTGGCTCCTCGTGTAAGTTTGGCTTCTTTAGGAGCTTTTTTATTTCCATAATTATAGTCATTCATTAAGGTTTCTATAGCAATACCATCAATACTTTTAATGTAAGGATATTCATTATTGTAGTAACTATATTCTTTTTTATTATTAGGTTTTTGTTGAACCGCTATAGCTTTTCCGTTTAAAATTGTAATACCAAAGGGTAACCTTAAATTATACGTATTATGTGCTTTTCTATTAAAAGCTTCATTTTTTATAGATGAGTGCCTATCTCCTATTTCAGCCATTATTTTACCTATTTCATGCGTCAATTTATCAATATTTATAGTTTCTTTATTACTACTTAATATAGTTGCAGTTAGTTTTTTTATAGCAGTATTGTAATCGTAGTTAGAAAGTTGAGCATAGGATGATTTATTATTAAGAATATCACTAAACTGTTTTAAATCATCAATGGCTTGCATTTTACTTACTTCTTTCAGAGCTTTTTTAACAGGCTTAGAGTTATTTTGAGCTCTATTGTAGAGTAAACATTTTCTTCTATTTTCAGCAGTAAACACTCCAGTATATTCCTTAGAAATACCTTTTTTAGATAAGGTTAGTTGTACTTTTTGATTCGGTGTATAATTTAACCCTTGTAAAACTTCTACAAGGTCTTCTGAAAAACGTTTTTTCCATTTATGTCCAAATTCCTTTTTGCAAAAGTTTAATATCTTATCTCTAGTAAAATTGTCTAATTTTTCAAAAGAATACCATACATTTTCAAATTGTACAATTGGTTGATTATTTTCCCATTTGACAGACGTAAAAGGAGATGCTTTTTCTAGTGTAAGTTTTTGTCCAAAAGCACTAAGGGAGCATAGAACAATTATAATTCCTATAATTTTTGCCTTCATTTTATATGTTTTTATAATTAAAATCTACTCAAACATATTTCTATTCTTATCCCAAGAAAAATGAAATCGACAAACGTAAACTTTGGATAGATAACCTTACTATGAGTCTCGATATAACTGAAAGGCATTTTAATATCTTTACAAAAGAGTTTTAAGGTTTAGCTATGTTTGAATTGTCAGATAAACAAATACAAGTTTTTAAAGTAACTTTTCATATAATTTTGATCAGCATTATTATGATAATGTTATTAGATAAAACAATGTCGTTATTACCAGATTATTGGTTGCTTTTTTTAACATGCGATGCTGTAGAGTATTTTGTATTTACAGTCCTTGCATATTTACTTTACTATTACGTGTTAAAGCTCCATAAGTTTTGGTTTAAAACAAGTTTTATTATACTATTTATAATCATAATTGCAGTATTGGCCGCAACAAAATCATATAGAATTCATGATGAAATATTAATAGATAGAACTTTTGATTTTTTTACAGAATTTATTGGGAAAACCTTTTTATTCTATGCTTTAATACAAATAGTGAATCGACTAGACTTTTTTAACAAATATGAAAAATTAAAAAATGAACTAGAATTGGCTAAAGGTCAATTATTAAGAAATCAATTACACCCTCATTTCTTATTTAATGCTTTCAATTCATTGTATAGTATGTCTTTAAGTAACAATCCGAAAACTTCAGATACTATTTTAAAACTATCAGGAATGATGCGTTATTTAACCGACGATTCGGTTCATAAACAAGTAAAATTAGAACATGAATTGAAATTTATTAACGAATATATTGCTATTGAGAAAATACGCTTTGGAGAGCAAGCAAATATAAGTTTACAAATAGAAGGAACTCCTCAAGGAATAAGCATAGAACCTTTACTATTAATTACTTTGGTTGAAAACGCTTTTAAGCATGGGTTTTATACAAATGATTCAAGTTCATTTGTAAATGTAAAAATAGATGTAGACGATAAATCATTGCTATTTAAAGTGAAAAACAGTATTCAAGATCAGCAACACTTTAATCAAAATTCAAGACAAGGAAAAGGGTTAGAAAATTTAAAAAACAGGTTACAATTATCTTATCCCAAAAAGCATGAATTATTACTAGAAAGTGAAAACAATGTATATTTAGCACAACTTAAAATTAACTTTTAAGCATGAAAAAGTATAAAGTTATTATTATTGATGATGAACCTTTGGCTATTGATGTTTTGGTTCATTATCTAAAAAGATTTCCTGAGTTTGAAATTGCTAAAACTTTTATAAACTCAGTAGAAGCCTTTAAATACTTGAATGAAAATAGAATAGATTTAGTTTTTACGGATATCGCTATGCCTCAAATATCAGGTATAGAAATGGTGAAACTGACCCAGAATAAAACACAATTTGTGATGGTTACCTCCTACTCTAAATATGCAATAGAAAGTTTTGAATTGAATGTGATTGATTATCTCTTAAAACCGTTATCGTTTGAACGATTTACTAAGACAATAGAGCGATTCAAATTCAATATACAGGAAGTAAACATAAAAGAAAAAGATCAAGAAAAGTCTTTTTTTATCAAAGAAGGTGATGAATTTGTAAAAGTATTTGTACAAGATATAGACTATATTGAAGGAATGAAAGATTATGCAAAAATTGTATGTGGCAAAAACTATTATTTAGCTTTAAAAACACTAAAATCAATAGAAGAAAAGTTAAGTAGTTCAGACTTTATTAGAGTGCATAAATCTTTTATAATTCCACTAAAAAAGATATCTCAATACAATAGTAAGTGTGTGTTGATCAATTCTCATGAAATACCAGTTGGTAATAGTTATAGAAATCAATTAAAAGAGTATTTAGAGAATAATAAGTTGTAATTATTATTATTATTATAAAAATAAAGTGAGAACTTAATAATAGATATTAAATTCTCACTGACATATAAACTAAGGGGAATTAAAGTTTATTCTTAAAAAAAGCACTTGTTTTTTCTACAGCTAAAGACACTTCTTTTTCTTGATCGTAAAACATGAATTGGTGCATTGGTGATTGAATTTCAGTATCAACCCAAAACAATTCTTTATCTTCTGAGTTAATTTCTTCAAAATATTTTTTAGTATAATCTGGTAATACAGAACCATCACTATGTAACATAAAAACAGGTTTGTTTAAGTTTTTTGCTGATGGAAATGGGTCTAAGGTTAACCAATCTTCCCAAGTTGCAACTGCAAACTTATCAGCACTCCATTGTGGAATTGCTCCTCTATCTGGATTTAAATAATAATCAAATTCACCAAACATAGCAGCTGTGTCATCAGTAGCTGAAATCGTTTTGATGTAAGTAAACTCACCTGTTTCAGCAAATTTCTTTTTAGCCTCTTGAGCTGCTTTAATACGTTTTTGTACGCCCTCTTCTCCACCGTAAAATAATTTTACAGCTTCTCCATCATGTAACCATGAAGCTACGGTTGCAACTGCTTTAATATCGTTATCTTCTGAAGCAGCTATTAAAGTATACATAGATCCAGCACATACTCCAAAAGCGCCAATTGCATCTCCTTTTACTTCAGGTCTGGTTTTTAAGTAAGCAACTGCATTTTCAATATCCTGAATCTTCATTGTTGGATTTTCCCAAGCTCTTGGTTCTCCTTCACTTTCTCCATAATTTCTAAAATCGAATGATAAGGTAATAAAACCTTGTTCAGCCAAACGTTTAGCATATAAACCTCCCATTTGCTCTTTTACAGTAGTCCAGCTTCCAGAACATACAATAGCCGGATATTGTTTTCCTATTTGAAAATTAGGTGGATAATAAATATTTCCAACTAAATTTAATCCTTCACTTTTAAAATTTACTTTTTTCATTTCTACCTGTTTTTTTATTGCTGTTTTGTTTGTTGAAGTTTTTACTTCTTCTGTTTTTTTCTCTGTTTTACAGCTCCATAAGCATAAAACACTTATTAAGCCTAAAATGTATGTTTTCATTTGTTAGTTTTATTTAATGTTTTCTAATAATCCAAAGCCACGAGCTGCAACAATTGGATTAAAAATTTCTACATATTCAGTTATTTTACCCTCAGTATTAAATTTAAATGTGGAATAATAATTATTGGTATACACTCCGGCATTGTTCTTTAGTTTGATATTCCCTGAATATTTTACAAAAACCATTGTAGGGTCTTCCATTGCATATATTTCCTTGATAGGAAAAGTCATACCGTCAAAATTTGGAAATACAGGAGTCCAATAGGTTCTAATTCCATCTTTTCCTGAAGTACCTTTTGGAAAAATACCTGAATGATATGGGTTTATATGCTTAGCATCGTCAGCAAATAAATCAACCAGTTTGTCTATATTTTCATCTTCTAAAGCCTTAAAAAAAGCTTTTACTGATGCTTTATTTTTAGTTGCTATATCCATAATCTTAGTTTGTTGTTCTTTTAACTTATGTAATTCGATTTCGAATTTTTTTATTTTTTCAGAATTGCTACATGATGTAAAAATCCCGATTAATAATAGGACTAATAACCTTTTCATCTTAGTTAGATTTAGCATTATCAATAGCTTTTTGTATTAGCATATTATTTCCATCTTGGTACTTGTAGTTGAACTTCATAGAAGTAATTTTCCAATTATTTTCAATGTTTTTAAGGATAAAATCATAACTACCAACAACAGTCCATATATTTCCATTTTCATCTTTTAAATAATGTGTTGCGGTACCATAACAAAAAGAATGTGCCTTATTTCCATCAATTTTTGTAATAAAATTTCCAATTTGATGATGTGTGTATTCAAATCCTGGTAATACAGTTTTCCAACCAGTTGTAATTTCATTAGGAGTGATTTCTGAGGCTGGATTACCAGTCATAGATGAATAATCAAGAGCTACTTTAGAAGCAAACAATTCTTCTACTTCTTTCCAGTTTTTATTATCTGTATTTACAAATAAGTTACTTATAGTCTGTTGAATTTTGTTAGTGTTATTCATAATATTTGTTTGTTTTTCAGTGTTTTGGCATCCTATGAAGAAAACCATTGTAATTAAAATTATTGCTGCTCTCATACCTCTTTGTTTTTGATAGTACAAAGATGCGACAGGCTTTTTCTGAAAAGTTTATGAAATCAAACTAAGAAGTATAAAAATCAAAGATTAGTGATTTTTTCTATATGAATTTGGTGTTTGTGAGGTGTTTTTTTTGAAAAAACTATTAAAATTGTTAGGAGCATCAAAATGTAATGAATAAGCTATTTCTTTAACGCTCATTTGAGTTTGTAGCAATCTTGATTTTGCCAAACGTAGAATATGATTTTGTATGTGTTTCTTTGCGGTATGCCCCGTAATTTGTTTTACTGTAGCATTTAAATGATTTGGGTGTATGGCAAGTTTCTTAGCATAAAAACTTGGAGAATGTACTTTTTTATTAGCTATGCTGCTTTCGTAGAAATTAGTTTCTATTAATGTTTGAAAACGTGATAAGAGATTTACATCCGCTTTTCTAAATTCTTCCAAAGCTTCTTCTTTATTTACTTGTGCATTGAAAAAACGCTTTACATAATTAAGTAATACTAATAACTGAGCTTCCATTATTAATAAAGAATCATCCTTTAAATTTTGCTGCTCTTGATGTATTGTTTCATAAATAGCCAGTAATTTAGATACCTCTTTAGGTTGTACTTCAAAAGGTATTGACTTATCTATTTTTAGAAAAGGAAACTCTTTTAGAAGCTGTTGCAAATGCTTAGATTGTGTAATAAATTCTTTTGAAAACATTAAATAATAGCCTTCCCAATCTGGAAGTATATCCCAAGAGATTAGTTGAAAAGGTGAATTGAAAAAAACGGTAGCTCCTTCAGGAAAATTAGTATGATGTCCAGAAATGGCCTTCCCAGTTCCTTCTACTTTTATAGCAATGGCATAAAATTCGTGCTTAAAAGATTCCATTTTAGAAACAACTGTAGGCATATTCTCTTCAAAGCTCCTAATATCAAAATAAGGATGCTTTGAAGGTGGAATATTAATTGCCTTACAATAATCTTGTATGTTTTTAAAATGCTTCACAAATCAAATCTATATTTTCTAATAAATATAAGCTATATAACTTTAAAGCTCTTTTATATCTGGTTTAGTCGTTCTGCAGCTGCAATTAAAGTTTCATCTGTTTTTGCAAAACAAAATCGAAGCATTTGTTTATCGGTTGCATCTTTATAAAAAACAGATATAGGAATAGCAGCAACACTATGATTGGTTATTAAATCTGTAGCAAAATCCATATCGTTTTTAGTACTGATTTCTTTATAATTGACTATTTGAAAATAAGTTCCTTCTGAAGGTAAAACCTCAAAACGACTATCTTTTAATAAGTTTTGAAATAAGGCTCTTTTTTTAGCATACATGGCCGCTACTTCATTAAAATTGACAATATCTAAGTATTCTGAAATAACGTGTTGTGAAATACTGTTTACACTAAAAACTAAGAATTGATGAATCTTTTTAATTTCTTTCATTAAAAATTCTGGAGCAATTAAATATCCAACTTTCCAACCTGTAACATGTAGTGATTTTCCAAAGGATGATGCTATTATCGCTTTATTTACTAGCTTAGGACGAGTATTTACGGATATATGTGAATGTTTAAACGAAATGTATTCATATACTTCATCACTTAATAATAAAACATGAGAATGTTTTTCTAAAATAGTTTCTAAAACTTCAAACTCTTCTTCCTTCCAAATTTTTCCTGTTGGATTGTGCGGATTATTTACAATAATCAATTTTGTTTTTGAAGTAATTGCCGATTCTATTCGATTGAAGTTTGGCGAATAATCGTCATTCAAAGAAATTCTTACTGGCTTCCCTCCTGCTACTAAAACTGAAGGCTCATAGCTATCATAACTAGGGTCTAAAATAATTACTTCATCTCCTTGGTTTACCAAAGCATTGATTGCTGTGTAAATTCCTTGTGTAGCTCCTGATGTAATTAATAATTCTGTAGAAGTGTTTATACTTCTTTGATAGTTTTCTTGCGTTAATAAAGCTATTTTTTGAAGCAAAGAAGGTAGGCCAGCCATAGGTGTATACTGATGAATATTCTCTGTTAATAAACGCTGAGATATTTCTAATAATCTTTCATCAACTGGGAAATTTGGAAATCCTTGTGATAAATTAATCGCATTATGCTGTTGTGCTAATTGCGACATTACAGAAAATATACTAGCTGTAGTACCAGGTAACTTTGACATAGAAATAAAACTTATTATTGCTAAAATACTATATTGATTATAATTTTGTTATTAATCCAAATACATAATTAGGATCTTTTCTATTAATTATTTTTGCTTTATATAAATATGTTTTTTCATTTAAAATCTCTACAATTTCAACTGAAATAATTCCTCCTTCTTTATGTTTATCCTTCTCTAAAGACATTTTGATAGTTTCTAGTTCATATTTATAATCATTTAACCAATTAATTTTATAAACTTGTCTGCCTCCAATGCCTCCTTTTTCTATTTGACGTCTTTTTCTTCTTTTTATTATAGTTTCATTATACGCAGGGCTTTCATATTTGAATTTACCACTATGAAATACCTTACATTTAACATAATCATCTTTGGATAGCTGATATGTTTTATATTTAGAATTTACAAAATAATAAACTGACTGCCAGCATTTATTAGTCATTTTCATCGGATGATATAATTTTGCTTTTTTAAAATGATCTAAGCAACCTAACCTCCAACCATTATGTCTATATGTGCTTTTTTCTTCATTAATTTTTATATCATATCGTTTACCATTTTCATCAACACAGTAGTCTATTACTACTATTGCAACTCTATCAATATCATCAACAAAAGTTTGTGAAAATGTAAAAAAAGGAATTATTAGAAATAGAAAGAAATATAGCTTTTTCATTTTTTTAGGCTAAAGTACTTTATCTCTATTTATTTAGAAAATATTCATTAGATAATATTATGAAAATTAAAAAGAAACTTGTTAAGCAAAAAATACTTTCCAAAAATTGAAAAGTATTTTTAATTAAAGCGGGGGGCTCTTACTACTTTGATGAAAAGTATTAAATACAAGAAACCTAAAAAAATGTAGAAAATAAAATGTATTGAAGGCTAAGTTTGCCTAAGGTTAAAATCAGATAAGAGAATGAGTAAATAGTATCTATTGATGATAATAAAAAACGAGAATTGAATACAATTCAATCCTCGTTTATACTTTTGCTTTAGAAGCTTAAATAGTCTAATCGATACTTATTTTTCTAATTTTGCTAACGATTTTAATTCTACACCTAATTGCGTAAGCATCATAGCGATACTGCTTATTTTTAAATCTCTTTCGTCGTATTCTTGAGTATTGATACTACAAGTAAACTCCCATAGTTCTACAACTTCAGAAATTGGGACATTGTAGCTTTGATAATTTCTATTGTCTGGAACTAACAATAATGTTTTATTCTCTTCAATTTTATCATATACTCTTTTATAGGTAATTCCGTCATTTTTAGTAACAATTATGTAGGAAACACCATCCTTAACTTCGTTAATATTTTCAATAAATCGAGCTACAACAAAAGATCCGTCTTTCATAGGATGCATAGAGTCTCCCTTAATTGGAAAAGCTCTATGCTTACCAACCGGTAAAAAAGGTAGTTTTATTCTTTGTAATTGTTCTATATATTCAGGATCATCATAACCCAATAAATAACCAGCAGATGCTTCTGTAGGTATTATTTCTATTAAGTTATCATCTTCGCTATCTACCATTATTGGGAAAAGCACTCTTTGACTCCCAATTTCTATGAATGATGATTCTTTTGAAAAAGTTAAATCGTTTTTCACTAAAACATCAATAGGTAGCTTAAAGTAATTTGATATAGTGATTAAAAACTCTATAGAAGGCTCTGATCTTCCTTCTTCATATGAAGAAACTCTAGACCTTGTTATATCTAGTTTTTCTGCAAATTGTTCTTGAGTTAATCCTCTTAATTTTCTTAAATGGCGTATATTTGTTGATATTTTTCTCATTTGCTACAAATATAAACAAGTACTGCTACAATTTGTAGTTTTAAGAAAAAATATTCGTAATTCTTTACATTAAATAATCACTCAAAAACCGATTGTTTTAATTGATTTTATGCACTAAATATACGCTTCGACTTGAAAATCAAAGTAGTTATTACGAATAAAAAGGATGGATTTATTTAAGATTCTGTAAGTTCAAGAATCGTATTTTTTTCTTTTAAACGTTCTCGTTGATGTTTTAACCAACCTCCGTTTTTAAGTATTCTTTTACCTTTTGCGGTAAGATTTAGAATCATTGCTCTTTTACGTTTTATTAAAGATTTGGCTTCCATTTCATCACCAAGTCTGTTACATTCGTAAACATCACTTAATTCTTTGTTGTCTAATCCTACGAGTCTCCAGATACTCGTGTTTGCTTTTTTTGACCTTGTAAGCTTCTCTATTAAAGGAAGGTTTTTGTCAATTAAATTGTTAATGTTGAGGGACATAATCTTATTTTTCTCTAATATAAGAAAAAAAAGAGTTTCGTCAAAAACTCCTTTTTTTCACATTTATATACCTCTATTTACATTTATAAACTTATTAATTATTAACCGTAAAAATTTCTTTTAACTGCTTTACAACATTGCCATTACCTGAAACTGTAATCTCACCAATTTTATCGGCAATTTTTTCTACATATTCCATTTCTTTTAATTTGAACAACATTTCATTATCTTCCATTAATTTGGCTGTATTTAATAAACTTCTAGTAGAAGCAGTTTCCTCTCTCCTAGTTATAATATTAGCTTGTGCTCTTTTTTGAGCTATTAAAACCTGATTCATGATGTCTTTCATATCACCAGTTAAAATAACATCTCTAATTCCGCAATTCACTATTTTTACACCTAATTGATTAGTGTTTTTAGAAACTTCTTCAAATACTGCATTAGCAATGTTTTCTTTTTTCTCTAACAATTCATCTAAGGTATAACCTCCAACATAAGTCCTTAAAGCCAATTGCATTAAAATGTACAATTGCTTTTCATACTCTTTATTATCTAATAAAGCTTTTTCAATATCAACTACTTTATACTGCGTATAAAAGTTAATTCTTACATTGGCTTTGTCTTTTGTTAACAATTCTTGTCCAGCTATTTCTAATTGCAATTGTCTCATATCTGCTTTGGCAATTTTAATAGATGTATCATTTCTCCAAAATCGATAAGTTCCTCCTGTTAATGTTTTTGTGTATACATCATTTACTAACAATAAGGCTTTTTCATAGGCTGCTACTTCAAAAGCTCTAATATGTTTATTTAATTGATAATTACTAAACAATACTTTATCTATATTTTCTGTAATATAAATTTTGCTTTTGTCTATTTTTTGAAAAGTTCTATTAATTAAACCTTTCCAATAAAAATGCCTGCCAGCTTCTAATACTCTTTTAAAATTATGGTTTTCATAAACTAATACGAATTCATTATCCTTTACTTCTACAATATCTAACATGTCTGCTAAAACTGTATCTTTTAATAAGATTTCTATGGCAATAGTTCCGATAAACTCACTTGTTAAATCATAAATAATGACGTTTTGATTTAAATACAACCAATGTGTACCTTCAGTAATTACTTTTTGATATTCACCTTTTTTAAATACCAATCCTACTTTTCCTGTGTTAATTTTTATTCTTTTCATTCTTCTATTTTTTTAATGGTTTTATAAAAACGATATACTTTAAATGCTTAAGAAAGCACGGAAATTGATCTTTTTAAAAAGGCTATAATTCGTTTTTTAAAATGGATTGAAATCATATATGAAATCAACTGATTTATAAAAAGGAACTACTTTTTTATTTAAAAAATTAAAAATTTCAAAGTTCTTTTTTAAGTGTTCTCGAAAGAACTCATAAAAAACATATCGTTTTTGTTAATAGTCATCAGTTTTACAAGTTGATGAGCTTCCTTAAATAATAGGCACTTTACTGCCCGAATTCTCTAGAACCCAAATCTAGTGTCCTACCAATTAGACGATATCCTAACGGATAGTGGGACTCGAACCCACACGGAATTCTCTATTGCATAACCGCTTTGCTACATAACTTTCGTTATGGAAGGATTCGAACCTCCGTACATAGAATGCTGATTATTTTTTGGTAAATAATCAAAACCTCCAAGACTAGTTGCATATAATAACCAAATACAAATACTGTACGGAATTATACAATGGTGTTATACTGAAACACTCAACAAGACTTGCTTGATATTTTTAAAATCTTATTTCTAAATCTAACCTCACTTCAGTCTTTTATAAAGTGAGGTGTTTTTGCAATTTTCCCACTTAGGCGTGATCTTTTTCATAATTACACTGCAAATATTATATGTTATTGCGCAACCTTTTTGCGTAGTAAAAAATATTTTACTTTTTCTTCTTCTTTTTATTATTTTTAGTTGCTTTTTTCTTCTTTGTATTGGGCATTTTTTCTTTTATACGATCTTTAGTTGTATCAATAGTATACATGAAATCAGAATTATAGCTATGCTCTTTTGCTAATTTGATAGACTTTAAAGCTGATTTATATTTTTTCTGATGTTCTTTTACAACAGTTTTCTTTAAATACAACATTGCTTTGTCTGATCCTTTTACTGTTAATGCAAAGTCAATAAAATCTTCCGCCTCTTTTAAATCTTCATTCCATAACAACACATTGATATAAGGTGAGTACACTTCAAAAGCATTGATATTGATAGCTAAAACCTCTTTATAATATTCAATAGCTTCTGAGTATTTATATAACTTTTCAGCATATACTCTACCCATTAATGTTAGTGCCATTGTATTTTTATCGTCATAAGACAAAGCATAATTCAAAGACTCCATTGTTTCTTCTAAATCGTAATAAAATGCGTCTAATGCCTTAAAAACATAATTATTTATATAGTTTTCCATGATTTTATTCTAATTGTTTACGCAAATCTGTTTTCAACTGATTACGTGTTGTTTTAAAAGATTTTTCTTTCTTTTTTTGTTTAAAATCGGAACCTGTAAATATTTTAATGGGGTTCCCTCTTTCTAAATTCAAATGGTTTTCCCATTCTTGTTTTACAGCTTCTTTTAATTGATTTGTATTATGTTCCGAAACTTTTTCTTTTAATCGTTCTACTGCTATTTTTTTATTTTGATGTTGTGATCGGCTATCCATAACTAAAACTTGAATTCCAGTAGGTAAATGTTTTGCTCTTATTGCTGAGCTTACCTTATTTACATGCTGCCCTCCTGCCCCAGAACTTCGAATAGCTTGAAATTGAATTTCTTTTTCATGAATTGTATTTTGCTGAACCTGATTCAATTCATAACATCCTATATACCAATTTTTACGTTTATGGTATTTTCTGAATGTAGATACTCCTATCCACTGAATTGTCCCTATCCAATTCTTTAATAAATTCGAAATCTCTTTACCATTTAATTTTATACTTACCGATTGTATCGTGCCATTTTCTATTCCGTTTTCTTTATGAAGTATTTGATATTCAATCTTATTAATCATCAATTCTTTTAAGAATATTTTTAGCACTTTAGCTACAACCCATGCACATTCTGCAGGTCCTTTTGCAGCTGTTAATTGTATTATTTTTGTTTCCATTTTAAGTATCCATTCTTACAATTTTTGGGGTAAATGTTCCTATTACTTCCACCAATTCTTGTTGATTTGCCATTACTTTTTTAATATTTTTATAAGCCATTGGAGCTTCATCAATTCCTCCTCCTATAAGAGTTACATCGTTCATTTTTAACTGATGTTTGATATCACTTTTAGTAAACTTTTCTTTACATTTTCTACGTGAATACAAACGACCTGCTCCATGTGAAGCCGAATTAAGACTCTCTTCATTACCTAAACCACGTACAATAAAACCTGGCGCTGTCATAGAACCTGGAATAATACCTAATTGCCCTTTATTAGCTGGTGTAGCTCCTTTTCTATGCACAATTAATTCTTGATTATTTACTTGTTCTTTCCAAGCGAAATTGTGATGATTTTCAATTTTTGCAATAGCTTTAGCTCCTAATAATTTTCCTATTCGTTTATGAATATTATCATGGCATGCCTTAGCATAATCTCCAGCTAAATTCATTGCTAACCAATATTCTTGTCCGTCATGTGTATTCAAATCTAACCATGCTAAATGTTGAACATTTTTGGGTAAAGGACATTGTTTTGCTGCCAAATAGGTATAGTGCTTTGCTATATTTGCTCCTAAACCTCGACTTCCACTATGGGTTAATAAGCCAATATATTCGCCAATTGGTAATTGAAATTCATTATTCTCATCTGTAATATTTACAATTCCAAATTCAACAAAATGATTTCCACTTCCAGAGGTTCCTAATTGTTGATATGCCTTTGTTTTTAATCGCTTAACTAAAGGAATGTCCTTAAATTCTGAACGCTCAAATATTTCATGATCATGTTTTACCTTGTGTGTTTCTCGCATACCGAACTTTGTGTGTTCTGAAAGGATGCTTTCTAATTGATGTCTTTTTCCTTTTAAATAAGATGCTTTTATCGGATAGACAGTTAAACACATTCTACAACCAATATCTACTCCTACTCCATAGGGGATTACAGTGTTTTCAGTAGCTAGTACACCTCCAATTGGTAAACCATAACCTGAGTGTGCATCGGGCATTAAAGCGCCTTGCACAGCAATTGGTAACTTTAAAGCGTTATATAATTGATATTTTGCTTGATTATCTATTTCATTTTCTCCGTAAATTGTAAAAGGAGCTCTTGTATTTTTTAATTCGTGAAAACGAACTTCTACAGGCTTTAGTAATCCTTCTACTACCTTACCCCAAATAGCATTTCCTTGAAATCTATCAGGCTCGAGTAATACTTCTTTAGCCTCCTCTAAAATACGTTCCTTCTTTTCTCTTTTCCGGTATCTGTTAATTTGCCCTAAAGCAATATTGATACTATTATTTTTTGGAAACCCTAATTTTATTAGGTCTTTTCCTTTTAATTTATTTCCCATGATTTAATTTTGAGATGTTTGATTTTAGGAACTCAACTTTGGTTGACTCCTATTTAACCTCGAATGTACTCGAGCTCACACTTCGGAAAATCTTTAGAAAATAGCCATAAAAAAATCCGAAGTTTTTGCTTCGGACTTTTTCATATATAGTATAATTAATTATCTATTTGTGAAGAAAGTCGCGAAGTAAATACTGTACACTAGAACCTGGTTCTATTACTGTACATATGTTGATTTGAAATTTAAACATGTTACTTCGTTTTAAAATTGTTTTGTGCTTTATTGCGGTGCAAACATAAAAGGACTTTTTCAATTATGCAAATCAAAAATTCATTTATTTTATTGAAAATCAGTTAACTACGCTCGATTTTAGACAAGAGGATACCTGTCCGCTTTTGTGCAGATATAATGAGTTTAGATAACTCTTTGATTTATTGTTATGTAGCTAAAACTTACACGATGTATTGGCATCTATTAGTTTTTGAAAAAAAATATAAAAAAAACGTCCAAAAAATCAATTTTGGACGCCTTAAATATGCTTTTTAAAGTTTTTAACCTAGAACACCGACCTAAAAAGTCGCAGTTTAGCGCCCATTTTATGTAATTTAATTATGCTCATAAGCTTTTTACTTTATTTTTATAAAATATAATTAATAATTTCTTTTTTAATAATGCCTATGGCATTGGAAGTATTTCTACTACTTTTCCATAAACATTTTTTGTCCATCCGTTAATTCTACCATGATTGTTACCAATCAATAGTCCTCTTTTATCATTTTTACCTTTTACAAGATGTGTAAAACAATTTCCACGAACCTTGCAATAAACAATATCTCCAGCTTTACAATCTTTCCAATTAATAGGAGCTAATTTTACTGGTTGTTTAGATTTTAAAAGGGGTAACATAGAATTACCTGGTTCTTTTGATATAATGGTTTCTCCATTAGTCAATTTTTGAATTTTCCAATTCATAATACTATATTTTATAAATTATGTAACGCATTATTGTGTTACATATCTTATAAAAATTAGATAAGAACCTGTCAATGAACTAAGGCAAAGATGAATAAAATACTTTTAAACTTCCAAATTTTGTTTGTAAAATTTTGTTCTAATAGCAACTAATAGGTTATTAACCTCTTTCATATCAGGCTTTTCTTTTAATTGTGCTTTTTCATATAAAATATCTAATTTCATTCTCAATTCTTCAGCTTTTTCAACTAAACCGTCATATTCGAACTCAGCATTTTTAATTGAAAGTAAATAATCTCTATCCTCTCTTTTAACTTTTATTTTGGCTTCCTCTGCTATTTCCTTTGCCATATGTAGCAAACGAAATGTATGCATCATGTTTTTAGCGTCATAATTCTTATTATGAGAAATATTGTTTTTATAACGTTCAGCATTTCTTTGTTCTACCCATAACCAGTACTCTCTATATTTTTTGCAATATGATGAATATCCATCTAAATTAAAGTATAACATAGCTATTGGCTCCTCCTCCTTTGGTATTGAACTTAAACATACTTCGTTTGCTTTTTCTTTTGAAATGCCTTTATAAAGTAAATTTTCATTGTAAAATAAATTATAACAATTTTTCATGTGAGCAATTTTTGCTAATCCACAATGTTTACTTTTTAAATTGCGCTCTTCTAAAAATAGCTTTAAAGGAATAGATTTTTTATCTTTTCTTATAAAACAAAAATCATCAACAGACTTTCTTTCCTTTTCAACAGGGTTGACTATTTTTTTATTCAATCCCCTAGCCTTTTTTATCTGTGTAAACGCATAATTTGCAAATGTGTTTTTGCATAATTTTGAAAGGAATATTTCTTTTTTTATTTCATCAAACAAAGGATTTTTTTGTAAAATAAATTCATCGGAAACGTTTAACATTTCAAGAATGTTTGGATTGTTTTTCAAACATAATTCAATGAATTTTTTTAGTTCATAATACACTATATCATTTGTTTCATTATTAATTTGGTCTGTATAATTTAGAGAATAGAATTGTTCTTTAGGTAATATAAAAACACCTCTAATGTCCGTGTCTGAATTAGGTGTAGCAAGACCATATGCTCTACTACCACTTATACATTCAAAAATTATACTACCAGATTTTTTTAGTTCTTCAACTGTTTTCATAAGTTAATGTTTTATATAAAAAACAATTTATTCTCTCAATATTGGGATTACCAGATGAAAGTGTTTTAGCATATTTACTATTTTCAGTTATTAAGTCTGAAATAAGATTTATAACTTCTATATTTTTAGAATGTAAATAGGCTTCGTTTTCATTACTTTTAATAGCTATTAAATCTTTAATCTCCCTTTCTAAATTAGCATTTATTAAACTAAGCATTTTTTCAAAAACAACAGGAGGTAATGAATTATTCTCTAATATCCACTTCCCAGCTAATGCTGCTCTTAAAGCGTAGAATAAGTCCTTTAATTTAATTTTTTCGTCCATTAATTTTCCTTCGTATTTTTTACTCATACTTAAATAATGAAAAATAGAAGCTATTGGTGAAAAACATTCTGTTCCAATTTCTCTTAATTCAGTAATTAAATTACTATTTCCTTTATAAATAATGGGAGAAAATAAATGTTCTAACGCAGGAATGTTAGATTTCATCATCAATCTTAATTGTTTTTTGAGTTCCCAACCTACAGCATCAAAATCTCCATCCATTATATCAATAGTATCCTTTTTGTCTGATACTGATAAATACCAATCTAATGGTTTTGAATAAATAAAACGTACATCATAATCTGAATCTGGAGAAGCAAAGCCCCAAGCTCTACTTCCAGATTCACAAGCAAAAAGTATTCTCGCTTTTCTATTTTTTTCTATCTCTAATAACTTATTTTTTATTTCTTTTTTCATTTTCTTTTTTATAAAAATCTAAATATTTTCTATTTAAAAATCACCATAAAACACTTGTAAACACGGTAATTTTAATTCTTTTCTCCAGAGATCAACAACTTGATTTCTATCATCTAAAACAAATTCTATAAAATATTTATTTTCTATTTCTCTTTTAAAAATCTCCAATTTAATAATAGCATCTTTTCTATTATCTTTAGGAGCACGCATCAATAATTTATCATAAATAATATGATTCTTTTCTAGCCATAATTTTGTTTCTGGTTCATATTTACCATCTCTACCAGACAATAAAATAATTTTAAAGCCTAAACTTTTATAGTTCTTTACTAAATTCATTATTGGTACGTTTGGTAAATCTTGTTCACACTTACTACCATCAAAGGGATTTCTATTATTTATTAAAGATAAAGTTCCGTCTAAATCACAAATAATTGCTTTTGGTAATGATTCATCTTGTTTTCTGTATTTATTTTTTTGCTTGTTATTTGTTTTCATATTTCTTTTTTTCATAATTAGAATGCAAATATTTAATCAATGTGCGCAATCTTTTTGCGTAGTATGATTTATTTTATAATTTTATCAAAAAATTGATATAAATGAATTTAGAACAACGTTTTTCAGAATTGATATCTAAGTATACGAATGATGTTACTATTAAAGAATTACTATGGAAAGAGATAGTAACAAATTATTCTGAAAAGCATAGAGCCTACCATAATCTTACGCATCTAAAAGAGATTTTCAATTATGTTGATACTTATAAGAATCAGATTGAACGTATAGATATAGTATCATTCTCTGTATTTTATCATGATATTATCTATAATATTTGGAGAAAAGATAACGAAGAAAAAAGCGCTTTATATGCTCTTGATTCTCTTTCTAAAATTAATTTATCTTCTAATAGTTTAGATGCTATTCACAAACAAATCATTGCCACTAAAACTCATGAGGCAAATGACAGTGATACCAAATGGCTTATCGATTTTGATTTAGGGATTTTAGGTACTTCCTCTGAGACTTATTTTAAGTATACTAAGTTGATACGAGAAGAATACAAATCGGTCCCTAATTTTCTTTATAAAAAAGGACGTAAGAAAGTATTGCAACACTTCATTAATAAGCCCTTTATTTATGCTACAGCAACCTTTAGAGATTTATATGAAGAACAAGCGAGAACAAATTTGAAAAATGAATTAAACTCTTTGTAAATGGCTTCTAATAAAAATGCGCTAATTCGATATAAAACAATAGATCAATGTTTGCGAAATAAAATGAAACGTTGGACTTTGGATGATTTAATTGAAGCTTGCTCTGATGCTTTATATGAATATGAAGGCAAAGATGTTTATGTAAGTAAGCGAACTGTTCAATTGGATATTCAATCAATGCGAAGTGATAAATTAGGCTACAATGCTCCTATTGAAGTATATGATCGTAAGTTTTATCGTTATTCTGAAGAAGAATACAGTATTATGAATATTCCTGTAACAGATAATGATGTTCAAATTATGAATGAAGCTATTCAAGTTTTACGTCAGTTTAAAGATTTTTCATTGTTTAAAGAAATGGATGGTGTTTTACAGAGGTTAGAAGATTCTGTTTATGCTTCACAAAAAACAAATCGAGCAATTATTCATTTAGATAAAAATGAACAATTAAAAGGTTTAAAATATATTGATCCTATTTATGCAGCCATTCAAAATAAAAAAGTTATAACAATTACGTATCAATCATTTAAAGCTCGTAAAGCAAGTAATATGACCGTGCATCCTCAATTATTGAAGGAGTATAATAACAGATGGTTTTTATTAGCTTCTCATAAAAAACAATACATCACTCTTGCTCTAGATAGAATATCAAATATAGTACAAGAAGAGAATAAAGAGTATAACGATTTGCAAATTGATGGAGATACATATTATAGAGATGTAATCGGTGCTACAGTGGCTAACACTAGAGCACAACGCATTGAATTTTGGATTGATAAAGAAAATGCACCTTATGTTATTACCAAGCCTTTTCATAGAAGTCAACGTTTAATAAAACGAATAGATGATGGAGTGATATTTAATATTTTAGTTCAAGTTAATTATGAATTGGAACGGAAAATCCTTGGTTTTGGTAATAGCATTGAAATATTAAAACCAGCACGTTTACGACAGCGTATGATAGACAAATTACATAAAGCAATAGAGAACTATACTTCTTAAGTTTCTGTTTTTTATTTGAAACTTGATTATAATTAAATATAGGTTACTAATACAAGTAACCTATATTTAAGAAAGTTATTAGTTTATAAATTAACTTTTTACAGGAACATTTTCTCTCTATTTATTTCAATTTGTAACGATACTATTGCTCCTTTTAATTCTTGCTTATAACTTTTTAGCAATCATTTGCTCCCCATTTTCCGTCATTATGAAACTATCTATATGAGTTGCTTTTTTCTTAAATATAAGGGATACATTTCTATTAGCTATAGAAAATTTAGTTTCTGATTTAGGAATTAATAGCATTAAAGATCTTCCAGGGAACTCTATATACAAACTACTTTGTTTTATTAAGATTTTTATTAAGTGTCCAGATTTTAATTGATATTTTCCTATATACTTTTTTAATATGTTTTTAGAGATATTTATAGTTTTAGGAGTTTTATTAGTATATGCAATACCTAATTCTTTTAATGATTTTATAGAAGTAGCAACAGTAGGATCCAATTTCAATGCTTTTTTATAAGATTTAATAGCATTTTTTATATCGTTTTTACTTTTATAACCATCACCTAATGAATCCCATAAATTGGCATTATCTGGAAATAAACGGACATTTAGTTTGAATAATTCAATCATCCAATTAGAAGGTTGATTCCTTTCTAAAAGCATGTAACCTATTTGGTTTAATACATTACTATCTGAAAAATCTGATCCGTATTTCTGTTTAATTAATGATAATAATCCTTTTGACTGATTAACGTTATTCTTCCCAATAAAATCTAAGACTAAAAGATAAGGGCTTTTCTGAATAGGTTTAGGTGAATAATTTTGATCAAATAGCATTTTTTCTAATTGCCATATAATTTCTACTTCTCTACTGTAAGCGTTTGTGAAAAATATTAATACCGTGTCTTCTTCTGGCAACCACATGAATTCATGAAAAAAGATACCATTTGATCCATTATGTGTTACAATTTTAGTTTTTCTATCTGAATTAAAAATAGCCCAACCATATGCATAATGACTTAAGTCGCTACCCTCCTGTTCTTGTATGTATGGAGTTGTTAAAAGTTTAATCGATGATTTTGACAATACAAGATTTGAGTTCAATGCTTGATACCACTTATACATATCTTCTGGTGTTGATTGTATTCCTCCATTTCCTTTTAAAGCCCAAGATATGTTACCTGCTTTTTGAAAACGGGGAATCATAGCTCCCCAATTTCTAATTCCATTGACATAACCGTTTGCTAATTTTTTATTTTCCCATTTAGGCATTAAATAACCTGTATGCATCATACCAGATGGTTTAAACAAATGTTCTAACAAAAAATCTTCATACTCTTGTTTAGAAACCAATTCAATAATACGCGCTAAAACACTATACCCAGCATTAGAATATCTGTGTTCTGTTCCTGGTTTAAAACGTAATTTTGTATTGAACAACGTTTTAAAAAAATTATTTGTAGATATATCTTCAAAGTCACCAATACCAATTCCACCTACTAAACCAGAAGCATGTATTAATAATTGATGTATAGTAATACTCTTCTTGTCTTCTGGTAAATTTTTAAAAAAAGTTGCTAATTTATCCGTTAGTTTTAGCTTATCTAATTCTACTAATTTGAGAATAGCTGCCGCAGTAAATTGCTTTGTTACTGACCCTGTAGAAAAAACAGTTTCAGAAGTTATAAT
This sequence comes from Tenacibaculum aiptasiae, assembly GCF_965221665.1. Lineage (NCBI taxonomy): Bacteria > Pseudomonadati > Bacteroidota > Flavobacteriia > Flavobacteriales > Flavobacteriaceae > Tenacibaculum > Tenacibaculum aiptasiae. The sequence continues at coordinate 744,591 of NZ_CBDCSN010000003.1, forward strand.
TTCTTTCTTTTCTCTATTAGCTACCCCATATCCTTTGTTCAAAAGGATTTTTCCGTTTTTTACTATTAATACAGCTCCGGAAAAACCTTTTGCTTGTCCTTCAGTAAGATATTTATCTATTTTCTTCTCTAAAGCCTTGTTATTTTTATCTAAAGATTGAGAGTAATTAAGTTTAGTTGTTAAAAATAGAATTAGAATGATAATTTTTATAGTTGTTGATTTTGGTTGATTTGAAAACATAATTTTAATTTTTATTACGTTTTATTCTTTCTACAAACCTTTTTAAGATGTTCAAGCCTCTTTTAACAAAGTTTTTTTCAAAATTGCCAATACTTCCTTTGATAAACTCCATATCTCTTTTTATAGAGTCTTTTTCAAACTGACTGATATTTCCTTTAATAAATTCTACATCTTTTTTAATTGAGTTTCTTTCAAACTCAGTTGTTTTACTTTTTAATTCAATGATTAATTCTGACATAATTATATTTATTTCTTTACCCTGAGATGATTTATTCCATATGTTTTTTAAATCATCCCAAGCTTCTTGTTGTTTAGTATCCATATGACTTTATTTTAGAGGTTATACAATCCAATAATATTTTACGTATTCGCTTCATTTTTACTGCAATATGATTTTCAGTTAAATCCTTTGTTTTTGCAATTTCTTTATAAGCCAATCCTTCTAAAGAGAGAATTACAATTGATTTATTTTTAGGAGTTAATGCTGAAATACAATTTTGCAATGCTTTGTATTTTTTGTCTTCTAAGGCTGTTGTTGTTGTTGTTTCTTTTGAAGTAAATTGAATAGCATCTAAACGTATTGTTTTGTAATTCTTTTTGTTTAGTTTCTCTTTTGAGCGCATACATACATTTAAAGTAATTCTGTAAATCCATGTATCAATACTAGATTTTCTTTTAAATGAAGCATATGACTTCCAAATTTGGTACACTACTTCTTGAAACAAATCTTCAGGTTCTATAGGGTTTACAGCATAAATTCTACAAATCCTGTATATCTTTTCTTTATTGATTTCTATAACCTGTTCGAAAGTTTGATTTTTTTGATTTTGCATATAATTTCTTTTCTCTCTATTTATTTAGTACAGAAAGTTTTAAAATATGACAAAAAATTAAAAAAAATATTTTCACCGTTAAATAAGTCGATTATAATTTATGAATTTTTATAAATAAAAAGAGAGAACATAATAGTTCTCTCCTTGTATTATATTTTATAAATAAGATTTATCTCTGATAAGTTTCAATTATTGAACTTCCATTAGGTTTTATAAATTCATATGTATAAAGATTGTTAGCGTCCCATTGGTAATTAATCATATACTCTTCGGTATTCAATTGATAAGTTAAAGAATATGAATTGTTTCCAATTGATGAAAAGCTTGTTATTTCAGCTCCAATAAGAGGTTCTAAAGCAGGACGTACACCTTGACTCATGGCTTGTGGTATAATTTGATTTTCTGGTGCCGAAGTATTAGAGTCTATAGTTACTACACCTCTCATTCCAGCAATAAAATATGGATATTCGGTAATTGTATGATATTGATAGCTACCATCATTAGTAAATCTTCCTAAATACTCATCTAATTGTTCTGTGGTTTCTCCATAAACAGGAAAACCATCTAAAGCATAAGCTATAGGATTTCCTATACCAACTGTAGGTTGTAAATGAAGTGGTGGTAAATGGTAATGATAATCATCAGCTCTTCCACAATGACCTCCCTATTTATCTAATTCTCCAATAATATTTGCATCTTCTCCTCTATTATTAAGTGGGTTAAAAATTGGAATACCATTAGCTGCAATGGCTATTGCCCCTTTTAATAAATTAGTTTTAGTATCTAATGGATTATCTGATAATGTTGGCTGAATTGGAATAGCCCAATTATTAGATCCTGTATAAAAGTGATTTATAGGTACTTGCTGTTGCCAGTTAGTAATACCTGTCATCATCTCATGATTTGGTAATCCATTACTTTCTATATAAAACCATTCATTATCAGAAGTTGTTGAAACACTTGAAAAATTCCCAAAAATTTTGGTTAAAAAGCTTACGTTATTTGGAGGAATAATATGATTTATTGGACTATTTGTTATTGAATCGTTACCATTACTACAAGCAGAAATTGTAAGAATACCTAAACCAATTAATCCATATAGTATGTTAATTGTTTTTTTTTGCTTTAAGTATAAGAGAATTGAAACACATATTAGCAAGCAACCTAAACCTAGAGGCAATAGTATTTTTGAAAAATTTCCTGATTTTAGTTGCCGATGATTGAGATGTGAAATTTTAAGGTGTTCTTTTAAAATAGTTTCTTGACCTTTGGAAGAAAGAGCTTGAATATTATAAACAAGTAATTTGTGTTTTTGATTCAGAAAATAAACTTTGCCATCTTCATATTTTAGAAGTTCTGCTTTTACTTCTTTATTGTTTATTATCCATTGCTTTGTATTGTTGTGTCCTCCATCATGTGCAAAAGTTGATATTTGAAATGGAAATAGAAGGAAAAGAGTTAATAGATATCTCATAAATATATATCTTTTAAAAAGATGATTTTAAATAAAATTGTAAGCTTTTTATTTAGACCCTCTTTTTTATTAAAAGTTGAAATACTTATTAAAAAATATACCTTATAAGAACAGTTTTTCTTAGTTATAAGGATATACTAAAAATTTATATTGTTCTGGACTATTAGAAATTTTTGTGTAAAAATCTTGATTTACAGTCATATTAAGTTCTAATTCAGGAAATTTAATATCATATTTATTTCCACATATCTTAACTAGTCTTACTAAAATTGGTTGAACTTTCATTATTTCTTTAATTTTTTAGCTAAGATACTATGGCTATTTACTTGTTTTTTAATCTGTTAGTTTAAACAGGGTGAAGTGTCGACGAAATGAAGAAAACGTTCGATAAACTAAAAATTGAATTATATAGTTATTTGTATTACAGATTTTTAAATATTAGTTTGGCTTTTAATAGATTTAAAAACCAAACTAATAATACTTTTATATTAAAGACATTGTATTCATAGCACAATGTGCTATAATAAGCGGCCATAAATTTCTATCAAACTTCACGTAAGCTATTCCCATAATAATTCCAACCAAAGCTACAGACAAAGATCTGTCAGAAATATCATATGAATGTCTAAAACCCCATATACATGCTTGAATTATGATTGCTAAAGTTGTTTTAAACGATGTTTTTTCAAAAAGCCTCTCTAACCAAGTAATTAAAAAAGCACGCTCTAAAAGCTCTTCTAATGCAGATTGAAGCCAAATAAAAATTATAATAGAAAATACATATCCATAATCTCCATTGCTTAACGATTTTCCTGTTTTTATTCCTCTAGTAGGATTCTCTTTAACTAATGAAAAAGATTCTTGAATAAATTTAAAAATCAGAAATGTAGCTATTATAAATAAAAACAAAAAAGCTGCTTTCAAAAGTGTTATAAAAATACTTTTAGGCCTTTTCAAACCTATTGAGCTCCATGTGACTCCTCTCCTATTCATTTGCCATGTAGCGACTATAAAAGTTGTTCCAGAATACAAAAATGTATTTACTAAAAAGTGTGTATTAGGAGTATGTATTTCTCTAATAAGAAACATTATTGCTAAATATACTATCAGATCTAAAAAATAGCTTAATTGATTGTTTAGTTTGAAATTATTCATATTATAGTTTTTTAGATGAATAACTTGTTTTTTCAAACTTGGTTAAAATTTCATTAGTATCTTTTTTTGTCTGCAAATAATATGTTAATAAGCATATTATTAAAAAGTTAGTTATTTGAATCATTGATGTATTTTTAGCGTGAATACATCAAATATTAAGAACCTAGAGTAGTTTTTAAAATAAAATATACTCAGAACTCTTTTTTATAGAAGTTTTGGAGTATTTCATCTACTTTAAAAAATCACCTTCTATAAATTTTTGGAAATTTTCTTTATACTTTTCTGAGATAGGAATGTATTTTTCACCAAAGACAATTCGATTTCTTTCTACGGTTGTTATCATTTTTAAATTAACTAAAAATGAACGATGTACACGCATAAAGTATTTGTTAGATAATTCTTCTTCAAGCGATTTCATACTTTTTAAAGTCAGATATGGTTTTTCTGAATTAACTGTATAAAACTTTAGGTAGTCTTTCAATCCTTCTACATAAATAATGTCTTTCAGATTTATTTTAATCAATTTATAATCTGATTTGATAAATATATAATCATCCATTGAAGTTTTACTAGGTGCACTATTAAAAAGTAGCTGTTTGGCTTTGTTTGCTGCTGAAAAAAACTCAGTATAACTTATTGGTTTTACTAAATAGTCAATAGCATTTACTTTATAACTTTCGAGTGCAAACTCTTCAAAAGCAGTAGTGAAAATAACTTTGATATTTTTATTTAAAATCATTTTTGAGAATTCAATTCCAGACAAATTAGGCATTTGAATATCAGTGAAAATTAAATCTATAGTTTCATTTTCTATGATTTCAAAAGCTACAATAGCATTATTGCATTTAGCTTTTAATTCTAAAAATGGAATGGAATTAATGTAACCTTCTAATAAATTTAAAGCTAAAGGTTCGTCATCAATCAAAATACAAGATAGTTTCATTCTTTAAATTTAAGTTTTAATTCGGCAATGAATAGATTAGCTTCTTCTTTAACTTTTAGTTCAAATTTCTTTGGATATACTAATTCTAATCGTTTTTTTAAGTTTTCTAAACCAATACCAGAGTTAGTTACTTTTTCTTTTTCAGGGAATGAAGAATTTACTACCCTGTAATTTATATATTTTCCATTTATACTTAACTCTACATTGATAAAACTAGGTTTTACAGCATCTATACCATGTTTAAATGCATTTTCTACAAATGAAATTAATAACAAAGGAGCTATTTGTATTGGCTGATTTATGATAGGAAAGTTCTTTTTTAGTGTTACATTAGATGATACTCTTAATTGCATTAATTCAATATAACGTTCTATAAATTCAATTTCTTTAGTTAAAGAAACCTTGCTATTAGAGGCTTCATGCAATAAATAGCGCATCATTTTGCTCATAGTATGTATAGATTCTTTAGCTATTTCAGGAGCTGAATCAATTAATGCGTAAATATTGTTCAACGTATTAAATAAGAAATGTGGTTGTACTTGGTATTTTAAGTATTTAATTTCTGAATTTAATTGTGTTTGTTTTATTTGCTCTAGTAATAATTGACTTTTACGAAACCTTGTATTAACCTTTAAACCGAGACACATTCCAATACTTAAGATAATAGGTAAAATTAATTGGATAGTAGTCATTGCTCCGTTTCTTACTTGTCGTACAATTTTACCATCAACTGTGGGATGAAATAAGCTTAATTTTAACGTATGTCGTAATAAAACATAAAGCAATATAATTAACAGAACGTTGAGTATATAGAATAATGGTTTCTTATTTCTAAAGAAAAAAAGGTCTACTAAAACAAAGTAATTTATATAAAAAGCAATAAAAATACATGTTAGCGATAGCCAGTTTCTGTGAATAAGGTACTCTTCATTTAGTGAAGCTAAGGGAAAAGTAAACAAAAGCAACCATATTAAAATATGGAATAAAATTTTTAAATAATTTCTTTCTTGTAAGTCTAACATAATAAAAACTAAGGTAAAATAATCTACCTTAGTTTTTATTATTTTATTGATGTTCTTTTATTTTTTATAGACGTTTAAGAAGATTTTTTCGATTAGTCCTTTTGAAAATAAAAGAAATATATTCTCTCTTGTTTTTATATAAAAAAGCATCCTTTTTTCTAAAGATGCTTTTTATTGTTGCATTCTTACAATGTCCCCACATTCTACAAATACGGAGGCAAATATAGTTTCCTATATAATTGCTTGTAGGGGAAAAACCCCTTTTTACTACAAGTAATAATCCTAAAAAATATAAAGCTTTTTTCATTGTGCTTTTTTTAAATTATTTTGAATTTGAAATAGTCTAAAAAACTATATTCGCGGCATGTGGATGTATTTAGGTTTATTGGCCGCTCTTTTTTTAGGATTACATAATTTATGTAAAAAGCATGCTGTACAAGGAAACGAAGTCTTTCCTGTACTTTTAGGTACTATTTCTTCTGGTTTTTTGTTTTTAGTACCGTTTTTTATTGGTTCTATATTTTATCCTGAGTATACGCAGAAAATAGGTTTTCATATTAGTGATATTCCTTGGACAACTCATGGTTTTATTTTTATAAAATCAATGATTATGGCTTCTTCATGGATATTAGCTTATCAGGCATTAAAGCATTTACCTATTACTATTGTTACGCCAATTCGTTCTGCTGGTCCTTTTTTTACTTTTATAGGAGCTATCGTAATTTATAAAGAGAGTCCTAATTTTTTACAATGGATTGGTTTTTTCCTTATTATATTATCAGTAATTCTCTATTCTAAAATTGGGAAAAAAGAAGGAATTAATTTTAAAAGGAATAAATGGATTTTTGCCATTATTGGTGCTACATTTTTAGGAGCATCTAGTGGGTTATATGATAAGTTTTTAATTCAGAATTTAAGTTTAAATCCACAAACACTACAGTTTTGGTTTTGTTGGTATACGATACTTATTTTAATTGTTATTCTATCAATAACCTGGTTTCCATACAAACAAAAACGAAAGGATTTTAAATGGCGATGGACAATTATTGCTGTTGGTGTTTTATTACAAACCGCCGATTATTTTTATTTTAAAGCGCTACAAGATCCTGATGCTTTAATAATGTTATTATCAGCTATAAAACGCAGTCAAATAATTATTGCCGTGGTATTAGGTGGACTTGTTTTTAAAGAAAAAAACAAACGAAAAAAATTAGTTCCTTTAGCAGGTATTATGATAGGTGTATTTCTAATTTTATACTCTTAAAATTAGAAAAGAGAATATTACTAAATATTCTCCTTTCTAATCTATTTATTAGTTAGTTTTTTAGTTTTTCCAATGCTTTCTCAAGATTTTCCTTATAAAGTCTTAATGCACTATGATTTATCTTTTTTCCTATTTCTATAGCTTTCTTATAGCAGTTTATAGCTTCATTGTAATTTCCATAAGTCAAATATGCTTCTCCTAAACTATCCCAAGCATTAGATGAATACGGATATTTAGAAGTGTTTTCTTTAAAAAAATCTAAAGCATACTTAGGATAATCGGAGTTTAAAAAGTAATACCCAAATTCATTAAGAGTTCTTTCATCTTTATTAAAATTATTGATAAAAGCCATTTTTAAACTATCTGCTACAGTATGTTTTTTGGCCTCTAAATGAATACTCATAATACCTCTCATTGTACTGTTTGAAGGATTTACTTTATAACCACTGTATTTAGAGAGTCTATTAAAATAATCATGCAATACAGGCATTCCTCCTGCTTCTATAAACTTTGAATAGGAACTTCTATTTGGATATCCTTTTAACTTAAATTCATCTTTTAAATTATTTGCGCGTATATGTATTTGATGTAATATTTCTTCAGCTTTTAAATTATTCCTATTAGTCAAGTAAATAATTGTAGTTCCGTCATCATATAAAGCTATAAAAGCACTATTTCCGGCCAAAGCTCCTCCATGTCCATATAATCTTACGTTTATGTTTTTTTCTACAATATCATCCCAGTTTCTTACCAAACCATAACAATGCCCATGTTTATTTGGTGTTAGCATTATTTTTGTCAATTTAGGAGATAATAATTTGAATGTTTTTAAAGCTTTACTCCATGTAAATAAATCTCTAACAGTAGAATGCATTCCACCAGCAGAATAGGCAGTTGACTGATCTCTAAAGGGAGCTTGAGTGATTTTACCACCATGCTCTGAGGTCCACCAATCCAATCCATAAACTTCTCTATACCTATACCCTTTTGCTAATTCTTTAGCTACATATTCATTACTTTCAAAACCTGTATTTTTTAATCCAAGAGGTTTTATTATTCTCTCACTTAACAAGTCTTTGTATGTTTTACCTGATACTTTCTCTAAAATAGTTCCCAACAAGTCATAACCAAAACTACTGTAATAATATGCCGTTCCTGGTTTTCTTACCAAATTTGTTTTTCCAATCAATATTGCTAGCTCCTTTGGTGTATAACTTGTATTTCCAAATTCTCTTAAACTTACTCCTATGGCATCTAAACCTTCATAATGTGGCAATCCTGATGTATGAGCCAATAACTGATGAATAGTTATATTATCTTTTTTATCTTTAGGTAAATAAGGCAAATACTTTCCTATAGTATCTTGTAGATTTATTGTTTTTTCTGCTACCATTTGCATGATAAGCATTGCTGTAAACTGTTTTGTTACCGAACCAATACCAAATTTAGTATCTATTGTATTGAGTGTTTTTGATTTTCTATCAGATTCTCCATAAGCTTTTTCAAAAACTATTTTTCCATTTTTGGCTACTAAAACACTTCCACTAAATGGACTCCTTGTTTTAATTTTAATACCAGGATTCACATAGCTTTCCATTAAATCATTAATCGTTTTTGGAGCTGGTTTAAAAAAAACGAATCCTCCCCAAATTATTAATAAAGCTATAATAGCTAAGCTGATTTTTAAAATACTTTTCTTCATTCTGTTTATTTCTATTCTTTTAAAATTGAATAGTAAAACTAGAATGATGTCGGCTATTATCTTATGTCAATCCTATAGCTTTTTTACCGCATTTATATGTCATTTAAAAACAAATGGCTAAATATCAATAAGTTAATTAAGTCTGAGGTTAAAATAAATTTGGAATAAAGGAAAGTATATTTTCATCCTTATTATTCAACTTAAATGCTGTTTTAGCAATTGTAAAAATATTAAACAGCACAGCTAGTAAATAATAAATCATGATGAAGAAAAGACTATCACCCGCTCCAATAAGCAGGTTTCCTAAAAAAAGTGTAATTCCCATTCCTATCACTACAATAAAACTCCATAATAACTGAAAACTTAAAATTTTTCCTGCTGTAGAGTTTTTATTTTCTAACTCTTCATTCATTCTCCAGAATATAGTTGGAACTATAAGGTTTATAAAAGGTAGGAAAACAAAAAAAAGTGTTACTAAGTTTAACTTTTTTAAAGGAGAAATATTTGAAATTGAAGTTTCACTTTGAATAGTAGAGTTCATTAAACTTGTAATATCTACGTTTAATGTTTCTGCTAAAATTTTAATCGTAAAAGCACGAGGAGTAACTGTCCCTTTTTCAATACGTTGAATAGTACTCAAAGACACATTCGCTTTCTCTGCTAAAGCCTCTTGAGAAAGTCCTAAACTTTTACGATAAGCAATTAAATTAGTTGCTAAACTTGAATTTTCATTCTGCATAATCACATGTAAATAAATTCATTGAAATTTAATACGCAATATATAATAATTCATGTTCACTTATTCTTTTTTCATTGCTTATAAAGTGAAATAAAAAAAGAAAAGAAGCCTGTCCCCCCGGAATGCTTCTTTTCTAAACTTTTAATTAAAATTGTTAAAAATGTATATCAAACTTTTAATTACACTGTAAAGATAGTTTTGAATTAGGATTAAAATTTTAAAATTAGACGAGATGGATTAATCTTTAGACGAATTGCTTTCCTTTTTAAGTAAAGCGAAAAGAAATACTGTTGTTATTTATTTATTTGAACCATTGGACCTAATTTTTCTCCTCCTAGCAAATGCATATGTAAATGAAAAACAGATTGCCCTGCATCTTCATTAATATTCATTGATAAACGATACCCTGTTTCTGCAACACCTTTTTCTTTAGCTATTTTTTTAGCCACTAAAAACAATTTACCAAGCAACATTGCATCTTCTTCATTAATATCGTTAATGGTGGGAATTTCTTTTTTGGGTACTATTAATACATGTACTTTGGATTGTAATCTTATTGGTAGAAAAGCAATAACATCTTTATCTTCATATAAAATAGTAGCTGGTAGTTCTTTTTTTATAATTTTAGTAAATACTGATCCCTGCTTTATTTTTCTTTCTTTTTTAGCTTGATACTCTTTAGACTGGGCAAATCCTACAAGAAATTGAAATATAAGAATGATTGTAAAAAGATGTTTGTTTTGCATGTTTTGAGTTGAGTTTAATTATATTTTAATGATATCCCAAAGTAAACAAAAAGATATAATATGCTTTTATATAAAAACGGAGAACATGTTTAATATTCTCCGTTTCTTTATTATGTGCAAAAATATGTTGTCTATTTAGCCAATATTGCTGCTTGACCATATTGAAAATGAATACGGTTATGACCTGGATCTCTTTTGTACATATATAGCTCTTCAGGACTCTTTTCAAATAGCATGATAATATCAGAACCTCCAAATTGGAATTTACCAAACTCCTGCCCTTTTACCACTTCTTTTCCTTCTAAACCTGGAGTCATTAAAACACCGGATACTTGACACATTCCTATAGGAAGCACAGCTACTTTACCTAGTTCTAGAGTATCTAAAATTATCAATCCTCTAGATTGATTAAACTCATATCCATTATCTGCTCCATCTGGTGCATCCCATTGCCCATCAGGTTTTATTTGAACATTTAAAAATACTTTACCTGATATTTTTCTACTCTCTAAGACATATCCAGAAACTGGTGTATGGAAACGATGATAATCAAATGGTCCTAGAAAATAGTGTACAAAAGTTCCTCCGTTAAAAGCATCTGCATATTGACTTCCGTCTAAAAGTTCAGTAACTGAACCTATAGAATGTGTATGTTTTAAATTTACAGAGGCTTGTTTACCATCTTCTAATACATTCCCATTAGCATCAATAGCATAATCCTTTTTATATGTACAATCTGCTGGTGCAACTATAGTTTTGTTATTAGTAGGATCAGTTATAGGTCTTAAAGGACTTATTCCTGTTCCTTCTGCAGCATTATTAAACTCACGATAAAAGAACTTATTAAAAGTATCCCACTTTTCTTCATTATCTGAGTATAAATCCCAGTTGTACATTGGATTGGCTTTAAAAGAATCTTTTGACTTTTCTGTAAAAGAAGCCTTAGTCTTACAAAACTCTCCCCAACTATTAGCAAACGCTACAAGCCATTCTGCAAATTCTGGAAAACTTTGAATAGTTACATCAGAACCTGGTTCATTTTGATCTACTAACCAATAAAATTGGCATAATAAATCGTATACTTTTTGATTGTATCCATTTTGATTTGGACCACTCCTCCATGCTTTTGGATAGTTTTCAGATATTTCTTCATTAGGTACTAATTTTACATAGATATCTAAATAATCATAATAATCTTCTATGGTTGTTGGCCATGCATTATTATTAAAAACTTCATTCAAACCATTATACAATTGATCATTTAGTTTTTCTTTAGCCATACCAGAAGCTATCATTAAAGAAGATATTAATGCTCCTTTTAATTCTAAATTATTATTCAAAAGAACTTTTAATTGTTCAACAATTGGCTGATGTGTTTTAGTAGTAGAATCAGCTACATTAATTGTGTTTTCCATGTTTAGTTGATTTAGTTGGTTCCTACTCTTTTATAAGGTTTTTCAGATTTCACCTTTGTTAAAAATGATTATTAATCTTATTGAAAATCAATTGAATAATCATCGTTAACTACTCAAATTTGAATATTTATAAGATTTAAATGATAAAAAACACCATAGAACTTGATTATTTTTGAATAAGAGCAAGATTATTAGGTATAAAAGAAAACTCATCTTAAAATGTTATACACTTTATTATATTTGTGAAAATGCTATAAAATGAAATACTTAATTCTAATATTAAAAGGAACCTTGTTTTAAGTACTTAACTTAAAACAATAAAAAATTGAAAAATCTTAAGAGATTAAAAAAAGTTTTTGGATTAAATGAATACGGTTTCATCGATTTTCCAAAGAAAATTTCAAATGTAAAGGTTTCAAGGGAGATTAATTACATAAAAATGGGAGGCTGTTCTTTTTGCTTTCCTCATGGATTTGAAACTATTAATTCTACTATTTCTAAAAATACGAGATCTTGGAAAAAGAATCGTAAAAAGCAATGGAAATAAAGACTTTTAACATCAAGCAAACTTCGGTTTGCTTTTTTTATAAATACATATCAAGGTTTAACTATATTTGTGAAAAAATTGCAAAAAGTTTTACTTCACATTACTTTTAAAAAAAACTACTATGATATCAAAAAGTATTCTACCCGTTATTATTGTTTCAATTGTTATGTCTTTACTCTTAGCTGTTTCTAAAAAGAAACCTCGAAAAGATGAGAGTGGAAATTTAATTTTACAACTTCCTAAACTATACCCTATAATTGGAGTTTTTGTAATCATTGGAGGCGTTGCTCTGTTAATATTTGCCTTCTTTTTTGCTAAGGAAAATGATCAAATTTTAGCCATTATTTCAAGTATCGTATCTTTTATTGTGGGCTTATTATTATTTGCTAAAGGGTATATATCTTATATAAAAATAACTGATTTAGCAATTATTGAAAAAACACTCTTTGGGAAACAAAAAGAAATCAGATGGACAGAAATTCAAGATTTATCTTTTGGAAAACAAAGTTTAGAAATGAAGATCATTAGTGCTGATAAAAACATTAAAGCACACATGCATTTAGTTGGTTTTGATGAACTAGTTTCTACCTTAGAAAAGAAAACAGGAAAAACAAGAGCTCAAATTGGAATACCTCAATAAAATGAAACTCTCTTAAAACAATAATTTTTCCTTATGAAAAAGACATTATTAATCATATTCTCTATAATTACATTAGCTTCTTGTTCTAAATCAAACAAAGAAATATTAAAGGAGGTTTCTATTAATCTATCCAATATAAAAACAATAAAATATACCTCCTCTTTTGAGTTTAAGGACAAAGGAAAATTGATTTTTAAAGATTTAGATACTATATCTTTTGATTTTAGAATAGATAAATCAAATAATTTAAAATATCATTTTAATTCATTAGAAGGTGAACTTATTTACAATGGTAGTAAAACAATGCAGTCAAATCATAAAGAGAAAATTACTATTATAAATAACGATACCAGTAATGAATCTGTTAACAATCCTATACTACTTACTATAAGTGCTTTAAAACAACTCTTGCCAAAAATTATTCAAAATGATAGTATCTCTATTATAAGAAAAAATGATACTATTATTAATAACAATAAATACTTAGTCTTTAATTTTTTGCTTAAAAATAAATATATAGACTGGATTAATTATAACTTTAAAGAGAACGATAATAATGATTCTGAGTATTATTTAATTCTAAATAAAAGCAATTATTTTCCTTATAAAATAATTAGTCAAAGTGGAAAAACTGGTTTTATAAGTAGAACTATTGAAAACATGGTCTTAGATTACAAATTTGATAATAAACTTTGGACTGGAGAATATTTACCTAATGATTATCCTGTTTTTACAATAGAAGAATATCTTACTCTACGCAAAAATAGCATGCTTAACAATGTTGGAAAACAAATTACTAATTGGGTGTTACCTGAGTTAAATAATAATAGTACAGTAAATCTATCTAAATTAAAAGGAAATGTGGTCTTATTAGAATTTTGGTTTAAAGGCTGTGTAGCGTGTCTAAAAGCAATTCCAAGTCTAAATAAAATTAAAAACAAGTTTAAAAAAAACGATTTTAAAATTTATGGAGTTGAATATGTTGAAGACTATTCTAAAAAAGAACTAGAAAACTACCTTACCGATTATAAAATTGAATTCCCAAGTTTGTATAATGGAAAAAAGATGGCATTAACTTATGGAATTCAAAGAGCTCCTACCTTTATGGTTTTAGATAAAGATGGTAAAATTATAGCTATTAAAAATAGTTTTTCTGAAAAAAATATAAATGATATTGTAAAAATTATTGAAGAAAATATATAAATAGGATTCATTAAAAGCCAACTAATGTTAAATAATAAAAGAATCAGAGAACATTTAGAGTTTGAAATGAACTTGAATTTAAATCAGTACAAGTCAATTCAAAACAAACATCAAATATTATTAGACTTAGAAAAAAGAATTTCAACGTTTGACTTTAATATTTATAAATATAAAATTGAAAAAACATTAATTTCAAACATAGAACAATGGGGAAATACTTTATCTAAAATAGAAGCAGTTCCAAAACTTGATGCTTTATTATTTGAATACGATACAACTTGGTGGAAATCAAGACAAGCCCATGCTTATGGAATTTATGATTGGAAAAGTTATAAATTAAGTGAAGAAGAAGTAGACTTAGATTTGCAATATGAAATACTTGAAGAACTGGAGCATCATCCTAGTTTTTTATTGGAGTTTTACGATAGCTTTTCATTTTTAGATGACGATGATGAGATTGAGAAAAAATATGTTTTAGAAGATAATGAATATTGGGATTTAAAAGGTTTTGATGAATTGCATGATTTTTTATATTTTAAAGGGTGTATTGCAATACATGATGTTCTTATTAAATTACAAAAAAAAGGTCTTTTTGATCAATTCAATTTTAGACACCAAGCAATGATTTTAATTGGAGAACATGATATGGGTGAAAGATGTCTTTTAATTGTATAATAAACCATTAATCGAATAACAAATATGAAAGTTACAGCAAAGAAAAATGAACAGGTTGCCAATATGGTATTTGCTTCTATTTATCCACACTATGTGAATAGAATAGAGAAAAATGGTAGAACCATTGAAGAACTTAATCAAATTATAGAATGGTTAACAGGTTTTGATAAAAAGCAATTGGATGCATTCATCGAAGAAAAAGTAACTTTTAAAACTTTTTTTGAAAAAGCAACGATACATCCTAATGCATACCTAATAAAAGGAGTTGTTTGTGGTTATAGAATTGAAGAAATAGAAGATGAATTTTTATTATATAAACAATGTAGACGTATGGAAAAGCTGATTGATGAATTAGCTAAAGGTCGTAAAATGGAGAAAATTCTGCGATAAGAAAAGAAGTAATTCCTATACTGTAAATGCTTACAAACTTTAAAAGTTTACTAACTAAGATTCAACAAAATCCAAAAAAACTATTTTTAATAGATGGCTCTGGAGCAATAGTATCTTCTTTTATGTTGGGTGTAGTATTAGTACAATTTGAAGCTCTCTTCGGAATACCATCTTCAGCATTATACATCTTAGCCATTATACCTTTGTTTTTTACTTTATATGATATCTATAGCTTTAAACAAAAGTATTCAAAAACTGGTGTGCTATTAAAAGGAATAGCTATACTCAATCTATTGTATTGTTGTATATCCTTAGGCTTTGCTGCTTATCACTTTCATTTAATTACTTATATAGGATGGTTATACATTTTAACCGAAATAACTATTATATTATTGCTTGCTTTTGCTGAATTTAGTGTGGGAACTAGAGTAAAGAATTAATTTCTTTATTATGTTAAACTTACTATAAAACTGAGGCTTACGTATTAATTTTTAAAACTTTATCATTGTATTAAATTATATTCGCTTTTAACATTATTATCTAAAGTCTAGAAAGAAAATGAGTAAAAGCATTCAACCATTCTTTATAATCATCTTATTAGCTGTTTTTAGCACTAAATCTTTTTCACAGAAAATAGTTGAACATTACGCTCCTTTAAAAAAAGATAGTTTAAGAATAGGAAAAGGTTCAAAAGACTTCTTTCCTTATATTCAAGAAGGTTATACTTTAATGCTACCTAATTATAAAGAAATTGAGGGGATTTTTATTTTTCTAGAGGATTCAGGATACGATAAAAAGAACAAAAGTGCTAAACAAACTTATAGCGAAGCACTTAAAAAGAACTTTGCAGTATTGTCTGTTTCTACTGAAATTCCTTTTGATTTTTACTTTTCTAATTCTTCAATAATTTCAGCACATAAACTTATAGAAAAAGCTTTTACTGATTATAAACTACCTAATAAAAACATATTTTTCTTAGGAGCGAGTTTAACAGGACATAGAGCCATGAGATATATCAAAGTCTCAAAAGAGAATAATCTTGATTTTCAATTAAATATAAAGGGAATTGTAATTTGTAATTTTACATTAGACTGGACAAGAAAATGGTATCAACACAAACGTGAAATAAGAATCAAACGAAACAACTTATGGGAGCCTACTTTTATAAATTATATGTTAGAAACATATTTAAATGGAACTCCAAAAACTTCGCCCAACAGTTACCATAACTTTTCAGCATATAGCTATTATGATGAGAATAACAGAAATATTCCACTATATAAAAATTATGCTATAAGAGCTTATATAGAGCCCGCTATTAAATATAAATTGACAAAACAGTATAAGACCCTCTATGAAAATAACTCTACAGATATAGTTAGTTTTTTAGCTGAATTAAGGCTTGCAGGTAATGAAAATACAGATTTGATTGTATTACAACCTGGAGATAATCCTTCAAAAAAGAAAACTGTTCAATCAACTTGGGATGCTATAAATAAAGTTGAATTAATAGATTGGATTTATAAACAAACAGAAAAATAAATTAACCTCCTCTCCTACTATATAGATTTATACGATGTAAAAATGATTTAGAAATGACAATCATAACATTGCATATTATTAGAATTGCTGAAGATTCAAAAGGAACTCCATACTATTTATTAAAGAATTATGAAGGAAATAATAAATATGGAGGCTATATGTATATGTCTAAAAATGCATTATTATTAAAAACAATTTCAGTGTTAGTTCATAAAGATGCTATTCCTAAAGAGATAAGAAGAAAATTATCTAAAGAAAAATAGTCCGTAAATATTAATAACGATTATAAACATAATAATTTTACTACATTCAAAGCTCTCTTTGTATATTGCTTAATAAAAAATGAAAAGGAATGTGGTTCAATAAAAAAATTAGACCTAAAAGAATAAAGAAAGTAAATACTAGAAAACTAAAAAAAAATGGAATTGAAGTTATAGATCATCTTCCTTTTTTGGATAAACCTAACTTTAAAGACCCTATGGAAATTGCCGAAAGAATGATGATTCTAGTAGCTGTCTTTCAATTACATTTAGGTGCTCCAAATGAAATAATAAAACAATGGCTTTCTGGAAATGAACTTATGGATAAACTAACAGAAGAGGAATTATTTTTTTTAAACACAAAATATGCTGAATTGCCTGAACAAAGCAAAACTGATATTTATTGGTATATAGAAGCTGTTTGGTCTTTTGCTTGGGTAGGTGGATTACATAATAATCTAACTTTTAATACAGGAGTTGAAAATTCTTTAATTACATTGATTCCAAATATTCAGAAAAATGAATCCACTAAACAATTTATATCAAACTTTAAATTTAGGAATCAGATTGAAATATTTGAAATGTTAGATAAATTTTATCGAGTACATTGGTTTGCAAGAAATTCTAATCTTACAGGTGAAAAATCAGATAAAGTTAGCTTAGATATTATTATTGAGCGCCGAAAAGCTCTTGAATACACTGTTTATGAAAGCTTTAAATGGGATATGATACCATTAGACACATAAAGCTAAAACTAATCATATATTTAATTATAAATGACACAAATTAAACAAGAAACAAAAGGTGCTTTAGTAGAAATCTTAATAAAAATAGTGAATAGTAACAAGCGTGTTCGTAGAATTTCAAGTATGCTATTAGACTTTTTTTTCTTTTGTTTTTTTATTATACCTCTTATTATTATTATTATTATTATTATTGCTTCAACTATTTCTGAGTATTATAGTTGGAAATTGAGTTTTCAAATAGAAAACTTGTTTTTTTACTTAATCATTTTTATTTATTTCAACAAAGACTTTTTAAGAGGTAAAAGTCCAGCAAAACGCCTTTTAGGTTATCAAATAATTAATCAAAAAACTTCAAAACAAGCTACTGAACTACAATGTTTTATTCGGAATTTAACAATCATTATTGCTTGGCCTTTGGAAGTAATTATCTCATTTATAAACATCGAAAGACGAATTGGTGATTTAATTGCAAATACAAAAGTAATTCAATCAGAAAAAGAGGAGTTCGAATCAATATGGATTGATTTTAAGAATACAAAATTAAAACCAAACCTGATTGGAATCATATGTATTGGAATAATCTATTTTTATGGGTTAAGCTTACTGTTTTAATATATAGATAAACAAGTTTATTTTTTTCAAAATGATAAATCATATCCAAAATCATTAAAAGCTCTATGAAAACTCCAGAAAATCAGTTAAACCTACGTGCATGTCATCCTAATTTTCAAGATTTTTTAGATATTAATGAAAGTGAATCAGAAAGAGTCAGAAAAAACTACACTTGCTTTTTAGATAAGAAATATGGAGAGGAGCCATTACAAACCTTAGATATTTTTCCTTCAAAAGTTGCTAACTCTCCTATTTTAATATTCATTCATGGAGGTTACTGGAGAGGATTAGATAAGAAAAGTTATAGTTTTATTGCAGAGCCTTTTGTAAAAAACAATTTTACAGTTTGTGTTATAAATTACAGGCTTATTCCAACAGTTACTATGAAAATACTCATAGAAGATGTTAGTAATGCTACAAATTGGATCATAAAAGAAGCATATACATACAACGGAAACCCAAATAAAATAACACTTTCAGGCCATTCTGCAGGAGGACATTTAGCCTTAATGACTTATTTAATAAATGAGAATTTAAGAGTAAATATTAAAGCTATTTGTAGTCTTAGTGGCATTTTTGATTTAGCCCCAATAAAAAACAGTTATCTCAATGAAACTTTGCAATTGAGCGATAACGATGTAATGAATTATAGCATTATAAATAAAGATTTATCTGTTATAAAATGTCCAGTTTTATTAAGTGTAGGTTTAAATGAAACTGATTTGTTCATTGTAGAATCGAAAAAACTATATGATAAAAATAAGTCTAGAGCTTTGATTCAATATTATGGCTACGAGGATTTAAACCATTATCAAATAGTTCATAAACTAGGAGAAGAACAAAGTCCTTTGAAGAGTTTTATATTAGAAAGAAATAAAGAGTATTAAAATATCTTTTTTCTCTAAAGTCTTCTAAGAATAGCTTCTTGTAGATTAGATATAGGTTTTTTATCTTATTCTAATATTCTCATGTAACAACTTCATATCCAAATCGTCTTAAAATCAATCAACTAATTAATTTTAAGATATGAATTCAAACAAAGCAGTAGGACGAATTATTGGGATATTGTTTCTTATTATTTTTGCAAGCGGTGTTACGGCTTATCAAGTTTTTCAAGGATCAGTATTATTTTCTGACAACTATCTAACTAGTACTTCACAAAACTCAAATCAAATTATTATTTCCACTCTGCTTTTATTTTTAAATGGGATTCTATCAGTAATTATAGCAGCAGTTTTATTACCTATTTTTAAAAGATACAACACTAGTTTGGCTTTTTTATATTTAGCATTCAGTATTTTAAGTTTTATAGCTGTGGCTATAGACAATATTAATAGTTTATCCATGTTAGAAATAAGTTTAGAGTATTCTAAAAATGGAAATGATAACGCTACAATTTTAAACACCTTAGGAAGTATATTTTATAAGAAGCATTGGTGGTCACACTATTTAAGCTTGTTAATTTCTTGTTTCCCAGTTTTTGTTTTATACTATAACTTATTCATCTCTAAATTAGTTCCTAAAATCATTTCAATAGTTGGAATAATAGCAGTACTGCTTATGTTTATTGAAATGTTGTTTTCAATTTTTGGACAAAGTATAAGCATGAATATGCTTCTTCCTATAGGATTAATCCAATTAGTGCTTCCACTTTGGTTAATTTTTAAAGGCTTGAAATCATCTAGTTTAGAAACTCAAGCAAGATAATTAAACACCATATAAACACCTTTAAAACAATAATTTAAACCGTTTATTACATAAAACCTACCGTTTATTCATTTACTCTATGCATAAGCACTTTTTTTGATTAATATTAGGAAGAATTAAAATATATTTTTCCTTACTATCGAATCCTTATCCCTATTCAAAAAGTTAATAACCAATTGAATTAGGTATGAAAAAGAAAGTAATAAGTTTAAAGATTGTAATATCTTTAATAGGAATTATGTTATTGTTGAATTGTGAAAAGGAAGGGCACATTAACATAACTGACAATATAAACAATGAGTTCAATTACAAAACGGTGTCATCTGAAGAAATTTTAAATTTTCAAAAGGAAAGTAATCTCGCTAAAAAAACAGAAAACCAATTAAATTTAAAATTAGATTTTTCTGATATTAAACAAGAAAAAATCAAAAATACTTCTGAGTTTATTACATTAATTCCTGCTAAAACAAAATACCAAAATATTGATTCAAAAGTAATTTTATTAAAACAGGGCGATAACTTTATAAAAGCCTTAATAAACATAATACCTGATAAAAACATGTCTTCCAAAAAGTTTAGTGGAATATTAAGTATTACGCATTTAAATGGAAAGTTTATTAATGGATATAGAATAAAGAAAGGGGTGTTTATTACTCAATTTATTAAAGTTTCACCAAAAAATAAAAGAGGAACAACTTTAACGTCAAGTGCACCAGATGAAGGTAGTTGTGATGAAGGTTTAAATCCAGATTCTGATTTTTGTAATAATAATTTAGATGAAGTAGTAATAAATAGTAGCACTAGTAGTGGAGGCTTTGTAATCTCAATACCAATTTCTATCAGTAATTATTCAGATAATGGACCAGGTTTAAATGGTTACGGGTTAGGTTTTTCTTCTGGCGGAGGTGGTGGTTTTTCGGACTTTTCGGGTTCTTCGGATTTTTCAAATAACGTTGTTGTATTTCCTTGTGACAACCCTATTCATGGATGTGATAAAGAAGAATGTGACTCTGGTTTTTATAAAGATGTTTTTGGAAATTGCGTAGAAGAAGATCAAATTATAAATAAACTAACAGGGAAAGCTAAGTGTATTTACAATAAACTCAAAAATTTAAAATTATATAAAACTACAATTAAAAAGTTTGAAAATGACACTAAATATACTTTATATTTAAAACCAGGAATAGGAACTTGTGCAATTGGTTCTGAAGCTTGTACTGATGATAAAGATATTGATAAAGGAATAATAACTATATATTTTCCTAGTCATGGAAACACTAATTTAGATTTTGCTGCTACAGTTTTACATGAAGGGATTCATGCTCACTTATTTAGATACGTGAATGAGCATATTAAAGGGGTTAACCCTAATGATAAAAGAAGAATTTATGAATTATATTTTCATTATAAAAAATTTTCAGATCCCAATTATGCTAATGTTAATTTTCAACATCAATACATGAGAGAAAAATACATATATCCTATAGCAAATGCTATAAGAATTCTTGATAAAAAAAAGTATCCATTATATAAGTATTTAGGTTTTGCATGGGAAGGATTAAATACTGATTATGGTGTTGATAAATATTATGACGGAAATAAATGGATTGATATAGAAAAAACAGATTATTTTAAAGATAAAATTATTGTAAATAACACTAGTAAATTCAATAAAAATGACTGTAAGTAAATCCTATCTTTTTTTATTTTTTATTTTGATACTATCTTGTAAAAAATTAGAAACAAAAAATAATAATAACAACGAAGAAGAAAACACTTACAAAGTTTTAAGTTACCTCATTAATTTTTATTCACAAAAAATAAATTCTAATATTTTAATGCCACCTCCATTAAAACACAGAAACTTTAAAACTAAGGATAGTTTATTTTTTTATAAAAATTTTTATGAAAAAACTAATGGTATAAAAAAAATAGGAGTTTACGAAAACTTACTAAAAATGCCTGAGTATAATGAACTCTATTTTTCTGATTGTATAAAGTCAAAAAATAAACTAGACTTTTTTAAGAATGAAAATAATAAAAGTAAAATAGAAATTAATAAAATTTCATTATTAAAAAAAAATGATTCTATTCTTTTTATTAAGAATTCACAAAATAAAATAGACAATATTGATTTATACATGTCTTTTTCGAAAGTGAAATTTAATAAGAAATATACAAAAGCTATAGTCTTTTTAGGGATAAATTATGGAGCATTAAATGGTTTTTCTACATTAATTTACTTAGAAAAGAAACATTATCATTGGGTAATAAAATGTGAAAAAAGATTATCTATTTCATAAATAAAATGAAGTCTAAATGTATTATTAATTTTTAAAATAGTATGATTATTATAAAAATTAAAACCTTTTTAAAAGTTAATAAACCCACAGTATAGTGAGAAGAAATAATATATACTATGAAAAGATTGTTGATAATGTTATTAATACTCTTTGGTTGTAAAAAAGAAAAGAGTTTTAAAATGGAAACTAAATATGAAGTTTTACAAACTCTTTATAATTATACTACTAAAAATTATATTAATATTTTAGCTTTTCCTGTATCGCCTCCAAACCCTAAGATTAGGTTTGATTCTTTGCAAAAAATCTTAGAAAGAGATAGACAAATTATAAAGGATACAATTAGAATAGTTAATTCTTATATAAAAAAAGAGGGAAGGTTAATAGTATGTATAGATAAAACTCAAAAACCTGGCATAAATTTAAGTAAAAGAAAAATACCGTGCTTAACAAAAGAGTTTAAAAACTTGTTTTATAAGTTTATCCAAACAAAAGAAATCCAAACTTTAGATTTAACAAAAATAAAAGATAATAAGTATTCTGTCATTACATCTTATCATGATTATTATCCTAAAATGTCCAATAAAGGGTTTGAAAAATGTGATATGGTTTTAACTTTCTCAAGAATAGCAATCAATAAGGAAGAAAATAAGGCTATTGCAATTATGGGAACCAATTTTGGAAAATTAAATGGTTTTTCTGCTTTATTTCTTTTAGAAAAAGAAAATGGTAATTGGAAACTAAAGTGTAGAGAAGGTTTGTTTATATCATAACAATGAGGAAAAAAAATAGATATTATATAAAGTAGATATAACTATAATTTCACACTAATCAAAGTTGTAAATGATGAAAACAATAATTAAAGAATATATTCCTAACTAAAAACTAAACTACAACTGTATATATCAATTTATCTTTAATGAATAGCTCGTGCAAATATATTTTCTTAATCATATCTTTTATTTTTTTCTCATGTAAAGAAAAACAAAAGACTAGTATTCTAATAGAAGAAAATACTTATCAAATTTTTGAGAAAATAATAGGTGATTTAAGGGATTCAATAGTGTTAAAACCAGGTTTTCCACCACCACCAGATAAGAAGAGTTATAAATTTACAACAAAAGATAGTCTTCAAGCTTATAAATACTTTTATAAACAAACTGTGAGAAAAAAAATAATAGCTCTTTTACCTCAAACTTATATTTTAAATAAAAAATATAAAAAAGAAGTTTTGAAAACTATTAAAGAATGTACAAATAATAAGAATTTAATAAACTCATTTTTCAATTCTAAAAAGAATATTAAAATAGTTATTGATAAAATAGCTAATCATAAAAAAGACTCATTATTATATTATACCAAAAATTATGGAAAAAGATTAAGAACAGAATTTCAAGATATAGATATATTCTTAAGTTTTTCTAATATTATTTTTAACGAAGAGAAAACGAAAGCATTTTTAATTGTTGGAGTAAGTTATGAGAATTTAAATGGATTTTCTACATTGATTTATTTAGAAAAAGAGTACTATCACTGGACAATAAAGTGTAAAAAATATTATCTATTTCATAACAATAAAGAGAAGTTAAATATAAACTCAACTTCTTATCCTATGTATAATTATCTTATTTTTTTATACCAACTCCACTTCTCTCCTACTATGATTTTATTTCTCTTCTAATGAAAATAAAATTTTGCCCCTAATCAAAATAAAAAAATACTTAGAAGGGAATTATTGTTTTACTTAGAAGTAAAATAATATTTTCACTCTAGTAAAAATAAAACTTTCATTAGAAGCAAAATATTTTATAGATATCTAACTCTTAAAGCACTAAGTGATTACCCTTGTATAAAAACAGGTAAAACACCTATAAAATCTTAAGGTTTTTACCTGAGATAGTTTCAAATTATATGATAGATTTAAGTAGATAACAATAATTTAAAACCCTTCAGATTATGAGTAACAATCCAGAAACCATAGCAGTAGCAGCAAACTCAAGTACAAACAAAAAATACAGCTCAGGAAAATCTCCTTCAGTAGCTTCTAATAGTAAAAATGTAGTGATTGAAGTACACGAAACTTCTAATATTGCAACGAATACCTTGTATTATAAAGTAGGAATTATAGAAAATGGTAAGATTTCTTGGGGAAAAGACCATTCATTTGACAAAGGCTTTAATCCCTCTGTAGCTATTAATGATGAAGGTATGATAACTACAGTACATGAAACAACCAACACTGTAACATCTTCATTATATTACCGTTTAGGAAAAGTAGATACTAATAAAAAAGAAATTAACTGGAGCACCGATTTATAAATAGTTTCTAACATAAACATATTAAACCCGCTCATTGTTGAGTGGGTTTTAATTTATTTTCAATTACTTCTCTCCTATTTTCATTCTTTATAAATACTTTGTATTTTCACTTTTAAAAATTGTATTTGATCAAAATGAAGCTTAAAATATTATTATTGATATCAATAATCATAATATCTTGTAAAGCGAAAAGCAATGAAGTAATTATTAGTAATACTGATAAAGCAAGAATATTGAATGAGATATTGTCTGACACAACAGATTTAAAATTAATACCATACCAAAGAGTATTTATTTCTGACTTTAACTTTTTACCTCAATTACCTTATATGATTGAAAAAGAAGATGAAATTGAAACGGTTAGTTATCTTAAATATCTTTCACATAACCTTAAAGAGAATGATACTCTATTTCTTAAAAAGCAAATTCAGAAAAACAAAACATTTGATCTAAAAATGTTAGCTAAATATAATTATCAAATTCTCAATACCTGTGAACTTCTTAAAAAGGGAGTTCCTCATGATTCTTTAAGTCAAATAGTACATGGAAGAATGACTCCTTTTGAAAGGTTATATAACGAAAGTTATTTTTTAATTGATAAACCTATTTTTAACAAAAAAATGAATAGAGTATGTTTTGGTGTTCATAGAAAATCTTCTGGAGAAAATTTTGTACTTGAAAAAATAAATGGAAAATGGAAAAAGATAGGTTTAATATCCACTTGGGCTAGTTAATTAAGTTATTTTAGCATGTAAACACAGCAATAAACACAGATGACGTAAAGATGTCATAAGCATGCCGTCATCAATGTCTATAAGAGTAAATTACTTTTGTATCAAAGAATTATACAAATAGACATTGATGAAGAATCAGTACAAAGCAAATAAGCAACAAACGTTATTTCAA
Organism: Tenacibaculum aiptasiae; assembly: GCF_965221665.1. Classification (NCBI taxonomy): domain Bacteria; kingdom Pseudomonadati; phylum Bacteroidota; class Flavobacteriia; order Flavobacteriales; family Flavobacteriaceae; genus Tenacibaculum; species Tenacibaculum aiptasiae. The sequence continues at coordinate 769,971 of NZ_CBDCSN010000003.1, forward strand.
AAAGCATGTAAACTTGTAAAAACACCTATACTTCTTGCTTTACTACTTACACCGATCCGGTTTATACTCGAATTAATAGGCCTCCCAGAAAACCTTATATTTCTATTAGGATTGTTATGGTTAACAATAGGAATTACTATATATTGGACTATAAAGTATTATACAGATAAGCGTTTTTTTCTATTACTTCTTTTAAGTTTGGTTATATATTCACCAATATCAAGAATTCCAGTAGCCTTGGCTTGGTGGGCTGATACTCATTGGCAATTAGAAACGCATTATGGTCTTTATTTTGATAATTTCATACAAGTACTATGGAATCAAATCTTCTACGGATCACTTATCCAAATAATTTCTGGACTTTTAATAGGTTCAATTACCTTTGCTATTATGCAATACAAACAGGTTCTTAAACTAAAAAGTAATACTGTAAACAATGAATAAAAATCAATTAGCTAAAAGAGTAAAGGAATTAAGAACACAGAGAGGAATGTCGCAAGAATTTCTTGCTGAAGAATCTGGTTTAAGCTTAAGAACTATTCAAAGAATTGAAAATGGTCAATCCAATCCGACAGGAGAATCATTAAAACGATTGGCCAATGCCTTACAAGTAACTCCAAGTGAATTGATAGATTGGGCCATAAAAGAGGATACTAAATACCTAACCTTTCTCAATCTCTCTGCTTTAACATTTTTATTTTTTCCTTTATTAGGTATTCTACTACCATTTATCTTATGGACAGCAAGGAAGGATCAAATTAAAAATATTAATATAGTAGGAAAAAGCTTAATTAATTTTCAAATAACATGGATACTTCTATTATTCTTTATTCCCATAACATTGTATGTAATAGCTACAATAGGTATTGTAGAGAATATCTCATTAAGAGAGTTTTTTATTACTATAATCCTCTTATATTTAATAAACTTGATACTTATATTGTTCAATACTCTACGTATTAATAATGGGAAAAACGTTATATACCTTCCTCAAATAAATTTCTTAAAATAAATTATATAAACAGGTAAAATCATACCTTTCTGAAAACCAATCAAATAAAATAGCACTCAAAAATAATTGCTAAAAAAACGTAATTTTCTATCATTTTTTTTTGTGTATTTAAAGAACCGTTGTATATTTGCAACCGCTTTCAGGAAAGCAATTAAATGACCGGGTAGCTCAGTTGGTAGAGCATCTCCCTTTTAAGGAGAGGGTCCTGGGTTCGAGCCCCAGCCCGGTCACTAAAAAAGTTAAGCTTTTGCTTAGCTTTTTTGTTTTTATACGTTTCTGTTCCACTCCTAACCCATCAATTTCACAGTTTATTAACTAGTTTCATTGCAATTATTCTTATTATTGCAACATGCAAAATAAATATACTCTTTTAACCCTCTTATTATTTATTTCGTTTTTAGGTTTTTCCCAAGAACAGAAATTAAAAGGTCAAATAATTCATGCTGAGACTAAAAAACCATTAAGTGCAGCACACGTATTAAACTTAAATTCGGTAGTAGGAACCATTACCAACGAGAAAGGGCTCTTTGAATTAACTTCAAAAGCTAACGATACAGTATTGGTGTCCTTTTTAGGATTTTCATCAATTAAACTAAAAGTTACCAACGATCTTTTAAAAGGTAACGAAGTAGTAATCTCTTTAGAAGAAAAACCAGAGGAAGTAAAAGAAGTAGTGATTAAATCAACCAAACTAATTGGAGTTTTAGAAGTTGATATAAAACAAGTGCCTAAGGACAAGTTTACACGTATACATATAAATGGATTACCACAAACATATGAAATTGGTAAGCCTCAAAGAATCTCTTCTCCAATAGCTAAACTATTAAATCCGGTAGATTTGGTATACAACCTCTTTGGAAAGAAACCTAAACAGCTTAGAAAGCTGAAAAAACTAAAAAAAGAAGACGATTTACGAAAAATGTTAGCAGGAAAGTTTGATAGAGAGGTAATGATGGAATATTTAGAAATGGACCGTCAAGAACTTACTAAACTTTTAGACGATTGTAATTACTCAGAGTATTTTATAAAAAAAGCAAGCGATTTGCAAATGATTGAAGCTGTATTAAACTGCTACGAAAACTATAAAGCTCTTAAAAAAGGGAAAATAGAACGAAATCGAATTCCTGATAAAAGAAATTAAACTATAAAAAAGCGGCAAAAAAATGCTGCTTTTTTTATGCTTTTAATTCAATCAAAAGAATTAAATTTACGCCTTTAAAACAACACACAAACACAACAAACATAATGATTCATTTCTTTGGAAACGTAAACAGTAAAGTATTTGCTGTTCAAACAACAGAAGAATTAAGTACAGAAACAGTTTCAAAACTTACTTGGTTATTTGGCAACCAACCTAAAATAAACGCGGCGTCTTTGGACGTCTTTTTTGTTGGTCCACGTGCAGCTATGATTACTCCTTGGAGTACCAATGCTGTTGAGATTACTCAAAATATGGGAATCTCAGATATTATTAGAATAGAAGAGTTTGAAGCCGTTTCTGAAGAGTTTTCAGATTTCGATCCAATGATTTCTCAAAAATTCAACGGACTTAATCAAGATACATTTACTATTCAAATTCAACCAGAAGCTATTTTAGAGATTGACGACATTGCTGCGTACAATCAACAAGAAGGATTGGCTTTAAGTGAGGAAGAAGTTACGTATTTAGAAGAAGTATCAGAAAAAATTGGACGTAAGTTAACCGATAGTGAGGTTTTTGGGTTTTCTCAAGTAAATTCAGAGCACTGTCGTCATAAAATATTCAACGGAACTTTTATCATTGATGGAGAAGAAATGCCTACTTCATTGTTTAAATTGATTAAAGAAACTTCAAAACAAAATCCAAACGATATTGTTTCTGCTTATAAAGACAATGTAGCCTTTATTAAAGGCCCAAAAGTAGCGCAATTCGCACCTAAAACTGCTGACAAGCCAGATTTTTACGAAACTAAAGAATTTGATTCAGTAATATCTTTAAAAGCAGAAACACACAACTTCCCTACTACTGTAGAGCCTTTTAATGGAGCTGCAACTGGTTCGGGAGGAGAAATTAGAGACCGTTTAGCTGGTGGTAAAGGTTCATTACCATTAGCAGGAACAGCGGTATATATGACTTCATATTCTCGTTTGGAAGAAGATCGTCCTTGGGAAAAGAAATTTAAAGCTAGAGATTGGTTATACCAAACACCAATGGATATTTTAATCAAAGCTTCTAATGGTGCTTCAGACTTTGGAAATAAGTTCGGACAGCCATTAATTACGGGTTCTGTACTTACTTTTGAGCACAAAGAAAATTCAGCTGCAAGCGAATCAGAAGCTAGAAAGTTAGCTTATGATAAAGTAATTATGCAAGCTGGTGGTATTGGATACGGAAAAGCAGAGCAAGCATTGAAAGAAACACCTAATGAAGGTGATAAAATTGTGATTCTAGGTGGCGAAAACTACAGAATTGGTATGGGTGGAGCTGCCGTTTCTTCTGCAGATACTGGAGAGTTCTCTTCTGGTATTGAATTAAATGCTGTACAACGTTCGAATCCAGAAATGCAAAAACGTGCTGCCAATGCGGTTCGTGGTATGGTAGAAAGCGATGATAACTTTATTGTTTCTATTCACGATCACGGGGCTGGTGGACACTTAAACTGTTTATCGGAATTAGTAGAAGATACAGGTGGAAAAATTGATTTAGACAAATTACCTGTAGGTGATCCTACCCTATCTGCTAAAGAGATTATTGGAAACGAATCTCAAGAGCGTATGGGATTAGTAATTGCTGAAAAACATATAGAAACCTTAGAAAAAATTGCTGAGCGTGAGCGTTCTCCAATTTATACTGTAGGTGATGTTACTGGAAACAATCGTTTTACGTTTGAATCTGAAACCAAAGGTGACAAACCAATGGATTTAGCTTTGGAAGATATGTTTGGAAGTTCTCCAAAAACAATTATGACTGATAAAACAGTTGTAAGAAATTATAAAAACCCTCGATACAAAACAAGAAACCTACAAATCTATTTAGAACAAGTATTGCAATTAGAAGCCGTAGCTTGTAAAGATTGGTTAACTAATAAAGTAGACCGTTGTGTAGGTGGTAAAGTAGCTAAACAACAATGCGTTGGTCCATTACAGTTACCACTTAACAATGTAGGTGTAATGGCATTAGATTATAACGGAAAAGAAGGAATTGCAACTACTATTGGGCACTCTCCTATTTCAGGTTTAATTCACCCAGGAGCTGGAAGTAGAAATTCTATTACAGAATCGTTAACTAACATTATTTGGGCACCTTTAAAAGATGGATTAACATCAGTTTCATTATCGGCAAACTGGATGTGGCCTTGTAAAAACGAAGGTGAAGATGCTCGTTTATACAAAGCTGTAAAAGCTATTTCTGACTTTTCTATCGATTTAGGTATCAATGTGCCAACAGGAAAAGATTCGCTTTCTATGAAGCAAAAATATCCTGATGGTGAAGTAATTTCTCCAGGTACCGTTATTATTTCTGCTGCAGCTAACTGTAATGAAATTTCTAAAGTTGTTGAGCCTGTATTACAAAATAACGGACAAAGTGTTTATTACATCAATGTATCACAAGATACTTATAAATTAGGAGGTAGTTCATTCAATCAAGTATTAAATACTATTGGTAGCGAAGCTCCAGATATTCAAAATACTGCTTTTGTAAAAGATACTTTTAATACAATACAAGATTTAATTAAAGCCGATAAATTATCAGCTGGACATGATATAGCTTCTGGTGGATTTATTACAACTTTATTAGAAATGTGTTTTGCTGATGTGAATTTAGGTGCTGACTTTGATTTAACATCTTTAAATGAAGAAGACTCAATAAAAGTATTGTTCTCTGAAAATGCAGGAATTGTTTTCCAAGCAGATGCAAGTGTTGAAGCTGTTTTAGCTGACAAGAATATTGAGTTCTTTAAAATTGGTACTGCCAATAATAGCGGAACCGTAACTATTAAAAACAACGAAGACACTTTCTCTTTTAATGTTACTGAAATGAGAGATGTTTGGTATAAAACTTCATTCTTATTCGATCAAAAACAAACAACAAATGGTTTAGCTCAAGATCGATTTGATAATTATAAAGTACAACCGTTAACTTATACATTCCCTACACATTTTACAGGGAAATTAAGTGATACTGTTGGAAACGTAACAAACAGGCCTAAAGCTGCTATTATTCGTGAAAAAGGATCGAATTCAGAGCGTGAAATGGCTAATGCTATGTACTTAGCTGGCTTTGACGTAAAAGACGTACATATGACCGATTTAATCTCTGGTCGTGAAACCTTAGAAGATATCCAATTTATTGGAGCTGTTGGTGGTTTTTCTAATTCTGATGTATTAGGATCTGCTAAAGGATGGGCTGGTGCATTTTTATACAATGAAAAAGCCAATACTGCTTTAAAGAACTTCTTTAAACGTGAAGATACTTTATCGGTAGGTATTTGTAATGGTGCACAGTTATGGATGGAGTTAGATTTAATCAATCCAGATCATAAAGTACATGGAAGATTAATTCACAATGATTCGAAAAAACACGAGAGTTCATTTACTTCAGTAAAAGTTCAAAAAAATAACTCGGTAATGTTATCTTCTTTGGCAGGAACAGAGCTTGGTGTATGGATTTCACATGGTGAAGGAAAATTTAATTTACCTGAAAGTGAGGCGAACTATAATATTGTTGCTAAATATGGTTATGAAGGATATCCAAACAACCCAAATGGGTCTGATTATAACACAGCAATGTTGTGTGATAGTACTGGACGTCATCTAGTTACAATGCCTCATATTGAGCGTTCTACATTCCAATGGAACTGGGCAAATTACCCTGCTGGTAGAAAAGACGAGGTGTCTCCATGGTTGGAAGCCTTTGTAAATGCTAGAAAGTGGATTGAAAACGTTAAAAATGTTAAATAAATCTTAAGTGTAACAAATGTTACAGACCCTTTCTTTAATTCACATTACTTTTGTGGCTTATTATTAATCTATATTTGAAGGGTTAGATTAACAATATAATTTTAGAGGACGCATTTATGTGTCCTCTTTCTTTTTATATATACCCATTGTTACAATTTGTATTATTATTTTTACAAAAACTAACAACTAAAATGGACACCCTCACTAAAACCATAAAGGATTTAAATACTCCAAAAGGCAGTTTTTTATTAGGAAACTTAAAAGACTTCAAGAAAAAGAATAAACATCGTATTTTAGAGCAATGGGCTAAAGAATATGGTGAATTCTTTACAGTTAAATTAGGTCCCTTAAAAGCACTTGTTTCTGCTAATGTAGATTTTAATAATACTGTTTTAAAACAAAGACCTGATACCTTCAGAAGACTTTCTAAAATTAATGAAGTCTTTATAGAAATGGGATTTCATACTGTATTTAATGCCGAAGGAGCTCATTGGAAAAAACAACGCAAACCTGTAGCTGAAGCCTTAAGTGTAAAAAAGGTAAAAGGCTACTATCCTATTATTCAAGAAAAAACTAAAAACCTAGTTTCCAAAATAGAAGGATACGCTACCCAAAGCAATACTATAGATATTATAAATGACTTTATTGCCTTTACAATTGACGTAACAACAGAAATTGCTTTTGGTTATAAACTAAATACAATACATAATAAAGAGGATCGTTTTCAAAATTATTTAGAGCTAATTTTTCCAATGATTAATGAACGTATAACTGCTCCAATTCCAATGTGGCGCATTTTACCTTCAGCTAAAGATCGTTTGCTAAAAAAGTCGCTTAAAGAAATCGAAACTATTATTTACGATTTTATTAATGAAGCTAAGGTTAGATTAGCAAACAATCCTGAATTAAAAGAAGCACCTTCTAATTTTTTAGAAGCTTTATTGGTTGAAAGCGAAAAAGAAGACACTGTTTTTGATGAAAAAACCTTGTATGGAAATGTAATAGCCATGTTATTAGCTGGTGAAGACACTACTTCTAATACTTTAGGCTGGACTTTGTATTATTTAACACAGCATCCTGAAATAGTTCAAAAAATTAGAGAAGAAGCCTCTCAATATGATGGTTTTGTTCCTGATAATTATGATGTTATTTCTAGTTTAAAATATACCAATGCTGTAATTCAAGAAGCTATTCGCTTGAAACCTACTACTCCAATGCTGTATTTTCAAGCAAATGAAGCTACTACTGTTAATAATATTGCTATTCCAAAAGACACAAGCATTATTCTGTTGAATAGTTATGCAGCTATGGAAGAAGACTATTTTTCTAATTCTAATGATTTTGATCCCAACAGATGGTTAAAATCTGAATGTCCTTATCATAAAAACCATACTCCTAAAGCTATTAAAGCATTTGGTGGTGGTTCTAGATTATGTCCTGGTATGCATTTATCAATTATAGAAATGACAACCGCTATTTCTAGTATTTGTAAACAATTTGACCTTAGTTTAAGTGTAAAGCCTCAAGATGTTGAGGAAAACTTTGCTTTTACTGTGTATCCAGAAAACTTAAAGGTTCAATTTAAAAAAGCCAATTTATAGATTCGTATCTTTTTTAGCTTTTTCTAATAAGCCTAAAGCTACCGAATCCATAGAGTTATTTTCTATCAGTTTTGCCTTTGAAAAAGTTTCTTTAAATAGTTGCTTTACCAAAGGCATTTTACTGGTACCTCCAGTTAAAATCAGATAGTCAATCGATTTTTCATTAACTCCTGCTTGTAAACAACAATCATTAGCAGTAGCTACTATTTTGCTAATAACACCATTAATTGCATCTTCTAGTAGGCTTTTTGAAATTGTTAAATTGGTATTAGATAAAAACTCACTACTAAACATAAGCTCTTTAGTATCTGATAGTTTTATTTTTGTTTGCTCTATTTGATTTAATAAAGAATGGGCTTTTTTGTTCTCTATTAAGCTCTTTAACTGTACTACTTTTTCTTTATACTTCGCATTGTTAATCATTTTTCGAACTAAAAACTCAGTCTTTTTAGTATATAATAAAGTAGTTATCTTATTCCAATCGGAAGCTTGTCTGTATGGCAATGCTGGTAAGGTTAATCCTTTGAATTTATCTATTGTTTTATACCCCAATTCAGGAAAAAATACTTCTAAAGCAAAGTTACTATCAATATCTGTTCCTCCTAAAGAGATTCCGGAAGTAGCTAATATGTTTAAATCTTTTTTATCTTCATTTATTCCAACCACAGTAAAATCACAAGTTCCACCTCCTAAATCAGCCACAATAGCTAAGGAATTCTTATCTATTTTCTCTTTATGATAATAAGCTGCAGCTATGGGTTCTTCTAAAAAAGAATAGTTTTTATACCCTACACTCTTCAAAATTGATTCTAACTGTGTTATTCCTGAGTTTGCTCCTTTTTCTTTTTCAGAAAGTCTAACTGGTTTTCCCACAACTACATAATCAGTTTCACCTCCTAAAAAATCTTCAGTTTTCTCTTTTACATGTTTTAAATAGTTTACAATAATATCGTGAAAGAAGATATTGGTTCCTGGTTTTAAAGCTGTTCCTTGTTCAAAAAACTGAGTTCCAAGAATTCGTTTAAAACTTTTCATATATCTACCATAGCCATTGTTTACATAAGTATTGGTGGCTAAATCTCCATAAATAGGCTTATCTATTGCCTCAAATGGAAAAAACACACTACTTGGTAGCGATTTATTATTGTTTTCAAAAGGAACCATAATAGTCTTTCCTCCCTTATAAACTGTACTAATTGTATTGGAAGTCCCGAAATCTAATCCACAAATATTTTGCATAACACCTAGAAAATTGAAAGACGCGCAATTTACATTAATCTTTAGTTTTTCTAAGCAAAAAAGTATTCTTTTATAAAACAAAAAACTGCCTTTTAAAGGCAGTTTTTTTCTGAACTACATAAAATATTAATCTACTTTTTTAATAGTAGATCTTCCTATAACAATTCCTTTTTTAACTGTTGCGTTTCCTTTGTATAATACTTTAGCTTCTCCATACGCAGTAACTTTCAGTCTATCTGAAACATTAAGTTTAAAAGATGCTGCACCATACGAGGTCACCTTAGTTTCTTTTGTTTCTAAATTAGTTGCCATAAATTTCGCTTCTCCATAAGCTGTAACTTTTAAATTATCTACAACTCCTTTATCAACAGTTACTTTACTGTCTCCATAGATAGTAAAACGTAGTTTATTTGTTTTTACATTTTCTATAGTTGTTTTTGATTCACCATACAGTCGTATTTTACTCTCATTAGCAGCTGTTAAGTTTTTAAAAAGCACATCCTCCTCTCCTCTTATTGAAAATATTTTAACTGGTGTATGTTTTACAACAATCTGTGCCTTAGTACCTCTATAAATTGGTACTTTTCTTTTACCATTATTATACTTTACCTTTTTATTCTTTGTTACTGTTTTTGCTCCTTCTAAATAAATATGAAGCGTCTTATTTTTCAATTCATATTTAAACTTTTCTTCAGAAACATCTAAGTTTTTTATTTCAATACTAGATCTTTCTCCTTCAATAAATACAGTTTCTATGTGTGGACTAACTATTATTTTATTATAAGCTCCTTCTAAAGGAATTACCTTATTTTGAGCTACCAAACTGATATTCATTAAGAAAACTAGCAATAAGCCTGCAAATAAACCATTTCTCTTCATAATTATTTTATTCAAATTTTAAATATTTAATTAAATCTATCCTTGTTGCATTATAAGCCTTTATCCCTACAACTGCTAACACTAGTATAACTAATACTAAAGGAGTTACAATATATGGAAGTATTGGCATATCTATTCTATAAACAAAATTATCTAACCAATTTTGCATTAAATAATACGCTATCGGAGTTAAGAAAGCAGAAGCTATTAATGTTATTTGTAAAAAGCTTTTTACCAATTGGAACATAATTTCTTTTACTGATGCCCCTAAGGTTTTACGTATAGCTACTTCTTTTAAACGCTGCTGAATGGTTAATGTTGCTAAAGCAAATAGTCCTAACAAAGCTATAATTACCACAATTACTGATAATATTAAAAACATGCTTTGTTGTTTTTTATACTTATCATACGTTTTTGCAAACTTTTTATCTAAAAACTGATACGAAAATGGATATTTAGTATCTACATTTTCTTTCCAAAAACTTTCAATTTTTGCAATAGTATTATCTATATCACCAGATTTAATTTTAATTTGAATTGCTGGTATCCAAGACTTTGCTTCTTTATAAGTATCCCAAAGAACAAAAAACATCGGTGCTATTTTGGCGTCAAATCCATCAAAATGATAATCTTTTACCATTCCAACTACTTCTAAAGACATATCATCTGACCATCCTAAACCTAATTTTTCTCCAATTGGATTGTTATAAATACCTAGTTGCTTTGCTGCTGTTTCATTGATAATAATTTTATTAATACTATCTGAAGCCATGTTTTTAGAGAAAGTTCTTCCCTTTAGCACTTCTATATTCGCAAAATCTATATAATTATAGTCTACCAAATTTGAAGCTGAATTAAAGTTTTTATCGTTTATTTCATGTATTAAAGAAGTTCCGTTTACAAAACCTTCTCCAGGTACAAACATACTTGCTGTAACATCGACTATATCAGGATCATTTGACAAGACTTTCTTCGTTAATAAATATTTTTCAAACTCATTTTCTATACTATACACATCAACAGTTAATACTTGCTCTTTATCAAAACCTAAGTCTTTTTCAACCATATAATTAATTTGACTAGAAACTATTAACATACTGATAATAAAGAATCCAGAAATTAAAAACTGAAGCCCCAACATAATATTTCTTGCAAAATTTCCTTTTTTATTTTTAGAAATATTTCCCTTTAAAACTTCTACTGGTTTAAAGTTTGATAAGTATAAAGCGGAAATACCTCCTATTGAAATCGATATTAAAACCACACTTACCAATAAAGTTATTAATGATTTAACTTCAAAAATTGATATCTCTACTTGAATAAACTCATTAAAAAAAGGTAATGCTAACTCTACAATGATAAGAGCAAAAACAAAGGAAACTAAACCTTGTACAACAATTTCAAGTACATATTGAAATAATAAATTTGTTTTAGACAACCCCAGTGTTTTCTTTACCCCAACTTCCTTTGCTCTTTGACTAGCTGAAGCTATTGATAAGTTGATGAAATTTACACAAGATATAATGATTAACAGTATAGAAAGCCCTAACAATACCATTAATAATTGATAATTTCCTGTTCCACTAGGTCCAGCTCTATTTGCTGTACTATGTAAGTAAATTGTACTTAACTTATCTAATAAGATTCCTGGAGCATCAAACTTTTCGTCAAACTCTTCTTCTGAAACACCTTCTTGTAATGCATATTTTTTATGTACACTAACTAAAATTTGAGTCATTTTTTGCCTAACCAACTCTATATCTGCTCCTTTTGTAATTCTACAAAACAGCTCATTATTGTGATTTCCCCAATGTACCTCAAAAGGTGTATCGTATTGTATTACTAAATCAGGCTCTTGATGTGAATTTTTAGGAATCTTATAAACACAGGCCACTAAATAATCTTTACCATCAATTTTCACAGAATTTCCAGCCGCACTAGCTCCTTTAAAAATTCGTTTTGCATAGTCTACTGAAAGTGCTATGCTTTTCCTTGTTTCTGCAAACTTTTGAGTTGATCCTTCCACAATTTTAAAAGGAAAAAAATCGAAAAAATTAGGATCCGTAAAAATTGTTTTGTTATTAAACTCATTTACTTCATCATACTGTATAACTCTACTCCTATAGTAAGGTTTTACCATAACAGCATCTGTTACTTCTGGTATTTCTTTTGGGTAAGTAAGGTACATTCCTGGATTAACAGTATACCAAACTTCACCTGATTGAGGCTTTTTCAAATTTACCCTATATACATCATCTTTATTTGGATTCCACTGATTATAACTTTGCTCTTCATTTAAATATAAAAGCACTATTAATAATCCTGCCAATCCTAAGGTTAATCCACTTATATTTATAAAGGTGTTTAACCAATTTTTCTTACTATTTCTATAAAATATCTTGAACCATGTTTGAAACATATTACTCAAATTTTAGATATTTAATTAAATCTACTTTGGTAGCATTGAAAGCTTTTAAACCTACAACTAAAAATACTAGTACCATTAATACAACTGGCGTTACTATATATGGTAGTATAGGCATATTGATTCGATAGATAAAATTATCTAACCAACCTTGCATAAAGTAATATGCCATTGGTATTAAAAAAACAGATGCTACAACTACTACTTTCATAAAACTTTTTATTAGTTGAAGTATAATTTCCTGTACACTTGCTCCTAATGTTTTACGTATAGCTACCTCTTTTAACCTCTGTTCTATGGTTAACGTAGCCGATGCAAACAATCCTAATAATGAAATGATTATTACTATTACTGTTAGAATAAAAAACAAAGTCTTTTGATTTAAATATTTCTTATACGTTTTCGCAAAACGTTTATTTAAAAAAGTAGGATTATATGGATATCCTTGCTCTACATTTTTACTCCAATAATCTTCTATAAAATTTAAAGTATTATCCAAATTATCTGGTTTAATTTTAATTTGAATTGTTGAAAGCATACTTTTCATAAAATCAAACCCATTCCAATGTAAAAAGACTGTAGGTCTTATTTTGGTATCTAAGCCATCTACATTATAATCTTTTACCATACCTATAACTTTCATGTTTACATTCGAATAACCACCAAAACTAATAGGTATTTGTTTTCCTACAGGGTCGTGATATATATTTAATGATTTTGCTAAAGCTTCATTAATTAATATATTTTTTATGGTATCAGAAGCTATTTCTTCTTTAAAACCTCTACCTTTTAAAACCTCAATATTTAATGCTTTTAAAAAGTTATAGTCTATAGCATCTAAACTTGTTCTTTCTGAAGTTCCTTTATAATCAAGTCTAGCTCCCATTCCTATACCTCCTCCAATAATTGATAGATTACTTGTAACATCTTCAATATTTGGGTGTTTGGTTAATTCTTTCTTCGCTAATAAATATTTATTATATTTTTCATCGTTTTCATTCATAGGAATCATTAAAACTTGTTCTCCATTAAAGCCTAAATCTTTATTTTCCATATAATTAACCTGATGATTAATTATTATTGAACTAGCTAAGAAAAAACCAGAAACCAAAAACTGTATTCCTAACATTAGATTTCTTATAATAACTCCTTGCTTATTTCTAGACACATTACCTTTTAATACTTCAACTGTTTTATACTTTGATAAGTAAATTGATGGAATAACTCCTATGATAGCTGAAGCTAGTATGACAAAAAACAAGAATTTAACTAATAAATCTATTTTATATAGCGATATTGATTTGCTCATAAAAAGATTGAACGAAGGCATAATAAGCTCTAATAACAATAGAGAAAACATAAAAGCTATTAGTCCCTGAATTACAATCTCTAACACATATTGCATTATCAATTTTGTCTTAGCAAGTCCCAACGTTTTTTTAATTCCTACTTCTTTTCCTCTTTGTGCTGCTGTGGCTATAGAAAGATTGATTAAATTCACGTAAGAAATAATAATTATTAATATTGATAATGATAACATGATTAATATTAATTGATAATTACCCTTTCCTTCTGGTCCTGCATTTCCGGTTACTGTTTTTAGACGAATATCTTTAATAGACTCTAAATAAGGTGTTATTCCTTGTTTTTCTACAAACTCCTCTGGTGTAATTCCTTCCTTTTTAGAAAATGGTAATACATAGTTTTTGTGCCAAATATATGATGCCTTTTTCTCTATATCATCTTGATTTGTTCCTTCTGCTACCTTAACAAATAAATTAACACCTAAATTCTCCCAATCTTGATCCAGCAATTCATTTTTATACTGTATTATCATATTGGGCATATAATAATGCTTTCCTACAATTTTATATACCGTAGTAACAGTAAATACTCTGTTTAAAAACTCTATCGTTTTTCCTATAGGAGATTTATTGTCAAAAAAGATACGAGCTTGCTCTTCTGATATCGCGATATTATTTCTTGCCTCACTAAACTTTTTTTGACTTCCTTCTATAATTTTAAAAGGAAAAAAATCAAAGAAATTAGCAGAACCTTTTAAAATGTTTTCAGAAAATTGATTTTTCCCATTAACCTTTACTAATTCTGAATAATACCAATTTGGACTTACATAATAATCTAATATCTCTGGGATTTCTTCTTTATAAGTAACACCTTCCACTATAGTACTATGAGCTCCTACTCCTCCATTAGACATTCTATGAATAACTCTATAGATATTGTCCTTTTGTGGATTACTCGAATTATAGCTTTGTTCGTCATTTAAATACGCTAATACAATTAAAGCTGTAGTAAATCCTAAAGCTAATCCTAGAATATTAACAAGTACATTTAGCCAATTTTTCTTGCTATTCCTATAAAATATCTTGAGCCATATTTGGAACATACTATTCGAATTTTAGGTATTTAATTAAATCTACTTTTGTTGCTTTAAAAGCTTTTAATCCTACTACTAAAAACACTAAAATCATCAATATTATTGGTGTTATTAAGTATGGTAATAAAGGCATATCTATACGATAGACAAAATTTTCTAGCCAACTTTGCATAAAATAATATGCTACTGGAATTAATATTATTGAAGCTATTAATACTATTCTCACAAAGTTTTTAATCAATTGATACATAATTTCCTGCACACTCGCACCTAATGTTTTACGTATCGCAACTTCTTTTAACCTTTGTTGAATACTTAATGTTGCTAAAGCAAACAATCCTAAAAGTGATATCACTATTACAATTACAGTAAGTACAGTAAAAATTGTTTTTTGGTTTTGGTATTTTCGATATGTACGAGCAAAACGTTTATTTAAAAACTGATAACTAAAAGGATATCCTTGTTCTACATTTTGCTTCCAATAATCTTCAATATCTGCAATGGTTTTTTCTATATCATTAGACTTAATTTTAAACTGAACAACCCAAAAATTTTGTTTCATCCAATCAAAAGAATTCCAATGCATCATTATAATTGGTGGTATTTTGGCATCCATTCCATAGATATGATAATCTTTAACCATTCCTATAACATTTAAGTTTTTACCATCATTATCTTCAGAACTAAAACCTGTACTAATTTTCTTTCCTAGTGGATTATCGTAAATTCCAAATGCTTTGGCTAATGTTTCATTTATCAATACATTTTTAATAGTATCTGATGCCAAGTTAGCTTGTAACCCTCTACCTTTAATTACTTTCATATCTACCATATCCATGTATTCAAAATCCATTGCATTACTATTGGTTTGAACAGATAAATCTTTATATCCTACATTAGTTGAGTTGGAATTACCTCCACCAGGTAAGAAATAATTACTAGTTACAACTTCAATATTTGGATGTTTGATTAATTCTTTTTTAGCCAACAGATACTTTTTATATCTGTTTTCTGGATCGTTTAGAGAAACCGTAATTACTTGATTTCCATTATATCCTAAATCTTTATTCATCATATAATTTACTTGCTTATAAATTATTAATGAGCCAATTAAAAAGAATCCTGAGATTAAAAACTGAAATCCTAACATTATACTTCTAGCAAGTCTTCCTCTTTTACTTCGTGAAATATTTCCTTTAAGGACTTCTACCGATTTGAAATTAGCTAAATAAACTGCTGGTATATTTCCAATAATGAATGATATTACAACAGCTATTATAGCTACTTGATATATAGCAGTTCCATCTGCAATTGAAATACTTTTTCGCATAAAGTCATTAAAATATGGTAACAACAGTTCTACTAATATGACTGCTAGTACAAAGGCTATTATTCCTTGAAGAACTATTTCTAAAACAAACTGACGTGTTAAAGTCAACTTTGATAATCCTAATGTTTTTTTAACTCCAACTTCTTTAGCCCTTTGAGTTGCTGATGCTGTAGATAAATTAATAAAGTTTACACATGAAATGATAATCAATAAAATTGATAAGGTTAACATGATAAGTATTAACTGATAGTTTCCTTTTCCTTCTGGACCAGCATCTGTACCTAAAGACTTTAAACGAATATCTGTTAAAGATTCTAATAATACTTTTGTTCCGTATTTTTCTTCCCACTCTTGTGTTGAAATTCCATCTCTTTTTGCCTCTGGTTCTACTTGGCTTGTAAACCAAATATTATCCATTTTTTCAATTAAACTATTACTCTCAGCATTTTGAGTAGTTTTAATAAATAATCCAAAAGAAAAATTACCCCAATGCCCTTTCGGCTCTTTCTCGTATTGTACTACTATTTGTGGCATGTAGTAATGTTTCCCTGTAATTTTATAAACTAAAGCTACTTTGTATACTCTTTTGTTTATTTCTACTGTTTCTCCCAAAGCCAAAGACACATTTCCAAAAAGTGCTTTTGCTTTTTCCTCTGAAAGCGCCATATGATTTCTTACTTTCTCAAAATCTTCCACACTTCCTTTTACCACTTCAAAAGGAAAGAATTCAAAAAAGTTCGGTTGCCCCATTAAGATGTCTCTAGAATAAACTTTTTTCCCTGCTGCTATTAGTAAACTACTTTCATACCAATCATTAGACATGTATACAGAAGTAATTTCTGGAATTTCTTCTTTATATTTAGCTCCTTCTACAGCAGTACTACTCGTCCAAATATCACCATCAGACATTTTGTGTACTACTCTGTAAATAGATTCTTTATTAGGGTTTTTACTATTATAACCTTTTTCATCTTGAAAATAAAGTAGTACTATAAGTAAACCTGCTAATCCTAAAGTTAATCCTAAAACATTAATCAAAATGTTCAGCCAGTTTTTCTTACTGTTTCTATAAAATATTTTAAACCACGTTTGTATCATAGTAACTTTTTTATTGAATCAAAATGTCTACTTTGTGTTCATTTTTCTTTTCTGAAACAATTTCCCCATCTTTTAATGTAACTATTCTTGATGAAAATTGAGCGTCGTATGAAGAGTGCGTTACCATGATAATGGTAGCTCCACTTGCATGTAATTCTGTTAATAATTCCATGACTTCATTTCCGTTTTTACTATCTAAATTTCCTGTAGGTTCATCGGCAAGAATCAATTTTGGCTTCGTAACTAATGCTCTAGCTACCGCTACTCTTTGCTGCTGACCTCCAGATAATTGCAATGGATAATGTTTACCTCTATGTGCTATTCCAATACGCTCTAATATTTCATTTACTCTTTGCTTACGTTCTGATGATTTTACATTATTATAGATTAATGGTAATTCAACATTTTCATAAACTGTAAGCTCATCTATTAAATTAAAATTTTGAAAAACGAAACCTATATTAGCTTTACGTAAACTTGCTCTTTCTTTTTCTGTATAGTTTGCAACTTCAGTTTCATCAAACAAATAACTTCCTCCATCAGGTGCATCTAACAAACCAATTATATTTAATAAAGTTGATTTTCCACAACCAGAAGCTCCCATTATAGAAACAAATTCTCCTTCTTTTACTTCTAAACTTAATGCGTTTAATGCTGTAGTTTCAACATCTTCAGTTCTATATACTTTAGTTAATTCTTTTATTGCTATCATTTTGTTATTTTTTATTTCCATTTTAAATCAAATTTTCCAGAAGCATCATATCCTTTTACTCCTATTTTATAAATTCCTTTTTCTGTTATTGGAACATTTACTTCTTTAGTTCCATTTTTTATTTGTTTTGTTGAATTCCATAGTTTTTCCCCTTTAGTATCAATCAGTGAGAATTCTATAGCTCCCTTTTCTAAATTGGTATTCCAGATTAACTTTAATTCACCATCCTTTTCTATTGCTATGTCTTGATATACACTACCTGAGAAATAGCTGAATGATGCATCGAGTTCTTCTTTTTCTTTTTGAATACTCCAATCTCTAGCGCTTATGTTATTATAAGATATTTTTGGTGCGCAAGAAACCATAAATATCAGTATTAAAAATATGCTTAATCTAAGCATCATTTTATTATTCTTGAATATTTATTTCTTCTACATTTTTAAAATCGTCGTAATTAGAAGTAATTACCTTATCACCTTCTTTTAAACCTTCTAATACTTCATAATAAAAAGGATTCTCTCTTCCTATTTTTACATTTCGCTTAACAGCTTTGTTGTCTGAGTTTAATACAAAAACCCATTTTCCATTTGTTGAGTGATAGAACTGTCCTTTAGGTATTAACAAAGCTTTACTATTATTTGATAAAAAGACCTTACTTTTTAAAGACATTCCTCTTTTTACGTCCTTAGGTAATGAGTCTTTTTGAAATTGTAACTCTATTTGAAACTGTCCGTTAACTACTTCTGGTTGTATTTTTGAAAGTTTGATTTCATAATTTTTAGCATTGATAGCAACATTCCCTTTAATACCTTCATTCAATTTTGCAATGTAGTATTCATCTACTTTTGCCATTAACTTATAACCATCTAACACATCTACTTTTCCAATTGGTTGTCCTTGATTATAATTTTCTCCTAAAATTGGATTAAAAGAAGATAGCAATCCATCAACAGGAGCTTTAACTGTAAAGTTTTCTTTGTTCTTTCTAAGTAATTCCAAACTCTTTTGCATATTGGTTATCGAAGTATTTATCCTCAATAGTTGAGTATCTCTACTCTTTTTTTCCTCGCTAACACTTTGTTTTATAACGTTTTTTCTTTCTTTCTGAAACTGAAATTGTTGTGCTGTTTTTTGATAATCATTCTGTGCGACTACTCCTTTGTCAAAAAGTTTTTTATCTAAGTCGTATTGTCTTTTAGCGTTTTTAAAATCGTTATCAATACTTAACAATTGTTGATCTAGTGTTAACTGCTGATTCTTAATACTAACTCTAATATTTCTTAAATTATTTATTTGTTCAATAATTGCTGTTTCTTGAGTTAAGTAATTTAATTCTGCATTTGGATTGTATACTCTAAGTAAAGGAGTTCCTTTTTTTATCATTTGTCCACTTTCAACAAAAATTTCTGATACTGAACCTCCTTGAATTACATTTACTAAAACCGATGTTTTTGGTTCTACAGTACTATTAAATAAAACAACATCTTCAAAATCTCCACTCTTTACCTCACGTATACTCATATCCATACGCTTCAAATTTATTTGGCTTTTACGTGTAAGGTTCATTAGAATTATTGCTAGTAATAACACTATTGGAACACCCCATAAAATCATTTTTTTCTTCTTTTTATTTTTTGGTTTAATCTTCTTATCCATTATAAATTGCTTTGTTTGACCTAGTTAAGACGATAAATGTGCCACAAAAAGAATAAATATGTAAAATATTAAAAATCAGTGAGTTATGTTTTTAAAACAAAAATTAAGTGTTCAAAAACGAACATTTATTTGTCCAAATTCAAACAACTATGTAATTATGTAATATTATGAGAAAAAAAGATGCAACTATTTTAATTGTAGATGACGACGATGATATTCTATTTTCGGCTAGAATAAGCTTGAAAAAATATTTTTCAGAAATTATCACTACAAACAACCCTAAGAAAATTAGTAATCATTTAACCAATGCTACTATTGATGTTGTATTACTTGATATGAACTATAGGATTGGTTTTGAGGATGGTAAAGAAGGACTGTATTGGTTAAAACAAATAAAAGAGATTAGTCCTGAAACTACGGTTATTCTAATGACGGCTTTCGGATCGGTCAATTTAGCTGTTGATGCTATAAAACAAGGTGCTACCGATTTTATTTTAAAGCCTTGGAAAACAGAAAAGCTGTATGGTGTTGTAAATGCTGGTGTTGAATTAGCTCGTTCTCTAAGAAAAACTTCTCAACTTTCTACAGTTCAAGAACAACAGGATAAAGATTTCCATAAACAAACAGAACATATTATTGGAAATTCTCCAGCGATGAAATCAGCAATGAAGTTAATGCAAAAGGTAGCTCCAACCGATGCTAATATTTTAATATTAGGTGAAAACGGTACAGGTAAATACGTGTTTGCTAAGGAAATTCATTTATTATCTGAAAGAAAGAATCATCCTTTTATTCATGTTGATTTAGGTTCTTTAAACGAAAATTTATTTGAAAGCGAGTTATTTGGTTATGCAAAAGGTGCTTTTACAGGAGCTCAAAAAGATACTTTAGGACGTTTTGAATTGGCCAAGGGAGGAACAATTTTTTTAGATGAAATAGGCAACCTCCCACTCCACTTACAAGCTAAACTATTAACTGTTATTCAGAACAGAAAAATTACACGATTAGGTGAAGGTACACAACGTGATATTGATGTAAGAATCATCTGTGCTACTAATGCTCCAATTCATGACATGGTTGAAGAACAAAGTTTTAGACAAGATTTATTGTTTAGAATTAATACCATAGAACTAAATCTACCTTCATTACGAGAAAGAAAAGATGATATTTTATTATTAGCTAATCACTTTTTGAAAAAGCTTTCTAAAAAATATAGAAAAAGTATAATTGAATTTTCAAAGGAAGCTATCAATGCTATGAAAAATTATCAGTGGCCTGGTAATATTAGAGAAATAGAACATATTATTGAACGTGCCGTGATTATTACCGATTCTAATACTATTCAATTAGAAGATTTACATTTTTCTACAAAGAAATTGAATGTATCTTTAGGTGATAATCTTAATTTAGAAGAAACTGAAAAAATGCTAATTCAACAAGCTATGAATAAACATCAAGGTAATATTTCTAAAGCTTCAAAAGATTTAGGTTTAACAAGAGCAGCTCTTTACAGACGCTTAGAAAAATTTGGACTTTAATTTTGGGAAAATCACAACTTACACAGATAATACTACGAATTCTATTTCTGACAATTAATGGAATCATTATTTTTTATACTTATACTAAAGGTTTAATAGCCAATAGTGTTGGTTTTTCGTTAATATTTGTTTTTCAAATATTTCTGTTTATCGATTTTTTAAAAAAATTGTTTGCTGATATAGAAAAATCTATTGATTGCTTATTAAACAACGACTATTCTAATACTATTTCTAAAGAAAAAAGAGAAACCCCTTTATTTAATAAAACAGCTCTATTACTAGAGAAACATAGAAAGTTAAGTTTACAGACAACTTCAGAAACATTAATTTTTAGTAATATAATAGAAAGCTTAACTATTGGTGTTCTTATATTAAGAAAAGATCCTGAAGATACTATTGATGTATTTCAAATAAACAAAGCCTTTATTGATTTTTTAAAAATTCCTAAGTTTTATAATTGGAATTTGTTAAAAAATAGAATTGGAAATTTGTCAGAATTTATTTCTGAATGGAAGCACTTAAAGCATACGATCTCTTTAAAAGTAAATAATAAGGAAGAAGATTTCTTTTTTAAAAGTTCAGTTACACAAACAAATGAAGATCAGTATTTAGTTATAACTCTGGAAACCATCCAACAATTAATTAATAAAAAAGAAAAAGAAGCTTGGTATAAATTAATGAATGTAATGTCTCATGAAATTATCAATACCATAACACCTATAAGTAGTTTAGCTGAAAATTTAGAAGATTTAATTCAAGATGAAGTAGATGAGGAAACATTAGAAGAATTATCAACTGGTTTAAAAATTATAAAAAAACGTTCTAAACATTTAACTTCCTTTGTAGACACTTATAGAAAGCTAGCAGAACTTCCATTACCAAATAAGCAAAAACTAAATTTAGTTTCGCTTGTGGATAATACGTTAAACTTATTTAACAAAGAATTTCAGTCGAAAAACATCAAATTAGATAAGTTTACAAATGTAAACAATGAAATTTATGCAGATAAAGAGCAAATAGAGCAAGTAATTATAAACTTAATATCGAATGCGTTGCATGCTTTAGAAGGTATAGATAACCCAGTAATAACAATAGAAATAGACGTTAATAAGGCTAATAAGCCCTATTTAAGGGTTAAAGATAACGGTATAGGCATTTCAGAAGAGATTAAGGATAATATATTCGTTCCTTACTTCACTACACGAAAAGATGGCTCTGGTATTGGACTAACATTAAGTAAGAGTATAATAGAAGCTCATAATAGTATTATACAGTTTAAATCTAAGCCAGGCAACACAGTTTTTACTGTTACATTTATAAACTAACTTCTTTTTTACAATTGTAAACCATCAATTATCACTTTTTGATTAGATCAATCACACTATTTTTATGAGTTTTTAAGTCTTTTAATAGATTCTATACTATCATATTAGGTATTATATGTATCTCATACACTTATCTTTAATAAAATTACATATGTAAAGCTTATGAATACCTTAAATAACCGTGTTTTTAAGTATGTTACAAGTGTATACTAGTATTTTATTAATTAAATATTTGATTTTTAGCGCTATATAACTTTTTTTTATGCAAAACACCTAACTAACTGTTTATTAGATTATTAAATACTATTAAATAAAGTGTTTTTTAGGGTTAAAACACCCTTTTTATAAGAAATATTTAAATATATTTGGTTACAAAAGTAAATCTATATATATTTACAAACGTAAACAATAATTATACGTTCACAATTGTAAATGATAGAGAGATTAAAAAGCATATTAGACTATTACAATTTAACAGCTTCAAGTTTTGCTGATAGAATTGATGTACCAAGATCGAGTATTTCTCACCTGCTCTCTGGAAGAAATAAACCAAGCTTGGATTTTATTATAAAAGTTGAAAAGGCTTTTGAAGAAGTAGAATTAGATTGGTTAGTATATGGTAAAGGTAATTTTCCGAATACTATAAAAGAAAATTTTACAAATGTTGAAGAAACTACCACTTCTCCATCATTATTTTCAAATCCCTCTCCTGACGATATTTCAAAAAAAAACGAAAATATTTCCATACAGGAGCAACAGAGAATACTAGATAAAAAAATTAAAAACATTGTTGTGCTATATGAAGATGGCACTTTTGAGGACTATAAAAAAAGATAGTGTAAAAATATTTTCCCTGCCCCTTAATTAGACAATCACCCCTCTAAGAAAAACCCCTCTTTTCTTAGACCCCTACTAAGAAAATATTTATCTTCTTGATTCCCTCAAGAAACCCCTTATCATCTTGGCCCCCTCCAAGATACCCTTTAAGTTAAAAAGCCTGTATCAAAAAAATGATACAGGCTTTTTTTATTTAATTGAACTAGCTTTTTTAAAAGCTAATATTCCTATGTTAACATTCCTCCGTCTACAGATAAAGTTTGTCCAGTTACATAAGCACTCATATCAGAAGCTAAGAATACACATGCGTTTGCAATATCTTTTGGAGTACCTCCTCTTTTTAAAGGGATTTCATTTCTCCAACCTTCTACAACTTTCTCATCTAATTTAGCTGTCATTTCTGTTTCAATAAAACCAGGAGCAACTACGTTACTTCTAATATTACGAGATCCTAATTCTAAAGCTACAGATTTTGAAAATCCTAAAATTCCTGCTTTTGAAGCAGCATAATTTGCTTGACCTGCATTTCCTTTTAACCCAACAACAGAACTCATATTAATAATAGAACCTGCTCTTTGTTTCATCATTGGACGAATAACAGCTTTGGTTAAATTGAATACAGATTTTAAATTTACTTGAATTACTTTATCAAAATCATCTTCAGAAATACGCATTAATAAATTATCTTTAGTAATACCTGCGTTATTTACTAATACATCAATAGATCCGAATTCTTCTAAAACATTTTTTGCCAACTCTTGAGCCGCATCAAATTCAGCTGCATTTGATTGATATCCTTTTGATTTTACTCCTAATTCTGCCAATTCTTTTTCTAATGCAACTGCTGCATCAACAGATGAACTATAAGTAAATGCAACATTACATCCCTGATTTGCAAACTCTAAAGCAATCCCTCTACCAATTCCTCTGGTAGCTCCTGTAATAATTGCTGTTTTATTTTCTAAAAGTCTCATTTATTAGTTGTTTTAATAGGTCAAATATAAAAATAAAATCCTGCTAAAAAATAATCTTTAGCAGGATTTTAAGTAGATAAATTTTTATTTTACTAAGACTTTATCTTTTTTTCATTTACATAATTAAATAAGTAATCAACATCTAACTCTTGAATCTTACCTAATTTTTGTAATGACTTAACATCTAAGTCTTTTTTATTTCCAATTACCATTACGTTATATGACTCTCCTTTAACGTTTTTATCGAAAAATGCTTTTAAATCTTCGATAGTCATATTCTTAATAGTATTGTACATCTCTTCTCTGTTGTCATTATCAATTCCTAAATTCTTTAATCTTTCATAAGACCAGAAAATATTAGATTTTGTAATTCTTTGAGCTGCTAATTTCTTTAATGTAGCATTTTTAGCTGCATTAAATTGCTTTTCTGCTTCAGGCATGTTGTTCATTAAATCCATCATAGCATCTACTGCTTGTGATAATTTATTTGCCTGAGTACCAACATATGCCAATACATAGTTAGGATCATCTTTCTTTCTTGCATTACTATATGAAGCAAATGCTGAATAAGCTAAAGACTTACTTTCTCTAATTTCTTGGAATACAATTGATGATAATCCGCTTCCGAAATATGTATTAAATAAAGTTGAAGCTGCTAAATTTTCTGGCTTGAAAGGCTCTCCTTTTGCTAAGAAAATCATTTCTGTTTGAACCATATCGTAGTTTGTATAGAATACATTACCACCAGTTTTTAATTCTTCATACTTTTTAGCTTCTGGATAATCTTTTAATTCTCCATAAATTTTGTGGGAATTGTTTAAAGCTGTTACAGCTGCATCTACATCTTTACCATAGTAAAAAATACGCTGCTTGTAATTTTTCATTCCTTTAACAATGTTCACTAAATCTTCTGGGTTAATAGCTTTTAACTCATCAATTTGCATGATATCTCTTAAACGAGAGTTTTCACCATATTTACCATAGCTATATAATCCACTCCAAAGAATGTTTCCTTTTTGAGTTTTACCATCTAAACGACCTTTATAAATTTTCTCAACATATTTATTATAAGCATCTTGGTCAGCTTTTGCATTATCCCATAAGTGCTCTAATAACTCTAATCCTTTAGGTAAGTTTTCTTTTAATCCTCTTAAACCTACATAAGTTTTATCATCTTGAGCAATTACATAATAATCTACTCCTAACTTATAAAACTCTTTTTTAATTTGTTCAGCAGAATACTTGTCAGTTCCAAGATATTCAAGGTATCCAGCAGCAAGACTTAACTTTTTGTCATTGTCTTTACCCATATCAAAAATGATATTTAAGTCAAATAAATCATTGTTTTCATTTAAAACATATGATACTTTAATATCATTAGCCATTTTTGTTTCCTTAATAGCTGTTTTATAATCAACAAACTTAGGTTGTAATGGTGCTGATTTTTTCTTATTAAACTCTTTTAAGAATTCAGAACTCTTATCTCTGTTTAATTTAACAGGAGTAATTCCTGGGTTTTGAACTTTTACAATGTTCTTATCTTCTCCTTTACGTTTGTATGTTACAACGTAATTATTTTGGTAAAATTTATTAGCAAAGTCTACTAATTCTTTTTTAGAAATTTTCTTTAAATCTTCTAAGAATTTTACTTTATCTGCCCAGTTTTCATGGTGGATAAACGCATTAAAATATGCACTAGCTAACGCTGTATTATTCTCATATTGACGAGTTTGACTTAATTTTAAGTCGTTAACTACAGCTTCAATCATCCATTCTTCAAACTCACCTTTCTTTAATTTTTCGATTTGTTCTAATAATAAATCTTTTACTTCATCTAAAGATTGTCCTGATTTTGGATTTCCTGAGAAAGAATGATATCCATAATCATTTAAGAATGTAGGTGAACAGCTTGCTCTTTGTACAGCTTGCTTTTGGTTTAAGTTTAAATCGATTAAACCTGCATTACCATTTGCCATAATCATATCACAAAGAGTAACAAATTTTTCCTCTTCAGTATTAACTCCTCCTGATCTATAAGCAATAGATACTGATTCTGAAGTTGGTCCAAATACTTCTTTAATAATAGGTTGAGTAATTGGATCCTCTTTTGGTAAAACTGGGTGCTTTAATTCTTTTTTCTCAAACTTTCCGAAAGTTTCGTTTACTTTCTTAATTGTAGCATCAAAATCTAAATCTCCAACTAAAACTACAGCCATGTTATTTGGCACATAATATTTATCAAAATAGTTATGAATATCTACCATTGAAGGATTCTTTAAGTGCTCCCCAGTACCAATAGTAGTTTGTTGTCCGTAAGGGTGCTTTGGAAATAACCCGTCTAACATTGCTGCATAACGTTTTCTAAAATCATTGTCTTGTCCTCTGTTAAACTCCTCAAATACAGCTTCTAATTCTGTATGGAATAAACGTAATACTAACGTACTAAAACGCTCAGCTTCTAAATCTAACCATTTATCTAACTCGTTAGCTGGTATTTTGTTCTTATAAACTGTTTCTTCGAACCAAGTATGAGCATTTGTTCCTGTAGCTCCTAAAGAAGCTGTCATTTTATCATACTCATTTGCGACTGAATAATTAGAAGCTTCTAAAGATACTTTATCTATTTCTTTATAAATAGCTAACTTCTTTTCTGGATCCTCTTCTGCTCTATGCTTTTCGTATAAATCAGAAATTTGTTTCAAATACTCTTTTTCCTTCTCCCAATCAGCAGTACCAATTTTGTGAGTTCCTTTAAAAACCATGTGCTCTAAATAGTGAGCTAAACCTGTTGAGTTTTTTGGATCATAGTTTGAACCTGCTCTTACTGCTATGTAAGTTTGGATTTTTGGTTCATCAGTGTTTTTACTTAAATATACTTTTAAACCATTGTCTAAAGTGTATAATCGTAATCCTGTTGGATCATTAGTTACGGTTTCATATTTAAAACCGTCTTGACTTGTGTGTTGTTCAGTTATTACTTCATTTGCTGTAGAGGCAGTTGTTTTTTTACAACTCACGACAGAAACAAGTAACATGCTAAATAATAGCAATTTAAATGTTTTCATTTGTATTTGTGTTTGATTAAATTAAAAAATCCGTTGAATTTACAAATTCAACGGATTTTAGAGAAATATATTTTACCTTTTTAACAGTTTTTTACAAAAAAACTATGCTAAGGCTTTTGCTACCATTTCACCAATTTTAGCCGGAGACTCTACTACGTGTACTCCATTTTCTGCTAAAATCTTCATTTTTGCTTGTGCAGTATCGTCAGCTCCTCCTACAATTGCTCCAGCGTGTCCCATTGTTCTTCCCGCTGGTGCAGTTTGACCTGCGATAAAACCAATAACTGGTTTACGATTACCATCAGCTTTAATCCAACGAGCCGCTTCTGCTTCTAAGTTTCCTCCGATTTCACCAATCATTACGATTGCTTCAGTTTCGTCGTCATTCATTAATAACTCAACAGCTTCTTTTGTAGTTGTTCCAATGATTGGATCTCCACCAATACCAATTGCTGTAGTAATTCCAAATCCTTGTTTTACAACTTGGTCAGCAGCTTCATACGTTAAAGTACCTGATTTAGAAACGATTCCTACTTTTCCTTTTTTGAAGATAAATCCTGGCATAATTCCAACCTTAGCTTCATCTGGTGTAATTACACCTGGACAGTTAGGTCCTACTAAAGTACAATCTAAGTTATCAATGTAAGCTTTTACCTTAACCATATCAGCTGTAGGAATTCCTTCAGTAATACAAATAATTACTTTGATTCCTGCTTCAGCAGATTCCATAATTGCATCAGCAGCAAATGCTGGTGGTACAAAAATAATAGAAGTATCAGCTCCTGCTTTTTCAACAGCTTCAGCAACTGTGTTAAAAACTGGCTTACCTAAATGTTCTTGACCTCCTTTACCTGGTGTAACACCTCCTACGATGTTAGTTCCATAGTCAATCATTTGACCTGCGTGAAAAGTTCCTTCACTACCAGTAAATCCTTGTACAATAATTTTCGAATCTTTATTTACTAAAACACTCATTGGTTTGTTTTTTATTTATTTTTAAGTCAGACAAAAATAGTTTATTAATTGTTTTTTCACAATTAAATTTACGTTACTTTTTATTTGGTTTTGTTGCGTTTTTTAAATAGATAACTTCACGCAATGTTTGACGGTATTCTCTTTGCGGTGTTCCATAATAAGTTCCTTTCTTTAAAGACTTTGAAACTCCTGTTTGCGCCATTAATACTGTTCCTTTTTCTATAGTTAAACCACTAACTATTCCTACTTGCCCCCAGATAGTTACTTCATCTTCTATTACCGTACAACCTGCAATACCTGTTTGAGCTGCGATTAAACATTTTTCACCTATAACAGTGTCATGTCCAATATGTACTTGATTATCAATCTTAGTTCCTTTACCTATAGTTGTATCACCAGTTACTCCTCTATCTATAGTACAAGAAGCTCCTAAATCTACATTATTTTTTATTACAACTCTACCTCCAGAAATTAATTTATCAAATCCTTCTGGTCTATTTTTATAATAAAAAGCATCTCCTCCTAATACAGTATTGGCATGAATTGTTACATTATCTCCAATTACACAATCATTGTTAATTACTACATTGGCATGAATTAAACAATTTTTACCAATAGTAACATTCTCTCCAACAAATACATTAGGTTGAATTATTGTTTCTGCACCTATTACTGCTGAATCTGCAATACTTTTATTAGAAGCTATAAATGGATTGTAGTGCTTAGTAATTTTATTAAAATCACGAAACGGATCATCAGAAATTAATAATGACTTACCTTCTGGGCAATCTACTTTTTTATTAATTAGAATTGTAGTAGCTGCCGAGTTTAAAGCTTTATCATAATACTTTGGGTGATCTACAAAAACAATATCTCCTTTTTCAACTACATGAATTTCATTTATCCCTTTTACAGGAAAATCTTTGTCGCCAACAAATTCTACACTTAATAATGTAGCTATTTGTTCTAAAGTTTGTGCTTGCTTAAATTTCATTTAAAAGAAATTCCCGCATTTGCGGGAATTGTTTTTATTCTTTGATACGTTCTTGGTACGTACCTTTTGTTGTTTCTATTTTAATTTTATCTCCTTCATTAATAAATAAAGGTACATTTACTCGTGCTCCAGTTTCAACAGTTGCTGGCTTTGTAGCGTTTGTTGCTGTATTACCTTTAACACCTGGTTCAGTATGTGTTACTTCTAATATTACACTTGCTGGCATTTCAACAGCTAAAGGCATTTCATCTTCTGAATTAATAATAATAGTTACAATTTCTCCTTCTTTCATTAATTCTGGTGCATCTAAAGCACTTTTTTCTAATGAAATTTGAGAATAATCAACTTGATTCATGAAGTGAAATGTTTCTCCTTCACTATATAAATATTGAAACTTATGTGTTTCAACTCTAACAGCATCTATCTTTCTTCCTGAAGGAAATGTATTTTCAATTACTTTTCCGTTAGTAACACTTTTTAACTTAGTTCTTACAAACGCTGGACCTTTTCCTGGTTTTACATGTAAAAATTCAACAACTTTATATATATCGCTGTTGTATCTCATACATAATCCGTTTTTAATATCTGATGTTGTAGCCATTCTATTTATGTTTGTTTTATAAATTGTTCTAACGACAAAGTCTTTAAACAATCTTATTTTTTATTCTAATTTGTTTTAAAATATCCTTTCATAATTCCTCTATGAGAATCTTTTATGAACTGAACTATTTCATCTCTTTCAGGTGTAGCTTCCATTTCTGCTTCAATAATAGCTATTGCTTGAGTGTTATTGAAATTTTTCTGGAATAATATTCTGAATATATCTTGAATCTCTCTAATTTTTTCAGTCGTAAATCCTCTCCTTCTTAACCCTACTGAATTAATTCCTACATACGACAAAGGCTCTCTTGCTGCTTTTACATATGGAGGCACATCTTTACGTACTAATGACCCTCCAGTTACAAAAGCATGATTTCCAACCGATGCAAATTGATGTACCGCTACCATACCTGCCAAAACAACATTGTCTCCAATATTTACGTGACCTGCTAAAGTAGTATTGTTAGAAAAAATACAGTTATTTCCTACGAAACAATCATGTGCAATATGGCAATAAGCCATAATTAAACAATTATCTCCTACTACTGTTTTCATTCTATCTGTAGTACCTCTGTTTATTGTAACACATTCACGAATAGTTACATTATCACCTATTTCTACTGTAGTTTCCTCATCGTTATACTTTAAATCTTGAGGTATAGCTGATATAACTGCTCCAGGAAAAATTCTACAATTTTTCCCTATACGAGCTCCTTCCATAATTGTTACATTGGAACCAATCCATGTTCCTGAGCCAATTTCTACATTAGCATGAATTGTTGTAAAAGGTTCTATAACTACATTTCTAGCAATTTTTGCTTGGGGATGTACGTATGCTAGTGGTTGATTCATACTATTTTACTTTTGATATTTGCGCCATTAATTCTGCTTCTGCTACTATCTTTCCATTCGCATATGTATATGCTTGCATATGACAAATACCTCTTCTTATTGGAGTAATTAATTCTGCTTTAAAAATTAAGGTATCTCCTGGTAATACTTTTTGTTTGAATTTAACATTATCCATTTTCATGAAATAAGTTAAATAATTTTCTGGATCTGGTACTGTATTTAATACTAATACTCCTCCACACTGAGCCATTGCTTCTACTTGTAAAACTCCCGGCATTACTGGTGCTCCTGGAAAATGTCCAACAAAGAAATCTTCATTCATTGTTACATTTTTCATCCCTACTACATGCTTGTCTGATAATTCTAAAATTCTATCAATTAATAAGAATGGTGGACGGTGTGGTAAAATATCCATAATTTTATGAATATCCATTAATGGCTCTTCATTTAAATTAAATGTTGGCACATTGTTACGTTTTTCCTTCTTAATAATTTTAGCAAGCTTCTTAGCGAATAAAGTATTTACTAAATGTCCTGGTTTATTAGCAATTACTTTACCTCTAATACGAGTACCTACTAAAGCTAAATCACCAATTACATCTAATAATTTATGACGAGCAGCCTCGTTAGCCCAATGTAATTCTAAATTATCTAGAATTCCATTTGATTTGATTTTTATATCGTCTTTTTTAAAGGCCTTCTTTAATTTTTCTGTTGTACTCTCTGATAATTCTTTATCAACATATACAATAGCATTATTTAAATCTCCACCTTTAATCAGATCGTTTTCTAACAACATTTCTATTTCATGTAAGAAACTAAAAGTTCTTGCAGCTGAAATATTTTCTTTGAAATCAGAAATTTTATCTAAAGTAGCATTTTGAGTTCCTAAGATTTTAGTTCCAAAATCTACCATTGTAGTTACCTGATACTCATCTGAAGGCATTAAAATTATTTCGCTTCCAGTAGTTTCATCTTTGTATGATATAACTTCTTTTACAACATACTCTTCTATTTCTGCATCTTGCTCTACAATACCAGCTTCTTCTAATGCTTTAACAAAAAACTTAGAAGAACCATCCATAATTGGTGGCTCTGACGCATTAATTTCGATAATTAAATTATCGATATCCAAACCTACTGCCGCTGCTAAAACATGTTCTGAGGTTTGAATTTGTACTCCATTCTTCTCAAGATTAGTACCTCTTTGAGTATTTGTTACATAATCAGCTTTTGCTTCAATGATTGGTTGTCCTTCTAAGTCAACACGTTTAAAAGCAAATCCATTATTTACTGGTGCTGGTTTAAATACCATTGTAACTTCATTACCTGTATGTAACCCTACACCAGATAATGTAACTTCATTTTGTATTGTTTTTTGTAGTTTACTCATTTTTTATTTTTTGAGCATTGAACTCTTTTTCAATTTTATCTATTGTCGATGCTAGTTTTGGTAACTTTTTAAAATACACATAGGATTTGTTGTAATCTGAATATCCAAAGGCTGGTGTACCTTGTACTACATCTCCATCTTTTAAATTTCTACCTATTCCTGACTGTGCTTGAATTTTCACATTATTTCCTATAGAAATATGTCCTACAATACCTACTTGTCCACCAATCATACAGTTTTCTCCAATCTTTGTTGAACCTGCAATACCTGATTGAGATGCTATTACCGTATTTTTCCCTATTTCTACATTATGTGCTACTTGTATTTGATTATCAAGTTTTACTCCTTTTCTTATTACTGTTGATCCTAATGTAGCTCTATCTATTGTAGAGTTTGATCCTATATCTACATTATCTTCAATAATGACATTTCCTATTTGAGGAATTGCTTTATATTCTCCATTTTCATCAGGTGCAAAACCAAATCCATCAGCTCCAATAACACTTCCAGAATGTATTTTACAATTCTTTCCTATTTGTGTTTCAGAATAAATTTTAACTCCTGCAAAAATAACAGTATTATCTCCTATTACAGAGTTATCTCCTATATACGAGTTTGGAAAAATCTTTACATTTTCGCCTATTACTACATTATTTCCAATATAAGCATAAGCTCCTATATATTCATTTGATCCTATTTTAGCCGAATCTGCTATAAAATGAGGATTTTCTCTTCCTTGTTTATTATTTTTAGCTTCGTTATAAAACTCTAATAACTTCGAAAAAGATTGATATGCATCATCAACTTTTATTAATGTTGTTTCAATCTCTTTTTCTGGTTCAAAACTCTTATTAACTATCGCCACAGAAGCATTAGTTGTATATATAAATGAATTATATTTAGGGTTTGACAAAAAAGTTAAAGACCCTTCTGAGCCTTCTTCTATTTTAGAAAGTTTATCTACTTCTATATTAGGATCCCCTACAATCTCACCTTCTAATATATCAGCTATTTGTTTTGCTTTAAATTTCATTATCTGCAAAAGTAATTATTTTTGTTCAAATACATCTCTTTTGTGCTTTTTATGATTTTAATTAAATCATTTTTTTAGGATAACACAAGTAATGTTTTATAACTGGTTTTGTTAATGCTTTCAAGTTCAATTGGTCTGACGCCTTAGCTATATCTATTAATTCACCTGTTTTTTCATAAATTTTAATAGGCTTATCAGTATTGTAAGCTTGATGCTTAACTTTACTAGAAATTACAAAATAATTTATGTTCTCTTTTGTTACATGTTCATTTTTCAAAACCTTATTAAAAATTTCCTCTTCATATTCTTCTTTAAAAGATTTACCTTGAATTTCAATTTTTAAAAGATTGCGGTGAATAATCATTTTTGCTAAAAAAGATAATACATAATCCTCATGATTAACCCATTCTTTAATAGCTGCCATGACATCATAATCATCCAGCTCTGAGAATATATTTAATGTATCATTAGTAAAATTCTCTTCTGTTATTTTTGTATATAAAAAGTATTTAAAAGCTTTACTAGCTGGTAATTCAACACCTTTCATTGCTAGTTCCTTTGCCCTTTTTAAAACGTTCACCAATGTATTTTCTGCAACCAAACCTGTTTTATGCAAATAAACTTGCCAATACATTAAACGTCTCGCTATGATAAATTTTTCTACAGAATATATTCCTTTTTGCTCTATCACCAATTCATCATTCACAACGTTCATCATCGTTATCAAACGATCTGATGAAATATTCCCTTCAGCTACTCCTGTATAAAAACTATCTCTTTTTAAATAATCTAAACGGTCTATATCTAATTGACTCGATATCAACTGGTATAAAAATTCTCGGTCATATTTTCCTTCAAAAATTTGAATTGCTAAACTTAATTGTCCATCAAACTCTTTATTTAACGCTTTCATAAATTTTAAAGAAATTTCTTCATGCGTTATTCCATTAACAATGCTATGCTCTAAAGCGTGAGAAAAAGCTCCATGACCGATATCGTGTAGTAAAATAGCTATGTACAATGCATTTGCTTCTTCATCAGATATTTTTACTCCTTTTGTTCTAAGGATACGTACAGCTTTTTGCATTAAATGCATACAACCAATTGCATGATGAAAACGAGTGTGATTTGCCCCAGGATACACTAAATTGGATAATCCCATCTGGGTAACTCTTCTTAAACGCTGGAAATATGGATGTTCTATAATGTCAAAGATTAATGAATTGGGTATGGATATAAATCCATAAATCGGGTCATTTATAATCTTTAACTTGTTCGTTTTTTGGTTATTCAAAATATGTAAATACTTCTATTTAAAACAAAAGAATCATAATTTATTAACAAAAGCAAATTAACAAAAGCTTTATTAACGTATTTTTAGCTTTTTGAAATACAACAAAAGATCATTTAAACGTTATTTTTAGTGTAACACACAAAAATTTTATGAGAAACATAGACATACTTTGGGTTGATGATGAAATCGATTTATTAAAACCACATATATTATTTTTAGAAAAGAAGAATTACTCTGTTACTACATCTACCAATGGTGCTGATGCTATAGATTTAGTTGATGAGCAGAATTTTGATATTGTTTTTTTAGACGAAAACATGCCTGGTATTACCGGACTTGAAACTTTATCGGCTATCAAGCAAAAAAATGCTAATCTTCCAGTAGTTATGATTACAAAGAGTGAAGAAGAATATATTATGGAAGAAGCTATTGGTTCTAAAATTGCTGATTATTTGATTAAACCAGTTAATCCAAATCAAATATTATTAAGTTTAAAGAAAAATCTAGATCATTCGCGTTTAGTTTCTGAAAAAACAACTTCTAATTACCAGCAAGAGTTTAGAAAAATCTCTATGGATTTAGCTATGGTAAATTCTTATGAAGAATGGAGTGAATTATACAAAAAACTCGTTCACTGGGAGTTAGAATTAGAAAACATTAATGATACTGGGATGTTGGAGATTTTAGAATCTCAAAAATCTGAAGCTAATTCGCAATTCTTTAAATTCATTAAGAAAAATTATCAAAGTTGGTTAACTAGTGATGATAAGCCTACTTTTTCTCATACTTTATTTAAAGATTATATAGTTCCTAACTTATCAAAAGACCAAGGTGTTTTGTTAGTTGTAATTGACAATTTACGTTACGATCAATACAGAGTTCTTGAACCTTTTATTAATAATTATTTTAAGAAAGAAGAAGAACATTCTTATTACAGTATTTTACCTACTGCTACTCAATATGCTCGTAATGCTATATTTTCTGGACTGATGCCTTCTGAAATGGAAAAAAGACATCCTGAATATTGGAAAAACGATACAGACGAAGGTGGTAAAAACCTATTTGAAGCTAATTTTTTAGATGCTCAAATAAAACGTTTAAGTTTAAATATTAAGCATGAATATTATAAAATTGTTTCCTTAAAAAGTGGTAAAGATTTAGCAGATAATTACAATAGTACCAAACAAAATGATTTAACTGTAGTTGTATATAATTTTGTTGACATGCTGTCACATGCTAAAACTGAAATGGAGGTTATTAAAGAGTTAGCTGGTGACGATAAAGCTTACAGATCTTTAACGGTTAGTTGGTTTAAAAATTCACCATTATATGATATTATTCAAAAAGCTCAAAAACTTGGTCAAAAGCTTATTATTACTACTGATCACGGTACAATTAACTCTAAAAATCCATCAAAGGTAATTGGTGATAAGAATATCAGCTCTAACCTACGTTATAAAACTGGTAAGAGTTTGAGTTATGAAGATAAAGATGTGTTTGCAATTAAAAATCCAAAAGATATTTTTCTACCAAGTGTAGCTATAAATAGTCCTTTTATTTTTGCTAAAGAAGATTTGTTTTTTGCTTATCCTAACAATTACAATCACTTTGTTAAATATTACAAGAACACATACCAACACGGAGGAATTTCTTTAGAGGAAGTAATCATACCTTGTTCAATTTATAATCCGAAATAATGAGGTTATTATTCCTTTTTGTTCTTTTCTCTCAGATTATATTTGCTCAAGAAGATAAATTAAGCTCTGCTGGTTTAGAATTAACAAAACAAAAGGTTGTTTATGACCCTAGCTATTTTTCAATAGATTATCCTAATGGAGATGTACCTGCAGGTAAAGGTGTTTGCACTGATGTTGTGATTAGAGCATATAGAAAACTAGGAATTGACTTACAAAAAGAAGTACATGATGATATGAAAAGTAACTTTTCTTTGTATCCTAAAATTTGGGGTTTAAAATCTACTGATAAAAATATAGACCACAGAAGAGTTCCAAACTTAATGACTTTTTTTAAAAGAAAAGGAACTGTAAAAGTTATATCAAAAAAAGCTGAGGATTACATCCCAGGTGATATAGTTTGCTGGAATCTTCACGGTGGAATTACACACATAGGAATTGTTGTTGATAAAAAGTCAAAAGATAAAAAACGATATATGATTGTTCATAATATCGGTAGTGGTCAAGTACTTGAAGATTGTCTTTTTGATTTTAAAATCATTGGACACTACAGATACAAAAACTAAATTTTCTTAACATTTTTTAGTTCTTTATTTTTGCGCATTATGAATAAAAACTATTCTTTAGACGAATTAACTAAAATAGCCGAAGAAGTTGTACAAAACACTAAAAACAAAGTGCTTTTATTTTACGGCGATATGGGAGTTGGTAAAACAACTTTAATTAAAGAAATATGTAAAGTTTTAGGTGTTGACGATATAGCCCACTCACCTACTTTTTCTCTTGTAAATGAATATCAAACTAAAAACAGCGACATTGTTTATCATTTTGATTTCTATCGTATAGAAGACGAAGAAGAAGCTTATGATATGGGAATTGAGGATTATTTATATAGTAATAACTGGTGTTTAATCGAATGGCCAGAAAACGTTAAAAATTTATTACCTTTAGATGCCGTTGCCATAAAAATTACACTTTTAGAAAACGGTCAACGTAATATTCAACTATAAACTAACTAATTCAATGGGGTACATCTCACCTTTTACAAAAGAACAATTAATGCCACAACCTGAAATGCTTGAAATTAAAAAGCAGAAGGGCGAATTATTCATAGGGCTACCTAAAGAAACACATTTTGAAGAAAAACGTATTAGTTTAACTCCCGATGCTGTATCTGCTTTGGTTGCTCATGGCCATAGAATTGTTGTTGAAACTGGTGCTGGTGAAGGAGCTAATTATAGCGATAAAGAATATTCTGATGCAGGAGCTAAAATATCATACGATATTAAAGAAGTTTTTGGTTGCAATATTGTTCTAAAGGTTGAACCACCATCTTTAGATGAAATAAAAATGTTAAACCCTCAAGCTGTTTTAATTTCAGCATTACAGCTTAAAACTCAAAATAAAAAGTATTTTCAAGCTTTAGCAAAAAAGCGTATTACAGCTATTGCTTTTGATTATATAAAAGATGAACATGGGGTTTACCCTATTGTAAAATCGTTAAGTGAAATAGCAGGTATTGCCTCAATGCATATTGCAGCAGAATTGATGACTACTTCAAACGGTGGTAATGGTTTATTATTAGGAAATATTGGTGGAGTTCCTCCTAGTGAAGTGGTTATATTAGGGGCTGGAACTGTAGGTGAATTTGCCGCACGTTCTGCTATTGGATTAGGTGCACGAGTAAAGGTTTTTGACAATTCAATAACCAAACTCCGCAAGTTACAACACTGCATACAATCACCTATTTATACGTCTACTGTACAACCAAAAACATTAGCTAAGGCTTTAATGCGTTGCGATGTTGCTATTGGAGCCATTAGAGGGAAAGATAGATCTCCTGTGATAGTTACTGAAGGAATGATTGAACAAATGAAAGAAGGAGCTGTTATTGTTGATGTAAGTATCGATCGCGGTGGATGTTTTGAAACATCAAAAGTTACTACACATAGTAAACCTGCTTTTACACAACACGGTGTTATTCATTATTGTGTTCCCAACATTCCATCAAGATACGCCAGAACTGCTTCTGTTTCTATTAGTAATATCTTTACTCCTTACCTATTAGATATTGCGGAAGAAGGTGGTTTTGAAAATGCTGCTCGTTTTGACAATAGTTTAAGAAACGGTATGTATTTCTATCACGGAATTTTAACCAATAAAACAGTAGCCGATTGGTTTGATTTACCTTTTAGCGATATTAATCTATTAATTCTATAATAGTTTATTCTTTAGTACATTTATAGGGTAATGTAAATTCAAAACAAGTACCTTTATCCTTATTATTAGTAATTCTCAGCTCTGTTTGATGCAATTCTAGTATCTTTTTTACAATTGATAAACCTAAACCTATTCCTTTATTTTTATCAGAGGCATTGAGTTGTGTGTAACTTTTTAATATGTGTTTTTGTTCTCTTTTACATATCCCCTCTCCTGTATCTATAATTTTTAATACTACACATTCTTCATTTTCATCTAAAAGTTTTATACTAATTTCCCCATGATTAGGTGTAAACTTAATAGCATTTTCAATAATATTTTGAATAGCTCTTTCTATTAATAATTGATCAGCGTATACATGTGCTATATTATTTTTAATAGCTACAGAAAGTGTTATTTTTTTAGTAGTTGAAATAAGTTCATATCTTTTTTGCAACTCAAAAACTAGGTCCGTAACACTAAAAAAACTTTTTTTAACTGTTACTTTTTTTGCCTCAAACTTAGTATACTCAAAAAGTTCATTTATCATATTTCCTAAATGACTAGCACTATTTTCTATAATAGACATAAAAAGAAATCGATCTTTTATAGTTATATTCTCTTTCCTTTTTAAAGTTTCTATATAGCCTTTTATAGCAGTTAAAGGAGTTCGTAAATCATGAGCCACATCTGCTATAAACTCCTTTCTAAATTGATTTACTTCTGTTATATGCTGAATATTGTTTGCTATTGTCTCGGCCATACTATTATAAGTTAAAGCTAGTGTAGATAAATCAGAACTGGCTGCATTTGGGATTCTACTGGATAAATCTCCTTCTTTAAATTTATTTACATAATGTATAATTGTACGTAAATTTCCTGTTAAAAACCAAATACTTATCCACCCTACTACTATAGCAAACAACATAGTTATTAAAGTAGATCCTATACTTAAATCAAAAAAAAACTTAGTAAGTAGTTGCTCACAAATTTGTTGATACTTTTGACTTGCTAATATTATGTAGATATAACCAGCTTGACCATCTTTTTCAAAATAAGCCGCCGAAAAAATCTTTTTATTGGTTTCATCTCTTGGGTCATCTCCTAAAACATAGGATTGATTATTCTTAATAAACTCCTTAATAGGTTTTAAATCTACAGATTTAATATTCTTATCATTCTCATTATGCTCTAAAACAACAGAATAAACTATTCCTCCCTCTTCATTTAATAAATACACTTCAATAGCTCTATTCACTGCCATCATATCGTGCATCAAATCGTTAAATAGACTTTTATTTATTGCTCCATTTTCTAAAAATGGAGAATCATTTTTAAATTTTTCTTCAACTAAATGAGTAGCTACATTAGCATTTAACTGTTGAGTTGTTTGACTATAAAATTGTTTTAAAAGAAAAAAAGTAGTGTAAATGTAAACTCCTCCAATAATTAATATAATTACAAAAAAAGCACACTTAATTTTTTTAATTAACTTGTTTGAAACTGTTCTGTATAAATTCACCTTTCAAAGATTTTAGTTCTTCATTAAACTTATAACCAACTCCCCAAGAAGTTAGTATAAATTTAGGTGCCTCAGTATTTGTTTCAATTTTACTCCTTAATCTATTTATATGTGAATTTACAGTATGTCTATAACCATCAAAATCATAGCCCCATATTAAATCTAATAAAGTATCTCTACTAAAAACTTTACCTGGTGTAGAAGCCATTAAAACTAACAATTCAAACTCTTTAGGTGAAAGATTAACTTTTTCAGAATTAATTATTACTTTTCGTTTTTCAATATCTATATACAACTCTTCAAATTGTAATTTATCATGAATATCATGTTTTTTAGAATTTAAAACTGTTGTATTTCTTCTAATAACAGCTGCTATTCTAGCAAGCAATTCTCTAACACTAAAAGGTTTTGTTATATAATCGTCAGCACCAAGTTCAAGTCCTAAAACTTTATCTATTTCATTACTCCTAGCCGTTAACATAATTATAGGTGTTTGCTTGTTTTTTCTAATAACTTTACAAATTTCTATACCATTTAAATTAGGAAGTGTTAAGTCTAAAATAATTAAGGAAAAATCTTCTTCTAACGCCTTATTTAGACCTTCTACACCATCTAAACAAGTAGTTACATTATAGTTATTATCTAGTAAATTATACTCTATTAATTTGGCTATAGCAACATCATCTTCAATAATAAGTATTTTTTTCATCTTACAGAATTTCGGGGGTTCGTTAGCTAACATAAAGAAATATACTGTGATTTAAAAATGATTTTTATGTGATACTTCTGTGATAACATTCAAAGTTATTTACATCATTAAAACAAAGCTGCAGCGTAAAATCAATATTAATTTAATTAAATCACCATGAAAAAAACAGCCTCAAATGATGATATTCTATACGAAAGAAAGATAGAAATTGGTAAAAAGAAAATACATTACCTAAAACCATCAATACAAAAAAGTACAATTGGTAATTTATCTCTTAAAGATCAAGAAAAGTTTATTGAATACGGTATTGCACCATTAGTTCCTCCGAAACACAAAAACATTTTAGAAGCCTTTGAATACTGGGTTTCAAAAACACCAAAAGCTAATGCCGCAATTCATTTAAACAAAGTAATTACTTACAAAGAGTTAGATAACCAAGCCACTATTTTAGCTCTTTTATTAAAACAAAAAGGAATTTCTTCTGGAGACAGCATTGGTTTGTACATGCATCGTTCTTTAGACATGCTAATAGGCATTATTGCTTGCTTAAAATTAGGAGCAATCTATGTTCCTCAAGATCCTAGAATAGTTCCTAAAAACATGCTTAATTCAATTTACAAATTAAGTAATGCTTCAATAATAGTTTCGCATTCAAATTATCAAAATCAAAATTTATTTGAAAATGATAACAAAGTTGTGTTCATAGATAATGAATTATCTAAAGACATTTACAAACACTTATATGGAAATGTAAAACTGATTAATCAAAAAGGAAACACACCTAATTCCACATGCTTTATTTTATTCACTTCTGGAACAACAGGTGTACCAAACGGTGTTCAAGTCACTCATAAAAATTTGTGTAACATTTTATATACTTCACCAGGGAATCTCAATATAAAATCAGGAACTAAAGTAGCTCAAATACTCAATATTTCTTTTGACATGGCTGCTTGGGAAATTCTTGGCTGTTTAGGAAATGGAGGAACCTTATTGATTAGAGGTAAAAGCATACAAGAAACTGCCGAAAAAGCTAATGTAATTATTGCTACACCAACCATACTTACTACTATAGATGTAAATAAATGTAAGTTGGTAGAAACTGTTGCGGTAGCAGGAGAACCTTGTCCTGAGATTCTAGCCAATAAGTGGGCTAAAGTTTGTGATTTTTACAATTCATGTGGCCCTACTGAAACCACTATTGTAAACACCATGAAAAGATGTGATCTAAAAAATAAAGAGCTATCCATTGGTAAACCTACCCCAAACAACACTGTATATGTTTTAAACGAAAAGAAAGAACCATGTAAAATTGGTGAAGTAGGAATTATGTGGGCTGGTGGCAATTGCGTTACCAAAGGCTATATAAACAATGACGAGTTAAACAAGAAACGCTATGCCTATGATCCTTTTTTAAACAACGGAGATCAAATGTTTAATACTGGTGATCTTGGTAAATGGAATTCAGAAGGAGAACTTATCCATTATGGAAGAGTTGATGATCAAGTAAAAATCAAGGGATTTAGGGTTGAGCTAGATGCTATTTCAAAAATAATTGAACGAAATCCAAATGTAAA
The DNA here is from genome assembly GCF_965221665.1 of Tenacibaculum aiptasiae. Classification (NCBI taxonomy): domain Bacteria; kingdom Pseudomonadati; phylum Bacteroidota; class Flavobacteriia; order Flavobacteriales; family Flavobacteriaceae; genus Tenacibaculum; species Tenacibaculum aiptasiae. The sequence goes on from NZ_CBDCSN010000003.1 coordinate 811,843, forward strand.
AAGAGCTGTAACTCTAAAGCACCAAAACTTTCTTGTTTCTTTTATTAGTGGATCTTTTAAAAATAGAACAGAAGTTTTAGAATTATTGAAAGAGAATATTTCTAAAGAACTCCCCTATTATTATTTACCTAGTGAATTCATTTTTATGGAAGAACTTCCAAAAACATCCCGAGGTAAAATAAATAAGGCTGAATTAAAAGATTTTTTAAACTAATTAAGATGGAAACAATAGTATTACCTCCTAAAAAAGGATTTTTATATCGTTTGGGAAAACATCCATGGCTCATACCTTATCATAGGCTATTTATCTTAATTACTTTGATAAACGCTTTTGTAATGATAAAAGCATTTACAACATGGGATTGGTTTTCTTTAAACAACATTCAACTTGATAAAATAGCTGAAGTGATTTTATATAATTTTTCTCTAGCTATATTAATAAGGCAACAATATATTATTAATATACTCTTTAAAATAGCTACAGGTGTACCTAAAAACTGGCCTTTGTTTATTAGAAGAGTATGTGCTAAAGTTTATCACTTTGGTGGATTACATAGCTCTAGTGCCACTATGGGAACCTTATGGTATGTTATTTTTGTTATTAGTTTATACTATAATTTCATACATAAACTTCATAACGTTAGTCTTCCTATTATTTTAGTTACTTCATTAATATTGATATTGTTAATCGGTATTGTAATAACTGCTTTACCTAAAATGAGAGCTAAATACCATAATCAATTTGAAATAGCACATAGATTAGGTGGATGGACAGTTTTATTCCTTTTCTGGGTTCAAATGATTTTGTTTTTAAACATGCAACATTCATTAGAAACTATTGCACAAAGCTCAAACTTTTGGATACTAGTAACCCTAACTATAAGTGTTATACTTCCATGGTTGCGCTTGAAAAAAGTAGAGATTGACATTGTAAAGCCATCAAATCATGTTGCTCTAGCTTCTTTTAATTATGGTGTAACTCCATTTGCTGGATCATCTACCGCTTTAAGTAGAAATCCTTTATTAGAATGGCATTCTTTTGCTAATGTTCCTTCGCCACAAAAAGAAGGTTTTCGTTTAACAATTTCAAGAGCTGGAGATTGGACAGGTAATTTTATTAATGATAAACCTGAAAAAATATGGGTAAAAGGTATACCAACTGCTGGCGTAGGAAATGTTGACAAGATATTTAATAAAGTTATTTGGGTTGCTACTGGTAGTGGAATTGGCCCATGCATTCCTCATCTTCTATTAAACGAAACTCCATCTTTGTTAATATGGGCTACTAGAAATCCTGAGAAAACATATGGTGAAGAACTTGTAAATGAAATTAAAGCGGTTCAACCAAATGCTATTATCTGGGATACTGATGCCAATGGCAAACCCGATTTAGTTAAACTAGCCTACAAAGCTTACAAAAGTTTTAAAGCAGAAGCAGTAATCTGCATATCTAATCAAAAGTTAACTCAAAAAGTGGTGCACAATATGGAATACTTAGGAATTCCAGCATATGGCGCTATTTGGGATTCTTAAACAATTAATCTAAAAATTTTTAAAACATGAATGTACTATTTAAACAAATAGACAGGGTTCTTATTGCCCAATTAAATCGTCCTAAAGCTTTAAATGCTTTGAATTCTGAGATTATGCATGAGCTTTTAATTGGATTAGAAAAATATGATTTAGACCCCAAAATAGGCTGTATTGTACTTACAGGTAATAAAGACTTTTTTTGTGCTGGTGCAGATATTAAAGAAATGAATAAAATGAATGCTTCTCAAATGATTGAAGAAGATTATTTTAACCATTGGGAGCGATTTACTAAACTAAAAACTCCAATAATCGCGGCTGTTTCTGGTCATGCTTTTGGAGGCGGTTGTGAACTCGCTATGATGTCAGACATCTTATATGCTTCAACCAATGCTGTATTTGGACAACCAGAAATAAAACTTGGAGTAATTCCTGGAATTGGCGGTACACAACGGCTTACTAAGCTTATAGGTAAAGCCAAAGCTATGGAAATCATTCTCACAGGTAGAGATATAACGGCAACAGAAGCTAATGCAATTGGTTTGGTTTCACAGCTATTTTCTGAAGAGAATTTTATGGAATCTGTGATGAATAAAGCTCATAACATTTCAAATTATTCAAAAACAGCTTTAAAAATAGCCAAAGAAGCAATTAATCAATCATTAGAAACTGGACTTACTTCGGGAATTGTTTTTGAACGAAAATTATTCCATTCACTATTCAATACCAATGATCAACAAGAAGGAATGAATGCTTTTATAGAAAAGCGAATTCCACAATTTAATACGCCTCATAAAAACTAAAAAACATGAAAAAAATATATTTAATTACAGTCATAAATTTATTATTAACCTTTACCCTTTATTCGCAAGAAAAAAAAGCTAGTAAAACCACTTTTGCAATCATGCCTATACATAATAGCGGTGCAGGTTTTAACAATGTATTTTTAGGTTCTTATGAATTAAAGCCTCGAAAGAAATTAACCTTTTATAGTGTTTTTTGGGTAAACCCTTCTTTTGGAAACCAAGGAAAAGATTTATTCTTAGAAACTGGAGTTGGTTTAGGGTTTGTATCCAAAAATAAAAAGTGGTTTATCAATCCTAGTTTAGGTTTTGGACATGGTAAACTATTATCACAAACAGCTGGAACTAAAATAGCTGAAAGTATTATACCTAGTCTATTTTTGGTACATAACTCAGGAAGATTTGAACTTGAAGCTTATACAGCTTACTATAAAAGCTTAAGGGGTGAAGGAAATTCACAAGACTTGATGTTAAACTGGGTTATTCCAGGGGTTAAAGTAAATAAACACTTATCGATTGGCGGTTTTTATGAACACTTAGGACAAACAAGAGTTGATAATGGAAATAAAGTAACCTTGTATCAATTCTTAGGCGGTTATATTAAAACTACTTTAGATAATGGTGTTTGGTTCCGTTTTGCCTTCGGCCCTAATATTTCTAACGATAATGTAAATGCTAACGAATTTTATAAAATACAAGCTTTTATACCTATTTAATAGGTATTGTTTGGGGAGAATGCTATTAGTAGAAAGTTAATAGCAACAAAACAGCGTAATCTGTAAAAAGATTGCGCTGTTTCATTGGGAATATTTTTTTTATCAATACTTTTGCAGCTCAAAATTAAATTATGAATTTATTAAAACGTTTTGGCTACTACCTTATAGGTTTAGCTCTTGGATCAATAGTTGTACTTTTTATTTGGAAAGGAAAAGATGTTACTTTTGATTATGGTATGGATGCACGTACTTTAAAAACTATCCGTATTAAAAAGCGCTTATTTTCAAACAGTGCTCAACAAACGTTAACAAATTCTCCTATAGACACCGCTACTATCTCCAATATTTTAAAATATGGTGATGTTAACTTTGGAAAAAGTAAACCACGTTTAAAACCTTGCGCTGAGTACTTTATTACTGGTAAAGATAGCTTGGATCACATTAATCTTTACGTTGTTAGATGTGATTCTACAGCGACTGTTAAAACAATAACGATAAACAACTAGCAGTTTTTATATTTATCATATAACCCAACTCCATTTAAAATCATTGGTATTATTTTTTCTAATCGTTTTAATTTAGTTGCTTCTCTTTTAGCTTCTGAAATATGATCTGAGAACTCTCTTTTTTTACTTAAGGTAAATTTTTCAAAGCTTTCTTTTAGCTTTTCATCTTTATCTAGTTCAGATTGTAGTTCGTCTGGTATTATTAATGGCTTTGTATTTCTCTTAGGCTTTAATTCTTTTCCTTCTTCAGAATTTTTAATAGCTTCAAGAACATAAGATTTTAGCAAATCAACATCTATTTCTTCTATCTTATAAAAGCGCCATTGACGCATTGCTTTAGTCTTTCCCTCTTGAGCGTTTTCTAAAACTTTTTGATCATCTTTTAAAAAACTCCCTTGAAAAAACCACAAACCACAATAGTTTTTGAAGGCAGACATTCCAACAATGTTTTTACCTTTATAAACATAAACTGGCGATCCCCATTTTATAGTTTCCTCTAAAGGTAACTCTATTAAAACCGAACGCAAGAGATTTAACTCTTGCGTCCAATTATTTTTATCAGTAATATATTGTACTACTTTTTCGTTCATTCTTTAACTTTACTTTTAATTAACTGATATGGCTATTAGTTAGCAATATCACTTGTAAACTTTATACGCATTAAACGTAATTCTTCATCATCATAATCTCCATCAAACTCATCTAATGCCTCTTGTATTTTATCAGTCTCTGACTCCATAAAATAATCATGAATTTCTTCTTGCTGATCTTCATCTAACAAGTCATCCACAGCATAATCAATATTCAATTTTGTTCCAGAAAATACAATAGCTTCCATTTCTTTTATAAGTTCAGCCATTTCCAATCCTTTTGATTTGGCTATATCTTCTAAAGGTAATTTTCTATCTGTATTTTGAATAATAAATAGCTTTAATCCAGAATTAACACCTGTACTTTTTACAATTAAATCGTCAGGACGCATAATATCGTTCTCTTCAACATAATTTGTAATAAGCTTTATAAAGTCTTTTCCGTATTTTTTAGCTTTCCCTTCTCCTACTCCATGAACTTTTGATAATTCTTCTAAAGTAATAGGATATTTTAAAGCCATATCATCTATAGAAGGGTCTTGAAATACTGCAAAAGGAGGCACTCCTAAACGCTTACCTACACTCTTACGCAAATCTTTTAGCATTTCTACTAACTTGTTATCTACGCCTCCACCAGCTGATTTGGTATTTGTTATAATAGTTCCATCATCATCTGTATCATATACATGATTCTCTGTCATCATAAATGATTCTGGATTAGCTATAAACTTTTTACCTTCTTCGGTTAGCTTTAAAACACCATATTGCTCAATCTCTTTTCTAATTAAATCTGCAACCAACACCTGACGTATAAGAGCCATCCAATAATGATTGCTTTTATCTTTACCTACTCCAAAGAAAGGTTGTCCTGTAGTTTTGTGAGATTTTAATAGAGCATTTTCTTTACCAATAATTGTATTTACCACTTCTTTAGGCTTATACATTTCATTAGTATCTTTTATTATAGATAGTAAAGTAACTACTTCATCCTTGGCTTCGTGCTTCTTTTTAGGATTACGCATATTGTCATCCATATCTGCTCCTTCACCGTTAACTTCATCAAATTCTTCTCCAAAATAATGAAGCAAATACTTACGTCTATTCATAGACGTTTCTGCATACCCTACAACTTCTTGTAATAACGCATGACCAACCTCTTGCTCTGCAACTGGTTTATTAGCCATGAATTTTTCAAGCTTTTCTATGTCTTTGTATGAATAAAAAGTTAAACAATAACCTTCTCCTCCATCTCGTCCAGCTCTACCTGTTTCTTGATAATAACTTTCTAAACTTTTAGGAATATCGTGGTGAATTACATAACGAACATCTGGTTTATCTATTCCCATACCAAAAGCAATAGTTGCCACAATAACATCGCAATCTTCCATCAAAAACATATCTTGATGTTTTGCTCTTGTTTTGGCGTCTAAACCTGCGTGATAAGGAAGTGCATTGATTCCATTTACTTGTAATACCTGGGCTATTTCTTCTACTTTTTTACGACTTAAACAGTAAATAATTCCTGTTTTTCCTGATCGTTGTTTAATAAAGCGAATAATATCCTTTTCAATCTCCTTTGTTTTTGGACGTACTTCATAAAACAAATTGGATCTGTTAAATGATGCTTTAAAAACATTAGCATCACTCATACCAAGAGTTTTAAGTATATCTTCTTGTACTTTTTCAGTTGCAGTAGCTGTTAAACCTATAATAGGCACATTATCTATCTGCTTAATAATAGTACGCAAATTTCTATACTCAGGCCTAAAATCGTGTCCCCATTCAGAGATACAATGTGCCTCATCAATTGCTACAAAAGAAATCTTTTGCTTTCTTAAAAAATCAACATATTCTTCTTTAATCAATGATTCTGGGGCTACATATAGTAACTTAGTTATTCCAGTCTCAATATCTGATTTTACTTGCGCAACTTCAGACTTGTTTAAAGACGAGTTTAATACATGGGCTATCCCATGATGTTCCGAAATACCTCTAATGGCATCGACTTGATTTTTCATTAATGCAATTAATGGTGAAACAACTATGGCTGTTCCATCCTTCATTAACGCTGGTAACTGATAACATAATGATTTTCCGCCCCCCGTTGGCATTATTACAAAAGTGTTTTCATTCCTTAGGATGCTATTTACTACATCCTCTTGTAGACCTTTAAATTGGTTAAAACCAAATATTTTTTTTAATGATCCATATAACTCCGACTGCTCTATATTCATCTTCTAATATCAAAAATTAAAAATGAGAACTAAACTACAAAAAAACTATTACAAATAAGAAAGAAATTTTCTTTTTATTAAAAAGTTTTTCTTCTTAAATATTCCTACTTTTACACTTTAAATTTTACTTAAAACTTTTTTAACTTGAAAGACGCAAACGCTATTCTCTCAACAGCAAAAGAAACTATACTTTTAGAAAGTAATGCTATTGCTAATTTAGCAAATTTATTAGACAGTTCATTTGTTGACGCTGTTAATTTTATCTTTAATTCTAAAGGACGAGTAATTGTTACTGGAATTGGTAAAAGTGCAAATATTGCCAATAAAATGGTTGCTACTTTTAATTCTACTGGTACTCCTGCTGTTTTTATGCATGCCGCTGATGCCATACATGGAGATTTAGGAAATGTTCAAAGAGATGATGTAGTAATTTGTATTTCTAAAAGTGGAAATACTCCTGAAATAAAGGTGTTAGTTCCTCTTATTAAAAATTCAAATAACAAAATTGTAGCCATTACTGGAAATCCTGATTCGTTTTTAGGAAAAAACGCAGATTTCTTATTGAATTCTTTTGTTGAAAAAGAAGCTTGCCCTAACAATTTAGCACCAACCACCAGTACTACTGCTCAGTTAGTATTAGGTGATGCTTTGGCTGTTTGTTTGTTAGATTTACGTGGTTTTACAAGTAGTGATTTTGCTAAATATCATCCAGGAGGAGCTTTAGGTAAACGTTTATATTTACGTGTATCAGATTTAATTAAAAACAATCTTTTACCTAAAGTTACTATTACTGATAAAATAACTAATGTTATTGTTGAAATTTCAGAAAAAAGATTAGGGGTAACTGCTGTTGTTGATAATAATAATAAATTATTAGGGATTATTACCGATGGTGACATTCGTAGAATGCTTAGTAAAACGACTAAGATTGATGAGTTAACTGCAGAAGACATTATGAGTAAGAACCCAAAAACTATTAATGTTGATGCTATGGCTGTGAAAGCCCTTGAAACACTTGAAAATAACAGTATTACACAAATTTTAGTTACAGATAATGATGATAATTATGTAGGTGTGGTTCATTTACATGATTTAATTAAAGAAGGTATATTTTAAATGGCTAAAGAGATGTCTTTTTTAGACCATCTTGAAGAATTAAGATGGCATTTGGTAAGAAGTTTTGCTTCTATTTTTATAGTTGCTATAATCATATTTGTTAATATTAATTTTGTTTTTAATGAAATTTTATTAGCACATTTAAAGCCAGACTTTGCTACCTACCAATTCTTTTGTAGAGTTTTTTCAGCTATTGGAATTGATAGTAGTTTTTGTAAAATAGAATTTGCACAAGAATTACAAGTTTTAAACCCTACTGAAGAATTAATGACAGGTATTTGGTCGTCATTAATTTTAGGTTTTGTTATTGCTTTTCCATACATCTTATGGGAATTTTGGAGATTTGTTGCTCCTGGCTTACATAGTTCAGAAAGAAAAAAGTCTAGAGGTTTTATTTTTACTTCTTCTTTTTTATTCTTTTTAGGAGTATTATTCAGTTACTATGTAATTTTACCAATGTCGGTATACTTCTTTTATAATTTTTCTATTGGAGATGCTATTGTGAAAAACTTTAAATTGGGTGCCTACATTAGTTTAATTACAAATACCTTGTTAGGTGTTGCTGTATTTTTCGAACTACCTGTAATCATCTTTTTCTTAACTAAAATAGGGTTAGTAACCCCACAGTTTTTAAGAAAATATAGAAAACATGCATTGGTTCTTGTATTAATTTTATCGGCTATCATAACACCACCAGATGTTGCTAGTCAGGTAATTGTATCAGTACCAATTATGATTTTATATGAATTAAGTATTTATGTATCTCAATTTGTTATAAAAAAACAACAAAAAAATGTCACAAAAAGTCCAAGAGTTTAACGACTATAGAGCTAAAATGAATGATAAGATTTTAGCTTCTGATAATAAAGTAATCAAGCGTATTTTTAACTTAGATACAAACGCGTACAAAGAAGGTCATTTATCTGTAAAAACTAAAGAATTATTAGGTTTAGTCGCTTCTGCAGTTTTACGTTGTGATGACTGTATAGCTTATCACTTAGAAAGTTCATACAAAAACGGTGTTTCTAAAGAAGAAATGATGGAAACAATGAGTATTGCTACATTAGTTGGTGGTACTATAGTAATTCCTCATTTGAGAAGAGCTGTTGAATTTTGGGAAGCACTAGAAGAAGAAAACAGTTAACAGATTATTAAGTCTTCTATTAGTAGTTTTACAGTACTTTCGTAAAACTATTCAGAAATAAATTAGTTATAATTAATGAAGTTAAGAGCAGATAACATACAAAAAGTTTACGGTAGTAGAAAAGTTGTAAAAGGAATATCTTTAGAGGTTGAACAAGGAGAAATTATAGGTTTACTTGGTCCAAATGGGGCTGGTAAAACCACTTCTTTTTATATGATTGTAGGTATGATAAAACCTAACGAAGGTCATATTTTCTTAGATGATGAAGAAATTACTACTGATGCTATGTATAAACGTGCTCAAAAAGGAATTGGTTATCTAGCTCAAGAAGCATCTGTTTTTAGGAAATTGTCCGTGGAAGACAACATCTTATCTGTTTTAGAATTTACAGATAGAACAAAAGCTGAAAGAAAAGAACGTTTAGAAGAGTTAATCGATGAATTTAGCCTTGGTCACGTTCGTAAAAACAGAGGAGATTTACTTTCTGGAGGTGAGCGTCGTAGAACCGAAATAGCACGTTGTTTAGCTTCTGACCCAAAGTTTATCTTATTAGATGAACCTTTTGCAGGAGTTGATCCAATTGCCGTTGAAGATATTCAAGGTATTGTAGCACAACTTAAAAACAAAAATATTGGTATCTTAATTACCGATCATGATGTACAAGCAACTTTAGCTATTACTGATAGAACTTACTTAATGTACAATGGTGGTATTTTAAAAGAAGGAACACCAGAAGAACTTGCTGCTGACGAAATGGTACGTAAAGTATATCTAGGTAAAGACTTCGAATTAAAGAAGAAGAAATTTTAAATTATTAATAAATAAAAAAGAGCTATAATAGCTCTTTTTTTATTTATTTTATAGACTAAAACTTGTATCCTAACCCTAGTTGAAAAGGTCTTGAATAAAATTCTGGTCCTACTCCACTTTCTACAAAATTAGATAGTCCATGGTTATATCTAGCCTCAAAAAATAAACCATCTTTAAGTTCATACCCTAAACCTCCATTCAAACCAAAACTTGCACTTTTTAAAGAGCTTTTACCAGTTTCCGCACTCAAAATATATCCTAATTGTGGTCCCACTTGAATATTTAACGCTTTTATCACAAAGTATTTAAGCATTATAGGAATATTAACAAAATCTACCCTATAATCTTTTGAACCTTCAGATGAAAACAAAAATTCTGGTTGTATATGAAATTTTTCTTTGACTTTAATATCTACCAATCCACCAACATAAAAAGAGATTCTCTCATCTGTATTACCAGAAGTTGATGGTAATTTCACTTTAAGTTTAGACACATTTAAACCAGCTTTTATACCAAACTTTTGCGCATAAGATATTGATGAAAATAATACAAAAGTAACTAGTAACGTTAATTTTCTCATAACATTGTTTTAAGTTTTCAATGACAAAAATATTTTTTTTCAAACATTTATAAAACTTTATTTCATAAAACTATAATGGTAAATAATACAACTGCTCAAAGCTATTTTTTATATATTTAAGTTTTTCAAACTAACACACATAATTATGTCAAAAAAAATTGGCTTAAAAGAAGCTATGTCTATTGGTATAGGTGGAATGGTAGGTGGTGGAATTTTTGCTGTTCTAGGTTTAGCAGCAGCCATGGCTAAAGGAGGAACTCCAATTTCTTTTTTAATTGCTGGACTAATTGCCTTAATTACTTCTTATAGCTATGTAAAACTTTCTCTAAAATATCCAGATCGTGGTGGAACTGTAAAATTTATTAATCAAGGATTTGGTATTAGTATTTTTAGTGGAGGAATTAATAATTTATTATGGGTAAGCTATATTATCATGTTAGCTTTATATGCATCAGCATTTGGCTCTTATGCTCCTAACCTACTTCAATTGACTAGCGACAAAATAGTTGACTCTCATATTTATGCTACCGGAATTGTAATTTTAGCTACAGCTATAAATTATTATAGTATTGCTGTAGTAGGTAAAATTGAATCTTATGCAGTAATTATTAAGCTTATTATTTTGCTAAGCTTTGTTGTTGTTGGTTTGTATGGATTATTTGGTAATTCACATTTAGAGCAATTATCTCCCGAACATTGGGAGTCTCCTTTTAAATTATTAACAGCTGGTATGGTTATTTTTGTTGCATACGAAGGTTTTGAACTTATAGCCAATGCTGCTCCTGATATTGAAAATCCTGAAAAAAATATTCCAAGAGCTTATTATTGGTCTGTTCTTTTTGTAATTCTATTATATATTATAATTGCAGCAGTTACTGTTGGATCTTTAGCTTTTTCTGATATTGCTACTGCTCAAGATTATGTATTAGCAGAGGCAGCTAAACCTATGCTAGGTAAAATTGGATTTACAATTATTACTGTTGCTGCATTAATATCAACATTTTCTGCTATTAATGCTTCTTTATATGGTGGTACTAGAGTTAATTATGAAATTGCTGAAGATGATGAACTACCTTGTGAATTTACTCGCAAACTATGGAATCAACCTATTGGCCTGTTAATAACAGCAGTTGCTACTATTATTTTGGTAAATACTTTAAAATTAGAAAGTATTTCTACAGCAGGAAGCGTTGGGTTTTTACTAATTTTTGCTGTGGTAAACTATGTTGGATTTAAATTATACAAAGAGGTAAATGGTAAAAAAATAATTCCTTTATTAGGTTTTATTCTTTGTACTGTAGCTATGATAGCTTTATTAGTACAACATTATTCAGTAAGTAAATCGGATGTATTTATAGCTTTAGGAATTATTCTATTTTGTTTCCTTGCTGAATTTATTTACAAGAAAACTGAACGAAAAAAAACGATTAATTAATGAACGATATTAAAAACATTGATCATTTATTAAATAAATGGCAACAATCAATTGTAGAATTTTTACCTAAAGTCTTGTTGGCTTTAATAGTTCTTATTAGTTTTTATTTTGTTGCTAAGTTTTTTAGAAATTTTGGGCAAAAATTTTATCCAAAAATTTTTAAATCCAAGCCTGAAGCAGTAAAAATTATTGCTTCAATCATATACTTCTTCTTTTTATTTTCAGGAGCTTTTTTAGCCCTTGAAGTATTAGGTTTAGAAAGCTTATTAACTAAATTATTAGCCGGTGCAGGTATTGTTGGTATTGTTGCTGGTTTTGCTTTTAAGGATATTGCTTCCAATGCATTTGCTGGTTTTTTATTAAATGTTCAACACCCCTTTAAAATTGGCGATTGGGTTGAAATTGATAATACCTTTGGAGTTATAGAAAACATTAGTTTAATTACTACTTCTGTAAAAACAGTAACTGGACAAGAAGTATTTATTCCTAATCAATTAATTTACAACAATACATTTACCAACTACTCTACATACGGTAAAAGACGAATTGTTTTAAAAAGCGGTGTTTCTTATGGTGATGATTTAACAAAGGTTAAATCTGTAGCCCTAGATGAAGTCAATAAAATTGATAGCTTACTTAAAAATGAAACTATCGATTTTTACTATACAGATATTGGTGCTTCAACCTATAATTTTGAAGTTCGTTTTTGGATAAATTTTAAGCATCAAAAAGATTTTTTAGAAGCTAAAAGTGATATTATTATTCGCATAAAAAAACGTTTTGAAGATGAAAATATCTCAATTGCATATAATGTTACTACATTAGACTTTGATGTTAAAGGAGGGGTTAATATTTTTGACAAACCTATTCATACTAAAACACAATAATGGTTACTTTTTTTAAAAATGTTTTCAGTTACTTTTTCAATAGTAATACTTTTCAAAAAGGTGCTGCTCTGGCATATTATACCGTTTTTTCTTTATTTCCTATCATAATAGTTATTACTTCTATACTAGGTTTAGTTTTTGGAAAACAAGCGGTTTCTGGTGAAATTTTCAACCAATTAAAAGATGTGCTAGGTAATGAAGCTTCTCTTCAAATTCAAGAAATCATAAAAAATCAACATACAAATCATAATTCAGTATTTACAGCACTTTTAGGTTTTGCTACACTAATATTAAGTGCTTCTGGAATGTTTAGTCAAATACACAATGCGTTTAATAGTATATGGAATATTAAAGAAAAACCTAAAAACAGTCTTATAAAGTATTTTACAAAACACTTATTATCTTTTTTAATTCTTATTTCACTTTTCTTTATACTAATTATTAGTACTTCTATAAATAGCTTCCTACTAAAACACTCTAATCATTTACAAGATAATTATTTACTCTCTTATGCTTTTGAACATATTATATCTTTCCTAGTTACTTCTGTTATGTTCTCTATTATGTTTATGTATTTAGGAGATGCAAAAATCAAGTTAAAACCTGTAATTATAAGCGGACTGTTTACCTCTTTTTTATTTTTGATTGGTAAGTATGCAATTAGTTTTTATTTAAGTAAAAGTCATATTTCAACCACTTTTGGAGCAACCAGTATCTTAGTTTTAATAATGTTGTGGGTATATTATACATCACAAATTATTTTTCTTGGCGCTTCTTTTCTTAAGGTTTTAAGTGATAAATTGAACCTTCCTATTTTACCAAATGAAAATTCAGTAAAAATAGTTCAACAAGAAATAGAACATAAATAATTAAGGCCTATTTAAGATCTTTCTTTAAAAAAATGAATTCTTGATTTTCTTTTGGATATCCAGAAATACGTCCAAACTCTTCATAACCATTCTTTAAATAGAAATCTTCTGCTTGAAAAGAAAAAGTATCTAAAATAGCTATTGTAGCACCTAATTCTTTAGCTTTATTCTCTGCTGCTTGAAGTAATTTTGTTCCTAATCCTAGCCCGCGAGTATCTTCACGCATCCAAAGAATATCGATTTTAAATCCAGCATAATAACCTATATATCCAAAAACTCCACCAATAATCTCATTTGCTTCATTTTTAACTACTAATCTTATACTTTCATGAATTTTTTCAAGAATCCTATCGGTTTGCGAATCGTTATAAGCGTTTATTCCTTTTAAAACTATTTCACCTTCTTCTTTACTAGTGCATTCTATTATTTTCATCAACCTTTGATTAAGTTATTAACCACTGAAAAAGCTACGTATAAAAGAATAATTAAAGGAATTGCTACAAATTTCAATACGATTAATAACAAAACAGCAACCAATAAAAATATATACTTCAAACGATTTTCTTTAAATCCGAAAGTTTTAAATTTTAAAGCAAATAAAGGAATCTCTGCATTCATTAAATACGTTAATAATAAAGTAACTACGATCAAGAAATATCGATTCTGAATTAAATTTACAAAAAACGATTGTCCAGAAAACTCAACAATTAAAGGTAAAGCTATTACGAATAATGTCATAGCTGGTGTTGGAATACCAATGAAAGAATCTGACTGACGTGTATCAATATTAAAATTTGCTAATCTATACCCAGCACCTAAAGTCAATAATAATCCTAAATATGGCAAATTACTTCCTGTTGCTCCATAAATATCAATACCAAAATATGCTGCTGCATCTACATTTAAAGCTATAATCAATAATTGTAGCATTACAATACCTGGTACTACTCCACTGGTAACCATATCTGCTAAACTATCCAATTGTTTTCCTAATTCTCCTTGAACATTTAACATCCTTGCTACAAAACCATCAAAAAAATCAAAAACAATACCAGTTACCACCAAAATAGCAGTGCCTACAAAGTCTCCTTTAATTGCAAAAATAGTTGCAATGGTACCACATAATAAGTTTCCTAAGGTTAATAAATTTGGAATATGTTTTTTGACGCTCATAGTTTTTAATATTTATAGCGAAAATAAGAAATCATTTTATCAAGTTTTACATTTTACTTTTTTTTTGTCATATTTGTTAATAGTAGCTATAAACAGAAAAACATGCCTATCCTTCCTTCAAATTTTAATCCTAGTTTTCCTTTTAAAAGTGCACACTTCAATACGGTATATCGTCCCTTATTTATGAAGGACACAATTAAATACTCTCGAAAAAGAATTACAACTTGGGATGCCGATTTTATTGATTTAGACTTTTCTATTATAGGTTCTAAAACATTAGCTGTATTAATTCATGGATTAGAAGGCAGTTCAGAATCAAATTATATGATAACCAATTCAAATCATTTAAACTCTATTGGCTTCGATACTGTTTGTATGAATTTAAGAGGCTGTAGCGGAGAAGATAATTTATTATTAGCTACATATCATAGTGGTAAAACAGATGATGTAGATTTTGTAATTAAGCATATAGTAGCTAACTATAATTATGAAAATATAGTATTAGTTGGTTTTAGCTTAGGTGGTAATTTAACTTTAAAATACTTAGGTGAATATGATGATGTTCCAAATCAAATTAAAGGAGCTATAGCGGTATCTGTCCCTGTCGATTTAACAACTTCTCAAGCTGAATTAGGTAAATTAAAGAACAAAATTTACATGAATGAGTTTTTAAAAACCATGAAAATTAAATTATTAGAAAAATCTGAAAAATTTCCTGATTTTAAACTTAATAAAGACTTATTATTTAAAGCCACAAAATTTCGTCATTTAGAAAAGCAATACACCGTACCTGTATTTGGTTTTGAAAGTTCTGAAGATTATTGGATAAAAGCTAGTGCTAAACCTTATATACCTCAAATAAAAGTTCCCACATTACTCATAAATGCTATGGATGATAGTTTTTTATCTAAAGAATGTTATCCTTTTGAAGAAGCCAAAAGTATGTCTAACTTTTACTTATTAACACCAACTTATGGAGGACATGTAGGTTTTATGTCTTCTTTTTCTAATGCAGAGAATAGATGGTTAGAACAAAGAATAACAGAGTTTATATCAAAAAACATAGGAATTAACATTTAAAAGAATGTTCAAAAAAAGCAAACTTTCTAATCATAAATTGTCATATTTGTATAGCTTAATTAGCTCTTTTTAGATTTTTATATCATGTTTAAAAAATACTTTTCTTTCTTAGTTGTATTATGTTGTTTAAACTATAGTTTCTCGCAAGTTTCTCCTACTTCAAACTTATCCAATTCTTCACAAATTAGTATTATTACTTCAGGCCCTGGAGATGTTTTATATGAAAAATTCGGACATACAGCTATTCGTGTAAAAGATCCCGTTTCAAATTTAGATTTGATATATAACTATGGTATTTTTGATTTTGACAACCCTAGCTTTTATGCAGATTTCACTAAGGGCTATATGAAATATAAATTAGCCAGATATCCTTTTTATTTAGCACTAAAAAGTTCACAACAAGACCAAAGATGGGTTAAAGAACAAGTATTAAACTTAACTCAACAACAGCGAAATCAGTTCTTTCAATTTTTAGAGACAAATGCACTACCTAAAAATGCAGGTTATTTTTACGATCCATTCTTTGATAATTGTGCTACAAAACCAAGAGATATTATTCAACAAATATTAGGGGATAAATTAATTTTTAATGAAAGTTTTGTTTCTGAAGATTTATCTTTAAGACAATTAATGAACAAAGAAATTCATCCGAATACTTGGGGTAGTTTAGGAATTAATATTGCCTTAGGCAGTAAATTAGATAAAATTGCTACTCCAAATGAATATTTATATTTACCAGACTATGTATTTAATGCTTTAAATTTATCTAAAGTTATAAAAGACGGAAAAGAGGAAAATTTAGTATTGAAAAGTAATACTTTACTAGATTTTAAAGAAAAAAAATCAACTAGTGATTTAATTAGCCCTTTCCTAGTCGTTCTTTTAATTTCTCTTTTAGGGATATTTATTACTTATAAAGACCTTAAAAATGACAAAAGAACAAAGTGGTTGGATGTTACCTTATTCTTTTTTTCTGGAGTTATAGGTTTTTTAATTATTTATTTATGGTTTTTCACAAACCATAGCACAGCTCCTAATAATTTTAATTTTTTATGGGCTTTTGCGCCAAATATTGTTTTGAGTTTTTATCTTTCTAAGGATAAAATACCTGATTGGGTTTTAAAATATATTAAATTATTGCTTTTATTATTATTCATAATTCCAATAATATGGGTTACTCATATTCAGTTATTCTCAATAGCTTTAATTCCTTTATTTATTTTGTTGGGAATTAGGTATTGGTTTTTACAAAAAACTTTGAATAGCTAATTCATAACTTTGTATTCCGAACCCAGTAATAACACCTTTTGCTCCTCCTGCAATATAACTAACATGCCTAAAATCTTCTCTTGAGTGTACGTTAGATATATGTACTTCTATTACAGGAGTTTCAATACCTTTAACAGCATCTCCTATACCTACAGAGGTATGTGTATAAGCAGCTGCATTTAAAATAACTCCATCGTATGAAAAACCTACTTCATGCAATTTATTAATAAGCTCACCTTCTATATTTGATTGAAAATAATACAACTCTACTTCGTTATATTTTTTCTGCAACCTTTTAAATATATCTTCAAAAGAATTAGATCCATAAATCTCAGGTTCTCGTTTCCCTAACAAATTCAAGTTAGGTCCATTGATAATAATAAGTTTTTTCATTGTTAAGTTTTGTGAAAAGTAAAAGTACTCTTTTTATTTTTCAAGTATAAAAAAAGGGAAGCAATTTTTGCTTCCCTTTTTTTATATATTAATATCTCTTTATAATTTGAATACTCCACCAATATTAAATGATGAAATAGCATTCATTTGTTTTACATTACTAGAAGATATATCATTTATATTAGTGATACCTACGTTTCCTTGAGCATCAAACATTAAACTAAAATTATCTGATATTTCTAATTTATATCCAATTCCGTATGAAAAACCTAATTGAAATCCTTTAACCTCTTCTTTAAAACTCATTCCATTTTGACCTTCAGCATCTAATAAAAAACTACTTGAAAGTCCAAAATTTAAATTCCATTTTCTTGTACTTCCAAAGTGCCAGTTTGCATTTACAGGAATAGTTAAATATGTAACATTTAAATCAAATCCATTTGCTTTAACAGAAGCTCCCATATTATCATACTGTAAACCACTTCTTAAACTCCATCTATCATTGAAATAATAATCCCCTCTTGCTCCAAAAGCAAATGATGTTTTATTTTCATATAAATTAGAATTGTCTCCGTTGAAGAAGGATTGAGAATAACCAATGTAAGGGATTAATTCGATATCTCCTGATTCTCTTTCTTGTGCATTTGCAGTTAGACCAAATGCCATCATAGCAACTAGTAATAGTTTCTTCATAATAATTTTTATTAAATTTTCTTTTTAAATTTTCAGCAAAATTATAACTTTTTTTAAAAGCTACAAATTTTTTTATAAAATAAAAAAGGCGCAGTTATATATTCATAACTGCGCCTTTTATAAACTTAATTTCTTTTATTATAAAGAGAAAGAGTAAGTTCCTCCAATACCAAATGTACCTAAAGTAGAAGTTACATCAGCAGTAACAGTTCCTAAAGGAGTTACAGTAGTAAAAGTTTGACTAGCTCTAGCTGCAGAATAATCAAGGTGTAAAGTAATATTGTCAGTTACTTTATAACCTACAAGAGCACGGTAATAAAAACCACCATCATTTGCATCAGGTCTAATACCAATACCATAACCTAAATCAGCACCAACACTAATTTTTTCAGCAACAGAATAACGTGCTGCAGCAGCTAATGGTAAAAATGCGAAATCAGCTCCTTCTCCATTGAAGTGGATATAAGATACAGATGGTCCAACTTGTAACTTTTCAGAAACTTTAAATAAGTAGTTTGCTTCAATAGCTCCAGTTACATCAAAAGCATCACTTGCATCTCCTACAGGTAAACCAATAGTACCTCCAACGTTTAATTGTCCTTCTTGTGCGTTAACAGCCATACCAAAAGCCATCATAGCAACTAATAATAATTTTTTCATAATTTTTAATTTAATTAATTATAATTTCGTCTGCAAATTTAGTTCTATTTTTAGTCCTGATTATCCTTTTTTAACATAAAAAAAACATAATTTTATAATGAACTGGGAACAAGCAACATCCGATTATAAAAGTTACTTAAAAATTGAAAAAGGGCTCTCAAAAAATACCATTGAGAGCTATTTAAGGGATATAAAAAAGTTAATTTTATTCGTAGAATTACTAAATGAGCACCTAACTCCTATAAATGTATCTTCAAATAGTATTCAAGAGTTCATTTATGATGTTAGTAAAACTATCAATCCTAGAAGTCAAGCACGATTGATATCGAGTTTGCGTAGTTTTTTTGATTATTTAGTTTTTGAAGATTATAGAAAGGATAATCCTACCGATTTAATAGAAAGCCCCAACATAGCGAGAAAACTTCCAGATACTTTAGAAAAAGAAGAAATAGACAATTTAATCGCTGCTATTGATTTAAGTCATCCACAAGGAGAACGAAACAAAACAATAATAGAAACTATATATAGTTGTGGACTTCGTGTTAGTGAGTTGATAAACTTACAACTTTCTGATTTATTCTTTGATGAAGAATATATACGTATATTAGGAAAAGGAAATAAATATCGTTTTGTCCCCATTCATATTACTACCATCCAACGTTTGGATTTTTACATAAATAATATACGTAGTGAAATAACTCCAAAAGTTGAAGATCAAGATACAGTATTTTTAAACAGAAGAGGTAAACGGTTAACAAGACAAATGATATTTATTATCTTAAAAGATCTCGCTACAAAAATCAATCTAAAAAAAAGTATTGGACCTCATACCTTACGTCATTCATTTGCTACTTATTTGTTAAAACACGGTGCAGATTTACGAGTAATACAACAATTATTAGGACATGAAAGTATTACTACTACAGAAATATATGTACATTTAGATACTAGTTTCCTTAAGGAAGTTGTTGAATTACATCATCCTAGAAGTAATAAAAATTTAAAGTAAAAAAAGGAAAATATCGGATACAAAAAATGGCAAGCTACCTACATCACACTGCTACAACCTAATACCCTTGCTGCGTTCCCGCCCTGGGGGATTCAAAGGGAGCTAGTTGTGTAGAACTTGCCGCTGCAAATTTACAGCCTTTTTTGAGAAAAACAACAAAAAAAAAGCAGTATTTTTTGTAACATTTTTAACTCTTTGAATACTAATGAATTGTTCGATAGATTTTTTTTAATTTAAAATCATCTAAAACAAAATAATATATTTGTTAAACTAACTAAATACAAACAATGGAAAATCAAGCAAACAGTAAAGGAACTATTTTAAACTACGGATTATACTTAGGTATTGCAGGAGTTTTTATTCATCTAATTTTTTATGCAACTGGAAACTTAATATCTCTAGGTTGGTTATCAGGGATTATAGGTTTTATAGCTATGGTCGTTTTAATTATTTTAGGTATTAAAAAATTCAAAGCTGATAATGGTGGATTCTTAACTTTTGGTCAAGCTGTAAAAGTAGGTGTTGGAATAGCCGTGATAAGTGGAATTATTTCAACTATATATACTTTAATTTTCACTAATGTTATTGACCCTACTATTCAAGAACAAGCTTTAGAAATACAAAGACAAGCGTGGATAGATGCTGGTTACAATGAAGATCAAATGGAAGCTTCAGAAGCTATGATGCAAAAAATGCAAAGTCCTATGATTACAGTTCCTTTATCAATTGTTGTTTCTGCTTTCTTTGGATTTGTAATCTCTGCTATTGGTGGTGCTATCATGAAGAAAACAGAAGAAAACCAATATTAAGAAGAGTTTAAGAGGTAATAGTTTAGCTGTTTTAAGAAAGACTTCGTAACTTTACCCTTTTAAATTTTGTAACATATTAATATGGATATATCGGTAGTAATACCACTTCTAAACGAAGAAGAATCTTTACAAGAATTACATGATTGGATTGCAAGAGTTATGCAATCCAATCAATTTTTATACGAACTTATATTTATTGATGATGGGAGTACTGATACTTCATGGCAAGTAATTCAAGACTTATCATCTAAAAACAAATCAGTTAAAGGAATACGTTTTCAACGAAACTATGGTAAATCGCAAGCATTAGATGCTGGTTTTGGATTAGCAGAAGGTAATGTTGTTATTACTATGGATGCCGATTTACAAGACAGCCCTGATGAAATTCCTGAATTATACAATCTTATCGTTAAAGAAAATTTCGATTTAATTTCAGGTTGGAAAAAGAAACGTTACGATAATGTTGTAACCAAAAACATTCCTTCTAAATTATTTAATTGGGCAGCTCGTAAAACCTCTGGTTTAAAATTACACGATTTTAACTGCGGCTTAAAAGCTTACAAAAAAGACGTAGTAAAAGCTGTTAAGGTAAGTGGTGAAATGCATCGTTACATACCTGTTTTAGCTAAAAATGAAGGTTTTAATCGTATTGACGAGAAAGTTGTGCAACACCAAGCTCGTAAGTATGGGGTTACTAAATTTGGTATGGATCGTTTTATCAATGGTTTTTTAGATTTAATTACCATTTCGTTTTTATCAAAATTTGGAAAAAGACCTATGCACTTTTTTGGTCTTTGGGGTAGTTTTATGTTCATTTTTGGTTTTTTCTCTGCCTTTTATATTGGTATGATGAAACTATATAGACTATCTGTTGGAGCAAAAACTATTCTAGTTACTAATAATCCTTGGTTTTATATAGCGCTTACTTCAATGATTTTAGGTACCTTGTTGTTTCTAGCAGGATTCTTAGGTGAATTAATCATCAAAAGTAGTCCTCAACAAAAACACTACTCTATTAAAGAGAAATTGAATTTTTAAACCCGTACCTTTGTACGTTTTTATTTTTACACATGGAAGAGATCTTAAACAAAGCAAAATTATGGTTATCTGATTCTTTTGATTCAGAAACTAATGAAGAAATTCAACAATTAATCGATACTAACTCTGATGATTTGGCTGATCGATTTTATAAAAATTTAGAATTTGGTACTGGTGGAATGCGCGGTGTTGTTGGAGCAGGAACCAATAGAATTAATAAATATACCTTAGGTAAAGCTACTCAAGGTTTAAGTAACTACTTACATAAAGTATTTCCTAATAAAGAATTAAAAGTAGCTATTGGTTACGATTGTCGTCATGATAGCAAATGGTTAGCTAAAGTTGTTGCTGATGTATTATCTGCCAATAATATTAGTGTAGTTCTTTTTGAAGATCTACGCCCTACTCCAGAATTATCTTTTGCAGTAAACCATTTAGGTTGTGATGTTGGAATTGTATTGACTGCCTCTCACAATCCACCTGAATATAATGGATATAAAGTGTACTGGACAGATGGTGGTCAAATCGTACCGCCAGAAGATAAAGGAATTATTGATGAAGTGAACTCTTTAGAATTTACTAACATTAATTTTAACGCTAAAGAAGAGCTTATCTCAACTATAGGAAACGAAGTAGACGAAGCTTTTTGGGATGCCTCTATCAAAAATGGTACTTTTAATATTAAAGGTCGTGAAGACTTAAAAATTGTATTTACCTCATTACATGGAACTTCTATTAAATTAATTCCAGAAGTATTAAAACGTGCTGGATATACACAAGTTCATATTGTTGAAGAACAAGCTGAACCTAATGGTAGTTTCCCAACAGTAAAATCGCCTAATCCAGAAGAGCCTGAAGCATTACAAATGGCTGTTGACTTAGCTAATAAAATTGGAGCTGACATTGTTTTAGGAACTGATCCTGATTCTGATAGAATTGGTATTGCTGTTCGTGATACAGAAGGAAAAATGAAATTATTAAACGGAAATCAGACTATGAGTATGATGACCGATTTCTTAATTAACGATTGGAAAAAACAAGGTAAATTAAACGGGAGTCAATTTATAGGGTCAACTATTGTATCTACTAATTTAGTCAATGAAATTGCCGATTCTTACGGTGTGGAAACTAAAGTTGGGCTGACTGGTTTTAAATGGATTGCTAAAATGATTAAAGACTTCCCTACTCTAGATTTTATAGGTGGTGGAGAAGAAAGTTTTGGATATATGGTTGGCGACTTTGTTCGCGATAAAGATGCAGTTACTTCAGCTTTATTAGCTTGTGAAATTGCTGCCGATGCCAAAGCAAATAATAGTTCATTTTATGAAGAATTATTAAGCCTTTATACACGTCATAACTTTTACAAAGAACATTTAATTTCTATTGTTAAAAAAGGAATGGATGGTGCAGAACAAATCAAACAAATGATGATTGATTTACGTAACAATCCTATTAAGGAGATAGATAACTCTAAAGTATCATATGTATACGATTATCAATCTTCTATTAAAAGAAACTTGATTACTGGTGAAGAAACAACAATTGATGTTCCTAAATCAAATGTACTAATCTATCATACAGAAGATGGTACTAAAATAGCGGCTCGTCCTAGTGGAACAGAACCAAAAATTAAGTTTTATTTCAGTGTAAAAACAGCATTAGATTCGGTTGAAAATGCTCAAGAAACTGAAAAGAAATTAGACACTAAAATTCAACGAATTATTAAAGAATTAAATTTATAATGGGATATTTTAAAGATATTTTAAAATATGAAAGAAAATACAGAAAGTTTACAGTTTTAAATATTGTATTCAATATTTTTTATGCACTTTTTAATGTACTTTCTGTATTAGCATTTATTCCTGTATTGAATATTCTTTTTGGCAAAGAAGAAAAGGTTAATATAAAACCTGAATATGAAGGAATAACTCATCTAGGTAGTTATGCTGAAAGTAGTTTTAATTACTTTATTTCTCAAAAAATAATTAATGATGGAGAGATTAATGTTTTATTTTTTATATGCATGTTATCGCTCTCACTTTTCTTTCTAAAAAACTTTTTTAGGTATTTAGCATCCTATTCAATAACATTTTTAAGAACCGGTGTAGTTAAAGATTTACGAGATAAATTATATAATAAACTTGTAGAGCTTCCTATATCATATTTTACTGAGAAAAGAAAAGGTGATATTATTGCCAGAATGACTTCTGATGTTCAAGAAATAGAAATTTCAATGCTTACATCTATTGAAGCAATTGTAAGAGAACCTCTTACTGTTATCATTGCTATTTCAATAATGATTTCAATGAGTGTTAAATTAACTTTATTTGTTTTTATTTTACTTCCAGTTTCTGGGTTTATAATTTCTTCTATTAGTAAAAAACTAAAAGCTAGCTCTTTAAAAGCTCAAAAAGAAACAGGTACGTTTTTATCATTCATTGAAGAAACGTTAACAGGATTAAGGGTTATTAAAGGTTTTAATGCAGAAAATGTAATTCGAAATAAGTTCTTTGATTCTACTCAGAGATTTAGAAAATTAATGACTAGTGTTTTTCATAGACAAACATTAGCTTCACCAATGAGTGAGTTTTTAGGTTCTGCAACTATTATAGCTATTTTGTGGTATGGAGGAAGTGAAGTTATAAACAAAACTAGCGATTTAGAACCTAGTAAGTTTTTAGCTTATATCCTTTTATTTTATACAGTTTTAAACCCTATAAAACTGATTACAACTGCATATTACAACATCCAAAAAGGAGAAGCTTCAGCGGAGAGAATTATGCATATTTTAAATACAGAAAACAATATAAAAGATAAAAAAAATGCTATTGTAAAGGAAAACTTCGAAAATGAAATTTCATTTAATAACATTTCTTTTAAGTATAAAGATGAATATGTTTTAAAAGACTTTTCACTAACAATTCCTAAAGGAGAAACAGTTGCTTTAGTTGGGCAATCTGGAAGTGGAAAATCTACATTAGCAAACTTAATTACTCGTTTTTATGATGTAAATAAAGGAGATATTACTATTGATGGAGAAAACATCAAAGAGATTTCTAAAAAGTCTTTAAGAGATTTAATGGGTATTGTAACGCAAGATTCTATTCTTTTTAACGATACTATTGCTAATAACTTAAAACTAGGAAACGAAAAGGCTTCTGAAAAAGAGATTAGAGAAGCTTCTGATATTGCCAATGCTTATGAATTTATAAAAGATTTACCTGAGCAATTTGAAACCAATATTGGTGATAGTGGTAATATGCTTTCAGGTGGTCAAAAGCAACGTTTATCTATAGCTAGAGCGGTTTTAAAGAACCCACCTATCATGGTATTAGATGAAGCTACATCTGCTTTAGATACAGAGTCTGAACAATTAGTGCAAGCTGCTTTAGAAAAGATGATGGAAAACAGAACTTCCTTAGTTATTGCCCATAGATTATCAACTATACAAAAAGCAGATAACATTGTCGTTTTAAGAAAAGGGCAAATTGTTGAACAAGGAAAACATGAAGAATTACTAAACAAAAAAGGTGAATACTTTAAACTTGTTTCAATGCAATCATTATCATAAATAAAAAAAGAGAAGTTTTAAAACTTCTCTTTTTTTATATCTTTAATTCTAAGCCTAACTTCTTTCCCTTCTCAATCATAAATTCATATGAAGCTTCATGTTCATTAGGGATTTTACCATCTAAAATAGCTTCTTTAATAGCTTCTTTTATTTGTCCTATTTCTCTACATGGAGTTAAATCGAAAGCTTTCATTATTTCTTCTCCAGTAATAGGTGGTTGGAAATTACGAATTCTATCACGCTCTTCAACTTCTTTTATTTTGATACGAACTAATTCAAAATTCTTATGATAACGTTTAAACTTCTTAGGATTTTTAGTAGTAATATCTGCCTCACATAAAGTCATTAGCGAATCTACATCGTCACCTGCATCAAAAACTAAACGACGTACAGCAGAATCTGTTACTTCACTTGCTAAAACAATAGGTCGAGAACTTAACAATACCATCTTTTGAACAAACTTCATTTTGTTATTCAATGGCATTTTTAAACGTTTAAAAAGTTTATAAACCATTTTAGAACCTACAAATTCATGCGCATGAAATGTCCATCCTTGTTTTTTGTGGTAACGTTTAGTTGGAGCTTTTCCTATATCGTGCAACAAAGCTGCCCAACGTAACCAAACATCATCTGTATTTTCAGAAATATTATCAACCACTTCTAATGAATGATAAAAATTATCTTTATGCTTTTGACCTTCAATCTCCTCTACTCCTTTTAAAGCAACCAATTCAGGCATTATTTTCTGCAATAAATTTGTTTTTTCTAAAAGCAAGAAACCAATAGAAGGTTTAGGTGATTCTAATATTTTGTTTAACTCTACAACTATTCTTTCCCTTGTAATAATATCAATTCGAGATGCGTTTTTTGTTATGGCATCTAATGATCCTTTTTCAATTGTGAAATTTAATTGCGTTGCAAAACGAATTGCTCGCATCATACGTAAAGGATCGTCAGAATATGTTATATCTGGATCTAAAGGAGTTCTTATAATTTTTGATTCTAAATCGGTAATACCTCCAAAAGGGTCTAATAATAAACCAAAAGAATCTTTATTTAAACTTAAAGCTAATGCATTTATGGTAAAGTCTCTTCTATTCTGATCATCTTGAAGCGTTCCTGCTTCAACTTCAGGATTTCTACTATCTTCTTTGTAAGATTCTTTCCTAGCTCCAACAAATTCTATTTCAGTGTCTTTATAACGTAACATTGCTGTTCCATACGTTTTAAAAACTTGTACTTTAGGCATATTAGGTAATAAAGAAGCTACTTTTTTTGCTAACTCAATTCCGCTTCCTACAGTAACAACATCTATATCTTTTGCATCTCCTCTTTTTAAAATAAAATCGCGAACAAAACCTCCAATTACATAACTTTCTAATTGTAGTTCTTCAGTTGCTTTTGATATATATTGAAATATTTCAGCAGTAATTGCTTCTTTATAATATTGCTGTTGCATGTATTTACTCTCTTATCACAATCACAGAACCATTATCAATTCTTAAGATTGTTGATGATTTTTGGGTTATTTTTTCTCTGTGCAAATCTACCACATAATCTACACTATTTAAAATAGCATTGCTTATTTCTGAAAATGATTTAGCTGTTGGTTCACCACTAATATTTGCAGAAGTTGATACAATTGGCTTCCCAAACTTTTTAATTAACTGCTTACAAAATTCATCATCTGGTATACGAATTGCGACAGTATTATTAGAAGCGATTGTATTCTTTGCTAACCCTTTAGGATTGTTATATATGATTGTAGTTGGTTTTTTATTTTCCTTTAAAATCTTTAAAGCATCTTCAGGAATTTCATCAATATATTGTTGCAACATTTCAATAGAATCTACTAAAATGATTAAACTTTTAGATTCTTCTCTATTTTTAATTTCAAAAATTCGTTTTACTGATTTTGTATCTGTTGCATCACAGCCTATTCCCCAAACAGTATCTGTAGGGTATAAAATAATTTCACCTTTTTTTAAAAAACTTTCTGTTCTGTTTATTTCTTCCAACATCTTTCTGTTATCTTTTGACTCTGTTTTTATAACAATTTAAGTACATTTGTTCGAGAATACAAAATTACAATTCTCTTTACATAAAAACTAAATATGGTAATTATAAGAATAGTTGGTGGTCTTGGAAACCAAATGTTTCAATATGCATATGCAAAGGCCCTTCAACTCTCAGGCTATGATGTAAAAATTGATATTACAAAATTCAAAAAGTATAAACTCCATGGAGGATATCAATTAGATAAATATAAAATTGATTTAGACTCTGCTAGTTCATTTGCTATCAACTTAGGAAAATTAGGCTTAAAAAAATCTTTAAAAGAAAAAAGTCTTCTTTTTAATCAAGATTTTAAATCGATAAAGGGAAATGAGTATGTTAAAGGGTATTTTCAAACTGAAAAATATTTTTCAGAAATTAGAGATACTTTACTAGAACAATTCACTATTAATATTGATTTAGCTGCCTCTACTAAAGATTATAGTAAGCAAATAAAAGAGGCAAAAGTTAGCTGTTCTTTACATATAAGAAGAGGCGATTATATTTCTGATCAAAAAGCTAATAGTGTTCATGGTACTTGTAGTCTAGAGTATTACAAAGAAGCTATTGAACTACTAAATAAAAAGTATGGTGAGGTGAAGTTCTTTATTTTCTCTGACGATATTGAATGGGTAAAAAGTAATTTACCTGTTGAAAATGCTGTATATGTAGATCATAAAACAATACCTCATGAAGATATTTATTTAATGAGTTTATGTAATCATAATATTACTGCTAATAGTACTTTTTCTTGGTGGGGAGCTTGGCTTAACAAAAACGAAAATAAAACAGTAATAGCTCCTAAACAGTGGTATATAGATAAAGAAAATGAAATAGTACCTCAAAACTGGGTTAGAATATGAAATCATACAAAGTATACTATATAAATTTAGATAAGAGCGTTCAGAGAAGGGACTTTATGGAAGATCAGTTTAAAAAACTGAATGTTCCATTAGAAAGGATGCCAGCTGTATACGGAAAAGAATTACCAAGTGATTTTTTAAGAAAGTCTAAAAAACAACATAACATACTTACACATTACCCATATTTAAACGATGGTGAAATTGGTTTAACAATGACCTATTTCAAACTTTGGGAAATTATTCAAAATCAAGAAGAAGATTATGCGATTGTTTTGGAAGATGACGCATTACTTACTGATGATTTTTTTACTGATCTACCTAATATATTAAACGATGTCACTACTGAAGATTTTGTTGATATTTCAGGAAGAAAAGGTTTTTACACCTTAAGTCAAACAGACTATACTACAAAGTTCTTAGTTCCACCATTGCAAACTACAGGGCAAATAATAGGTAAAGAGGCAGCTAAAAAACTATCCAGTAATTTAGGAGCCTATTATTCTCCTATTGATGTTATTAAACAAGATATTTTCAAACATAAGACACCTGTTTTAGTAACTCGAAAAGAATATGTAAAAAGTAATGATTTTAATATTGGAGGTACAACAATACAGCAAAAAAAGATGCCTTTATATAAAAAAGTGATTAGAGAAGTTCTTAGACCTTTATGGCAACTTATAGCATTACTTACCTATAAAACATACAGATTTATTAGAAATTATAGTTTTTATAAAAAATAAATCTAAAGTTTATAAAATAAAAAAAAACACCAAATTTCATTTGGTGTTTTTTTTTATTTTATATATTATTCGTTCTATACAGCTACATCATACTCTCTTAAAGCATCATTTAAAGAGGTCTTTTTATTAGTACTCTCTTTACGCTTTCCAATAATTAAAGCACAAGGAACTTGGTATTCTCCAGCAGCAAATTTCTTAGTATAGCTACCAGGAATTACAACAGAACGAGAAGGTACTACACCTTTCATTTCTACTGGTTCATCACCTGTTACATCTATAATTTTAGTACTCATAGTTAATACTACATTAGCACCTAAAACAGCTTCCTTCTCTACTCTAACACCTTCAACAACAATACAACGAGACCCAATAAAAGCACCATCTTCAATAATTACTGGAGCAGCTTGTAAAGGCTCTAAAACACCTCCAATACCAACACCACCTGATAAATGAACATTTTTACCTATTTGAGCACATGAACCAACAGTAGCCCAAGTATCAACCATAGTTCCTTCATCTACATAAGCACCAATATTTACATAACTAGGCATTAAAATAGTTCCTGCCGAAATATAAGCTCCATGACGTGCTACAGCATTTGGCACAACTCTAATTCCTTTTGCTTCGTAATTTCTTTTTAATGGAATTTTATCGTGATATTCAAAAATACCAGCTTCTAAAGTTTCCATTTTTTGAATTGGGAAATATAACACTACTGCCTTTTTTACCCATTCATTAACTTGCCAACCATTTTCAGTAGGCTCAGCAACACGTAATTCACCAGCATCTAATAAATCAACCACTTTTCTAATTGCATTAATCGTGTTTTCTTCTTTTAATAAATCACGATTATCCCATGCTTTTTCTATAATAGATTGTAATTCTGTCATTTTTAAAATTTTCTACAAATATAAAATCTCCGTTTCAATGTAACGCGAATATACATTTTTTAAACAGATGTTTGCGCATTGTTTAAAATGCGTATTTTTGTCAAAAACAAATATATTTGGGACGAATTTTAGCCATAGATTTCGGTAAAAAAAGAACAGGAATTGCTGTTACCGATGAACTACAAATTATCGCTTCTGGTTTAACTACTGTTAATACCAATGAATTAATAACTTTCTTAATTGATTATACTAAAAAAGAAAATGTAGAATTGTTTGTTATTGGTAAACCTAAACAAATGGATAATACAGATAGTCAAAGTGAAGAATTAATTCTTCCTTTTATAGAAAAACTTAAAAAATCAATCCCAACTATCCCTTTAAAAAGAGTTGATGAGCGTTTTACTTCTAAAATGGCTTTTCAAACTATGATTGATAGCGGTTTAAAAAAGAAACAACGTCAAAATAAGGCCTTAGTAGACGAAATAAGTGCTACAATCATTTTACAATCGTATTTATACAACAAATAGTTTTCTACACAAACCATTCTTTGTATTTTTGCACTCTTAAAAATTAAAAAATACATGATTTTACCCATTGTTGCTTACGGAGATCCCGTATTACGTAAAGTAGGACAAGAAATCGATAAAGATTATCCTCAATTAGAAAAATTGATTTCTGATATGAGAGAAACTATGTATAATGCACAAGGTGTAGGTCTTGCTGCTCCTCAAATAGGAAAAGCAATTCGTCTTTTTTTAATCGATGCATCTCCTTTTGCGGAAGATGAGGAATTAGAAGAAGAAGATAGAAATGTATTAAAAGACTTTAATCGTGTTTTTATTAATGCTAAAATCATCAAAGAAGAAGGTGATGAATGGGCATTTAATGAAGGTTGTTTAAGTATTCCTGATGTTAGAGAAGATGTTTTTCGTCAAGAAACCATCACTATCGAATATCAAGATGAAAACTTTGAAAAACACACTGAAACTATCAGTGGTTTAGCTGCACGTGTTTTTCAACATGAATACGATCATATTGAGGGAGTTTTATTTACCGATAAACTTTCTTCATTGAAAAAACGATTAATTAAAAAGAAATTAGAAAATATATCAAAAGGAAAGATTAACGCTGGATATAGAATGCGTTTTCCTAATGCGAAAAGAAGATAGTCTTAATAAGACTTAAAATATTTTAATATGGAATTTAACAAAATTATTGCCGTTACTGGTAAACCAGGATTATTTGAAATTTTATCACAAACTAAAACAGGAGTTATCGTAAAATCTATCGTTGATGGTAAGCGTTTTCCTATTACAGCTACACATAATGTAAGCTTATTAGAGAACATTGCTATTTACACATACGAAGAGGAAGTTCCTTTAGCTAAAATTTTCAAAAACATTGCTGATAAAGAAGATAATAAAGAAGCTATTTCTCATAAAGAAAGTGCTGCTAAATTAACAGAATACTTTTCTGAAATTTTACCTGATTTTGATGAAGAACGTGTATATGCTTCTAATATCAAAAAAGTAATTCAATGGTACAATACTTTAGCTAAAGCTAACTTTGACTTTAATACTTTAGCTGTTGAGGCTGTAACTACAGAGGAAGAAGAATAAATCATGAATAATCGTAAGGCTCAATTAGACGCATTTAATCGTTTGTTAGATATTATGGATGATCTTCGAGAGAAGTGTCCATGGGATAAAAAACAAACCTTAGAAAGTTTACGTCACTTAACAATTGAAGAAACTTACGAATTGGCTGATGCCATTTTAGACAATGATTTAGACGAAATAAAAAAAGAATTAGGCGATGTGCTTCTGCACATCGTCTTTTATGCTAAAATAGGAAGCGAAAAACAAGCTTTCGACATCGCTGATGTTGCCAACTCTATCTCTGATAAATTAATTAGTCGCCATCCTCACATATATGGTGATACTAAAGTTGAAGACGAAGAAGATGTAAAAAAGAACTGGGAAGCATTAAAACTTAAAGAAGGGAAAGACTCCGTTTTAGAAGGTGTACCTAAAAGCTTACCCGCTGTTGTAAAGGCTAACAGAATTCAAGAAAAAGTTGCTGGAGTAGGTTTCGATTGGGAAGAGCCACATCAAGTATGGGAAAAAGTTCAAGAGGAAATTTCTGAACTTAACGATGAAATCAAAAATGGAAACCAAGAGAATATAGAAAAAGAGTTTGGAGACGTACTCTTTTCTATGATTAACTACGCAAGGTTTATTAACGTAAATCCTGAAAACGCTTTAGAAAAAACAAATAAGAAGTTTATCAATCGTTTTCAATATTTAGAAAAAGCAGCAAAAAAAGAAGGAAAGAAAATTTCCGAAATGACTTTAGCTGAAATGGATGTTTTTTGGAATGCCTCAAAAAAGCACTTCAAATAAGACTTTAAAACTCACAAATACTTTATTGTACGAATTTCGTAGGAAAATCACCTTTTTTAAACAAGGGCTGTAAATCCGATTATTATATTTAGTATCTTTAATATCAAGCGATTACAAAAACTTAATATAATAATTATGAGAAAAATGCCCCCCGGCCTTCTATC
This sequence comes from Tenacibaculum aiptasiae, assembly GCF_965221665.1. Classification (NCBI taxonomy): domain Bacteria; kingdom Pseudomonadati; phylum Bacteroidota; class Flavobacteriia; order Flavobacteriales; family Flavobacteriaceae; genus Tenacibaculum; species Tenacibaculum aiptasiae. The sequence goes on from NZ_CBDCSN010000003.1 coordinate 843,872, forward strand.
ATTAATTGCCGCTATGGTATTAATGGTAAGTTGTAACGAAAACGAGTTACAAAATGTGCAAGAAACACAGACCATTTCAGAAGAAGTACTTCAAAAACTAAAAGATTTTAACATCAATACTTACGATGTTCAACTAGTTAAACGACATTTACCAGATGGAACTACTATAGATAGCTATCTTGTTGAAGGAGATATTCATTTGAGCTACGAGCAAATTATGGAGTTTGATAAAATAACCAATCATTTAGGTAGAAATTATCGTACAAACAATTTAGTAACTCCTGGTACTACCATTGATATAATGGGATATACAGCTAACAATAGCTTAGGGTTATCTAGTAATGAACAAACCGCACTAACTATGGCTGTTCAAAATTACAATGATCTTAACTTAAGTATTACATTTAATTTAACTTTTGGAACTAATTTTAGCAACAAAGACATGGTAGTGTATGTAGATCCTTTTGTTGGTGGTTCTGGTGGTTCAGCTGGATTTCCTTCAAATGGTAATCCAAATAAATGGATAGAAATACATGGGTTATCAAATTTAAATTTAGATATTATAGAGCATGTTATTACTCATGAAATAGGACATTCTATTGGGTTTAGACATACTGATTGGCAAACAAGACAAAGTTGTGGACAAAACATCAATGAAGGTGATGGTGGCGTAGGTGCTATCCCAATACCAGGAACAACTCCAGGTTATGACCCAACTTCTTTAATGTTAGCCTGCTTTAATTCTGGTGTAACAGGAGAATTTAATAGCAATGATATAATAGCACTAAACTACTTGTATTAGTTTAACTTCATAACATCAAAACAATAAAAGCTTTCAAATATTTGAAAGCTTTTATTGTTTTGAATTGGTATTATAATCCTGTATTTTTACTTTATGGATATAATTATTATTACGGGAGGAAGTAAAGGTATTGGTAAAGCCTTAGTTGAAAAATACGCTTCTAAAAACTATAAAGTATATACACTTTCTAGAAGTATAAATAACTTAAAAAATTGCATTGAAATCTCTGTTGATTTATCAAATAATAAGACAACACAAGAGGCTTTTTCAACATTATTAGAAGAATTAAAGAATATCAATATTACATCTATTACACTTATTAATAATGCAGGAAGATTAGGTGTGATTTCAAATTTAGAAAATATTGCTGTAGATGATATTTCTAAAAGCATTCAACTAAACACCACTACTCCACTCATTTTGTCAAGTTTATTTATTAAAAATCTTGAAAACTTAAATTGCAAAAAGCAAATTATTAACATTTCATCTGGAGCGGCTACGAAACCTTATGAAGGCTGGAGTGTTTACTGTACATCAAAAGCAGCAATTGATATGATGACAAAAGCAATTGCAGCTGAACAAAACGAGTTAGAAAATGGTGTAAAATGTGTTGCTATATATCCTGGTGTCGTTGACACCAATATGCAAACTACTATTAGAAGTACCGATAAAAAAGACTTTAAAAACCTGCAACGTTTTATTGATTTAAAAGAAAATAACGAGCTTTATACACCAGAGTATGTTGCAGAGTCTATTTATTCTATAGACACCTTAAACAAGCTTAAAAATGGAGATATTGTAGATATTAGAAATTTTTAATAATGAATATTTCTTTTTATAAAAAGCTAGTCATCAAAATCATGAAAGTTTTCATCGTTTCATTTACATTGATACTATGCTACTTTTATATTTCAAATAGTTATGTATTCCCATGGGAAAAGCAAAACGTCATAGAAACAACACTTGAATGGGGTGGCTTAAATAAATTACCTAATGAAATTAAAAATCTAACAATAGAAAAAAGAGGAAATCCATTTACTCGTCAATTTATAATTGATTTTGAAGTAAATAATCCTAATGAAATAGATTTGTGGATAAAACAATCTAAAAGGCTTAAGGATAATTTTCCTAAGATAAAGGGTAACGTAAAAATCTATGAAGTTTATCCAGGAGAACAAAAATCTATAGGTGGCACTGTAGAAATTCAAGGAGAGAAAGTCAGAATTAATATGAGTTGGAGCTAAGTTTGTTTCAATTATCGATTTAACTCTAAGTAAAAATAAAAGCTTGCCTAATTAGGCAAGCTTTTATTTTGAAAAATTGTATCTAAATTACATTTTCATTGTTTCTTTTTTACTTTCTTCTTTACCAACCGATAACATGTTTGCAAATAATTTATATGCTCCGGAAACTCCTGCTGGTAACTCTCTAAAGAAACTTAAACCAGTATACATGTAATTTCCTTTACCATATTTAGCTATTAATAAACTTCCTGTTTTGGTTGATTCTCCTTTATCACTCATGGATAATATAGGTGTAAACTCTTTCCCCCATTGATTTGGAAAATACAAACCTCTTTCTTGTACCCAACCATTAAAATCAGACTCAGAGACTTTATTTGGATAATTTAATATTGAATGATTTTTAGCTAACATCGTAACTTTAGCATGCTCATCAGTAACTCTATCTCTCGATAATTTTAGTTCAAAAGGAGCTTTTACATCCACTCTCCTACTGGTATTATACTGAACAATCATATTTCCACCGTTCTTAACATAATCAAGTAAATACTTTTGCTTGAATTGTAATTCAGGTAATACATTATAAGCACGTATTCCTACTACTACAGCATCAAATTCTTCTAAATTCTTATCGTTAATATCTTTTGGATTAATCTCTATAACATCATAACCTATTTGACGTAAACTTTCAGGAACAGCATCACCAGAACCTTGAATATAAGCAATTCTTTTTCCTTGCTTTTTAATATTTAAACGCACCATTTTTGCTTCCGATGGCAATAAAACTGATTGTTTTGGTATATGCTCATAATTAATTTCAACCAATTCCTTATCAAAAGATTCTCCATCTACTTTCGCAACTGCTTTTAAAACTACTTCTGATTGTGCATTTGGCGGTGTTACTTTAAAATCAACTACCTGCACATCCCCTTTTTGTTCTATATTAAAAGAAACTTCATTAGGTGACACTTGCCATCCATTAGGCACTTGTAAAGAAACAGTTCCTTTTACATCCTTTGCTCCAGAACGTACTTCTAATGATACTTTTTGTGAATGTTCTTCTGAAAAGATCACTACTTTGTTTTTTAATTTAGTAGTTACTTTGGGAAGTATCTCAAATGGTTCATAAATTTCACCTTTATCTCTTTGAGAATATCTGTGTACAACTGGAATTGTAAATGATATTTCTTTGTCCTCTATTAATAAATTATATTGTACTTGAATTGGTCTCTTTGTTTCAGGATTCCCAATAACTTTTTTGTCAGCAACTTTGTACATCCCTAAATCCCAAGGAGTACTTAACCAATAAGGAGATGAATAATCTAAAGCTCCAATAGTAATATTTTCTTTGAAGTTTTTCTTTGAATTAGGTGCTAAGTCTAATCCTTTTTTTATTTCATTACCTCCTGGTAAAATTTTTATCGATGCTAACTCCATAGAAATTTTACTTCTATTTAGTACTTCAAAATTCACGTTTACCACACTATTAGGAGTTGTGCTAGAACTATTAGCTGATGCTTCTAAATATAATCCTGCACAAGCTTTGATTATAGCTTTAAGTTCTTTACTTTTTATTTTTTTCCAGTGTTCGTCTTTTAAGTTTTGAACTAACTCATATGCTTTTAATAAAGCTGGTAGATGTTTAGAAGGATTAACAAAATCAAAATTTTCTTCAACCTTATATAAAATGTCTCCAATATCTCCTCCTCCTTCTACTCTATTCCAAGTAGTATTGATTCCAGAGAAAATATCTTTTTTATCTTTAGGAAAATCTCCTTTTAAAAATTCAACATATTCAGTTTGAGAACCACGAGTTGTTAAACGCCCAAATCCTTGACATAAATGCTGACTACTAGCAATAGAAGCTAACTCATTATTAGATAAACCTTTTAAAGGATAGTAAGTTCCTATATCAAAGCTTAACATTTTACTTTTATCTGCTTTTGCAAAATTTTCTCTACTTCCATAAAACCACCAAGAAGTATTGAAAAATAATCGCTTAGGCTGCCAAACACTTGTATTTTTTAATTGGTTTGGATATTTCGTTTTATCATTAGCTAAATCAAATGCTTCTACACTTAGCATTGCTGAAGATGTATGATGACCATGTGTTGTACCTGGAGTTCTATGATTAAAACGATTGATAATTACGTCTGGTTTAAATGTACGAATAGCCCAAACTACATCGGCTAAAACTTTGTCTTTATCCCAAATTTCTAAGGTCTCATCTGGATGTTTAGAGTACCCAAAATCGTTAGCTCTTGAAAAGCGTTGCTCTCCTCCATCTACACTTCTTGCTGCTAATAATTCCTGAGTTCTTATTACACCTAACAACTCTCTTATTTCAGGGCCTATTAAGTTTTGACCTCCATCTCCTCGTGTTAACGATAAATATGCTGTTCTGGCTTTTTCATGATTAGCTAAATAAGCTATTAAACGAGTATTCTCATCATCAGGATGTGCTGCTACATATAATGCAGAACCTAAAAAATTAAGTTTCTGTATTTTTTCATAAATCTGATTTGATGATAGTTTTTGAGGTTTTTGTGCTAATATTGATAGGGATATCAATAAAAAAGAAAAACAAAAAAGTGTTTTTTTGTACATTTTTAACGTTTTGATTGGCTAACAAATGTAACTTTTTTAGTTTGAGATTCTATCAAATTAACAAAACGCTAACATTTTTTAATTCAAAAAATACTCATCCTTAAAACCTATAAGATATAATTTTTCTTGAGCTCTTGTAACCGCTGTGTACAACCATCTTAAGTATTCTACACTTGGTCCATCTGGTAAATAAGGTTGTTCAATAAAAACAGTATTCCATTGCCCTCCTTGTGATTTATGACAAGTCATAGCGTATGAAAACTTAACTTGTAAAGCATTAAAATATTTGTTCTTTTTCACCCCCATAAACTGTTTATATTTTGATTTCTCGTGAGCAAAATCCTCTTTTACCGCTTCATATAATTTATTAGACTCTTCATATGTTAATGAAGGACTCTCACTCGAAAGTGTATCTAAAAGTAATACTGTATCAAAAGGTTTCATATCAGGATAATCAATCATACGAATCTCTACTTCAGCAAATTTAAACCCATATAATTCCTTAATAGAATTTATACGCATTACTTCACAAATATCTCCATTAGCTATAAATCCGGCAGAAGAAGAATCTTTTAACCAGTAATAATTATTTTTTACCACCATTACATAATCTCCTGTAGAAATTTCATTCTCTTGTCCTCTAATTCTAGTTCTTATTTGTTCGTTATATTGATTAGCTCTTTTATTAGATCTAACTATAATTGCAGTATCTTCAACCCCTAAATCACCGTCGTAGGCCATAGTTATAGCATCTTGAATATCATAACTATCTTCTAAACGAATAATATCTGGGAAGTTTAAATCAAACTTAAAATGAGTTGCATCATTTTGTACTAACAAACGTAAATCGGTAGCGTTAGCTAAAATTCCCGAATCCTCTTGTTGCCTAACTACTTCATCTAATTCAATCTCTGTTACATCTTTATTATATTGAAACGAAAGATTATCTGCCTCTAAAGCTGGACTCACTGTTAATTTTACAGGAGGTAACTGTGCAGTATCACCTATAAAAACAATTTTACAATTTTTACCAGAGTATACATATGATATTAAATCATCTAACAATGAACCATTTTCAAATAGTTTTGCGTTTTGTCTATCGTCAGAAATCATAGAGGCTTCATCTACTATAAAAATAGTATTAGAATGCTTGTTAGGTTGCATAACAAAACTTACCCCTCCATTACTCTGTTTTTTTGGAAAATATATTTTTTTATGTATTGTAAATGCTTGTCTTTTAGAATAACCAGCAATTACTTTTGCTGCACGTCCAGTTGGTGCCAATAACACTGCCTTTTTTCCTGCCTTCCACAAATTATGAACTACAGTACTAATAATTGTTGTTTTTCCTGTTCCTGCATATCCTTTTAATAAAAAAAGGGCGCGATTATTGCTATCAAAAATAAAATGCGTTAACGTATCTAATAACTCCGTTTGTTTTTGAGTAGGTTCGTACGGAAATTTTTGTAATATTTCTTTATAAAAATTGGGTGCTGACTCTATCATATTTCAAATAATCGTCAAAGATAAATGTATTTATAGATAATTATTTTCATGATTGAAAAAAAATTGTAGATTTGCGTATATCATATATTAAAAACAAAAAAAATGAATTTATTATTAATGATTTTGGCAGCTGTTGTGGTTGCAATTCTTTTAGCTTTTCTTATCGTTAAGTTTGTACCACTGAAAATGAGATGGTTAATTTCTATATTATTATTAGCTGCTACTGCTTTTTTAGTATATAAAATTTATGGAGGTATTATGGAGCCTATTAATTTTGCTAAAAACAAAAAGGTGAAATATGCTAAAGTTATTGAGAATTTAAAATTAATTCGTGACGCCGAGGTAAAATATAAAGAGGTTCACAAAGTTTATACGGATAGTAAAGATTCTTTAATTAACTTTATAGAAAACGGAAAATTAGCTTTAACTGAAACTAAAAACGTTGAAGAAAAAGTAGACCGTGGAGGAGGAATTTTTATTACTATTTCAAAAAAGCAAATTGATACTATTGGTTATGAGCCAGTATCAAAATATTTTGAAGGAAAAGATTATAAAGGAATGTTTAATGTTCCTGGTACTGATAAAGAATTCCAATTAGCTATTGGTAGAGTAGAAAAAGTAGCAGGGTTATTAGTTCCTGTATTTGAAGCTAAAGCAGATAAAGCTTCAATCTTAAAAGGAATGAGTCCTTCTTTAGTTAAGCAAGAGTTAGAAGCTATAGAAACTGACCAAATTAAAGGTGAATTTGTTTCTGTTGGATCTTTAGAAGAAGTAACTACTGGTGGTAACTGGCCTCCTTACTACGATAAAGCTGAAGCACTTGCAAAAAAAGAGTAAAAAAATAAGCGCCTTAGCGCAGCATAAAACTCTATCCATCCAATTTAGTTTGGATGGATTTTCTTTTTGTATCTCTAATTCAGATACTAAAGAACCTATTGTTTTTACACAATATATTTTTGATAAACCTTTATCTTCACCAGAAGCTTTATTGAATGAAGTCATAAATATTTTTGCTACAGACAAAGATTTACAACAAGATTTTACTTCTATCTTTGCAATACACCAAAATAATTTATCTACGATTGTACCAGATAAATATTTTGATAAAAACAATTTAGATTCTTATTTAAAATATACAGTAAAAACACTTTCTACAGATTTAATTGCATATGATTCTATAGATAAAATGAATGCTCATACCGTCTATATCCCCTATGTAAATATTAATAATTATTTATTCCAAAACTTTGGAGAGTTTGAATTCAAACATCATTCTACTGTATTAATCAATAAACTTTTAAAACACGTAGAAAACAGCTCTAAACAGTCGTTTTTTGTACATGTGTCAGTAAATCAATTAGACATTATAGTTTTTGAAAAGAATTCTTTAAAACTTCATAATTCTTTTTCTTTCCAAACGAAAGAAGATTTTATCTATTATATATTGTTTATTGCTGAACAATTAGAAATGGATCCTAATGAATTTGAATTGAGTTTTATAGGAGATATTGAAAAAGAGTCAGAATTATATGATATTACTTATAATTATGTTCGTAATATTAATTTTATCAATTCAAAATCTGGTTTTTTCACCAACAGTACAGATTTTTTAACACACACAAATTTTATTCTAGTATCCTAATGCGAATTATTTCAGGAAAATATAAAAGCAAACGAATTTCTGCCCCAAAAAACTTACCTGTTCGTCCTACGACTGACATGGCTAAAGAATCATTATTTAATATTTTAAATAACTTATACTATTTCGAAAATATATCTGTAATAGATTTATTTGCTGGAACTGGAAACATTAGTTATGAATTTGCTTCTCGCGGAACTGAAACAATTTATGCTGTAGATGCTAATTATGGATGTATAAAATTTATAAATCAAACTTCTAAAGAGCTTGATTTAAACATAAACACCTATAAAAGTGACGTTTATAAATTTATAGAAAAAACACCTTTAAAGTCAGATGTAGTTTTTGCAGATCCTCCATACGACTTTGAAACTTCTCAATTTTTAAAAATAGCTGATCTTGTTTTTGAAAAAGAACTTTTAAACGAAGATGGAATTTTAATTATTGAACATTCTAAGCATACCGACTTAACAGAACACCCAAAACATAGTTATGACAAGCGTTATGGTGGAAATGTTTTTAGTTTTTTTGAATATTAAATCTTACTTCAACTATATAAACTTACCAATTAACTTAGGATAACTCCCATTTATCGAAAAAAGAAGAATTAAACTATTAATAACCTTAATTTAATTCTCGCATAACACTAAACTTATAATATGGGATTTAAAATTACACATTCTGACGGGCATTTGCATTTAAACGGGGAGTTAAATATAAATAATCTCTCTTTTGTTAAGAAAAATGTAAATTCTTACTTTAAAAAAAACGAGTCAATAGTTTTAGATATTGATAATGTAACTGAAATAGACCCACACGCTATTGATTACATTATAAAATTGTATCAAAAAGCTAAAACTTTAGAAAAAAAATTTCTTTTTTATGGAAAAGGATCTAGAGATATTATTGACGAATTACAATATAGAAATATCGAATAAATAAAAAAGAGAGCTAAATAGCTCTCTTTTTTATTTTTATGAATACATTTTGTTTCTTAACTCTTTTACTTTAGGATCAGCTAAGTAATCGTCAAAAGTAGAATATTTGTCAATTACTCCTTTTGGGGTAATTTCTATAATTCTATTCGCTACTGTTTGCGCAAACTCGTGGTCATGTGTTGAAAATAACACAGTTCCTTTGAAGTTTATTAATGAATTGTTCAATGCTTGAATCGACTCTAAATCTAAGTGATTTGTTGGTTCATCTAACATTACAATATTAGCACGAGTCATCATCATTCTAGATAGCATACAACGTACTTTTTCTCCTCCTGACAACACATTACTCTTTTTTAATGCTTCTTCTCCAGAGAAAATCATTTTCCCTAAGAAACCTCTTAAAAACACTTCTTCTCTCTCCTCTTCTGTTTTAGCGTACTGACGTAACCAATCTACTAAATTCAATTCTCCATTTTGAAAGAAACTAGAGTTATCAGCTGGTAAATACGATTGTGTTGTAGTAACACCCCAAGCATATTTTCCAGTATCTGCTTCTTCATTTCCAGAGATAATTTGATAAAAAGCTGTTACTGCTTTTGAATTTCTAGAAATAATAGCGACTTTATCTCCTCTATTTAAATTGATATCTACATTTGCAAATAAATCTTCACCTTCAAATGACTTAGATAATCCTTCGATATTTAAAATTTGATCTCCTGCTTCTCTATCTCTATCAAAAATAATTGCTGGATAACGACGTGAAGATGGCTTGATTTCATCCACATTTAACTTCTCTATCATTTTTTTACGAGAAGTTGCTTGTTTAGATTTAGCAACGTTTGCAGAAAAACGACGAATAAACTCTTCTAATTCTTTCTTTTTATCTTCTGCTTTTTTGTTTTGTTGTGCTCTTTGTTTAGCAGCTAATTGAGAAGATTCATACCAGAATGTATAATTTCCCGAATAATGATTGATTTTTCCAAAATCTATATCAGAAATATGCGTACATACCGCGTCTAAAAAGTGACGGTCGTGCGATACTACGATTACAGTATTTTCATAATTTGCTAAGAAATTTTCTAACCAAGCAATAGTTTCGAAATCTAAATCGTTCGTAGGCTCATCCATTATTAGTACATCTGGATTTCCAAATAATGCTTGAGCTAATAATACACGTACTTTTTTCTTAGAATCTAAATCTGCTAATAATGTATAATGATCTTCTTCTTTTATTCCTAAGTTAGATAACATTGTTGCTGCTGAAGAATCTGCATTCCATCCATCCATTTCTTCAAAACGAACTTGTAATTCTCCAATTTTCTCTGCATTTTCATCAGAATAATCAGCATATAAAGCATCTATTTCAGACTTTATTTTGTATAACTCTTTATTTCCTTTCAAAACAGCTTCTAAAGCAGTAAACTCATCAAAAGCATAATGATCTTGAGTTAAAACTGACATTCTCTTCCCTGGCTCTAAATGAACATGGCCAGATGTTGCTTCTTGTTTTCCTGATAAAATCTTTAAAAAAGTAGACTTTCCTGCTCCATTTGCTCCGATAATTCCGTAGCAATTTCCCTGAGTAAATTTAGTATTTACTTCATCAAATAAAACACGTTTACCAAACTGAACTGATAAATTAGAAACTGTTAACATTTATATTTTTTTAAATTTCCGTGCAAAAGTAAAAAATATACCAACGCAAAAAGAATTTGCAAGGAAATATTTAACATCTTACTTTTGACCCTTTTAATTCTTTTAACAACGAATTAACAGCTTGATTATATAGAGATGTCTATTTTTGAATACTATATCTTTATCAAGATAACAACAAAAACATGACTAGAAATTTTATATACATAATTTTAATCATATTTATTGGATGTAAAGATTCAAAACCCCCAAAATCAACCTATTTTGGTGGTAAAATCATTAATCCAAAGTGTAGTTACGTCATACTTTCTGATAATTACAATTTTAACGACACTATTTACCTAAAAAAAGACAATAGTTTCATTGGCAACTATAAAGATTTAAAAGAAGGTTTATATTTCTTTACTCATGGTCCTGAGCACCAATATATTTATCTAGAACCAAAAGATAGTTTACTTTTCCGTTTAAATACTTGGGATTTTGATGAGTCATTAGTGTTTAGTGGTAAAAATGCTGAACGTAATAATATTCTAATTGAAGCTTTTTTACAAACTGAACAAGAAGACAAATATATTTCTAAGTTTTATAAACTACCTCAAGATGAGTTTTTAAGAAAAGTTGATTCTCTTAAAGAAATTAGACAAAAAATTATTGATAACTACAAAAATAAAAACAATAATATCTCTGAAAAATTTAAAGAGATACTTAATGTTGCTTTATTGTACCCTATCTATAATTATAAAGAAAAATACGCTATACATAATTATGCTAAAGAAACACCTGAAAAATTAGTTGATTCTTATTTTAATCATCGTAATAATATTAGTGCTAAAAAAGACTCTTTAATTTTTTATGGTCCTTATTACAGGTTTATAAAAGATAAATTATATAATGATGTTTATCTTAAAAAGTTAAATTCTAATCCAGAGAATTTTACAGCTGATTTATTAAAAAACATTGATTCTGAAATTACTTCTGAAGAAATAAAAAACAAATTATTGTATAACACAATGATTCGTCATTTCTTCGAAGATCCTAAAAACAAGAATGAAGCATTTTTTACTTTTTTTAAGTTAAATACAGATATTGATCAGAAAAAAAATATCCAACGATTAAAAAATGATCTTAAAGTATTAAACAATGGTGAAAAAATTCCATCATTTGATTTAATAAATGCTAGAGGAGAAGTAAAAAACATTTCAAAAATAATTAAAGGGAAAAGTACAGTTCTTTTATTTAAAAACTATAGATATGCTTCTGATGAATGGGTATCTTCTCGTATAAACTACTTGATCAAAAACAATCCTAATATAAAATTTGTGGTTGTTAACTTATGTAGTGACTTTAAAAGATACACTAAAAATGTAGACATTAAATATCAATATACTTTACCTGCTAAGAGTGCTGTTTGTAATTTTTCTTCAAGTAAATTCCCTCGTATGCTACTAATTAATAAGAATGGTATCATTGTCAATGGATACACAAGTTTATCAGCAAAAGATATAAACCTGCAAGTCAACAACTTACAAAAAACAAAATAACACACTATAATTCATTTATTTAGTGTACTTTTGCGCCGTCCAAAATCTCACTAAGAGATATTTTATATTAATTTAGAATTCGCGGAGGGGCATCTGTGAGTTCTCTAAAAACCACAGTATGTCAAAATTTTTAGATTTAGGTTTGAAAGAACCTATCAATAAGGCTTTAATGGATTTAGGTTACGAAAATCCAACCGTAATTCAAGAAAAAGCAATTCCACAAATTATTTCTTCAAAAGAAGATTTAAAAGCATTTGCACAAACAGGTACAGGAAAAACTGCTGCTTTTAGTTTACCTATTATAGAATTAGCTGATCAAACAAGTTTAAATACTCAGGCTATTATCCTGTCTCCTACTCGTGAATTAGCTGTTCAAATAGGTAGAAACATTGAAGATTTTTCAAAATACTTACCTAACTTAAAAGTAGCTACTGTTTATGGTGGTGCTAATATCGAAGAACAAATTAAGAAACTTAAAAGAGGAGCTCAAATTGTAGTTGGTACTCCAGGAAGAACTGTTGACTTAATTAAAAGAAGAGCTTTAAAACTTGGAAATGTTCAATGGTTAGTACTTGATGAGGCTGACGAAATGTTAAACATGGGGTTCAAAGATGAGTTAGATCAAATCTTAGAAACTACTCCAGAAACTAAACAAACTTTATTATTCTCTGCTACTTTCCCAAGAGAAGTTGAAGCAATAGCTCGTAATTATATGTCTAATCCTGCTGAAATTACTTCAGGACAAAAAAATCAAGGATCAGACAATGTAAGTCACGAATATTATTTAGTAAATGAAAAAACTCGCTACCCTGCTTTAAAAAGAGTAGCTGACTTAAATCCAAATATTTACGCTATTGTATTTTGTAGAACTCGAAGAGAGACACAAGAAGTTGCAAACAACTTGATTCGTGATGGTTATAATGCCGATGCTTTGCATGGTGACTTATCACAAGGACAACGTGATAGCGTTATGGATAAGTTCCGTAAAAAAACTATTCAAATATTAGTAGCTACAGATGTTGCTGCTCGTGGTTTAGATGTAAATAACCTAACACATGTTATCAATCATAAGTTACCAGATCAAATAGAGAATTATAATCACCGTAGCGGTAGAACTGGTAGAGCTGGTAATAAAGGAGTTTCTATTGCTTTAGTTAGCAGAAAGGAACAAGGAAGATTACGTCCTATTGAGCGTATTCTTAAAAAGAAATTTATTCACACACCTGTTCCTTCTGGTAAAGAAATATGCCACAATCAATTATTCCATTTAATCGATAAGGTTCATAATACAGAAGTAAATACTGAACAAATCAATGGTTTCTTACCTAGTATTTATGAAAAACTAGAAGGTTTATCTCGTGAAGAATTAATTCAGAAATTTGTTTCTTTAGAATTTAACACCTTTTTATCTTACTACGAAAACGCTCCTGATTTAAATAATTTATCATCAAGAGAAAATTCAAGAGGTAGATCTACTAATGAGAACATGACTCGTTTCTTCATTAATTTAGGTAGAAAAGATAAATTAAACCCAGCTAAATTAATAGGTTTAATCAATGATCAGAACATTACTGATAAAATTGAAATTGGAGCCATTGATATTTTAGATACCTTTTCTTTCTTCGAAATTGATAAGAATTTTGAAAAGGAAACTTTAGATACTTTTAGTGCTAATAATCCTGATTTTAACGGTAGAACTGTTAATATTGAAATTACTAAATCTGACCGTGGTGGTAGAAAACCTCGTAGAAATGGAGGTGGTAAATTTAGCGGAAAAAGAAGAAGTAGCGACAATAGAGATAACAACAACAAAGGTGGATTTGGTAGAAGACGTAATAACGATAGTTCTAACAATTCATCTAGAAGAAGTAATAATAGAGCTTCTGCTGGATTTGGAAGAAAACGTAGAAGAGATTAATTCCATATCATATATACATAAAAAAACAGCTCAAATGAGCTGTTTTTTTTATGTATAATTACAGTTTTTAATATCTACAAAGTACTATTGATTCCCTAATATTATAGGCATTCCACTTTTACCAGCTCCTATTAAAACCACTTTACTATTAGGTGATTCTGATAATTTTAAAGTAGCTTCTATCCCTTTTTCTTGTAAAATCTTATCTGTTAACGAAGCACTTAAAATTTTATTCGCAATGGCTTTACCTTCTGCATCAATTTTTTGTCTTTCAGCTTCTTTCTTTGCCTTTGCTAATCTAAACTCATATTCTAAAGATTCTTGCTCTTGCTTTAACTTTGTTTCAATTGCTGTTCTAATCGTATTTGGTAATTTTACATCTTCAACTAAAACTCTTTTTACGATTAAGAACTGATCTTTTAAAACTGTTTTTACTTCATCTAAAATTTCTTGTTCAATTACATCTCTTTTACTTGAATATAATTGTTCAGGAGTATAACGTCCAACTACACTTCTTGCTGCTGCATTAATTGCTGGGTCTAATAATTCACGCTCGTAATCTTCTCCTTTTGTTTTAATTAACATCCCTAAGTTATTAAACTCTGGCTCATACCATATTGTTCCATTAACTTTTACTTCTAATCCATTTACAGAAAGCACATTCATTTCGTCTGATACTGATTGTTGACGTACTTTTCTTATAATCATCTTATTCCAAGGGGCTACAATATGAAATCCTTCTCCATATGTTTTCTCTGTATTAATACCATCTCCTAAAGTTTCAAATATAACTCCTCCCTCTCCAGGTCCTATTGTTACTGTTGATTTAGAAAATATAATTATTACTACAACGGCAATTATACCCAGTAAAAAAAGCCCTTTAGGTAATTGTAAATCTAATTGTTGTCTATTATTCATGTCTGTTTTTATTTATATCAAAAATACTGAATTAATTCTCTAAACTGAATAACTGTATGCTTTAAAAGAATATTTTATTGAGGTGTCTTAGTTAATATTTCTAAAACACCTCTAAAATTCTTATTTAGTGTGCATGTCCATCCATTCCACCTCCTTGTTGTAACAATTTCCCTTTTAAGAAATGAGCTCCTTTCGAAACTACCTTTATATTATAATTGTTATTCTGAATCGTTTTTATCTCTGTAAAACCATTATCTGTATTACCTAACGTAACTTCTAAAGGAATAAAATCTTTATTATTTTCTGACATGAAAATAAAATTTTCTCCTTCATTATCTATAATCGCTTCTTCTGGAACTGCAAATACCTCATTACCATCCAGTAAAACTTGTGCGTTGATAAACATTCCAGATTTTAAACGGTTTTGTTCGTCTTCAAAATGCCCATGAACATTTACTGTTTTAGTCTTATCATCTACTTTTTGGCTTATTAATTTTATATAGCCTTCATAAGAAACATCTAATCCTGAAGGTTTAAAAATAAAAGTATCTCCTTTTTTAACTTTTATAATATCAGTTCCAAAAACATTCAATTCAGCGTGCATATGATCGTTATCTATAATCTCCATCATTTCACTATTGGCTGCTAAAAACATCCCTTTATTTAAATTGTTTTCAACAATATACCCCTCTATTGGGGCCTTTACATAAACATACTGTTGAATTCCATTTTTTGCTACAGTTTGCGGCGATAATCCAGCCATTTTTAATTGAGAAGCATAACTACTAGCTAAACTCTTTGCTGAACGATAAATTCCTTCTGTTATTTGAAATGATTTCTTAGAAGTTATATCGTTTTCTAATAACATTTTTTTACGCTCATAATCAGCTTTGGCTACATTTAATTTATTAATTGCTTCTAAATATGCATACTGCAAATTGATAAAATTAGGATGTTGTAATACTGCTATCGTTTGCCCTTCACTAACTCTATCCCCAGGCAACAAATCTGTTTTAAATACAAAGGCTTCCATAGGTGCATATACAGTTGCTTTACTTTGAGGTGGTACCTCTATTGTTCCCGTTACTTCTATTCGATCTCTAATTTTCTTTTTACCAATACTTTCAACCTTAATTTTTGCCGTTTCAAACTGGGCTTTTGTTAAATGTATCTCATTTTCATTATGATTATCCTTTACTGAAGAAGACTTTGCTTCTTTGTTTTTATCTTCTTTAGCATGATCATGTCCTGAATGATCTTCTTTACAACTAATGGTTATTATTGTAATTAATATTAAAATGATTTTTTTCATATTATAATGTCTTTTAACTCTATAATTCTTAAGAGTTTTATAGATTAATTCTTATTCTTTAGTATAAAACTCGTATGCTATTACGGTTTGATTGTAATTATTTATAAGTAATAAATAATTCTGCATCACTTGAAAATAGGCATTAAAACTCTGGTTATATTGATAAGCATTAATTTCTCCAGACTTGTATGCTATTTCTAATTTTTCAATAAATTTTTCTGCTTGCTTTTTTGTTTCTTCAATACTTAAAAGTTCGCTTTCTAAATACTTTATTTGATTTTGTAAACTTTTAAAATTGTTTTGAATTGCTATTTTTTTCGATTCATTTTCAAAAACTATCTCTTCTTTAAGAATCTTTTGCTTTTTAATTTTTGCATTATTTGACCAAAATGACAATGGAATATTGACTCCTACATTGAAACCTGTATAGGCATTATTATTCCCCGTTTTTCTATTGATAACTCCCGCTTTTAACTCTGGAAAATAAATAGCTTTTGCTGTAGAAATACTTCTCTCTGCCACTTTGTTACTTTTTTCTAACGCCTGTAAAAACGTATCTGAAAGTGTATCTTTCTGAATTGAAATCTCTTTTTTCTTTGGAAATTTAGTCGCTGGAACTATTGCTGATGTCAATTGTAATAATTCTTTTAACTGATTCTCTACCAATAAAAAATCTTTATAAACTTTATTCTTCTGAGATTGTACTCCTAAAGATTGAATTGTTGTTAAATCATTTTCTAAACCGCCTATTTCTCCAGATTTATGTAACTTTTTAGCTATACTCTTTATTTGATTAGTATTATCTTGTTGTTCTTCCATTAGAGAAATCAATCCAAATAAATAATGCCATTCTTGGTATAGCTTTTTTACTCTTGTTATCGTTTCTTTTTTAGATACTTCTCTTAAAGATTTTGCTAAATCAAGTTTTGATTTTGCTAATTTTCTTTTTTGAATATGTGATAATATTGAACCGAAATTTTGATTTATAGCCCACTCCTGCTCTGTTAAACCTGGTGCTATTCCTACATCCTGATATTGTACTGATGTTGGGTTTAATGCAATAGCACCAGAAATTGCTGCTTTACTTTTATCTACATTTAAATTTGCCTTCTTCAATAAAACATCTTTTTTCAAAACCATGTTTATAGCTTCATTCTCTGTTAGCTTGTGAGGAATTTCTTGAGCTGTTATTATCGATACACTAAATAATAAAATAAGAACTGTTACTGCTTTATTAAACGCTACCTTTTTAACTTTTACTGTTTCAAAAATCATATATAAAACAGGTAATATTAATAGGGTTAATAGTGTTGCAGATATTAAGCCACCAATTACCACAGTAGCTAATGGCTTTTGAACTTCTGCTCCTGCCGATGAAGAAATTGCCATTGGTAAAAAACCAAGAGAGGCTACAGCTGCTGTCATTATTACGGGTCTTAATCGAATAGAGGTTCCCTTTTTAACTATTTCTTTTAAATCGGTTAAACCATCTTTCTTTAAACGATTAAACTCCACTATTAACACAATACCATTCAATACGGCTACTCCAAATAAAGCGATAAACCCTATCCCTGCCGATATTGAAAATGGCATATCTCGTAACCATAAAGCGTAGATTCCACCTATAGCCGACATTGGAATTGCTGTATAAATTAAAATACTTTGCTTAATTGATTTAAACGTTATGTATAATAATAGAAATATTAGTAATAAAGCTACTGGTACTGCTATTCCTAAACGAGCACGAGCTTCTTCTAAATTTTTAAAAGTACCTCCATAAGTAATATAATAACCTGGATCAAACTGAATTTTACTATTTACTTTCTGCTTTAACTCTGCTACTATACTTGCTACATCACGTCCCCTAACATTAAATCCTACTGTTATTCTACGTTTTGCATCATCTCGTTGTATCTGATTTGGACCAGTTTCAAAATTAATTGTTGCTACATTGGATAATGGTATTTGAACTCCATTAGGTGTTGTTATATACAATTTTCGAATATCTTCGATATTATCTCTATTCTCTTTTGCCAATCGAACTACCAAATCAAAACGCTTCTCCCCTTCATATACATACCCTGCATTTTGTCCAGCAAATGCCGCATTAATAGCTGTATTTACATCAGAAATATTCAAACCATAATAAGCTAATTGACTACGATTATAATCTATAACTATTTGTTTTAAACCAGTTACTTTTTCAACATACAAATCTTCTGCTCCAGCTACT
The DNA here is from genome assembly GCF_965221665.1 of Tenacibaculum aiptasiae. NCBI lineage: Bacteria > Pseudomonadati > Bacteroidota > Flavobacteriia > Flavobacteriales > Flavobacteriaceae > Tenacibaculum > Tenacibaculum aiptasiae. Next base: position 862,180 of record NZ_CBDCSN010000003.1, read on the forward strand.
TCAGGAATAATATTATTCAATTTATTGGCATATTTTACTAACTTATTTAAGTCTTCACCATAAATCTTTAATACTACATCTTGTCTTGCTCCGGTCATTAACTCATTAAAACGCATTTGTATAGGTTGTTGGAATCCATAGGAAACTCCTAACATATTATCTTCTAATACTTTTTGCATTTTATTAGTCAATTCATTTTTTGTCTTAGCCTTTGTCCATTTCTCTTTATCTTTTAAAATAATTATAATATCGGAAGCTTCAATAGGCATAGGATCAGTAGGGATTTCTGATGAACCAATTCTACTTACAATTTGTTCTATTTCATCTGGAAATTCTTTTAATAATAGCTCTGATGATTTATTAGATGCATCAATAGTATAAGACAACGAACTTCCTGTAGATACTACTGTTTGTACCGCTAAATCACCTTCATCTAATGAAGGGATAAATTCAGAACCCATTCTTGAAAATGTAAACAAACTCAACCCGAAAATAGCTACTGCTATAATGATTACTTTTTTCTGATTATTTAGCACTAATTCAAGCAAGGGTGAATATGCTCTTTGTATCGATTCTATTATTTTATCAGAAATATTTTTCTTGTTATTAATTGTCTTTTTTAAGATCAATGCGCTCATCATAGGCACATAGGTTAAGGACAAAATAAAGGCTCCTAGTATTGCAAAACTTACTGTCATAGCCATAGGCTTAAACATTTTACCTTCAATACCTACCAATGCTAAAATTGGCAAATACACTATTAAAATAATAATTTCTCCAAAGGCTGCACTAGTTCTAATTTTCGAAGCAGAATTATATACTTCTTCATCCATTTGCTCTTGTGAAAGTTTTTCTCCTGACTTTTTTAAGCCTAAATAATGCAAAGTAGCTTCTACAATAATTACAGAACCATCTACAATAATTCCAAAATCAATAGCTCCTAAACTCATTAAATTTCCCGAAACTCCAAAAACATTCATTAAACTAATTGCGAATAGCATTGCTAGTGGAATTACAGATGCTACTATTAACCCTGCCCTTAGATTTCCTAATAATAACACAAGGATAAATATGACTATTAATGCACCTTCTACAAGATTAGTAGCTACAGTATTAATTGCTTTATCAACTAGCTTCGTTCTGTCTAAAAATGGTTTAATTGCCACACCTTCAGGCAAACTATTTTCTATTTGAACAATTCGCTCTTTTACATCTTTAATTACTTTTGAGGAGTTTGCTCCTTTTAACATCATTACTATGGCTCCTACAACTTCTCCATCTGTATTTCTAGTCATCGCTCCATAGCGTACAGCATGCCCTAATTGAACTTTCCCTATATCTTTTATCAAAATAGGTGCACCATTTTTAGTGTTTTTAATAACTATATTTTTGATATCTTCTGGTTTATTAATTAAACCTTCACTTCTAATAAAATATGCTTTCGGGTTTTTATCAATATAAGCTCCTCCTGTATTTTGATTGTTTTTCGCTAATGCTTCATAAACTTCACTAATACTTACATTCAAAGCTTGTAATCGCTCTGGTTGAATCGCAACTTCGTATTGCTTTAAAAAACCTCCAAAACTACTCACGTCTGCTACGCCTTCTATTCCTAATAATTGACGTCGAACTATCCAATCCTGAATAGAACGCAGTTCCATTGCTGAATACTGCTTCTCAAAACCTTTTTTAGCATATAATGTATATTGATATATTTCTCCTAAACCTGTGGTTACTGGTGCCATTTCTGGAGTTCCTACTCCATCTGGTATTTGATTTTTAGCTTCAACAAGTCGTTCACTTATTTGTTGACGTGCCCAATAAATATCTACGTTATCTTTAAATACAACAGTTACTACACTTAGACCAAATCGAGAAAAAGACCTTACTTCTTCTATATCTGGAATACTTGACATGGTTAACTCTATTGGAAAAGTTACTAAACGCTCTATATCTTGAGCCGATTGTGATGGTGCTGAAGTAATTATTTGCACCTGATTATTAGTAATGTCTGGTACTGCATCTATTGGTAATTGTTTTAATGAATATATTCCCCAACCAATTAATGCGAATACCAAAGCTCCAATAATCAATTTATTTTTAATTGAAAATTTTATGATATTATCTAACATTTTTCATGTGTTTAATTCTATTTTAATACGATATGTTCCCGATTTATCTATAAATCCGGTATAGCAGATTTTAACTCTTGTAAATACAAGAATTATAAACTGTTAAACTTTAAAATGTTGAATTAAACCCTAGGAGGTTGGAAAAGTTCATCTAAATAATTAGATGCTTTTAAATGTTTGCTAAAAAGTATTTTCTTTTTTGCTTGAAGTGGTTTTACAAATAAATAATTAAATTCTTTTGTAATAATAGCATTAGATATTCCTAATAAAATACAGTGATGATGATGCTCTCTATTTCTTTCTTCCTCTGTGTCGTTTTCATGGTGAGAATCGTGATGCGCACTATCCATAGCTCCAATATGACTTTCCGTAACATCTTCATCAAAAATAATAGCATCTGTATGTGCTTGTACTGATGGTACAAACAATATTAAGATTAACATTATGATACTAGTATTTTTCAAACTGAATCTTTTAGGCTAGTTACAAAATTATAAAAAATATAATAATTCCTTTCTAAAAAGCTATTTAAGTTCTTTTCTTACTAATAGAAAAACCTGCATTCTTCAGAGCGAATACAGGTTTTTATACTAATGATATTAATATCTATTACTTCTTTTAGCGCTTCTATTTCTATCAGAAGGTTTTTGATTGAATTTATATACAAAACTCAATGAAAATCGTTGAGCATTTCTACTTCTATCTTGATAAATTGAAAAATTATTACCTATAATCTCTTCTCTAGATCTTCTTGTATCTAAAGCATTATAAACATTAAAAATTAAACTTCCTTTATTATTGAATATACTTTTTTGTAAACCAAAATTTAAATTTGTTATAGGTTTTGATTTAGTTTGTGCGTTACGTTCTTCTCCTTGGTGAAAAACTCGTGTTTGTAATCCTAATGTTTTAAATGGTCTTAAATTCATTGTTAAATTGGTAAACCAAGTATTACTAGAAAAATCAGCTACTTGATTGTTTAACATCCCTTTTTGTTGAAATCTATACGCATTAAAATCTCCTGAAAAACGTAACCATTTTAATGGATTATAAGATGCTGATAGCTCTACTCCATAACGTTTTTCATTATCTAAATTTACTGGTGACTGAATAAAAACGCCTTCATTATTTTGTACTGTTTCGTATTGAAATGCATTATTGGTATCCGAATAATAAACAGAAGGATTCAACTGAAATTTATTTCCTCTATACATTATTGAAAGCTCTATTGCATCCGTAAATGATGGTCTTAATGCTGGGTTTCCTGTAAACCTAGAAGTAAAATCTTTTAATTGAAAAAATGGATTTAACTGCCATAATGATGGACGTCCTATTCTTTTACTATAATTGATTTGTCCACTTAAGTTTTCTTTAAATTCATAACCTAAAGTAGCTGATGGAAATAAATTTGTATACGTATCTTTTAAATTTAACGTAACATCTGAAGCGTCAATATCAATTTTAGTGTTTTCTATTCTCAATCCTAACTGATAATTAATTTTTCCTTTTTTTGAATTTATTTGTGCGTAGCTAGACAATATTTTTTCTTTATAATCTAATTGATTATTAATGTTATCTATTATTTCAAACTGACCATTGATTAATTCTTCTGCCAAAAATTCATTTGTAATAGTTCTATTCTCAAACTTCGCTCCTATTTCTAAATTTGTTTGCTCGCTTAATGGTGTTGTAAAATCTGATTGAATTACAATATCATCTGTACTTCCCTTTCCTTTAGTTTGTATTGTTGTTTGAGCAATAATAGTTGTAGGAAATTTTTCATCTGTTTGTAAATACCAATCTTTTTCACTATTCCAAAAATCATATTGAAAATCAATTGTTAGCTTTTGTCCTTTTTTAGCAAAGTTTTTTGTGTAATTTGCTTCTAATTGATTGTAATCTCTTTCTTCTACAGAGTTACCAATAGTTTGTAAGGATTGTGTTAAAACTCCAGAGTTAGAAAAATCAAAGAATAAGTTGGTTACATCAGTATCTTTAGTTTCGTTTCTATAATAAGCTATGGTGACTGTATTTTTATCATTTATATAATAGTCGGTACCAAAATAAAACAACTGTCCATCATCATGCCTGTCTTCATCTTCACTTTGGTTTAAAAAAGTAGTTACATTATTATCTGTAGTAGTTTGTTTCTTAAAATACTCTCCTTCATAATCAGTATATCTAATTCCTAAATTTGTAAAAAAATTGAATTTATCCGCTTTATAATTTAAATTCCCTATTGCTCTATAATCATCTGGAATCCCAGCAACTAAACGTACTTGACCATTTAATCCTGATTTTCTATTCTTTTTAAGTATAATATTAATAATTCCTGCTGAACCTGATGCATCATATTTTGCTGATGGATTGGTAATTACTTCTATACTTTCTATAACCTCTGCTGATAATTGTTCTAACGCTTGCGATTGTGATAAAGCTGAACGTCTTCCATTAATCATTACCTGTACATTTGCATTTCCTCGTAAACTTACTGTTCCTGTAGGACTTACATTTACAGAAGGCACATTACTTAATACATCAGAGGCAGATCCACTTTGTGAAGTAATATCTTTTCCTACTCTAAATACTTTTTTACCCAATTTTAACGATACTTCTGATGTTTCTGCTTTAACTACTACTTCATCAAGTGTTTTAGTATCTTCTTTAACTGTAATACTTCCTAAATTAACTGTACTTTGCTCTTTTGTAATTTTTACTTTTCTCTCAACAGTTACAAAACCTATGTATTGAATTTCTAAATTATAATCACCAACCTTTACTTTAGAGAAGGTAAATCCCCCTTTATCATCGGTTACAACTCCTTCTATTAAATTATTCGTAGCATCTTTAAGTACAACTGTTGCGTAAGGTAATGTTTCGTTTGAAGCATCTATAACTTTTCCTAAAATTTTTCCGTTGCTAGATTGTTTTTGAGCTACTACTGAAATACTAAAAAGTAAACAGAAGAATAGATTCATAAGTGGTTTCATATTTTGTGAGTTTTAATTTTCATCAAAAATGAATAGAAAATTCTCCCTTTTCATTTAAAACTATGTGAACTGCTCTAACAATTTGCAAACTGCTCTAAAAACACTTTTATTTCGTTTACTTTTACCATACAATTAATATTCATGAAAAAACTATTCTATCTCATCCTTTTGTTATCTGCTATCTCTTGTAAATATGAATTCAAAAGATATAAGCATAAAGACAAGATGTATAAAATTCAAAGAAATTTTTTATTCAAAAATGGAGACAATCCGCTATGGGCCACAAAAGATTTTGATGATAGTAATTGGAATATTGAAAATAAAGTTCCTAAAGGAGATGATATTTTTTGGACTAGAAAAATAATTAATATAACTAAAGTTCCTGATTCTCTACAATTAATAGGTATAAACATCAATGCTTTTGGAGCATATGAAGTGTTTTGGGATGGTGTTTTAATAGGTAGAAATGGAAAACCTGGAAATGAATTAAACAATGAGAAAACCGGAAGAACAACCGATAGATATCTAATCCCAAATAACTTACTTGAATTAGGAAACCATACTTTAGCCTTACGAATGTCGCAACTTTACGAAAAAGGAGCTCCTCGTGGAATTTATATATACATAAAAGATTATAACGAACTAGTTACCGATAAGTTAAAAGATACTATTTATATCAATATTTTGGCTGGAGCATTTTTACTGGCTACTATTTATTATTTCTTTTTATACATAAGTGATAGGAAGCAATACACAATGTTGTTATTTAGTATTTCTAGCTTTTTATTTTTCTTACTAATTATACTAGAATATATTAAGTTTTACATTCCAATACACTATTCACATTTCGTTTTACGTTTAGAAGCTATTGGTTATTTAACTTTATTCATATCCTTTATAGTTCCTTATTATTTTTCTGTACAGTTCACTTTTCCTTTCCGAAAATGGTTTTTCTTAGCGTATAGTATTTTTTTAATATGGATTCATCAGTATTACTCACCTTCATATGATTATACAGCTTTATTTTTGGCTCAGATGATGTGGCTCTCTTCTACTCTAATTATCTGTTACGCTATATACAAAAAACAGAAAGCCGCTATTGTTGTTTTATTTGGTTTATTATTGAGTTTTACTGTATATAAAATATCCATTTTCGATGTAAGCTTATTTGTAAGTTTTGCTATTATTTCTTTATGTATGTTTTATATATTATCAATAAAACTAAAAGAGCAAAGACTCGCTTTTGAACATACAATAGCTGAATCTACTAGATTAAAATATGAATTATTAAAAAAGAAAATACAGCCTCATTTTTTAATGAATACCTTAACTTCTTTAATTGATTGGGTTGAAGAAGCTCCTGATAAAGGCGTTGAATTTATTGAAGCTTTAGCAGGCGAGTTTGATTTATTAAATCAAGTAGAAAATGAAACTTTAATTCCAATTTCTCAAGAAATAAAGCTATGTAAAAGTCATCTGAATATTATGAGGTATAGGAAAGAAATAGAATACCTTTGGGAAGATGAAGGTGTTTTAAATGATGATTCTCAAACCATTCCTCCTGCTATTATTCATACTTTACTTGAAAATAGTATTACACATTGTTTACCTCTTAAAAACAACTCTATGCGTTTTAAATTGGTCGTAGAAACAAGTGATAATAAACAAAAATACACCTTTCTAACCTATGCTAAAGTTAGAAACTCTCAAAAAGATAGATCAGACGGAACTGGTTTTAAATATATTAAAGCACGTTTAACCGAGAGTTATAAAAACAATTGGAACTTTAGTTCTGAACCCACTGAAAATGGATGGAAAAATGTAATAACGATTATAAAATAGCTTATGAAAATTTTAATTATTGAAGATGAAGCTCGTATTGCTAAAAGAGTGGAACGTATGACCAAAGAGTTTTTTTTAAATACACTTCAAGAATTAACCTGTGTGCATTCCTTAACAGAAGGTATAGAACATATTCAAAACAATCAATTAGACTTATTATTACTTGATTTAAACCTGAACGGTGAAAGTGGTTTTGACGTACTAAAAAATAGTGTTTCAGAATCTTTTCATACCATTATTATTTCAGCCAATAAACATCAGGCACTAACCGCTTTTGAATATGGGGTTTTAGATTTTGTTCCTAAACCTTTTAACAAAACAAGGTTAGAGCAGGCTTTTAATAGAATTATACGAAAAGAAGAAATAACTACAGAAAATCTTCAATATTTAGCTATTAAAAAACGTACTGGAGTGCAATTAATCGATATTAAAAATGTACGATATATAAAAGGTGCAGGCGTATATACCGAAGTGTTTTTAACAAACAATCAGAAAGAATTACACGACAAATCTTTAGAAAAACTTTCTCAATTATTACCAGAATCTTTTCAACGTATTCATAAATCATATCTAGTAAAAATTACTGAAATCAAAGAAATTATTGTACAAACTGGTAGTAAATATTCTGTTGAATTAAATAACGGCGAAATTCTCCCCGTTGGTAGAACTAAGTATAAAGAATTGAAAAAACTATTTTTATAAAAAAAAGGTTGAAAATTTATTTTTTCAACCTGTCTTTAGTGTATTCTATTTTTGTTTTTCCGTGGGCTATTGGACTTCCATCTTCATCTAAACTAACCATAACTATTTTATCAATAGCAATAATAGTTTTATGCGTAATCTTATTACGTACTTCACAATTTAAAGTAATTGATGATCTTCCAAATTTTACAACTTCAATACCAATTTCTATTATATCTCCTTTTTTAGCTGAGCTTACAAAATCTATTTCAGACATAAACTTTGTTACTGTTTTAGGAATTTCTAATTGAATAATAGCATATAAAGCTACTTCCTCGTCTATCCATTGTAACAATCGCCCTCCAAATAAAGTTCCATTTGGATTTAAATCTTCTGGTTTTACCCATTTTCTAGTGTGAAATCTCATATATTTTATTTTACTACAAATTTCAATATTTAGGTCTTGTTAACCTATCAAACATCATTTGTTTTTTATATTTTACCATAGTATTTTCTAATAAACCACTCTATAGATAAGAGTCCAATAATTAAAAACAACGTCCATTTCCAATTAATTAAATTTTCTTTATTGCTAATTGATTTTTGGGTTGTATAATAAGACTTGTTAAGCGATAAATCTTCTAGTAAATTATCAACTGAGTTTGTATAAAACAACTTTCCTTTTGTTTTTAAAGCTAATGAATTAAGCTTTTTATAATTAGCATTTGTAAACTGTTCTTCTATTTGATAATCGGTTATTTTAAATTTTCCATAACTATTTATATTTTGATTTTTTACCGACACTCCATAACTATAATCACCAGAAGTTAAGCCTTCAACCGATACTTGAAATGAATTATTTACAAGTGAAAATGGTAAAGTCTTTTTTTCTTTACTCTCTGTATTTGTAATTGTTAGCTGTAGTTCAGCTCTATTATCAAATTGGTAATTTTTATCTACATAAAAAGCTGTAATGCTAATTGGTACATTGGCCGCATATAAACGTTCTGCACTAACTTCTAATCTTTTTCTTTTTTTATTAGACGCTAAATATTGAGTTAAGCTACCTATAAATGTATCAAACGTTTCAAAAGATTGTTCTTTTAAAAAACTTGCTGCTCTCCATTTCCAAATTCCTTCTCCAAATAAAACTGCATACTTTTTTTCATTATTCTCAATGGTAGTTAACAAAGGCTGTTGCGTTTCTACTCCAGCAAATTTTTGATATAATAAACTTTGCGATTTACTATCTAAGGTAACTTCCCCAAACTTGTCTCTAAGCGGAGGAAACTCATCAAAACCAATGTCTTTTTGTAAAAAAGTTAAAAAACCATCATTATAAATAGCTGCATATTCTTCTACTTGATTAATCGCTTGCTTTCGAACACCTAATTTTAAAGAATTTAAAAAGTTCCAATCTGTCTTAGTTCCTGAGATTACTAAATAATTTGAAGAAACTTTTTCAAAAAACTTTTTAAAATAACTATTGGGTTGATACAATACATAAAACTGATACTCTGAAAAATTAATATTCCTATCGTTAATTAAAGCTATATCTGCCTTACGTTGTTTATTACTTTCTATTGACTTTTTAAGAGCTCCTAAATCAGGGTGTAAAAAAGAACTTACTATCAACACCTTTGTTTGTTCATCAAGTACTTCTACCGAAAAGTTTTTATAGTTATTCTTTGTGTTTTTTTCATTCCCAATTTTACTAATCGAAGCTGAGTAGTATTGTAAACCTTTTTCTCCTGATAACAAATTAGTCGAAACTGTTTGCGATGGGTTTGATGGAGAAAACTGTAGTTTTTTTGAAAAAATTCTTTTCCCTTTATGCGATATTGTAAAAGTAGAATTTACTTGCTCTTTTCCTTGATAATACAAAAGAGCTTCTACAGGAAACTTATTTTTTATATAACTGTATTTATTTACATTCAGTTGTGAAATTTGTATATCTTGATATGTAGTAGTATCACCAACAACTATTGGATATACACTTTTGTTTATATTTAAATATTCATAATCATTTCCTTTTGTTTGGTTACCATCACTAATTAAAATAGTAGCGCTATTTGCTTCTTTATTTAATTCGCTAATTGATGTTATTGCTTGTGAAATGTCTGTTTGAGTTTCTGAAAAAGATAAACTATCTAATGCTTTTATATTTTTCCCATAAGTAAACAATTGTACATCAAACTTATCTTGTATTTTTTTATTGTTTTCAATTTCTTGTACAATGCGTGTTACCTCTTTTTCCTGCTTAAAATGTTTAACTGACAAAGAATTATCAACTAAAACAGCTAAAACCGGTTTGTTATTTTCAGTTTCAACCATTTCAATTTTAGGATTGATTAATAGTAATAACAGTAAAAACAAACTCAATGCTTTTAAAAAGAATAAAAAAACATGGATTTTAGGCGTTTTTTTGGCTTTATAAAAATATTGAAAGAAAGCTATTGCAACGCTTACTAAAACGGCTAATACTATATAAAAAAGGGTCAATGATTCCACAAAAGATATTTTAATCTGTGAATATAAAAATATCTATTCAATTAAATTAATCTAATAAGTTTTCATTTATGATTTCGGTCATAAATTAATTAGTCTATGGGTAATAATTTTGTAGTAAATATTATTAGGCATGAGTACAACAAAACAATTAACTGTAAGTAATTTAAACGCTAAGACTTTAAATTTCAACCCAATAAAAACAATAAATCAAAAGATAGCAGAAGAAAAAAAGAATGCTATTGGTATATCTGTTATTTTAATAATGATAGGTACTATGATTGCATCTTTTTCTGCAGCCTTGGCTGTGCATGGAGAAGTAAATCTGTTCCCTTTAATATTTACCTGTGTTTCGGCTATGGGAGCAAATGCTTTAGCTATAAGTCAACGACCATTTAAAGTTGTTGCTTGGGGATTTATAATTAATATTTTAGGAAATATTTTATTAATTATTTACCAACTTGCCCTTTTGGCTTAGCATCAAACATTTTAAAAAAGAGCATGGAAGCTATATTTCGTGCTCTTTCTTTAGCTTCATGAGCTTTTTTTCCAATAAAAAGATTATCAATAGTTTCAAACCATAATTGAAGCCATCTTCCAAAATGTTCTTGAGAAATGCTATGATCAAAGTTTTTATCTAAATCTTTATGTGCTTTCATAGGATTTCCTTTAAACTTACGAACAAAGAAAAGATTGGTTTCCCAAAAATCGGTAAGTTTTTGCAAATGACTTTCCCAAGTTTCATCTGGAATGGTTTTTATAAAAATCGGACCAATAAAGTCATCTTCTTTAATTTTATCATAAAAAGTAGATACTAATAAATATACATCTTCTCTATTCTCTATTTCTTTTCTATTCATCAAAAACTATTTATTAATAAGCAACAAAAGTATATCTTTATACTGTTGCAATTTATGACTTAAATCATAATGATACCTAAAGAACTTTTACTAAGCTATAACGCTCAATATAAAACCTATAAAAAAGGAGAAATTATTTTTTCTGAAAATCAAACTGCTCATAACTATTTTCAAATTAGTAATGGAGCTATTAAAATGAATAATTATAATGAAGATGGAAAAGAGTTTATTCAAGGTATTTTTTATAAAGAACAAAGTTTTGGTGAACCTCCTTTATTTATCGATGTAAAATACCCTGCCAATGCAGAAGCAATTTCTGATTCAGAAGTTATAGTAATTTCAAAAGAACAACTATTTAATTTACTCCAAGAAAATCCAGAAATTCATTTAAAAATAACACAAAGTCTAGCCAAACGTTTATATTATAAAGCAATTATAGCTTCCGAAATTTCTAGTCAAGAACCAGCTCATAGAGTTCTTCGCTTTTTTGATTATTTAAAAAATGATGTTTATAAAATAAAGGGAGACTTTACTTTTAAAATAGAATACACAAGACAGCAAATTGCCGATATTCTAGGCTTACGTGTAGAAACAGTAATACGTGTAATAAAATTATTGGAAAAGAAAGGTGATCTTAAAATCTTAAAACGAAAAGTTTATCGTTAAATTCCTTTCAGATATCCTTTAACATAATATAAGTATTTTCTATTTTTGTTGCTTACAACACAACAACAAAAAATGAACTTAACACAATTAAATGCCATCTCTCCTATTGATGGTAGATACCGCAATAAAGTTGCGGATTTAGCTAATTATTTTTCAGAAGAAGCCTTAATTAAGTACAGAGTAAAAGTAGAAATAGAGTATTTTATTGCTTTATGTGAAATTCCTTTGCCTCAGTTAGTTGATTTCAACAAAGATTTATATTCAAACCTTCGTGAAATTTACACTTCTTTTTCACCTGATGATGCTCAGAAAATTAAAGATATCGAAGCAATTACCAATCATGATGTAAAAGCTGTTGAATACTTTATTAAAGAAAAATTTGATGCTTTAAATTTACAAGCTTATAAAGAGTTTATCCATTTCGGATTAACTTCTCAAGATATTAATAATACAGCCATTCCTTTATCTATTAAAGATGCAATGAATGACGTTTATTATCCAACTTTAGATACTTTAGTATGCAAATTAGCTGATTTATCTGAAGAATGGGAAAACATTCCAATGCTAGCTCGTACACATGGACAGCCAGCATCTCCTACTCGCTTAGGAAAAGAATTTTTTGTATTTGTAGAGCGTATTAATAATCAAGCAATACACATACAGCATACACCACATGCAGCAAAATTTGGAGGTGCTACAGGAAATTTCAATGCACATAAAGTAGCATATCCAGACATTGATTGGAAAAATTTTGGAACCCATTTTGTTGAAGAAATTTTAGGATTACATCATTCATTCCCAACTACTCAAATTGAGCACTATGATCATATGGCTGCTTTATACGATGGCTTAAAACGTATAAACACTGTTTTAATTGATTTAGACCGTGATGTTTGGACCTATGTTTCTAACGATTATTTTAAGCAAAAAATAAAGAAAGGTGAAGTAGGTTCTTCGGCAATGCCACATAAAGTTAATCCAATTGATTTTGAAAACTCTGAAGGTAACTTAGGAATTGCAAACGCTATTTTTGAGCACTTATCGGCTAAATTACCTATATCTAGATTGCAACGTGATTTAACTGACAGTACTGTTTTACGTAACATAGGAGTTCCTTTTGGACATACCTTAATTGGTTTTGCTTCAACCTTAAAAGGTTTAAATAAGTTATTATTAAACGAAGAAAAATTTGAAGAAGATTTAGAAAACAATTGGGCTGTAGTTGCAGAAGCTATTCAAACAATTTTACGTCGAGAAGCATATCCAAATCCATACGAAGCTTTAAAAGGTTTAACACGTACAAACGAAAAAATAACACAACAGTCAATTGCTAATTTTATTGACACTTTAGAAGTTTCTTCTGAAATAAAAAATGAGTTAAAAGCAATTACACCATCTAATTATACAGGAATTTAATGAAATATCTATTTACTTTTTTAGTCTTAACCTTAGTTTTATCTTGTTCTCCAGAAAAGAAAGGAGATCCAACTCGTTTTAAATATGGAACTTTTGAAATTCCAGCTGGAGAGGGCTATGGAAAAACTATTATTGTAAGGAAAGATAGCTTACAAATTGAAGAATACACTAAAAAAGTAAGTATTTCAACAGATAGTTTAACCACTGTTAAGGAAGAAAAACATATTGATACACTTTACATTAAGTGGAAAAATAATTTTGCCTATAACTTAAAAATGAAAAATCCAAAAACAGATTTGGATAAAGACCCTATATTTGTTCAAATTACAAAAGTAACCGATAGCTCTTATAGTTTTACAGCTAGAATTGGTTACTCTAATTTTAAACAAAAAGGAACTGTATATAAAGTAAAATAAACTATGGAAATTTTCTTACAACCCGACACCTGGGGTGCATTAGTAACCTTAACTTTTTTAGAAATTGTTTTAGGTATTGATAACATTATTTTTATATCAATAGCAGCAAATAAACTACCTGAAAACTTACAAAAAAAAGCCACTAATATAGGTTTGGTTTTAGCAATGGTATTACGTATCGTTTTACTGTTTGGTATTTCTTTACTTATAGCCATGAATGCTCCATTATTTCATGTAGACTTTTCTTGGTTTAAAGCAGGAGTTACAGGACAAGCTTTAATCCTATTTGCTGGAGGTATATTTCTACTATATAAAAGTACCAAGGAAATTCATCATAAAGTAGAAGGTCATGAAGAAGATACCGAAGATGGAAAACCTCAAAAAGGATATACATTAACACAAGCTATTATTCAAATTACATTAATTAACATTGTATTCTCTTTTGATTCAATTTTAACGGCAGTTGGTATGACAAACGGTGTTGAAGGAGCTATGATTATTATGATTGCTTCGGTTGTATTATCAATGGTTATTATGATGTTATTTGCTAATCCTGTAGGTAAGTTCGTAAACAAGCATCCAACAATTCAAATGTTAGGGTTATCATTCTTAATATTAATTGGATTTATGCTTATTGCTGAAAGTGCCCATCTATCGCATGCTAAATTATTTGGTGAAGAAATAGGTACAATTCCTAAGGGTTATTTGTATTTTGCTATTACCTTTTCATTATTAGTTGAAATGCTGAACATGAAAATGCGTGGAAATTCAAAAAAATAAAGCTAATTAGTTAAAATTATACTATTTTTAAATAAGACCTGTTTATAATTATAAATAGGTCTTATTTTTTTATACATTTGCGAACTGAGTTATGTTCAGCTTTAAAAGACATATTGCCCTTTTACTTATCTTTTCGTTGCTAACACCAACATTAGTTAGGGCTTCTCATGACCTTTTTGAAGATCATGAACATATTGCTTGTACTTCTAAAACAGAGCAACACTTACATGAATTAGAGAATGATTGTGGTGATTTACACCTACAATTAAAAGTTACTTATTTTGATTTAGGTAATAATTACGAATTATTTTCTGAAGATATTCATGTAGAAAAAGCTCTTAGAAGTCCAAAACAATTTAACTCAAATTTCACATCACTTAAATCATCACGCGCACCGCCTAGTTATATAATAATTACGTAATCTTTTTATTCAATTATTTATAACTAAAATTTAATGAACTTAAAAAATATTGTTCTGATGCTTTTGTTATGGAGTTTTTCTTCTATAATAATAGCACAAGAAGAATGTACATATACATTCTCAGGTTTAGTAGATGATTTTCATGATAAATCGCCCATAGTTGGAGCTACGGTTTTAATTAAAAATCAAAACAAATACACCACTACAGATATCAATGGAAAATTCACCATCAATAATGTATGTAAAGGTACTATTACTGTTGAAATTTCTCACGTTGCATGTGACCCTAGAACTTTAACTTTTACAATAGATAAAAACCTTTATAAAGTTATTGATTTAGAGCACCATATTGAAGAATTAAACGAAGTAAGTGTTAAAGGTAAAACGGGGTTAAAAACTAAAACTTCACAAGAAACCTTAATTAAAACAAAAACTTTAGAAAAATTCAGTAGTGCAAGTTTAGGTGATGCTTTGAAAGATATATCTGGTGTATCTTCTATTAATACTGGGAACTCTATTGTTAAACCTGTAATCAACGGTTTACACAGTAGTAGAGTGCTTATTTCTTTTAATAATGTGCGTTTACAAGATCAAGAATGGGGTATAGAACACGCTCCTAATATTGATTTAAACGCTGCAGAAACTGTTTCTGTTATAAAAGGAGCTAATGCATTACAATATGGTGGAGATGCTATAGGAGGAGTTGTTATTGTTAATCCCTCAAAAGTTCTGATTAATAAAGATACTTTGTATGGAAAAACAATTCTTTCTCAGCAATCTAATGGAAGACTTTTTAATATTACTAGTAGTTTGCAAAAAAATTATGCAAAAGGCTGGTATATAAATGGACAAGCTTCGTACAAAAGAGCTGGTGATTTTAGAGCACCTGATTACTATTTGACAAATACAGGAATAGATTCTAAAGCGTTTACAATTGCTACAGGATTTAAAAAGTTCAATAAAGGTTTTGAACTTTTTTATAGTCATATAGTTAATAAAATAGGAATTCTAAGCGCCTCTCATGTAGGTAGTGCTTCTGATTTAAGAAATGCTATTAACAGCCCTACTCCATTAAAAATAAGTGATTTTAGTTATACAATAGACAACCCTAAACAAGATGTTACTCACCAATTACTTAAAGCTAGCTACTATAAGCGTTTTAAAGGAATTGGTAAATTATCTTTACAATATGATTTTCAAAGCAACAATAGATTAGAGTTTGATTTAAGAAGAGGTGACAATAAAAATTTAGCTGCCACTGATTTATTATTAAAAACTCATTCTTTTAGAGCTGATTTAAAAATGGATGCAAATCCTGATCGAATTTATAAATTTGGAATTATTGGAAGCTATCAAAATAATTTCCCTGACCCAGCAACTAAAGTAAGAAGAATCATACCTGATTATGATAAATATACTTTTGGAGCTTATGGAATTGGAAATTTTAGATTTGAAGACATCTTATTAACTGCAGGTATTAGATACGATTTTGAACATATTGATGCTAAAAAGTTTTATCAAATTTCTAGATGGAACAGTTTAGGTTATCAAAATGATTTTAGCCACTTTATAGTTGATCCAAATGTGCAAGGCACTCAATTATTGGCAAATCCTGTATTTACTTACCATAATATTTCGGCATCATTAGGCATTTCTTATGACATTAATGAAAAGAGTTCTTTAATTGCGAACTATGGTTTAGCAAATAGAGCACCTAATGCTTCTGAATTATTCAGTGCTGGGTTACATCATTCTGCAGCTAGAATAGAATTAGGAGATTTACGTATACAACCAGAAACGTCTAATAGGTTTTCTGCAACTTATAATTTTAACCACAACAAACTTGATTTTTCTGTTGAAGGATTTTACAACTTTATAAATGATTTTATTTATATAGAACCTTCAGGAGCTGAATTAACACAACGTGGTACTTTTGTTACTTGGGATTATAAACAAGTAAACGCTCATTTATTTGGTATTGATACTAATATAAGTTATCAAATAAATAAAAATTTAAGTATCGGAAATAAAACTTCGTTTCTTAGAGGAAAGGATACAAGTAACAAACGTGATCTTATAGATATTCCTCCATTTAAGACGGTAACGCAACTTACTTTTAACAAAGCTGAATGGTATAATTTCAATGCTTCTGTTCAAAGTGAATTTAATGCTAGACAAAACAATTTCCCTAACAACAATTTTGACATTTTTATCCCTCAAACTAATAGTTATGAACTTGTTGATATTAGTACACCTCCCGATGCTTACCATTTATTAAATTTTTCGTCAGGTATAGAGTTTAATCTATTTAAAACCAATATGGGATTAACATTTTCTGTAGACAATATACTTAATACCAGTTATCGAAATTATTTAAACAAACTACGCTACTTTGCTGATGATTTAGGGAGAAACTTTAAAATTCAATTAAAAATTAATTATTAAAAAAACACATTATGAAACTTATTAAATTATTTTCAATACTTACTATTTTCTCTTTAGTATTCGCTTCTTGTTCAGATAGCGACCCAGTTCCTGTAAATGAGGAAGAAGTTATAACTACAATGAGAATTGTATTAACACCAAATGGTGGAGGTAATGCTGTAACTATCCAAAGTCAAGATTTAGATGGTGATGGTCCTAATGCACCTGTAATTACTCCAGATCCAATTACACTTGCAGCAAATACAACTTATAGTGCGGTTATTACTTTATTAAACGAAACTGAAAGCCCTGCTGGAAATGTAACAGACGAAGTAGCTGCTGAAGCTGAAGAGCACCAATTCTTCTACAATGCTAATGGAATTGCTGGTACTTTTACTTATGCAGGAAATAACGATTCTAACGGAAACCCTGTTGGAATTCAATTTACTGTTGCTACTGGAGCTGCTGGAACTGGAACTTATACAGTTACTTTAAGACATGAGCCTAACAAATCGGCTGCTGGTGTTAAAGATGGAGATATTACTAATGCTGGTGGTTCTACTGATATTGAAGTTAGCTTCCCTATTACATTACAATAATAAACCATTTATATTGTAAAAAACCTCAGGTTAATCCTGAGGTTTTTTATTTACTCTCTTAAATAGTATTAAGAATCAAAAACTCCCCAAAATTGGGGAGTTTTCTTCTTATATAAACAAACTTTAACTTAATAAAGTTTTAGTGCTTTTCCTTTTTAAGCAATTCTGGAAATTTCTGCTTAAAACGATTTAACCTAGGAATAGAAACCTTTTGTACATAAGGATTTTCTGGATGTAATCTCTCATAATTTTGATGGTATTCTTCCGCTGGATAAAACTTGGTAAACTTTGTTACTTCTGTTACTATTTTACCTTTATAAATTTCTTTATTTAACTTTTTAATTGTGTTTTCAATTATTTGTTTCTCCTTATTATTACTATAAAATGCAATAGATCTATATTGACTTCCATAATCTGGGTGCTGTCCATTTTTTGTTGTAGGATTATGAGACCCAAAATAAACATCTACTAAAGTTTGAAAACTCACTACCTTAGGATTATAGTAAACAGCTACTGTTTCTGAATGCCCAGTTCTTCCTGTTCCTATTTTTCTGTAAGTAGGATTTTTTGTGTGTCCACCTGCATAACCTGAAACTGCTTCCTCTACTCCTTTTACACTTTCAAAAATAGCCTCTACGCACCAAAAACATCCGCTTGCAAAATAAGCTACTTTGGTATCTTTTGAGTAAGATATGATTTTATCATTCTCTTTAATTTCTTCTTTTTTTGTGAAATTTGTAAAAATAATAGCTGATAAAAACACTGCTGAAAGTGCTATTGATTTTAGTATCTTCATAAATTATAATCTTTTATACCTATTCAGTCGTGTAAAAAAACAAGTTTTTACAATTGTTTACAACTTTAGGTTTTCCTTAAGAAAATTGTTTGTGAGTTGCCATCGGGTTTTTTACTTTTGTTTACGTAAATAGTAGCAATTAAATGGAACATTTTATAGTATCAGCACGTAAGTATCGTCCTCAAAATTTTGAAGATGTTGTTGGCCAACAAGCCATCACCAATACTTTAGAAAATGCTATAAAAAACAATCATTTAGCGCAAGCATTACTTTTTACAGGACCTCGTGGAGTTGGTAAAACTTCTTGTGCTCGTATTCTAGCTAAAAGAATAAATCAAGAAGATGCTACTAATGAAGATGAAGATTTCGCTTTCAATATTTTTGAATTAGATGCTGCTTCAAACAACTCTGTAGACGATATTCGAAACCTAACGGATCAAGTTCGTATTCCACCTCAAACTGGAAAATATAAGGTTTATATTATTGACGAGGTTCATATGCTTTCTCAAGCAGCTTTCAATGCTTTTTTAAAGACATTGGAAGAGCCACCAGCACATGCTATTTTTATTTTAGCAACAACCGAAAAGCATAAAATTATTCCAACAATATTATCACGTTGTCAAATTTTCGATTTTAAACGTATAGGTGTTTTAGATGCTAAAGAGTATTTAAAAACGATTTGTGCTAAAGAAAATATTACAGCTGAAGATGATGCTTTACATGTAATAGCTCAAAAGGCTGATGGTGCCATGCGTGATGCTTTATCTATTTTTGATAGAGTTGTTAGTTTTTCTGGTAGTAATTTAACACGTGAAGCCGTTACTCAGAATTTAAATGTATTAGATTATGATGTTTATTTTAACATTACTGATCTATTACTTGAAAATAAAATACCTGAAGTATTGATGGCTTTTAATGATGTTTTAGCCAAAGGCTTTGAAGGACATCATTTTATAAACGGTTTAGCATCTCACTTTAGAGATTTATTAGTTGCTAAAGATGAAGCTACCATACAATTATTAGAAGTTGGAGATAATACAAAGAAGAAATATTTAGATCAAGCTAGAAAAGCTAATATGCAATTTTTGCTTCCAGCTATTGATAAAGCCAACGATTGTGATTTAAAATATCGAGGAAGTAAAAACCAACGTTTACTGGTAGAACTTACCTTAATGCAAATAGCCTCTATCACTTTTGATGGAGCAAAAAAAAAATCTAGCAACTACATAATTCCGGCTACTTTTTTCACTTCTTTATCTCCTTCGGTAAAGAAGATTGCAATTCAACCAATTGTAAAAGCTACAGAGATTCCTCAGGAAACAAAACAACCTGAAGTTAAAGAAACTCCACAAGCCCAATCTACAAAACCAATGTTGAAAAACATTAAACGTAGGGCTTCTGCACTTTCTTTAAAAAGTGTACATAAGAAAAAGGTTGTTGTTACTAATGATGATGATGAAAACTTCGAAAATCACCCAAGAACTCCTTTTACTAATGAAGAATTAGCTGAAGCTTGGAAAAAATACTATTTTAAATTACAAGGGTTAGGTGAACGAAGTATGGCAGCTATTTTAGCTTCAGATACTCCATTATTAGGAGCTAATCATAAAATAAAGTTCTCTGTTCCTAACGAATTAATGAAGTCCCAATTAAGAAAAGGGAAACCAAAATTAATGCGTTACTTACGTGAAGCTTTAAATAACTATGGTATTGAAGTTGATATTGTAGTAAATGAAACTATAGAAAAAAAGTTTGCCTATACTCCTCATGAAAAATATGAGAAATTAAAAGAAAAAAATCCTTTAATTGAAAAGTTAAAGCAAACTTTTGGTTTAGATCTCTAATTTTTTACCTAAATAAACAATAGCGTTATTTTCTTTAATGTTTGCCGTATTAAATGTTGGTAATACTTCTAAGGTATCTCCTACTTTTACAAATAATGGTATTGATTTTATCTCTTCCTCAATTTTTTCAAGTTTAGCTACAAAATCTTCTTCTGATTTTACAATCAATTCATGTATCGTAGGATAATCTCTCGCGCTTTCATTCAGATTAAAGTAATCATCATTTTCTGTAAATAGATTCATTTCTTCTTTTATTTCACTATCCTTAACTTCTTTTGAACTAGCTACTCTATAGGCACCATGCTCACCATACAACTCAGATAATTGTGTTATTGCATATTTGTTAACCACATCACTACCAGTCATTGCTATCAGATAACCAACGTCACTCAATTCTACCTTATCATCTATACTATCGTTATAAATATCAATATCAAAAGCTTCAATTTCATTATTACGAGCTTTTTCAATATAATCTTTGTTCTGATCTAAAAGTATTACCCTTCTATCATTATCTTTTAAATATTTAGCAATCACTCTTGCTGCTTCAGAAGCTCCAATAATAACTATCGCTTCAGATTGTTTTAAGAATACTCCTACTAGTTTAGCAAATAAACGTGCTGTAGTTGCATTTAATAGTACTGTACCCAATACAATCATAAATACCAAAGGAGTTATGTATTCTGCGCCTACTACACCTTGTTTCATTAGTTTAGTTCCAAATAATGAAGCAATACCAGCAGCTACAATACCTCTAGGTCCAACCCAACTTATAAATAATTTTTCATTGAGTTTTAAAGTTGAACCTCGTGTACTTAGAAATACACCTAAAGGACGTATTACTAAAACTACAATAGCAAATAACAATAGTGCTTCCCAGTTAAAAATAAGTTGAAGCTGACTCATATCCATGTTTGCAGCCAACAAAATAAATAGGATAGAAATTAATAATACTGAAAGTGATTCTTTAAAATATAATAATTCGTCAAAACTGTGAATTTTACTATTTGCTATTACCATTCCCATTACCACTACCGATAATAAACCAGATTCGTGAGCAAATAAATCAGACAATACAAATACAAATAATACGGTAGATAATGATACCACGTTTAATAAATAATGTGGAACCAACTTCCTATTAACTATAAATATTAAAGCATGTGCAAACGTAAAACCAAAAGTTGAGCCAAATAATAAGATTTTACCAAACTCAAGTAAAGCTGTTTTTGTAAAACCACTTCCACCTCCAACACTAATAAATTCAAAAACCAATACTGCTATTAATGCTCCTATTGGGTCAATTAAAATACCTTCCCATTTTAGCACAGCTGCTACATCTTTTTTAAGAGGTACATTTCTTAATATTGGCGATATTACTGTTGGACCTGTAACTATAATTAATGCTGAAAATAACATTGAAATTTCCCATCCTAATCCAAAAATATGATGTGCAACAATACCTGAAACAATAAATGTTACTGCAGAACCTAAAGTAATCAGCTTTGTTATAACTGGACCAACATTAGAGATTTCACTTTGCTTTAATGTTAAACCTCCTTCAAAAAGAATAATACTAATAGCTAAAGACACAAAATAAAATAGACCATCGCCAGGAAATAATCCTTTTTTTCCATTCCATATAGGTTCAATCCATTTACTTCCATCAGAACTAAAAAATTCAGCAGCAACAGGACCTACTAATAGTCCTATTAAAATTAAAGGTAATATTGCTGGAATTTTAAATTTCCATGCTACCCATTGTGCTAAAATTCCTAAAATGATGATTCCTGCTAGTTCTACCATAGTCTTTATTATGTAAAAAATATTATTTCTCGGAATAAGAATAAAATTCTATCTTCGAAAACTTAAAAATAAACAATATTTTGATTAAAAAAATTTTAATTGGTATTGCTTTCTCTCCTAATTTAAAAGCGAATTTATTTGAAGCTTTACGATTGGGAAATATGCTTGGAGCTCAGGTAATTGGTGTACATGTTGGAGAAAAATCTGAAGAAAAAGAAAAACAATTACAACAACTTTTAGATGAAGTTTCAGCACTAGAACAACCTTTCAAAACGATCTGGCAAGAAGGTAAACCGGTCGATGTTATACTTCAAACGACAAAACAAGAGCAAATAGATTTATTAATATTAGGTGCTTTACAAAAAGAGAAACTCTATAAATATTATGTAGGTTCTATAGCTAGAGAACTTACACGTAAAGCTAAATGCTCTGTATTACTTTTAATAAAACCATCTATTGAAAGAGTTCCTTGTAATCATGTTGTTGTAAGTGGTTTGGAAGATGATAAAACAAAAGAAACTATTAAAGCTGCCTTAGCCATTTCTAAAAAGCTAGACTGTAAAAGAGTTACTATTGTTGAAGAAATTAGCCAAACAGAACTAAATGTAAAAGTTAACGACGATGCTTCTTTACGTAAAGCTACTTTAGCAAAAGAACGTTTAAAGGAACGTGAAGATTTCCGTGTACAATGTGTACTTGATGAAATTGACACCAAAGATATTATTATAAAAAAACAAAGTATTTTCGGACGTAGAGGATATTCTATAGGTCACTATGCTAAAGTAAAAAGGGCTGATTTACTTGTAATGAGTGCTCCTAAAAAAACGGGGATCATTGATAGAATTTTCCCGCATGATTTAGAATATATTTTAGCTGAATTACCAACCGATGTTTTAATCGTTAAATAAATGAGTAAGAAAAATCAATTTAAAACATTTTTAGGAGAATTACCTCAAAATATATTTTCAGGTTTTGTAGTTTCATTAATTGCACTGCCTTTAGGTTTAGGATTAGCTTTAGCATCTGGTGCTCCTCCTATTTCAGGAATTATTGCTGCAATTATTGGAGGTTCGGTAGTTGCTATTTTAGGAGGTTCTAATGTTACTATTACAGGACCTGGTAATGGATTGGTAGTTGTAATTTTAGCAGCCATTACTACTTTAGGTGCTGGCGATATGCATCAAGGTTTCTTATATACCTTAGCCGCCATTGTAGTTTCAGGAATTATCATGATCATCTTAGGTTTTTTACGACTTGGATCTTTGGGAGATTTTTTCCCTTCATCAGCAATTCAAGGAATGTTAGCTGCCATTGGTATTGGGATTTTTGCGAAACAAATTCATGTGATGTTTGGTAATTTAAATGCCAAAGGGAGCATTGTTGACCTATTAATACAAGTTCCTCAAGGTGTTATTGATTTCGTAAATACAGACAATACAAGTACTTTTTATGCTGGTTTGGTAGGTATAGGTAGTTTACTTATTATGGTTTTTTATAGTAAAATAAGGAATAAATACTTTCAATTAATTCCAGCACCAATGTGGATTGTTGTTTTAAGTGTAGGTTTATACTATTACTATGATATGTTTTCTGCAGCTCCATATCCGATTGATAAAAGTATATTGATTAATTTACCTGATGATGTATTATCTAACTTTGCCTTTCCTGATTTTAGTAAAATTTATCAATTCGACTTTATCAACGCTGTAATAGCTATTACTTTAATTGCTAGTATTGAAAGTTTATTAAGTATTAAAGCTGTTGATAAACTTGATCCTTTAAAACGTCGTTCTAATGTAAACAAAGACATTAGAGCCTTAGGTTTAGCTACAGTTATTAGTGGTTTATTAGGAGGTTTAAATGTAGTTACGGTAATTGCACGAAGTTCTGTAAATGTTAATAATAAAGGTAGTAATCGTTCTGCTAACTTTTTTCATGCAGCATTTTTAGTTGTTTTCATTTTATTATTTGCTACCGAATTACGTAAAATACCACTTCCAGCCTTAGCTGCCATTTTAGTATATACTGGATATAAATTAGCTTCACCAGAGAACATTCAAAAAGTATTTAAAATTGGTAAAGAGCAATTAGTTATTTTCTTAGCTACTTTAATTACTACAATTACAACAAGTTTAATTACAGGTATTTTAGCGGGAATTTTTATAACTTTTGTTATCCACGTTTTTATAAACAAAAACTTTATGTTTTTTCTTAAAAATCTATTAAAACCTAATGTTTTAATGTTTAAAGAAGACGATAAATACTATGTTTCTGTTGAAAATTTTTCAAGCTTTTTAAACTATACAAAATTAAAAGCTAAACTAGATCAAATACCAGAAAATGAAGATGCTATAATTGACTTTACATTATGTGATTTTGTTGACCATTCTGTAATGGAAAATCTTCATAATTATGCTGAGTCTTTCAAACGTAAAGGAGGACATTTTGAAGTAATTGGACTTGACGGTTATAAAACCGGTAGCGAACACCCTTTTGCTTTACGTAAAAATATTCCTCTTCAAACAGAAGAAACAAGAAAACCTAATAGCTTAACTAAAAGACAAAAATCTCTACAAAGTATTGGTAATGAATTAGGTTGGAATTATGCGGTTTTACCTAAAGAACCAGTAACACGAATTCCTCATTTTGGTTATTTTAAAACTAGGCAAATAAATAAAGTATCTAACATCTTATCTAATAAAAAATGTACCTTATTTGATGTAGAATTTCATGAGGGTGAACTTTTTGCTAAGCAAATTATAAAAGCTACCATGTTACACATTAATTTAGATCAAGAAGTACCTGAATTTACCTTAGATAGAGAAGGAATTTTTGAATACATATATCACTTTGCTGGTTTTAAAGATATTAATATTGAAAACCACCCTGACTTTTCAAAAAGGTTTTATTTATCTGGAAAAGACGAGTTAGAAATCAAGTCTTTCTTTACTGATGAATTGGTCTTATTCTTTGAAAGTAATAAATACTATCACATTGAAGCGAGTAATAAAGGTTTATTAATTATTGGTAGAGAGCGTTTAGCTGGTATTAAGGAAATTAAATCTTTAGCAGACTTTGGTATGCGTTTAAAGAATGTAATTACTGAGAAAAAAATGTCTGTTATTGAATCTGTATAAAACGAGTTTTTTCGTTTCCTGAATCATCAATAACAGTGATTTTATAAGTTCCTTCTTTAGGTTTTATAGATTGTTCATGATACTGCTGTGTTTTTCCTAGGTATTTATCATTAATGTACCAATAAACATTAGCGTTATCATTTGCATGCATTAACTTTAAAATGATTGGATTTAAAGTACCATTTTCATTTTTTGTTAAAGATAATTTTGAATAGTTTTTAGAAGGAAAAATAAAATCTATTGTATTATTTTCAAGTTGTATACAATCTCCTCTAAAATTTGGTAATACTCTATAAGCAGCATTTTTTTGTTGATAATAATACGCCATTAGAGGAGGCAGTTCGAACCAAACAATATTTTTCATGTTACTAATAGACTCACATGATGAATTTACTCGGTATTTTTCTGAAGTATCTACAGTTATTTCCTTGTGATACGGACATGATTTAGCATTTATTCCATTTTTAGGAATTTGTTTTAGTACCGATTTACATATTGGCAATGCTAAATAGCCACTTTGTTTACAGACTTTTTCTTCAATTAAATCTTCAAAAGGTTCTAAAAACCAATCTGATTTTGGTAAAATATCAAAAACATCAAACATTAAAGGTGCTGCACTTCCTACTCCTGTTAAATCTGGACGTCCCTCTCCATCTGAATTCCCCATCCATACTCCTACTACATATTTTGGAGTAACTCCAATTGCCCAAGCATCTTTGTTTCCGAAACTAGTTCCTGTCTTCCACCCTATTTTTTGTGAAGAATCAAAATATTTCCAAGCTTGATCTGTCAATGGCCTATTAACTTCTGTTAATGTATTTAAAGTAGTAAAAGCTGATCCAGCATCTATACTTAAATAACTTTCTTTAACAGCTCCAAAATCAACATCAGTAGCGTATGTATAACTTGGGTTTTGATATTCATTTTGATAATATTTATGCTTTAAAGTTTCGTAATTATTTACAATACCTGCATAACCAGCATATGTTTTGCATAAATCCCATAAACTAGCTTCTGCTCCTCCTAATATTAATGACAATCCGTAATAATCAGCAGATTTGTTAATATCGTCAATGCGGTAATCTTTTAAATCCTCTGTAAACTTCTCTAAACCATATCGCTGTAACATTCGTACTGCTGGAATATTTAACGATCTTGTTAAAGCTTCATTTGCAGGTACTGCTCCATCAAAAGTTAAATTAAAATTATTGGGACTATATCCTGCTATTTCAGTAGGAATATCAGCAACTAACTGTGTTGGTAACAAATCTCCCGATTGTAACATATGCGCATATAATAACGGCTTTAATGTACTTCCTGTACTTCTTGGAGCTATTATATTATTTACATCTTTTTGATGTTTTTTATCTGTTGGTGAATTCCCAACATAGCTAATCACTTTTCTTGTTTCAACATCCAAAACCAATACAGCCAAATTATATACTTCATTTTGTTTTTGACGTTCGTAATGTTGCTTTGCTAAATTATTTACTTGTCGTTGTATATGGATGTCAATAGAACTTTGTACGTATTTACCTTCCTCTTTTTTGGCTATTTCCTGTACTAAGTGTGGAGCTATATTAGGTAAAGCATAAGGTTTTTGAGGTAACTCTTCTTCAACTGCTAACTCATACGTAATTTGATCAATAATACCTTCCTTATACAGCTTTTGTAATAGACGATTTCTTTTTTTCTTTAATCTCTGTTGATTTTTTCCTGGATAAATTAACGAAGGTGCATTGGGTAATACTGCCAACGTTGCACTTTCGGCCCATGAAAGTTGGTGAGGTTGTAAACCAAAATAACGCCATGATGCCATTTCTAAACCTACTACATTACCTCCAAAAGGTGCATGAGATGCATATAGTTTTAAAATTTCTTTTTTCGAATAGCTAAACTCTAATCGAGTTGCTAATAGTAATTCTTTTAACTTTTCAAGATAAGAGCGTTGTTGGTTTTTACGAGCTAAACGAATTACTTGCTGCGTAATGGTACTTCCTCCTCTAACAATTTTTTTAGCCTTGATATTGTCTATCATAGCTTTTCCTATAGCAACTGGATTAAAACCAAAATGCTGATAAAAATAGGCATCTTCAAATTGTAAGACACATTGTTCAAACTTTTTGGGTACAGAATCTAATTCAGGAAATCTCCATTGACCATCTTTTGCTACTACAGCGCCTAGTAATTCATTATTACTTGCTGTAACCACTGTTGATGTAGGAGTTTCGAATATTTTTTTAGGCAAACAGAAATAGTAAACAACCATTAATACACTTAAAATGATTGTCTTTATTTTATGCTTTTTAAAAAAATTGAAACTAATTTTCATCTACAATTTATTCAATTCAAAAGTATAAAGTTTATGCTTAAAATATAAAGTTAAGAAAGTTATATTTGCAGCTTATTACATACTAATGAGTTTCACCTTACTTTCGTCTCCTTTACAAGGATTTACCGATTTTCGTTTTAGAAATGCCCAACACAAATATTTTGGTGGTATTGATACCTATTATGCTCCTTATATTCGTTTGAATGGGAAATTTAAAATAAAATCGAGTTACGAACGTGATTTATTACCCGAAAATAACACAACTTTAACGGTTATTCCTCAAGTTATTACCAATGATCCTGATGAATTTTTGTTTGTTGCTAAATATGTTCAGAGTTTAGGGTATAAAGAATTGAATTGGAACTTAGGTTGTCCTTACCCAATGGTTACTAAATCTGGTATGGGATCTGGATTAATATGTAATCCTACCAGAATAGATGAAGTCTTACACAAAGCTCATAACGAAACAGACATTATTGTTTCAATGAAAATGAGAATGGGATATGAAAATAGTGAAGAAATTTTGCACTCTTTTCCTATTTTAGATAAATATCCTTTGAAAAGTATAGCAATTCATGCTCGAATTGGAAAACAATTGTACAAAGGTAGTGTAGACCTAGATGCTTTTCAAAAATGTATAGATGTAGCTAAACATCAATTGTATTATAATGGCGATATTACTTCTGTTGAAGGCTTTAACGCTATGAAAGAACGTTTTCCTAGTATTATGCATTTTATGATTGGTCGCGGATTAATTGCTGATCCATTTTTACCACAAATGATAAAAGATAATACTACAGAATATCCAAAGGATAGATGGAAACGTTTTGAAGCTTTTCATGACGAGATATATGAACAATACGATGCTGCTTTATCGGGACCAACTCCTATTAAGATGAAAATGCTAGGTTTTTGGGAATATTTTTCAAAATCTTTTTCCGATCCTCGTAAGACCTATAAAAAAATTAAGAAGGCTACTAATCAAAAAAAATACCAAGCAGCTGTAAAGGAGATATTAAATGGGGAAAGAGACAACTAATTTTTTTATTTAATTTACTAATCTATTACTAGCATTTTTTTATTTACTCTATAGTTAAAGTGATTATTCTTTTTATAATCAATCTTTTAATTATATTTGGGAACTTGAATAAGAAAATTTTAAAATGCTATGAGTAGTTTCTACACTAGAATGTCGGCTAAGGTTCCGACTGGTTTAACACAACCTACAAAATCTTTTAAAAAACATGTATGGTTCTCAATATTGGGTTTATTTCTTTTTATAGTTCTATACTTTTCATTAACAATATGGTTTGCAAAATTAGCTTATAACTTATTTATTGATGCTAATAATTTTGATGGTCATTTTTGGAATTATTTACTCGCTGCTGGATTTGGTTTTTTATCATTATTTATGATTAAATCCCTTTTCTTTTTAGATAAAAAAGAGAAAAATCCAATGCAACTATATATTAATAAAGAAGATGAACCTTTATTATTTGATTACCTATATAAATTAGCCGATGAAGCTGGAGCTCCAAGACCACATAAAGTATTTTTAACTGATAGAGTTAACGCAAGTGTTTCTTATGATATTTCTTTTTTAAATCTTTTAATACCATCAAAAAAGAATTTAGAAATAGGACTTGGATTAGTTAATGTTTTGAGTTTAGGAGAGTTTAAAGCTGTATTAGCTCATGAGTTTGGACACTTTGCTCAAAAATCAATGTTATTGGGTAGATATGTATATGTTGCTCAACGTGTAGCTCATAAAATCATAACAAAACGAGATGCATTTGACAGTTTTTTAGCTGGTTTATCAAGCATAGATATCAGAATTTCTTGGGTAGGTTGGATTCTTTCTATTTTAGTTTGGGCTATTAGGTCTTTGATTGAAGTTTGTTTTAGTGTGGTTATTATTGCAGAAAGAGCTTTGTCTAGAGAAATGGAATTTCAAGCTGACTTGGTTGCTGTTTCATTAACAGGAAGTGATGCTCTAATCCATGCCTTGTATAAACTACAAATTGCTGATGAAGCTTATGCAAATACGATAACTTGTATTAATGATGATTTACAAGACAAAAAGGCTATTGAAGACATGTATATTTTACAAACAAATTACATACAACAAATGGCTAAGGTATTAGACAATCCTAGTTATGGTAAATCTCCTGAAATTCCTCAAGAAAATCGTGAAGAACATCGAATTTTCACTTCTGCTAAGTACAATCCTCCAAAAATGTGGGAAACACACCCAGCAGATATAGATAGAGAAAATAATGCTAAGAAAACTTATATATATGAGCCTATAGATAATAGAGTTTCTTGGGATTTATTTTCTAAGCCTTCTTTTTATAGAAAAGAACTTACCTCTCGAATTATTAAAACAAGTAAAGTTGAGACTACATTAATAAGTAATGATGATTCTATAAAAAAACAAAACGACACCTATTTTGATTGGTTATTTTTAAATCCAAAATATCATTCTACATTTTTTCAGAGACAGCCTTTTTTAAATTTCAAAACCTCTGACCTTTTATTTGAAGCTGATGTTCCTTCAAAACCAATAAAAGACGATTTTGATAAACTTTACCCTAAAAGTATTAGTAGTAAAATTAGTCTACTTCAAGAAATACAACAAGAAATTGCTGCTTTGATTATTAGTCAAAATGAAGCTATTACTATTGAAAAAAGAAGAATATGGCATAGAGGAAATGAAGTTAAAAGAAATGAAATCCCTGATCTTTTAGATTCATTAAATAAAGAAGCTGATGAAATTCAACAAGAATTAATAGACCATGATAAGCGTTGTAGAACCTTGCATTTTAAAGCTTCTAATCATATTAATGGAGAGGTAGGTATTTATTTAAAAGAATTAACTAAACTAGTACATTATAGTGAGCATAGCGTTTCTAGCATTGATGATATAAGAAATAGCTTTAACCACACCTTAATTATAGCTTTGGCTGATGGTAATGTATCTACATCTGAACTAGCAGATATTTTAAAATTAGCTAATGAATACTACGGTGTTTTAAGAAGAATTTACTTACATGGAAATCAGATTAAACTTTCTACTGAACTTCTTAAAAATATGAATATAGAAAGTTACTCTTCATTATTTGAAGAGTTCAAATTAACTCCTCCTGATAAAGAAAATATAAATAATTGGGTAAATGCTATTGACGGATGGTCTAATGTAGCTATTAGCGCACTTCAAAAATTAAGAAATGAATCGTTAGAACTTTTATTAGAAACTGAAGAGAGTGTTAAAAATGCCTATTTAAAGCAACAACAATTAGATATAAAAGCAAGTTCTTTTTCTATCCCTGAAAAATATGATACTTTAGTTACTGGTAATGAACGAAAAGTAAAACAAGAACTAAGTATGTGGGATCGTTTCATTGTTGGTGATGGTTTAATTCCATCAATAGCAAAGTTTGGTATTTCTGCTAGTATTGTTTTTGCTGCATTGTTTTATGGTAATTACTCTCAAAAATTACCATTATACATCTATAATGGATTACAAACAAATGTAAATGTATCTCTAAATAACGATACCTATTATATTCCTCCTAATACCTCTAAAAAATTACAATTAAATTATGGAGAAAAGTATCATACCATAACTACTACCCTTGAAGGTGATATTATTGAAGAAGACGATTTTGAATTTAACGATCATTCAGCTCATATTTATAATATTGCAAATGCTGGTGTTTTCATGGAATACCCTATTTTTTATGGTTATAACTATACTCCATCTGGAATAAACGAAAGATCTTTTTTAGGTGCTAAAAAATGGTTTTCTACTAAGGTAGATTATATTTTAGAAGAACCTCCTACGTCTATTAGTCTATCTTCTAGTAGTAGCGGTGAAAAAAGACATGCATTACATGCCTATAGTGACATTGCTCCCGAAAGTATTATGAGCATGGTATCTGATTCCATTCAACTAAATAATGTTATTAAAACTCATAGTAAATGGGATCATGAAGATAGTAAGCATTTAGTTATGTGGATGTACTATTTAAATCAAGTACCAAATGGTATCGATATTCCTAAATCTAGACTGGTTAAAAATCCAACTGAATTAATTAGTTTAAGAGCCATGCAAGATTTAAGTGATTCTTTATCTCATAAAAGTATTTGTGAGAAAAACACTCAATTATTACTAGATTCACCAAACAATCCTGATTATTTTTATTTAGCTACTAGATGTATTGAAAATGAGTCAGAGAAAAATTCACAATTTATTAAAGGATTTGAAAAATGGGAAAACCATAATTGGCTAGCTTATGCTGCTGGAAATTGTTACAGTGAAATAGGAGCTTATACAAAAGCATACAAAGCATTTGACGCTGTTAAAAATAAAGGTTTACAAGAATTAATTGCAAACAATGCTGAACGTATAAAAAGAGTATTAAATAATACTTTAAAAGAAAAAAAGTACACTACTATAATAGACAATGAAGAAATTAATTACTATAATAGTTTAGAAACAGGTAATATAGAAGAAAAATCTACTAATCCTGATTATGTCTATTATCTCTTACATAAAGGTGAAATACATAAAGCTTATGAATTAGCTCAAAAATTTGAAGAATCTAAAACTTATGCTCTTCGTTTAATTGGTGCTTCTAAAGGAGCTACCAAACAAATGATAACTTCGGCTTTGAATATTTCTGATAAAGAAGGAGTAAATTTAAACAACGTATGGTCTACACTAGCTCTTAGTATAAAAAACAAAAAAGACTATCAACAATTTTTATCTTTCTTTGAACCTCTTAAATTGGATCAAAAATATATTAACAAATTGGTTTCTTTAATTAAATCAAAAAAGTATACTCAAGTAGATAAGCACATCTCTAAATTAGATCTTAGATGGAAAGCACAGACTTATATTATGGCTAATATTATTTTAGATGGTGATATTCCTCAGAAATGGAAGCAGTTTTATAAAGGTGCTTTATTTGCTAACGAGAAACCATATTTATTATAGTTCATCACAATTAGTATTTCACAAAAAAGGAGTAACTTAAATAATAGGTTACTCCTTTTTTATTGCTCTAATCTTTTTAAACAATACTAATGCGTACTTTTTTATTCTTTAAACGTCTATTATTTAAGCTTTCAACT
Source organism: Tenacibaculum aiptasiae (assembly GCF_965221665.1). Taxonomy (NCBI): domain Bacteria; kingdom Pseudomonadati; phylum Bacteroidota; class Flavobacteriia; order Flavobacteriales; family Flavobacteriaceae; genus Tenacibaculum; species Tenacibaculum aiptasiae. The sequence continues at coordinate 894,966 of NZ_CBDCSN010000003.1, forward strand.
AGTCGTTTTGCTTCGGTTACAGGTACTGCTATAAAAGCACAATCTTGCTTTAACTCTATCACGCCTACTTGTTCTTTAGTTAAATCTCCTTTTTTAAAGAATAATCCTGCAATATCTCCTTTTGAAATTTTATCCTTTCTTCCTCCTGAAATAAATAGGGTTTCCCAATAACGAGATTTCATTTTTTCTTTATGTGAAATATCTGCGTTAGGTGCATCTTTAATAAACTCTGGTAAATTTTCTTTTTGCCATTTTAAAATATAAGCTGTCCCTTTTGCGTTTACTCTAGCAGTTCTACCATTTCGATGTGTAAATTCCTCTATTCGTTGTGGTAACTCATAATGAATTATATATTTCATTTCTGGAATATCAATTCCTCTAGCAGCTAAATCTGTAGCTAATAATACCTGACTAGTTCCGTTTCTAAACTTAATTAATGACCGTTCACGGTCTCTTTGTTCCATTCCTCCAGAAAAACAACTATGTGCTATTTTATTCTTGGTTAAAAATTCACTGACTTGCTGAATACTATCTTTTAAATTACAAAATATAATTCCTTGCTGATTTCCTATATGTTGTAATAATTCTACTAATGTTTGATTCTTATTCTTTGATGGAGATATCACTGTTTTTAGCGTCAGCTTTTTAGGTGTTTTTCCAGTTAAGTAATTTAATACTGTTGGATTGTTTAAACGTACAAAGTCTGGGATTTCAGTCTCTTTCGTTGCTGAAGTTAAGATTCGTTTATTAATGTTAGCTAATTGGTTTATAATTCCTCGCATTTCATATTCAAAACCTACTTCTAACGATTTATCAAACTCGTCTAAAATTAATGTCTTTATATACTCTTTAGAAAAACGATTATTTGCGAAATGATCAGCAATTCTCCCAGGTGTCCCAATTAAGATACTAGGTATATGTTTTAGTTCTGTTTTATCTTTCGCCATTGAACGTCCTCCATATACGGCATTTACTTTTAATCCTGTTCCCATTTCTCTAATTACCTGTTCAATTTGAATAGCTAATTCTCTTGAAGGCACTAATATTAGTACCTGAACTTCTTTTTTATTAGGATCTATTAATTTTAATGTTGGTAATAGAAAACTCAATGTTTTTCCTGTTCCTGTTGGAGAAAGTATTACGGTATTTGTAGTGGTATCAATTGTTGAAATGGCTTTTTGTTGCATTTCATTTAGTTCATAGATATTCAATTTGGCTAAAATATCTTCTTGTGTTTTTATACTAATTCCCATAATTCTTAAAATATCTATGAAATTTTTATTCAGGGCAAAGATAGGCAGTCTTTAACTAGAAAGGATTAAGTATTTAACAAATTAAAAAGCTTATTGAAAAATCAATAAGCTTTAAATTTATTCTACAAATTGTAGTCCTAATAAAAAAGTTACTTTACAGGTATTATTTCACTACATTCACCCACTGTCCTTTTGTACGTGCTATATAATCATTATCATACATAGCTTCTACTTGTACTCCTGGTAAATAATAGGTTCCTAAATACGATGCATTTAATAATACTCTAAACGTTTTTGTTTCGTACTTATTTAAAGTAAAATAGTTACTTATACTTGCATCTCTAATATCTGTATAATCTACTTTTGAAGAGGATGCATTGTTACCAAAATCGGTAAATCTAGTATTTACAATTTCCCATCCTGACGGTATATATTCTGTTAATGCAACATTTTCTACTTTATCGTTAGTTGAGTTTCTTATCGTAATTTCAGCTATAAAGTTTGTTCCTTGTGATATACTTGTAGGATCTATACGATCTCCTCCTTTTGTTTTATAATTTATTGTTGCTTCTAAATTCTTTTGAACTACTTTTTCTACACCTACTGGTAAAATTCCTTTGTTCAATAATCGTACATACAATACTCCTTTACTTTTATTCGAAATTTTAAATGTATTCTCTTTTTTAATTTCTTCTATATCTTCAGCATATAATGCTTTTTGAATATTGATATTTTTTGAATTACTATTGATAGTAAATTTAGCATGAATTCCTGTATTTTCTCCATTTTGCAATGCATACTGACTCATAGCTAATAAACTAAATGCTGTAGTTTGCGTACTCATCCATTGCTCACTAGACAAGGTTTCTGCAATCTCTTTAGCTAATTTTATTGCTTTCACTTCATCATTTAACAATGTATAAGTTTCTAATGCCATTGCTTTGTTTCTAGTTTCAGAACCATAATTATAATAATATCTTCTAGAATAATTCTCTGCTGTTAAAGTTCCTAAAATAACTTTTGCAATCGATTTTTTTCCAATCAATGCATATGCTGATGCTAAACGCATTTTTGCTTCATTTGAAATACTTCTTGTTTCTCTTAAACGATTCATTGAAGCTAAATCTGGACTATTTGCTAAACTCAAAGTATACAATCTATACGCTTGCGAAAGCGCATTATTACTATAGCTTGAATTATTTCTCCAATTGCGTGCTTGCTGCTTTTGATAACTAATCCAATTTGATTTAAAACCTATTGGTAATACATATCCTTTTTTGGCTGCTTCTATCATAAAATGCCCTGCATAAGATGTTCCCCAATTATCTGCTCTAGAATTTCCTTGCCAGTAAGACAAGCCTCCATTTGCTATTTGGAAGTCTGATAATCGTTGAATTGTCGCTTTTACATTTCGTTCTATCTCTCGTTGTTTTTCTTTTGATAATTCAAATATCTCAGGTAAATACAATTGTGGAAAAGCACTTGATGTTGTTTGTTCTACACAACCATGTGGATATCGTATTAAATATCCTAAACGTTTTGTAAAATTCATCGGAGGTAAAGTAGACAATTCAACGGTAGCTGAATTTGTTCCTTTGGTTCCAAAAGTAGTGAAATCAATTTCTTTATTTTCATTTGATTTTACCACTAAATCTTTTACTTCTGTAGTTACTGGATTTGGATTTAACACATCTATTTCTACCTCATAAGATGCTTTTTCACTTCCAGAACTTGCATTTATCTTTACTTTTCCTATTCCTTTAAAATCATTTACTTTTAATGTAAAGTAAGCCATTTTTTCATCTGGTTGGCTAAATGTAACTGTTTGCGTTTTGCTCCCCTCTATAGTATAAGCTTCGTTAGGCGCAACTGTAACCTTAACATTTTTAATTTCTGGTTTCATTGCAAAAACTGTTACTGGTAAGGTTACTGTTTCTTGCGGTGTTATTTTTCTAGGCAATGATGCTAAAATCATAACTGGTTTACGAACAAATGCTGTTTTTTCATCACTTCCATATGCTTCTTCTTTTGCATCTGTAGCTACTACCATTGCTCTTACCGATCCTACATACTTTGGTATTTTTATAGAATGTTTTTGAATATCTCCCTTTTCTAAATTAAATGGTCCTAAATAAGTAACCATTGGTTTGAATCGATTGGCTTTCTTATTCTTACTTCCTGCTTCTGCTTCATCTCCTCCAATACTCAATATCTGATTTACTTTTCCACCGTAAGCCCCTATTACATCATCAAAAATATCCCAAGTTCTAACTCCTAACGATTGTCTTGCATAAAATGTATTCCATGGATTTGGTGTTTTAAATCGTGTTAAATCTAATAATCCATCATCTACCAATGCTATTGTATACGTCATTGGTTTTCCATCTTTTTCTTTTACTCTAATATTGGCAACCGATTCTGGTCTTAATTCATCTGCTAACTGTATTTCTGGCGTCAATTTTGTTGCTGGATCATTGACCATCATTGGTATTGATCCATACATTCGTATTGGTAAATCATTTACTGTTTGACTATGTTTTTGTAATAAGGATATATTCACAAAAACATTAGGTGTATAGCTTGCTAATACTGGGAAAGAGAATTTTGTTTGTTTAGCCTTTGTTGGTACCCAAAAATGATCTAATACCTCTGTTCCATTTTCTATTGTAATTAACGCTCTTCCTCCTTCTGAGGACGGAAATGTTACTGTTGCTGTTTCTTTTACATTATAAGTTTCCTTATCTGTTGTAAAAACAAGCATTGTTGCATTGGTTTTATCTTGACTCCCTTTTTTCTTTCCATACCAAGATGGCCAGTCAAAATACACTACATTTGATGTTACGTGCCTGCTTTCTTTATCTGTAACTTTTATTAAATAACGTCCCCAATCATTTTCACTTATTTTTAAGTCAAATGATCCTTTTCCGTTTGCTCCTGTTTTAACTTGTACTGTTTTATAAGGCTCATGATAACGTGTTCCGTCATAACTAGATAATCCATTATCCGAAGTACTCCACCACCATCTCCATGATAATTTATATACTTTTACATCCAAACGATTTGCTATTCCTACTCCTTTTTCATTAACCGTTGCTACATTAAATGTATACTTTTCGTCTGTAAACAAATAGTTTTTTGATTGCTGTTCTTCTGCATTTAATAATCCTACATAACTTGTATATGGTGATACTTTTTTTGTGAATACATCCGTACTAAAGTCTCCTCCATTTTCGTAAACCTTTGTTATAAAGCTTGCTTTTAGCATTCCTGGTGCTTTATTGTCTAATTTTGGTTTTACAGAAAATGTAGTTTCTCCTTCATTATTTAATTTCCCTTTTAATACTGAAAACTCTTCTGTTCCAAACCTTCTTGTAACATCATCAAAATTATAATTCTTGAATTTTGAAAATGTTGTTTTGGTTTGTCTGAATTTTCCATTGATATCCAATTTTAAGTTTCTTGCAATTGCTCCATGTAGCCATTTTACTTCTACGTCGCCATTAATTGCCTCATTAGCTTTTATTACTTCCGATACTGTTTTTAATTTTATTTTTAAACGATTTGGTTTTATCGTTTCTATTTTTAATGTCTTTGTAAACACTGCTCCACCAATAGTCACTCTCAGTTTCCAATTTCCTGTAATTGCTTCTTGACTTGTTTTTGGTGCATACGGATATACATTATACTTGTTTTTATATAAAACTTTTCTCTCTATTATTTTGCCTTGTGGATTTATCAATTCAAATTTGATAGGATGTTTTTCTGGTAATGGATTTGCATTATCATTTAACACAAATGTTAGGTATAAATGGTCTCCTGGTCGCCAAACTCCTCTTTCTCCATAAATATATCCTTTGATTCCTTTTTGAAGTTTTGTTCCTGAAACATCGAACTTACTCATTGACAAAGCATTTCCTTCATTCAATTTAATGTAAGTTGTATTATTACTTTTAGTTGCTACTGCAAAAAATGCGTTATGAATATCTTCAAAAGTTGCTATTCCTTCTTTATTGGTAGTTACTGTTTTTATTGGCTGTTGCTGTAAGTTATACAAGGTAACTTTTGATCCTGCAGCTGGTTCTGCTGTTAATAAATCAGTTACAGCTACAAACGTTTTATTGTTATTTCCTTTTTTTACTATTACTCCTAAATTAGTTGCTAAAATATTTGTACTAATTTTTTTATCGTAGTAATAAGAAGTGGTACACGGATTTTCTCTATCTCTCCAGTTGTAATTATAATATCCATCACTATAATAGTTTTGGTTATCATATTGCTTAGTATCTATTTTCTTTTTTCCGTAAACAATCGTGTTATTATTAACTACGCCATCACATGTATAATTTGAGTATTCTTGGTTAAATGTAAATTCTACTCTATACATTGCTCCATCTTCAACAGCTAATATTTCTGACAAGTCAATAGCAAAAGCATTTTCTTTTGTTAAATCTACTCCTTGATTGGTTAAATTTATAGTATATTTTGCTTCTGGTCTTCCTACATAACGTAAATTTCCTTGGTTATTTAAGTTATTGTACTGTAAAAACTGTAGCACATTATTTTTATAAATTTTATAAACTGTTGCATCAACCGCTTTTAAGTTAACCGCTTTAAAATTGACTTTTAAATTACTTGAATTTGGTAAAATTGAACCGCTTTTTATAAATGAAACTGATGGTTTTAGCTGCTCAAAATGTAATGTCTTACTAAAGCTTTCTTTTAGAGCATATCCTTCTGTATTCTTTATTCCTTTAAAAATAGTTAAATCTACTTTATTTTTAAAAGTTGTTTTTGGATATACGTTTACTATATTATTACTAATTTTATAGGTAAATCTTCTCTTTTGTGTATTTTGAAATTGAATTAAACCTCTTAAATCTTGTCCTTTTTTAATTGGATCTGAGAAACTAATTTCTATATGCTGTTTATCTGCATTTACTACTTCTGCATTTAAAACTTTAAAGTTGTTTTTTCCAGTAATTATTAAATCTCTCTCTCCTTTTGATGTAGATTTTATAGCTGTTCCATTCCATAAAACTTTTAAAACCTTATCGTCATCAAAACGTTGTAAGCTGTCTATTTTAAAATGTACTTTTGAAGCAAACTCTTCAAACGTTTCAAACTTTACATTTACTTCGCTTCCATTATAATTTGCTTTGACTAGTTCTGGTAATTTTGAACTTTCTACTACATCACTAGCTGTTAAAATTCCTTCAACAACATACTTATCTTTATTGGATACTTTTGGTGAATTTAATGAGACATTAAAAAGTAGTTCTTTGGTTTTTACTTTAATTGTAAAGTCTTTTAAACCTGAATCAATATCATTATATAATTTTGATAAATGTAATGTTAATTTGTACTCTTGATTGCTTTGTAATTTTTCACTTGGGATGAATGAAATAACATTATCTTTAAAAGTTGTTTCTCCTTTTACTTTTGGACTAATTGTAAATACATCGTTATTTACAGTTGCTTCATCTATTTTTTTCTTTAAATAAAAATCGAACTTTGGAGTAATGGAAACTAGCTTTTCTGGAAATACAGAAACGTATTCTGTGTAAGCATTTATATCACTTTCTTGGTCTCCTGTTTTTTTACATGCATTAAGAGCTAACATTAAGATGATTAGCGCTAATATTTTAATAGTATTTCTCATAGCAAAATAGCTTTTCTTATTAATTTCTCGAAGTATATCAAAGTTACATATTTTAGAAATATCACGATCAAAAAATTACCTTAAAAAATTAGCTTTTTTAAAAGAAATTTGAGAACAATTCTTTCTTGAATTTAATAATGCTTAATTTTGCCATCCATATTGAAATAAGAACATGTTAGGATTAAAATTTGAAACGGAAACTTCTTGGGCCGATATTGCTAAAGATAATTTACAACAGATATTAACTGATCACGCTTTTTTAGAGCAAAAAGCCGCATCTAATGCTGTATCTATAATTATTAACTATTCTGAAGAAACTGAACTTGTACAAAGTATGAGTGCTATTGCCATAGAAGAAATGGAGCACTTTAAAATGGTACATGATTTTATGGTAAAAAGAGGAATGGTTTTAGGACGAGAGCAAAAGAATGATTATGCTATTCAACTGCAAAAATTCTTTACCAAAACTAAAGATCGTACAGAAGCTTTAATTCAACGTTTATTAATTGCTGCAATTATTGAAGCTAGAAGTTGTGAGCGATTCAAAGTTTTTTCTGAAAATATGGAAGACGAAGAATTATCTAAATTCTATAGAGATTTAATGATTTCTGAAGCGAATCACTATACTACTTTTTTAGGTTTTGCTAGAAAATATCAGGATAGAGAAATAGTTGACAAGAAGTGGAACGATTTAATTGCTTTTGAAGCTGAAATGATGAGAAATCGTGGAACTGTTGCTAAAGTACATGGATAATCCTAAAGACATCGTTTTTTGTTCTGAGTGTAATTCAGAATATTATAAACTTAGTTCTAAAATGCTAGCTTTATGCCCTGAGTGTTCACACAGATTATATAATTATGATAATTGTAAACATGATTTTAAAGAAGGACGGTGTATTAAATGTTATTGGAATGGTACTGTTTCTAATTATTTAAAATAATATTCTATGTTTAGTAAAGAAGAATCTGCTCGTTTACGTAAAGAATTTTGGACTAGCTTTGGAAAATCTTTTCCTAGAAAATGGCTTTTGTATAATACTAAAATTAAAGGTTTTGCTTTTAAATTTCAGGCTGATAGAAAAAAAGCGTCTGTTTGCTTAGATTTTGAACATCCTGAGAGTATTGCCAATGAATTACTATATGACCAGTTACTTTCTTTAAGAAAAATCTTAGAAACAGAATATTTACCTGAAGTTATTTACGATGATAACTTTGAGTTAGATAATCGTAAAATTATCCATCGAATTTATGTTCCTTTTGAGAAAAAATTCAGTATTCACAACAAAAATACTTGGCGTGATTGCTATGAATTTTATGTAGAAACTATGGAACAGTTTGAATTGTTTTTTTATGAATATGAGGACTTTATAAAACAGGCTATTTAATATAGGAAAATGCCCCTTTTTAACTAACAACCAACACTTTAAGTTAATTTACCCTTATATTTGTACCACATTTTTATAACCCCTATACCCCTATGAATAACCAACCCCTACGGTTATTGCTAGTGTTGTTTGCACTGGTTTTAACATCTTGTTCGTCAAATAGCGAAATAGAATTGGCTGGTAATCCTTCTGAGTCAACTACTGTTATCGCTGAGAAATCTATTGAGTCTGAAGTATTAGTACTCATCAATAACTACCGTGTTGCTAATGGGTTATCTGTTTTAAGCAAACTCCAAGCAATTAAATCTCAAGCAAATAATCATACCAATTACATGATTGATCAGAATAAAATCTCTCACGATTTTTTCTATCAACGTAAACAATATTTAACACAAAATGCTAATGCTACTGGTGTTGGTGAAAATGTTGCCTATGGTTATTCTACTGCCCAATCTGTGGTAAATGCATGGATTAAAAGTGAAGGTCATAGAAAAAATATAGAAGGTAATTTTACTCATTTTGAAATTTCTGCAGAGAAAGATTCAGAAGGTAAATGGTACTTTACTAATATTTTTATAAAGAAATAGTTTTATTGTTTATTTGAATTTTTAACAATAAGTAGAAGCCTTCATTTCATAATTATGAAATGAAGGCTTTTTTATAAACTACAGTTACGGGAGGAAGAAATAATTACTTATAATCATTTAATATTATAAACTTCGATCTTCTATTTTCTTGGTGTTCCTCTTCTGTACAAGGAACATAATTTTTACACTTATTTACTAATTGTTTTTCTCCATACCCTATGGCACTTTCTATTCTTTCTGGTGCTATATCTCTTGAAATGATATAATCTCTTGTTGATTTTGCTCTTTTATCTGATAATACTTCATTGTATAAATCGCCTCCTCTACTATCAGTATGTGATTCTATTTTAATAATCATATCTGGATGATTATTTAAAACCTTCACTACATATTCCAATTCAAAAGCTGCATCTGGCCTTATATTCCACTTATCAAAGTCGAAAAAGATAGGTGCTATCACAATTTCTTTATCAATTATCAATGGAGTTAGATATAAATCTTGTTTGATGTTTTGATGATGAATATTTGTTGTTTCTATATTCTTTAAATCGTCTTTATAATCTAATTTTGTTCCTCTAAGTGTGTATTTCTTTTTACATTCTGCTTCAAACTCAAAAGCTCCATCTTCTGTTGTTGTTATTTTTTTAATCACCTTTCCATCTTCACCAATAAATTCTACTAAAGCATTTGCTAAAATTTCGTTTGTTTTACTATCATACACTACTCCACTAACCAATTGCATACATTTATATGATTCAAAACTATAAATATCATCTTTTCCTTTTCCTCCTGGTCTATTTGATGAAAAGTATCCTGTTTTATTATCTTCATTCATAAAAAATGCAAAGTCATCATATCCACTATTAAATGGTGCTCCCAAATTTTTTACTTCTGCCGAATTATTTTTTAATAAATTCGATTTATAAATATCTAATAACCCTAAATTCTCATAACCGTCTGATGAAAAATAAAATGTATAATCTGATGACACAAATGGAAACATGTCTCTCCCACTTGTATTTATTTTTTCTCCCATATTTACGGGCTCTCCATACGTATTATTAGGTAGTATTGCTACTTTGTAAATATCTGTTAAACCATAACCTCCAGGCATATTTGATGTAAAGTACAATGTTTTATTATCTGGACTTAAGGCTGGATGTCCATTTGAATATACTTCATCATTAAATGGTAATTCTTCTATATTTGTCCATTCTCCATTTATTAGAGTTGCTTTAAAAATTTCTAAATGTGATGTTCCTTCTTTATCATAATCTAACTTATTTCTTTTGTTCAGATTATTTCTTGTAAAATACATGGTTTTTCCATCATTGGTAATAGCTATACTCGATTCGTGAAACCCAGTATTTATTTTTGATGATGTTAAAGGAATTACATTTTCTATTGACTTTGAATTTCCATAATCTATAATGGTCGCTTCATATAAATCCAAGTAAGGTTCATTATTCCATTCGTACATTTTTCCCTTCTCATTCTTTGTAGAAGCAAACATGAACTTATGCTTATGAACATAAGGTGCAAAATCTGAATTTTTAGTATTAACATCTAAGTTGGTAATTTTTATTGAATCGTTATTAAGTGCTTTTAGTTTCTCATAATCTACATTTACAATCTGAAAATTATTACTAGGCAGTTTTTCTAGCCACTCTTCAGCTTTTTTATATTCTCCTACACTTCTTAATGATTGTGCATATTTATAAATACTTTCATTAGTTAAGCCTTCATCTTTTTGGGCTGCTATAGCATACCATTTATTAGCTTCTTTTGAATTTGAATTATTGTAATAACAATCTGCCAACTTTGTCAAAGTATAAGAACTACTATCTCCTCTTTTAATTGCTTTTTTATAAAATTCTGATGCCTTTATATATGCATAGTTTTTAAAGAACTTATCTGCTACTCTTTTTTGTGAAAAAGAATAAGAAAAGCAAAAAATCAATATTAAAAATGTAATTTTTGTCTTCATATCTATACTTTTTAAAAATATCTAGGCGATTTTACTCTATTCACCTTAATTAACTCATACATTAATAAGACTTCATGTGTTCCGCTAGAAAATTGATTTATATCCGATAGAGGATACTCATATGCATATCCGACTCTAAATTGTCTAGATACTTGAAAATCTACGATAGCTCCTAAAGCTCCTGTAAATTCATTAAATCTATAAGATCCTCCTAACCAAAACTTTTCATTGAAAAGAAAATTTGCTGTTACATCATATGATAAAGGCGCTCCATTTGTTGCTTTGATTAAAGTCGCTGGTTTAAATTTTACACTATTACTTAAGTTAAATACATAACCTGCTGTTAGATAATAACTCACTTTATCTACAATTCCGTAATCAACTCCTCCAATTGTTAAATCGTTATGATCTATATTTAATAATCTTGGAGCTGATAGTCCTAAATACCATTTATTCGTATGTAAATAGAGCCCTGCTCCTACATTTGGTTCCCATCTATTTCTAACACCACTAATCCCAGGATCTCCTGCTTCTGCAGCAATCAATTCATCATCTAAATTATATTGAGTAAACCCAGCTTTTAATCCGAATGCTAGCCTAGTTTCTTCACTTAGATTAATTGTGTAAGAGAAATCTCCATACAGATATGTGAAATTCTCATATCCCAACTTATCATTTATAAATGACAATCCTAAACCTATTCGATCATTTCTAAGTGGTGTATGTATTGACAATGTTTGAGTTTCTGGTCCTTTTCCAAAACCTGCCCATTGGCTTCTATGCAATCCTACAATACTCAATACTTCTCTACTTCCTGCATATGCTGGATTTACCGATATTGTATTATACATGTATTGGGTAAACTGAGGTAACTGTTGACTTTCAACGTTAAATACAGTTGTAATTATTAAAATGAAAATTATATGAAATCTGTAATTTTGCTTCATAGCTTATACATTATTTGGTTCCTAAATAAATTGCTCCTGTAAATGGTTTTAATCCACTATTTTCTAACACTACTATGTAATAATAAGTTCCTGCTGGCAATCTTTTTGCCGATCCAAATGTTGATCCATCTGAAATTCCGTTCCAATCATTTGCATAGTTGTTCGATTCGTAAACTCTTGCTCCCCAACGATTAAATATCTTAACATTGGTTATGAATCCACACGATTCGATTCCTGTTACTGTAAAAAATTCATTCCATGTATCTCCGTTTGGTGTTACTGCTTTAGATATAATTACATCTTCTTGCCCACACGGTAATACCACACAATCATCATTAATATTTATTGTTAAACTAATTGATGATAAACAACCTTCATTAGCAACTGTATAGGTAAATACATAATCTCCTAAAGCTATATTTGAAGGATCGAATGTGTTATCTGTAGTAAGTGTTACATTTCCACTTGTTACTTCCCACTCACCATCTGTACTAATATTTATTAAATAATCGTTTAAGTCTACAATACCATCATCAATACATTTTGAATCTGCTATTGTTGTTGTTACTGTTTCTATTGTTACATTTATGTTTTGAACAAATTCTGCTGTATTTCCACAATCATCAGCAACTGTCCAAGTTCTTATTATTTGATAATCATTGTTTGTTCCATCAAAAGTATTTTCCTCTTCAAAATTTGTTTGTGTGACGTTACTTGAACAATTATCTACAAATTCTAATGTTGGTACTTCTGGAATCTCATCACAACTCACATTTATGTCTGTTAAGTTTGTAACCAGTTCTGGTGCCTCATTATCTTCTACTTTAATTTCTTGAGTATGACTCACCTTATTTCCTGCACAATCTTCAGATTCCCAAACTCTAATTATTGTATACTCTGAAGGACATCCTTCTCCTTGCCCTGTAATTGTTTCTGAGTAATTTACTGTTACCTCTGAATCACAATTATCGGTCGCAGTCAATACTTCAGCCTCTGGAATGGCATCACAACTTACTGTTGTATCCGCTGGTAAACTTTCTACAAACTCCGGTGCTTTGGTATCCTCTACTTCGATTGTTTGTGTATGTGTTGTGGTATTGTTTGCACAATCACTTACCGTCCAAGTTCTTGTTATTGTGTATACCGATGCACACTCATCATCCTGTCCTGTAATCACTTCTGAGTAATTTACCGTTACTTCTGAATCACAATTATCGGTCGCTGTTAATATTACTGCCTCTGGAATGGCATCACAACTTACTGTTGTATTCTCTGGTAAGCTTTCTACAAACTCTGGTGCTTTGGTATCCTCTACTTCGATTGTTTGTGTATGTGTTGTGCTATTATTTGCACAATCACTTACAGTCCATGTTCTTGTTATTGTATATACTGATGCACACTCATCATCCTGACCTGTAATCGCTTCTGAGTAATTTACTGTTACTTCTGAATCACAATTATCGGTCGCAGTCAATACTTCAGCCTCTGGAATGTCATCACAACTTACTGTTGTATTCTCTGGTAAACTTTCTACAAACTCCGGTGCTTTGGTATCCTCTACTTCGATTGTTTGTGTATGTGTTGTGGTATTGTTTGCACAATCACTTACCGTCCATGTTCTTGTTATTGTATATACCGATGCACACTCATCATCCTGTCCTGTAATCGCTTCTGAGTAATTTACCGTTACCACTGTATCACAATTATCTGTTGCGGTTAATACTTCCATTGCTGGAATATTATCACAACTCACAGTTATATCACCTGGCAAACTCTCTACAAACTCTGGTGCTTTGGTATCCTCTACTTCGATTGTTTGGGTATGTGTTGTGGTATTGTTTGCACAATCACTTACTGTCCATGTTCTTGTTATTGTATATACTGATGCACATTCATCATCCTGTCCTGTAATCACTTCTGAGTAATTTACCGTTACTTCTGAATCACAATTATCGGTCGCTGTTAATATTACTGCCTCTGGAATTGTATCACAACTTACTGTTGTATCCGCTGGTAAACTTTCTACAAACTCCGGTGCTTTGGTATCCTCTACTTCGATTGTTTGTGTATGTGTTGTGGTATTGCTTGCACAATCACTTACTGTCCATGTTCTTGTTATTGTGTATACTGATGCACATTCATCATCCTGTCCTGTAATTGCTTCTGAGTAATTTACCGTTACCTCTGAATCACAATTATCGGTCGCTGTTAATATTGCTGCCTCTGGAATGGCATCACAACTTACTGTTGTATTCTCTGGTAAGCTTTCTACAAACTCTGGTGCTTTGGTATCCTCTACTTCGATTGTTTGTGTATGTGTTGTGGTATTGTTTGCACAATCACTTACCGTCCATGTTCTTGTTATTGTATATACCGATGCACATTCATCATCCTGTCCTGTAATTGTTTCTGAGTAATTTACCGTTACTTCTGAATCACAATTATCGGTTGCAGTTAATACTTCAGCCTCTGGAATTGCATCACAACTTACTGTTGTATTCTCTGGTAAGCTTTCTACAAACTCCGGCGCTTTGGTATCCTCTACTTCGATTGTTTGTGTATGTGTTGTGGTATTATTTGCACAATCACTTACAGTCCATGTTCTTGTTATTGTATATACCGATGCACATTCATCATCCTGACCTGTAATTGCTTCGGAGTAATTTACCGTTACTTCTGAATCACAATTATCGGTTGCAGTTAATACTTCAGCCTCTGGAATTGCATCACAACTTACTGTTGTATTCTCTGGTAAGCTTTCTACAAACTCCGGCGCTTTGGTATCCTCTACTTCGATTGTTTGTGTATGTGTTGTGGTATTATTTGCACAATCACTTACCGTCCATGTTCTTGTTATTGTATATACTGATGCACACTCATCATCCTGTCCTGTAATTGTTTCTGAGTAATTTACCGTTACTTCTGAATCACAATTATCGGTCGCTGTTAATATTACTGCCTCTGGAATGGCATCACAACTTACTGTTGTATTCTCTGGTAAGCTTTCTACAAACTCTGGTGCTTTGGTATCCTCTACTTCGATTGTTTGTGTATGTGTTGTGGTATTATTTGCACAATCACTTACCGTCCATGTTCTTGTTATTGTATATACTGATGCACACTCATCATCCTGTCCTGTAATTGTTTCTGAGTAATTTACCGTTACTTCTGAATCACAATTATCGGTCGCTGTTAATATTACTGCCTCTGGAATGGCATCACAACTTACTGTTGTATTCTCTGGTAAGCTTTCTACAAACTCTGGTGCTTTGGTATCCTCTACTTCGATTGTTTGTGTATGTGTTGTGGTATTGTTTGCACAATCACTTACCGTCCATGTTCTTGTTATTGTATATACTGATGCACACTCATCATCCTGTCCTGTAATCGCTTCTGAGTAATTTACCGTTACCTCTGAATCACAATTATCGGTCGCTGTTAATATTACTGCCTCTGGAATTGCATCACAACTTACTGTTGTATTCTCTGGTAAGCTTTCTACAAACTCTGGTGCTTTGGTATCCTCTACTTCGATTGTTTGTGTATGTGTTGTGGTATTGTTTGCACAATCACTTACCGTCCATGTTCTTGTTATTGTATATACTGATGCACACTCATCATCCTGTCCTGTAATCGCTTCTGAGTAATTTACCGTTACTTCTGAATCACAATTATCGGTCGCTGTTAATATTACTGCCTCTGGAATGGCATCACAACTTACTGTTGTATTCTCTGGTAAACTTTCTACAAACTCTGGTGCTTTGGTATCCTCTACTTCGATTGTTTGTGTATGTGTTGTGGTATTGTTTGCACAATCACTTACCGTCCATGTTCTTGTTATTGTATATACTGATGCACACTCATCATCCTGTCCTGTAATTGCTTCGGAGTAATTTACCGTTACTTCTGAATCACAATTATCGGTCGCTGTTAATATTGCTGCCTCTGGAATGGCATCACAACTTACTGTTGTATTCTCTGGTAAGCTTTCTACAAACTCCGGTGCTTTGGTATCCTCTACTTCGATTGTTTGTGTATGTGTTGTGGTATTTCCTGAACAATCACTTACTGTCCACTTTCTTGTGATTAAGTATTCTGATCCACAAGCGTCATCATCACCACTGGTTACTTCACTTGGAACTACGGTTACCACTGCATCACAATTATCTGTTGCGGTTAATACTTCCATAGCTGGAATATTATCACAACTCACAGTTATATCACCTGGTAAACTCTCTACAAACTCTGGTGCTTTGGTATCTTCTACTGTAATTGATTGTATATGTGTTGTGGTATTTCCTGAACAATCACTTACTGTCCACTTTCTTGTGATTAAGTATTCTGATCCACAAGCGTCATCATCACCACTGGTTACTTCACTTGGAACTACGGTTACCACTGCATCACAATTATCTGTTGCGGTTAATACTTCCATAGCTGGAATATTATCACAACTCACAGTTATATCACCTGGTAAACTCTCTACAAACTCTGGTGCTTTGGTATCTTCTACCGTAATTGATTGTATGTGTGTTGTGGTGTTTCCTGAACAATCACTTACGGTCCATTTTCTTGTGATTAAATATTCTGATCCACAAGCATCGTCATCTCCACTAGTTACTTCACTTGGAACTACGGTTACTGTTGTATCACAATTATCTGTTGCGGTTAATACTTCCATTGCTGGAATATTATCACAACTCACAGTTATATCACCTGGTAAACTCTCTACAAACTCTGGTGCTTTGGTATCTTCTACTGTAATTGATTGTATGTGTGTTGTGGTATTTCCTGAACAATCACTTACGGTCCATTTTCTTGTGATTAAATATTCTGATCCACAAGCATCGTCATCTCCACTGGTTACTTCACTTGGAACTACGGTTACCACTGCATCACAATTATCGGTTGCGGTTAATACTTCCATTGCTGGAATATTATCACAACTCACAGTTATATCACCTGGTAAACTCTCTACAAACTCTGGTGCTTTGGTATCTTCTACCGTAATTGATTGTATGTGTGTTGTGGTATTTCCTGAACAATCACTTACTGTCCATTTTCTTGTGATTAAGTATTCTGATCCACAAGCATCGTCATCGCCACTGGTTACTTCACTTGGAACTACGGTTACTGTTGTATCACAATCATCCGTTGCTGTTAAAACTTCCATTACAGGAATATTATCACAACTCACGGTTATATCACCTGGTAAACTCTCTACAAACTCTGGTGCTTTGGTATCTTCAATTGTAAATTTAGCTGTACTTGTACTTGTATTACCACAAGCATCTGTAGCTGTAAATATTACTTCTACCTCTCCTACGAAACTACATGTGTAATCTAATTCAGTAAAATTATTACTCCATGAAACTACACTACAAGCATCTGTAGCACTTGCTCCTCCATTACTACTTAACCATGTATTTAGCTCACTTAAATTACCAGAACCATCACACTCTACTGTACTACTTGAAGCTTCTGTTGCTATTACTGGTGCTGTATCATCTTTTATTAAATATCCTGCAACTACAGAACTCTGATTACCACATGCATCTGTTGCTGTAAATGTTACATTGATATAACTTCCATCACATTTAATCGATGTATCATTTCCATAATCATTAGTCCAAACAACACTACTACAATTATCTGTTGCTGTTGCTCCTGCATTATTGTCTAACCAATCTTGTAACGTTTGTGTTGTATTACCTACTCCACATTCAATATCTATATTAGCTTTATTTGTTTCATCTATTATAGGTGCGGTATTATCTTCTACTGTGATGGTTTGTACTTTACTTGTAGTATTTCCACAATCGTCTGTTAAGCTCCATGTTCTTGTGATTACTTGTTCTCCCTCACAACTTCCTTCTGCTACTGAATCACTAAAAGTTGCCTCTAAACTTGTATCACAGTTATCTGACTCATCTGTTACATCGCCTGTTACTCCTACACTGGCATCATATGTACAATCGGCTGCTGCATAAATCGTTGTGTTTGCTGGAACTGTAAAGTCTGGTGCTGTGTTATCCTCTACTGTGATTGTTTGTACTTTACTTGTAGTATTTCCACAATCGTCTGTTAAGCTCCATGTTCTTGTGATTACTTGCTCTCCTTCACAGCTTCCTGCTGCTACTGAATCACTAAAAGTTGCCTCTAAACTTGTATCACAGTTATCTGACTCATCGGTTACATCTCCTGTTACTCCCACACTTGCATCATAGGTACAATCAGCTGCGGCATAAATCGTTGTGTTTGCTGGAACTGTAAAGTCTGGTGCCGTGTTATCTTCTACTGTGATTGTTTGTACCTTACTTGTAGTATTTCCACAATCGTCTGTTAAACTCCATGTTCTTGTGATGACTTGTTCTCCCTCACAGCTTCCTGCTGCTACTGAATCACTAAAAGTTGCCTCTAAACTTGTATCACAGTTATCTGACTCATCGGTTACATCTCCTGTTACTCCTACACTGGCATCATAGGTACAATCAGCTGCGGCATATATTGTTGTGTTTGCTGGAACTGTAAAGTCTGGTGCTGTGTTATCCTCTACTGTGATTGTTTGTACTTTACTAGTGGTATTTCCACAATCGTCTGTTAAGCTCCATGTTCTTGTGATTACTTGTTCTCCCTCACAGCTTCCTGCTGCTACTGAATCACTAAAAGTTGCCTCTAAACTTGTATCACAGTTATCTGACTCATCGGTTACATCTCCTGTTACTCCTACACTTGCATCATAGGTACAATCGGCTGCGGCATATATTGTTGTGTTTGCTGGAACTGTAAAGTCTGGTGCCGTGTTATCCTCTACTGTAATTGTTTGTACTTTACTTGTAGTATTTCCACAATCGTCTGTTAAGCTCCATGTTCTTGTAATTACTTGTTCTCCCTCACAGCTTCCTGCTGCTACTGAATCACTAAAAGTTGCCTCTAAACTTGTATCACAGTTATCTGACTCATCGGTTACATCTCCTGTTACTCCTACACTTGCATCATAGGTACAATCAGCTGCGGCATATATTGTTGTGTTTGCTGGAACTGTAAAGTCTGGTGCTGTGTTATCCTCTACTGTGATTGTTTGTACTTTACTAGTGGTATTTCCACAATCGTCTGTTAAGCTCCATGTTCTTGTAATTACTTGTTCTCCCTCACAGCTTCCTGCTGCTACTGAATCACTAAAAGTTGCCTCTAAACTTGTATCACAGTTATCTGACTCATCGGTTACATCTCCTGTTACTCCTACACTTGCATCATAGGTACAATCGGCTGCGGCATATATTGTTGTGTTTGCTGGAACTGTAAAGTCTGGTGCGGTATTATCTTCTACTGTGATGGTTTGTACTTTACTTGTAGTATTTCCACAATCGTCTGTTAAGCTCCATGTTCTTGTAATTACTTGTTCTCCCTCACAGCTTCCTGCTGCTACTGAATCACTAAAAGTTGCCTCTAAACTTGTATCACAGTTATCTGACTCATCGGTTACATCTCCTGTTACTCCTACACTTGCATCATAGGTACAATCAGCTGCGGCATAAATCGTTGTGTTTGCTGGAACTGTAAAGTCTGGTGCCGTGTTATCTTCTACTGTGATTGTTTGTACCTTACTTGTAGTATTTCCACAATCGTCTGTTAAGCTCCATGTTCTTGTGATTACTTGCTCTCCTTCACAGCTTCCTGCTGCTACTGAATCACTAAAAGTTGCCTCTAAACTTGTATCACAGTTATCTGACTCATCGGTTACATCTCCTGTTACTCCTACACTTGCATCATAGGTACAATCGGCTGCGGCATATATTGTTGTGTTTGCTGGAACTGTAAAGTCTGGTGCTGTGTTATCCTCTACTGTGATTGTTTGTACTTTACTAGTGGTATTTCCACAATCGTCTGTTAAGCTCCATGTTCTTGTGATTACTTGTTCTCCCTCACAACTTCCTGCTGCTACTGAATCACTAAAAGTTGCCTCTAAACTTGTATCACAGTTATCTGACTCATCTGTTACATCGCCTGTTACTCCTACACTGGCATCATATGTACAATCGGCTGCTGCATAAATCGTTGTGTTTGCTGGAACTGTAAAGTCTGGTGCTGTGTTATCCTCTACTGTGATTGTTTGTACTTTACTAGTGGTATTTCCACAATCGTCTGTTAAGCTCCATGTTCTTGTGATTACTTGTTCTCCCTCACAGCTTCCTGCTGCTACTGAATCACTAAAGGTAGCCTCTAAACTTGTATCACAGTTATCTGACTCATCGGTTACATCGCCTGTTACTCCCACACTTGCATCATATGTACAATCAGCTGCGGCATAAATCGTTGTATTTGCTGGAACTGTAAAGTCTGGTGCTGTATTATCTTCTACTGTGATTGTTTGTACTTTACTAGTGGTATTTCCACAATCATCGGTTAAGCTCCATGTTCTTGTGATGACTTGTTCTCCTTCACAGCTTCCTGCTGCTACTGAATCACTAAAAGTTGCCTCTAAACTTGTATCACAGTTATCTGACTCATCGGTTACATCTCCTGTTACTCCTACACTGGCATCATATGTACAATCAGCTGCGGCATATATTGTTGTGTTTGCTGGAACTGTAAAGTCTGGTGCCGTGTTATCTTCTACTGTGATGGTTTGTACTTTACTTGTAGTATTTCCACAATCATCGGTTAAGCTCCATGTTCTTGTGATTACTTGTTCTCCTTCACAACTTCCTGCTGCTACTGAATCACTAAAAGTTGCCTCTAAACTTGTATCACAGTTATCTGACTCATCGGTTACATCGCCTGTTACTCCTACACTTGCATCATATGTACAATCGACTGCGGCATATATTGTTGTATTTGCTGGAACTGTAAAGTCTGGTGCCGTGTTATCTTCTACGGTGATTGTTTGTACCTTACTTGTAGTATTTCCACAATCGTCTGTTAAGCTCCATGTTCTTGTGATGACTTGTTCTCCCTCACAGCTTCCTGCTGCTACTGAATCACTAAAGGTAGCCTCTAAACTTGTATCACAGTTATCTGACTCATCGGTTACATCGCCTGTTACTCCCACACTTGCATCATATGTACAATCAGCTGCGGCATAAATCGTTGTGTTTGCTGGAACTGTAAAGTCTGGTGCCGTGTTATCCTCTACTGTGATGGTTTGTACTTTACTTGTAGTATTTCCACAATCATCGGTTAAGCTCCATGTTCTTGTAATTACTTGTTCTCCCTCACAGCTTCCTGCTGCTACTGAATCACTAAAAGTTGCCTCTAAACTTGTATCACAGTTATCTGACTCATCGGTTACATCTCCTGTTACTCCTACACTGGCATCATATGTACAATCAGCTGCGGCATATATTGTTGTGTTTGCTGGAACTGTAAAGTCTGGTGCCGTGTTATCTTCTACTGTGATGGTTTGTACTTTACTTGTAGTATTTCCACAATCATCGGTTAAGCTCCATGTTCTTGTGATTACTTGTTCTCCTTCACAACTTCCTGCTGCTACTGAATCACTAAAAGTTGCCTCTAAACTTGTATCACAGTTATCTGACTCATCGGTTACATCGCCTGTTACTCCTACACTTGCATCATATGTACAATCGACTGCGGCATATATTGTTGTATTTGCTGGAACTGTAAAGTCTGGTGCCGTGTTATCTTCTACGGTGATTGTTTGTACCTTACTTGTAGTATTTCCACAATCGTCTGTTAAGCTCCATGTTCTTGTGATGACTTGTTCTCCCTCACAGCTTCCTGCTGCTACTGAATCACTAAAGGTAGCCTCTAAACTTGTATCACAGTTATCTGACTCATCGGTTACATCGCCTGTTACTCCCACACTTGCATCATATGTACAATCAGCTGCGGCATAAATTGTTGTATTTGCTGGAACTGTAAAGTCTGGTGCCGTGTTATCCTCTACTGTGATGGTTTGTACTTTACTTGTAGTATTTCCACAATCATCGGTTAAGCTCCATGTTCTTGTAATTACTTGTTCTCCCTCACAGCTTCCTGCTGCTACTGAATCACTAAAAGTTGCCTCTAAACTTGTATCACAGTTATCTGACTCATCGGTTACATCTCCTGTTACTCCTACACTTGCATCATAGGTACAATCAGCTGCGGCATATATTGTTGTGTTTGCTGGAACTGTAAAGTCTGGTGCTGTGTTATCCTCTACTGTGATTGTTTGTACTTTACTAGTGGTATTTCCACAATCGTCTGTTAAGCTCCATGTTCTTGTAATTACTTGTTCTCCCTCACAGCTTCCTGCTGCTACTGAATCACTAAAAGTTGCCTCTAAACTTGTATCACAGTTATCTGACTCATCGGTTACATCTCCTGTTACTCCTACACTTGCATCATAGGTACAATCGGCTGCGGCATATATTGTTGTGTTTGCTGGAACTGTAAAGTCTGGTGCGGTATTATCTTCTACTGTGATGGTTTGTACTTTACTTGTAGTATTTCCACAATCGTCTGTTAAGCTCCATGTTCTTGTAATTACTTGTTCTCCCTCACAGCTTCCTGCTGCTACTGAATCACTAAAAGTTGCCTCTAAACTTGTATCACAGTTATCTGACTCATCGGTTACATCTCCTGTTACTCCTACACTTGCATCATAGGTACAATCAGCTGCGGCATAAATCGTTGTGTTTGCTGGAACTGTAAAGTCTGGTGCCGTGTTATCTTCTACTGTGATTGTTTGTACCTTACTTGTAGTATTTCCACAATCGTCTGTTAAGCTCCATGTTCTTGTGATTACTTGCTCTCCTTCACAGCTTCCTGCTGCTACTGAATCACTAAAAGTTGCCTCTAAACTTGTATCACAGTTATCTGACTCATCGGTTACATCTCCTGTTACTCCTACACTTGCATCATAGGTACAATCGGCTGCGGCATATATTGTTGTGTTTGCTGGAACTGTAAAGTCTGGTGCTGTGTTATCCTCTACTGTGATTGTTTGTACTTTACTAGTGGTATTTCCACAATCGTCTGTTAAGCTCCATGTTCTTGTGATTACTTGTTCTCCCTCACAACTTCCTGCTGCTACTGAATCACTAAAAGTTGCCTCTAAACTTGTATCACAGTTATCTGACTCATCTGTTACATCGCCTGTTACTCCTACACTGGCATCATATGTACAATCGGCTGCTGCATAAATCGTTGTGTTTGCTGGAACTGTAAAGTCTGGTGCTGTGTTATCCTCTACTGTGATTGTTTGTACTTTACTAGTGGTATTTCCACAATCGTCTGTTAAGCTCCATGTTCTTGTGATTACTTGTTCTCCCTCACAGCTTCCTGCTGCTACTGAATCACTAAAGGTAGCCTCTAAACTTGTATCACAGTTATCTGACTCATCGGTTACATCGCCTGTTACTCCCACACTTGCATCATATGTACAATCAGCTGCGGCATAAATTGTTGTATTTGCTGGAACTGTAAAGTCTGGTGCTGTATTATCTTCTACTGTGATTGTTTGTACTTTACTAGTGGTATTTCCACAATCATCGGTTAAGCTCCATGTTCTTGTGATGACTTGTTCTCCTTCACAGCTTCCTGCTGCTACTGAATCACTAAAAGTTGCCTCTAAACTTGTATCACAGTTATCTGACTCATCGGTTACATCTCCTGTTACTCCTACACTGGCATCATATGTACAATCAGCTGCGGCATATATTGTTGTGTTTGCTGGAACTGTAAAGTCTGGTGCCGTGTTATCTTCTACGGTGATTGTTTGTGTGAATGTTCCACTTACTCTTCCACAAGCATCAGTAAATGTCCAAGTATTTGTATATGTTCCATTTGTGCTACAATTAACTGAAGGAACAAAGCTCCCTGATGTTTTTACTGTTGCTAAATTACAGTTTAATTCAGGTATTAGTTGCTGCGCTGCTTGTAGAGCTGCTGAATCATCACATGAAACAGTTCTATCTAAAAAGTTTGCTGCAGTTGTCCAACTAGCCTCACTTGGCTGATTAATATTTATAGTGTTGGGTAATTCATCTCCAATACCACAACTATCTACTGAATTGGAGCTTACTGTTGATTGTGAATTACTATTTTCTTCTCCAATATAATTTGCAGTCATTTGCATTTGAAACTTGTCTGAACAAGTATTTTCTAGAAAGTAACATTGTCCTTTTACTACTACCTGATAATTTAGGGTGTATGCTGCATCTCCTACATCTGTTATTCCATTTACAGCATTGAATGTTAACTTTCTCGTTCCACTATTATATGTATAAGTTACACCAGAAGGTAAACCTGTTATAGGTTGTGTTAACTCTACTTCTTGTGGTATATCTACTTCTATACTTAAATTTCTTACATCATCATTTCCATTGTTCTCTACATCTACAGAAAAGTCAACTGTATCTCCTACATTTACAGAAGAACCTGTTGTTGGTGAGCTTGTAAGAATTAATGGCGCTAAGTCTGGTTTCCATACATCTACTGATAGTCCTATTAAAAATAACCCATAGGTTTCTTGATTAGATGTTAATCTAATTGTTGCTGATGTTTGGTCATTATCAATAATTGAATTTCCTGAATTATTTAATGGAAATACATCTGCATCAAACCCTAATGTATTGGTACTTGCTGGATTTCTATTCGTAAAATCGGTTCCATCTTTTCCTATTCTACTATTAAAAAAGTTATTAGCACTACGTAAACTATACGATACATCTACCCAGTTATTACTAACGTTTCTTATTTGTAATTTATCTCCTGATAAATCTCTATCACCTTCTAAAGCTCCTATTACAACATCTACATTAACATTACCTGATGGTACTGTTTGAAAACCACTAAATCCAATCTCAAATTCATTAATACTACTCGTTACATTAGCATATCCATCAAATAATGATATATTTTTAGCTGGCATTGTTGGACTTTCATATACAAATACTATTTGCCAACCTCCTGATGTACCTGTATTTCCTCCTCCATGAGATTCTAGTTCTCCTTCTTTTGCCCTAACATTTGCTATTTGGTATGTTCCGTATGGAGATGATAATCCTTTTACATCGTTTGTTATATCTTTAAAACAGATATATGGGTCATTTACAAAATGCCCTGGTTCATCTCTTCCTCTAAAAATAACTTGATCTGCCGTTATAGTTTGATATGTTGAACTTCCTGGAAGTTGTAATTTTACTTTATTATAATCCCAATCTGGTTCATCATCTGGATCATCTTCTTCTAAATCTGCTGCTGCCCAGTATAAATATGCTTTTTTAATACTTAAACAACTAATTGATGGTTCTGGATTTACAAAATTTGCATTACTTGAGTTAAATGTAGTATTATCATTATCAATATCTACAAATACATTGTTTGTAAAATCGTGATTTCCATCATTTCCGTTATAGTTATTGCTTTCATGTCTAGATAAAACATTGTTAGCTATTAATGTTACGTTTCCATTTACTGCTTCTGAAAATCTAGGTTGAAAACTCTGTTTTACCTGAGCTTTCAATTCTTCTGAACCAAGTAAAAAGACCAGCCCAAAAAACAATAAAATTATGTGAGTAATTTTTTTCATAAGTAAACAGTTTTATAGCAAAAACTTATTAGTTATCGCTACTTGGGTTTGGTATATATGATTTTAAGGTAATTTTATCTAAGGCGGTTGCCCTTCTAAATACGTTTGGATTTGACACTTCAGATATTTCTAATTGCGTACAACTCCACTTACCAAGATTTAAGTTATTTGGCTTGGTTATTTTTAAATAAAATGTTTTTATTTCATTTATATCTACTGTTATCTCATTACGAATTGGATTCATATTTTCATCATACAATGAGTAATCAAATTCTGTAATTACAGTATTCTTCTTTTTACAAAGAACATTGGTTAAGTTAACTTGATAACTAGCTTTAGTTAAGCCATTATTTTTTATTTGCAACTTATGTATATGTTCTTTTTCGTAATCTGCTTTTTGACTATATTCTTTTACAGATAACTCTACTAAATTTTGAGATATCCCTTGAAATATTGTTGTTATTAATAAGCATATTGTTAACGTAATTTTATAAACCATACATTCTTTTTTATGTTATAATATTGTATAACACACTAATTCTAACTATTTAGAAATAGGTATTAATTAGGGTAAAAAGAGGGTGTAAAAGGGTATACGTTTTGCACGTAAACAACGTATTACTGTTTTTGAGTAATAGTAAAATAAATTCTTAAAATTATATAGGGAGGAAAAACTAATACTAATTGGGTAATAGTATTAATTTTGAGAGGTTAACGTTTTCGTAAGTTTTTAAAAACGATTATATCAAATATAGGATATCTTTTCGTTAAAAAAAACGATGTATGAAAAAAAAGGGGTTTTCCCCCTCTCCTTTTTTAAATGTAAAAATTCATTAAAGATTTTATATTTTTTGCTTCTTAATAGGTAATTTTGCATTATGATTCAAAACGATACTATTATTGCTATGGCTACGCCATCTGGGGTTGGAGCTATTGCCGTTATAAGACTTTCTGGTGAAAAATCTATTGAAATTGTAGATGCTTTTTTTCAATCTGTAAAAAAGGATAAATCTCTACTTTCTCAAAAATCTCATACCTTACATTTAGGTCATATTGTAAATAATGGAGTTATTCTTGACCAAGTTTTAGTATCTATTTTTAAGAATCCTAATTCTTATACTGGTGAAAATGTCGTTGAAATTTCATGTCATGGCTCTAGTTTTATTCAGCAAGAAATTATACAATTATTCCTAAAAAATGGTTGTAGAATGGCTGATAATGGTGAGTTTACCATGCGTGCCTTTTTAAACGGTAAAATGGATTTGAGTCAGGCTGAAGCTGTTGCTGATGTAATTGCTTCTAATTCGGCTGCTAGTCATCAAATGGCTATTCAGCAAATGCGTGGTGGAATTACGAATGAACTAAAAGATTTACGTGCCAAATTATTAGATTTTGCTGCTTTAATTGAATTAGAACTTGATTTTTCTGGTGAAGATGTAGAGTTTGCTGACAGAACCAAATTTAAAGAATTGGTTTCAAAAATCACCTTTGTTTTAAAGCGTCTTATTGATTCTTTTGCCTTTGGTAATGCTATGAAAAATGGAATTCCTGTTGCTATTATTGGTGAACCTAATGTAGGTAAATCTACCTTATTAAATTCTTTATTAAATGAAGAGAAAGCTATTGTTTCTGATATTGCAGGAACTACTCGTGATGCAATTGAAGATGAGATGATTATTGATGGTGTTGCTTTCCGTTTTATTGATACTGCTGGAATTAGAGAAACTGAAGATGTTGTTGAAAATATTGGTATTAAAAAAGCTTATGAAAAAGCTGAAAATGCTCAATTAATTATTTTCTTAATTGATTCTAATAAATACATACATTCAAGTGATTTATTCTTAGAAGAAATTGAAGCTATTAAAGAGCGTTTTCCAAACAAACGTTTGTTAGTTATTGCTAATAAAATTGATACACTTTCATGTCATGATTCTGCTGTTTTAGCATCTGAAATTGAAAATGTGATTTTACTTTCTGCTAAACAAAAAACTGGTATTAATGAGCTCACTGCCGAACTAACTTCTTTAGTAAATACTGGTGCTTTAAGTAATAACGAGACTATTGTTACCAACTCTCGTCACTTTGAAGCGCTTACCTTAGCTTTAGAGAGTATTGAATCTGTTAAAAATGGTATCGAATTAGATATTTCTTCTGATTTATTTGCTATTGATATTCGTGAGTGTCTTCGTCATTTAGGTAACATTACCGGTGAATATGATGTTGATAAAGACATTCTTGGACATATTTTTGGTAATTTCTGTATCGGGAAATAAATGCTTTTTGCTAATTTTAGTGATTCTACAATATTATTTAATATTCGAACTAATTAATAAAGTTTAGGAAACCATTGTAATAAATACTAATTTTTGATAATTAAGATTTCATCTAACATCTTTAATCAGTTAATTTTATATGTCAATGTTTTAAGAATTGATAAAGGAATATCTCCATTTTTAATGATTTCTTTGTGAAACTTTTTGAAGTTAAAATTTTTATCTCTTTTAGCTTTTTCAAGAAATTCTAAAAATAAACTGGCTCCATACTTATATGTAATTACTTGAGCTGGCCAACGTTTCATTCTATTAATTTCTCGTATTCCAATATCATCTTGATCCTTGATGTGTTGTTTCCAAAATTCTAAAGCTTTTTGATCGGACGATCCATAATAATTAATGGCTATGTCTAAAGCTACTCTAACTGAACGAATTAAATCCCACTCCCATTTACCATATTCGTCATATATCGTTTCGTATACTCCTAATTCATTACCCAAATATTCTACATATGCTCCCCAACCTTCAGCAAAACCTGGATACCAAAACAAATTTTGAATTTCTGTTCTTTTAACAATATTATTAACCATAAACTGATAATGATGACCTGGAATTGCTTCATGAATATAAAACCAACCTAATTGTCTTTTATTAAATGATTCTTCAAAAAAATTGAAATAAAATGTACTATTGTTATAGTATGCTGGAACTTGCGATAGTGAATTATTGGTGCCTCTTTCAATTCTTACGTCTGAAATGTCATTTATATAAGGAAACATTTTATCAGCTTTTACAGCAACCTTCTTTTTAATATTAACAAAAGCAGTTTTTACATCATCTGGATTTTTAAAAAAGAACTCATCATTACTTAAGTATGTCTTGAAATTTGATTTTGATAAACCCGATGCTTCTTGTAGCCTTTTCATATGTAACTTGACCTTTTCTATTTCGGCTAAACCAAACTTATATAACTCCTCTGGAGACACTTCTTTATCTAACCAACGCTTTAGTAAATATGCATACCATTGCTTTCCATCTTGTACTGTAAAAATACTTTTAGAATCATCCAGTTTTGAGTTATAATTCCATTTTTTTTCAAGTTCAATTCTTTCTAAGTTTAATTCAGTTTCATAGCTAAGTATATTATAGTCGACTTTTTGATTATCGGTTAGTTTAGACTCATCTATTTCTTTTAATTTCTCTTTCAGTTTAGTGAAAAATAGTTTTTGAATCGCAATGCTGTCTTTACTCTTTATGCTATTTAATGTATTCACATAGTTAATTTGCAAGTTTGGAATTCTTAATAAGGGATATTGCTTTAAAAAATCGTTTTTAACCCTGTTAAATTGTTGACGTTGTGAAAAACCAATTGTTGATTCATTTATAAAACCTCCATCAGACACAGTAAACTTTTTAATTACTGAACCAGTTTTTTGATTTTTGGTATAGTATAGTTCATTCGTAGAAGGCACAAATACACTGTTCCATTCCAAAAAGTTGGTAGAGAGGCTTCTTTTTACTAAAACCTGTGGAGCAGTAGTTTTTTCAAATTGTAAAAATGAGGAGTTATTGTTTGTACATCCTGTAAAAGAAATTAGTACTATTAAGGATAAGAATATACTTTTTATAGAATTTAGTTTTTTATCCTTCTTTGAAATTATAAAAAGCTTTTCTTTTTGACTTATTAAAAATTTCATATTGATGATTTATTTGTTGTTATTAATTACATTTTTGAAATAACTCAAAGAAGCTGGTTCAAAAACATATTTCTGTTTCTTTTGATTAAAATACCCCATTGAAACAATACCAACCAATTTACCATGTGTATCTAAAACAGGACCACCACTACACCCTCCATAATTACCTTTTGGTACATTTAAACTTAAACTACCTTCTTTAGTGTAATTAATAAATGTTCCTCCTACTCTAATTGGTTTTTCTTTATCATATGAATAGCCTAAAAAATAAAGCTTCTCTCCTTTTTTTATAGGTGAATCTCGAAGTGTATATACTGCTATATTTTTTGGTATTACACTGTTAACTCCAAAGATTAACCAATCTCCTTTAGGTGGCATTGTAATAGCTTCATCCGTATTTTCATTAATAAGCTTTCCGACTGTGATTTTATTTTTACTTTCTTTAGAATAGAGCGTCCAAGCTTTTAGTTCGTTACCAAAACTGATGTTTTTCATACGATTTGTTTTTGCAAAGAACAATACGTGTTTTGCAGTTATGGCATAGATTTTACTTTTGTAACGAAGTAAAAAACCACTTCCTGCATGAGCGTTATCAAACTTTGAATTTTTAAATTCAGCTTTACAGACTAGAACAGAATCTATTTGAGCAAAAACATTTGTAAATGTTATTAGTATACAAACAAAAAATATTTTTTTTAAAGACTTCATAATATTAATATAGGTAATTATTCAACTTTTAGATTTAAGTTATTCCATTTTATAGTTTCAATTTTTATCTTTCCTGAGGAATTTTTACTGTATTTAAGAAAAACATTTTCAATATCTGTAGAAAGAATGCCTTCTGACTGATAATATAATTCAGTACTGATTTCAAAAAAACTTCTTATTCGTCTAGACATTTTTAAATACAATTTTCCGTCTGTCTCTCTAATACGTAGTTTTCTTTTTTCAACTTTATATTTACCTTCAAGTTGCTTTCTTAATTCTTTAGGAATAGGTTTCTTCTTAGCCTCTATTGAATAAGCTTCTGTTGCCTTAATCCAAGGGTCAATGTTTGCTTTTTTGTCAGTAAAAGAATAATTAACTTTTAAATGTGGCAGCAATGTTTTATTAGAATCCTGTTTCCAACTAGTCGCCCACAATGTATGAGTAATCGATACTTTTAAACCAGAGTTTGGTAAAGTAATGTATTTAATGTCTCCAACGGTATTTACGCCTTCTGCTGTTGGTTCTCCTACAAGAATTGCCTTAGTATTTAGATTTAAAATTGATACCAATTCTAATAGAGCTCCTCTTGTTGCTTTACTTGTTAATACAAATAAATGGCCTTCTTTATTAATCGCTTTGGAAACTCTTAATAAATCTGTTAATCGTTTTAATTTAAAGCCGTTTCCACCTCCCCCATATCTAACATCAATAATAATTTTATCAGTTTTATTGGAAGTTATATTTTCTTCTATTTTATCGATAAAATTAGAAAACGAATATTCTTCTTTATTATTTACAACTGCTTGTAGCTGTACAAATAGGGTTTTAGTATTTGGTATAAAATCCAACCAATAGTTCTTTCCTTTATAATTTTTATTAGTGTAACTAAAAAACTCATCGTTTGGTAATTTTCTATTTAATTTTACATATTCATTAATTGATTCACTTTTTATAAGTGTTGTTTTCCCTGATGCAAACTCTAGTTTTACTTCGTTGTCGTTAATTCCTAAACCTACTGTCTTAAGTATAGAGGGCATAAATCCATACACCTGAAAAAGGTGTTTTTTATAATGTAGACTATCAGCATTTAGGAAAATTTTTAGCTTTTCAAACACTTTTTCAATAGGAGTATTATTGATTCTAATTACTTGTTTATCAATAATTTCCTTATAATTATTTGAAGCATCTAAAACATACAAACCATTTGAAAACCAATAAGTTTTAATAGGTAAAACTTGTAATTCAAGTCCTTTTTGAAATAGTGGCACATTACAACCTTCGTCATTTAGAGTGTTCATTAATTTTTGAATACTAAACATTGCTTCATAACCATTAAAATCTAAAGTCAATAGGTCGTTATAAACTGAATTGAAGTTTTTTTTGACTGCTTCATATTGATACATAGGTGCGATTTTCTCAACTCTTTGTTTTAAATATTTAAAGTCTTCTTGCCATAACTTTTTTTCAATTTGTAGGTTTATCTCTTGTGAATTTCCAGAGTAAGAAAATAGTAAGTAACAGGTAAATAGTAATATTTTTCTCATTAATCTACTTTTCGAGTTTAGATTTCATCCACTTTACAGTTTCTTTTCCTAAATCTGTACTGTAATTATTTATGGCGTGTCTTAAATAGTTACCACTACCAAGAGTTTCAACATTATGCTGCATCGAATTGAAGTTTACAAAGCCATGGTCTGCTTTATTAATCAAAATAAAATCCCCTTTACCCCCATTGTTATTTACTATTTCTGCTATTCTTTTGGCTCCTTTTGGACTTATAGCCTGAATATCAAATTCACCATGCATTGCTAAAACTTTGGTATTTACTTTTGACCATGCTCTAGGAATATCTACATCAGATAAGTTTTGCCAAAAATCGAAATGACGACCTATGTATTGGTTTTGTTTAAAATTAGTGATGTTTGCACTGAAAAAGTCTGCATAAGATTTGTTAGCCAATATTTCTTCACCTGATAGTTTATTGATTAAAAAGTCCTTGTTAAATTTTAAGTTAATTTTGTTATCTTCCTTGATCTGTTCATCAGATACTCCAAAATGCTTAGGTTGAATAGTATACAAGTCTACCATATAATCATACCAATTTTGAGCAATACTTCCATAGGTTACAATACCACGTGGTGATTTAAGTTCGTTTAAAAGTGGTGCGATGACACCTCCCATAGAATGCCCAAACATAAAGATGTTATCAGTATCAATAGATTTTTGTTTTAGCAAATCTTTATAACCTTCTTGAAACGCCTTTAATTCTTCATTAAAACTTATTTGCATACAATGTTTTTTACTTTTACTATCTCCAACTCCAGGCTTTTCAATACGGTAAATAGCAAACCCTGCTTCTAACCAATCATTCATTAATTTTTTCATAGGGTACTGGTCCGAAACTGTCTCTACAGAGCCACATGTGTAGCCTTGTAAAAAATATACAACTGGTGGATTTTTTATAATTTTTGGAGTAACCAAAATGGTTCTTAGCGCATTGTCTTGATATACAACCTCACTATATTTAACATTAGCATTTTTAAAGACTTCAATTGGTTTACCTAATAAAGATGTAGTCTTTTTCTTTCTTTTATTTTCTGAATAATAATCAGCTTCGATTTTATCACCCTCATAAAGCAATCTAGTAATTGCTAAAACATCTTGAACGGTTGTTACTGATATTCCATTTAACTTAGAAAGTACATCACCTTCCTTGACTCCTAAATTAAAAAAGGTTGAGTTCGGCATTACAGTATTAATTAGTACTCCAGAGTTGATTTTTAAATTTTCTTGTTTAACTATACTATCATTTAATGTTTGCATAGTGATACCTAGAAGACCTTTTCTTTTTAAGGTTTGTGCTTCTAAAATATTCTGTACCAATAACATTATAATTATTAGACTTATGTATCTTGTTTTCATCTTTTACTTTGGTTTTATTAAATATTAAAAAATGATAAAATGAGAAGGAACTCAAACTATTAAATGAAGAAAACATCAACCTTCTCTACCTTAGTCACTTCCGATTTAATTTTGAATAACTATATTAGTTTCTGGGTAATTTATATGTTCCCGTTTCAATCTCTTTTATAATTTCGTTCAATCTGGATTGAAATTGTTCTGGTGCTGTTTTTAGTACTTTTCTGATATCTTTTAACGCTGCTTTCTTATTATTCAAAAAATATTGGCTTATACCTCTATTCAACACTAAAAACCATGTATTAGGGTTTGATTCAAGTAAGTCATTGCAGTACTCTAATGCATCCTGATATAAACCATTTTGAATTAAAAACCTACTAAAACCATTTGCCTCATATAAAGTCGCGTTTATTTCCTTTGCTTCTGCAATGGTAGTTTTAGCTTCTTCAGTTTTATTTAGTTTTCTTAACAATCTTATCTTAGTTGACATATTCGTTAAATTCTTATCAGCCGCGTAACCACCATATCCGCCATTTATGGAACGGTTTGCCCATTGTAAAGCTTCTTCTAAATTGGTATTGTGATTTAAACACCATAAAGCAGCATCATTCCATGCTTGCCAATGGTAAGTATTAATACCTCGTAGTTCATTTCTAAAGCTTTCTACAACAGTTCTATTTAAATCAACTTCTACTTTAAATGGAATTCGTTTTTCACCCCATTCTAATCCAATAACCAATGAGTTTTCAGTTCTGTTTAAGAATTCATAGTCTAGCTGTTCTGACTTTGCGCAAGGCTCAGGCTTTACAGTTACTTTTAAGCTTACATCCTTATCTTTATCTAAGTAATAACTTCCCCATTGATTGTGATTATGAGCAAATAATAAAGTATATGTGTCATTGTCAGGAATAATATGAATCCCATAAATGCCTGCTTTTAAAGACTGCCCTTCAACTAACACATCGGTTGTGAATTCAATAGTTGTAGCCATATTGGCTCCAGCTCTCCAAGCTATAGGATTTCCACCCTGAGGTATAATATTAGGATTCTTCCAAACATCCCTATTACGTAATGCAGGACTTCCATAATCTAATGTAATCTCGGTTATCCCTAATTTTTGGGTTTCTTGAACTCTCGGACTCCCTTGAGGCATATTTAAGGTGTGAAATTGTGCCATTAAATTCTGCATTAAAAATGCTGCAAATAGTAAAGCTATTAACTTCTTCATTTCTTTTGTGTATTTTACTTTATTTATAATTAATTTTAAAATCGAGAAGAACTATTCAAGGCTCTCTATGCTAGATAGAATGAAATAGTAAATCTTGTACAAACCTAATTTTTAAAGCGTGTTGAGTCGTCCTAATACCTGTAAAAACAGAAATTAGTACTTACTTTTAAGAGTGATTTAACAAAAATTATCTACATCAACAGAAAGGAAAGTAATAAGTAGTGAAGATTATCCGTACATAGTAGAAATATAATTCTTTCTGTAATTAGATGGTGTTTGACCAACAGTCTTTTTAAAAACAGAGTTAAAAACAGACTTACTATTAAATCCAGATTCATATAAAATGGTTAGGATTGTCATTTCTTCGTCTCCATTTTTTAAAAGAGATTTTGCTTCTTCTATTCTATAGAAATTAATAAAGTCGTAAAAATTACCTTTATAATACGTGTTTATTAAAATTGAAATGTTTCGCGCAGATTCTCCTAAAGCATCTGATAAATCACCGATCTTTAAATCGGTTTTTTTATAGAGTTTTTTCTCTACCAACAAATCACAAAGCTTGTTATAGTTTTCCTTATTGATTTTAGAATTGACAGTTTCCTTTCGGAGTTTTACCATTAGGTTATTATAAAAAAATTCTGGATGATTTAATAGTTGAAATAAAGTAATATTAGACAATCCCAACAATAGTAATATTCCTATAAATGTAAAGGTATAAGAAATTTTCGGTAAGCTTTCCATTAACGAACCGATAAGAAACATCAACCAAATCATAATAAAGAAAACTAAAGTTTGTTTTAGCCATTTGGAAATTTTTACAAACCTTAGGTTGTCGCTCTTATGCTTGTATATCACCCAAAAAGAAATAAAAGTATAGCTAATAACTTGCACGAAATACAGTTTATCAAAAGAATTTCTAAGCCATAAAATGTTTGAAGTTACTTCACTATCTCGTTTCAAAAGAAACAGAAGAACCAGTAATATATTCAATACCAAAAATATTACAAAAGGTATAAAATGAATGACATGTTTTTTTATTGAGATGCTTCCTTTAATAATACTTAAAGCAAAAAGATATAAAATGGGAGCATAAAAAAACAGAAACGAATTAAGAAAGATACCTGCTAGAAAAACAACTTTACTTTCTGGAAAAATTGCTCTTGTAATAATTAGATTACTTAGTAAGGTTATTCCTTTTCCTAACAAAAAGAATGAAAAAACATAAACCGAAATGTCTAACTTTTTTCTAAAATACCATATGATAATTGAAAAAAGTAAAAAATTAAATACCGTTATTCCTTCTAAAAACTCTATGCTCCTCTGTTTTTTTTGGTAAATATCGTGAATTCAAAGCTTAAAATAAAGTTAATTATTCTTAATAAAAAATTCATTTTTATAATATTAAAAACATAAAAGCGAGATTAAATTAAAATTAATCTCGCTTTTTAAATTTATACTGTCTTTTGATTACTCCTATACCAAAACCTTATACTCCATAGTTTCATGTAGACGGATAAGAAATATAAAAAAAGAGATGTCTTTTGGGCTAATAATATTTGTAATTTTTTATTATTTGTTTTTTCTAAAAAATCAAACAAAAGAAAAACAAAATCTTCCATCTATAGGAGGGTATAAGATAATTGAAATTTATCTTTAGGTCTCATTTATTTCTAATGTAGTTTCAATAATTTTTGTCGTAAAAGTAATATTTTTATTTTTTATTCTAGTTAATAATAACTGTACAGAATTTTCTCCTATTTCTTTTGCATGTTGGTTAATTGTAGAAAGTTTTGGATAAGAATATTCAGATAAAACTCCTTGACTAAAACTAATAATGGTTAACTCTTCAGGAATTTTAAATGATACTGTTCTTGCTATGTTTAAAGTTATAATACCAGATAACTCATCCAATGCTAAAACGGCATCTATACGTTTATACTTAATTAATTTTAGAAACGCTTCTTCTAACTCTTCCTCTTTTTCAAATTCTAGTAATCTAATTTTCTTAGATGAATCAAAAGCTCCTCGCTTTCTTAATTCTCCTACACTCAAATGTTTTATTAAAGAAACAATTACTATTTCTTCTCTTCCTTCATTGATTAGATACTTTACCGTTTTTTTTGCAGAATCAAAATCATTAATAATTACTTTATCTGAATTCAATTTTTCTGAATATCGATCAAATAATACAAACGGAACCTCCTTTTGATGTAAGGCTGAAATATGCTTATAGTTCCCTAATTTTTCTGTTTCTTCTGAAGGTGCTAACAAAATTCCGTCTACACTTCCATTAGAGAAAAAAGAAATACCTTCTTTTTCTGAAGAAACTGTTTCATTAGATATCGATACAATAACTTTATAATTATTCTTCTTTGCCTCTTGTTCTATTCCTGAAAGAATTTTAGTATAAAAATGATTGAAAATATTAGGTATAATAACTCCAATCGTTTTTGTAGATTTCGCTCTAAGATTAACAGCTACATTATTTGGACGATAGTTGTATTTCCTAGCTAATGCTAGTACCTTTTTCTTGGTTCTTTCACTTATTTCAAAGCTATCACTTAAAGCTTTAGAAACAGTTGAAATTGATACTCCCAACTCTTTAGACAACTGTTTTAACGTAACCATTTTTAATACTTTAACTTTTCATTTTTATCCCAAATTCCCCAATATGCTCCTACATCTCCTTCATCTCCAACCTTCCAAGATTCATCAAAAGAAGAGAAATAGAACATCGGTATATTATCTTCTGAAGACCATTTTTGAGCATTTATCAAATACTTTAAAGCATTCTCATAAGAAGGGATTGCTCCTTCTAAACCTTCTCCCTTACTTGGCCAACCTGTTTCTGTAATAATAACTGGTTTTCCATTGGCCGCATCTAAAGCTTGGTAATACATTTGCTTCATATACATTAGAGAATAATCTATATGACAACCTTCCCAATAAGGATAACAGTTGGTAAGTATAACATCACAAGCTTGCGTAATTTTAGGTCTTTCAGTAAACTCATAATAGGCATCAACATAGCCCATAGGAATATTTGTAGGTAACTCTTTTTTTACTTGTTGCATGTACGCTAGTAATTCTTCTTCTGATAAATCTTTCCTATACATTACCTCATTACCCACCGCAGCAATATCAACATATCCTTCTTTTGCCAATTTTAACAGACCCTTAATCTCATTTTCATTGATTTCTAAATCATCTCCTAACCAAGCTCCCACTAAGGTCTTAATTCCCATTTTTTTAGCTATTTTGGGAATTAGCTCATTTCCTTCGGTACAAGAAAAAGAACGAATCCATTTAATATGAGGTTTCATAATGGCTAGTCTTCTTCTTATTTGTTCTTCGGTTAGTTGATCTCCTGGCTCCTGACCTTCTTCATAAAAACTGGCACATAAGCCATACATTCCATTCGTTAAAAAATCATTGAATAATTCCTTCAAATCTTCTGTAGATTTCCCCTCAAAAGATATTCCTGAACTTCCTGTTAAAGATTTTATTTTTCCCGTTCTAAATGACATTGCAATTCTTTGTTTTAATATTTTAACTTTTCATTCTTGTTCCAAATTCCCCAACGTGAACCAACATCTCCTTCTTGATGTACTTTCCAAGATTCATCAAAAGAAGAGAAATAAAACAACGGTATATTTTTTTGTTGAGACCATACAATGGTATTTATAAAGTATTTCATCGCATTACTTTCTGAAGGCTCTGCTTTCTCTGTATTATCTCCTTTATTAGGCCATCCAGTCTCTGTAATAACTACTTGTTTTCCATTAGCTACTTGTTCTGTAACTGCAAACATTTTTCTTAAATACTCTGAAGCTTCTTTAATAGAACTTCCTTCCCAGAACGGATAACAGTTTACCAAAATAACATCGCACACCTCAACCAATTTAGGCCTTTCTACAAATTGGTAATAAGCATCTACATATCCTATCGAAATATCTGGCAAGGCTTTTTTTACTTTGAGGATATTGTTTATGAGTTCTTCTTCGCTTAAATCTTCACGTAATAAAACTTCATTTCCTACCACGGCAACATCTACA
The DNA here is from genome assembly GCF_965221665.1 of Tenacibaculum aiptasiae. Taxonomy (NCBI): domain Bacteria; kingdom Pseudomonadati; phylum Bacteroidota; class Flavobacteriia; order Flavobacteriales; family Flavobacteriaceae; genus Tenacibaculum; species Tenacibaculum aiptasiae. Next base: position 933,204 of record NZ_CBDCSN010000003.1, read on the forward strand.
TATCCTTCTTTAGCCAATTTGATTAAATTATCAATCTCTACTGCATTCTTATCGCTATCACTTCCAATCCAAGCTCCCACCATTGTTTTTAAACGTCTACTTCTTGCTACTTTTGGTATGAGCTCATTTCCGTCTGTACATGAAAAAGAACGAATCCAGTCGGTATAAGGAGCAACAATATCCATACGTTGTTGAATTTGGTTTTCAGATAATTGATCTCCTATGTTTTGTCCTTCTAAATACGGACTAAAACACAATCCGTGCATTTTATTTTGCAATGTGCTTCTGAACATTGTTTTGATTTCTTCTGCTGATTTTGATTTGAAATCGATCTCTGTAGAATTATCAATATTCAAATTAGAAGAAAATAAAGATGCCAATTTATTTGTTTGATAGTATGAAGACCCTACTGGTTTCTTTCTACGATCTAGTTGTGCACGAATTTCATTAGCTCTTGCTTCTGAAACACTATAATTACGCATTACATACATCGCTGCTACTGTTCCTATAATTGGGAAAAAGCAAAAAAATGCATGTAGTCCATCTACTGAAGCTTGCTGCTCTACAGTTGGCAACTCTGCATTAAAACCAACCGCCCATATGATAACACCACTCAATGCTCCTGCAATTGCAAAACCAACTTTTACCATCCACCAATAAATTGCTCCAAAAATTCCTTCTCTACGTTTTCCTGTATTCAATTCATCAATATCTATTACATCGGCTGTCATTGACATCATAATGGTAAATAAACTCCCAATACCGAAAGAAAAGAATGGTAAGGCTATGATATACATCCAAGGTTTTCCTGGGATAAACAGAAAATACATCATAATATACCCTAGAATAGAGATTGTTTGGCATAACATAAAGGCCTTTTTCTTACCCATTCTTTTTGAAAGCCAGGCTACAACAGGTATTACTATAAAAGTGGTTCCCAAGGCTCCTAAAGCACCAAATAGGGATATCCATATACCCGATGCTTCTGCACTACCATTAAATAATTTATAGACTATTACAAAAAATGTTAATGAGGATACAGCCATAAAGGCATTGTAAATAAAGAATGTAGCAAGACATAACTTTCTAAACTCTTTCATTTGAAATGCTTCTACAAAACTCCTCAGTATTTTCTTTAAGCTACTACTAATATTTAAAAGGTTTAATGGTTCATAATCTTTATCTAAGGTAGATTCACTTTTAATAAACAATGCGGGTACAATAGCACAAATAGCACATGGGACGGCTACCCATATGGCTAACTTTCTGGCAGCTACATCTGCAGAAGGGAACCATTCTGGATCGTACATAATAATCCAAAATAAGGGTGCTATTACCCAAGCCCATTGCCCAATCCATTGAGCAATTGCCATAATATTTGTGCGTTCATGGAAATCATCACTCATTTCATATCCCATAGCTACGTAAGGAACACTAAAAAGCGTAAGTCCCAAGTAAAACACAACAGACCAAAGAAAGAAATACCAAAAATTGTATTGTACCGTATTCTCTTTAAAGAGTTGCCACATAAAAACGTATGCAATTCCCATTACAATTCCTCCTGCTAAAACATATTGTCTACGTCTTCCCCATTTAGATTTCGTGTTGTCTGAAATAAACCCCATTAAAGGATCGGTGATAGCATCAAACAATCTTGGGAATAAATAAATCATTCCCCACATAAGTCCTGTAAATTTTAAATCTTCTACCAAGACTACCATGAAAATACCCAATATTGCAGGAAACATTTGATTGGCAAACATACCAACACCAAAAGCGACTTTTTGACCGAATGGAACTTTTACTGATTGTGACATTGTTAGTTTCTTTTAATTAGTAATGATGATAGTTTGTATTGCTTGCTTTCCTATTGAAATGTTTTTCGTTTTATTATTTAACTCAATTGTGAACTGCTTCTTCTCTTGAGTAGGATTAAATAATATTACTGAAACGGTCTTATCAGGATTGAGTGCTGCGGTAACCATAACTTGAGCATCATTTGTTTGTGAGTCTATGATTACTGCCTTAGGACGAATGTATTTGCTGAAATGAGCAAGTGTATAATAAATTGGTGTTAAGTATACCTCATCTGCTTCTTCGTCTACTATAACCGGTGCTACGCACCAATTTTTAAACCAATTAGGGCCTCCTTTTTTATTTAAAACCATATTCCAATCTACCCAGCCATCTACCCAATTATTTAAACAACCAATGATATCTCTTGCGTAGCGGTATACAGGTACATACTTAGGATGCCAACTTTTCTGATGTTCTGGTGCCCAATCCCATCCCCAATCTGTAGCTTCTTTACTCCAATACCAAGCATCATCTTTCCATTTAGGAACTTCTGAATCTACACAAGCTTCTGTTTGAATTAGATACTTATTAGGAGCTTTCTTATGTGCATATTGCAATGCTTTTGGAAAATAGTCAACCGTACTCTCATACCAATGAATTGCAGTTCCTGCATAGTATTTAGAAGAATTTTCATCTTTATACATTTCATCTACCCATTCCTTTAAACCATCTCTATTCTGATCATATCCAAAGATTTTCACCTCTTCTAAGCCTTCTTTTTCTAGTTTAGGGCCTAGATGATATTGTACAAAATCAGTCATCTCTTTCGGTGAGAAATGCATACTCTCCCAATTGTTTCCATTTCCATGTGGTTCATTAACAACTGTTACTCCCCATATATCAATTCCTTCTTTTTTATAGGCTTTTAAATACTTAGAAAAGAACAGCGCATAGCTATCATTATATTTCGGTAACAGCTTACCCCCAACCCAATGGTTATTATCTTTCATCCAAGGTGGAGCTGTCCATGGAGATGCTATAATCTTAAACCCTTCATCAGAAATAGACATAGCATCTTTTATCATGGGTACCAAATCTTCTTTATCCTCTTCTATACTAAAATGTTCAAGCTCCATATCTTCAGCTACTGGAGCATATGTATAGTTACTTAATGAAAAATCACAGGAGCTTATATGCGTTCTTGTTAAGGAATAATTTGCTCCTTCCCTTCCAAAATATGCTTGTAATACTTTATCTCTATTTTTCTTACTTAGTTTGTTTAACAAATAGGCAGATGCTTCTGTAAAAGAGCCTCCAAATCCGGTTATTGTTTGATATTTTTTTTTAGGATTGATACTTATTTTCGATAAATTTCCTTCTATAGAAAATTCAGATATTGGTGTTAGTTTATTCCCACTAGCTGATGTTTCTAGTACTTCTAGCTTTAATTCTGAATTATTTTTACATTGAGTCATCATTATAAAAATTAGAACGAAAAATGTTAATCTCTTTATAAGTATCATAATCGTTATGGTGTTATTACCAGTTCCTTTCTTAAAGGAGGCATTAATACATCTACCAGAAGATTTTCTTTACTTCCGTTATAGGTTTTAATTATTGTATTTCCTCCTCGTTTTAATCCTTTAAAAACTCCTTTATCTACTAAATCCCACAAGGCATATTTTGCTTTTCCATCTACAGTAAATAAACCAAAGTGGTTTTCTGATCCTTCGGGGTTTTGAGCATCTTTCCAAGTTTCATCAAAAGCTTCAAAATAGAAACACGACATGCCTTCTTTAGCTGTCCAATCTCTCATATGCTCATAAAAAAGTGCTTCTTTATATTCATCTGTGGCTTTAGAACCTTTATTTCCATAAAACTCATTTGAATAACTAGCCCAACCTGTTTCTCCTATATGAATCGGTTTGTCAACTCCAATACTTTTCATATACCGTTCAACACCATGGTATTGAGATTCTGCATAGCGACGTGCACGAAGCATAGCGGCTTTTATTTTTTCTAAGCTAGAAAGTGTGTCTTCTTTTTGACTAACACCCCAAAATCGTGGGTTATAATGGGTATCGTGCATCGGATAGGTGTGCATAGAAATAAAATCTACAGCAGCTATCAGTTTATTTAAATCCTCTACATGATATTCATTACTTCCTCCTCCCCAAGAGGCAAAATTATCTGAACTTGTAATCCATAAATCTTTATCCAGTTTCTCTTCTCTTTTTAAGGTTTGAAGATGATTTACCCATTTTAAAATTACCCAAGGTTGTACATAATAACTCGTGGCCCACTTTACCATAGCTTCGTTACCAACGGCTATTATTTTTACTATATCTGGGTATTGATTTGCTAGTCTAACAGCTTCATCTATTTCTTTTTTATTTTGTTCGCTTTCTTGTGTATGGTCTACTGGTAAGCCTGTCCATGCGTTTTTACAATCTATCCAAGCACCTAACATGACATACATTTCAAAGCTTTCTTCCTCCTTCTTTAACTCGCTAATTGCTTGCAATAAATTTGAAGCATGTGGTAAATGCACATTATAGGTTCTTAATAATTTGACTCCCATTGCATGAAGAATTTTCATATCTTCTTTCAACTCATCAATTGTTGGTTGTATCTCTCTCGTATTCTTACGATATCCTCCGTAAGATATAGCTAGGTAATTAGGGTTTCCTAGTATGTCTTTCGCTTTCACTTCTTTATATGGTTTCTTTAAGGGCTTAGTATTTGTTTTCTCTTTTCCACAAGAAATCAAGAGGACAATGAGTAATATGATATGGCTTCTTGACTTCATATAATTACTTTAAATATTCTTCTGTTATAAACACATTAAGTTGTGCCACACTATTTGTTCTATTAAATATTTCTGAACTGGTTGTAGCATCCATACTCAATTCTTCTATAGTTCTGTAGTCTCCATTACTATATTGAATTTCTATTCCTATCTTTTTTGAAATGATATATACAATAGGTATTTGACAGTAAGAAAACAGTAAAGACTCTGTAGGTAATAACACCTTTCTTTTATTTCCTGAAACTGTTAAGAAGTTAATTTCTTTAGCTTCTTGTAAAAATTCGTTTCTCCTAAGTAAATTCGGATTAAAGTGTAGTTTTCCTTCAGAAGCATACACTCCTAGTTCTCCAAAACGGCATAAAATATCTTCTTTTACTTGACCCGTCATTCCAGGTTGCTGAGCTCCTTTACCTTCAGGTGTATGAGAATAAGGGTCTGTTGGGAACGCACCATACAATGTTGGTGATTTATGTACTCCAATGCCTTCATTAATTTCATAATAATGCTCTAACAGTCTTCCTATAATTTCTTTGCTTTCATTTTCTTTAATAGCTTTTAAACAACATTCTTGAACCGCTAATAGTAATTTAGAAACCATATGCCAATATATAGACCCTAAACCTTCGTACCCGTAAAAAGTTCCTGAACGTCCAGTAAATGCTTTGTGATTAAAAACTTCTTCAAAGATTTTGAATACTTCATTTTTATCTTTTTCTGAAATTTCCAACGAAAAATTATCCATAGCAATAGCCAAATCATTTGCATTTTTAAAATTCCCGTTAAAATGAAACCCTCCAAGAATATCTTTTTCTATGATAGTTGTTTTTCAGTTGATTTTCCTAAAGCTTCATTAGGAATAGTATTTCTTTCTATAAAGCCTTTTAATTCCTTATTTGGATATAATAAATAACTGTATTGATCTTCTCTAAAAAGACGACTCTGCTTTAAGGCATCTAATACTTGTAAAGCCTCTAATGAAGTTAAACTTCCTGAACTTAGTACAGCAACTTGTCCTTCTAACATTTCATCTAAATATGCTATTGAAACTGATTTTTCACTTTCTACAGTCATCAAATTATAGGCATGGTACAAATTGTCTGCTCTTTTATTAGCTTTTATCGTATGCTCTAGATAGGCCAAACTTAGATTTATAAAAGTTCTTAATGATTCTAAGCTAACCGAGGTTTTTCTGCCCGAAAAAGAGTTTTGATAAATATGTAATCTATATTCACTTGCTACTTGGCCCAAACCATCCAAAACCTGTTTCCTTTGTTGGTTTGTAAAACTATCTGAAAGGAAGTCTTTATGTGTTTCAAAAATATGTAAAACCTCTTCGTAAAAAGTTGCTAGTTCTTTTGAAACTTCTACCGATTTTAATTGAGAATTTTCAAAAATTTCTTGAAAGAAACTTAAAAATCGTCTTAAGTAACATAAGGTAACCAACGATACTCCGTTACCTACCAAGGCATTATTTGCATCATTCCATTCAGGTCGTTGTGTATTCATCCATATTCCTGCTTCTGGAATAAAGTTGGATAATTTAGCCAGTACTGTGGCTAGTATTTTTTCTATAAAATTGACTTTGTGTATAAACCTATTTTCATCACGTAGAAGCGCTCCATCGGCACCTAACTCATCGCGTTCTTGTCTTATTCTTAAATCAGAGTTTTCATCAAATTCAATAGTGTCTTTCGGATTTTTTAACAAATCCCGATAAGGCTTAATTCTATAAGGAACATTTGCATATACAAACAAATCTTTATTGAAAAAGCTTTCCAATTTTCTTGGCTCATAACTTTCTATAAGTTCTAAAAACTTTAGCAAGTAAATGATTTGATGATCTCCCCAATATCCTATATAACTCCAGGGGTCATCTGGTTCTATCGTTTCCCAATCGAAACCATCTTTAGTTACCCTGTAAGGGTTATAACCATCAAAAGTGGTTGCATTCAAAAACTTATGAATCATACTTTCAATAAAAGCCGGATAAGAATGTGCTAAAGCTTCCCAATTTTGAAAAATATCTCTCCAATTCCCTTCATAATCTAATTTCTTAGAACCATCTTCATTTCGTGTATTGATAGAAAACTTGTTCCATGGTCGACTAGGGTCTCCATGACGACGGCTAAACTTTAAGGGCATGTATTCTAAACACAATCTTCTAAAATTCTTATCCGTTGTTTTTGCAACAATCTCTTTTAGTTTAGAAACCATAAAGTTTTCAGGTAAATTATCTATAACAATCTCATTCTTTCTAGCTACTTTTTTATTTGCTTTTGTGATATATGCTTTAAAATCCCATTTTTCAATGGTATAATTATCATCAAAGATTCCTCCTCTCATGATATTGAAAAGCACATTTGAAAAATGACGTGTATTCCTTAATTTATCTGCTGAAACTTGTATACCATCTGATGCTGTATTTAATTGCACCAAATGCTCTGTACCAAGATTGATATCTTGTTTTACTTTTTTTAATAAATCCTTGTCTTTTTGAATACTTTCAGATAGCTTAATGATTTCTGAATGGTTTTGATTAACATTCGCTACTATATACCATTCTTTACTACTATTTGAAGCTAACTGCACTTTGGTTGTGATATAATAGGCTCCTTTTTCTCCTTTTATATCTGTTTCTTCAAATAAGCTTTCTTTTCTTCTGAAATTTCTTAACTGTTTTGAAGAAAGTAGATAAGTAGGATTTTCTATTCCCCAACTCCAAACAATATTTGATTTTAAAGCTTCACTAGGTTCTGCTTTGTCAACTATAATCGCACTTAACGCAAAAATTCCTAAGCCAGATTTCTTATCTAATTCATTTCGTTTATATGCATCTACAAGATTACTGCTTGCATTTTGTAAATCACTACCAACTCCATATGGTAACACGTTTTGAATTCCATCAAGAACGTCAACATTTACAGAGTGTAAAGAGTTATTTATAAGCTTACTAGTTCGTATAAATCCATATTTATCACTCGTATTCCATCCATATCTAAAAGTGATTTCTAAATCGTGATTAACCTCTTCAAATAATATCTTATTTCCGTAACTATTTTTATAAATATTTCTAGTGATGTTAAACATTCCTTCTCCACGTTCTGAAAAAGGCTCCCACAAATATGTTCTATCTTCTCTATGTACTTGAAAGATTGATTTGCTACCTGTAACCTCAATGCTTTCCGTTATTTTATCGTCTGTATAATACGGAAATAGAGCAAACTCACTGTTTTGTCTACCCGCAGTAATACCGCCATTGCTTGCAATAAACATCCAATGATTAGATGCACTTACAATACTCATAAAAAAAGGACGCATCTCGTCATTATTGCTAATCTTAAAAAAAGCTTCTCCTTCTATAAAAACCTTTTCTAACTTAACTTCTTTGACTGCTTCTTGTGCTAAAGTTAAATTCATTTTATTGTAACTAGTGTAACTTATAATTTTGTTTAAAAAGGTCAAGTAGTACCTCGACCTTTCTATTAATTCAAACTGAGGTGCTATAATTACTCGCTGAAGTAGATATTGTCTATTGTAATATTTACTCCTTGAGTTGTATCTGCTCTAGCTGCAGAAATTACTATTTGTGCGATTGCATTTCTTATTAAATTTTGAGGATCACTAGCAGCAACAAAGTCTGCTAAAGGAATAGACAATGAGTTTACATCTGTACTTGTTGGTACATGAGTATACTGAATTGCACTTGTTTCACCACTTCCGCCTTCATGGTTCGATAACTTAATGTTAAATACCTGACCTGGTAATAAAACGTCTACTTTATAATCTATATGGAATGTTGTAAAGCTCGTTGCATCAAATGCAGATGATGAAAAGTCAATTCCTGCAAATGTCTTGCCTCCTTCCATATTGATCACTTTCGCTGGACTACCATTAAGAGTTCCATCTACAATTCTAGCAGAAGAATCTCCCCAAAATGGTCCCCATTCATTTACTGAAATATCTGTAAAATCATTGTTATAAATCGAAACTACATTTCCTGAACTTCCTCCTCCTCCAGAACTTGCTTCTTTATAAAAGTAAAAGTTATCTATAAATACATCTCCAGAAGGAATACCATCTGAATCTATTAAAATTTGAGTGATTTTTTCTTTATTAGCTAAGTTACCTCCATCAAAACCAGACATATCTATGTCTATACTTTGCCAAGATCCGCTTACTGTTGTTCCTAGAGATTCGATATCTTCTCCTCCATCAATTGTATTTACAATTTTTACCAATAATTCATTGGTAACACCCGATGGTACCCAATAATCAATATGCAATTTTTCCATAGATGAAACATCTATACCTGTTGCATAATTTGTTACAATTCCTAAGAAATCTAAGTTAGATAGTTTCCATACATTATCACTACCTACTGTTGTAGCTTCAAAAGAGGTTGCTGACCATGAAGTTGGCAACTCATTTAATGTTACATCTGCATAAGCATCACTAAAAATAGAGATTACATCTCCTGCTTCTCTAGCTGGTGGAGTTGGCGCTGGATTCGTTGGTGCTGTAGGTGCACTAACTACTTCAACTGTTCTTGTCACTTCTGCTGCTGCATTGCCTGCTACATCGCTAACATTATAGGTTATTGTATAGGTTCCTAAGGCTGAAGTATCAACTGTATCTCCTCCCACCATAATATTTCCAGAAATATCACCATCAACATTATCGGTTGCAGTTGCACCTGGATCTGTAAATGTAGTTCCTTGAATAACCGACATTGAAGCATCTCCATTTAATGTAATTGTTGGTGGAGTTACATCAATTGTTGGTACTTGTTCAATATTGTCTATATAGAATTTTCCTGCGGTAGTTCCTGGACCATCAACAAACAAGGTTAGTCTATTATATTTTGCATCAGAATCAAATGTGAAAATTAATTGTTCCCATCCTGTTCCTCCATGAGTAACTGTTATTTCTATATCTGCCGAAGAACCTTGTTCAAGTTTTAATAATACTGGTACTTGTACATTAGACCAAAGATCCATTACAATAGTTTTATTTGTAGTAAAATCTATCGGAGCATCTAAGTCGTAAAAGAATCCTTCCCAATTAACTCCATTATTTGTTAATTCTGCCACCATTGAACTTGTAGCATTACTTCCTGAAGGATCTGGGTTTTCAACTAGTTTAAACGTTCCGCCTGTTGGAAATAAGGTTATCTCATCGTATTTAACATTAGCGGTATCAAAATTAATTGGTAATCTAACTGGTATTGGTATGTTTATATAAACTTTATCTTCAAAAGTTTCTGACGCTCCTGATACATTGGTTGATTTTAGTACCACCGTATATTCTCCCGTAGGATATATTTTTGTTGGATTAATTTCTGTTGAAGTAGTTCCATCTCCAAAATCCCATTCATAATTATCGGCATTTTCGGATATATTGATAAAAGTAACTTTTCCTAAATCTTGATTAACAGTGTACGTGAAACCCGAGGTTACTTTAGGTAAAGTAGCATCATTCTCTTCACATCCTATAAAAGTTATAATCAAAATAAAGATTGATAATACCTTAACGTTTTTAATTAATTGTTTCATCTTTTTAGTCTTTTGAATTAATTATTGTTTATACACTCTAACATAATCTACCAGCATACTTTGTGGGAAAACCGTTTCGCTATTTGGAGCCCCCACAAAACTTCCTCCAACAGCTAAATTTATGATGATATAAAAAGGATGGTCTAATACCCAATCTCCTGTTACATCTGCTTTAGTTATCTGATTATATAAAACATCATCTACATAAAAATTTACATAGTCTGGCGCCCACTCTATACCAAATACATGAAAACCTGTATCGAATCTATCATTTGTTAACTCGTAACTTTTGGTAATGGCATTTCCTGCTGAATACCCAGGACCATGAACACTACCGTGTATTTTTGTAGGTTCTTGTCCTCTGAATTCCATAATGTCAATTTCTCCGCAATTAGGCCATGTAAAACCTGGTTCATTGCAATTGTTTCCTAATAACCAAAATGCTGGCCACATGCCTTGTCCGTAAGGCACTCTAATTCTTGCTTCAAACCTTCCATAAGCTTCTTCAAATAAACCTTCAGTTTTTATTCTTGCTGAAGTATAACCTGAACCATTAAATGATTCTTTCCTTGCGGTTATGATAAGTATTCCATTTTGTACGGTTACATTTTCGGGTCTATCTGTATAGTATTGTAATTCACTGTTACCCCAACCATTTTGCCCAGTACCTATATCATAAGTCCAAAAAGAATTGTCTAAAGCTCCATCTACATTAAATTCATCATTCCAAACTAAATTAGAAAAGGTAGCCACCGTTTGTTCTTCACTTTTATTGCATGCAAAACACATTAGTATCACAACTAACAATACATACTTTGACAAATTCTTTTTAACTATTAAATGATTTATATGACTCATATACTTAGTTTTTATTTGTTATTTATAGAAGTAAATATTATCAACTGTAATATTCGAAATGGTACTCGAAACGAATGTAACCTGTGCCAAATTGGTTGTATTGGTTAACCCTGTAAAACCTGCTCCAGTTCCTCCTGTAAAGCTATTAATAGGTATATCTACGCTTAGCCATTGTCCTTCTGTAAAACCTGTAATTGGTGTTGCAGAACCTGCTGAATCATCTGAACCTACTCCTCCAAAAACTCCATCTCCTCCAAAGTCTCCCAACTCTATTGTAATAGCATCTCCTCCTGCAACCGATTCATCTACTTTAATATCTAAATGAAGTGTTGTCATTTGAGATACATCTACGGTAGGGTTACTAAACTGTACTGTTACAAAATTTAAGTTGGTATATCTAATTACATTTTCCGCTCCTAAATCAACTGCTCCTCCTTCTGTGGTTTGTCCTCCAAAAAATCCGTTATAGAAATCTATGTTTATATTGGCATAAGCATTACTAAAAACGGAAACAACATCTGCTGAATTTCTCGTTGGAGGTGTTGGAGCTGGTGTAAAATCTCCTGAAGAATTTAGTGTTAAAGATCCTTTTGCTGATACTCCCCCTAATTTTGCAGTAATTACTGATGTTCCTTGGGTAAGTATAGTAACTTTACCTAACTCGTTGACTATGGCTACATCTGGATTTGAGGATTCAAAACTAAAATATGACGGTGCTACATTTGTAGTTATATTTTCTCCCGAACTTACATTAAAGGTTTGTGTTCCATTGATCTGAATTGTAGAGCCATTAAAGGTGTTTTGTACAACATCTACCCCATTTAAAATCTTTGGTTGCGGTTGTGCTACAGTACCCAATTTTTCAAACTGTAATTCGTCAATCCAAAATGTATATCCTCCTTCATCAAATTGATTCTCTGCTCCTTCAGCATACCAAAACATTCCTCTTTCTTGATTCAATTTTGATGGATCTGGTATTGGAATAATATACTTCTTCCAAGCTGTTGATACCTGTAAATTTTGTAAAGTAACTTGGTATTTATTCTCTGTATCTCCATCTATACCAAATCCTATTTCGTTTATATCTGCTCCTTGAGAGGCTTTTGCCCAAAAAGTCAATGCATCATAACCTGATAAATCTCGAGGTCCTAAGCTTTGAAAAGTAGCACCTCCAAAACCTACTCCAAAAACAGGAATATCAAAACGCATCGAAGCTGTACCTAAATATTTTTCATTAGTATCTACTGAAAAAGCTTCTGCAAAAGATCCTCCGAAAGGAAAATAATCTAAACCTCCTACAAAACCATCAAAAAAGATTCCTCCATTTGTTGGATAGGTTGCAAACTCAGCTTCTTCCGACAAACCTCTTTCACAACTTGTTGCTGTAAATAAAATTACCCCTAAAACACAGGCAATCTTTGAATAAATATATTTCTTAGTCTTCATTATTTAGTTCTTTATTTTCCTATGTTGATATGTATATATGTTCTTATTTCCCACTCTGAACCATTACCAAATCCTACTGGACTAATAATTGGTGAATTTGCAAAAGGTAATGCCTCATTTGGTAAATATCTAGGAGAAAACTCGTCTAACGAACGCCATGTTCCTCTAATACCAATTTTTGTACTTGGTAGTATAAACCAATCTTGTTTTCCTACGGAAGTTGAAAAATCTAACATTAATTGAAGTGGGAATGTTAAGTTAAAATCTCTGTGATAATCAAAAGGTCCCCAATCATTTACTTTCACAGCTCCAGTTATCTTCATTTTTTTATAGATGACTCTTACATCTGTTCCAAAGCGGTCTATGGTACGTTGACTATCTCCATTTCCTTGTCCATTACCTGCATAAATATTAGCTATTAATCCGAAGTCTGGACTAATTTTAGATACCACTCTTGAATGTACTTCCCATAAATCTTCTGCGGGTGCAGAGTTATTAAAAGCAAAAATTGTACGATCGGCTAAAAAACCAACATGTGCATCTTGAGTCGTTGGTAAATGTCTGTATACAAACCCAAGGTTCATAGCAAATTTTGCATCTTCTTTTCTATCATTATCCCATTGATACATCCAGGTTCCTGGTGTTGGATCATAGGTAAATAATATTTCTCCTGCGGTGGTTTCTCTATTTGCTCTTACAACAAAAGGGTCATCTATCACATTTCTTAATCTACCTGGACCTGTTACATCATTCGGCATTGCATCTACAATTGGTTTTTGCCATAAAAAGTTGGGTGCTACTTGAAAGTCTCCAAAACTGTAGGTAAACCCAGATAAAAAGTTGGTTTGATTCCCGCTTCCATTGTCTCTCAATTTCCAACCAGTAAATGTTTGTGTTTGATCTGCTCCTCCATTAGCTACCAATCCCATAATACTTCCTTGGGCATACCAATTAAGGCGTCCTTTTTGATAGGTTACTTTTGCTTTACCTCCCCAATTATCATCTGAATTAACCTTATCTGTATATACTACGTAGTTTCCAGAAGTTCCTCTTACATCTTGAAATGAGCTTCCATTTAACGGACTACCTGCCCATATTCCTCCTAAGGTTACTCCTATACTTCCAAACTTCTTTTCTAATACTAAAGTGGCTCTTTCTGTTGGCCAAGGTGGTATAACACCACTTCGAACCTGATTATTATTTAAAATTCGTCTTCCAGTTTGATCAAATTCTAAATCAGTATTTACATCTCTATGATATATTCCCGTTACATCAACACCCGCTACATTCTTTGTATATTTAAGTAGCATTGTTGGATTTGCTCCCCACCATAGTTGAGGACCAGCTGCCACCTTCAATCCTTTAAGGGATCTCTTTCCATCAATTTCAACTCCTAAAATCTCTCCTCCATAAATATCTAAATTAGGTCCATAATTTGCTTCTGGATATAATCCGAAAAAATCTCCTTCATATCCCCAATGATAATGTCCTGTTCTATAAAATCCTCTTAAATTAAAATCTTGAGCATTCCATTCAAAAGATGCGTTGTATACATTTACTTTATTTACATCACCTAAAGTAACGTTTCCATTTGCGGTATTGACATCTTCCACCGGTCTCGCTCTATTTTCATAGAAAATTTCATCGATAGGATTCTCTGCAACTTCTCCTATAACGTTAAAATTAACTTCTGCTCTCATATTGTCAGAAGGTTTTCCTTCGACACCTATGTAATACGAATGCATAAAGTCAAACCCTGTCTGATTCGGATATCTATTCTGTGCTGTAGGATCTGGCATATCTGGTGTAGTTAATAAACTTCCTCCTGTATAAAAAGTAGTAAACTCTGCCCTTAATTGGCTTATTTTTATTTTTCCTCCTTCTTGTGCTTTTAAAGCTGCTTGATCTCCTCTTGCTTTCAAGACAGCATCCATTACATTAATTCCTTCAAAATAATTATTGAGGAAATCCAAAGTCATTCCTTTATCATACGGATTCAGTTTATGAACTTGTTGTAATGCATAGTAAGCAGCTCTCGGATATAATTGATATAATCCACGAGCATCGGTTGGTCCTTTTGCACAAATACCAAACCATTCTTCATTCATATTATTATCTCCTGGTTTTGCCATATCTCTTGCATATCCTCCATTACTCCAAGACGCATTATTATCATGTACATCTAAATTTTTAGTTTGACCGTATTTCCACCAACCATCACTAAACTGAAACGTAAATCCTCCTAGTGAATTCCCAGCTTTTCCCAAACCAGCAGCATTGGCATAAATATCTTTCCAGTTTTCTACGTCATAATAAGCTTGCATTCCCTGATCTTCTTTGCCATCTCTTGCATTATATGCATCTGACCCAAATTCAGCCAGTAAAACCGGAAGACCTAATTCTTTTTTAACTCTCTCGAAAGCATCGGTAAAGTTCTTACCTCTGTACATATTAGTTCCATAGATATCAATATCAGTACATTCTTCTTTAACGATATCTAAAAACCCTAAATCTCCATTACAAATAGCAACTGGATGTGATTGATCTATTTTTTTTACTTCTTTAACGGCATTATTAAACGCTCTATACAATGCTCTTGCAGCTACTCTAGTTTCTTCTCCTTTACTTTTTGGAATAGGTATATCTTCTGTCTCCGTTCCCTTCCATACTAAATGATAGTTGTTTTCATTTCCAATCATGTAAAGTAGTAATCCACGAGTATTTTTGTATTTATTCGCCATATCTATAGCCTCCTTCATTAATACCTTTTTGGTTGCTGGATCTGCATAATCTGTTTCTGGTACCCAAGCCCCATTTATGGTTAAACCATATGCTCCAAAAGTGATGTTTAACATGGTATAAATACCATACTTATCATATATATATGTAATCCACTTTGGTTGTAAATTATAGGTTCTTATTGAGTTGACTCCCATATTTTTAAGAAGTGACATTTCAGAGTCTAATGCAGCTTTAATGATATCATCGGATTGATTCCAAATTCCTGAATCTGTAATGGTGTTACCTATAGGTACATAATCCCAATTGACACCATTAACAATAAATGGTTTTCCATTTACTGTTAACATAATTCCTTCATTATTTTTTACAACAGCTACTTTTTGTGCCTGACTATAAAAGTTTAGTGTAAAAAGAAGTAATGTTAATTTTAAAATTACTTTCATTATATGTTGAGTTTTAATCTTTTCTGTGATTGTTACTAATGGTACTGTGATAGCAATTCCGAAACAGAATGTTACACAATAAAAGTACAGTTATAATTTACAGAATTGATAAAAAAGACCTCAACAAAAAATATACACATTAAAAAAAATAAAGTTTTTTTATGTTTTTAACAACAAAACCCATACAAAACCAAGAAACAAACAAACATCGCATTTTTCCTGAAAAAACAAGAAAAAACGACTTTGTATAGGTAATGTATAGGTGAAAACCGTATTAAAAACGAATGTGTAAAGTTTTTATAGGTTCAAAATATAATCAACTAAGTTGTTTTCGTGTTGAAGGTTCATTTTTTTACGTAGCCTATAGCGTTTAATTTCAACACTTCTTACAGATATATTAAAAAGTGGGGCTATTTCTTTAGAAGATAAATTTAAGCGTAAATATGCACAAAGTTTTAAATCATTAGGAGATAAATTAGGATGTAATTTCTTTAGGCGCTGTAAAAATTCACTGTCTGCGTTATTAAAGGCCTCTTGAAAGAACTCCCAATCATCATTGTCTTTTAAGTTTTGGTCTATCAATTTAATTACAGCCTTTAATTGTCCATTATCAACACTAACAATTTGATTTTTTATAGATGTTAATAATTCATTCTTTTTTACAACACTCATAATAGATGAGGCTAGTTCTTTACTCTTATCTTTAAAATCCTTCCTTAACTTTTCATTTCTAATTTTAATGATTTCTTTTTCATTTTCTATTTGTGCTATTTTCAGTTCTTTTTGATTTTCCTGTATAATTCTTCTTTGTTGTTTTTTATAATATCTTCTATACATCATATGCATTGCTATGGAAAATAACACAAAAGATATGACATAAATTACTAGCATAAAATTACTAGCATACCAAGGTTTTTTTATTTCAAATGAATAACTAGCTTCATTTTTAGACAACATATTTCCTACTCTACCTCGTACTAAAAAAGTATAGTTTCCGTTTGGTAGACTTTCAAAAGTTTTTGAATAATTAGTAGACCATTTACTCCATTCTTTTTCCAACCCTTTTAATCGATATTGATACTCTGGTAAAAAGAACTTATCAAATTCTGCAACATTATACGTAAAGGCTAAATTGTTTTGATGATTCTTAAAAACACCATTGACCTCATGGTCTATTTTATTCTCTTTCAAAGAAACTTTATTAAGTGTTACTTCGAACTCTTTTTGAGGTAACTTTGCTGTATTTATAACAATATATCCAGAAGAGGAACATAATAAATATCGGTTCTTAACAATTTTTAAAATATTCTCATACCCAACAACACTATTTCTTTTAATATTATCTAAAGGAATTTTCTTTACTTCAAATCCATTTGAAAGTTTACTTGGTGTTATTTGAACTAAACTAGATTGTGTAAAAGCCCACATTTCATTATCCTGAATAATTAATTTTCCTGAAATAAAGTCGTCCTTATAAATATTACTTAAGGTAGTATCTCTTACAAAAGATGCATTTTCTTCATTATATTCAAAAACGCCCTTTTTATATGCTAAATAAATTTTGTTCTGGAATGAGGCAATACTTGAGTGTACCCCCAAATTTACCGTGTCTTTTTTTATTTCAAATGTACTTGTAAAATCTTCATTAACCTTTAACTCATATACTCCCTTATATTCGTGATTCACAAAAATCTTATCAGTTTTAAAAATTTCAAACTGTTTAGATGAAATATTAAAACCTTCTATTTTGTTTCTTAAATTCCAATTATTGTTTTCTCTTTTTAAAACATATAATCCATCATAGTTACCTTGTAATACTAAAGAATCATTTATCTTCTTAAAATCCCAAGTTCCTTCTATATTCGATACTAAATTTATCTTTCCTTTGTTTACTGTAAAGGTTCCTAAATTATGTCCGCAAAAAAGTGTTTCATCAATTACTTTTAAACTCCATACTTGACCTTTTGTTCCTTGAATTAATTTAAAATCATCTGCCGAATTCATTCTTTTGAAAAACAAACCTTGATTTGTTCCTAAGTATAAATAATCTTTAAAAATTGCAGAAGCATAAATACTTCCTAAATCTCCTATAAAATCATTAAATAATATAAAAGGTGATTCTTCATTGACTAGGCTAATTCCGTTGTCTAAACCTAACCAAATATCATCATCTACATCCTCATATAAAGAAAGTACTGTATTATTATAAAGTCCTTTTTCTCTATTTAATTGGTATAAAAATTTACCATTTTTATCAAGAAGAATAAATCCATTAGATATGGTTCCTAAAGCATAGTTTTGATTTTTTAATCTTATAGCATTATATACACTTACGTCTTTAAAACTCTTATCTAAATCACTTCCCCATTTTTCTACATTTCCATTAAATAGCGTAAAAAAACCTTTATTTTCAGTTAAAACTAATAGTTTATCTTCCTTTTGAAATACATTAATAATCCTTTCATCAACAAAAATTTCGTTAGTAGAAATAAGTAACTCCCTCCCCTTATCTATTTTATAAAGTCCTTTATTAGATTTCTGAAAGAAAATAGAACTTGCTGTTTGATAGGTTTTAGTAATTAAATCATTACTACCTAAAATAATAAAATCTTTACTAGATAAATCGTAAATAAATATTCTATTTAAAGATTGAAAAACAACTTTGTTTTCAAAAGATAAAATATTCCAAAACTGTTCATCTTCAATAATTTGATTTTCTATTTTTTCTGATAATGAAGTATACTTTAATTCTTCTAAATTGTCTTTTTCCCAATAACCAAACTCCATGTAACACCCTGTAAAAATCTTGTTTCCTATTACTTTTACAGATCGAATTATTGTTTCATTAGGTGAATCATATAACCTCCAAGAAGCACCATTATAGGATAAGAGCCCCCTATTATTAGCTATGTAAATTGTTTTTTCTTTATCCTGAGAAATTGCCCAATTCTGTTTTTCTCCTGTATATATTTTTGGAGAAAAGTTAGTTACTGGAGGTAATTCTTGAGCAAAAAGACAAGAATAACTTAAAAAACAAAGAAAAAATGAAAGTTTTATAAATGATTTCAACTTGCAGTATAAAATAAAGTTATTGACTAAATGTACAAATAATACTTCTCTTATTACAAAAATGTAACTAAAGAAGATAATATCTTACATCTCTATTCCACCACAAATGTCTGTTCTCACTTATTTTACTAATATTATTATTTTCTGTATTCGGGAATAAATTTAAATTTTTAAACTACTATCACTGAATAATGATAAATTCTTTTCTAAAAACTAAACTTTTTTAGTCTACTAAAAACTACTCTTTATATATGAGCTACTACTCTTTATCTATTATTTCATAATGATAATGCTTTACAGTTTAAGTTTACTTTGTAATTAAACTGTTTATAAAACCTCATTTATGAAAAATAAAACTACCTCAATCTTATTGTTGTTTGTTACGCTATCAAGTATATTTAAAATAACGGCTCAAGAAATAAATGCAAATCAAAAGGAAGCAAACGAACTAGTACATCAAATTGTAACTGAACTTACTAAGCTCCCCACTACTCCTCCAGGAGTTTCAGTTGCAATTAGTAAAAACAACAGTATTGTTTACTCCAAAGGTTTTGGTCATTCTGACTTAAAAACTAAGAAAAAAGTTACTCCTAAAACACAATTCAGAGCTGGTAGTTTGTCTAGGGCTATTACTACCACTGCTCTAGCAAAGCTAATTGAGAAAAAAAGCATCAATTTTAATGATTTAGCTCAAAAATATTTATCAAACTATCCTAAAAAAGAGTATAAATTCACTGTAAAACAACTTGCAACGGGACTTTCTGGTATGGGGCATTATTCTAAAAATGATCAATTAGAAAATCGTTACTATACTAGTGTTAAAGACGCTGTGAATGTCTTTTCTCATATTCCTCTTTTACATAAACCTGGAGATAAATATCAATATAGTATTCATGCATATACATTGCTCTCTTGGGTTATGGAAAAAGCTTCTAATAAAGATTTTCTAACCTTACTTGACAATGAAATTTTCAAGCCTCTAAAAATGACTTCTACGGGTATAGAATTAACCAAAAAAATGACCAAACTATATAATTTTGATGCTAAAAAAGAGGGAGCTCATTTTTTAGAAATTGAAAAACCTAAAAACTACAGCTATAGTTTAGCAGGAGCTGCTTTGATTTCTACACCAACAGACTTAGTAAAATTAGTAAACGCTTATAATAATGGCTATATAAAAAAAGATATTGTTGATACTTTTTATGAAGTTCAAAAATTAAATTCTGGTGAAACAATTCGAGAAGGAATTGGTTGGGATAATAATTGGGATATGGCTGATAGAAAAGTATTTGAACAAGATGGTGCTGGGGAAGGAACTCGTTGTATTGTTAGTAGTTTTCCTAATCAAAAAGTAAGCATTTCTTTAATGACCAATGCTTTACGTCTTTGGGCTATAGAAGAAACTGCTCATACTTTGGCTATTCCCTACTTAACCAAGCCAATGGTTTACAAACAACCTAAAGGAAAATTTAAACTAATTGTTGAAGAAGATGTTCGAGGAAAGTGGGTAAAAAGAGATGGTTTTTTAGAACTTGATGGTAAAAATGATAAGCTTACTATTAACTCTAAAGAAAAAAATGAAGAAATATATAAATTAATCTATCTAAAGAGAAAAAACATATATGCCTTGATACACCCTGACGGTGTCTTGTATACTGAAATTGACTTTCATAACAATATAATTTCAGGCAAAGTAATGTATTATAGAGGTCCTAATATTCATAAAACTTCTACTGAGCCTCCTTACTTAAGGTTTAAAAGTAGCTTAAGCTAATAGGCAAAAACAATCAATTAAAACTCAACATTAAAAACCAACTATACTAACTAAAAGAGTTAAGATTTTAACTAATAAAATTTTAAAACATGAAAAAATTAATAATTATTGCTCTATTCTTAATACCTGTTAGTCTATTTTCACAATTAAATAAAAAGCAAAAAAAGTTACTTATGGTGGTAAGTAGCTATGGGAAAGATTTAGGAGCAACTAGACCTGGTTATGAATTTGACGAATTCTCACAGGCCTATCTAATCTTTAAAAACAACAATTTAACTATAGACTTAGCTAGTCCAAAAGGTCGAAAAGTTGAAGCTGACAAATTCAATAAAGAAAAACCGTACAACAAAGCTATTTTAGAAGATAAAATTGCTTTAAGTTTATTAGAAAATACTAAAACCACAGCTAGTATAAATCCTGAAAATTATGATGCTATTTATATTATTGGTGGCAAAGGCGCTATGTTCGATTTGCCCTTCGATCCTTCTCTTCAAGACATTGTATTAAACCTTTATAAAAGAGATAAAACTGTTATTTCTTCTGTTTGTCATGGTCCCGCATCTTTTGTAAATATTAAAAATAATGATGAATATATTATCAAAGGAGTTGAAATAACCGGATTTTGTAATGTAGAAGAAAATCTATTCGGTAAAAAATGGGTAAAAGAATTCCCTTTTAGTTTAGAAGATAAATTAACTTCAAGAGGTGCTATTTTTAAACAAACGGATTTTATGCTATCAGAAGTAGCTGTATCCGGAAAATTTATTACTGGTCAAAACCCCTTTTCAACAACAAAATCAGCTGAAGCTGTTGTAAAAGCATTAGGATTAACTCCTGTTAAAAGAACTTTATATAAAGATGAAAAAAGCGTGTATTTAATTCAGGATCTTTTAGATAAACGTAAAACTTTTAAATGGGCAGAGAATGAGTTAGCAAAAAATAAAGCTAACTATGATATACAAATCATTGCTGTTTATGGATATTATAAAATTTTAGCTGCTGAAAACAATAAAGAACAACTGGCAAAAGGAATAGAATTGGTAGAATTAACCTCTCCTCACTTTTTTAATGAGAACCTACAATTACTAGTTGCTCAGACTTATGTTAAATTAGGTAACAAAATTAAAGCAAAGAACATTTTAAATAATTTAATAGCTAAAAACTTAGTAAAAAAACAAGCTGAGAAATTATTAAAAGACCTAAATTAATTATATAATTCATATGAAAAGTAACCTATTTGAATTATCAAAAAGGTTACTTTTTTATCATTTCTAAAATACACTTACAAGGGCAACTATTCTATACTGTTAGTAACAACTTTCCTTTTACCAAACCAGTCTGTAGCTTTTCATGAGCTAATTTTGCTTCTTTTATAGGCATGGTTTCATAAATAGGACTGATTTTATCTTCAGCTAACCATTGAAATAGCTCTTTCATAGCACTGTCGACCATATCATATCTATTAGTGAATGTAGCATAGATTTCAGAAAATGAAATTGAAGGTGCTTTTCCAAAATATTTTACACTTTCTTCCATTAAGTTAAAGTTTCCTAGTCCTGCTAAGAATCCAAAAATTACGATATGTCCTAATGGTGCTAATAATTCTAAATCGTCTTTAATAGTATCTCCAACTACCGGATTAAACACATAATCAATACTATTTTCTCCAATAGTACTTTTTACTTGCTCTTTCCAATTCTCATTTGAAGTATTAAATGCATAATTAGCTCCCATACTCAAAGCATTTTTTACTTTTTCGTCTCTACGTTCTAATGCTATAATAGTTAGATTTAACAATTTTGAAATTTGTACTAACGCTGTTCCAACTCCTCCTGATGCTGCATAAATCAAAACAGTTTTTCCTGCTTCTACTTTAGCTACATTCTTTAACATATGGTAAGCTGTAAAATAGTTTACTGGCAATACTGCAGCCTTTAATAAATCGGCATTATCATTTAAAACAATCAATTTATCTGCATCTACTAATGCATATTCTGCATATACTGAAGAACCTATAACTCCTAAAAAAGCGACTTTACTCCCTTTTTTTAAATCAGTATTATTAGCATCTTCAATTATACCTGTTCCTTCTACACCTGGTATAAATGGCAACTCTGGCATCATTCCAGGAGGCATATTACCTTCTCTTATGATTGTGTCTATAAAATTTACTGGTGCTGCATGCACTTTTACTAATACTTGACCTTTCTGTGGTTTTGGGCAACTTACTTCTTTATATTCTAATACCTCTACTCCACCTGTTTTTGTAATTTGAACTGCTTTCATCTATATAAAAAATTATGATACAAAAGTAGTTTACATATTGAAATACACTCTAATACAAAAAAAGGTTATAATGGTACTTTTTACTGATTTACTCTAAATAATTTTGGTGTAGTTTGTGTGTGTTTTTTAAAAAATTTACCAAAATATGAAGGCTCATTAAATTGTAAAATAAAACTAATTTCTGCAACGTCCATATCTGTATACAATAACATATTCTTTGCTTCAAGTAATATTCTATTGGTAATATGTTCTTTCGCTGTTTTACCTGTATACTTCTTTATTCTATCATTCAAATAATTGGCTGTTAAATTTAATTTTTGTGCATAAAAACTAACCGATTTTTCTTGTATAAAATGATTTCTAACTAGTCTTTTAAATGAGTTTACTAATTGAATTTCAGACGAAATAGTTTTTTCTATAGCTTGATGTTTTTGTTGAATTAATTTGCTTTTCTCCAATAATGCTAACAGTAAATATTTACTCAATTCTTGATTTTCTTTTTCCTTTTTTATTAATTTAAACAACTCTTCAATTTCTTCTTTTTCATTTCTATCTAAATGATATATATTATTTTGAAAGCTATTAAAAAATGAGTATTCATCTACTACGTCTTTAATCTGTGGTAATAAGAATTCTGGCTTAAAAAAAAGTATAAAACCTTTCATTTCATTTCCTCTTACAAAACTGAAAATATGTTGTGATGATTGAAAAAATAAAACATCTTTTAAGTTTGAATGCACATCTTGGTTGATATGCATTTCTCCATCTTGCTGATTCTCTAAATAAATAATTGAGCAAAAATTCCTTCTGTGAGCTGAAACCATTTTGTAAACATCTGGATAGGTATCTTGATGCGTTAAAATATCAAAATGCTCATGACAAGGAATACGTTTTAGGCCAATAAAATCATACAATTCTGCTATGTTATTTATTGTTCTTATCATTTTTTACTGACTTGAATATTCTTTATTACATTGTTCTTTCTTTTATCAATTTTACATAGTCATTTGTTCTTTCTAACTCTGGAAAATGCCCACAATCTTTGAATTCTATTATTTCACAATTATTAATATGACTTTTAATTGATGTTTTATCCGTTTTACGATGTGTAAAATCTGATGATCCCCAAACTAACGTTGTTGGTACTTCGTTTAATTTCAATAAGGTATTACTATCTTTTTTTAATCCTTGTACCAAAGATGAAAGACAAAAACAGCCTCCTTTATGTATAGATGTTTGGGCTATTTCTGTAAAATTTAGTTGATGTAAACTCTCTTTTGGTAGTGCATATTTATACCAAATGCCAGCAAATTTCTTGGCATAAAAGGCATTGGTTAGTTGTCCTATAAATGGTGTTTTAATTAAACTCGGAATAGACTTTTCTGTCCATTTTAACAACCCTTCTGTTGATGGTGTTTGGGATAAGAATATATGATTAAACTTATCGGGGTTTTTCATAGCTGCTTGGATTGCATAGTAACCATTTGAACATGAAAATAACAATGAAACTTTTTCTAACTTCAGTATTTTCATCACCTGATTCAATAAATTGGCACCACTTTCAAATGAATAATCATACTTATTATTTGGAAATGAAAATCCCAACCCTGGATACTCAAAGCATATTACCCTATAATCTTTTGACAAACTTTTAATCAAATGAAACTGATGTTCTATAACATTTGGCCCATCTGGAACATTAATGATAACTGGAAGATTCCCTTTTGTATCAAGTACTCTAATCTTACCATAATCTGTATTTAAATAAAAAAAGTCTTCTCCAAATTTTGGAGGAGACTTCCATGTATATCTTAAGTTATCTATAATATTTCCTGTCATCTTATTTTAAGGAGATTATCTATTAAATTAAACTTTGTATTGAATGTCTAATCAACTTTAATTTTATTCACTGTAAATTCTAAATCTGAAATATCTCCTGATGCTTCATGAATTCTAGAGTTTGTATAATATAAATAACCGTTATCTAAACTAAATGTATCTGCCCATTTTACCTTATTTCCTGATAACAGGGTCGTTATTTTTTTAGTTTTCAGGTTATATGTTTGTATTAAATGTTGTTCTAAATCTCCGTAATATAAATTCCCTTTGTTGATAAGCATTCCATCTGGTGCTGCTGTTTTTGTTACTAATTGAACTGCTTCTTCAATCTCTTTTTCTGAACCTTTTATTAATGTTTCTACTGAAATTCCATATAAGTTATATCCTGTTAAAGCATGATAATACAATATTCCTGATGCTACGTCTAAAGCAATTCCATCTGAATGCACTGTATTATTCCATTTCTTTCCATTAATTGTTAAATAGGCTTGCTCGCTTTTTGTAGAAAAATGTTCGTCTAATACTCTTTTTATTTCACCTGTTTTTAAGTTCAATATAACCAATCCTGCCTTTCCTGAATCGGTACAATAAGCATAACCTCTTTGATTATCAATTCGAATATCATTGATATACGAATTCTTGTGAAATGCTTCTTTTGGTAATTTATAACTCTTTACTAGTTTATTAGTTTTTAAATCAAAAACAAAAATAATAGGCTGATCTATAACTCCTTCAAATAGTGGATTTCTTGTATCTACTACATATAATAAATCATTAGAGGCTACTACAGATTGTACTGCTACAAAAACAGAATCATTAACTGGTTGTCCTATATTCCATGTATTCCATTGTTTATTTGGGTAAGCTGAAAAATTGTTCTTCTTTACTTCTGCTACTGAAAACTTAACATTTTTTCTCCAACGTGGAAAATTGACTAATACTCGACTTTTGCTTACTGTTACTCCCGTAAGTTGTTGACCTCTGATTGTTGCTACTTGAGTTACTTTAGGCAATTGTTCTTTTTTTTCTTCTTTTTTTGATTTACTCTTACAAGCTACTAAAATGCTTAGCGCTAATAAAATGGACGCTATTTTTTTCATGATTACTAGTTTTAACTCAAAATTATCTAATTTACTTGATAAATACTACCTGATGTTTCAGATTCTATAGCTTGCAAATAAAGTTTTGCGAACTCTATAGCTGGTGTTCCTGATGAAGCATCTATTCCCATAAGCTCCATAGTTTCTTTTGCAAACGATGGACTTACCACATTTACATACTTATCTTTCATTTCTAAAGCTACTCCTCTAACAAAAGCTTCTATACCTGCGTTTATGATTCCTAAAGACAAACCACCTTCTATTGGGTATTGCGCTAATATTCCTGATGTAAGTACAAACATTGCGTTTGTTTTAGCATATTTTCTTCCAATCATTACCAAGTTAACTTGCCCCATTAACTTACTATTTAATCCATCGTGAAAATCTTGAATAGTATGTTCTTCAATACTTCCCCATTTTCCATAACCACTTGTTGCTATTAATACATCAAAACTTCCTATCTCTTTAAACATTTCCTCAACTGCATTTTCATCAGACATATCTAATTGATAATCGCCACTTGTTCTATTAACAGTAACTATTTCATAATTTTTTGCTACTAACTCTTTTACTTTACTTCCTATAACTCCTGTTGAACCGACTAAAATTAATTTCTTCATACTCTACTTATTATTAAACTTCTTGTACTTTATATTCTTGAATCTTTATTTTCTCTTCTTCTATTTTTACTTTCCAATTTTCCTTCACATTTAATTGAATTTTTTCATTGGTATAGGTTTCTGCTTTAAGTTTTACAGCTAAATCAACATCAAAATGATTCTTATTTTCCTTGATATGTAATGACTCTATTATATGTTCATTATTGGGTTTTATACTTTTTTTAATATTGGTATACCATTGATTAAATCCTATGCTTCCTACAAACTCTCCTTCGGGAAAGTTAAACTTTGTACTTTCTGAAATGTATTGAGTAAAATAGTTTTCCTCAGCTAATGCATCAAAATTCCCAAACCATTGTTTAACAAATTTTTGAATTGTCTTTTCTGGAGTTTCAATTTGTAACTCTGTAAGTACATTTACCAATTTTTCTATTTGTTTATCTGCTCTTTCCTCTACTATTTCCTTTGTATTATAAACACCAGGAATATATACTAAGCCATGTTCATAAATTGGTGGTAAGTAGTTCATTTGAGCTAAATAAGCTGTTTGTTCTAATGGTTTGTTAAACTCTTCTATTTTGAAGTGATTGTATCCAAGTGGTGTATATGATTCAGCTGGACCTCCTACAGTTATACTCTGTAAAAAGTTTTTTCCTTTAAGTTTATTTCCTTCTGCACCATAAGCAAAATTGTAACTAAACACTTCATCGAACCATAGTTTTAATATCGCTGGCATATTATACCAGTAAAATGGATATTGAAAAATAACAGTATCTGCTTCAATTAGTGCTTGTTGTTCTGCTTCAACATTAATTTTATAATCAGGATTTAATTCTAAGATATTTCTAACTTTTAAATTCTTAATATACTTAGGTAGTTTTTCTGAAATTCGTTTATTGGCCACCGAATTTTCTAAATTCGGATGTGCCACAATCATTAATATTTTCATTTAATTATTAGTTGTACATACAAGTTTATTATAATAAAAAAAAGTAGCTTTTTTTAACTACCCTTATTAAGCATTTCATTTGCCTTATGAATATCAGATGTTAATTTTATTGCAAAATCTTTTCCTAATACCTTACAATAGGTATCAAATAAATTTGATAATGCCTCATCTATTTTTGGTTTAAGATTAATTCCTTCCTCTGTTGGATATACAAATACGTTTCTCCCCTCTTGCTTACGTTCTACATAACGCATCATAATTAGTTTATCTATAAATCTTGTCATTGTAGAAGCTTTAACATTGATTCGTTTACTGAGTTCATTTTGACCTAAACCAGGTTCGTCTATCAATAATAACATTAAATGTGCATAAGAAGCTGACAATCCTGTTATTCTAAATGCTTCATCAGCCATTGTACTTATATACCTAGTTAAGGAGTTTGCTGTAAAATAAAGACAACATTCTTGATATGAAGGTTTTGATTTACTCATTATTAAATTTTAACATTACAAAGATATAAAATTTTTAGTTGTACATACAAGTATTATTGATTCAAAAAAAAACAACTATTTCTAGTTGTCTTAAAGGGGAATTGAAAGATCAGCTAGTAGTTAAATTATTATAAGGGGAAAATAACTTGTAAGCACCTATTATAATACACAATAGAGAACCAAATACTAGCTGTCTTTATTTTTTAATCAAATCCGCTTCCTGGATCGTCTGGACTTTGTGCTTGTGCTTTTTGTGGGTTTAATATCATATAGGTACCTAAAGCTGTTAATGCTGCGTATTTTCCATATTTCCCTAGCTTTTTTAAAGCTTCTTCTCTAGTTATTTTAGGATCTTGGTTTTGTATATTTTGATTTTTCATCGATGACTATTTTTTAAGAATTATCTTCTTATTCTTTGTTCCTTCAGTAGTTTCCAACTTTATTAGATATACTCCTGTTTCTACCTTTGGTAAGTCTATCTCATTTTTATTTATTCCTTCATATGTTCCTTTGAAAACTTCTGCTCCTAATAGATTATACATCGAGATATTAAAATTGTCTCCTAAAATACCTTCTACAATTAGTGTTCTATTTATACTGTAAATTTTGATATCAGCAACTGTATCCTCAGGTACCTTTCCTTGTACTTGTGTGTGTAGATAGAATCTTCCTATTCCATTTTCGGGCTTAGACATTGTTATAGTATAATTTTCTTTGCTTAAATCAATATATTTGTCTAATTCTTTATCTTCTAAAATAACCTTCATTCCTTCAGATGCTGTTGCTTTTGCTGAAATAGTAACTTCTAATCCTTCTTTAGCTTTTACTCCTACCGGAATTATATTCGCTTCTCCATTATTAGGTAATGATTGATAAGTAAAGTTCTTTTCTGATGAGCCATCTATAAGTTGAGTATAAATATCTAAACTTGCTCCATCAAAGTTTCCTACATCATACCCCATATCTAAACCTTTGGTAGCTTCATTTCTATAACTTACAACTGTATTTACTTTTACTCCTTTTGTAGCTATTAATAACTCAACTGCTGATTGACTCTCTCCTACTCCTTTGCTAAAGATTCCACCACTTGCTGGTTGAATTTTTCTTTGAGCTTCTTTAAATATGAGTGAGTTTGCACCTGCTGCTGTCTTTACAAAGAATCCTTGTCCGGGTGCTAATGAACTTTCTGCACTTACTAATGTATTGGCTTTGTATTTATTTTGTGAATTATCCCATACATAAGCTCCTACATAAGTTGGATCAAAATTAGCAAGATTATCATTGATAAAGTTTACTCCACTATTTTCATTAATTGGTAAAAAGGCTGTAAACGGATTTCCAACAGCATTCCATTCTGATGTAGCCACCGGTTTACTAACATCTATAGTTTCTACAGTCCCAGTAAAACTTACTTCACCATCTGTTGCTCTTGAAATTGCATAACTTCTTCCTTTTTCAAATACAATACTATTTGATGCTAAATCGTCTACTGTATAATATACCCATTTTGTTCCATCTGGTTTGCTATCATCATAATAACCTACTGCATAACGATTGGGAGTTACTGTAGTATTCACTCGAATATTATTGGCTGAATTTTCTACAAACTCTTTAATACTTTGTCCAGAAACTGGTGCCGAAACAATACTCCATTTACCAGCTTTTAATCCTCCTCTTTTGTAAGTAACTTCACCATTTGCTGATCCTTCTACTAATAAACTTGCACTATTAGAAGCTGTTGATGTCATTGTGAATGTTCCTGAATTATTAAAGTTACCATCAACCTTTACTGATCCATTTTCTGTAATATCAAATGATGAAAATTCTGCAATTCTCAAGTCATTTATTTGTTCTGATGAAGTTAATCTTGGAGTGTTTGTTCTGTAAGGTATAATCACATTACTAGTAGTTTGTGGTTTTGCATTTGCAACCCAGTTACTTGTTTCATTCCAATTATCGTTATTTGTCCCTAACCAAACTGTAGCATTACAATTTTCACTAAAGTTTGTTGTTGCATCTTTTTGCCAAGTTGCTAAATAAGCCGCAGCTGCATCATCTACTTCTATACAGGTTAAACTTGAATTATATAAGGCTACAAAATCTGTAATATTAGCATTGTTTCCATTTCTAACATCTAAAGACACTAATACATTTTGATGTACTGCTAACTCTTCTAATTGCGTACAAGCTGTTACATCTAAAACTGCTAATTTATTTTTACCAACTCTTAACTTTATTAAGTTTGGATTATTAGAAACAATTAAATTTTCTATTGAGTTTGATCGCAACTCTACTTCTTCCAAAGCTAAATAACCTGATAAATCCAATGATGTAAAATTATTTTCTGCCGCATCTAAGATTTTTAAATTTGTATTACTACTTAAATCTAATGAAGTTAAATTATTATAATCAATATTTAAGGATTCTAAAGCTGTAAAAGCCTCAATACCTGTTATATTTGAAATATTTTGACTACTAATATCTAATGTAGTTACATCTTTTATTTTTGAAGTTGCTACTTGATTGTCATTAGCGATTCCGTTCCCCATGCTTAAAACATTTCCTACAGCAACGGTATTTCCATTCGCATCGTGAGTTTCTAAATAGTTTTCAAAATTAGCATCTGGTATATTAGTAAGATCACAATACAAGGCATAATTTGCTGTAGCATCTTTATGCCATATACCAGAATCTGGATTAATATTATCAACAGTAATACAAGTTAAATCGGCATTTCCTTGAGCATCAAACCATGTAAAATTAGTATTGTTTCCATTAGCTACATTTAATGATGTTAATTGATTATTGACTATTCTTAATTGTAAAATACTTGGATATGTTGATAAATCTAATGATGTAAAACTGTTATCGTTAAGGTTTAATACTCTTAATAATGGGTTATTTGAAATATCTATACTATTAATTCCTGTACTTGAAACATCTAATGTATTTAATTGTGATAGCGGAGCTATATTGACGTCTCCTAAATTAGTATTATTGTCTAGATATGCTTTTTCTAAAATGGTATTTTTACTTAAATCTAAACTTGAAAGATTGTTGTTTGCTAAACTCAGTGTAGTCAATTTAGTATTCTGAGTTAAATCGATACTTGTTAAATTTGGATTGTTACGAATTACAAAATACCATGCATCTCTAAAGTCTTCAATTCCCGTTAAATCCGAAGCTGTTTTATTTTGGAAAACTATTCCTTCTGAAACTTCCACCAATGCTGTATAAACATAGTTGTCATTTGCTATTCCATTTCCATAACCATTGCTTTCTAAAAAAGCTTCAAAAACATCATCTGGAACATAGGTTAATCGACAATATTGAGCATAGCTTGCTGTAGCATCTTTTAACCAACCCGCCAAAACACTTGCTGAAGGATCATCAACAGAAATACACGTCAAATTTGGATTTCCTGTTACATCTACATTATCTAAATCTGAATTATTACCACTACGTAAATTTAACCTTGTTAATAAACCATTCTTACATGATAAATTATCTAGCGTATTCTGATTACTCAAATCTAAAGTTGTAAGTTGTGTATTATCACAAACTAATCTACTTAAGTTCGTGTTTTTACTTAAATCGATGGTAGCAATATTCGTATTCAAAAATGATAGATAGAATAAATCTGTTAAAGCAGTTACATCTATAGCTGTTAAGGAGTTTTGACCACATTCTAAGTTTTCTAATAAAGTATTATTTTGAACATTTAATGAAGAAATATTTGTGTTTTCGCAATACAATGATGTTAAATTAGTCTGGTTACTTACATCTAAAGTTCCTAACTGATTATTTGTAACTGTTAAACTTGTTAAATCATTATTACTTACATCTAAACTAGTCAAATTGTTATCTCCTAAATTTAAAAATTTCAGCCCTGTATTGGTTGTTATGTTTAGACTAGTTAAACTATTGTTTGCTGCTTCTAATGATTCTAAGGCTGTTAACCCTGTAACATCTATACTTGTAACTCCTGTATTCTCTAGGGTTAGACTTTCTAATAATTTATTATTTGTTAAATCTAAACTTGTATTCGTTAATGTATTGTTATCTATCCATAAACGAATTAAGCTAACAAAATCTTCAATCCCAGTAAAATCTTGGATTCCTTCATTTCTAGGTGTTAATAATTGAATCGTTTCAATTTTTGCTGTTGGAACTAAATTATCATCAATAACTCCATTTCCTAAACTATTAGAACTTCCTAAAGCCACTGAACCTCCATATTGGTTGTGTGTTTCTAAATACGTTTCAAAATTTGCATCTGGTATGCTAGTAAATCTACAATACTCTGCATAATTAGCGGTAGCATCTTTACTCCATCCCGATAAAAATGCGGCAGAAGGATCGTTTACTTCTATACATGTTAAATTTGGACAACTATCAACTTCAAATTCGGTAAAACTACTATTGTTGCCATTTCTTACATTTAGTTCTACTAATTCATTGTTATTTCTTGCACTAAACTCCTCTAAATTTGTGTTCTTACTTATATCTATTGATGTAATACTTGTTTCGTCTAAATTTATTTCTTTCAAATTTGTCAGATGACTTAGATCATAAGAAGTAAAAGGGTTTTTAGCCAAGTTTAATCTCTCTATAGCTGTGTTTTTCTCAAGATTTAATGTTGTAAATTGATTTAATGAAGCTATAATTCTTGTTAAATTCACGTTAGCACTTACATCTATAGTACTTAAAGTGGTTTCATGAATTTGTAAATCTTCTAGCAAGGGATTTTTACTTACATCTAACCCTGATAAGTTATTAGAAGAAATTATCAAGCCTTTCAAACCTGTATTAGTAGAAACATCAATATTCGTAAGACTATTACGGGGTACATTCAATTGCTCTAAGGCAGTTAAACCAGTAACATTAATACTAGTTATTCCCATATCTCCAGCATCAATTCTTGTTAACTTTGTATTACTTGTTACATCTAAACTAGTATTAATTACATTATTAAAAATGAATAATACTTCTAAATCGGTAAAGTCTTCAAGTCCTGTAAAATCAGTTATCCCTTGAAATTGAGCGAATAAGTTTACAACATTTTTAATCTTTGCTGTAGTCACATAATTATCGTTAGCTATTCCATTCCCCATACTGGTTGGGTCGCCAACAGAAACAAAACCGTTATTAGCGTCGTGAGTTTCTAAATAATTTTCAAAATTATCGTCAGGAACATAAGTCCAATTACAATCTTCTCCAAATGCTGTACTACTCTCTTTACTCCAACTACTTAAATAACTAGCTGATGCATCATCTACTTGGATACATAATAAATTAGAATTTCCTGTAGCATATAATTCTATGCTATTACTATTATTTCCATTTTTAAGATTTAAAGAAGTAAGCACTCCATCTTTACATTCAATATATTCAACATCTGGGCTATTGCTAAAATCTAAACTAGTTATGGAAGTATTGTTAGCATAAACCTCTATCAACTTTGTATTATTAGTTAAATCTAAAACTGTTAATCCTGTATTATTTACTCCAATGTCTTCTAAATTTAAATTATTAGTTACATTTAGTGTTGTAAGCGTTGGAGTATCATCAATAAATAAATCGGTTAAACTTGTTAATCCGCTAACATTAATGGATGTAAACTTGTTTTTACTACAATTAAGTGTTCTTAAAAGTGTATTATTTGAAACATCTATAGTCGCTAATAAATTATCGTCACAGTATAGGCTAGTTAAATTTGTATTGTTAGCTAAATTAAGTGTTGTTAACGAACTTTCTCTTACTCTTAAATCGACAAGAGCAGTGTTTGTACTTACGTCAATAGCGGTAAGATTGTTATAATCTAAATACAAATACTTCACCCCTGTATTTGTACTTAAATTAATAGTAGTAAAATTATTACTTCGTAATCCAACTTTTTCTAATTTAACTAAACCTGAAATATTAATAGAACTAAGTCCCATATCAGAACAAGCAATCTCTGTAAGGTTTACATTACCTGTTAAATCTAAACTTCCAGAAGTTACTGTATTATTAAAAGCACGTAACTCTTCCAATGCTTTAAATTCTTCAATTCCTGTAAAATCTGTAATTCCTTGATTAGAAATATTTAAATAAGTAATATCTTTAATTTGTTCAACTCCAACAAAATTATCGTTTGCAATACCATTCCCCATACTTGTTGGGTCTCCTACTGGTACCACTCCTCCTGTACTATTATGTGTTTCTAAGTATGTTTCAAAGTTATCGTCCGGCACGTTAACTTGTGTACAAGAAGTTTTATACACTGTATGTGCATCTTTATCGGTTAAATTAGCAGTAGCATAAGTAGGATCGTCTACAGAAACACAAGTAAGATTTGGGTTATTGGTTATATCAAAATCACCTGAGTCTAATATTGCATTATTTCCATTTCTAAAGTTTAAATACGTTAACTGATTGTTATAACAAGACAAATCTACTAAAGCTGTGTTTTTTGATAGGTCTAAACTAGTAATCTGATTATACTCTGCATAGAGTTCTATTAACTTAACATTATTACTAACATCTAAACTTGTTAATGAGTTTTCATACACTTGTAATTCTAATAATTCAGTATTTTTAGATACATCAATACTAGTTAATTGTGTATTTACACAATCCAAGTCTTGTAACAACAAATTTTTGGTTACATCCAGGCTCCCTAAAGGATTGTTATAACAAGATAAATTCAGTAAACCAGTATTTTTCGTAACATCTAAACTGTTTAATTGATTACTACTACAACCTAAAGTTTCTAATTGTGTATTTTGAGAAACATCTAAACTAGTAAGTTGATTTTTACTACAACTCAATTTAGTTAAGACTGTATTATTAGTTATATCTAAACTGGTTAAATTGTTTTTTCCAACATTTAAATCATTTAAGGCAAAGTTTTGTGATAAATTTATACTTGATAGTGCATTATTAAAACAGCTTAATACCTCTAATGAGGTAAAAGCTTCTATTCCTGTTGCATCTATAATTGTTAGGTTAGAAATATCTAAACTTACTATATTGGCTATTTTTGAAGTAGTTACATAATTATCGTTTGCAATTCCATTTCCCATACTTGTAGCTGCTCCTAAAGCGACTACATTTCCATTTGCATCGTGGGTTTCTAAATAGTTTTCAAAATTATCATCGGGGACTAAAGTTTCTTGGGCTAAGACTAAATTACTAAGGAATAAAAATAAAATAGTTAGTTGTTTTATTTTCATGAAGTGGAGTTTGAAAGGGTTTGTGTAAGTAGTTTGTTTTATGGTAATCAAATATACACTTACTCTTTCATTTCAGGTTGATTTTAGTGGTGGCAAAAAGTGGCAAAACAACACTAAAAACTGATTAACAGCGCTTTAACAAAATACTGTTTTAAAGTATTAAAATAAATTTTGAATGAATTTTTCAAGCTCTTCTCCTGAGTTAAGCTTTAATTTTTTGCGGATTCTATACCTTGCAGACTTTACAGAATCTAATGATGCATTCCTAACAATCATGATTTCTTTGATAGATAAATTCAAACGTAATAATGAACATATCTCTCTTTCTGTTTTTGTTAAAGTAGGATACAATTCTCTTAATTTTAAATCAAAACCTTTGTTTACTTCTGATATTTTTGTTTGAACCTCTGAAAGTTTATTTTCTGTTTGTAATTGAGCTTGTAATTCTGAAGTTAACGTGTTTATTTTTTGTTTAATTTCTTTAACTTCTCCCGATAATACATCTTCTTTTAATCGACTTAAAAGTTCTTGTTTAAACTCCAAACGCATTGTATTATCAGCTATCAAACCTTTTATTTCTTCTTCGTTTACTTTTATTTTTTTGTTAAGCTCCTCTTTTTGTTCTTTCTCTTTTTCTACTTCATTTTTTAGGATAACCGTTTTATTCTTATAATTTTTATTCAATAAAAACCCTATAAATAGCGAACTCAATACAATTATGAGTAAAATAATAGTATACAGTTTATTTTTTGCCTTTTCTGACTCCGCTAATAATTCTATTTCTTGTTTTTCTTGTTTAAACTGATAATTAAGCTCTAATGCTTGAATCTTTTTAATATTTTCTATGTTAAACAATGAATCTGAATATCTATTAAATTTTTTATAATCTTCATAAGCATTTTTATAATTTGACAATTTAGCTGATAAAAAACTTTTTCTAAGGTATCCTTTGGCTATTAAGTCTTTAAATTTCTCTCTTTTGGCTATTTGTATTGACGAATCTATATAAGCTAATGATTTTTCGTATTCTTTTGTTTTTTTATAAATATTTGAAGCATTTCTATAAGCGGTACACAATGAATATATTTTGTTGTTTTTCTTGGTAAAAGCTATATTTTCATTTACTAACGCTATGGCTCTATCGTACTCTTTTCTACTATGATATAGTATCGCCATGTTATTATATACTCTTTGTATATTTTTTATACTTCCAACTTTACTAAATAATTCTTTTGCTTTTTGATAGCAAGTTAAGGCTGAATCTAATCTTTTCGATTGACGATACGATACTCCCATCATATTATAACTAGCTGCCATACCATGATAGTCATTTACCAATTCTTTTCCTTTGATTGATTTTTTATAAAACGATATTGCTTTATCATGCTCTTTTTGATGCCTAAACACCATTCCCATATTATGATATACATCAGAAACTTTCTTAAAATCTTTTTGCTCTTGGTATATTTTTTTGGCTTTGAGGTAATATTCTATGGCTTCTGGATGATTGGCTTCTCTCCTTTTTACTATCCCTTTGAGTACGTATGCTTTTCCTAATTGTTGCTTGCTGATACTATCATCTTTGTTACCTATTAATTCTATAGCTTCCTCTACTCTTTTCTCTGAAAAATTTA
The DNA here is from genome assembly GCF_965221665.1 of Tenacibaculum aiptasiae. Lineage (NCBI taxonomy): Bacteria > Pseudomonadati > Bacteroidota > Flavobacteriia > Flavobacteriales > Flavobacteriaceae > Tenacibaculum > Tenacibaculum aiptasiae. The sequence goes on from NZ_CBDCSN010000003.1 coordinate 969,830, forward strand.
AATCGTTTTCATACTGATTTTCTGCTAGAAGTAACAATAATTTAATTTTCTCTTGATCGTTGATAGCATTTCTTACTTTTTCATGTAATTGAACTGCATTTAATACTTCCTCTTGTGAAAAACTTTTGGTAATTATTAAGGCGAAAAAAACGGTAACTAAATATCTCATAATTGAAACAAATTTAATTAGAATTTTGTTAGATATTTTTATTGTTTTAGGTTAAAAAAAATTAATGTTATCCAATTTCTATTTTATTAAAATCTTTGGAGCATTAAACATAGCTTACTGCTCTCTTTAAATGATAAAAATATTTTTTGGAATATTCATTCCAACTGATATATATTTGCAATATGAATAAAAAGGAAAATATTTTGAATGCAGCTCTTGAACTTCTTGTTACAAAAGGTGTTCATAATACTCCAATGTCAGAAGTAGCTAAAAAAGCGGGAACTGGTATGGGAACCATTTACAATTATTTTCCTAACAAAGAAGCTTTGATTAATGAAATCTATATAGGCATTAAAGAGCAAGAGGAAACCTTATTTTTAAAAGTAAATACTGATGCTACTATAAAAAAACAGTTTGTAGATTACTTAAAAGTTATCATCAATTTTTTTATTCATAATCCATCTTATTTTAACTTTCTTCAACAACTAGAAGCCTCTCCTATAATTACGAAAGAGAATAAAGTGAAAGGACAAAAATCTGTAGAAATTGTAGCTATCCTCTTAGAAAAAGGAAAGCTTAATAAAATAATTAAAAACATTAGTACACAAGAGATACTTGTTTTTATAGGTGGAGGTATTTCATCTTACTTAAAACAAAATCTAAATAATTCAGAAAATACAACGACATCCTTAAAAAATCACATACAAATGATTTGGGATGGAATTAAAGAATAAAATTTTTTACAATTAATTTGGAATGAACATTCACTCTATAAAACAATAAACCATGATAAACTTAAAATTTAAACGAAATATTAATAAACCAATTCAAGAAGTTTGGAGATTTATTATTGATGATTTTTATGATGCTCATTTATGGGCAGCAGGAACTCCAAAATGCAGAAAGGCTAAGCCTAACGAAGACTTTGATAGAGTTTGCGAAACTGAAAGCGGTAGACTTATGGATACTATTATAAAAATAGATGATGAAAATTATGAATTACAATTTTCTGTAAAAGGTTTGCCCTTTTTTGTTCGTTCTGTAGTTAGTACCTGGAAGTTAAAAAAACTAAGTGATACTAAAACTGAGATTACACTTGGTCCACGTATTGAAGTAAAACCTCTAATTGGAACTATTGCACAGATTCCAATGAAAATGGCATTGAAGAAAATATATCCAGGTATATTAGATGATTTAGTAATTTATGCTGAAACGGGACAACCCTCTCCGAGAAAACAAAAAGAAATAAATAGTAAACAATAAATTAATTTATATTTTAATTATACCACAGCGATTTATTCTTTTCTAAAGCTTTTTTACTCTTTCTTTTATAAAATAAAAAGACAGCTAAAATTAGCTGTCTTTTTTTGTGTAAACTAAACCCCTAATTTTAGTTTACTAAAACCCATCCCCTGGATCCTCTGGGCTTTGTGCTTGTGCTTTTTGTGGATTTAAAAGCATGTAAGTTCCTAAAGCTGTTAGGGCTGTATATTTACCATACTTTCCCAACTTTTGCAATGCTTCTTTTCTAGTGATTACTTCTTTTTGTGATTTTATATTGTTTTTCATGATTTCTACTTTTTAATAATAATCTTCTTACTCTTCTTACCTAATTCTGAAGTTATTCTTACTACATAAACTCCTGTTTCTAAATCTGGAAGACTTATTGTGTTTCTTCCTTTTCCTTCAACTGTTTTACTTAGTACTGCAGCTCCATGAATAGCATATAAAGTCATATCAAAAGTACCTTTAGAAATTCCTTCTATAATTAAGGTATTACCTGATGTATTGTAAATCTTAACATTATTAATGTTTGTATTTATTTTGGCTTTCTGCTGAGTGTGTAAGTAAAAACGACCTACTCCATTTACTTTCTCTGTAATTGTTACCGTATAAAATTCATTCAATTCAGAACTTAACTTTGTAAAAGTATTTTCTTCTTTATCTTCAATAAATACTTCTACTCCTTCTGGTAAATTATTATAGTTTACAGTAAACCTTACCTCAGCTCCAGCTGTAGCACTTAAACCTATTGGAAGAACTGTTCTGTCAATACTCTCTACTGGTAAAGATTGAATTGTAAAGTCTTCTTCTTTATCATTTCCAACAAATCTTGTAAATACATCAAATGTAGCTCTTGCATAGTTTCCTAAATCATAACCTGGATCTAAACCTTCAGTTGCATTTTCGAAGTATTTGATATTCGTATCAATTGTTACACCTTTTGATGTTGCTAATAATTGAATGTTTGGAACTACCGCTCCGCCTTTACTAAAGTTTCCTCCTGTTAATGGTTGTACTTTTCTTTGTGATTGATTAAAAGTAACATTTGATACTCCTGCTGCTGCTTTTACAAAAAATCCTTGTCCAGGTGCTAAAAAACTTTCTTCCGTAATTAATGATTTCCCTAAATACTTAGCTTGTACGTTATCCCAAACGTATACACCAACATTTGCTGGATTGAATTTACTTACGTTACCATTGATAAAGTTAGTTCCTGCATTTTCATTGATTGGTAAAAATGCTGTATATGGATTTCCTATAGCATTCCATTCTGAAGCCACAATTGATTTTGCTACATCTGTAGTTTCTACAGTTCCAGTAAATGTTACACTTCCATTCGTTACTCTAGATATTGCATAGCCTCTACCTTTTTCAAAGGTTAAAGTATTTGTAGCTAAATCATCAGTTGTATAATATACCCATTTAGATCCAGTTGGTTTACTATCATCATAATATGCAATAGCATATCTATTTGGTGTTACGCTAGTATTTAAGTGAATATCATTTGCTGGATTTTCAACAAAATCTTTGATACTTTGCCCTGATACTGGAGCAACTATAATACTCCATTTATTAGCTACCAAACCTCCTCGTTGGTAAGTAACCATACCATTTGAAGCTCCTTTTATCAATAAACTTGAACTATTATTTACTGAAGAAGTCATCGTTACTGTTCCATTATTATCAAAATCAACATTTACGATTAAACTACCTTCAATGTTCAAAGAAGATGAGCTATTTAAGGTCAGATTATTAATTTCTGCATTTGTAGCTGCGGCTATTAATGGTGATACAGCCACATTAGGTATAGTTATATCACTTCCTGAAGATGGCACTACACCTCCATCCCAATTCGTTTCTTCTGCCCAATCTGCACTAGTACTTCCATCCCAGGTAATTGCTAAAGGGTTTAAAATTGTTAAATTATTAGAAACAAATGATATATTATAATTTTCATTACTTAAAGTACCTAAATTAATAGCATAGCTACCTGCCATTTCTCCTGACACTCTGCTTAAGCTCCCGGAAAACGTATCTCCATTAATAAGAGCTCCTGAAGTAATAGTATAGGTAAATTCAGGGTCAACAGCACCTACATATTTGTTTTTTGCATCTGCTGTAATTTCAATAGGTAATGTATTTACGGTAAGTGTTTGTGGTACATCTATAGCTCCATTAAAAATGGTATTACCAGCTTGAGAGGCTGTTATTGTAGTTGTACCTGCACCAACTATAGTAACCGTATTTCCTGAAATAGTTGCTACAGATGTGTTAGAGCTAGTATATGCTACTTCTAAACCAGAAGATGCTGTAGCTGTTAAATTAAAATTAGCATTACCATATGTAACATCTGAAAGAGCATCAAAAGTAATTGTTTGGTTTTCTACTGCATCAATAAAATTACTTAAGGTACCATTTAAATCAAACTGTTTTAGTGTTCCATTATTACCACTAGCAGAACTATCCATTACTTCAGTTATACTTGTGTTATTTCCACCTGCTGTACCTTGATTATATTTATAATATAATACTAACCCTGATTCACTCCCTGTTAGTTCGCTATTCATACTACCTTTAATTTCAGCTTCTGATCTAGCATAATTCCATAAACGAGTTTCTTCTAGAGTTCCATCTAAAGGATATGGATCCCCTCCACCTGTTGATCCTGCTCCAATTTGTAATGGATTGTTATTAGGATTAACACTTCCACTAGCTGCCGTTTGAGAAGCTACTTCAGAACCATTAATATAAATGGCCGTTTTTGTTCCATTAAATGTTACAGCGATATGGTACCAAGTATTTGCAATTAATGAACCTGTCCAATTATAATCTGTATGCCCTGTCCCAAATCCATTATGGTAGAATCGTAATATTTTAGTTCCTTCTGTTAATAACATTAGCCCATACGATTCTGTATATCTAGATTTTGCAAACAAACACTCCCAATCCCATCCGTCACTAAAACGAGTAATATGATCAAAGTTTACCCAAGTTTCAAAAGTAAAACTTGTTGTAAAATCTAAACTTGCATCATCGGGTACTTCTATATAGTCATAGGTTGAATTAACCGGCCCTTCAAAATTTAAGGCGTTTTCTTGTGCAGAAATAGTAGTTATTCCCACAAAAAGTAGCATCATTAAATAACATGTTTTCATGTTAAGTTTACTGGTGTAAATTTGTTTCATTGTTTATTTTAATAGTTAAAAATTTGAATATTTATACATTGTTTTTTACCTGTATATATTTTAAAAAAAGTACAAGCCAAACAGCTCCTTTTGTTTGACTTGAACTATATATAAACTTGATTTTTATTGTTTAAAAATTATTTCCTGGATCTTCAGGACTTTGAGCTTGTGCTTTCTGTGGGTTCAAAATCATATAGGTTCCTAAAGCTGTTAAAGCGGTATACTTTCCATACTTACTTAACTTCTTTAAAGCTTCTTTTCTGTTGATTTTATTTCCTTTAGTGTCTAAATTTTGAGGATTCATTATTTTTATTTTTTAAGGATGATTTTCTTAGTTTTTATTCCAACATTCGTAGCAACTCGCACAATATAAACTCCTACCTCAACAGCAGGTAGATGAATGCTGTTTTTACCAGTTCCTTCAAAATTATCTTTGTATACTAATATTCCTGCAGTGTTGTACATCGTAATTTCAAACTGTTCTCCTTGCACTCCTTCCACAAACAGTCTATTATTTGTATTGTACAGTTTGATATCTGCCAATGTTACTTCTGGAATTTCAACTTGTGCTTTGGTATGTAAATAGAATCTTCCTACTCCGTTGATAGCTTTATCTATTGCTAACGAATAGTTTTCTTCATTTAAATTGATAAACTTCCCTAATTCTCTATCTTCTAAGTATATTTCTATACCCATTGGTAATGAAATTCCTTTTCCTGAGATAGTTATTGAAGCTCCTTCTTTTACCTTAATTCCTACCGGAATAATAATAGCTTCTTTTGAATCATTTGGTAACGATTGATAGGTAAAGTTCTTTTTTGATGAACCATCTAATAATCTGGTATAAATATCTAAACCAGCTCCATCAAAGTTTCCTATATCATATCCTGCATCCAATCCGTTGGTAGCAGTACTTCTATAGCTAATTGTTGTGTTTACTTGAACTTTTTTAGATGCTATTGATAACTCAATGGTTGGAATACTTAATCCTTTACTAAATGTTCCTCCTGTAGCAGGTTGTACCATTCGTTGAGCTTGTTTGAAAGTCATACTACTTCCACTATTTGCTGTTCTTACAAAGAATCCTTGCCCAGGTGCTAACGAACTCTCACCGTTTACTAAAGTTTTAGCTATGTACTTACTTTGTGTATTGTCCCATACATACACTCCTACATATGTTGGATCAAAACTAGTCAAGTTATCATTGATAAAGTTAGCTCCTGCATTTTCATTGATTGGCAAAAATGCTGTATATGGATTTCCTACCGCATTCCATTCAGATACTACTACTGATTTATCTACATCTGCTGTTTCAATAGTTCCTGTAAAACTCACGGAACCATTAGTTGCTCTTGAGATGGCATAACTTTGTCCTTTTTCGAAAGTAATGCTGTTTGAAGCCAAATCGTCTGCCGTATAATACACCCATTTGTTTCCTGTTGGTCTATTATCATCATAATATCCTACTGCGTATCTATTTGGTGTTACCGTAGTATTTACACGGATATTATTAGCTGGGTTTTCTACAAAATCCTTTACACTCTGACCTACTACTGGTGCAGCTACAATACTCCATTGATTTGCTACCAAACCTCCTCGTTCATAAGTTACTTGTCCGTTTGACATTCCTTTTATAACCAAAGCTCCACTTGAACTTGAAGACGAAGTAATAGTTACCGCTCCACTATTATCAAAATTGTTCTCAATAACAGCTGCTCCATTCGAAGAAATAGTTAATGCTGATGAGCTTTCAACTGTTAAACTGTTCATTTGTGCAGTTATCCCTGAAGTAATATTTGGAGTTGTTGTTACATTCGGAATTATATAATCATCTGTAGCTATCGGTGTTATATCATCTTCCCAGTTGGTTGCTATATTCCAAGCTGAACTTGTAGTTCCATCCCATCTTGCTATTGCATCTCTATTAATAGTAAATGTATTTCCAATATAAGTAAGTGTATAATTTGAGTTTAATGCTAAACTACCTTGTGTAATTGCATAATCTCCAAAAGTCTCACCTGCAACTCTTTCTAAATTCCCTGTAAAAACATCACTTCCAACTAAACTACCGGAAGTAATTTGATAGGTCAACGCTGGATCTATTGCTCCTTCAACCTTAGTCTTTGCATCTGCCGTTACTTCAATAGGTCTTTCGTTTATGACAAAAAAACCTGGAAGGAACGTAATATTATAATTTGGACCAGCTGTAAGTGTTCCTTGATTAACCACATAATTTCCAATATCTTCTCCTACTGCTCTTGTTACTGTACCTGAAAATGAGTCTCCAGCTACTAAGGCAAAAGGTGGAGCTAATGAAGGTTGTATTTCTGGATCGGCTTCTCCATATGTCTTCGAGCCACTTGCATTCACAAATAATGTTCTTTGTGAAACTTGTAACTCCTGACTCACATTCTTAGCGGCAACAAACATTCCATTTCCAACTTGACTAGCAGTTATATTGGTTGTTCCAGCACCAACAATGGTTACCGTATTTCCACTAATAGTAGCTACGGAAGTGTTAGAACTTACATAAGTAACATCTAAACCTGAACTTGCGGTAGCAGTTAAATCGAAACTAGTATCACCATAAGTTTTGGTACTTAAAGCATCAAACATAATCGTTTGTCCCTGCACATTTGTAATTGTTAGGTTTGCTCCTACATAACTAATATCATAATTAGAGTTATCTAAGGTTCCTTGATTAATAGCATAATCTCCAGAAGTTTCACCTGTACTTCTTGCCAAACTTCCTGTGAATATATCACTGCCTATCAAGTTACCTGAAGTAATTTTATATGTAAAGTCTGGATCAGCTTCTCCTAAGTTTTTGGTTTTAGCATCTGCTGTAACTTCAATAGGTCTTTTTGCAATTGTAAGATTTCCTGTAAATATGTTTAAGGAATAATTATCATTAACAGCTAATGTACCTTGATTAATTGTATACGTACCTACACCTTCTCCTGCTTCTCTTACTGCATTACCTGTAAAACTATCTCCTGGTAATAAACTTCCAAATCCAATTGTAATAGTAAATTCAGGATCTACATCTCCATAGATCTTTGTTTTAGCGTCTATAAAAACTAATAAACTTCTTTCCGTAATCGTAAGATCATTGCTTACATAAGAAATGACATAATTATTGTTCAAAGCTAAAGTTCCTTGGTTAATTGTATAAGTTCCTAACACTTCTCCCGGTTCTCTAGTCAAGTTTCCTATAAAAGCATCTGTTCCCACCAAACTACCTGTAGTTACTTTATAAGTAAACTCAGGATCGGCTTCTCCAAACTGTTTGGTAAGGAATTCATCTACGGTAACTGTAATAGCACGCGTAGTAATTGTTAAATCTTTAGAAACAAATGTGATATCATAATTAGATTGACTCAGTGTTCCTTGATTAATAGCATAATTCCCTATGTTTTCTCCTATGACTCTAGATAAACTTCCCATTAAAGCATCGCTTCCAAATAAACTTCCTGATGTAATTTGATAGGTAAAAGCTGGATCTGTTTCTCCGTATACTTTAGTTTTTGAATCAGCGGTAATGGTCAAAGGTGCTCCATCTATTGTGAAGGTACCTGTTGCTTCCGATGCTGTATAATTGGTCTCACTTGCATCCAAGTTTACTCTAACATCATAAGTCCCTGCATCTATTGGTAACGTAGTACTAAAAGTTCCAGTACCTTGTACGCTATATTCAGTAACTAGCGTTAGTGTTGGATTACTACTTAAATCATTAGCCGTTGGAGTAATTCCCTGTCCAGATCCTGTATACGTTGGATTGCTACTAGGTAAATTCAATGAAATGGTTGTATTGAACGGATCAACAGTAAGTGTTTGATCAACATTAATAGCAGGTAAATGAGTATTTGTATTTCCTGTTTGAGAAGCTGTTATTATCGTGGTACCAACTCCAACAATAGTCACTGTATTACCTGAAATAGTAGCTACCGATGTATTAGAACTTATATAAGATACGTCTAGTCCAGAAGAAGCTGTTGCTGTTAAATTGAAGTCTGCATCTCCCAGATTACTATTTGGTAGCGCTGCGAAATTAATGTCCTGAAAATTCATCGTTTGTGAAGGTCCCGCCGCATTCGCTGCTCCGGTACCCGATGCATTATCGGCTGTTCCTGCTGCTATACTTATACCTATATTTCCATTACTTCCTGTAATATTTGATAATGTAACCGTTCTAGTATTTGTTCCAGTACCTGAAACTGCAACGGAGGCTGAGCCATCTCCGCTTGCATTCACTGTAATATCTGAAGATGTTAACGATATGGTGGATGCAAATGTGTAAGATACTTCATAGGCAATGGTCGTTCCATTATAAGTAGGAGCGCCAATTTGAGCGATCACAGTAGCATTCGGATCACATACATCTCCTATTCCGTTCATATTGGCATCTGTTTGATCTGAGTTACTTGTCAACCTACAGTTATCAGTAGTATCAGGTACTCCATCTCCATCATCGTCTGTATCCACATTATTGAGAATACCATCTCCATCAGTATCTACTCCATGAAAACGTACTTTACCAAGACCTATAAACCCTGCTCGGTTAATGATCATTCGAATAGATTTTACCTTTTCTAAGACCGTACCAAACATCTTCGCTTCTGGTGCAAGAGTCCCTACTCCTGTTGATTTGGTTAATGAATAATCCCCTATATTATTCCAAACACCTGGATTGTCTATAGTTTCATATTCTAATGTAAAATCTTCTACTCCAAGAGATGAACCACCTGGATCACTTCGGTGATAATTCCAAAAGAAAGCTCCATCTATATCAACTCCTTCTGCTCCAAAACCAAAAGTTACTATTACTTGACCCGCATGCGTACTTGAAGAGACCCATTGAAAATTAAGATTTGGATACGAATTATACGTTCTATAAAGAGGTAAACTACCCGACTCTACAGCATTCAAATTTTGATCCGTAATTAAGTAATCAGCTATTGTAGCACCATTTAAAACACTATTAGCTGTTACCGTAGTTGCATTAACTAATTTATCAATCGGTTCCGAACTAGCATCTAATGGATTGGTTCCTTCTGTAATCTCAACAATATCAAGAAACCCATCATTATCATCATTGTCATCACAAGCATCTCCTCCGTCATTGGCTCCATCTGTATTCAATTGATCAGCATTCGCTATGGAAGGACAATTGTCATTATTATCTAAAATTCCGTCTCCGTCAGTATCTTGCAAGCTAAATGTAGCAGATGGTCCTACTGCTACTGCTAGTCCATTTCCAGTAGCATTGTTTGCTGTTCCAGTATTTATACTAATGCCTAATGTTCCTGAACTTCCTGTTATATTGGTTAAAGTTACTGTTCTAGTTGTCAAACCAGTACCTGTAACTTCAATAGTAGCTCCTGCATCTCCTGTTTTTTGTAATACAATATCCGATGGCATTAAGGTAATTGTTGCAGCATTGGTATAGGTAATAATATAAGAAATATCCTCACCTCCACTGGTAACTGCACTTGGAGCACTAATCGCTGCAACTACATTTACAATTGCATCGCAAACATCGCCGATACCATCATTGTCAGTATCAATCTGATCTGCATTAGCATTAGATGGACAGTTATCCACTTGATCCCAAAGTCCGTCACTATCTGTATCTGTTAAGTTGAATGTTAAAGAAGGCCCTGCTGCATTAGCTAAACCATCACTCGTACTATTATTGGCTGTATTTGCTGCAATGCTGATACCAATAGTTCCATTAGTTCCTCCAAAAGAAGTTAGTGTAATTGTACGTGTACTTAATCCTGTTCCGCTAATAATAGCTGTAGCTGTTGCATCTCCCGTAGTATTAATCGTAATATCTGAATCCGTTAAACTAATAGATCCAGCATTTTTATATGTAACAATATAAGAAATATCCGCACCTGTAGTACCTGCTGCACTTGGAGCACTTATTTCTATTGAAGCATTCACTATTGGGTCACATACATCTCCAATACCGTCCAAATCTGCATCGGCCTGATCTGTATTAACTGCAATAGGACAATTATCTGAAATATCTAATACGGTATCATTATCATCATCTTCATCTAATACCAATCCTCCAGTACAAGTACCTCCAACACAATCATCTGGCATACCATCTGAATCCGTATCAACTGATGCTGATGCATTTAAAGGGAATGCATCATTTACATCTAATACTGTGTCATTATCATCATCAGTATCTATTATCAATCCTCCAGTACAAGTACCTCCAACACAATCATTTGGCATACCATCTGAATCCGTATCTATTGATGCTGATGCATTTAATCGAAAAGCATCGTTTATATCTAATACTCCATCATTATCATCATCTGTATCGATACTATTAATTGTACCATCTCCATCGGTATCTACTCCATGAAAACGCACTTTTCCAAGTCCAATCCATCCTGATCTGTTTATAATCATTCTAATAGACTTTACTTTTTGCAAAGTGCTACCAAACATCTTAATTTCTGGTGCAAGATCTCCAGTTCCTTGTGATAAAGTTAAAGAGTAATCTCCAATATTATTCCAGACACCTGGGTTGTTAATAGTTTCATATTCTAGTGTAAAATTTTCTACTCCTAAGGTTGAGGCTCCATCACTTCGGTGATAATTCCAAAAGTAAGCTCCATCAATTTCAGCTCCTTCAGTTCCAAAATTGAAGGTTACGATTACCTGACCTGCATGATTATTTGTAGAAACCCATTGAGAATTAATGTTTGGATAAGGTCTGTAAGTTCTATAAAGAGGTAAACTACCAGTTGCTACTGCATTGAAATTCCCTTCTCCAATTAAAAAATTAGGTGATGTAGAACCATTATAAAAACTGTTTGCAACAACACTTGTAGCATTTATCAATTTATCAATAGGTTTAGAACCTGCATCAAGAGGTGCTGTTCCTTCTAATAATTCTATAGCATCATTAACTCCGTCATTATCATCATCCATATCCAGTACTAATCCTCCTGTACAAATACCCCCAACACACTCGTTTGGCATACCATCAGCATCCGTATCAACAAAAGCAGAGGCATTTAATGGGAAAGCATCGTTTATATCTAGCACACTATCATTATCATCATCTGTATCTACTACTAATCCTCCTGTACAAGTTCCGCCAACACAATCATCTGGCATTCCATCTGTATCTGTATCAATAGAAGCAGAAGCATTTAAAGGAAATGCATCATTTACATCTAATATACTATCATTATCATCATCTGTATCTAATACCAATCCTCCAGTACAAGTACCTCCAACACATTCATTAGGCATTCCATCTGAATCAGTATCAACGGAAGCGGAAGCATTTAGAGGAAATGCATCGTTTATATCTAGTACCCCATCATTGTCATCATCTGTATCTAACACTAATCCTCCTGTACAAGTACCTCCAGCACAATTATCGGGCATTCCATCAGCATCAGTATCAACGGAAGCGGAAGCATTTAGAGGAAATGCATCGTTTACATCTAATACTCCATCATTATCATCATCTGTATCAATACTATTAATAATACCATCTCCATCGGTATCTACTGCTTGAAAACGGACTTTCCCCAATCCTGTAAAAGTTGTGGTACCAGCGTGGTTACTATTCACAGTCATTCGAACATAACGTACTCCTTCAATAGGACTAAATGTGATGGTTTCAGCCTGAATATCAACTCCGCCTGGAGCTACTGGAAGCGTATAGTTTCCAATACTAATAAAATTGGTAGGATTTGCTACTGTAGCATATTCCAAATCAAAGTCTTTTGACCCCCATGCAGTGGTAAAACCGATTCGATTTAAATTCCATATATACATACCATCTATTTCAGTACCCGAAGCTCCTAAATCAAAAGTTAACGTGTAAGGAACTGCAAGCGCAAGAAATTGATCAAAATTATTAGGCTGTGGAGGATATTTTCTATACTTAGGAAGGCTTCCTGTCTCAGTAGGTTTTAGTGTTGAATTGAGTCTTAAATTCACTGGAGGTGATTGCGCAAAAACACTAGAAGCTGTAACATCTACTGCAGTAATCATTTTATCTACTGGAGTATCATTAGGATTATTAGGATCTGTTCCTTCTAATAGTTCAATAGCATCATTAATACCATCCATATCAGTATCCGTTTGTGATACTAAACTTATAGATGTAAGGAAAAATAATAATAAAAATATCTTTCTTAAAATTGAGATTGAATAGTTTTGTTTCATTACATAAAGTTTGATTATTTAAATAAGGGCTACATAAATTGTATGAGTAACTTTTATCTTACCACATTTTTAGTTTGAAAAAATTATGATTTTTGAATACTGATAATCATCATTCTATATCCATTAAATGCTTTTTCTAATTTTACATTAGACAACCAATGGAGTTTACCTCGATGAAGAATAGGTATTAGTAAAAATTTTTTTACTTTTTTTCTAACAGTAAACTTTTTAGGCCTTTTATACTTAAGTAACATCATGGTTAAATTTAAGGGTTACAACTATTGTACAATTAACCTTATCATCACCCTATTTTTTTTTACAAAAACTATTTTCCGCCTCTACAAAACACCTTACAAAATTCTATACAAAACCCTATACAAAAACTCGAAAACACACTAAATAACAACCTCTTAAATACAACTCCATTGATATAATTAAGGATTTGATTTCATAAAAAAAAGAGCAATGTATGCTCTCTTTTTTATCTAAGTATTTTATTTGGATTTTTACATCTAGAACAAAAACCTTCTCTCTAAATCCATTCTTTTATTAAAAAAAACATACACTATTCCATAATAATTTGGTTATTTTAATATTATACAGCCTTAGCTTTCCTAGTAGTTTTAAACTTTCTATTTTACTCTCAACAATCTAAATTGCTCTTGAAAGAATCAACTTTAATTTTACTTTGAATCCAATATATTTTAAGTAAAAACCTTATAAAATAAAAAAAGCGCAAACCGTAAGACTTGCGCTTAAAAATTCTATTGTTTTTTGAAAATTACTTCTTGAATTTTCAGGACTTTGAGTATTTATCTTATGTAAGCTTCTAAGGTTATTAATGTCGTATATTTCTCATACTTACCTAACTTTTTTAAAGCTTCTTTTCTATTGATTTTGGTTTATTTATGCTTCATATTTCATTTATTCATTATTTTAATTTTTTAAAGATGATCTTCTTACTCTTTATTCCAACATTGGTAGTTACTCGTACGATATAAACTCCTACCTCAACAGATGGTAAAGTAATACTGTTTTTACTAGTTCCTTCAAAACGATCTTGGTATATTAATATTCCTGCAGTGTTATACATCGTAACTTCAAACTGCTCACCTTGTAGACCTTCTATAAATAAGGTATTGTTTGTATTGTAAAGCTTAATATCAACTAATGATATTTCTGGAATTTCCACTTGTGCTTTATTATGCAAGTAAAATCTTCCAGCTCCATTAGTTGTTTTTCCTATTGTTAATGAATAGTCTTCTTCATTTAAATTAATGAACCTTCTTAATTCTCTATCCTCTAAATACATTTCTACTCCTACTGGTAATGAAAGTCCTTTTCCTGAGATTGTTACAAAAGTTCCTGCTTTCACGTTGACTCCTACTGGAATAATAGAAATCTCTTTTGAATTACTAGGTACGGATTGATAAGTAAAGTTCTTTTTTGAGGAACCATCTAAAAGTCTGGTATAAATATCCAATTCAGCTCCATCAAAGTTTCCTATATCATATCCTGAATCTAATCCTTTTGTAGCATTATTTCTATAGCTAATACTTGTATTTACTTGAATTCCTTTAGAAGCTATAGATAATTCAATAGTTGGAATATTTAATCCTTTATTAAAAGTTCCTCCACTAGCTGGTTGTAACATTCGTTGTTCTTGTTTGAAAGCCATGTTATTTGCACTACCTATTGTTTTTACAAAGAATCCTTGTGCTGGTGCTAATGAACTCTCTCCACTCACTAAAGTTTTAGCAATGTATTTACTTTGTGTATTATCCCATACATACACTCCTACATAAGCTGGGTCAAAGCTAGCTAAATTATCATTGATAAAATTGGTTCCAGAGTTTTCATTGATTGGTAAAAATGCGGTATAAGGATTTCCAACCGCATTCCATTCCGATACCATAACTGATTTGTTTACATCTACTGTTTCAATAGTTCCTGTAAAGGTTACGCTACCATTCGTTGCTCTAGATACTGCATAACTTCTACCTTTTTCAAAGGTTAAAGTATTCACAGCTAAATCATCAGTTGTATAATATACCCATTTAGAACCAGCTGGTTTGCTATCATCATAATATGCAATAGCATATCTATTTGGTGTTACACTTGTATTAATTCTAATATCATTTGCTGCATTCTCTGCAAACTCTTTAATACTTTGTCCTGCTACTGGTGCAGAAACGATACTCCAAACATTAGCTTTTAATCCTCCTCTTTCGTAGGTAACTTGTCCATTAGAAGTTCCTTTTACTATTAATGTGCTACTATTTGTACTTGTAGAAGTCATTGTAAAGTTTCCGTTATTCTCTAAATCAGATGTTATTGTTATAGAGCCTCCAGATTGAACATCTAATATTGACGAATTATTTATCCTTAAATTATTTATACTTACATTAGTATTTGCTTCAATTTTAGGATTGTTTATCGTATTTTCAATTAACACATCACTCGTATTTATTGGAACACTATTATTTTTCCAATTAGTTGTTTCTAACCAATTAGAGTTAGTATTTCCATTCCATATCAATTGATTTTGTCTCGTATGTAGATAAAATCTACCTATGCCATCTTGAGCATTATCTAAAGAAACAGTATAGTTTGTAGTTTCATCTAACAACACATAATTTTTCAATTCTTTATCTTCAATAAAAATTTCAAGATTTGCTGGTAAATTTGTCTTTTTTATACTAAAAACAACTTCTTTTCCTGCATTTGCTTTTAATCCGATAGGAATTACCATAGCATCATAATTTGAATTTGGTAATGCTTGATATGTAAAGTTACTTGTAGAAGATCCATCAACTAAATGAGTATATATGTCAAAACTTGCTCCATTAAAATTTCCTACATCATACCCAGGATCTAACCCTAAAGTAGCTGTATTTCTGTAAATAATTGTAGTAATTACAGTTACTCCTTCTGAACTTATTTTTAATTCAATTGTTGGACTACTAGATTTTCCTTGTTGAAAACCTTGTGCTAAATTAACCGAATTGTTAGTTAATGTATTTATCATCAACTCTCCTATTGTAAAATCTAAAATTGTAGTTCCATTGTCTAGAGTTCCTCCTCCATTCCCTATAACATTACTTGTAATTGATTGTCCTATTAACAATAAACTACTTCCTAAAAAAAGTACTATAAATGAGTATAAACTTTTCATTTTTTTTATTTTGGACTAACTTAATAAGTTTCTTTAATAAAATTTATTGCTCTTCTATTTTTTTAATCTACTCTAAACGAAATTCCATCTAAAGAAACCCAATTTTGTCCTCCATTAAAATTAAGCCCATTAAAAATTACATTTCCATTGGCAGCTATATCAACTCTGACAATTCCAGCCTCTGTAACCACTGAAAATATTCTTTGCTTTTTAGGCCTATATCCTATTGGTAATGTAAAAATTATTTCTCCTTGAGTTATTTCTGAAGTTTTACGAACTAAACCGCCTAAATACACCCTATTGTTATCAATATAAAATCTTCCATCTTCAAAAGCACTTCCATTATTTATACTATAATTTTCCCATCCCGAATTAAAAGTAAGAGTAGAAACTGTTTCTAATCCGTAATCTTTCCAAGTCATATTTCCTAAGCCATCTGTTATCATCACTTGATTTGCACTACCATCTTGAGCTGGTAATGTATAAGGTTTCCCATTTCCTCCATTATCTCCGTCTAAAGTTAGTTGCCCGTTTAAAGTAGTATTTCCATTTTTTAACATTACTAAAGCATCACTTCTTACCCCGGTAGAAGTACCATTCCCTATTACAAATAATCTATCATTTGCAATATAACTAATGGCATTACCTACCTTTGGTGTATTGTAAATTCCAATTGAAATCTGTGCATGACTTTCTGCTAAAAGTGATCTTCCAATTGCTGAAGCATTTTGCCCTTCCACAACATTATTATACCCCATTGCTATTCCATAAAATTTATTTACTGTATTAAAACCTCCTGATATAAATGTTTGTGGTCCAATAGCTTTATTTTCAAACCCAAAAGCTGCAGAATAAAAACCTACATTTTCATCACTCCAACTTGATGAATCATTCGTTGCTCCTGCTCGAAAAGCTCCTTTACTTTTATCAAAAAACATTCGCCTATTATCATTGCCATTATTGATATCATCATCCAATTGTGTACTACCAAATACAAAATCATCAGTAGCTAGCATACCTAAAGCATTACTTGTTACATTTCCTGCTGTTGAAAAAGCCCCTCCAATATTTGACCATGAAAGATTTCCTGCGCCATCTGTAATCATTACTTGATTTATATTTCCATCTTGTGCAGGTAACGTATACTCTCTTCCTACACCTGAATTATCAGCATCTATAGTTAATTGCCCGTTTAAAGTAGTGTTTCCGTTTTTTAACATTACTAGTGCATTACTTTTAGTTAAAAATGTTCCATTTCCAATTACAAAAAGTCTATCAGTATTAATTACCGATGTAAGATTTCCGTTTACTGTAGCATTATTATATCCAATAGTAGTTTGTCCATAACTGTTAGATTCATTATTTAATCCAAAAACTAAAGAAAATTCTGCTTTTGATTTATTTTCAGCTCCAAAAGCACCTGCATAATTACCTGTAACAATATTTCTATTTCCAATAGCATAACCTGTCTCACCAGTTACCTCACTATATCTACCTATAGAAACCGATCCTTCTGTTGTTGCTTTTGTAGAAACTCCCATAGCTACAGAACCATATCCTACATTTGCATCATCCCATTGGTTTCCAATATTTCCTTCTCCAATATCATCAACTGTTATACCCGCTCTAAACGCTGCTTTACTCTTATCAAAAAAGAAACGGCTATCATCATCATTTATAGTACTATTATTTGCTAATTGGGTGCCTCCAAAAACAAAATCATCAGCATTAATTCTTCCAGATGCATTGCTAGTAACATTAGCTGTGGTTGAAAATACTTTATCTCCACTCTTTGTTGCATAATTTGAATAGGGAACACTCTGTAATTCTGAACTTCCAATTACTGCATAGTTAGTTCCTCCCGCTATGTCAACAGCTACTTGAAGCCAATATTTATTGGCCCAATTAATTGTTGAAAAATTACCTGTAGTTGTTCCAGTTCCTATCGAAAATGATATTACTCCTTGCTCATTAGAAGTAACATTATGTATTTCTTCATATACGTTTGTTCCTGACACACTTCCTTGTAGTAAGCTAATTTTTACTCCAATGGTTTTATTTTTTATTTCAATACCTAAGTTATTTCTAATTACTGCTTGATAATTAAAAGTATTAGATGATTGTCCATAAATGACTGTAGTTATAAAAATAAATATAAAAAGACTAAAGATTTGTTTCATTATTAGTGTAGTTTTTTATGAAGCGGATTTTAGATTCTTTGGTATGTATGTATAATGATACATTCTAAAATAAGATAACCCTATTTGAAAAAGCGCAAGCCATATGACTTGCGCTAAAACCTCCATTTGTTAATCAAAATTACTCCCTGGATCTTCAGGACTTTGAGCTTGTGCTTTTTGTGGATTTAAAATCATATAAGTTCCCAAAGCTGTTAGAGCTGTATACTTACCGTATTTTCCTAACTTTTGTAATGCCTCTTTTCTTGTGATTTTATTTTTGTTGTTTTCTATATTTTGATTGTTCATTATTTTATTTTTTTAAGGATGATTTTTTTACTCTTTATTCCAACATTCGTATTAATTCTTACTATATATACTCCTGCCTCAACGGACGGTAAATCAATGCTGTTTTTACCAATTCCTTCAAAACTATTTTTATAAACTAACATCCCAGCTGTATTATACATGGCAACTTCAAAAGAATCTCCTTGTACTCCCTCTACAAATAATTTATTATTTACATTATACAACTTGATATCTGCTAATGTTACTTCTGGAATTTCCACTTGTGCTTTGGTATGTAAGTAAAATCTTCCAATATCATTTGTCCCTGTTATTGTTAATGTATAGTCTTCTATATTTAAATTAACAAACTTTCCTAACGCTCTATCTTCCAGGTACATTTCTACACCTATTGGCAATGAAATACCTTTTCCTGAAATTGTTATTAAAGCTCCTTCTTTTGCTTTAATTCCTACTGGAACAATAGAAGTTTCTTTTGAATCGCTTGGTAATGATTGGTAAGTAAAGTTCTTCTCTGATGAGTTATCTATTAGTCTTGTATAAATATCTAATTTTGAACCATCAAAATTTCCTACATCATATCCTACATCTAATCCTTCAGTTGCATTTTCTCTATAACTGATATTTGTATTTACTTTGACTCCTTTTGAAGCTATAGATAATTGTATAGTTGGAACAACTGCTCCTTTATTAAAGGTTCCTCCTGTAACTGGCTGTAACATTCTTTGTGCTTGTTTGAAAACTATGTTATTTCCACTATTAGTTGTTTTTACAAAGAAACCTTGTCCTGGTGCCAATGAACTCTCTCCACTTACTAAAGTTTTAGCAATGTACTTGCTTTGTGCATTATCCCATACATATACTCCAACATAAGATGGATCAAAACTAGCCGAGTTTTCATTGATTAAATTAACTCCTGAGTTTTCATTGATTGGTAAAAACGCTGTATATGGGTTTCCTACAGCATTCCACTCAGACACCGCCACAGGTTTGTTTACATCTCCTGTTTCTATAGTTCCTGTAAATCTTACAGAACCATTAGTTCCCCTAGAAATAGCATAACTCTTTCCTTTTTCAAAAACAATACTATTTGAAGCTAAATCATCTGCAGTATAATACACCCATTTATTTCCAGCTGGTCTATTATCATCATAGTATCCAACAGCATATCTATTAGGTGTTACACTAGTATTAATTCTAATATCATTTGCTGCATTTTCAACAAACTCTTTAATGCTCTGTCCTGATACTGGTGCAGAAACTATACTCCAAACATTAGCTTTTAATCCTCCCCTTTCGTAAGTAACTTGTCCATTAGAAGTTCCTTTTACTATTAACGTACTACTTTTTGCTGTTGTAGATGTCATTGTAAAGTTCCCACTATTTTCTAAATTACCTTCGATTCTTATACTTCCATTTTCATTAATATCAAATGAAGAAAGTGATTCAACTGTTAAATCATTAACCTGTACCGCAATACCTACCATTGGAGTATTTACTACATTAGGTATTAATGCATTTTGAGTACTTGTTGGTGCAGTATTCCCACTCCAGTTTGTTCCTTCTATCCATGTTGTATTGGTACTTCCGTCCCAAATAACCTGATTTAAAGCTGGTGTAATACTTAAAGTATTATTTACAAAACTTAAGGTATAATTATTATTTAATGCTAATGTACCTTGGTTAATAACATAAGTTCCTACTGTTTCTCCTGAAACTCTTGTTAATGTCCCTGTAAAAGCATCACTTCCTACTAAACTTCCATTGGTTATTTGGTAAGTCAATGCTGGATCTGAATCTCCATAAACCTTTGACTTTGCATCAGCAGTTACTTCTATTAACCTTTTACCAATAGTTAAATTATTTCCTACAAAACTTAAGGTATAATTATTATTTAATACTAATGTACCTTGGTTAATAGCATAACTACCTAAAGCTTCTCCTGAAACTCTTTCTAATGTTCCTGTAAAGGCGTCACTAAATTGTAATGCTCCATTCGTAATTTGATAAGTTAAAGATGGATCTGAACTTCCATATTCTTTTGATTTGGCATCTGCAGTTACTTCTATTGCTCGTGGATTAATAAGAAGACGTGCAGATCCTGCATTCGTATAAGTAATTGAATACGAAGATTGACCTCCATTTGTTGATGTTATTAATGAAGTTAAACTTCTTATTTGATAGTTTCCAACATTCTCTCCTCCATCTCTAAACCTTCCAAACACTTCAATAGCATCATCAAACGCTAATGAACCTTGTGTAATTGCAAAAGGAAAACTTAACTTAGATGGATCTGAATCTCCATAAACTTTTTGTATTGCTGCAGTTGGTACAACACGTATAAATCGAAAGTCTATATAAAAATTAGCTCCAACAAACGTAACATCATAATTATTATTTAAAACTAAAGTTCCTTGGTTAATTCCATAGTTACCTTGAGCTTCTCCAGTAGCCCTTGCTAAACCTCCTGTAAACGCATCACTTCCTACCAAACTTCCATTGGTAATTTGATAAGTCAATGTTGGGTCTGAATCCCCATAAACTTTTGTTTTAGCATCTGCAGTAATTTCAATTACTTTTTTTCCTACTGTTAATGTTTGTGTCACATTAGCAGCTGCATTATAATTTGTATTACCTCCTTGAACTGCTGTAATTGTCGTTGTACCGGCTCCAACAATAGTAACTGTACTTCCTGATATTGTTGCTACAGATGTATTAGAACTTGTGTAACTAACGTTTAAACCAGCATCTGAACTTGCAGTTAAATTAAAATCTGCATCTCCATAAGTTACATTTGCTAAACTTCCAAATGTAATCGCTTGATTTACTTTGTTTATTGTTAATGTTTCAGTAGCTGTTCCTTGGTAATTAACTTCATTAATTGTTCCTATTACTGTATACGAACCGGCATTGGTTGGTGCTGTTGTTCCACCATTATAAGTATAGTTTACTGATAAACCATTTGGAGTTGTTGTAGAAGATACAGGCTTAGCTGTTCCATCATAAGTTTGTGTAAGATTATTAATTACAATTGAAGCTGTTGCTTTTGTTATTGTAAAATTATCTGCCACAAAAGATAAATCATAATTGGCTCCTAAGGCTAAACTTCCTTGAGCAATTGGATATACACCAACATTTTCTCCTGTATTTCTAGTTAATGCTCCTGTAAAGACATCGCTTCCAACTAAATTTCCATTAGTTATTGAATAAGTATATGTAGGATTAGCTGTTCCAAATACTTTTGATTGATTAGCATTTACCGTTACTTCTATTGCTTTTTTAGTAATTGTTAAATCATTAGAAACGAATGAAAGTGTATAATTATTACCTAACATTAAACTCCCTTGATTTACAGAATAATTACCAACATTTTCTCCTGTATTTCTACTTAATGCTCCTGTAAAAGTATCACTTCCTACCAAACTTCCATTGGTAATCTGGTAAGTCAATGCTGGATCTGAATCTCCATAAACCTTTGACTTTGCATCAGCAGTTATTTCAATAGCTCTTTTTCCTATAGTTAAATTACTAGATACAAATGATAAAGTATAATTACTATTTAAAGCTAATGTGCCTTGATTAATAGCATAAGTTCCTACTATTTCTCCTGAAGCTCTTGTTAATGCCCCTGTAAATGAATCACTTCCTATTAAACTTCCATTGGTTATTTGGTAAGTCAATGCTGGATCTGAATCTCCATAAATCTTTGACTTTGCATCAGCAGTTATTTCAATAACTCTTTTTCCTATAGTTAAATTATTAGATACAAATGATAAAGTATAATTACTATTTAATGCTAATGTTCCTTGATTAATAGCATAAGTTCCTACTGTTTCTCCTGAAACTCTTGTTAATGACCCTGTAAAAGCATCGCTTCCTACTAAACTTCCATTGGTTATTTGGTAAGTCAATGCTGGATCTGAATCTCCATAAACCTTTGACTTTGCATCAGCAGTTATTTCAATAGCTCTTTTTCCTATAGTTAAATTATTAGATACAAATGATAAAGTATAATTACCGTTTAAAGCTAATGTGCCTTGATTAATAGCATAAGTTCCTGCTGTTTCTCCTGAAACTCTTGTTAATATCCCTGTAAATGCATCACTTCCTACTAAACTACCATTAGTTATTTGGTAAGTCAATACTGGATCTGAATCTCCATAAACCTTTGATTTTGCATCAGAAGTTATTTCAATAACTCTTTTTCCTATAGTTAAATTATTAGATACAAATGATAAAGTATAATTACTATTTAATGCTAATGTTCCTTGATTAATAGCATAAGTTCCTACTGTTTCTCCTGTAACTCTTGTTAATGACCCTGTAAAAGCATCGCTTCCTACTAAACTTCCATTGGTTATTTGGTAAGTCAATGCTGGATCTGAATCTCCATAAACCTTTGACTTTGCATCAGCAGTTATTTCAATAGCTCTTTTTCCTATAGTTAAATTATTAGATACAAATGATAAAGTATAATTATTATTTAATGCTAATGTGCCTTGATTAATAGCATAAGTTCCTACTATTTCTCCTGAAACTCTTGTTAATGACCCTGTAAATGAATCGCTTCCTACTAAACTTCCATTGGTTATTTGGTAAGTCAATGCTGGATCTGAATCTCCATAAATCTTTGACTTTGCATCAGCAGTTATTTCAATAGCTCTTTTTCCTATAGTTAAATTACTAGATACAAATGATAAAGTATAGTTACTATTTAATGCTAATGTTCCTTGATTAATAGCATAAGTTCCTACTGTTTCTCCTGAAACTCTTGTTAATACCCCTGTAAAAGCATCACTTCCTACTAAACTTCCATTGGTTATTTGGTAAGTCAATGCTGGATCTGAATCTCCATAAATCTTTGACTTTGCATCAGCAGTTATTTCAATAGCTCTTTTTCCTATAGTTAAATTACTAGATACAAATGATAAAGTGTAATTACTATTTAATGCTAATGTTCCTTGATTAATAGTATAAGTTCCCACAGTTTCCCCTGAAACTCTTGTTAATGACCCTGTAAATGCATCACTTCCTACTAAACTTCCATTGGTTATTTGGTAAGTCAATGCTGGATCTGAACCTCCATAAATCTTTGACTTTGCATCAGCAGTTATTTCAATAGCTCTTTTTCCTATAGTTAAATTACTAGATACAAATGATAAAGTGTAATTACTATTTAATGCTAATGTTCCTTGGTTAATAGTATAAGTTCCCACAGTTTCCCCTGAAACTCTTGTTAATGCCCCTGTAAAAGTATCACTTCCTACTAAACTTCCATTTGTAATTCTATAAGTCAATACTGAATCCGAATCTCCATATATTTTTGACTTAGTATCTGCTGTTACTTCTATTGTCTTTTTACCAATAGTAAAATCAGTTCTTACATTACCTGTATAATCTGCATTGGTCCCTTTTACAGATGCTATTACTGTATAATCTCCAGCATTTGTTGGTGCGGTTGTACTACTTGCATATGTAGTTCCATTTCGACCTTCATATGTTATATCTATATCTCCTGCTGAAAGTGCAGGACTTAAACTAACATTTGGAGTCGCTGTGTAGCTTTTTGATGTTCCATCATATATTAAATTTGCTGGTGCATTAAAAGTAATATCTGAAGCTGTAATTGGTGTTTTATTGATAATTGATAATGTTCCTGGTATAAATTGAATGGTATAGTTTCCTGTTCTCCCTTGTCCATTAAAAATACCACCGCCAAAAGCTTGTGATGTATAAATGCATGTTCCTCCACTACATGCTGGAAAACCAGATCCAAAAAGGTCCGTTGGATTAGGATTAGGAAGAGCTGTAGCATCTATTGTAATAGCATAATCACCAACAGTAGTACCTGAAGCTCTTATTAACGGAACAAAAATTAATTCTCCTGGTGCAATTTGTCCTTTTGTAATCTTATAAGTTAAAGTTGGCTCCGCCTCTCCTACTTGAATTGTAATATCGTCTGCCGTAATTTCTAGTATTGTTGGTGTTACATTAAATGTTACATTAGCTATTCTTGTATTATAAGTTGTTTGATTATCGGGTGTAAATTGACAATAAATTGTATTAGCTCCAAGAGTTGTTACTGCAGAGACTCCAGAAGTAATTTCATTTAGTAAAGATGCGTCAAAATAATACTTAAAACTTCCTGGTACATCTGCCATTGCATTCAATTGGGTTCCATCTAGTACTGATGCCACTTCAACATCAGCTGGTGTACCCCAAGTGATTATAGGATTAACTTTATTCACTGTAAGGGTAATATCTTTACTAGCAGCTACATAATTTGGTTCTGTTACTGTTACTCTTATTGTTTCTGTTCCTGAAGTACTTCCAATAGAAAGCACTTCATTATTTGTTCCGCTTAAACTTGTTCCAGTATTTGAAGTTAACAATTGATAATTAACAGCTACTCCAGGAGCAGAAGAAACACTTAAAGTTACATCTGACTGTAAGAGAGTTACTGCAAAGTCAGTAAATCCAGATAAATCTGCAATTCCATTACCTATATTCAATTGAAAATCAAAAGTAGCAGTATTAAAATTAGAAGTCCCCGCTAATGTAGCTCGTATTGTTTCTGTTCCTAGTGTTCCCAACGCTAATATTTCTCCAGAAATAGTACTACTGGTATTGAATCCTGTAGTTGCAAGGTTATTGGTATTTGTTGGATCTACAAATTGATACGTTACCGATCCTCCTTTATAATTAGTTGCATTTGGTGCCAAGGTAATGTCTGGGCTTCCAAATGTTGTACTTATATCAGCAATCGTAAATGATGGATTGGTTTTATTAATCGTAATTATAGCATCTTTGGTTGCTGCTTCAAAATTCTCGTCTTGAGCGATTGAAGCTCTAACCGTTACAGTACCTGCATTACCTGCTGTGAACTCATTCCCATTTAACGCAGATGCGGTAGTATCTCCAATTAATGCATATGTTACTGAACTAGTAGAGTTTGTAGTAGCCGACAAAGTACTGACACTCAAATGATCAACTGTTTGATTATTAAAATTAATCGTTGGTATCAATCGATCTTTAACTATTATAAAAGCTCCTTCACTTGGAGTGACAGTATTTGCTAAAATCTCTTGATAACCTGTACCATCCGTTTTAATCTTATAAATTGTTCCAAAATTGTTTGTGCCACCGGTAGTTGTACTTCCAAAAAGAGTTCCTCCATCAATTGTTAAAGAAGAAAAAGGTAATCTAGCACCTCCACTAAAAGGCCAATCATACAATGTAGTATAATTAGTTCCGTTATCATTAATTCTAAAAAGAACACCAGCATTATTGGCACCTCCTTCTCTCCAAACACCAAAAAGTTGATTTCCAACAGTTGTTAAAGTACTTAATGATTCTCCTCCACTAAAGCCAAAACGATGTACTAAGCTATAGCCTGTACCAGCTTGTATTATAGTTGTTGGATCTATGGTAAAAATTCCTCCTCCATTAGAACTTGCTGTTCCCCATAATTTGTTATTTGCTAATGTTAACTTAACCCTTGGTTGTCCTGGCGATCCACTACTCGGAAATAAGTAAACCTCTGTATACCCTGTTCCATCTGAATTGATGCTATAAACACCTCCTGCAAAGGTGTGTCCTCCAAATTGTGTTACTCCCCAAAGTTTTCCGTTTGCTTCAGTAAGTCCTCCAATAGGTGCAGCTAACTCTGAAAGTGTAAAATCTGTAAAAGAAAAACCTCGTACCACGGTAAAATTGGTTCCATCTGTATTGATGGAAAAAATACTTCCACCTGCTGACCCACTACCTGACCCTGGTCCTCCAGTAGACAATACTCCCCAGATTTTACCATTACTAAAAGTTAAAAAACCTGAAGGATCGCTTCCTTCCGTCGTAGCATTGAAATCATGAACTTTGGTAAAACCAGTACCATCAATATTTAAATTAAAAATAGTTCCTTTACCATTAGCTCCTCCTGCATTGGTTACTCCCCATAATTTACCGCTTGCTTGGAGTAATTCTCCTTTACCATCAGAACCAGTTGCTATAGCATTTGCTGTAAAATCTACCAATGTTGATATGGTACTTTCATTTACAACTTTATATACTCCATTTGCATTGATACTTATTATTTCCGAAGGTGCAGAAACAGAAAAGAAAATGTCTTTAGTTGCTTCATTAAAATTTGCATCAGCTGCAACCGTAGCACGTACAGTTACCGTTCCTGCATTTCCAGGTGTTAAAATCTCATTATTAGTTCCAGAAAGTACATTACCATTTGCACTTCCAACAAAACTATAAGAAATAGTTCCAGTTGAATTGGATGTTGCTCCTAATGTAACAGCACTACTTCCAAAAGGAACTGTTTGATTATTAAATGTAATCGTTGGATTGGCTTTATTAATTGTAATTGTGGCTTGCGCTGTTCCTGAGTTAAAATTAGCTGCAGCTTCTTGATCTACACGTACTAAAACTGTACCTACGTTACCTGCTGTCATTATATTATTACCTGTTCCAGATAATGCATTTCCTCCAGTAGATGTACCTCCTGGTATAATAGTATAGCTTCTTGCTCCAGGAGAAAGTGATGATGTAAGATTATTTAAATCAAATGCAGCAGCTCCAAAAGTAACACTAAAGTCATTAAATGTTAAATTTGAAGGTGTGTTCACGTTTTGTCTTGAAAAACTATATCCGGTTTGTTCATAAAATAAAGAGCCATTACAATCGGTATAAGAATAAATGGTAAAATAATACGTAGTTGCAGCACTTAATCCAGTAATACGAATATCTGGATTTGTGGATGTTCCTGCATAAATTATTTGTTCTCCACCAGTATAATTAGTATTCGAGACTGGTAACGTATTACTTCCATCTATTGGTGCTGAAAATGTATTAACAGTATTCATTTTTACTACATATCCTGTTACACCTGCAGCAGGTGAAAAAGATTTGAAATCCATAAAAGAATTTCCTACTTCAAAAAAAACAGCATTACTTGCAACGTTTTGTACAGCACCACAAGTTGTAGCATTTGCTTTTACCCCAGTAGCTTCAAAATAAAAATTACTTCCACATGGATTGTATGCATACGATTTAAAAAAGTATTGTGTACCTCCATTAGAATTTGTCAAATTACTTACAGTTACAGCGGGATTTACATCGCTACCTCTATAAATTACTTGTTGTCCTGTTCCTGAATATACAGTATTTGCTGTAGGTAATGCTCCTGGTATTGGAGGTGTAAAAGAATCTACAGTATTTATTAAGATTACTTGTCCTATAGCTCCACCTGCTCCAGAAGTAGAGTTTACTCTCATAGAACTATGACTTATCTGGTCTATGGATAAAGCTGAAGGCACCACTGTTGGTGCACCATTACAAATAGCTTGTGTCCTTGTAGTTCCTATATTTTCGAAAAAATTTCCTCCTAAACAAGTATTGTAGGCATATATTTTTACAAAGAAGTTTGCTCCAGCAGTAATTCCGGTTCCATTAATAGTTATGTTAGGGTTAATGGAAGTACCTGCATATACTACTTGTTCTCCTGCTCCTGCATTATATGTCGTACTTGCGCTTGTTAAATCCGCATCAGTTGGAGCTGTAAAACTATTGGTTGTATTTACTTTTATTACATATCCATTTGCACCTCCATTTGGAGCTGTAAAAGATGTAATACCGAAACTATCTATGGTATTATTTACCGTAGCAATATTCGAAACTTGATTAGGTGTAATTAGAGCTGGATCACAAGCAAATGTAGCTCCACTCACAGTAACCCCATTACCAAAACTAAAATTCCCATTACATTCATTTGCAGTAGTGACTCTAAAATAATATGTAACGTTAGGTGCTAAACCAGTAATAGATAGATTTCCTGGCACTGTTGGCACTTCAAAACCTGAAATTAATCTATTAGGTTTTGGAGAAGCATATATAACTTGTTGTCCTGATCCAGAATAAACAGTTGATGGCGTAGTATCAGTGAGTTTATCAAATTGTGGACTTGGTAATGGAGTAAACGTTGGACTATCGCTAATTTCTATCACATACCCTCCTGTAATACCGTTTACTGCTGAAAAAGCATCAAATTGCAAACTATCTCCTCCTGTAGTTGTAACATTTAAGCCTGTAACATCTGCTGGAGTTGTACAAGTTGGAAAATCTTCACTTTGTAATGTTAAAGAGTAATTTACTGGCGTTACAGAAGCTGTAGTAATCCTAAAAACTACATAATTATCTGCTGTATCTAGCCCGAAGTTATTTAAATAGTACCAACCTATTTGAGCAGAAGGATACTCTGGAAATGAACTTGTAAGTAATACTAAATCTCTAAATGGAGACACAACTGTCCCACTATAACTTCCACTTCTTACCTCATACTCTATCTTCATTTTACTTGTATCATACCCATTACTAAAAAATAAATGTATAATTCTTTGTGGATCAAATCCAGGAAGTTTAGATACATTCCAATAATCTGGATCTGTATTTGTTACTGTTCCTGAAATAGTAGTTGGGCCATTCCAAACGCGTTGTGTACCAGTTTGATTTGCTTCATTATTTGGTTCTACTTCTGTTTGTGCAAAAACAGAGGATACCATCATAAAGTATAAAAGCAACACATAATATATGCTTTTATTTACGAGGTTTTTGTAATTCTGTTCCATAAGGGATTCATTAAAATTATAACTTCTATTTGTATTGTATTTTTTGTAAAGGCAACCTATAAATTACCCTATTAACTACTGTTCAAAACTACCCGATAAACAATCAAAAACAGTGTTTTTTACCTATACAAAACCCTATACAAAAACACACAAAAAACAATCTAACCAACTAAAAAACAAGCACTTAAATGCAATGTGAAAAAATCTACAATTTAAATATTCTTTACAGTTGTAATTTTTTGGCGTAAATGATAACAATCTGCAAAAACACTATTTAATGAGGTTTCAAAAACATTTACTATTGGAGTAGTATTTAAATCTAATTTTCCTTAAGCAATCAAATATTTTCATTTTATGAAATGAATATTTTGCTATTAAATTGATCTAAAAAGTAGAAAGGAAACTTGATTAAATTTTTCTTTGAAAACTATACAAGCTTTTTTTAATAAGTTTTTTTTTTAGCTGTTATATCATGTAAATTTTTAATTCACTTATTAGCTCTGAAAAAATATTTTACGCTCATTAACTAGACGACAAGTTTTTGACGACTTAATTAAGCGTAATTTCTTAATGAAAAAAATAAATTTTTATTTATATATTTTTTTTATTAGGAAATTATGCAAGATTGTTAACCATAATTCACTTTAAAATTATAGCCAATAATATATAATGGTTTGATTTATTATAAGTATTTCTGTACTATTTCTTGCTTTTGGTTTTCTTTTTTAAAATACATTCTACATTTTATAAAAGCGCATAGTTAAGTATAGCTATTAATACTTTTATTTTACACTCAACTATATTTGAAAGTATATCATTTTTTTTTTTGAGAAAATCAATATTTAACCAAAAGCTATTATTTAAAACAATAAACAATAGTTACTATTTAAAAATGTACACAGTTTACAGCAAAAATATACGTTTGCATTGTTAAACTATTAAAACAAACTATACAATTTACTATACAAAAACTAACCAATTAGCTTAAATACTCTATAATAGAAACTTCTTTAGGAGCAGTTATCTTTTTACGTAATCTATATCTACTCATAAAAATTGTGTCTAAAGAAACACCTAACATATTTGCTATTTCAGAATTATCTAAACCTAGTTTTTCAAGAGATACTAATCGTTCTTCTGCTTTAGTTAATTTGTAACCTTTATTCTTTATATCTAAGAAGAAGTTAGGATATACACTGGTAAACTTTTTCTTGAATGTATACCAATCTTCTTTGGTTAAAATTTTTGTTGCTATTAAATCTTGAATAGAAGACACTGCTTCTTTTTCTGTTACTTTTTCTTTTAACTCTGCTAGCTGTGATTTTAACTCATCCTGTTCTTTACGTTTTTGAAGTAATTGATGTGTAAACTCGGTGAGTTCTTCTTTATTTTTCTCTATCTTTTCTAGTAATTGTTTTCTTTTCTGTTTTCCTTTCCACCAAATTCCAAATCCTATTAAAATTATTGAAAACAGAATTGCTATTAATGTATTTCTCTTCCCCGCTGCAATCTTTTTCTCTGCTTCTAACTGTTGTATTTCACTTTCTTGTTTTAAAATCTCTTTTTCTTTTTGTGCCGTTTCAAATCTTGTTTGATGAAAAGCCAATGCATTGGTTAGCGATAATTTGTTTATAGAATCTTTTAAAATTATATAATTATTTTTATGTATTAATGCTTCCTTTTCTTTCCCCAATTTCTCATACACAGTTCCTAATAATTTTTCAACATTTAATAAATTACTATTTTTTTTGGAGTTCTTTTCAGCAAATTCTTTAGCATTTTTCAATAAACTTAATGCTTCATTTATTTTTCCTTTTTTTAATAAATAATTAGCTTTATACAGTTTAAACGACTCTATAAGTTTCACATGCTTGTTCTTCACTTCAAATTGTAAAACTGAATCATATATTTTATCAGCAGCTTTTAAATCATTTTGCTCTGTTTTTAAACGTAATTCCACGTTTTTTAAAGTTAATTTATTGTAACTCTTAATCGAAATATCAGTTATATACTCTTTATAATATTTTGCTGAATCTAAATACTCTTCAGCTAATTCTAATTTTTTATCATCTATTTTCTTACTTGCTAAAGACAGATAAAAAAAAGTCAAATTTGAAAATGATTTATATGCTTTACTTTTATCAATTAGTTTCAAAAGCTTTTTATTGGCCAGATCAGAAAGTCCATTTCTTCTATAAATTAAATCTAGTTCTTTATTCACTAAAAACATGTAATGGTAATCTTTCAATGTTTCATAAAGTGTTACTGCTTTTTCTAATTCGTCAATTGCTTTAACAAAATTTCCTGTGTTAGAATATGCTTGACCAGTAAAAAAATATGCATCTGCAGCAAAAATAGAATCTTTAGATATCAAAAATAAATTTGCTGATTTTTGATAATCTTTTATGGCCTTCTTATAGTTTAGTTCTGAAAAATTTACTCCTCCTCTTTTTAACAAAAGATGTGCTTCTGAGTTTACTTTTTTAAAATATGGTTTGTAGGTCAACATAGAGTCTATTAAACTCATTGCTTCTTTGTTTTCTCCCTTAATTAAATACTGTTGAATTAAGAATCTTGATTTGGAAGCCATTAAATCGTATTCTTTTAATTCTTTAGCTAAAGACATATATTCTTCAAGCTTTGGAATTAATTCTTGATGATTCTTTCGAATCATTTGCTTTGTTATTTTATTTAAAACATTTAATTTTTCTTTTCTATCTCTGGTATTTTGATAGACTGTTTGAAGAGAATCTAATTTTGTTTGTCCAAAAAACTCAGAAACAAAAAATAGATTTATCAATATCAAAAAAACAAATAACTTACTAAAATTCATACATTTAAACATTTGATTCAACATTCTATTACTTTTAGTACAGCAAAAATACATCTTCCCCTATTCTTTAAATCATTTTTTTTAGATTTGTCCTACTATAATTTTGTCAATGTCTGAACAAAAAAAATCTGTTTGTGAAGAAAAGAATTTCGATTCTTTATTTAACACCTACTACGAAACTGCCACAAAGTATATTTATTACAAATGTGGTAATTTACAGCAGGCAGAGGACATTGTACAAGATGCTTTTGTAAAGATTTGGAAAAAGTGTGCAGAAGTAATTTATGAAACAGCAAGAGCTTTTTTATACACTATTTGCAATAATGCTTTACGCAATGAGTTTGCTCATAAAAAAGTAGTTTTGCGTCATGAAGCAATCCCCAAAAGCGATAAAGATCATGAGAGTCCCGATTTTATTTTAGAAACTGAAGAGTTTAGAAATAAACTGGAAAACGCTATTTCAAACTTATCAGATAAGGAAAGAGAAGTTTTTTTATTGAGTAGAATTGAAAAGAAAACCTATAAAGAAATTGCTGAAATTACGAACATTACAGTGAAAGCTGTTGAAAGAAGAATGAGCAATGCTTTTATCAATTTAAGAAAGACTTTAGGAAAAGATTTAAAATTTTAATAGGGTAATTAAATATATAACGGTACAATAGATAAGAGCACTAAATAAAAGACATGAAAAAATACGAAACAGATAAATCTTTTTTAGCACGTTGGGCTGCAAATGAATTGAGTGAAGACGAACTTACTGAATTCATGCAAACTGACGCATACAAAGATTTTAATCGTATTAATGAATTTGCTCAACAGTTTAAAGGACCTAAAATTGACAAGGAAGCTGCTTTGTTAAGTACAAAAGCTAAAATGAAAAGAGGAAAAGTAAAAACACTCAATAAAAGCTTTTGGTTTTCTGTAGCAGCCTCTATTGCTATTCTTATTTCTGGTTACTTTTTAATAAATTCTACTAAAAACTATGTTACAGGTATTGGAGAACAATTAGCTATTGTTTTACCTGATGGTAGTGAAGTACAATTAAATGCAAACTCAAGCTTAGAACACAAGCGCTTTTTTTGGACCAACAACCGTCAACTAAACTTAGAAGGAGAAGCATATTTTGAAGTAGAAAAAGGGAGTGATTTTAAAGTAATTACTAATTATGGTAATGTAACTGTATTAGGAACTAAATTCAATGTAAAATCTAGAACTCATGTTTTTGAATTAAACTGTTATGAAGGTAAAGTTCGATTTGATCAAAAAGACAGCCAAAACCAAAGGATTTTAACTGCTAACGATAAAATTATTATTGAAAAAGAAGTAATTTCTGAATTAAAAACTCAATTTAACAAACCAAATTGGATGGAAGGAATTAGTCTATTTAAAGACCGTCCTTTACAAGATGTTTTAAATGAATTGAGTAGTATGTATAAAATTTCTTTTAAAACTAATAAAATTGATACAACACAACGTTTTTCAGGAAGTTTTACTCATAACAATTTAGAAAATGCGTTAAAAACTACCCTTACTCCAATGGGGATAGTTTACACATTATCAGAAGATAAAACAATTGTATCTTTGCAATAATTAATTTTTTTCCCTTAGAATGATTAAAAAATCAATACTAACTATAGTATTTTTATTTCTCGTTAATTATACTTTTTCTCAAGAAAAGTTTGATGTTTCTTACAAACAAACTTCTCTTCAACAAGTTATTGCCGATTTAGAAGCTAAAACAACTTTCATTTTTTCATACTCTAAAGAAGTAATTCATAAAAAGGAAGTTACGTTTACTAAAGAAAAAGTAACTATTAAAAATATTCTTCCTGAGTTAACAAAACAAACAGGTTTACTTTTTGAAGTTCTTAGCAATAAGCAAATCATTATTAGTAAACCTAGAAGAATATGCGGTTATATTGTCGATGCTAACACTAACGAAGCTTTAGCGTATACCAATGTAATTATAAATAGTAAACTATATACTACCACTGATGAAAGTGGTTTTTTTAGTTTTGAAAATCCTCCGAAAAATTCGGAAAAAATCTCGCTAACTTTATTAGGTTACCAAGACAAAAAAGTTACTTTAAGTACTAATGATGATTGTAAAACACTACACCTTCATCCGCAATCTTCTCAACTTGATGAAGTTGTCGTTTTAGGATATATTACTTCTGGTATTGATAGAAACAAAGACGGCTCTATTTCTGTAGATTCAAAGAAATTAGGAATTCTTCCTGGATTAGTAAGCCCTGATATCTCACAAAGTATTCAATTAATACCTGGTATCTCTACTTTAGATGAATCTGCTACAGGAATACAAATTAGAGGAGGTTCTCCTGATCAAAATCTAATTTTATATGACGATATAAAGCTATACAATACTGGATATTTATATGGAATGTTTTCACTTTTTAATCCTTTTGCTACTGAAAAAGCAACTATTTTTAGATCAGGAACAAGTGCCAGTTATGGTGATAGAATATCAGGAATCATAGATATTTCTAGCGGTACTGATATTCCTAAAAAAACTGAAGGAGGTTTTGAAATTGACGGTTTATCTGTTAACGGATATGTAAAAACTGCTCTTTCCGATAAGTTAGCTGTATATGCTTTTGCTAGAAGATCTTATAACGACATTGTAAAAACTCCAACTTATAACAGTTATGAAGATAAAATCTTTACCAACTTTGGTGTTGTAAAAGATATAAATGGTACTTCCTTGGTTTTGGAAACTGATGATGATTACAGCCCTGAAACCAGCACAAATGATTTTTCTTTTGCCGACTTCAATTCTAAAATAATTTATAAGCCTAATGAAAAAAACACTATTTCTTTAAGTGGTTTATATACTAGAAATCGTTTGGATTTTAACTTTACTGGAGGTAATGAAAAGCTCATAGATTCACTTAAAACTCAAAATAAAGGCTTAAGTTTTAATTGGACACATATTTCTAATGAAAAACAAAAAGAAAAGCTTACAGCTTACTATTCTGAATACAATTCATTGTATCAAAATAACGAAATCAAAGATGAAACTGGTAACGGTATTTTAGACTTAGCTGAGATTAATATTCGTAAAAATGATATCATCGATTTTGGTTTAAACTTCACTTCTACAACTCAAATAAAAGATTTTCAACAACTAACTTTAGGTTATCAACTCTCTTATACTGATCTAAATGTATTGATAAGCAAGGAAAATCCTGTAGAAAATAAATTAGAACAATCAATACAAGACGATACCAACTTAAAAAATGCTTTATTTGGAGAATATACTTTTAGTTTTAAAAATAAAGGATTTGTAAATGGTGGACTTAGATTTGTGCACTACAGTTCTTTAAATAAATTCTTGGTCGAACCTCGTATCAATTTAGAATATCCTATAACTAGTAGTTTACGATTTAAAACCGCTCTAGAAAAAAGAAATCAGCCTATTTCTCAATTGGTTGAGTTTAATCACACAGAACTTCGTTTAGAAAATGAATTATGGCGGTTATCTGACGGGGAGCAGTTTCCTTTATTAAGTAGTAATCAAATATCCGGTGGATTATTATATCATCATAAAAATTTAAACATCGATATTGATACTTATTATAAAGAACTAGATGGCTTAACTACGTTTACTAGTGGATTTAGTAATCCGTTAGAAAATCTTGAAAAAGGTGAAAGTAATATTAAAGGTTTAGATCTTCTTTTAAAATATAAGTGGAATCATTATAAAATATGGGCTGGTTATACTTTTAATGACATTACTTTTAAGTTTCCTAACTTAAAAGATACTTCTGATAACTTCCCAGGAAATAACGATATAACACATCATTTTAGAATTTCTAATACTTTACAACTTAAAAACTGGCAGTTTTCTCTTGGATGGCAGTTTAGATCAGGAAAACCTATTACACCTGTAAATAGCTATGTTATAAAAATAGATGCCGATGGTGAACCTGCTGGTGTTGTTAATTTTGGTGCTATTAACAGTGAGCGCTTGCCTGATTTTCATCGTTTAGATGCTTCAATTTTACATGATTTTAGTATCAATACTAGAAATAAGAAATTAAAAGCTCAATTAGGTATTTCTTTCTTAAATATATACAACAGAATTAAGCCTTTAAACCTGATTTATAAAGCTGAACGTAAGCCTTTAGACGATGGTGGTATTGCTATTGAAGGAACTACAGGTAGTACTCCAGAGGAATTAGAGGTTATTTTAGAGCAGGTTATTCAACGATTCTCTTTAGGTTTTACTCCTAATGCCGTTTTTAGAATTTACTTTTAATTTTTATAACTATATACAAACACAAAAGCTTAGAATAGAATTCTAAGCTTTTTTATTTTCTAAAAGTTTTGTTTCTTTAACAAGAGCAGCAATTATCTGATGCTGTAGTTTCTTTAAAAGAGTCATCTACTCCATTATCAATAGCACTTTTTAATTGCTGAAATGCCCTTTGAATTATTGAAAATGGCGAAGCTATATTCATTCTCATAAATTGTGTATGTCCTTTTTCAAACCAATCACCTGGAGTTAAAGCTAATTTTGCTTGATTTACAACTAAATATTTCAATGCTTTATCTGACAACTTCAACTTGCTAAAATCTAACCAAATTTGATAGGTTCCTTCTGGTTTGTAAAGAATAACCTCAGGTAATTCTTTTTGAATATAACTTTCAACCCAATTTAATGTTTTCTCTAAATAAACTAATAAATCATTTAACCACTCCTCTCCTTCTTTATAAGCTGCAATAGTAGCATGTGCTGAGAGGATATTTCCATGATCTAAATACAAGGATGCTACACTTGCTTTTACCTGTTCTTTAAAATTCTCATTAGGAATATATAAATAACCATTAGAAATACTTTGCATTCCAAATGTTTTGGCTGGAGATCCTATAACTGCGATATGTTTTTCACTGTTTTCTATAGATGCAATACTATTAAACTGAGAGTTTGAATACACAATATCTGAATGAATTTCATCACTAATAATAGTTACATTATGCTCATTTGCAAGGTTTACCAGATTTTGTAATTCCTCCTTAGTCCATACTCTTCCCACTGGATTATGCGGATTACAAAGTATAAATGATTTTACATTTAACGTTTTAAACTTGCGTTCAAGGTCTTCAAAATCCATTTCATAACGCCCGTTTACTAGTTTTAATTTGTTCTGAATTACTTTTCTACCTGCCGATTCTATTAGCTTAAAAAATTGATGGTATACAGGTGTTTGAACCATAATACTATCGCCCTTTTCTGATAATTCTCTAATTAGAACTCCAATTCCCGTTAGTACACCAGAAACTTGTACAAATGATTTTGGATGTAACTTCAGGTTATTGCGTTTGAGATTCCAATCTGAAATAGCTTTAAAAACTTCTCCTGTATTGAATTCGTATGCATATACGTTTCTATTCATTAATTTTTTCAAAGCTTCTTGGATGGGTTTTGCTACTTCAAAATCCATATCTGCTATCCATAAAGGCATAACACCTGTTGCTCCAAACATTGCTTTTAAATAACTTGAATTACTCTTTGTAAAGTTATTTTCTACTGTGTGTACTGTATCAAATTGATTCATTCATTTTGATTTTTATAGTTAAGTAGACTTATCAATTTAAATATGATGTGCTTTTTATCATATAAAATATAACTCTCTTGAAATGAGCTTAAAATTTAAGCTATTATATATTAATTTCAAATTTTTATTATATGATTTTAGCCTGTAACATTCAATTAAAAAACTACCTATTTTATATTTCTTATTTTTACTTTATGATTGAGATAAAATCCATAATTATATCTATTACCGTATTCATAATTGCTATTTGGTTTACACGATTCTTAAAAAAGAAAAGAGATAATTATTAACTTCTATTTTTTATGAACTCCAACAATAATACGTTCAACTATTTGTTTTGCAGTAGTTAGTGTTGATAAATCTTTAAATAATTCTCCTGTTTGACCTGAATGGTGACCACGTCCTATTAACTTCATCAAATAATACTGCTCTTTATTAAAGTTTAAAAGAGTTTCAAATACTATTGATGGTTGCCCCAACTGTCCTGTACCACTATGATATGTTTTATCGTTTGGAAAATTAAACTCAGAATAAAACTCATTATCATCAAAAGCTACATTCAATTCTATTTTTAGTTTTAAACTAGAAAACTTGTTTATTGAAGTTATTAATTTAAAATTATTGGTAATTGTTTCTCCAGTTATTGCATCTGGAAATATGTCATTACTCGAAGGAACGTACATACCATCGGAATACTGAACTCCTCTTTTATGAGACCAAACTGGTAGTGCATTAACCCTTCTATAGTTTCCTACTGCATTCTTAGTTTCATCAAAACTTTTAAAATTATCTTTACTTCTTCCTCCAAAGAAAAGCCCTTTAGCTGTTGCTTTAGAAACAAATAAAGTTTCTAAATAATTGCCATTTTTATCTTCTAACCATATTGCCATTTGGGGATGCCAATAATGCTCTGATTTTAATAAATCAATAGATAATTTAACATCTCTATCCATATTCATTTCAATGATTTCATACTCAGACAAATTCATTTTTTGCTGTGATGTTGCCTTTTGCTTTGCACCAAAATCCATCATAGAACTAAAAGGAAACATTTGAAAGTATGCTGCTAATACAAAAATGAAAGAAACAATAGACACTACTAAAAACACTCTTCCTTTACTATACATTTTAAGTGAACGAAAGTTATTTTTTAAATGAAATATCGCGCCAATTGTAAATAACAATCCAAATCCTGTATGTAATGTTGCTACTACTCTAGAATACGCATTAAAATATGATAAAACACCTGTAATTAATAATACAATAAAGCTTAGCCCAATTGATAAACTGATGATTTTTCTAAAAGTCATGAAAATTGATATGGAAATTAATAAATAAAGAACCTTCTCTTATTGAAGATTCTTTATCTCAAAAAAGCATTGATAAGAGCTTAAAATGAAGATTATAAAAGTTTGTTTAATGATGCTATTCTTTCACTTAAATAAACGATTTGTTGTGCCTTATTTTTAGGTAAAGTAAAACCTTTCATTTTATAATTTAACTTTTCTGAAAATGCTCTTTCAACAATATTTACTTCTTTCACAATAATTTGTAAGCTTTCTTCATCAGATTCCCCTACAATTCCATGTATATCATAAGACCTTGAATCAAACTTAGGTTTCGTAGACTTTTCCATGTTGGCCTTTAAACCAATTAATTCTTTACGTAAATTAGTTATTACTTTAGCTTCTCCAAACTTTGTTTTTGCTCCTCTGCAAGCTGAAGGAGTACAACCAGAAGTAGCAGCTGTTGCTTTTACTTCTTTACAAGAAGTTTTTTTATTCTTTGTATTATCTTTAGTACAAGTAACTTCATCGCTCTTCTTTTCTCCACAACATGAAGATTGAGCTATAGCATTGGTACTAAATAACATTCCTATTACAAATAAGGAAAACAACATAATTGATTTAATTCTTGGTCTCATAATTTTAGTTTTAATTATCTCTCATTCCTTAAGAGATCTTGTTTATAAATGATGTACAAAGTAAAAGAAGAACTCGCCCTATTTGAGTTATAGCGAGGTTATATCAGGTTAAGACGAGGTTAAAATTTAAGACTCAGAAAAAATTATATATACATTTGTTACTGTGAAAAACAAAAAATTAT
Organism: Tenacibaculum aiptasiae; assembly: GCF_965221665.1. Classification (NCBI taxonomy): domain Bacteria; kingdom Pseudomonadati; phylum Bacteroidota; class Flavobacteriia; order Flavobacteriales; family Flavobacteriaceae; genus Tenacibaculum; species Tenacibaculum aiptasiae. Next base: position 1,009,483 of record NZ_CBDCSN010000003.1, read on the forward strand.
ATTGGTTTATAGCTGTTGCTTTTATTCTTTTGATTAGTCTATTAATCAACCAGTTACTTTATGTTTATAACGCAGCTATAACACAGCAAGAGTATTTTAATCAAAAAGCAGAAGTTATTTTAGATAGCATCGTTTCCAAAGTTTCTGACGATTACGATGTATGTAAAACTGTTAAAGAAGCTTTTAACACCAACGGTAAAGAGCCTTGCTTTAAAACTTCAAATAGCCATTGCAGTAGAGAGTTTAAATCTAAAAAAGAATGGCATAGTGTAGACTCTATTATTAAAACTGAATTAATCGCTAATAATTTAGACTTAAATTATAAATTTGATTTTTGTCAGATTTCTACAATCCCCAATAATAAAAACACCTACACTAAAAAACTAGACCAAACTATTAATAGATCTGGTTTGGCAATGCAATTGGAGTTTCCTTCCAAATCAAATTTTTTATTTAAACAAATCAGTCCTGTATTTATCTCTTCTGTTTTAATTATCTTATTTATTAGTGTGGTTATTGTTTACCTTTTTCATCATTATAAAAAAGAAAAAAGAAACGCTGAAAAGACTAAGGAATTTTTAAATAACATGACTCATGAGTTTAAAACTCCTATTGCAAATATTGCTTTTGCTAATAATTTTTTAAAGCGTAAATCTAAAAACATAAGTCCTGAAAATATTAGAAAATATACTGAAATTATTGATTTTGAAAGCAAAAAAATCATGATTAGCAGTGAAGATATTCTTGAATTAGCGAAACAAGAATATAATTTTTCAAAACTAAAATTGAATTCTGTTGATATTCATAAAATCATTTTTAACCTTCAAAAAAGCTTTAATTCTTCTAATCAGAACATAAATATATCTCTGAATTTAACAGCAGAAAACTTTATTATCAAAGGAAAAGAATCCTTTATTCAAAATGCTTTATCAAATATTCTAGACAATGCTATCAAATACTGCAAACAGCAACCTAATATTAGTATTTTAACAGTAAATAAAGAGAAGCAGTTAATTATTTCTATTGAAGATAATGGGATTGGAATTCCTAAAAAGGAAATCGATCTAATTTTTGAAAAATTTTATCGTATTTCTACAGGAAACCTACACGATGTAAAAGGTTTTGGACTAGGATTATCCTATGTAAAAATGGTCGTTGAACAAATGAGTGGCACCATTGAATTACAAAGTAAAGTAAATGTAGGAACAACTTTTATAATTAAACTTCCTTTAGCATATGAGTAATAAAAAAAGAATTTTGTTAGTAGAAGATGATGTAAACCTAGGCTTTATGTTATTGGAATACCTAGAAGAAAATGGTTTTAATGTTAAGTTGTATAGAGATGGAGAATCTGGCTATAATGCATATACAAATGGTTATTATGACTTTTGTATTCTTGATCTAATGCTTCCAAAAATGGATGGTTTTACACTAGCAAAAAAGATAAGAAAACATAAAATTAAAACTCCTATTTTAATGCTTACGTCTAGATCAATGAATGAAGATAAATTAAAAGGTTTTAAAATTGGTATTGACGATTATGTAACCAAGCCCTTTAATGAAGAGGAACTTGTATGTAGAATTAATGCAATACTTAGTAGGTATGAAATAAATAAATCGCAGTTTGTAAAAGAATATACTATTGGTCAGTTTGTTTTTAACAGAGCTAATCTAAGTTTAAATGGTTTTAACGACTCTAAAAGACTTACCAAAAAAGAGGGACAGATTTTAGCTTTATTATCTAACTCAAAAAATGAAATTGTTGAAAGGTCTGAAATACTAAACAATGTTTGGGGAGAAGACGATTATTTTACAGGACGAAGTTTGGATGTTTTTATTAGTAAACTGCGTAAATATTTTAAAGAAGACCCTTCTATATCTATAGAATCAATACCAAATGTTGGATTGATTCTTAAAGTTGAATAAAAAATTCTCTTTCTTTAATTAACTACTAAATCACACGCTCATCTGCTTTATAAGCTCCACGACGATGTAATATCCACTGAGCTTCATCTAAAGGATTTACTCCTTTATATTCTCTAATCACTCCTTCTCCTTCTGGACAAGTATCGTAGCCATAAAATTGTAATCGTAGCCTTAATTTACCTCCTGTTATAGCATTAAGTTTAATGCTTAAATCTAAGGAAGTTGCTACAGGAATGGTTCCTTTTAAACTAAAAATATCGTCTTTAAACTCTGGAGAATCAAAAATAGCTCTTCGAGTACTTAATTCTGAAACTATTTTTCCTAATAAAGCTTCTTTTGCTTTGATTTCAAAACTTAAGATGGGTTCTAATAAGTGAGTTCCTCCCGCCTGTAATCCCTTCATAATTCCCATAGGAGTTGCTAAATTAAAATCACCCGGTCTTGAATGCACATTATGATCCTCTCCTTTTATTAAGGTAATCTTTACATCGGTTACCTCCCAACCCAATATTCCCTGTGCTAATGCTTTTGGTACTGTACGTTCTACTTCATTTTGATACTTAATATGCACATCGTTCTGTGATACAATAGAACTATAACTCACCCCTGAATTTAAAGGTGCTGGCTCAATTAAAAAAGTCATGATTGCCCAACAAGGTTTTGGCATCCAATACCTAATATAGCCTTCTGCTTTTGTACTAATTGTTTCTTTATATACCACTTGTGGCTCTGTAAAACTTGCTTTGATTGAAAACCTGTCTTTTAAAACATGTTCTAAGATTTCAATCTGCATTTGCCCCATTAACAACAACTGTAATTCCTTTTCTGCTTTAAACCATTTAAAATTTAAAGAAGGATCTTCTCTATCTATTTGCTGAAGTGCTTCAGCTAAACTATTATAATCGGCTTTATTTTCTGGAACTACTTGAACACTTAATACAGGTATATGCAATTGTGGAAGCTTAGGAATACCTTCTGGACTACCTAAAATATCTCCCGACTTTGTTCCTAAAACTCCAGTAATTACTCCTATATCTCCCGATTTTAAAACTACATTATCAATATACTTGGTGTGATGTAGCTGTTTGGTTTGATTAATTTTAGTTTCTAATTGCTGTGTATGGTTGTAAATTGTTGTTTTTGAAGATAATTCTCCCGAAAAAACTTTTACATGTGCCATGGTACCATACACCTTATGATGTTCTAACTTAAAAACAAAGGCTGATAACTCTTCTTTTGCTATTACTTTAGAAGTAGGACAATAAGCTATAATTCCATCTAATAAATCAGTTACTCCTATGTTATTTTTGGCTATTCCAGTAAATATTGGAACTATTTTATGCTCTTTCGTTAGTTTAGAAATACTATTTAAATATTCTTCATCTGTTATAGCTTCTGAATTTAAAAAGCGTTCTAATAAATCCTCTTCCCCTTCTAAAATATGTTCAATCGATTTTTCTTTAACTGTTGTATGAGCATCCGTATTAAAAACAGGAATGGTTGTAGCATTGGTTAGCCCATCGTTTTCTGACGCATACAATACAACTGGTTTAATTTTTAAATCCTGCTCTAATTGCGCTACGGTAGCTTCTGTATCTGCTCCTTGGCGATCAATTTTATTAATAAAAATAATAGTCGGTATTTTCAATTCTTGTAAAGAATCCCAAATATTTAGCGTATGCGCTTGTACTCCTTCCACTGCCGATACTACTAGTACTGCGGCATCTACTACACATAATGCTCGTTCTACTTCACTAGAAAAATCTACGTGCCCTGGTGTATCAATTAAATTGATTTTTGTTCCTTTCCACTCAAAAGAAGTAGTTACTGCTTTTATAGAAATGCCACGTTCTTTTTCAAGATCTAAACTATCAGTACTTGTCGAACCTTTATCTACACTCCCCAAAGTTCTAATGGCTCCTGAATTATATAAAAAATGTTCAGTAAGCGTTGTTTTTCCTGCATCTACATGAGCCAATATCCCTATATTGATTGTTGGTTTTGTCATTATTTGGAGTGTTTTATCAACCTTTTTAATTAAGTAGGTTCACTAGAAGTAATTACTACTATCTACTCTACAAACTTACTATATTTAATACTTCTTTGTAATACTGAGTATCTTTTATTTCAAGCTGTATTTTAAATTAATTTTAAAAGTGAGGTAGATCACTTCTTTTTTATTCATAATTCCTCATTTTTGTTTTTTAATACTATTTGTAATGCACCCACTTAGACAACATATAGAAGAAATTATTTCTCTTTCTGATGATGAGTTTGACTTTGTTTTAAGTCATTTCGAACATACAAAGAAGCGTAAAAACCAATATATTTTACAAGAAGGCGAAATTGCTAATAAAGAATATTGGGTGCTTAAGGGATGTTTAAAAAGTTGTTTTTTTGATGACAATGGTAAAGAACATATCTTACAATTTGGTATGGAAAATTGGTGGATTACTGATTATGAATCATTTGTTAAACAAAGTCCTACCAAACTTTCTATTGATTGTATTGAAGATTCTGAACTTTTATACATTACCTATGAAAATAGAGAGAAACTAACTCAATCTATGCATAAAATGGAGCGATTTTGGGCTAAAAAAAGCAAATATGGTCGTATTGCTTTACAAAATAGAATATTATCTCTCTTAAAAAACTCGACTAAAGAACGTTACGAATTACTTTTAAAACAATACCCTAAACTTTTTCAACGAGTTCCTAAAAAACTAATCGCTGCCTATCTAGGTGTTTCAAGAGAAACTCTAAGTAGGTTAAAATCATAATTGTTTTAATGTGATGTTTATCACTCATTAATCGTGATTTACCTCCTATTAGATGTCTCTGTTTTACTTGAATTTTGTACTGATATTAATTCTCAAAATTTTAAAACATGAACATCTTAGAAAAAATTCAAAACAAGGAAATAGGTATTCTCATTCAAAGACTTAGTATAGGATTACTTATTCTTTTTCATGGTATCGCCAACACAAGTGCTAACTATTCTTTTATCAAAAGTTTATTAAGTAGAATAGGATTACCTGAATTCATTGCCTATCTAGTTTTCATTGGAGAAATCGTTGCCCCCATTCTTATTCTTATTGGTTTTAGAGCTAGACTTGCTAGTTTTATTCTAGCTTTTAATATGCTTATTGCCATTTTAATGGCACATGCTTCTGATATTTTTGCTCTGAATAAATATGGTGGTTGGGCTATAGAACTACAAGCCTTATTTTTATTTGGAGCTACCTCTATTATATTCTTAGGAGCTGGTAAACACGCTATTTCTACAAGTTCTAAATGGGACTAATTATTATTTCAATTACAACATATTAATCTTAATTCATAAAAACATGCCATATATTAATTTTAGAATCACCGACGAAAATGTAACTCAAAAACAAAAAAGACTTTTAATTGAAGGAGCTACCCAATTGGTTGTAGATATTTTAAATAAGAAACCAGAAACCACTCATATAGTTATTGATGAAGTTCCTATGGGAAATTGGGGCTATAATGGGAAACAGTACTTAGGTAGTAAAAAGGAGTAAAGTTAGTAGGAAGTAATGGCTTGAGCTATGATTATACTAACACATTACTTCCTCTACTTTTTAGTTTAGCTTTTCTATGGTTATTGTTTTTTTAGTAAAGAAGAAGATTCTATTTTCAATCTGATCTATGATAAAATCATCCTGATCTTCATTTAACTTGGTTACTAGTTTTTCATCTCCACTATCAACAAACAATCGTATTATTTTTTTGGTATCATCCTTATCATTAGCTACAGTTACCAATAAACTGTTGTTATTCTCTTGCCCTTTTTTATAACGACTAAATATTTGCATTAAACTCGAATTGAAGTCCATAACATTCAATTTCGTTAGTTTTCCTAATGTTCCTTCGTAAGATTGATAGGTTCCATATACATCAGAAGCCATCGTACTCAAAAAACCTAGGTCTTTTGTAACTAATACGTTTTTAAATGTTTGATTTAATTGACTTCCAACAAAACCTATAGCTGCTGTATACACACCTAGACCATCTTGTACAAATCCAAAAGCTTTTTCAAAAAATGATCGGTGCTGATTTGATGGATATTCTCTTTCGTAAATTAAGTTTCCTTTAAAATCGAACAGGTAAAACTTATTATCGTAATGCATAAAATATCCTTTTTTACGAATATCTAAATCTGGAATTTGTCCTTTAAAATTAAACTTGAATGATGATTTTGGTAAAGAATCATTGATGTTGAATACGTACAACTCATTTTCGTTATACACAGGAAACTGTTGCTTTTTTTGGTCGTACCAAATTCTAAAAAAATGCTTTTTTAATCTTAAGTTTCTTACAATAAACCCTTCATCGTTTAAGGCGATTTCTTTATCCAAAGCTTTCCCAGTAAATAAATCAATAATATTTGCCTTAGAAGGTGTTATGTATAACACTTTGTCTCCTTCATTAAATAAATGTATTGGATTTTCATTAGGCATTAGTGAAATTCTTACAGACTTTTTCCACTGCTTTTTCCCTTTTGTGTTAACAAAATTCAATTCCTTTTCTTGAACAACTAAATATCCTTTTTCTATTGGAACTATCTTTCTTATTAAGGGTAATAGCTCAGGTTTTTCCCATTGCTTTTGGCCTAAACTATCTATTACATTAAATCCTTTAGATGTAATAACCACCATTCTTTCATTATCGACAATTGTATTCTTTATGTTACCTACAATTTTTATAGGGGCTTCCCATACAGGTTCCATAGAATTGGTGTGCTTAGCAAAAATTGCAGTTTCTTCGTTTAGCTTTTTTAAAGCTATCTTATCTGTAAATACAAAGACTACATCTTTTTCTCTATTCATCTCTATAGTATTCACATCCTTTTGGTGAAATACTATTTCTCCAGTAAGCTTATTTATTTTTAGGAGCTGTTTATTATGTAACCAAAAAATATCTCCTTGCTTATCTAACATTATTTTTTCAGTGTCTAGAAAAGCTTCTTTAACTGCCTTGAAAAAACCACTTTTAGTTAGATCATTTTCCCAAATAAGTTTTCCATTATCGTAATTGTAAAGAGCCAATACTACTTTCTTCTTTTTTAATCCATTGACCAAAATAGCATCTTGCTCTGGTATTAATAATGTTTTATTTACAGCTTTAAATCCGTGTTTTTCTGAGTTAAAAAGTATTTTACCATTGATACTATTTAAGATAATTCTAGAAACACCTTTTGTTCCAAATGCATTGGATAATAGTTTAGAGCTAATTAAAGGATCTTTTTCAAAAATAACGATAGGTGTAAAAGGAATTTCTTTGTAGGAATCCATATCTACCTTCTTCAACTCCTTATTTTTCCATGCTACTTTCTTACTTTCTGGATTGACTGCTAAAACTTCTTTCTTTGTTTTTACTATTAACATTCCAGTATTAGAGTTGACTACTTTTCCTTTTATTTTAGCTTTCGTAGTTATTACCTCCTGTGCTATAGAAGATTGGATACTAAAAATAAATAAGAGAATAATTACTTTTTTCATATTATATAAACTGAATATTTTGTGCTGTTAAACTGCCAACTACTACTAACTGCGCATTAAAAATACATATAATTAGCAGTTAACAACATGCTACATTATTCTTTTATATATAAAAAACAAATAGAATATTGTTATTTCATTTACCCCCTAAATTTTAACTGTTAAAAATCAATTTTTATACTAAGCTTAACATTTTATCAATATTTTAAAAATCACCTTTGTTTTCTTTTATATCAACCCCCAATTGCTATGCATTCTTTCAAAAAATATATTGAAAGGTTTATCAATTTTAAGGATGATTAATTCTATTTAGCTTTCGTTTTTTCCCTTCTACAAAAAACAAATTATGGTATAAACCATATTCACCTAAGCTATAAAAGAATTAAACATGTATAATGTTTGTAAACCAAAATCAGAAATTCTAAAAAAATATATTTCTGAGTTCACGCTCCTTAAAAAAGAAAATTTTAAACTTATAAATTACCTTGCGTTCCCCCACAACAATAGTGCTATTGTTTTTCTATCAAAAGCAACCGTAAACTACAATGATTATAAAATAACGGTAAATCAAAATCCAAATAACGTACAATCTGTCGTTGCACTAGGAAAATATTTACATCCTGTCCATTTATTTTATTTAGATGCTGTAGATGAAATTTGTATCAATTTCACGCCCACTGGATTGAACTATTTTTTCAAACAAAACTTTGAACAAGTTGCAGGAAAACCTTTCCAGTTTGTAGATAATGATATTTGGACCAATTTTTCTCAAAAACTCTACAGTCATCCTAAAGAAGAAAGAATTGAAGTACTCGAAGACTTTCTCTTATCGCAACTACAAAAGAAGGATTTAAGTACCATTGAGCAAATAATTAGCATTTTAAAAAGTGATTTATCTATTAAAATCAAAGACTTGGCGGCTAAAGCACATGTATCGCAAAGAACAGTTAATCGTTTATTTCATACTTACTTGGGATGTTCTCCTTCAGCATTCAAAAAAATACAACGCTTTAGAAATGCCATCGCTATGAAAAATAACCACAATTCGTTAACAGAAGTCTCTCTGTTAAACGAATACTATGATTCTGCTCATTTCAACCATGAATTCCAGGAACTTACTAATACAAACCCAACATCATTCTTCAATCAAGTATCAAAAGTTGGCAATAAAAAATTTCCATACATTTTTAAATAATGTCCGTTTTATACAATTTTTCATTTTCTTTTTTTTAGAATTTTGCTGGACAAAAATTTAAGTAAAAGGATAGTCTTCCTCCTATTTAACTAAGTAAAAATAAAAAAGTTAAACACCTATGATTAGTAAAAAGAAAAAGCTTACCGCTATTATTTGTTCATTTGTTTTGTTCCTAATAATACAATCGTGTAGCAGCGATAGTACGGGAAATTTAGTTGAGAATGACACCACACCCCCTGTAATCAAATCATTTACAGTAAATGATATTAGTAATGATAAAATTAAGAACCCAATAGTTATTAGTAATACTATTGAAATTGATGCCATAATTACCGATAATGTAGAAGTAAGCAATGTAGAAATTTTTATCGACGATATTAAAGTTATCAATACTACCAAAACTCCTTTTGAGTTTGACATTAATGTTTCAAAGTACGAATCGGGAGACCACAAATTAAAAATCAAAGCTCATGATGCCGCTGGAAATACAGCTATTTCTGATGCTATTCCGTTTATTATAGACAATGATTTACCTTCTATTACAGAAGTTTCTATTAAAGAAGCATCTATTATTAAGGGTACAAATACGCTAACCTTTAAAGTAAGTGATGATAATGGTATAAATAATGTAGCGGTGCTTTTTGACAATACACCGATTGCCAACATAACAGATGGAAAGTATAAAGTTAACTTACATACTGCCAATGTAATCGATGGTAAGCATACTATAGAAATTATTGCTACTGATTCTAATAACAATGTATCTAAAAAGCTGATTAATTTTACCTCTGATAATTCAGGTCCAAAGATTACCATTACAGCAATTAACGAAGGAAAAGTGATTTCTGAAGTTATTCAGTTTGCTCCGAAAGTTGTGGATGAATTTTCTGAAATCGCATCCTTTGAAGTATTGTACAACAACAAACGTATTCAATATTTTGACAACGCTACCATCAATCCTTTTGACTTCAATCCTAATGCCTATACTACTGGGAACGGCGCTTTTAAATTTATAGCAAAAGATGCTTTAGGAAATACGAGTGAATTAGCGATTAATACCAAGATAGAACATCTTTATGCATTAATTACTATTAAAATTCCTAGTGATTATTTTGCTTCAAACATTGCAAAGTCTTGGGTGTTTGCTTCAAAACCTGACGGAAGCCCTATCAACACAGTTAAAATAGAAACTGGTACTACAGAAGTAACCTTAAACTCAACAGAAGCATTTAGTGATACAGATGAGTTTATGCTAACTTTTTTCGATGTGTTAACCAATGGAGCTAATCGAATTTCTACCATTCAGAATTTAACTACAAGTTCTCCTGGTACTATGGAAGTACCTTCTAAAAATCCGTATACAAAAGATTCTGAAGAAACCTATGAATTAAAAAACTTTACAGCAAATCACAATATCTATTCAGAAGGAATCGATTATAAAGGTAGAAAACTAGGTAGTACGCAGTTTAAGGTAGACTATTTAGCTCCTAAGAAAACAAACCGTATGTATTTCTATTCGTATAATATTGGCGATCCTGCAACGAGTTATACTTACCAATTTGTAAATAGTCCTGTTAACAACGGTTTTAAAGTAAATAGTACCGATTTTGATAACCAAAACATAACTGTGAATCAATTTACCTTAAAGGATTATTTACCAGGTGCAGACCTTAGACCTGTATTAACTATCCAAGGTTTTGAAAACCAGAGTGATTATACAAACAATGTGTATCACCAAATATTTAATGCAAAACTAGGAAGTAGTACTTTGGGAACAAATAAGCCAAATGAGTATCCTTTAAACACCAACTTTGATGCATACAGACACCGTTTAGTTTCTAGAAATTATATTACTGAAAGAAAAGGAACTCCCTTAGCTAATTTTGAAAAGCCTAATTGGAATGTAAAATACAACACAGTTACTGGGAATACAGTTAAAATTACCACCAGTGGAGCTGCACATAATGTTGGTAGACTGTGGTTAAAAAACAAAATCTCTATAGGTGCTACCTACGATTATAGTTGGACTTTTGTATACGACAGTCAAAAAAACAGTAATCAAGTTATCATACCTACACTACCAGAAGCCTTAAAAAACTTAGATTTTTATAACTATAGTAAAAACACATTTTGGCAAACAAAACAAATAGAATTAACACGTTATGATAATATTGCTACTTATGAAGACTATGTAAGCACGGTTATTAAAAATAACGATCCTTATTATAAATCTTCAGATTTTGTAGAATCTGTATACCATGTAATTAATTATAAAGAGTACCCCGTATATTTAAAAGACTTATTCAATTAAGCAACACAAAAGGCAGCTAGTATTTAGCTGCCTTTTTTTATTAGTACCATACTCACACTAATTTTCTATTACTATACTTCATTTAATCTTATTACACTCCTTTACATGCTTTCTAAGTGATTTCCCTTATAAAAAAACAGGAAAATAACTTACTTAAAGTAAGGTTTTCCATAATCTTAACTCCACTCCCAACCTTAACTTCGGAAAATCAAACACTTAACACATAAATCAGTTATTTAACTGTTCAGGGAAGCCCATTAAAAATAGTCTTATTAGAAACTATAAGAAAAACAACAATCCATATATAAATTAGAGCAAATTAAAATCAACTATTATGAATAAACAATTATTATTAATCTTTACATTTTTAATAAGTACAAATTTATTTGCAGGTAGCTATTACTTTAAATTTAATTTAGGAATAGGGACATCAAATGCTAATGAAGTACTTATATATTATCAAATTACAGACAAAAATGGCAGTAAAGGACATTTAACACCATATTCTATAAGAAACCTTAATTCAATTAAATTACTGAAAATCAAGTTAAAAAAAAGAAAAACTAAATTTATAAACTTCGAAGGTTTTATTATTGAAGCCGATGGTACTAAAAAACCAATTCTTAAATTACAATCAAAAATAGAGAATATCAAAACTGGAAAATCAAATTTTACCCTTCTTGATTTAAATGCTGTAATACCACGGAATATAGCTCCAAAACCTATAACTGAATTTATTTCTGAAATCGAAAGAAAAAATTATTTAAGCATTCTAAAAAAGGAAAAAGACAAAGCTTTTAACTATAACAACTTCTTTCCTCTTGGAAAATTTATTTTATATGACCCTATCGGAAAAAAAAGTCTAGATGCTATTACTGTTAAAACAAATTCTCCTGAATTTATAGAGTCTTCAAAAGGTATTAAAGATCACTATTTCTTAAGGAAAAAAGCTGGTGGAAATTTAGATGTAAAATATACAAAACTGTTTAGTACTTCTTTAAATAGTTCAAAACAGCAATATATAGAATATTTAATAGAAATTAAAAAAATGCAAGTCCTTCATTGGCAATCAGATAAATCCGAAGCTGAATATTTATATGAAAGGTATGAAAAGAATAATTTAGGTATTTTAGCTAATAGCTTTGAGTCTAATCCTAATTATAAATTATATTTTGTAAGTTCATGTGTTAAGATTAACGATTTCAAGATTGCTACAGCTGTACATGATAGTATATCAACAGTAGCAAAAGTAAACGTAAATATATCTGCAGCCAACAATCCTTTTATAACAGTTAATGGAGGTGTAATATATTCGAGAGATGAAGTCGCTTCAACTAAAGATTCTACACAAGTTTATTATACCGGTTTTCGTGTTAGGGATTATACAGATTATGTAAAAGGTTTAATCTTAAATTTAGACCTTACAAATAAATTGGATAAAACTAAAAGTAAATTCAACAACCAACGACAAAACGTAATAAGTAATTTTAAAAACTTGAGGGAAATCGATAATAGTTTCATAGAATTTAAATCAGCTAGTGCTATAGCACGTTTTTTTGAAAACATTGCACCAAAAGAATTTACAATTAATGAAGAATTGAGTGATGATTTAAATAAAATTGAAAAAATAAAAATCGACTCTTATAACACTTTGTTAGATGAATTAAAAGAATCTATAATTGAATATAAAAACATTAAAAATTATCTGAAATCATTAGAAACTGCTGACATTAATGATTCTCAAATTATAAAAACTAACCCAAAAGAAAAACGGATTGAAGATGAAGTTATTGAATCAATAGCTAACCAATAACTTGATATAATATTGTATAAAAATAATAACGGATTTTTACTTAATTAAAATTTAGTTCGTAAAAATCTGTTATTATTCTTATAATAGAATGTTACATTCTTATGAAAACAGAATTTATTGAAATATCTCCTGTGTTGCCTAGTCAAGATATTGACAGGGATATAAACTGGTATCAAACAAAGGTTGGATTTAAACTCTTGCATAAAAACAGCATGTATGCGGTGATGAGACGAGAAAATCTTTGTATTCATTTGCAATGGCATGCCGATACGGAAGACGATCCGCTTCTTGGTGGTTCTGTGATTAAAATATTTGTTAGAAATCTAATGCCAATTTTTAACGAACTAGTTGAAAGAGGAACCCTTAGTAAAGATAAGCTAAGACTCAACACTCCTTGGAATACTAACGAATTTGGTTTTTACGACTTAAATAAAAATGCCGTGTTTTTTGTAGAAGGTATATAAAACAACCTCTCACCTATTCTTTAATAACACTTACTCCTTCACTTTCTTGTAAAACCTTCAGCTTGTTTTCTGATAGAAAAACTAAGAAAATCATATTCTTTTTTATGCTATATTCGAAAACTAAAAAAATTGTGAATATTTTGAGTTTTATTAAAACATCTAAAAGTTCTGCATATAAAGAAGTTGCTAATAATATTGAGAAACAGAAATTAAATGAAAATAATCATGTATAAAACTATATTACTGATTTTAATTTCAACTTTCGCTTATTCCCAAAAGACCGAGAAAAAAATGAATGAAAATGTCCCAAATAGTGTTGAAATAATTGATAATCATTTAGATCATTTTTTTGACGAAAACGCAGACATAAAAGTATTTGACGAAATAGAATCTGAAATAATTCATAGAGATGTTTATTTCATAAAAGCCACTAAAAATAGACCTTATCATATTTTATTAAGTTGTGGAATGAGTGCTTTACCTATGAAAATACCAGAAGATATTGAATCATCTGAATTTGCCGAAGTAATGATCTTATTGCCAAAAGAATGGAATTTGGAATATGAATCTTTCAGTAACGAGAGAAATTATTGGCCAATTAGAATTATGAAACAATTAATGATGCTTCCCCATCCAAATAAAACATGGTTAGGGTTTGGACACACTTTTGGACATGAAGATAACGAAGAACTTGCTGATGGAATTGGTTTTAATTCTGTAATGTTGGTTCATTCAATGGAATTATCTGACGAGTTTACTCAAATCGAATTGGATAATAATAAGATAATTAATGTTTATTCAATTATCCCTCTTTATAAAGAAGAGTTGGAATTCAAAAAGAAAAATAGCGCAATGGATTTACTTGAAAAGTTTGACCAATTCGGAATAGAGGAAATTGTAAAAATTGGAAGAAAAAATGTCTGTAAATAAGGTACTATTAGCAACAATTTATAACCATAATTACGGAGAGTTTGACTTCGTCCGAATTCACTTGGAATTGCAAACATCAATCCTAAACCGAAAATTAATGCATAACTAACGCTTGTACAAAACGCTATAAGCATTTAAAAATAACAAAATGAAATATTATTCGATTATAGCAATTCTCATTTTCCTTATGTCTTGTACAAATAAGCGAACTGAAATAATATTGAATGCAGAAAATGTTGATGGACTAACTACTAAAGCAAACATAACTCTAAATGGATTTGAGATTGGAAAAGTAGAAGACTTGAATTTAACCTCAGAAGGAACAATTGATATAAAGTGTAAATTAAAATCTGACATTAAAATTCCAGTTGATTCTAAATTTACAATTGAAAGTATTAATTTACTTGGCACTAAAGGAATCTTCGTCAAATTAGGAGAAAGTCCAGAGAACTTGAAAAATGGAGACAATATCAAACTTTCAAAAATTGAACCAACAAACTTGGAAGACTCTTTAGCAATTAAAGTTGGAGATTTCCTAGAGAGTATAACAGGGAAACAAAAACAAGATTCAATATTGATTGAGTTACACAGACTTAATGATAATCTTGAAAAACAGCATAAATAAAAAGTAAAAGGAGGTTTTAAGGAACTATAACATCTTCTTTATTTATATTGTATGCTATAAAATTGCAAAAAATAAACGGAACCTATTTTTTTTAAATTCCGCATATAAATAAGTTGAACAGCATTTGAAAAAAGTACTTTACATATCATTAATTCTAGCTCTTACGTCAAGTTGTTTCTTTGATGAACAGAACTTTTCAAAACCTTTGGTTAAAGATTTGAAATTAGAATGGTGGGGAGATCAAAAAAACCAAACAATAACATTTGGAATGGTTCGTGGAAGTTTTGGAGGTTTATTGATTATTCCTGAAACTGTATTTGCTGTTGGTTACAATGATGAATTTCTAATTGCTAAAAGTTATCCGAACAAAGAAAAAGAAATACGAAATCGACTTTTCAATTACGACAAGAAAACTGAAGACTTTTTACTTACCGAACCGAGTGACACCATTTACTTGAGTTCTGACGATAGATATTATGAAAAAAACGGAAAGTGGTATCATAAAAGTAATGGATGGAATCCACCAAACGGACTTTTTCCTTACAAAGACTCAATTTACTATCATATAATTGATTTGCGAAATTGGGAATCTTCAAAAAAATGGAATACCGAAAATCTACATCGATTTAAATCAGAAGAAGAGTTTAATAAAAAACGAAATGAATTAAATATTCCCAAATCAATTGATTTTGAAATTGTATACAAAGAATTAGAATAAAAAAAGATGTACAACATTTAACTCACCTCCTAAAATTGAAGTCAGAAAAAGAAAAATTTGAATTTGTCTATGTTGAAAACGACGGAACAGTACGTGAATTAGATAATGACGAAATAGAATATTTAGAAACGAAGTTTGAGCCAAGTTACGGAGCAAGACCATACGTTAAGAGTAATTATGACCAATTGACACCTGATAAGAAGATTTTAGGCTTTCTTCATAGAAGTAAAGTCCCAAAAGATATAGAAATTATAAATACTGATTTGAGATATGTAGAAATGAGATTTCCAATCAGTATCTATGACAAAAATAAGGCTATTGAATTACCAGTCGGAATATATAGTATTAAGATTCTTGCAGGTTGGAGTGTTTCTCTTGGAAATTTTTCGATTGAATTAAAGAACAGAGAAAACGGAAAAATAATTACGCCAAAAGCTACGAATTGGAGTATTCAATCCTACGAATTGGGAGGAAGAGCAAAAAAAATTATGAGTTTGGATATCCCAAAACATGGAATTTATTTAATCGAATTTAAAAATCAAAAGGATTTAAAAGTAAGACGTTCGAATTTGTTTTTGACTCGATTATTTGAAAAGGAATTACCTAATGAAAAGTTAGAAATATGGATTGAATAAAAAATAAATAACGTTTTACAACAATATAAAACCACAACTACAACGGAATCAACTACATCCGAATCCACTCGGAATCACTAAAATCTGTACCAAACCGAGAATAAGTAACTTTAAAACTTTAACCTACGGTTATACGAGACCGTTGTAAGTCATTTGAATTAGAATATGGGACATAATATTTCCGCCATAGTATTAAAAGGTAATTACGATAAAGATAAAGCTGAGGGTTTTGACCTGATTGGTGTCGATTTAGGTTTTAATTTAACTATGTTTCACATTGACCACTACTATTCAGCTTGTTGGCAAGCAAAACTTGGAACTCAAGGTTTTCTGAACACCAACAATGCGGAATATATGCTATATCCATCGGAATTTGCTATTTCTGAATTAATGACAAAAATATCATTAGACAAGAGCCCTGTATTTGCCATAATCTCGACTGATTATTTTGGTGGAAATGGAATACAGTCTGCAAATGTTTACCTAAAAGATAAAATTGCTGATTTTGAAATAAAAACGATAAATCAAGCATTAAAATATTTAGGTGTAAAACGCGGAAACAAAACTGACGAATTTGATACTGTTCGATTATCTGAACATCGTACAACACCAGAATATTTAGACAAGTATTATGATTTAGCAGATGAATTAGGAGTTTAAAAAACATACTACAAACCTTATAATAAACACGCTAACAACAACCAACCAAAGCACCTAAACAAACTTCTTCCTTAGCTCTTCTTAGGCTATTTTAAACCTACCACTCAATTATTCTTTAATAATACTACTTATAATTCTTGCGAAATCATCAGCGGGCTTCGTAAATAGAAAAAACTTATGAAAACCATATTCTTTTTTATGTTATATTCGAAAACTCAAAAGTTTAGTGAATATTTAAGTTTTATAAAAATACCTAAAAACTTATCATATAAACAAATTGCTATCAACATGAAAAAATCAATAATATTACTTATAACTTTATTCTTGACAGTATTAACTTATTCTCAAAACAAATTTGTTGTAACCGCTGAAAATGGTTTGTTTTTAAGGCAAGAACCTAACTCAAAAGGTAAGAAAATAGGAAAGCTATATTTTGGTGCTGAAGTTGGTATAATTGAGAAAACCGAAAATAGTCAAACTATAATAGATAACGGACAAGAAATAATAGGTAATTGGGTAAAAATAAATTTTAAAAACTTTCCCACTTTCATTTCTAATGCAAAATATGGATATGTATTTGATGGATATTTAAAACCGAAAAAAGAAAGTATTGAAGAGATTCAAAATGAAATTAACAAATACCCAGAATTCGATAAACTTACTTTAAACACTAGTATTACTCCTTTCTATTTGAAAGGTGATTTTTTCGGAGATAAAAAAAATGATCTTGTAATCTTATTAAAAAACTCTGATGGAGAAACAAAAATAGGATTTATCAATAAAGGAACTAAAACTAAAATATACATATTAGGAAATGAAAATGACCCTTTCAATATGACAGATTATAGTTGGATTGGTATATTTGAAAAGGTTAAGAAAGGAGAGGTTTTATGGTCAAATTACGAAGATGATTTTGTTGACTTTAAAGATGTCCCTGAAAGTAAAAAAGTTAAATTAAATTACAACTCTTTATA
Source organism: Tenacibaculum aiptasiae (assembly GCF_965221665.1). Taxonomy (NCBI): domain Bacteria; kingdom Pseudomonadati; phylum Bacteroidota; class Flavobacteriia; order Flavobacteriales; family Flavobacteriaceae; genus Tenacibaculum; species Tenacibaculum aiptasiae. Next base: position 1,027,259 of record NZ_CBDCSN010000003.1, read on the forward strand.
TATGCATGCTTCTGAAAGTTGTGGAGGTGGTTTTGTCTTTTGGAAAAATGGGAAATTTAATTGGCTACAACAAGAATAAAATACTAATGGTAACACTATTTTATAAAAAATTCCGCATAGCCAAGCAAATTAGGCAAATAACAGGAACAAAGTTCCGCTTATAAACAAGTTGTACACAATTATCTCACTCAACAGCAAACTTTTCTCATTCAAAATTAAGGTTAACTAAATCTAGATTTTAAATTTATTAAGCTATCTATAAATTTGAGTAAATTAATAGAATTATGAAAAAAGTAAAACTTATAATTTTTCTCTTATTTCCAATATTAATATTTGGTCAAAAAATAAATTATAAAGAATATCAAAAAGAGAATTTTATAAAAGCGGAAAAAGCTCTTAAAGATTCCAAAGGATTTGAAGCCTTATTCTACTATCACGGAGTTTGTTTTTTAGATTTAAAGTCAGATATAGAAATTAAAGCAAAAGCTAAAATAGATTCTTTACTTCCTATTTATCAAAAAAAAGAATCAGAAAAATGGAAAGGAAGCTGGAAATTAAAACAACTAAAGACCAATCGATTTGACTATGAAAAAATTATAATTACTGAAAAAGAAATCTTATTTTACAAAAAAGAAAACGATACTACTTACTCTAGAAATGAAATAATTAAGCACAAAAAATACGACCCTAATGATTTAATAGTTGATATTCATAGTGTAGAATTTAAAAATAAAGAAATTTGGGAATTTAGTTTAAAAGAAAAAAACAACGAATTAAGACTTTTTCCATACTTAAAAACACAATCAGATGGAACGACTTGGATTCTTTTAGATGAACGTTCAATGATAAAAAACAAAGAAGATAGAGAAAAAGCTTTAGCTAAAGAAATTAGGACTTATTATACAAAAATAAAATAACTGTGTACAACAAAGTGTATAGTTAATTGCTATTTCTTGCTAAACCAAAGTTAAGTGATTTTTTTAAAAGTTAGTGTTAATAGAAAAATAAAACAAATGGAGGAACCACCATTTAGATGTTCGACAAAAAAAGCATTGGATGAATTAGAAATTGAGCTTAATCTCATAGAAAAAAATCCATATTGGGAATCAATGGCGGGTTATTCATATACCCCAGGAAATCCAAATGACATACAAGAATATCTTGATTATTATGAACAATTGAAGGATCTCGATAAAAAATTTACCTTAATGGAAATGATTTTAGATTCACTTTCAGGACAGGATACAGAATATGATTTTTTGAAATATTGGAAAAAAACTAAGCCAATATTGATAAAGGATTATTTAACTCATGAATATACAATTCACTATTGGAAGCAAATGACGGTAGAATTTGAAGGGAACAATATTATGACACCTTTAATTCAAGAATTAATATCAGAAATGAATTCAGACAAAAAAGTTAAATAGTAGAAAGAATATGAATCACTAACACCATTTAAACTGCATTAAAATGCACTACTCACCTATTCTTTAACAATACTAGTTATACTACTTTCGAAACTATCAGCAAGCTTCGCTAATAGAATAAACTTAAGAAAATCATATTCTTTTTTATGCTATATTCGAAAAATCAAAAGTTTGATGAATACTTGAACTTTATTAAATCACCTAAAAGTTTCGCATATACATAAGTTAGCTATAATTTGAAAATGAAAATAATATACCTTATATCTCTGATTATTTTTGTGACAGCATGTAGCATAGGAAAACAAAATATTTCGAAATCTAAAACTTTAAGCCAATCAGACAAACAACATTTAAAAGAAGAAAAGAGTAATCTATTTACTGATAACAATAGTAGTCTTGTGCATAAAATAATAAATGAACCACCTGTTAAATACTGCCAAACTGAACATTATCATTTTGTAGACATTATTGCCAAAAAAAAAAATCGATAGTTTAATAAGAGAAAATGTAAAAAATATTCTTTTTTACAGAGATTGGATAGGAACTAATGGGTTCAATGGATACGGAAAATTGGCATGGTCACAAAATGGAAAATTCTTTCAGTATCAATATAATTTCGAAAATCATGATGGTCGTTATGGTATTAGTTCAATTGATAAAACTGAACATCAAACCTATGATGCTATAAACTTTTACGATAATATGAAAATAGATACAGTGAAAACATCTCCTAAAGAACCTGAGTTTTGGATGTCTCATGCAGCTGATCATTTTGTTTATCGATATATAAATGGAAAAGAAAATTGTTTTAACGTTTCGGGATTAAACTTAATGGAAGATTCAACCCATTTAAAATCTCAATTGATTAATAAATTAAAAATTCCATCTTCTAATTATTTTGATATGCTTAAAGAAAGAAGAAAATAAAAGTAGCTAACAACAACCAACCAAAGCACCTAAACAAACTTCTTCCTTAACTCTTCTTAGGCTATTTCACCCCACTACTCACCTACTCTTTAACAATACCACTTATAATTCTTACGAAATCATCAGCGAGCTTCGCTAACACAATAAAAACTTTGCGAAATCATCAGCGAGCTTCGCTGACGCAATAGAAACTTTGCGAAACCTTCAGAGAGCTTCGCTGATGCAATAAAAACTCTGCGAAACCTTCAGAGAGCTTCGCTGATAGAAAAAAAAACAAAAACACCTCATTTTTAAACCATTATCCCCTCTCCAAACACTCACTAAGTGTTTCTCCTGATAAAAAAAGAGGAAAAAACCCTACTTAAAGTAAGGTTTTCCGCAAAGTCAGCTTCTTTTTTTAAGCTATATTAGAAAATTCGAAAATTTAGTGAATCTTTTAAATTGTATAATGGGAGATAAAGTTTCGCATATAAACAAGTTGGTTTCAATTAAAAAATTATGAGAATAAATAAACCTAAAGGATATGTCGATTGGCTAAAAACAACACCTATTTTTAAAAAAGGAGAGTTGGATAACCTACCTGAATATTGCATAATTATTCATGACTCTTTGATATTGGAACATTTGACCTTACTTGGATACAGTTTAAGAAATTATAGAATTTATATAATTGGAGCTACAGATCCAATTCATTTTTACTTAGTAAGGGAGGTTAATACAGAGTTTGAATTTATTCTAATGAATGGGCTTCCCGGTGCTGGAGGAATTTGTACTCAAGTTGGTGAATTATCAGCACTTGGTTGTAAAAAGTTTTTTCATATTGGAACATGTGGACTTTTCAACGAGAACTTATCTGCAGGTAAAATAATTTTATCTAAAGGCTCATTAAAAGACCAAGCAGCGCATTTGCTTTCTGAGAATAATGATTCTATATCGAAACCAAATTCTAATTTCAGAAATGATTTCAAAGACTTCCTATTGAATCAGGAAATTAAATTTCAAGAAGGGTTAGGTGTAACGATTCCAATATTTTACAACCAACCATCAAATTTTTTAATCCCATTAATTAAGGAAAAAACATATCACTTCATTGAAATGGAGCAAGCTGCCTTTTTTGAATCTTGTAAAGTTAATGGGGTTATAGGTTTGAGTCTAGTTACTGGGTCAGATAGATATACTCTCAAAAATGAAAATTTAAAACATGAATACTACGATTTAGACCAGAATTTGATAAAAAATAAAATATTGAAAACCTGCATTAATTATTTTAAGTTTATCAATAAATAACAGATTATTAACACTTTAAACTTTACAACAATGGATTTTAAAACAAACATTAAAGAATTCTTCAAAACTGATAATCGCTCAATGATGGGTGGATGGACAATAGAAGGCCGTAAAAAAGCAGAAGCAGAAGCTGCTAAACTTAAAGGTAAAGAACGTGAAGAAGCTGAAAAAGCAATAAAAGAAAGAATTGAGAAAGAAGCAAAAGAATCTGATAACTCGAATGAAAAATAATCATGAGAGTATTAAGCTTATCTCATATTGAAAAAAATAAAAATCGTTTAATTGAAAGTACTTTAAAAAAGGAGGATTTGTTGATTGCAGATTCTCCTACACTTTATAGAAAATCAATATCAATTCTACGAGGATTTCAATCAAAATCAAATGGAATAAATATTCATTTTAACAACCCAGTAATTACTGAACTAGCAATGTCACAAGGTGTTTTTTCTGAACTTTCAGGAGAAGACTTTAATGATTTTGAGAAAAATAAATGGTTGTCAATGTATAATGATTCTTGTGAATTAATTGATTCAATTACACCCAAGCTACTAGACTTAATTAAATCAATTACAACAGATATTCTTTTTGTAAAATCTACAAGAGTTGGTGGAGGAACTGGTTCTCATTTACCTGGTCTTATATGCATTAGTCCTGACGAGCGTTGGGACAAAATAGATTTGGCTCAATGTTTAATACATGAGGCAACTCACCTTACCACCTTTCTTTGTGATATGGTATTTAAATTATATTCAAAACCATCTTCTGAGCTTGAAGCTAATGAATACAGAGTTCTCTCAGCAGTTAGAATTGGTGAGCTTCGTCCTTTAGATAAAGCCTTACATTCTGGTTTAGTAGCTGTTCCATTAATGTATTTTGAAGATAAACTTGGTAGAACAGCTTTAGTTTCTCAGTTTTCTGAATCCATCAAAGACTGTTCTAAAGGTCTAATAGAAAAAAAAGAATACTTTACTAAATATGGAAATAAAGTAGTAGAGGATTTTAATTACTTCTGTAACACCTTAGATTATGATTTTGTAGAAAATTCATTGAATTGGGATGATGCCTATTGTCTTTGTTAAATGAATTAAAACTGCAACCAACAATGTATAAGAAATAATAGTAGCTGAAATACTAAAACCAAACATAAAACATATAAAATAAAGCTCAATACTAAACTGAAAAGTAGTGCTTGTAAACCCCACTATTATTTTTATATTAGACCGTTATACATAAACAAGAAAAAACTACAAAAGGCAGTCCAACAGCTGCCTTTTATTATATCTATTCATACCCTATCCCTACTTCCAAACCTTTAAAAAGTCTAATTTATAGGTTTCGCTTATTGGGAACAGTTCCCCCTTAATATGTACTCTGCTGCCCTCTACATAGGTTATATGGGATAGATTTACGATATAGGATCTGTGAATTCTATAAAAAGTGGTTGCGGATAAATCGTTTAACACATCTTTTAAGGCTCCATGTACCAATAATTTCCCATGATTTTGGGTTACATACTTTACATATTCGCTTTCAGATTTAATATACAGTATTTCAGCAATAGGCACTCTATATTGTTTTTTACCAGAACGAATCAATAAGGTTTCATCAGTTGTTTGAGAGTTTGTTTCTACTACTTCTCTTTTCTGGTACAACTCTTTTACCTTTTCAACAGCACGTACAAATCGGTGGAACTCTATGGGTTTGAGTAAATAGTCAATCGCGTTTAATTCAAAGCCTTCCAAGGCATAGTCTCTATAGGCAGTGGTAAAAATAACTTTGGTATGATTGGGTTTGAGTAGTTTTATAAAATCAATTCCAGAAATATCAGGCATCTGAATATCTAAAAATAAAATATCAATTCTATTCTCATTCAACGTATCAAGGGCTTCCAAAGGAGATTTATAACTTCCTACTACCTGCATCCCTTTAATTTTAGTACAATAATTTTCGAGCAATCTCCTTGCTGGCTGCTCATCATCTATTATGACACAATTAAATACCATTTGTTTGTATTTTTAAACTCACTTTATACACTTGGTTCTCGTTGGTTATTTGTAAAGAATGTTTTTGAGGATACAATAACATCAATCGCCTCGTTACATTCTTAATACCAATCCCTCCTACTTTATCCACTGTTTTTCCTTCAACAAAAGAACTCACACAGCTAAAATTAATCTCGCTTTCGTTAGACGAGACTTCAATATCTACATACCCCTTGTCTACATCTTCTATATTCCCATGCTTAAAGGCATTCTCAACAAAAGGCAATAATAACATAGGTGCAATGCTGCTTCGCTCATCAACTTGATCATGTGTAAATGAAATCCTGTGAATACGGTCGTCTTTTAACTTAAATAAATCGATAAAGTTGGTAATATAGGTTACCTCACTCCTTAAAGACACATACTCGTCCTTGTTGCCATACAAAGAATAATCTAACATTTTCGACAACTGCAAAATGGCTTCAGGACCTTTAGGATTGTTGTCAATAGTTAACGAATAGATATTATTCAAGGTATTGAACAAAAAGTGTGGATTGATTTGCTGAATTAAGAAATTCTTTTCCGCTAAAATTCTCTTCTTCTCTTTCTCTTCTCTTTTCAGTTCCTGATGATAGTTATGGAGGATTAACGCCACAAAAACACCTATAAAAGCAGGTACAGAATGTGCCATGAGGGTTTCAAAAATATCGTAACCACCGCCAAAAATTTCCTCTGCACCTTCCTCTAAAAGCGTATTGATAAAGGCAGCTAAAATGATTAAAACTAGGTTAGACAGTATAAAAAGCAGATATTTTTTAACATCTAGTAAAAAAGGAAACAGCAGCTTAGTGTTCATACAAAAAGCAGCTAACTGAATTGTAAAGAAAATAGCAGTATGCTTTAAAGGGTTTTCAGTTTCTATAATAAAAGAAAACAAAAGGTATAGTAACAAACTATAACCTGCCCATGCCAACATATTTTTAGTAAAAAACTTCATTTCTTTATCAAAAGTACTCTAAAACCATCAGTCTTTATTCAAATTTCAGCGAAACAGCCGAAAAATTCAGCGAAATTAAAGTTAACTTAAATTAAGCAGCTATTCATCACTTTACTGACAAAAAACCGAGTTCCACAGAATTAGCGCTCACAGTTATTGAATCTTTTTTCTCAGTCTTTTGAACCTCTCGTTATTTGCACTTAATTAAAACAAGTCTAAATAAAAACTAAATGAGGTTTCTAAAAAACATCCTTTTTGTGTCCATAGCACTTACACTATCCGCAAATGCACAGGAGATAAACATTGACAGTTTAAAACAACAAATAAAAAAAGAATTAAGAGAAGAAGGAATTACAAAAAGCTCAAAAAGTTTGCTACGATGGCAGAACTTTAAGCTACGTGGTTATGGAGCAATTAACTACTACAACAATAACTTCGATACCAACCCCAATGAAAAGAACAAAGTAGATCCTGAGCGTTTAAACGTATACTTAGATTATCATTTTACACCAAAAATTGCTTTAAAAACTGAGATAGAGTTTGAACACGGAGGAACAGGTAGCACTTTAGAACTAGAAACCTTTGAAGAAGGTGGTGAATTTGAACACGAAGTAGAATCAGGTGGTGAAGTGAAGTTAGAACAGGTATATATCAACTTTAATATCAACGAAAACCTAAACGTTAAGGTCGGACGCTTTAAAGTACAGTTTGGATTGGCACAAAACTTAGATACTCCAGACGAATATTTTACATCGTACAGACCAGAAATGGAAAATCAGTTATTGCCTTTAGGATGGTATGAAACTGGTATTGATGTATACGGATCTTTCTTTAAAGGGAAACTACGCTACCATGTTGCCTTGGTAAACGGATTGGACGGTACTGGATTCAACTCTCAAAACTTTATTAGAGACGGTCACCAAACACGTTTTGAAATGATGAATGCCGAAAACTTCGCCATCTCAACTCGTTTAGACTATAAGTTTGGAAAACACAAAAACACCTTTGTTGGTTTTTCTACTTACTACGGAAACACAAGTGGCAACAGACCAAAAACAGACATTGATGTTGATGCTTTCTTAACCATGTTAGAAGGACATTTCTCTTATAACGAACATCCTTTACGAATCGCTACCACTGCCATTTGGGGGAACTTAGGAAACTCGGAAATTGTAAGTTTCTTTAATTCAAACCTATCAAACAATCTTGGTCTTAGAAGAACTCCTGTAGGAAAAAATGCTTTAGGTTTTGCTGCTGAAGTTGGGTACGACATTTTACCATTTTTCACCAAACAAGCCAATCAAATGATGTTATACCCATTTGTTCGATATGACTACTACGATACCATGCAAACAGTTGCCAACGGAATTACTGACAATCCTAGATGGGAACGAAATGTAATTACAGGAGGATTCAATTGGTTTGTACATCCAAAAATTATCATCAAAGCTCATTATTCAGAAAGAAAACTAGGCTCTAAAAATATTGATCCTGTTACGGGGAATCAACTATCCAACAACCAAATAGACAAAATATTTTCAACAGGTATTGGATTCACTTTTTAAACATTAAAAAAACGCGAAATGAACACACAATTTGTAAAAAAAACATCCATTTTATTAATCGCACTTGGGCTATTTGCCTCATGCAGCAGCGATAATACGAGTAATGCTTTTAACAACCAAAAAGACTATGCTACAGAAATAACAAACATTACCAACAATGTAATTATTACTACGTATAACAATTTAAATAACAAAGCGCAAGCCATGGTAACGTTAGCACAAACATTTACCGTTGGAAATGCTACAGGTTTAGAAAGTTTAAGACAATCGTGGAGAGATGCCAGAGAGCCTTGGGAGCAATCGGAAGGTTTCTTATACGGTCCAGTAGACACAGAAGGAATTGATCCAGCTATAGATTCTTGGCCATTAGATTTAACATTTTTAAATACTGTTTTAGGTGGTACCGATCCTATTACTGATGCATTTTTAGCGAGTCAGAATAACAACGCCAAAGGTTTTCATACCATTGAATACTTATTATGGGGAATAGATGGAAACAAAACGGCTGCTGACTTTACAGCGAGAGAAATTGAATACTTAAAAGCGGCTACTAAAGACTTACAGAACAATACACAAGCATTATACGACGGATGGACTGCTTCTTCTGGTAATTTTTCAGCACAATTCTTAAAATTACCGTCAACCAATTATGCATCTCAAAAAAATGTATTACAAGAAATTACTGACGGAGTTTCTATTATTGCTGATGAAGTTGCGAATGCTAAAATTGAAGTTCCATTAAACGGAAACTCAGGAAGTGCAGCTCCAGACCAAGAAGAGTCGCGTTTTGCACACAACTCAAAGGCTGATTTTGTAAACAATATGAAAAGTATTCAAAACATCTACTTAGGAGGCTTGTCTACTGTAGTTGCTGCTTCTAATAGTGCTTTAGATACTACGATTAAATCACAAATAACGGATGCAATTGATGCCATCAACGCGATTCCTGGAACTTTTACAGATGCTATAATCAACAACAGATCGGCAGTACAAAATGCACAAATGAAGGTAAACACATTATTCAATACAACTGAAAATGAGTTAAAGCCTTTTATTAATTCATTGAATTAATAAAAAAGAGGAGATTCATTTCTCCTCTTTTCACAAAAACTAACAAAAACAAGTGAAAAAATTATTATTAATTACATGTATAACGCTTATTATTAGCTGTTCTGACGAACCCGCTACTAATGAATATACACCTTTAACAGATTTGACTGAAAGGGAATTGGCAGGAGGAGAAACAACAATCTTTTCTTCAACATCCTTCGCTTTTGAGAATCCTGCAGCCAATCTTACTGGGTTAAATTTAGATTTACACCTAGCCGGAGATGCTGAATTTGAAAATACATTTGTTACCGCTGGTTCGCCAATAAATCCAGGTTTAGGACCTCGATTCAACAATACCAATTGTGTTGCTTGTCACCCAAGAGATGGTCGTGCTGCTTTTCCTACAAATGTAAATGCAGTTAGCGGATTACTTTATAGAATCTCATTAGGTAACGATCCTGCAACGGGACCTATAGCCGTTCCTAACTATGGAACACAAGCACAAAACCAAAGCGTGATCGGTTTTGTTCCTGAAATGGATTATAAAGTAACTTGGCAAGAACACAACGAAACCTTAGCAGACGGAACTGTAGTAACGTTGAGAAAACCTACATTTAGCTACGAAAACCCGTACATGCCTATACCATCAGGAATTAAAATTTCCGCTCGTATTGCGCCTCCTGTATTTGGTTTAGGACTCTTAGAAGTCATTCCTGAAAATGACATACTAACCTTAGCCGATGAAAATGATGTGGATGGTGATGGTATTTCTGGAAAAGCAAACTATGTAATCAACCCAGAAACTGGCGCAAAAGAATTAGGGAGATTTGGTTGGAAAGCCAATACTTCTAACCTAAGAATACAATCGGCAGCAGCCTACCATGAAGATATGGGAATTACCAATGAAATCTTTTCAAAAGATATTCCAGAAGATGGTTTTGCCGATGATCCAGAAATAACTCCAGAAGTTTTAAATCAAGTAACTGTCTATTGTCAAACCTTGGCAGTTCCAGCCGCTAGAAATATAACTGACGAAAAGGTACAAAGAGGTGCTACTATTTTTAATCAAATCAACTGTGCTTCGTGTCATACCCCTAAACAGCAAACACAGTCAGCATCCATAAGTGCTTTGGCTAATCAAACTATATGGCCTTATACAGATATGTTATTGCACGATATGGGAGATGGTTTGGCTGATAACCGCGGAGACTTCTTAGCAAACGGAAAAGAATGGAAAACACGCCCTTTATGGGGAATTGGTTTAACTCAAGTAGTTAACGGGCATACGAACTTTTTACATGACGGTAGAGCTCGAAACATTACCGAAGCCATACTTTGGCATGATGGAGAAGCAAAACAGTCTAAAGAAGCATTTAAACAATTAACTAAAAAAGATAGAGATGAGTTATTAGCATTCATTAACTCGCTTTAATCGTAACTTTTTATTTTTATTTAGATTTGGAAGAGGTTCACGTTTATTTGTGGCCTCTTTCTTTTATTTACTGAAAAATTAAAGCAACTCGTTGATTTTATTTGAAATCCCAAAACTCAAGTAGGTATTTAGCTAAAAAATAAAAACCATGTTAAAGTATCTATTTGTAAAAGTATTCGTTTTTTTCAGTCTTATCTCATTGGTATCGTCTTGTTCAAGTGATCCTGGGTATATTCCAGCTCCTGATACAGTAACCTTTGGTCAGAAATTATCCGATTATAATATTTATCAAGGTACTATAGTAGATTTAACTCCTACCGCAGATTATCATTTAATCGAATTGTCTTCTTCTCTATTTGTAAACTATGCTGAAAAACAACGTTTGGTAAAGCTTCCAGCGGGAACTAAAATTACCAAAGTAGACAATGGAATTCCTAATTTTCCTAATGGTACTATCTTAGTTAAAACATTTTACTACTATAAAGACAAACGTAAGCCTAGCTTAGGGAAAAAGGTAATTGAAACCAGACTTTTAATTAAAGAAGCAGACATGTGGAATGTTGCCACCTATGTTTGGAATGATGCACAAACAGAAGCTGTTTTAAACCTTAATGGCGTGAGTAAAAACGTATCGTGGATTGATGCAAATGGTAATAGTAAAACAGTAAAATATCAAGTACCCACAGAGCAGAACTGTACTACTTGTCACCAAAAAACCTCAACGGTAGCGCCTTTAGGGCCTACATTAAGCAATATGAATATTGAAGTTACTAGAAACAATACTTCTATAAATCAATTACAACATTTTCAGGATGCAGGGTTAATGGATAATTTCAATCATACACAAATACCAACATTACCCGATTATTTTAATCTGTCATATACTATTGCAGAAAGAGGAAGAGCTTATTTTGAAATGAACTGTGCCCACTGTCATAATCCAGCAGGTTTTCCAAAAGCAGCAAAAAAGGGATATGATTTCAGGTATACTACTCCCCTTTCTCAAACGAGAATTCCTTCTAAAAAAGGAAAAATCAGCGGTGTAATTGCTTCTGGTGAAATGCCTTGGATTGGTACTACAACCTTAGATGTTGAAGGATACGATGTCGTAAAACAATACTTAAACAGCTTATAAACAACAACTAATGAAACATTTATTAAAAATCTTTTTATTCCTAGTTACAACGTCGGTTTTAACCTCTTGTAATACTAAAGAAACCTATAAACCAGTGCAAGGACAGTGGATTAAAGGTACTGATCAAGAAAAGTTAAAAACCATAGAATCGCAATTTAGAGGCTTCGACAAGGCTATGGTTGAAGTCGGATACCGATATCAAGAATTGTACTGGGCAGGTCAAGATGAAAACTGGGACTATGCCAACTACCAGCTAAACAAAATTAATAAAGCTATTAAACTAGGACTTATACGCAGACCCAAACGAGCTGCTTCAGCTGAGAACTTTTTAAACTATGTAATTCCTGAAGTTAAAAAATCTATCACAGCAAAGAATAAAGAAACGTTTAATAAAAACTTTGAAATGATGCGTACCAATTGTACCAGTTGTCATATGGCTGAAAGAAAACCTTCTTTCACCGTTCAAATTCCAACGGATAGGCAATCTCCTATTAGAAAAGAATAATAGTTCGTTAAAAATCAAAAGACAGTGATCATTAGTTCACTGTCTTTTTTACTACTGCTGCTTCTTTTGTTTTCTAATTAAATTCAACTGTAATAGTATTTTACTGAGGTACTTTTGCTTTGTAAATTACCGCAGTGTCTGTTGTTTTTATTTTGTACTTACTGCCTGCTTTGAAAAATACAGACTCTCCTTTTTTAAGATATAATGACGATTTTTCTTCTAAAACATCTACTTCTCCACCAATCACAATTAAAATCTCTACTGTTTTAGCTTCTGACTTATAAACTTCACCTTTAGAAAGATTGATCTTACTCAGTTCAAAATCTTTTGCTTCTGTAGTATACACGCGCTCTAAACCATCTTCTTGCAAGTCTCCCAATAATATATTTGGAATTGTTTCTTCAAAAAGTACATGCTTTAAAAGTTCTGGAACATCCACGTGTTTCTGTGTCAACCCACCTCTTAAAACATTATCAGAATTTGCCATCAATTCAATGTTTTGCCCTTCTAAATAAGCATGTGGCATTCCTGCTTTCTGATAAATAGCTTCTCCTTCATTTGCTTTAACGATATTGAAAAAGTAGATTGAAAAAATCCCTCTATCTAAATCGTTCTTATCTGTTGAAGTCGCTACTGCCTTAGCAGCCCAATAATCTGGCGAACTTTTTTCTAATTTGTTTTCCTTATACAAAGGCATTATCCTGTCAATTAAAGGAGCTAACATTGTATTAGTTTCCTCTTTTGACTTTTCCATCACATTCTTGTACAAACCAAAATATCCTTGGTTTTCAAAAATGCTAACTAAGTCGGCAAACTCAGGTGTTGCTTTTAATACTTTCATCAGTTTTTCTTCTGATAAAAAACCGTGCAACAACCAAAATTCACTCAAAGCAACCATAATTTCTGGCTTATGATTATCGTCTTTATAATTTCTATGAGGTGCTGTTAATGGTATACCTAATTCGTTTTCATATTTAAATCCTTTTTCTGCTTCAATTTTACTAGGATGTACCTGAATTGACAACATCTTATTTACATCCAATACTTTGAATAAGAAAGGTAGTTTCCCATAGGTATCCACCGTTTTTTTGCTCAAGCACTTTTTTAAGTTTGCTTTCAAATACTCCCTTAATGATAAGTTTCCTTGCGATGTTTTAATTACCGAAGGTGCTTTGATATGAGCGCCTAGCCAATATTCGGCAGTTTTTACATTGGAGATTTTATTGTTTAATAATGTTGAAATATACTTTTTTCCTCCCCATGCATAGTTTTGTACTTTTCCCTTAAGGGCAAACATGTTAAACGATTGTGATGTATTACTTATCATAACACTATATGCTTTTTAAAGCTCAGAATTTCATCTATTGAGAAGATATCTCTTAAAATTCTACTTTTCTTTCTATTCTTAAATAAATCAGTTCCTAGTTTAATTTGAGTTTTCAATGCTTTAAAATAGCTTAGCATGTTGGGTCTCATATAAACTATATAATCAATATCTGTTCTGCTAAATAAATATCTAGCACCAGCTTTAACAGCCGCATTGATACCTTTATTCTTTTTAATATCTAAAATTGATATGTCAATTTTCGCATCATCTCTAATTACCTTTAAGGCTCTTAGTGTATTGTCTTTACTTCCATTGTTTATAAAACATATTTCGGAATCACTTTTTACATTAAATAACTTTGCCATTTCATACTCAATAATTTCTTTTTCGCTATTACAAAATAATATCAGGATTCCTACTTTCATATATTCTACGGATTTTAAGGATTAAAGAAAAACGACTTAATGCTAAACTTAGGCTGCGTGACGTTTTTCGTGTTTTTTATGTTTTTTTTTCTGTAGGACCAGGCTATTTGCCCTAATTGCCCTATAATTCTAATTGAATCTCTCATTGATAATTTAGAACCATCAGCATGTACCCACCTTTTCAACGGTTGCTCACACATCATTTCTCTGGCTTTATCTATTTTGTAGTATCTCTTTACTCTTAAAAAGATTTCTACATCAAATAACCACTTGGTAATAAATTTTTTATCGAACGCTATATTGATTACATCTCTGTGGAATATTTTTGCTCCACACTGAGTATCTTTAAAGTTCATTGATAATATCTTTCTTATAATATAGTTTATCGTTAAACTTATAATTTGTCTCGCTGATTGCTTCGTAATGTTAGCTCCCATTCTACTAATTCTAGAACCGCTAACAATTTTAAAGTCTGAATTTTCTATCGTGGTTACTAAATCGTCAAAATCAGATAAGTCTGTAGATAAATCTGCATCTAAGAAACCTATATAATCTAAACCTTCATCTTCTGCCAAATGCAACATTCCCAATCTTACGGCTTCTGCTTTCCCTCCGTTCTTTTCACAGTCGTAAACGCTAATAAAATCTTCTCTTCCTTTTCTAAGATTATTTAATACATCTAATGTTTTATCGGTACTACCATCATTGACAAAACATAATAAGTATCCAGTATGCTTATCTATAAAGTTGATAAACTCTTTACTTAATAACCTTTCTTCTTCGTTATAACAAGGTATTACCACTCCTACACATCTTTGCTGAATAATGGTATCGTTAAATACTTTTTTATCAGCTCCTTTTTCTGGTACTCCTATTAATCTTTTAACTCTTGCACAAACCTCATTTAAACTTAAAGGCTTTTTCATATAATCGTTAATCCCTAAGTCAAAACCTTCTGTTATGACATCATCATCAGTATTTCCAGATAGCACCATTACAGGGACATCGGATTTTTTTACTTCTCTAATATGCTTTATTACTCCCAATCCAGAAATTGTAGGCATATTCATATCAACAATTACTAAATCTGGTTTAAATGAATCAAATAATTCAATTCCCTTCACAGCACTAATTTCAGTTTGAATTTCGTATCCTAACTCCTTTAATCTATTTTCTAGAGGAATCAATACTAATCTTTGATCATCTATAGCTAAAATCTTCATATATAATAGGTTGTTTGATGGTTATAGTCAAAAATAGCTTTGATTGCAATAAAAAAAGTTTATTTTTACTTAAAGAGACAGTTTCCTTAGATGAATGGTTCTTTACTATAGATGAATAAAAAAATAAAGCGTTTAAATTCATTTATATTTACATAATTGCAAATGATTAACCCGCTAAATGAGAGGTACTTCTAATAAATTTTTAATTATCGCCATACTGCTTGGAGTAGCGTTCCATGGTACAGCTATTTTCTTTACTTTAGAAACTACTTACGATGCTCTAATTCATTTATTTTTTGCTGAACATTATGCCAATAGTTGGTTTGAACCTTGGAATTATAAGTGGTATACTGGTTTTACTGTAATGAGTTACCCACCTTTGGTTCACCAAACCATGGCTGCATTATCCTATATTGGTGGATTAAAGTTTGGGCTTTTTACACTCGCCATCATTGGAGTTATATTATTTGCAACAGGAACCTATCGATTTTCCTATTTAATTACTTCAAGTAAAAAAGCAGCTGGATACGCTTGTATTTTAGCCATGTTTTCATCTTCTTTTGTAGAAACGCTTCATATTTTCGGACAGTTGCCTAGTATTATGGGAATATCCATTCTAATGCATGCAATGCCCGAAATTTATCAGTGGTTAAAAACTGGTCGATATAAATATTTATTTACTTGTTTATCTTTAATTTCGGTTACAGTTACTTCCCATCATGTTACCCCTATTTTCGGAATGGTTTTTTTCATTTTTCCTTTGATAGGTATGGTAGTAATGGATGCGTGTAGAGAACGTGTAGAAACCTCAAAAGAAATAACCTTTAAACTCTTTTTAAAGGTGTTTTTAGAACTCTTTAAACGAATTATTGGTTTTGGTTTTCTTTCGTTAATGACCATTATTTGTTGTTTACTACCTTATTGGATTAACTCTAAGAAAAATCCGATAACTCAAGTGCCAATTCCACATGGATCTAGAGATAATTTTTTAGAAGTAACTTCTTCTGGATTAGTATTTTTTACCATTCCTTGGGGAGTTTTACTTTTTATTTTGCCTTATATCTTTTATCGCTATTATAGTAAGCGATATTTATTCTTTGGAATTTCAATTACTATGCTAACGATATTAGGTACTGGAGGAACTACCCCACTTCCTAAAATGATGTTGGGTGATAATGCTTTTAATATTCTTACGCTAGATAGATTTACCTTATGGGCATCTATAATGTCTATACCCCTTCTTGGAGAATTTACATACCGATTTGTTGAAGGTGATTTAAAAGAACTCATTCAAAAAAAATACGGTCCTCTTTATCATAGACTTATTGGCGGATTTCTAGCCAGTTTATTTATAGGAACTGTGGTTTTCACCATGAGTTTAGGTTACTTTAGACCTTCACAACCGCAAAAAATTAAAATGCTGCCTATTGTTAACTTTTTAACGCAAGATCAGCACGATCAATGGCGTTATTTAACCTTAGGTTTTGGCGATCAAATGGCTTGGCTTGGCGCACAAACAAAAGCCTTAACTGTAGATGGAAACTATCATTCAGCTAGACGTTTGCCTGAATTAACCACAAGACCAATAGAACGTTTAGAAAACTCAAAATTTAAAGGAGTCGCAGGGATTGGATCTTTACAACAGTTCTTAACAACTCCTGCTAAATATAACTTGAAATACATTTTTTCTAACGATAAATTTTACGACCCCATTTTATATTTCTGTGGTTGGCAACGTTTACCTCAGTTAGAAAACGGTATTATGGTTTGGGAGCGTTTAAATATTCCACCAATGTCCTCCATCCTTCCTAAAGAAGATGTAGGTACTTGGCAAAAAATATTATGGGGTAGTGTGCCTTTTTTAACCTTTATTATAGCACTATTTCTTAATACTAGATTGTTTTTTTCCAGGTATATAAATCCAAGAAAGTATATTCCTTCTGACTATTTAAAATTTAAGAACGATTATACAAAATTTTCAAACAATCTTCTACGAGTATCTCATGTTTGGGCAGTTATTTTAATAATCATATTCGTTTATGGGTATTACATATTCCATATGAAAAATGATTCGCAACGTTCTCCCCAAAACGTAGTTGCTGCCTATTATGATCATTTAGACTTTAAACGATTTATAAAAGCACATAAACTTATTAGTCCCAAAAGTAATGTTGCTCTAGACCAATACATGTTAGAAATTTCTGTTACTGATGGTTTATTAAGTTCTTACGCTAAATTGGATGCCTTAGAATCTACTGTTATTAAAAGTACTGACAGCTTAGCTACCTTAAAAGTAGACACCAAATGGATTACTCCTTTGGAAAAGGTTAGCCTGACTGATTACAAAACCGCGGTAAAAGAAAATGGGAAATGGTATTTAAAACCTGAACCTATAGATTTAGACTTACCTCCTGATCAATTATATTCTAATAATAAAACTGCTTATTTTAATCAGGGAAGAAAAAGGATTACTACAGAGCAAACACATCACGAAGATGTTTTAAAACAACCTGTATTAGAAATTATAGAAGCTAAATTGGTGAAGTATAAAGACCAGTATTCAATAATTGGTGAAGTACAAAACATTGACAATGTTCCTGCCGATGTTGTTTTAAAAGGAACTTTGTATAACGATGATAATAAAGAGCTTGCAATATATGATGCTAAATATCATATGAAACATAAACTGATGCCTAAAGAAATTACTTCATTTAGAATAGATTTTGAAGGGATTGCTTGGACAAAAATACAGGACTCAATTCCTAAAACATTTAATCCAGATGAGTTTACTCCTATTGAGTTAGAAGAGCAACCTACTAAGTTTAACATACAAGCTGCTGGTAATGTTTCGGGTTCTGATTTATTTAAAAATGTGGTATTAAGTGATCTTTTTATTGAAGATCAAAAAGTTAGTGGAAGTTTATTTAATAGTGGTATTCAAGAAATTACAATACCTCAACTCATTATTACTTACTACAATGAAAACAAAGACATTGTATGGGTAGATCAAATGTTTGTTGATGCTGGTATTAGACAACAACGAAAACAATATTTTAAATATAATTTAGTTGACGATTCTGAAGTAGAAATTATTAGTACCGATATGGACTACTGTTATGTAAATGGATTACCTAACAACAACATTGCTGATGAAATAGTACCTAATAGAATTGAAAAACATACAGTTAAGGAACTTCAAAAAATTGATCATCCTGTTTTTAGTTTTGTTAAAATTGAAATGAATATTTATATTGGAGCTCCTAAATGATGCCTATAAAAAACATATACTTTTTACTACTCAGTATTCTTATACTTTCCTTTAATGAAAGTGTAAAAAAAGAGAATGGGCCAATAACATTATTAACTACTTTAAAAGAATTTAAAGCAGGTAGTAAAATTTCTTTAAGCTTTTCTGGTATTGAAAATGATTCTATTAAGTTATACTGTTCTAATAGTTATGGTACTACTCTATTAACATCATCTAAAACAGAAAATAATCAAACCCAATATATCTTTCCTGAATATATTAGTAATAAAATCGGTACGGTTAATTGGAAACTTTTAACCGATGATACAACGCTTTCAGGAAAGTTTATGATAACTCGTAAGCAACAACCCGTAAGTTTAGAAACTTACCTTGGTCCTCCAAGTATTGAAGCTGGAGGAAAAGATTACGCCATGATGGTTACCATTCCTACTGATGTTTTAGACAATCCTATTAAAAACAATACTAAAGTAACCTTACAATATCAATTTTTAGCTTCGGAAAGAAAAGAACAAGTTTTTACTAAAAACTTAATTGCTTATAAAAACATTTATTCTCCTAAAAAAAGTGGAAGAATGTTATTATCTTCAAACTGCTTAAACTTAGATTCAAAAGAATATAATTTAAGCATTATGCCAGCTATATCTGTAAACTTTGAAATTTTTGCAGAAAGACACCATGAATATGCCGATGGGAATCAAATTACCACTTTTACTACTTCTATTTTAAAGGATAAACATGGTAATGTTGTTAGTGATGGAAGTTTTGTTGAATTTTTTATAACCAATTCTGAAGGAAATATTTTAAAAACAACAGGAACTACAATTAGAGGAATTGCTACCGCTCAAATGATTCATCCAGATCATGAAGAAAGTTGGTCGATAAAAGCCTATGTAATTGGTATTTCTGAAAGCAATGTATTAAAAATTAGGTATAAAAAAATTATACACGATTTTAATGTAACTTTTTCTGAAAATAATAGAACCATAAAAATAGGCCCTATAAAAAGCTTTATGAATCAAATGATTCCAGATGGTTTAGAAGTACGTTTAGAAATTTACAGAGGTGATACAATTCTAGACGAATATTTAAAGGAATCTCGAGAAGGTTATGTTCGCTTCCATTTAAACGAAAATATATTTAAAAATGGAACCTACAACTTAAAGATAAAGTCGGCAGGTATTACTCAAAATTTTAAAGATAAAAAGCTATGGTAAAAATTGACAAAAATATTATGAGAGGCATTATTGTATTATCGTATACACTTAGTGTTTCTGTTTTGATATTTCTTATCAGTTCAGCTTTTACTTATCTAAATACGGGTGCTGACAGAAGTAAGCTTCTACATACCGAAGTAAGAAAACTCGATCAATATTTACCTAAAACCATATGGAAATCTGATGGAAATGAGGGACGTTATGTAGATCCTCAAACACTTGGTGAAGTTGAAAATGATTATTTAGATGCTTGGTATGTACGACACGTAGCTTATAAATCAAATAAAACAGTTGGTATTGACGATTATTATACTGATAATGCTAGAAAGAACTTATTCAGTTTTATTGAACAAAACACAAAGAATAACATTTCAATAGAATCTACTACAGTTGAACATCATCCTGATATTCTGTTTTTTAGTGAAGACGGACAATTAATTGTTTTAAAAGATGAAAATGTAGTTGAGTACAAGAAAATCTACCATAATAAAAAGTTGATTTCTGAAATTACAGAAGTATCAAGTTATAAAATGATTTTACTGCTAGAAGATGGTTTTTGGAGGATTCGTCATTTGGTGAGAGAGAATACTAATACTTATAACGAACCTAAGAGTATTGCATCTTTAAAATATGCTAACATAAAAGGTATTAACTATTACCCACAAGCAACACCTTGGGACATGTTTGGTAAAAAGTTTGACATTGAAATCATAAAAAAGGATTTTAAAATTATAAAGGATGCTGGATTAAACACCATTAGAATTTTTGTTCAGTATGACGATTTTGGCAAGGCAAAAGTTAAATATGAAAAGCTCGATAAACTAAAACAAGTATTGGACAATGCTGAAAAAGCTGGTATTGATGTCATTGTTACTTTATTTGATTTTTATGGAAATTATAGCACGCTTGATTGGACTTTAAACCATAGACATGCGGAAAGAATTGTTTCAATGTTTAAAGACCATAAAGCAATTATGGCCTGGGATGTGAAAAACGAGCCTAATTTAGATTTTAAGTCCAGAGGAAAGAAAAATGTTATTGCGTGGCTTAAAAGCATGATTACACTTATAAAATCTATAGATACAAAGCATCCGATTACCATTGGGTGGTCTGATGCCGATAGTGCTCCTATTTTACAGGATGAAATCGATTTTATTTCGTTTCACTATTACAAAGAGTTGAATAAATTTGAAAATGAGTTTTTAAACTTAAAAGAAAAAATCAAGAACAAACCTATAGTACTTGGAGAGTTTGGAGTTTCTTCTTACGGTGGATTTTGGAGACCTTTTGCAGGCTCTGAAAAGAAGCAAGCACTATATTACAAAAAAATGCAAGAAGTCTTGAAAAAGCATAAAATTCCTTTTATTTCATGGACTTTGTACGATTTTAATAAAATTCCTGCTTCGGTAGTTGGAAGACGTCCTTGGAGAGTATATCCTCAAAAGAAATTTGGTTTCATAAATAAAGATGGCCAAAAAAAGCCATCTTTCGCGCATATATCAGAATAACATATTTGTTATTCGTTTTAAACAATTAAATCTCTAACGTATACTTCTTTTTTAGCCATAATAGACTCAAATTCTTTCATATACATGTCTGTTATCCTTTCCATAGGAAAAGCAGTAGCTGCTTTATAATTAGCTTTTCCTAATGCAACTCTGTATAAATCATTGGTAACTATTGTTTTGATTGCATCGGCTAAACTCACAACACTTTCAGGAGCAAAAAACTCTCCCAAATAACCTTCATCTTTTACTAAAGAAGCTAAATCTCCCAAATCTGGCATTACAACAGCTTTACCATAACTACCTGCTTGGTGTAATACTCCAGAACTTCCCGTAGTAGATGTATATGGGAATACTACCACGGCACTATCATTAAAAATACCTTCAACATCTTCTTCTTCTACATAACCTGTAAAAGTTAACTGTGGTACATCCTTGTATTGATTCTTTACTCCTTCTAAATAACCTGGCACATTAGGATTATCTGTTCCTGCTATTACTATTTCTAAGTCTAAACCTGTAGCTTTTCTTACTTTCACCACTGCTTCAATCATATTCTCTACTTTTTTATAAGTTCCGAATTTTCCAAAACTCATAATTTTCATAGGTCCTTCTGGTAATTCATAAGAAGGTTTTTTAGCTACTTCAAAAGTTCCATGTGGTATATTCATTACATTGTTAGTTCCATATTTTGAGTCTAAAATATCTACATATTTTTTCATGGTAACTGCAACTGTATCTGCCTTCAAAATTAATTTTGTTAGCGTTTTGCCTATAAGATTATAGGTTTTTTGTAAAATTTTGTTTGAAGTAAAACCAGCACTTTCCAAATCAACTTGCTCCAAAATATTATGCAACAAAACTATGGTTGGTATTTTCTTCATTTTACATATCCAAGGTAGCATTAATCCTAAAGCTGCTGCTACTTTTTTATCTCCAAACTTCATAAACTGAAGATTGAATAAAATAGCATCTGGCTTTGTCTTGTTAATTGCTTTTACAACCGAGAATATATTTCTATAACTATTAAATTTCCAGCATTCTTTTACTGTTATTTTACATCCTTTTTCTGTAAAATTTAAATCTTTCTCTTTCGGAGTCTCATCTACCAATAAAATCAACTCTGTAATTTTCTCTTTCTGACGAAAACTTTTAACTAAATGATAAGCATACTCATTTAAAGTTACTTTACTTGGCGGGTACGAAGTTACAATGGCTAATTTCATCTAATTTAGTTTTAAGTTATTATATAAATTTGGCTTTTAAATATTAGAAATAATGGCATAACCAGTTTAAATACCATTAAGTGTAGATAAAAGGAATAAAAGCTTAGATATTCTGTTGATTTAGGAATCCTTTTCTATTTTCCAAAAAGAAGAAAAATAGCTGTACAAATAGTAGTAAAAACATAGCTATAATCTGTACATGTACCACCTGGGCTAAGTCTTTATGAAAAAGGACTACTAATACTATTTGTAGCATTCCAAAAATACCTGACAATACTACTGGAATATATTTTTCTAACGATAAATAGTAGTACGCAAATATATTGGACAATGCAAAAATACCTGTGGCTAGTGCATACTTCCATAATAGTGGTGTTACGCTTAAATAATCACCTCCAAATAATATCTGAATAATTACAGTTGGGAATAAAAAACAAGCAAATATTATTGCTGCAGAAATTACTGAAATATATCCCACATATTTTAATAAAACCGTATGAGTAGACTTTCCTTCTTTTTTTAATTGAACTACTGTTGGTAATAACATCATTACAAACATCCAAGCTATAAAATATACTACTCTACCAATTAATGCTAACGATGCATATAAACCTGCTTCATAAGATTCAAAATAATGTTTAACGAGTAATATATCGCTATTGTTAATAATGATTTGTGTTAGTTCATAAAAAGCTGTGATAATAAAAAAGTTACGTACTAACTTCTTCTGTGAATCATCTAAACTTACAGATTTGAAAAAAGATATATTCTTTAATTTATATGGAAATAATCCAAAAACAAACGAACATAAAATTCCCAATGCAATTATGATAGACGATTCTATATTGAGTATATATAATAACCCTAGAGTAATTAACAATCTACTTATCATTTCTGATTGATAAGTTATTGCTAAAGAATTGAATAATTTTTTTCCTTGAAAAACACCTCTATTTATACTCATCATAAAATAAAAAGGCACTCCTATTCCAAACACAACAAACATATTGCTTGTTTTGGTTTTGAAAAAAGCTTGAAGTTCTGGGGAAAAAATTACGATGAGTGCTCCAAAAATAATCCCTGTAAAACAGGCACTCTTATAAACATTTGATATAAACGTATTAAAAGCATCTCCTTCAAAAACGATAGCAAACTTGGCTGTTACCAATTGAAATGTCATAGCTATAAATGAAAGCACTAATAAAAAAGTGATCATAATTGCTGCATCTGCAAACATTTCAGGTCCTAATATTCTACCTAATAATAAATTATATAGATAATTTCCTCCATTTACAAAAAGAGCACTTATCATAAATAAATGCTCTTGGGAAATTTTTATTTTTACTTTTTTTGATAATACAATCAACATTCTTTTTCAATTTATATTACTATGATATACCAAAATTGTTCAGATGTTTGAAAGCACCTTTGTATCCAACTGTTAGGAATTTTTTTCTCTTTTTTAATGCAATAGCCATCAGTGTTTTTATTGCATCCATACCAGCCATATCAATCTCTTTTACTTTATCCATGTTTAGGGTTATACTTTTACTCTTCGATATGTAATGTTCGAAATAAATTATAAAAGATCTAACAGTAGAACAGTTTATTCTTCCATTTAAATAATAAACCCCTTTTCTTTCTAAAATTTGTAAAGCCATAATAAAAAAGTTTAATTGGTTAATAGTGAAACAAATATCTTTCTTATATTTAAAAAAAAATGTAATTATCGTTGAAAGGTAATTTCCTTTCGATGAATGGTCAATAACAAATGCTTAAAGCGCATTTATTAAAAAAAGGTTATGATTTTAAAAAAAGTCCCCCACATCATACTTCTTTTAATGAGTATTTCTGTGGTTTCACAAAATATGAAAGAAGGTTTTACTTACTTAGAAACTGGAAAATACAAACAAGCCGAAACTTTTTTTAAAGAAATTTTAGGAGAACATCCTACCAATAAAACAGCCAGACTTTGTTATGGTAGAGCTGTAGGTTTGAATGGTGATGCTAAAAAGGCTAAAACCATTTTTATCAACTTATTAAAAGATTATGAAAATGATTTTGAAGTAAAGTTAAACTATGCTGAATCTTTACTTTGGGACAAAAGTTTTTCAGATGCAAAATCCTATTATAAAAAATTAATTGATGAAAATTCTAAAAGCTTTTCTGCATTATTAGGTTATGCAAATACCTTATCCAACTTAAAAGAATATGAAGATGCTATTGTATATATAAATAAAGCTTTAGCGGTTTCTCCAGGGAATCCGAATGCTTTAACTTCTAAAAAGTTTATTTACTTAGGATATGCTTATCAGCAACAACAATTACAAGACTACTCTAAAGCTGAAAGTATTTTAAAGAAAAACTTAACCTTTTTTAATAACGATCAACAAACTTTATTCAACCTAGCCAATCTTTACCTAATTTCAAATCAATTAGATAATGCTAAAGAAACCTATACGCTTTTAGAAAAAAAAGAAGAAAGTAAATTAGCAGCTTTAAATGGTTTGGCATTAGTTTCTCACTTAAACGGAAAAGAGTCTGATGCTTTAAATACTAGTAAAAAAGCTTATGATTTATTATCAGATTCCTCTTCTCCTACTATAATCCAACAAACAAAAGAGCGTTATGTTCAAGCTTTAATTTGGAATAAAAAATTTAAAGATGCTGAAAGTTTAATTAATAATTTAATAAAGGAATACCCTAATGAAAACTGGGTATTATCTTTAAGAGCAACTCTTAATATTTATAGAAGTGATTTTGAAAAAAGTGTTGCTGATTACAATTTGATTTTAGAGAATGATAGCTCTTCTTTTGATGGAAACCTAGGAAAAGCTAATGCTTTAAAAGCGCTGGGTAATTATGATAATGCTTATAAAAGTGCAGAGAATACTTTAGTTTTTTATAAAAATCAAAAAGATGCTAGTAACTTTATTAAAAAATTAGATGAAAGCTTTACTCCATTTATAGACAACAAAGCTTCATATTCTTTTGATAATGGTGATAACGAGGCCTATTCTTATACTGCAAAAATTGAATTTCCTTTATCTACAAGATTCAAAGTTTTGGGTAACTACAACTTTAGAACCACAAAAAATACCGTTAGCAATATTAAAGCTACTTCAAATAACTTTTTAGTAGGGATTTCTTATGATTTATTAGGCAATTTAAATTTTAGCGGAAGTGTAGGAATTACTTCTTCTAAAGCAGAAACGAAAAGCTTTAATCAGATTTTAAGTGATGTTTCTTTTAACTATAAACCTTTTAAGCTTCAAAACTTAAAAGTAGGTTATAAAAGAGAAATTCAAAATTTTAATGCGGAGCTTATCAATAGAGAAATTGTTCTAAATAACTTTTATGCTAACTATAGTTTAAACACAAATTTTAATGTTGGATTATTCTCTCAGTACTTTTACACAACCCAAAGTGATGACAATGCTAGGAATTTACTTTTTGCCTCTTTGTATTATAATATTATGAATAAACCTTCTATAAAAGCTGGTTTCAATTTTCAAAATATATCATTCAAAAATCAAGTTCCTGCTATATATTTTAGTCCAAGTAAGTTTAATGCTTATGAAGTTTTTGTAAACATTATACGAAATGAAGTTGCGATTAAAAGTAAGGAATGGTTTTATGAATTAACTGCCGCTACTGGTTTTCAGGTTATAGAAAATGATCCTAAGCAAAGTACTTATAGAGTTCAAGCTAAACTGGGGTACAAATTATCAGATCGTAGTTTAGTAAATATATTTGCTTCTCAAAGTAATATTGCCTCTGCAACTGCTTCGGGATTTCGTTTTACAGAAATTGGAATTCGTTTTAAATGGTTACTCTTAAAGAAACCTATATTCAAGAAAAAAGAGCAAAAGAATTAACTTTTGCTCTTCAAAACTTAAACTACTTTGGAACTAATATCTCATTTTTAATTAATGAGTAATTTTAATGTGCTATACTTTTTAGAATCGCTTTCAATTCTGCAGATATACATTCCTGACATTAAATCTTTTCTTCCTATTGGAATTAAATTCTCTCCTACTTTTGTAGTATAATTTGTTTTATAAACCAATTGGCCTAAGTAATTATATATATTTAACTTTACTTCTTCGTTAATTTCTGATGTGAAGTAGATATTACCTGAATTGTTTATTGGGTTTGGTAATGCTAAAACCTTGTTATTGAACTCAACTACTTCTTCTGCTATTTGCTCAGCTTTTAATCCGAAAGCTACATCATTTACATTCATTTCAAACGGAACATAAGTACTATAATCTCCTTGTAATGAGAATACAATTGTTTTTACATCTGTAATATCTCCTGGCTTTCCGCTTTTGTCAAGAAAATCATTAAATGAAATGCTGTATTCTTTTTCAAACTCGTTTGCTGGTATTTTAATTCTCAAACGGTTATCCCAATCTGTTAATCCTTCCTGTACTAATATTACTTCTACTGACTTTGTATTTTGGATTTTAAATTGAATAGATTCATACTCTGATACATCTAATGTTTGATCTCCCGGTAATACATGTCTAAATAGATTAATGGTTCCTTTTACTTGCCCACTTACTGAAGGCTCTCTTTCTATTTGATAAAGATTTTCATCATAATCTTCATCATTGTTCTCTACTAAAAAAGAACTCACATTTACATATTCTTCTAAGTAATCAATTCCCCAAGGACCGTCTGCTAAATATAAAGCATCTTGCTGTTGTGATAAGCTAGTACTTAATGAAAATCCAACATCAAATAATTGACCAGTAGGAATAACTACCTCATCTTTCCAAGTACCTTTTAAGCTAATTACTTCTGACATGTTCGTTTTATCTGCCACTTCTGTTTTTGATAACACTGCTTCAAAATTCATAGAACTAGCTTTAACTTTATTAACTATATTTAAATGCAAGTTTCCATTTTTATAGTATCCTGAGCTAACAAATACTGGAGGTACCACATCGTCTAATGATGTACTAAGTAAAGGTTTAATATTTGTGAATGTATCTAAGATATGGTTACTCAATGTAAATACTTGTGAAAAAGAACTACCCCATACTTGAAAATTATAGTAATCACCATTAGGATATTGTTCTATATTCCAAAAACTATATAATTCATTTGCTGCATCTCCTAACTTCACAGAAAATCCTAATGTATACTCTACTTCACCTGTAGCTCTTTTTATTTTTGAACTTATTACTTGGTGTCCTCTAACTTTTACTGTTCTAATATCTTCTAAAACCGAGTTATTTAACCTATCACATATTTCTTTTGAATGATCATATACCTGTCCTTCTGTTGCTGTTGCTAAAACTGCTGATATTCTTTCTTCTCCTGTATATAAGTCTACTGAAAATACTTCTTTAGCATTCGTAATCCCTAATAAATCTGTTGGTGTTGATACATATGCTTTTTCCGAACCATACATTCCAGTTTCTGGTAAAAAAGCTTCAATACTTGATGGATTTACTCCTTTTGCAAATAATACTTCTTTCTTTTTGTATCTTTTTTGTAATGCTTTTTTATTTAATATAGTCCCTTCTTTCTTACGCTTAAAGTTTCTTTTTGCGATTAAACTTGCTAAACTACCATTACTTTCTAGACCTCCATCGTTTGCTGAAGTTACATCTGTTGCACTAGATACATCTGCAAAGTTTGTTGACGTAATTGCTGAATATGGATTTGCTGTTACATAAAAAACTGCATCGTTAAAATCGTTATCACAAGAACCATAATCTCTTCTAATATCTTCAAAACCTAAGATGATTCTTTCATTATCTGGATCATTTAATAATACATTATGGTGTCTTAAATTTTCATCTGCTTCAGGGTTATAATCTGGATTAGAATATACTTTCCAATATCCGTTCATAACTGTACTGTAGTTTGCACTCCATGCATTTGCTAATAATACCCAACCAATACCAGTTCCTGCTGGAAATGTTCCTATTTTTACTTTATCTCCTACTTGAAGTCCACCTCCACTACCCAATGCTGATGCATTTGGAAAAATAATCGTGATATCTTCTGCTGCTGGTGCTGTTGGTGATGGATTGTTTACATCATATGTATAAAATCCTAATACATTTCTGTATCCTGCCCCTTCACTAACAAAAGTTACATAAACATCTGCTTCTGCTGTTAATTTTAAATCTGTATCATAACCTGAAGAAATATAATGTGGATTGTAATCTGGCACAGGGTAACTTTCAGGAATTGAGTTACTAATCATTTCTAATGTTTCTACTGATACATTATCTCCTGGACTCTCTAAGTAAAGAGGTGTTCCATTTGATGTAAACTCACCTAAGTATTGGTAGTTTTGTGCGTAGATATTTGCCGTCGTTATTAGTATTAATAATGTAAGTAATATTTTCTTCATAGTGCTTAAGTTTTAATGTTATACTGTAAAATTAGGCACTTATTAGACTGTTTTTTTAAATCTTCGGTATATTGAACTTAAGAATAGTTTAAATACAAATTACTATAGGTTAAGGCTTTTTAATACCATTCGTCGATACTAAGCTGCTTTTTAAAGCTAATAATCATTATGTATACTCTTCTAAAAAAATTCCATAAAAAAATATCCGCTTAACTAAGCGGATATTTTTATTTATATGTTTATAATTTTAACGAGTGTTAAACAACTTAAAATTATTAGTGCACCATTTCTAATGCACTAATAATTTAACTGGCTTAAATGTATGTTTTTTACTTATTATTTTACAGAAATACAATCCTGTATGTAAAGATTGACGATTGAAATCAATTTTATTAATTCCAACTTCTGCTTTGTAATTAGCTTTATACACTAGCTTCCCTAATTGATTATACACTACAAATTCTAGATCTTCTTGTTCTTGTGCTTTAAAATATAAGCTTGTACTTAATGTTACTGGATTTGGTACAGCAGTTACTAATCCACCCTCATATTCAATTAATTCAGTAAAATCTATTTTAGAAAAACGAATATTGGTTAAATTCATTTCTTTGGTTGTTACTGAACCATCTTCTGAAACCATTTTAAAAACTATAGTTGCAATATCATCTAATACTAACTCTCCTCCTTTTTTAGAAACAAAACTTGTAAAAGGTATCACATAATCTTTAAAAGAATCAGATAACGCTATAGTAGTTTTATATTGGTCTTCAAAAGAAGTAATACTTTTCTTAACAAAAGTAATTTCTAACTTTCCTGTTCCTTTTGCTTTTAGTTTAAATCCGTTGTAGTCCGATAAATCAACTGGCATAAAACGTGGAGTTAATGCTCTGTATGCTGCTATAAAAGTACTTGTTGTTGCTGTTAACGCTACATTTCTTTCAACTGGAAAATCATTTGCCTCAAAAGTATAATCATTTGGTGCTATTGCATAGTTTGACACTACTGTATTTGCTCCAGAAGCATCTACACCCCATGGTCCATCTGACATAAATAAATCATCTGGTGTGGCAATACCATCTCCTAACCTGAAACCTATGTCAAATAAATTTCCTGTAGCTACTTTTAGGTTTGTTATATAGTTTTGTTCTAGATTTATAGTTGAATTTGATTTTTTCAAACTACTTGTTTCTGTTTCTCTATACCCTGCATCAAATTCTATTTCACCACTTCTATTTCTGTTTATGATTTGTAAATCTAAAGACCCGTTATTATACTTTCCTTTTCTTACAAATACTGTAGGTGGTTTTGATGTTTTATAACCAGATATAGGCTTCTCTGCATTTAATAAACTTACTAATTCATTTGCTAAAAGATATAAGTCATCTAGTGAATTTGACCATATTTGGAAATTATAAAATCCTACATTATTCTCATATTTATCTAAATTCCAATGACTTTCTATTTCGAAATTTGCATCGTTATTAACTGCTTTTGCTGAAAGACTTAATGAGAATTCTACAGTGTTGTCTGCATTTTTAATTAACGATTTTATAAATTGATGTCCTTCAATTTCTATGGTTGATACTGATATCAACTCTGCTCCAAGCAAACGATCGCAAATGTATTTGGTGTGTTCATATACTCCATTTTCTGTTTTTAGAGCTAATATTGAAGCTACTGGAGTTCCTTGTTCTACATAATCAACAGCATATATATCTGTTGCATTTGTAATAGCTATTAAATCTGTTGGTGATGATTCTACTACTTCATCTTCCTTAATTACATCTAAAGGAATAAAATCTTTTAACTCTAAGGCTGCTCCTTTTTTCTTTTTATAATTTGAAGATTTTTGTATTCTGGCTGCTTTACTTCGATCGAACTTATAATTAACCTTTGCTCTGTTGTAATTACGTTTGTTAATTTGTTCTGATAATCTGTTATTACTTTCCAATCCTCCTTCGTTTCCTCCTGAAGTTGGTGCCAATATTACACTACAATTTCCATAACCAGAACATGATGGATCATCACAATCTACTAAACCATCTCCGTCATCATCAATTCCATTATCACAAATTTCTTGAGGTACTGGTGCTGTCGGGCATCTTGCTCCATCATTACTTGAACTAGAAGGTCCGAAGGCAAATAGATTAGAATCTATTGCATTAGAACCTGTTAAATCTTGAACTGCTTGTATTACATAAATAGTACCTGTTTGGTTTGCAGATACATAAAATCGACCAGAAGCATCAAAATATACTGCTCCATACGTATAATTCAATCCTGACATAATTGGTACTTCTCCTAAAGATTGTATTACACCATTAGAAGGATCTACTCTATATAATATGTTAGTCTTTTTTTCTACAGTGTATAAATTACCATCTACTGCATTAAAAGCCCAATCATGAATATTGATATTTGCCGATAAAGTTTCTGTTGCTAAATGTTGCCCGTAGGTTGGTGAATCTGGATCTAAATCTATTTTATAATAAGTTGTTCCACCTCCCTTAAGATAATACACACCGTCTGGATTAATTCCTCCAATGTATCTTCCAGTTGTAGGTAATTCATCAATGTAATAGGTAGTTACTTGAAAATCATTCCCTATTCGAACAATTGTTTTTGAAGGTGTACTTAATGATCCCCATATAAATCCGTCTTGCGGATTGTAAGCAGCTGCATTGATACTACCTGGAGTAATATCTTCTGCCACTAAGTAAGAATTTCCTGATGCTAAATCAACTGAATAAACATCATTGAATTGAAATAAATAAGCATTGTAAACACAATTGAATGGCGTGTTTTGGGAAACAATACTTAAACTAAAAAATGCAATAAATATGCATAATAGTTTTCTTAAAAGAGTAATAGTTTTAATCATAATATAATAGTGTAAAATCACTATTAAAAATAATTAACTATTAACTCTCCTCTTTAAAAGCTCGTTAAGTTGTAGCTTAAGTGTAGACGAAATGCAAAATTCCTTAGATTAAAAACTATAATAAGTCCAAACGCTTCATTAATTCAGGTCTTTTTGATCGACTCACAGGAATAACATTTTTCTTTATTAAAACACTATTATCCTCTATATCAATTATTTTCTTAACATTTATGATGTACGATCTGTGTATTTTTAAGAACAATGATTCTGGTAGTTTTTCTTCTATTTTTTTAAGTGTAGAATGCACTACATAATCTTTTTCTTCGGTTTTTATATTAATATAATCTCCTTTTGCCTCAACAAGATAAATACTTGGCAAATCAATTTTTATTAAGCGCCTATCAATATTCACATAAAAATCGTTATTGATCTCTTGCTCTTTTGAAGAAGAAGATTCTTTGACTTGTGCTGCTTCAATACTTTTTTTACTCTTTGCTTTTTCTATAGCTTTATCAAAACGTTCTGCATCAATAGGTTTTAATAAATAATCTACAATACAATCATATTGAAAAGCTTCAATTGCAAACTGAGGATCTGATGTAGACAGAATAATTAAAGGAGGATTCTTTAACGTTTTTACAAAATCAAATCCCGTAAAATCAGGCATATGAATATCTAAAAAGATAAGGTCCACTTTATTCTCATTTAAATACTTAATGGCTTGAATTGCATTAGGAAATTCCTCAACAACGGTTATACCTTCCTTTTCATTACAAAGTGCTTTTATAATTGACCTTGCTAGTTTTTCATCATCAATAATAATACTGTTCATAAAGTTTAAATAGTTTTCAAATATTCAGAAATTGTTTGTAAAATTTTATCAAATCCTTCAGCTCCTTCTATATTATCCTCTCTAAGATTATGTTCATACTTATTAGCTTCTTCATAACTCTTAGTTAATCCTAAAATACTAATTTTATGTTTAATTTTATGAACATTTTCTTCAATCTTTTTATATTCTTTTTTTTCGAAGCTTTCTATATATTCTTGCTTTTCACCGGGAAACTCTGATTTAATAACATCTATCAATGTATTTTTTACAGACTCATCTCCTCGAGCTAATTGATCTATGTATGATAAGTTTGGTTGTTCCATAATTTATTTTTTTAATGTAAAATAAAATGTTGTTCCTTTTGTTAGTTCAGACTCAATCCATATTTCACCTTCGTACTGTTCAATAATTTTTTTTACTATAGATAATCCTATTCCTGCTGATTTATAATCGTTCTCTAGTTTTTGGAATGCTAAAAATATTTTATCAAAGTATTTTTCTTCCATTCCTTTTCCATTATCCTTAATACTAAATTCCCAAAAACCTTTTTTATCAGTATAATTAATTGTTATCTCTCCTTGTTCTTTGTCATTAAACTTAACCGCATTATCTAAAATGCTAAAAAACAATTCTTCTAGTCTAAAATTATCTCCTTGTACCATTGGTAATATCTCAGGAATACTAAGCGTAATATTATTGGGTACTGATATTCTCTTTATTACCTTATTTACTGTTTTATTAAGGTCTACTTCATAGGTATCTTTAATTAATTTTCCTATGGTTGAATATTTAGCTATTCCTTTAACCAATTCATCCATTTTCTCAACATTCTCTCTAATCAAATTAATTTTTTCTCTTCCATCTTTCCCTAAAGCTTCTTTATAGTCGTCTCGTAACCAAAACGTTAATGCATCAATACTTTGTAACGGCGATTTTAAATCATGCGTTACTAAATGTGTATATTCATTTAGTTCTTTGTTTCTGCGCTCTAAGTTTTCTAACAACCTATCTCGTTGTTTATTTATTTGAAGTATCTCTTTAGTCTGATTATCAATAACATCCACTAATTTTGAAGAATCTAATTCAGAGATTTCATCATTTTCTTCTGTTAAATCGTATGAGTTTAGTGTACTAATTACATTCTTCAGTTTTTCTATTACTTCTTTTTGAGATTTCGACTCTTTTCTAAGTCGCTCATTTGCTTGATAAAGTTCTTCGGAACTTATGGCTGTTGCTCGTTGCAACATACTAAACTGCTCCTCAGAAGTATTATAGGATTTACTTACCGCTTCAACAAGACTCTTTACCTCTTCATTCTCTTGTAAAGAAGGGCTTAGGTATTTTCGCAACTGTCTTTTTATTAACGGATTCATTATTCACTAATTAACGTAATTGTCATTGTTTGATTATGCAATTGGCAGTTCGTTTCATTTCTAAAAGGAGCTATTTCTCCATATGAATACAAGCCACAAATAGTTGTGTCTTTTCCTACTACTTCTAACACTTCTTCTACTTCCTCTTCTACTCTTTGATCTAAAACTAATTTTCTTCCAATACAACTCACCAAAATGGCTAATTCTGGATCTGTTTTTCTTAATTTTAAAGCGTCTGAAGCTGCTTTTTCTGATGCATTAACAATACTGTCTACATTAGTCATCATCAATTGAACTCTAGAGCCCTCTAAAATATCTCCAGCTAAAATCATTGAGTTCTTTTCTTCATCAATATTTAAAATAGTTCTTACTATTGATTGCTTATCGTTTGTCGATTTTACTTTTAAGGGGTATAATAAAGCTGCTCCTGGCAGTTCTTTTGATTTATCTCCCAAGTATTTTTTATATAAATCTAAGGCTGGTAAATCATCTAATTCGTATAAAATATTAGCATCAGATTTTGTTACAATTCGTTCGGGACCAAAAGGAGTCCAACCTCCATTAATTGAAAAACTTACATCTAAGGTTTCTCCATATAATCCTATAGCTACTATTTCACCTTTTTTAGGCTGTTCATTATAAGAAGCAATCGTTTTCTCAAAACGTGCTGCATCTCCACATAAAGCTCCTGTAATTAGCAATTCATTATCCGTAGCTGCATTCATTCCTCTTGCTAACTGACTTCCATTTATAAAACTTCCTTCTGAAACAATAAATACATGTTTTAAGCCTTCACTTGAAAACTGTTTAATTAAGTTTTCTCCTGTTACAAAACTCTTCTTGTTAGAATCATCATTTAATACATTGGCCGTTTTTATAACATATGTACTTTTTTCAAATTCTATTGCAGTAATTGTTACACTTTCATCATCTACATATTTTGACGTGATATCTCCCGACGTAGATCCAAAAACAATATGTCCATCGTCAAATAATCCTCTTACTTCATTATAAATATTTTCATCTTCTAATAAATATCTATTCCCAAACACCAATACTAAAGGCTCTTTTAACGAATTTTTTTCACTTATGTATTCCCAATCGGTATTCTTCGTTTTTTTTAATTGTACAGTCTTCATATGTTGTTATTTTTTAATGGTAAAATAAAAGGTAGTTCCTTTGTCTACTTCACTATCTAACCAGATTGTCCCTTCATATAAGTCAACTATTTTCTTAACTATTGAAAGTCCTATACCTGTAGATTCTTTACTTTTATTTAATGAATGGAAAATTTTAAATATGCGATCATGGAATTTTTTTTCTATTCCTATTCCATTATCTTTTACATAGAATTCATAAAATGAAGGTTCTTCTTTAAATCCAATATCTATAATTCCTTTTTCTTTATTTCCAAACTTTATAGCATTACTAATTAAGTTTTGAAATAATTGCTGGAACTTTGTTTTATCTCCTTTTACTATTGGTAAACCATCCTGTATATTTATAGTAGTATTTTCTGGTATGTAGAGCATTTCCTTTAAATCATTTAAAACCACATTCAAGTCTACATCTTGTGTTTCTGTAGTTACAGAATCTACACTTGAGTAGTTTAAAATATCTGAAATTAAACTCTCCATTTTTTCAAGAGTATTCTCTATTAAATCGAAATTTTGAAGTGTCATTTCGTCTAATTTCCCTTCATTATCTGCTTTTATCCATGAAGTAAGTGCGTGTACACTTCTTAGAGGTGATTTTAAGTCATGAGAAACGATATGAGCGTATTCGTTTAGCTCATTATTACTCTTTTCTAGTTTATTAAGTAATTGAATATTTTTCTTTTCAGCCTTTTCTCGTTCTCTAATATTCATAGCACTCTTTAGTTGCATTGAAACTAAACTTGCTATGTGTTCTAAAGTATCAAGGTGATCTTTTCTAAAAAAGTTTTTATCAGGGTGCTCAGAATCTATAACTCCTATTACCTTTCCTTCACTAATAATTGGTACTGATATTTCAGAAAATCTTTTTTGTCCGTCAATAACATAACGATCGTCTTTAGAAGTATCTTTGATAATCTCTGCTTTTCCTGAATTTGCTACGTGCCCTACTATACCTTTACAAATAGGTAAGGAAAATTTATCTATAATTTCTTTAGCCTCACTTACTTTTGCTCCATAGGATGCTATTTTTTCTAGCGTATTGTCTTCTCTATTTACTAAATAAATAACGCAATCGTCAGTTCCTAAATATTCCGCAATTTTCTGAGTCATTTCCCATGCTATCTCAAAAATATTATTTTTCCCAAGGATAGATTTTGCCAAATCATTAATCATATCTATAATTAATGTTCTTTCTCTCTCATGAGTAATATCTTCTATTATAGCAACTTGAAATTTGATTTCCTCTTGACTATTTCTAACTGCATTTACATTAGTTTTCGCCCATAAAACTGATCCGTTTTTTCTTTTATATCTTTTGTTTAGCACAAAATTATCGATCTCTCCAGAGTTCATTTTATCAATTAATTTTTTAGACTCTGGATAGTCTTCTTTAAAAGAAATATCGGCTACAACAAGCTTAGAGAATTCTTCTTTTGTATATCCTAATGCTTTTTGAAAAGATTCATTGGTTCTTAAGATACTTGTACCTTCTGTAAGCACAATTCCAAACGGTGAGTTTTCTACAATGATATCAAGTTCCTTCTTTTGTTCCTCTATTAATGCTGAAGTACGTTTAGTTTCTGTGATGTTTCTGATAATTCCCTGTGCAGCAACAGGTTTATTATCTTTATCATACACTATACTTGCATTAATTTGCACCCATTTAACTTGCTTATCTTTACTAAAAATTCTTGCAGTGTAATTTGAAAAGGTACCTTTATCCTTTAACTCCGTAAAAGATTTAAATGCATATACTGCATCTTCTGGATATATTAAGTTAACTACGTTTAGTTTTTCTTTTTCTATATCATATCCAAAAATATCAACTGCAGCATCATTCATTCGAAGCACATTTCCTTTTAAATCCATTATGAGGTATGCATCGATGAAGTTTTCAAAAACCCCCTCTAGTTGAGAAGATTTCTCGTTCAGTAAATTTTCGAGTTTAGCATTCGCGGCCTTTAACTCTTCAGACATCAAGTATAGCTCTCTTGATTTGTCTTCTAAGATTTTTTCAGCAGCTTTTCTGGCCGCTTTTTCTCTCGTTAAAGCGCGCTGCAATAGATCTGTCGTTGGGGGACTCATTTATTTTTCTTTTTAAAAACCCTTCTTAATTTTTTATCTTCTAAAAGAACAATAGCTAAGTATTTTTAAAAGTGCTAAATGTTACATTTTATCAGATATTAAATTCAGTATAGTTAATTAGCGTCTGTACCAAATCTAACATTTTTTTTTGATTTTTAAAAATTTTCACACAAGTTTTTTCACTCAAAACCAACCATTTATAGCTTTAAATTAAATTACGAGGTACTAAAACACCTCCAACGACCTGATTATTTATTTACTTCTATTTTCGAAATAACTTTAATTTTTATTAATAATAAACTTTACTTCACTACCATCTTTCTTTGTTCTCTCTAACACAATAGTAGCCGTACTGTTAAAGTATTCAAACGTTTTGTTCATTAAACCTAAGCCAAAGTGATGCATTGCTCTACTCGACTTATAGATTAAAATTAACGAATTCTTCGTTTTTTCTTCTACAATAAATGTAGGAAGCTCTGCTTTTGGGTATATTTTACGCACCTCTACATGAATATGATTCTCAATTGATGCCAATAGCTCTATTGGATCAGTATAAGTGTTTAAAAGCCCTGGATAACTTTCTTCTAAGACGCTAAAAAAATGCTCTCCATATACCAAAAGTAAATTGTCTGTCGAAATCCCAGTATTATTACTCAAATTTCCCAACAATTGAAGCATCTCTGAAAAACGATATGTTCCAATTGCAGTATAGGCCCCTCCAGATTCCAATTCAGATTGTGATATAATTTTATCAACCATTTCTAATCCAAATTTACTTTCTACGAGGTCCAAAAACTCTGTAAAAACTATCCCTTTCAAATGTTAACTATTCTTTAGTTCATTTATTGACCAATATGCTAGGGTTGCTTTTATTTTTTCCACATAATCATCATACTTTAATGGCTTTAACATATAACCAGATACACCTATTCTATAACATTCGTGAATGTCTTTTTGGTTATCTGATGTTGTTAAAATCACCGTAGGTATGTGTCTTAGATCTTCATCTTTTTTTAAGATTGATAAAAATTCTATACCATTTATTTTTGGCATATTTAAATCTAATAAGATTAGATCTGGTAAATTCTTTTTTGTTTCTAAAATGACCAAAGCTTCTTCGGCCGTTTTAGCTTCTGTGATATTATGTTTTAGTTCTAATAATGAAACTGTTCTATTCATTTTCATTATTTCTATCATATTATCCTCAATTAATAGTACATCTAATATTTTTGCCATCGAATTATTACAAATAAATTATGGGTACAATTTAAGTTTAATTATCAAAAATTAAAGATAGATTGCGTCTAAATTAAAATAAGTGTCGATAAACGGTAAAAAAGTGTCGGTAAACAAAATTCAGTTTCCTTTAACGGTTCTTTAAAAATTTGCTAATGAATTAATATTACCTTAAGTTTTTGTAAACATTATTAAATGTTAAAGTATATACAAGTTAACAATATCTAATAATGAGTTTATTCCTAAAATTATTATTAAGAATAACGCTTGAAATCCAGCTAAAGGAACGTTTTTTTCTTTTAAACTTGGTTTTAGTATTATAAATAATATATATGAAAAGATTAATGATACTGAAAAAAGAACAAAAAAACTGATAATTGGAAAACTTACTGCTAAAACTCCAAAAAAGAAAAAATCTCCTAAACCTATAGCTTCAAAAACACCTTTCTTCATCTTATAATTACTATAAATTTTAAGAATAAAAAATAACAGTAAGATGAATAGTAAATTGATACTAATATTAATTAAATATACATATGGTGTGGATTTCAAATAATAAATTATACCTCCTACAATAGCTGTAAGCATAAATAAAAAGATATAAACCTGCCTATCTTTTAAGTCTTGTATAAAGATTACTGCTAATAAAACTAAAAATATGAGAAATAAATACACCAATTTTTTATTTACAAAGCTACTATAGTTTCTTTATAAACAATAGAATTAATTTTGATTTTATTCCAACTAACTTAATTAAAAATATAGTTATATCCTTGTTTTTAAATTTCATTACTTAAATTTGCAAGGCTATAATTTTATTGCATGGAAAAGTTTTTAACAGATATACCTACTGAATTTTTACAAAAAATTAGTTCCGATATAGCTTACGGCTATCGTATTGTTCCTTTTGATTACCAAAATGGGACTATTCATGCTGTTACTGATGCCGATAATTTATTGGGTATTGCTTCAGAATTAGAGATCTTGTTAGGTCAAAAACTTCATTTGGTTACCGAAGACAAAGAATCTATAAACTTTTTATTACAAAAAAATTATAGAAAAACGAATAGTTCTACCATGAGTTATTCTGAAGATTTTCTTCTAAATTTAATTCATGAAGCCAAACAAATTGGAAGTAGTGATATTCATTTTGAAGTTTTTGAACATAAAAATAGAGTTCGTTTTAGAATTGATGGTAAACTATTAGAAAAGTATATTATTTCTAAAAGTGAATATCCAAAAATTGTAAACCGAATAAAAATAATGGCTGGCTTGGATATTTCTGAAAAGAGATTGCCTCAAGATGGTCGTATTAATCTTTCAAATGCGCAAGAAGATTTTGACATCCGTGTATCTTCTTTACCTACATTACATGGTGAAAAACTAGTACTCCGTATTCTTTCTAAAAACAGTTTAACTGTTCAATTGGAGAATTTAGGTTTTTCAGAAGAAGAGCTTAGTACTTATAAAAACTCAGTTAAAAGACCTAATGGTATTGTTTTAATTTCAGGTCCTACAGGATCAGGAAAAACAACTACTTTATATGCTACCCTTAAGCTTTTAAATACAAACGATACTAATATTTTAACTATTGAAGATCCTATTGAATATACATTAGAAGGAGTAAATCAAGTACAATTAAAAGAAAGTATTGGATTGGATTTTGCTAGTACACTACGTACTTTTTTACGTCAAGACCCAGATATTATTATGGTTGGAGAAATTCGTGACGTAGCTACTGCTAATATGGCTATACGTGCCGCATTAACTGGTCACTTAGTCCTTTCTACAATTCATACAAACTCAGCTTGGGCTACAATTTCTAGGTTAATTGACATGGGAGTCCCTCCTTTTTTAATAGCTAGTACTTTAAATGTAAGTGTTGCCCAACGATTGGTTCGTAAATTATGCGATAACTGTAAAACTAAAGTCACTACTGATAAAAATGCTCTTCCTAAAGAAGCTCTCTTAAACCAGGAAATAGATACTCATTATAAAGCTGTAGGCTGTCCTACTTGCTACCAAACTGGTTATAAAGGAAGAAAAGCTATTTATGAAATAATCCCTATTACAAAAGAATTAGTTGAAAATATTCAACAAAAAGATTTAGATATCACGGATTACTTAAAGGAAAAAAAGATTGCTACTTTAAAAGATAATGCTATTAGTATGGTTAAAAATGGTATTACTTCTTTAGATGAAATTTATCCTTTGCTAATTAATTAATTGCCTACTCACATCTATAATTATTACTATGAAAAAATTATTTTTTATTTACCCGTTGCTGTTTTTAAGCTTTTCTATTTTCTCTCAAACTTCTGATAAAGTAAAAGTATTAGATACTAGAAACACAAATGAAACTCCTTATTTTTATAATCATGAGGTCAAATTTGAGTTTAAAAACAGGCATGTTATTAACTCTCCTGGTTCTGGAGGATATACAGGACTTTTTACCTTTGCCCCATGGTCAGATAATTCTGGTGGATCAAAACATCAATTAAGTTTTAATACAGGCGGTATTTTTTATAGAAGAGGTTCTATTGGAGTCGGTTGGAATGATTGGTATGAATTATTGACCAAAGATGCTGATGGTTCAATTTCTAACAAAGCTCCTATACGAATTACCACTAATTCAGATAGTCCTTTAAGCTTTATCAACACTGATAATTCGTGGCAATATATACAATTCATCCAAAGTGGAAGCAGGAAAGTATATGTGGGGCTAGATACTAATAATAACTTTGTTATAACTAAAGAAAATGGAGGTAATATAGCACTTAGAGGAGCAAAAGTTGGAATCGGTACTGTTTCTATACCTTCTGATTATACATTAGCAATCGCAGGTAAAACAATTACTGAAGAAATAAAAGTACAACTGAAAACGAAATGGCCTGATTTTGTTTTTAACAAAAACTATGATTTACCAACTTTAGAAGAAATTGAAAAGCATATTAACGAAAAAGGTCACCTTAAAAACATTCCAAGTGCTAAAGAAGTAAAAGAAAATGATGGTATAGAGTTAGGTGAAATGAATAGAAAGTTATTACAAAAGATTGAAGAACTTACTTTGTATACTATTCAACAACAAAAAGAGTTACTGAAACAAAAAGAAAAAAACAGTACTTTAGAAGCCCGTTTATTAAAGCTTGAAAAACTAATTTTAAAATAAATTGACTAAACAACAAAAAACATATTTATTATTAGCTGCTGTAATCCTTATTTGGGGAATTATTGGTTATCAGTTTTTTAATCAGTTTTCTTCAAATACTCCAGAAGTAACTACAGCTTCTTCTTTTGAGTTTGTTCCAAAAAAAATAACCAAACAAGAAGCTTATACTGTAAAAGCTGATTATCGTGATCCTTTTCTTGGAAAATTACCTTCTGATAAAAAGAAAAAAGTAATTGTTAGAAAAAAAGCACCCAAAACCAACATTCCTTTCCCAAATATTATATACAATGGGGTTATTGAAGGTGGTTCAAAGTCTTTTATCCTTACAATTAATGGTATGCAAGAAGAAATGTCTATTGGACAAACCTTACATAAGGTTACCTTAAAAAAAGCAAATAGCTCAAAAGCAGTTGTTGTTTTTAACTCGGTTTCAAAAACAATTCAATTGCTAGAATAATGATTTTTTTCAAAAAGCTTAAAGCGGGTGCTTTGCAATATGTATTAGCTATATCTACTATTATAGCACTCGTTTTATTTGCTTTTATTTCTTTAGTATACCTACAACAAAAACTACAAACAAAAAACGCTTTTTTTAAAGAAGCTGTTCTTAATGTTCAATTCGGATTCCACTCTTTAGCCAACGATCAACTTTCGTATAACCAAGTTAAAGAACTTCAAGTTTCTGATAATATTCAAGAAAAAACAAGTATTGTAAAAAAACACTGGGGTGTTTTTGATGTTGCTACTGTAAATTCTAACGTAAAAAACGAACATTTTTCTAAAACTGCTATTTTAGGAAATCACAATTTAAAAAGAGAAGCCTTATATCTTAAAGAAACTTATGCTCGTCTTATATTGGTTGGTAATTCTAAAATTGTAGGTAACGTATCCTTACCAAAACAAGGTATCAGTACTGGTAATATTGCTGGAACTTCGTTTAATGGAGACAAACTGTTTTATGGAACTAGAAAAACGAGTACTAAAACATTACCAGAAATTGCAAACAAAGAGTATTTTAAAAACTTACTTCGTTTAAATTTCTTAAATGATAACACATCTTTTTTCGAATTAAGTGATGGTCTTCAAAAGCATCAATCTTTTACTGAAGAAACATTAGTAAATACCAATAATGGTCATTTATTTTTAAGTAATATTACACTAAAAGGAAACATTATTCTCCATTCTAGCACTAAAATCATAGTAAACTCTTCAGCTGTTTTAGAAGACATTATTTTAATTGCTCCTGAAGTAGAGATTAAATCGAATGTTAAAGGGAATTTCCAAGTGTTTTCTTCTAAAAAAATTCATGTAAATAAAAACTGTCATCTTGCCTACCCTTCTGCTTTGGTTTTACTTAATAAACAACAACAAAACACCAATTCTAATAATAAAGACAAAGTATTAATTCAAATAGATGCTAATTCTTATGTGAAAGGAATTGTATTATTTGAGCAAGAATCGTTAAAAACCAGTATCAATTTTACTCCACAGATAAAAATTTCAAAAAATAGTATTGTTACCGGTGATGTATACTGCAATAAAAACTTAGAATTACTTGGTACCGTTTATGGTTCTGTATATACAAGTAGTTTTATCACATTACAGTTTGGTAGTACCTATACAAACCATATTTACCATGGCGTAATCAACAGCGATAAGCTACCTAAACAATATTGTGGACTGTCATTTAAGAATCCAAAATTAAAAGTTGCAAAATGGGTTTATTAAAGCGTTTACATACATATATCAACCAAAAGGTTAAAGCATCTTCTTTAACAGAAGTATTGGTCGCTACTACCCTAATTTTATTGATTTTTGGAATCGCTACAGCAACTTTAAACAATATTCTACATAATATTACCAGAGTAAATAATCAGGCTATTGAAACTGAGTTAAACGAACTACAATACCAATATTTAAATGGTGCTTTGCAAGTTCCTTTTTATGCTGAAGATGATGAATGGAAAATTGAGGTTTTAAAACATACTGAAAACAATCATAGCTTTATTATTTTTGAAGCGACTCATATACTGTCGAAAAAGAAACGTACTAAAAAACTAGTTGCTATTGAAAATAACTAAAAAAATACAAGCCATAACTTTAAGTGAAATGCTAATAGTATTGGTAGTTTCTAGTATAGTTATTTCTTTAGCCTTTGTTACCTTAACATTGGTACAAAAACAAGTATCCTCTATTAAAAACAATTTTCATACAAGACAAGAAACTCAGTTTTTAGAACGTATATTATGGCAAGATTTTAATAAGTATCATTGTAAATACAATGCACCAATAAACAGACTTGAACTTATAAATAGTATTGATACTGTTTTTTATAGTTTCCAGAATGATTTTGTGATTAGAAATAACGATACTTTAGAGGTACAAATACAAAACAAACAATTGTTTTTAGATGGTGTAACAGTTACTAACGGAACTATAGATGCAATTCGGTTAGAAACTAGTGTCAGTTTTAGAAATAACAAATTGTTTGTATATAAAATTAAAGACGCATCGTATTATTTAAATAATAATTAATGGCTTTTCAATTAGATAACATCCCTAATCAAACCAAAGAAAAAAAAGAAGGTTTTGACATCGATTCTTTACTTAAGAAAGAGATAACACTGTTTAGCAGTTTTTCTAATAAAAAGAAGGAAGCCTTTTATATTGAACTAGCTGTAT
Source organism: Tenacibaculum aiptasiae (assembly GCF_965221665.1). Taxonomy (NCBI): domain Bacteria; kingdom Pseudomonadati; phylum Bacteroidota; class Flavobacteriia; order Flavobacteriales; family Flavobacteriaceae; genus Tenacibaculum; species Tenacibaculum aiptasiae. Next base: position 1,071,548 of record NZ_CBDCSN010000003.1, read on the forward strand.
TATTAAAAGCAGGATTAGAACTTAAAGATGCCCTAGAGCTTATTGCTAACGAACAAAAAAAAGAAATAGACTCACAACTATTCAAAAACATAATAAACGACTTAATTGCGGGTAAAAACCTTTCTGAAGCTATTAAAGCTCAGAATAAGTTTTCTGAATATGAATATTACTCTATTCAAATAGGAGAAAGGACAGGTACTTTACAAAGTGTTGCCGAAGAATTAGGTAATTTCTATAAACGAAAGAACGAGCAACGTAGAACTGTAATTAATGCCTTAAGTTACCCTATTGTAGTTTTATGTACTGCCTTTTTAGCTGTTTTATTTATGCTACAATTCGTTGTGCCTATGTTTGCAGATATTTTTAAACAAAACAGAGTTGAACTTCCTTGGATTACTCAAAAAATTATTGCCATCTCTAATAGTTTTACCAAATATTATTGGGTTTTCTTTTTATTCATTGTTTTAATATTTGTGTTTATCAAAGTTTTTAAAAACAAGGAATGGTATAAAAGAATTAGTTCTACCATTCTTCTTAAAATTCCTTTTGTAGGTGGGTTTGTTCGTAAAGTTAAACTAGCACAGTTTACTCAAGCTATCTCTTTACTTGTTGGGGCTAAAGTTCCTTTATTAAATGGAATTCAGCTGACTAAAAACATGATTGAGTTCTACCCACTTCAAAAAGCTTTAGACAAAGTAGAAAACAATATTTTAATTGGTAAAACCTTGCATGAAAGCATCTCCTTAGAACCTTTTTTTGACAAGAAAATGAGTTCATTGATTAAAGTTGCTGAAGAAACCAACCAAACAGAAACCATTTTTAATCGATTAACCTACCAATACAACCAAGAAGTTGAAAATAAATCTAAAATGATTAGCGCTACTGTTGAACCTTTAATTATTGTAGTTTTAGGAGGTATTGTAGCAGTTATTTTAGTAGCTATGTATTTACCTATGTTTAAGTTAAGTACTGTTATGGGCTAGTTATATATAACTTATATCAACTCTAACTTATCATTTTTTCTATTACACTCAACAATTTTACGAGGACTAAGCCAAAATTTATTTGATATCATCAGTGAACTCCACTGACGCAATAAAAAACTTTGCGAAACTATCAGCGAACTCCGCTGACCAAATAAAAGCTTTGCAAAACCATCAGCGAACTTCGCTGACATAATAAAAACTCTGCAGAATCATCAGCGAACTTCGCTGAAAGAAAAAACTACCTTAATTAATTAAAATTAAGGTAGTTTGTGTATTTATTGTTGATAACTATTTATGCTTACTCATGCTTGCCACTAGTTATAAACTAGCGGGAGCGGGGGAATTATAAACCTGTGCTATTTTGAGCGTATATCTAAAACTTTATGTAATTTTATTTCTCCAATCATCTCTTCACCTCTATATACGTTATAGGATTTTTTTAAAACAATTTCTCTTTTAATTAAATCAAAATTTATAAGACTTATTCTTACTTCAAAGAATTTATCATACGTAGCTTCATTTTTTTCAATAATATCATAAATAAAAGAATAATTAATACCATTGACATTTAATGAAAACCATTTAACAACATCATCTTGTGGCTTTTCTTCTTTAGATATTAATTTACTCCTTCTAATTTTTAAACTTCCTAAATAGTTATATTCTCTATTTTTTATTTCAATTGGCATAAATAAATCATAATTATTTTATTATCGTAATACCTCCCATATTAGATAATTGAGATCCAGGTATTATATATGCCCCCATACCATCAGTATAAGGACTCCAATAAGCACCAGCAGTTCTTACTCCTATTCTAGCACTAATAACTGTATAACCGTTAGGATATAGGAATTTACCAAATTTGTGTGCATTGCTTAGAGAATTTGCAAAATACTTTGCTTCTGTACCTCCTTTCTGTACCGTTAATTTATTAGTAGCCTTTATATTTGCTAGTTCAACATTATCAACTGCTCTATATACAGTAACTCTAGTAGTCGGGTTTAAATGACCTCTAGAATTAAAACTCATATTAGTTCTTAATTTCCCTCCCCCAAAAGCTCCTGCCGCTAAAGGTGCTGCAGTTCCAACATAGTCTGAGCCCACTTTATACTGTGCCCATCTATCTCCATACCACATCCTTAAATTATAACCACTTAAAGGTTCAGGAACACCACTAGATAAAACTTTTCTTACCTGCTGTTTTATTACATTATCTGGTCCATTTAAAACATCAATAGCTACTCTTAAATCTCTTTCGTTAAATTTATATGCCTGACCTCCTTCCCAAAATTGTGGACCTAATCCTTTATAAAAATCATTTTTAGATAATAATTTTATATCTTTTGACGTATGAATATCATCTAATATATTAGTGTGTTCAGATGCTCCTCTGTAAGCATCAAAAAAATCTCCTTTTGGACAAGGTATTTTTTTTCCTTGAGCATCATAACAATATCCTCCATCAGGATCGACAAAGTTAACTCCATTATTCCCCATCGCTAAATATGGGCTATAAAACTGTCCATAAGGATCTGGACTTAACCATCTATTAATTCTTGGATCATATAAACGTAATTGAAAAGCTTGTTTTCCTGTTTCTGAATCTGTTTCAGAAAATTCTCCTTGGTAGCCATACCTATAAGGTTCACCATTAACAAATTGTCTGTTAGGCATTACCATTCCACCAGGGTAATAATCTGTTTTACTCATCGCAATAGCCTGGTCTCCACTTTTAGCTATTACTGTACGTACATTTCCTAAATGATCAGTTAACTGATATACATTAGTATTAGTTGTTTTTTTATAAATACCTAATCTATTCTCACTATAAATTGGTAGTTCTATTTGGGTATTATCATCATAAATGGCTATAACATTTCCAGAAGCATCCCTTAGGTAATTTGTAATTTTATTAATGGTGATACCATCGACTTTATAACTTATCTTTTGTATTCTATATCCTTTGTCATTGTAAAAGAACTTAATCAAAGATACATCATTTTTAATTACCTCTGTAACTAACCCACTTCCATTGTACTTGTATTTAACTCCTTCTCCTTTATTTTCTATCAACTGTCCAATATTATTATATACATAATTTCCAGCTTCTTGAGTGTCTATATCTTGTACTCCAACATTACCTACATTATCTATAACACGATCCAATCTATTGGATTTTCCATTCTTATAAGTATAACTTAACTCGTCCATTTTATTGGAACCAGATTCTGTATTCTTATTTCGGTCTAAACTTAAAATATTTCCATTAGCATCATATGTAATATTACTTACATTATAATCTCCAATTCCATAAACCCCACCTGAAGTTGACCCACCAATTTTTGCAGTAAATGTAAGCGAACTTGATGCAGTAACAGAAAAACCTTCTTCTAAAGTAATAGAGTTTGTAGCTAATTTATCCTGACTACTTAGTACTGGAAATTTTAAATATAAGTTCTCAGGAGTTCCTGCTTGTACCCCTCCCATTCCATCAAATATCGCTGAAGTTAACCAGTTATTACGATCATATGAATATTTGTATTGTGATGGAGTGCTCGTATCCTCCTCTGAATTACTCTTTGAACCCCAAGTAAATGCTTTGATATTTCCGTTGTACTGATTTACAGTTCCAGCTGTTGGAACAACAAATTTATTATTACGGATATAATCTCCTGTATGATAGTCTAAGACCATTCCAAACAAATCATTTCCTTCTGGATTAATCTCTGAATCTTTCACCAGATCAGGATGGTTAATAGCTTTTAACTGTCCAGCCAAATTATAAACATAATCTATATCCTGAAGACCTTCTGCTAAAGTAACTCTTTTTATAGCTCCTGTTTCATAATAGTCATAACTCGCATGTAAGGTAAAAGAGTTATCATCATCAACGGTAGAAGTCTCTACTGTTTTCAATTGCTGAGTATCTTGATCATACGTATATCTATGAATAAATTGTTCCTCTACATTATTTTTTTCAAAATATATTTTGCTTACCTGGCTTGTAATAGGCTCATATACATAATCTATCGTCTTTGCTTCTGTTAGCCCTTTACTTATTTGAAAAATCCATTTTACTCTACCATGAACATCGTAACTATAGTAAGTTTTTGATATTATTGTTCCAATATCATCTGTATTATATGTATGTGCTACACTTCCTGATAAAAATGTTGGATTTGTATACCCAGAAGTTAATGCTGTCTTTTGAGTATCTGTCAGAAAATCATACTGAGTAAAACTTTGTTCTTTACATCTACTATTAGGTAATCCATCATCATCTATACTGATGTCATCCAAAAAATTTTCTAGTAAATCATCTACTTTTTTAAAGGTAATTCCCCCTATTTCTTCTTTATAAACCCCACTCTCAACTGAACGTCCTAATCGATCATAATTTGTATATGAAAACTCCTTAGCTAATACCTGCTTAGAATTTTGAGAAAATCGAATTTTTCCATCTTTTCGGTACTTAAACCATGCCTCTCCTTCATCTGGACTTTTTGTATAAGTTAATAGTCCTAATGTATTATATACAAAAGTACTCTTCAAACTTTCATTATGAGTTACTATAGGTTTTAACTCATTTAAACAAGTTGAATCGAAACCTAAAGGTTGTAAACTTTTTATCAATTGCCCAGCTTTATCATATTCATTCAAACTAAAATCATAATAATTTACTTTATAGCGTATTCCTACAGCATCTATCTTTACAGGATTAATCGTTTTTCCTATTTTATCTATATAAGTAAGTGCATGACTTGGAGTTAGTATTGTTTCTCCAACATATTCAATTCTGAAAAAACCAGAATATTTTAAAGCTGATACAGATACAATTTTTTCTGTTTTTAAATCATAAATTTTATAATTACTTGAATCTCCAATTAATTGAGCTGAATTATTTGAAGTGCCTTTTGGAATATGAATATCCACATATTTTTGTTTCCCTATTAAAGATAACACTTCATATTCTTTATTTCCTCCTGAACGGGCTGTTCCTAAAATTTTACCTTCTGAGTCGGTAAATGCTACAGATTCATTTCCATGTGCATCTTGTACTACTGTTTTTCCTGCCTTTAACCAAACAATCTGATTGTTCCCATTTCCTAAAATATTTGATATATTTTCATAAGTACTTGCTTCAGATGGATTACTTTCAAAAGCATTATATCCAAACACATAGTATAGTTCCTGTGCTGCTGGCATAGAAAAACTATAACCTCTTTCCCATTTATCATTTGCATCATCAATTGTTCCATTACCATTTGTATCATGCTTATTTCCTCCAACTACTTGCTTAACCCTCCCAGATAATAAACTACTATAGATAGTGCGAGAATAAGGACGATCAGTCTTATCTTGAAAAGGCTCTGAAGTATTAGAATTACTATAATACCACCCTAAAGAATTCAATTCATCTCCTATTTTAGGTGAATTTTCAGGTAATACTCCATCAAAATCGGTTCCTTTATAAACAGTTCCATCTGGTTTCTTAACAAAATCAGATTTAAAAACTAAAGTCTCATTTGAATAAGCTGGGCCACTTAATGTTTGTACAGATAAACGTCCTTCTGCATCATAAAAAGTATGAGCTCCCCAAACTTTTTTAGTTTTTATATCTAAACTCAAGCCTTGTTCTATCTTACCTAAATCGTTATAATAAGTTTTAGATTCGCTTGTAACTTTCTTGTTAATCAAATAACTCTTCTCATACAAAGAGTTTCTTGCTTCAATAACAAACCCTTCACCAACTGGACATCCTGAATTTGCCGAACTACCCGCATTCAATGGACACTTATCATCCTTATTAGTCACATATCCCTCCGCTTCACAAACACTAGTAAACGTACTATTATTAGCATAATGTGGTGTATTTGGATCTCCCAATCCATCATTATCTTGGTCCCTATACAATTTTATAACTCCTACACTTGAATTAGAATCATTGCAATCACCTTTTTCCAAAGACCAGCCGGATAATACATTTCCTAATGCACATACCACCTTTGACTCACTTCCAATTCCTATTCCGTCTCCATCTGCATCTCGATACCATGTCAATGGTTTTATGTCAGCCTCAGTATCATCACAATCTCCTATTACCAAAGACCATCCTGTTAAACTATTGCTTAATACACATTCTATTTTAAATTCACTATCTAATCCAAATCCGTCTCCATCTGCATCTCGATACCAAGTTCTAGGCTTTACTTCCGCATTATTATCATTACAATCACCATTTTTAATCGAGTATCCAGGTGTACCAATTGTTAATCCACAAATCTGTGAACCCGCACCATAGCCATCTCCATCTGCATCTCTATACATACACACTGTAGTGCTTCCTCCTCCTACATCTGGATCTTCAATCTTAATCTGTGCTTTAACTGAAAATACACCTACCAATATGAAAACTAAACTTACTATAAACTTATTCATTTTTCTTAGCTTTTATTGTTCTTCAATTTCTTTTATATCTCCATCACCATCGCCACATGTTCTAATATGTGTACCTATTGCCTCTCTAATAGCTCCCGTAACCTTATCTTTTACTTGGCATCTGTAATATTTTCGTTCATCGCAATCTAAGTACATAGGTATTTCACTAAGGGTATCACTCCATGAACTGTAAGTAACATTTGTACTTGATGAATTAGGTAATACCCATCTATACTCAAAATCTCCACTTCCGCCTGAAACATAAGCCCTAACAACGTAACTACCTGTACCTGAATTCAATAAAGAAGCTCCTAAACTTAAATTTATTGTAGAATATACTTCACTTAATTCTAACTCTCCATTTCCATTTGTATCCATTTCTACAAACTTCTTATATGTATACCTATACTCTTTTATCTTTACTTTACCTTCAGTTATCCCTGTATCATTAGTAACCTCAGTCCAAACTTCAGACAACTTCCCTACTGCATCATATTTATAATGTGTATATAACCCATTAGTTCCTATTATGTGTGTTACTTGATCCCATTCGTTATATACATAACTCATCATACCCGAACTCATTGGGTGTAACCTAAAATCATCTAACTGCACTTGTACACTTGGACTCTTAACACTAACTGTAGTTCCTTCACTTGGAATTGTAATATAACCTTGCTTTTTTACCCAATCCCCAGCTCTAACATCTTCTCCATCTTCAAAATCTAAATCTCCTGTAGAACTTCCAATATTTATTTTTAATGTTGGAATAGTTCCATTACTTAATTTTTTAACCCACACCGAAAGCTTAAAGCGTTGATAAATTGCCTTATTTCTTTCTTTTCTTTCAGGCACTAACGTTTCAAAAGCAGGAATATTTGCTCCAACCTCTACAATACCTCTTCCTGTATGCGCTTCTGATTCTAAAACAGTTTTATACCCAGTAGCCTTTATTCCTCCATCGAAATAAGCTCCGTCAACATATTCCGCACCACTATAGTATACATCATCATAATTTGCATTAGCTGTTGCAATTACTTTAGAATACGAATCTCCCATCTTTGTAGTGACGTAATTACCATTAATATCTTTTACCTCTATTGGCTGAGAATAGTGATCATAACGAGTAGTTTCATTAAGTAGTTGCCAATTATCACTTTGATCAATTCCAATAGTCCAATTAAAATCAACTTCTCCTTGTGTTTCAGTAAAGCCTAAAGTTCCATCTTCATTTTTAAGTCCTTTCCAAACATAACTGCGATGTTTTCTCCAAATATCATTTGTTGAACTAGTTGTCCTATTATTAAGAATGTAATCCCAAGAATTCTTCCAAGTAGTAATTCCAACTCCTAGAGCTTTCCATGTATTATCTCTAAATATATAACTGTAATTAGCAGCTTCCTGAACAAGCATGTTTTTATTGGTTTCATTGTCAACTTTTGAACCCATTTTTGAGTAAGCACCAATTGTATGAGCTGGAACTTTTTTGGTTTTATAAAGTTCTCCTTGGCTCATATAAGATTTAGTTTCAAGTAATTCTCCAGTATTAAAATCATATTTACTAAAAACATCTCTTCTTAATTGACCTCCTTCGGTAATCACAGTTTCCTTTAATACTGACGGAAATACTGATTTAGACGTAATACTTAATTGATATGTTTTGTAAATTTTGTTTACATCCCAATAATCTCCAACTACTGAGTACGTATTAAAAGATTCGCTTTTAACACCTTGTTTAATTTCACTTAAAGGCAAATATTTATTTTCATGTTTACTTAGTAATTGTTCTTCTTTATTATAAACATTGTGTTCTAATAATTTACCAAGCATTGAAAAATTATTTTTTATTTCATACTTCCCTTTATTTAATTTATTAATAGAAGTTTTTAAGTGATCTCTGTTATAATAAGTAACATCAATTGGAAGGTTTTTTTCATCTTGTACTTTGCTGATTTGAAGTACATCTCCTAAACTATAACTAGTACCAGATTCAACTTCTTTAGCTAGTGTTTTAAACTTATAATTATTTATAAATTCATCACTCTCAACAACTACATTACCATACAGTACAGAAGGTGCAGGTAATTCTGACATATATTTAATATTCTTATTATATTTAGAAGGAGCGTATGATGTTACTCCAGATGATTTATAATTGATATCATTCTTGTTTTTATCAAAACCTTCTTGATTATAATAATAATTTGTAGTATACGTTTTATTATCTCCTTTAACCTTAATTTGTTTAACTCTTACACCTCCACCGTTTTTATTTTCTTCAGTTATATTAGAAGCAATATTATAATAAAAAACGTGTTTTGTAGCATCAGGACAACCTCCACCCATGTCAGGACAAAGACCTCTCTTTCTTAATTGTAAATCTTTCATATCATAAGAAAACTCTCTACCAAATAAGTAACTATCTCTACCACTCCTATGATCTTTAGATAAATTTAAATCTGTTTCAAAAACTACTTTATTATTAACAACACTAACTACATCTACAAGTTTATCTTCAATATTTACCTTTCCCCATCTCACTTGACAATCCCAATCTCGATATTCATGTCTCGTACAAGCCCAAATATTAACTTTTGCTTTTAAGTTCTCCTTAAAAAAATTTAAGAAGTTTACGTTATTTGGATTATTTGAATATAAGTTTGTCACATCAAACCTTAACTTCCCATTATAGTTATAAAAAACAAACTTCAAACCTTCCTTAAAAAAAGTCTCATAATTGACTGCTTCAGAATAATCATCACTTTCATAGTCAATTATTACTTCTGAACCTATTGGATCAATAATTTTATTCATACTCCAAGCCGCCGCACTATATTTTTGATACCCCCAATCATCTATATCTTTATAACTATACGAGTAATTAGCTCCATATTCAAACTGATAAGGAGGAACCAATCTAATGCCATTCCTTCCTTTCAATTGTACTTTCTTTAACGTTAATCTTCCACTCAATGTATTATTTGCATTAGGTGTTCTCGTAGCTAAGCTATAGTCTTGTATTAACTCTATGGTGTTACTAGATAAATTATCTATGTTGGGTATATGATGTAATAAATCCTCTTCCTCTAACACATTTTCATGGTACTCACCTTTCCAACTTTTATCATGAATTGTAACTGGTGCTTTATAATTATCCCAAGAAGATACTGCTCCCCAATTATCTTCAGATAAAGTTATTTGTTCTACTAACTTTATCTTTGCCTTAATCTGTGAAGTTGACTCACTTGGATTTGAATAGTTAAAATCACTTGGTATTAACTTATTCTTTAATACTACTATTTTACTAAGTCTTAATAAGTCATGATTATATCTATTATACTCAACGTTAACTTTATGAACAGTTCTGTATTTACCAGCACTAAAAGTTCCATAACCTTTAGGTAAAGTTTCTCCTAAACCTTTAAAATAATAGCCATCATCTTCAGGATTATACTCAAACTTTTTTATAACATAATTATTAGCTTGATAGTTTTTTGAATTCAACTTAGCTATTGACTTATTGTCTCTTCTTTTTCCTTTAACAAACAAAGCTGTATGCGTCCTTGTCTTAACTGCGTTTAAATAGTATACTTCTCTTACACCCCACTCATAAGTTTTAGAAGTAGGTGTCGTTCTAAGGTCACTTCCTCTAGGTGTTCTCCATGTATATCCATCACTCCATTTCCCATAATCAAACATTACCCAATAACCTAAATCATTTTCTGACAATTTACCATCTCCATCATCCACATAGTCTGATCCAGTAATTGCAGTTAATAACCAATGAGTAGCATAAGGGGCCAACTGAAACTCTTCATAAAACTTTTCATTAATATTCTCATCATACTTTGCAAATCTTGAAAATCGTTCTCTTTGATAAACTGGTACAGAATAATGATATGTTTTACCATCTGCCGTGGTTATTTTAAATGCTCCAATTCCATCCTTTGGAACTTCAACATGATTCCTATTAAAATTTGTAGGACTATAAACTAATGAAGGGTTATCAATTAGTTGCTTATTTGTATATGTTTCTATAAAATCTCCTTTTTTCAATCTTTTGGATACTTTATTCAAATTATCATATTCAACTCCATCAATAGTTACTTTGGAACTTAAGGTAGATGTTGGTGAAGCAATATCTGAAAACTCATAAACACTTGCTGGAGTAGTTCCCCATTGATTTGCATTAATATTTAAATATGAAGAATTTTCATTGTTAAAATAAAAATATATATTGTCACTATTATTACTAATCTCCTTAGTAAAAGAATCTCTAATATATGACTCTGTCATATATCTTACTCCTTTCAAATTAAAGTCTCTCTTCTTTGGTGTTAAAGAACCGTATTCAAACAAATTAGGGCTTATATTACCTGACACTCCTTGACCAGATACTGAATAAAAATCATAAGAAGGCAAATAAATTTCTTTATTAAGTACAGACTCATCTGTTTGGTCATACGTACTAGAATAAGTATCAAAACCTACAAGGTTTCCAAACATCTCACCATCTCTTACCTTTTTATTATTACCAGCATACAATGTACCAATACTTTTATAGGCTTTAGAATCAAAATGCCAATATCTAATTTTACTACTTGAAAAATTAATATTCAATAAAAAAATAGAAATATTTAAATTAAAACTATCCCCTGCAGGTGCAATACTCATTGAAGAATTTAAATCTCCACTACCTCCTCCTAAAGAACTTAAACTACTAATACCCACCGAACCTTTGAATTTGGATTTAGCATTTGCTCCTGTTCCTGTTCCTGTACTACTATTTTTTTCTACTCCATAATCTGCTGAATAAGCTATAGAAAAAGCTCCTTTCTTAAAGGAATAACCTATACCAATAGCACCTCCTGCACTAACAGAAGTATTTTCATTCTTTGAGTTATATCTTTTGCCAAAAGCTAACCCTACACCATCAGTACCAGCTCTTCCTTGTAAATTCCCATATCCACCAGAAACCCCTAGATCAAAACTATATGTAGTTTCTCCTCCAAACGCTTTATTTTCAGCATATGAAGCATACAACCCTACTGAATATTTACCTTTTCCCCAACCTACTCCAATACCAAAATCATGACTAGTAACCGTACCTCCTATATCATACACTAATGAAGAGAGCTTTTCTTCTTTCCAATCATCTGGAACTCCATTGACAGATCTATTAATTGCTCCAGGATTAATATTCCAACCTAGACCAACCCACGAAGCTTCTTGATCTACAGCAATTCCTGCATGATAACTTAAAGTTAATGGATAACCTCCTTCTGGACTTGGCACATTTAATATGGGTAAAACATAGGATAAATCTCCAGTTACCAAATTTACCATATCCATTGCATCTACTGGTTCAAAAGTTGCAGCCTCAGGTGCTACTGGACCTTGTGCTCTTACTCTCCATGAAAACAATACCAATAAACTAACAACAATAGCAATTCTTCTAGTTTGTTTATTCTTTATCATAATTTTAGTATTTTCTCTTTTATATGTTTATAGTTAATTACTAACTAGTAATTAAACTTTATTTAAAATTAAGTGTAGGTTCTTTCTTTATTAATTTTGTTGGTATTTTAAACTTTACCTCTCCAGTGTAAGTTCCTAAATCACCTATTGTTAAGTTTAAATACTCTTCCTTTAAATATTTCTTGTCTCTTGGATACACAAACAACATTATTGTTGCTCTACTCATTCCATACATTCTTGGATATACGTAATCCAACAAGCCTAATGTATCTTTCTTTGGTGTAAAAACATGTACTTTTTTATCCATTCCAAAGGCTAGCTCATTCACCATCCGTCCAAACTCTTCTCTATTTCGTGGTGTAGTACTCAATAATTCTTTGTTGTTTCTAGACATCGATAAAGTGAAGTACAAATACTGACTGTATTTATCTCGAAGTTTTTTTATTTTTTCTTTATCCTTTACATCGCCTAATTCTTGTAGTACCAATAAATCTGTAGGTTTATATAACAACGAAAAATCATAGTTATTTACATTTTTCTCTTGTAAATAACCATGATCTATATCTTGTAAGTAGCTCCACATCTCATCTTTTGTGTCAAAAGACTTTGTTCTGCAACTACTTAACAATAGTATACCTATAAGCAATACATAATAACGATTCATAGCTTAATCGTGTTTGATTCTTTTATTTATAGCAATATTTAAATTCTATTTTACTTTCCTTGAAACTCTTTATTTAAGCCTTCTAATACTACAGCTGTTAAATCTGAACTTTCATCTGCATACATTATATTACCAGATCCACTTGCTCCAAAGATAATTTTATAACCTTTTTCTTTTCCGTATTCTTTTACATAGTCGTTAATATCATTCACTACAGTTTGAGTAGCTTTTTTATCTGCCTCTTGAATTTGTTTCTGAATTGCTTGCTGATAATTATTTATTTGTTGTTGCTTATTTCCTAACAACTCTTGCTTTAATTTCAACTCTTTCTTAGAATATCCTGAGCGTTCCTTTTCATATAACTTTAACTCCTTTTGCCAATCTACTACCAAACTATCTACATTCGATTTTAACACCTTGGCTTTTTTCTCAAACTCCGCACGTACTACTTTAGTTCTCTTATAACCATCTAAGAGTTTATTCACATCTACATATACCAATTCTGATGAGTTCTGTGATAAAAAAAAGGTCAGTATTGAAAATATTAGAGCCAAAGCTGCTAAAGGGAAAGCTAGTTTCTTCATGCTTGTTTTTTAATTATTTTATTGATTGAATTTGCAATTTTTTGAAAAGCAAATGTATTACTTAATTTTTGTTAAAAAAAGCTTAATTTATTTATTCTTTAATCTTCTTAAATAAATTTTGGCTGTTAAAAACTCTTTTCTTGTTCTATAATTTTTTTTCTTTTCAAAACTCACAGAAAATAGTTCTCCTAAATTACTTTTTTCTATATAGTTGATGAGTTTTAATATTTTCATATAACTACCTTTTACCTCAAAAGAATAGGTTTCTAATACTGTAGAATTGTTTTTCTGTATATGAGGTTTATTAAAAGCTTTTATTTCTACTTTGTCTTCTAAAGAAAACTGTGTTATTTTTTGCAATAATATTTGCTGAAACGAACTATTTACAGATATTTTATTTTCTTTTAAAAAAGCATCTAAATGTCTTTTCTTTTTATTCAAGTAATTAATTTCCGCTGTAGCATTATCTAACAGCTGTTTCTCTTTCAATAACTCAGAATATTCCGATTTTAATTCTAATGTATTTTTTATTGCTAGCTTGTACACTATAAATAAAGCTACTAAAAAGATTACTGGTATCAATATTTTTTTCTGAGAGCTATTCATCTGCTATATGTATTAATAATTCAAATAATGAATTAGCAGTTTTTTCTTTCCCATATTTAATAATGGTAATATTTTCTATCCAATCATTCTTTTTTAAATTTGATACTAAAGTCAAAAAGTCTTCATTGCTTTTTGTAATCCCTTTTACCAAAATATTCTTTTCATCAGCTAATATTGGCTTATCTTTTTTTACCTGCGATTTTATTGGCTGATATTTTAGCTCTTTTAATAATATTGTATTAGGAATTTCTTGAGCTATAATATCTAAATATCTTGATACATTTGATAATGATGCTGTTTCTAAACTTTTAACTACTTTTTCTTTTTGAGCTATTTCTTTTTTTAATCGTAATAAAAATTCTTTTTGAGTTTTATTCAGAACAACATGCTCATTTAATTCATTTACTTTTGAATTATAACTACTAAATAACACGAAGTTTATCAACAAAATAACAAACAAAAAACCTAGACCTGCTTTCAGGCTTATATCAAATAGTTTTTTAGATGTAAAATCTTTTAATAATCTTGAATTTTGTTCCTCTAGGCCTTTTTGAAATATACTTTTATCAAAAAAAACGCTTAATACACCTGCTAATCCTAAAACCTCATTATTAGCAATATTTAAATCATTAATAGAATACGTTTCTTCTTGAACTTCTATCTTATTTATCTCTTCAATTTGCTTATTATTAATTGTAACATAAGCATTAGAAGTATATAAACTTCTTTCATAAAAAGGTAATAATTGTTGAACTAATAAATTACCTAATGAAAAACCTATAATTGATATTTTCAATTTTTGGTATTTTTTTATCAACTCGTCAACATAGTTCTTTCTACATATAGCTATAAAAGTACTTTCTTTATTAGAATACATTTCATAATAAAAATCATCTAATACTATATTTGGAAATGTGTTTCTTACAACTAACCTTTCGTCTTCATCAACAATATTTACCTTTTTTGATAATACTTGCTGATTATTTATTACTAAATATGAATGCTTTTGTGTTTTAAAACTAGTTAAAACTTCTTCTGGTGTTTTATATTGATTCCTATCTGTTATTACTAACTCATTCTTTTTTTTGGAAACACTCAAAACATTTATTTTCTCTGAATTATCAGAAATAAAATGTTCTATAGTGCAATAACTATTCTCATAAAACAACCTTTGTTTTAACTTATTCATCTTTCTGCATTTTTAATACTAACGTATAATTGTAGGTTTAATTAATACTGAAAGCTTGGTTTTTGAATCCGTTCGAGTTTTTTTACTAAAAAGCCATTTTATTACTGGCACTCTTGATAAAAACGGCACTCCTCTCCCTGAATCATTCTTTAAGTTTTCTTCTAATCCTCCTAAAATGATTACATCTTGGTCTCTTACTCTAATAGTTGAATTAAATTCTCTAGAATTCATTCCTGGAGGTGCTTCTGGCTCTATACGTTCTCCATTAAAATTAGACTGCACTACATTTATACTCATTGTAATCTGCTCATTTCCAGAAACCATAGGTTTAATCGCTATTGATAAATCTGCATCTATTGGAACATAATTCTTAATTTCAGACGTTTGTGGATTTTGAGACCCTATAATATCTCTTCTTGTTACCGCATAGTATTTACGCTGTCCGTTAGATAAAGTAGCTTGGTGTCCATTTAATGTTGATAATTTAGGTGTAGATCTAATTTTCACATTACCGTTAGATTCCATTGCTTGAATCTTAGCATAAAAATTAGGTACCACTCTCCCTATATTTTTAGACCCAAATCCTTTAAACCCTCCAATAATTTTATTAATTGAAGTTGCACCTAGTGTTAAATCAGTTGCTGAAAACAAGGTTCCTTGATCAGTTGTAGGCTCTTTTCCTAAACCTAACTCTACTCCAGCAGAAACCGTAGCTGATTTCTGTACTTCTAAAATCATAACTTCTATTAAAATTACAGGAACAGGTTTGTCTATTTTCTTTATAAAATCTTTAAACCTTTCTACTTTTTGTGAATCTCCAGTTACAACAAAACTATTCAACTCCCTATCTGTTTGAACCTCTAAACCATTAGTTATATCTTTTGGTATAATATTAATTAGAGCTTCTGACTTTGAACTATAATCACCAAAATTGCTGTTTTGAGTAGGTACACTTCTTCTATTATTATTGAAATTATTGCTATTATTATTAAAATTTCTATTTCCGTTAAAATTCTGATTTTGGTTATTGAAGTTATTCGTATTAGACGTATATATTCCACCAGTATTGTAGCCTGGACTAAAACTATTTCTATTAGTCCTACTTTGCATTGGCTGATTCATAACTTCTATTGAACGATGCATTAAGGAAATAATAGCTGTTGTTTTTAATGAGGGTTGAGTGTCTTCACCAAAATAATAAATACCCTCTTTCTTTTTAAAGGTAAATTTTTTATCTTCTAATAACTTTTCTAATAACTTATCGAAAGTGATATTATTAGCTTTTACTGAAGCCATCCCAATGTTATTTAAAGGTGCATTGGTAAACATATTTACCTTTAATTCATTCGCTATATCCTTTATAACAGAACCTGTCTTTATATTTTCAAAATCGACATCTAAAAGCTGTTTTACACTATCTTTAACTTTAAAAAAGAAATTAGACTCTCTATATCTTTTAGGTTTAATTACCCCTCCATTTCTTCCATTTCTAATCCTTTGAGAATTACTAGAAGCTATCTCCCCATCACTTTCAAATAAATAATAATCGTCTTTTGTTTTTGTTACTCTTAACTGATTTGAAAAAGCTAATTTATCTACAGCGCTTTCAAAAGATTTATTTTTTATATATCCTGAAAGTTTCTTTCCACCTAAACCAGGAGAAAAAACTAGGTTCTTACCAGTTACATCCGTTATTTTTTTAAAAGCTACTGCTAAAGAATCATTTCTTAAATCTATTGAAAATAAATCTCTTCCCTTATCATACTCTACTAAAATATTTCTCGGAATATAACTTGGTTTTTCTGGAACTGGTATAAATTTCCTTAATGAAATAATATTACCTGTTACATTAAACGTTAACTCATACTCTTTACATAAATATAAAACTATATCTCTAACTGAAGCATTTGTGAAATTATGGGTTAATACAATATTTGTAATTCCTTCCAGGCGTGTGCTTAAGTTTACCTTAGACTCTTTACTAAGCGTTTTGATGAATAATGGTAATTTTAAATTTGTAATATTAAAATTTACTTTATTCTCTAAGTTTGGTATGGTACTCTTTAATGTATTTAAAGTTGTTTCTAGTTTGTTTATTCTTTCAAACTCTGTTTCTTTTTGTGCAAAAAGAACACCTGAATAGACAAAAAATAGTACTATGAATATTTTTTTTATCAAAATAATTTATTTGTTTTTTAAAAGAAGATTCACTTTTTCTTCTAAGCGATTTAATCTTTCTTTATCTTTTTCTAACTCTTTTATCTTCTTTTCTTGTTGAATAGTATACAATGTTAATTCTTCGATTTTCTCTAGTAATTTTCTATTCATTTCTCCAAGATCAACTCCTTTATTTTTTTCAACTTCTTCTGCTGATGGAATATCTTTCAAATGCCCTTTTTCTTGAATATGTTTTTCTACTTCTTTTAAGCTTGGCAATTTATAATTATTAGTAAAAACATAATCTGGCCAAGGACTGTTTATCTCTACTTTTACCTCTTTAGCTCCTATTTTACCATTTACAGCCAATTTATAACCAAAAGTATCGGCTGTACCTATACCAACATCACCATTTGCTTTCACTTTTACTCTTTCAATACCCCCAGCTCTTATGCTCAAATCTTTTCCTGATTGAGCTCCCATAATTGCTGTATTATTATCCCAAGACAATAAACCATAATCAGAATTTATTCCCCAAGATAACACTCCATCTCCTCTAAATTTGAATCTGTTATTTATTTGAAAAGAGGTTACTGAAGCTAACCCAGAATCTGTAATATGTAATTTTGCATTAGGATTTGTTGTACCAATTCCAATATCTCCTCCTGATGAAATAAACATACGATCTACCCCATTTGTTTGAAATTTTATATATTCATCTGCATTCATTATCAATCCGTAGTGACTAGGTCCATCTGTACCAAAATAATGACTAGATGTTAATCCAGTCGATCTCGCTCCTTGAAAAATAATTCCAGCCATATCGGTAGTAGAATTTGTTTTCAACTTCATTCTTGTAATACCGTCACTTTCTATATGTAATCGCTCATATGGATTTGTAGTTCCAATACCTACTTTTCCTTCAACAGCTAATCCATTTCCTGTAACTGAATAACCTCTATAACCAGTTCCTATAGTTGTTCCTCCATTAATATGTAATTTTTTACCACTTACATTTGAACCGTCTCCTCCTATTGAAAAAGTCCCATAGGTTCCATTATAAAAAATAAAATCTCTTCCTTTAGAGTCTTTAAAATCTATTCCTGCCCAAATATCATTACTATATAAAGAAATCTGAGTATCTGAAGCATTTGTAAAAACTCCTCTTCCATAAGAACGTAACAAACCCGATAATTTCATATTACCAGCAACATCTAATTTTTCTGTTGGGTTAACTCCAATTCCTAAATTCCCATTATTTTTAAAATAAAAACGATCTACTACTGGTAAACCAAATCTAAAAACTAGGTCCCCTCCATCTGTTTTATCTAAATAAGAAGAGAAATTTCCACTTCTATCAAAATGAATACTATTACCACTAAAATAAGTGTTATAAGTTTCTGTAGAATTTGATGACTGTATATGTAATCTTTGATTTGGAGTTGTGGTCCCTATACCTACATTTCCTGTGCTTTCTATTTTATTATTTTGTCCAAATGAACTTATGGATATTAATCCAATGAATATTAGATAAACCTTTTTCATAACTATAAATTTTACGTTATTTCACTTCTACAGTAAACGTGCTACTTTTTTCACTTTTGTTACCCGCTTTATCAAAAGACTGCACATACCAATGATATGTATTTTTTGCAACATTATCTTTTGTAAAAGCTTTGTTTGCTCCTATTCCTTTAAAACTTAATGTTGATAAACTAGCATCTGTAAATACATAAATACTATCTACCTCTTCTGTCCCAACTATATCAGTTCTTTTCCATGTAAAATTTATTGAAGTCTCCGTTTGTGAAGTACTATTCGCTGGAGTTAAATTTTCTGGAGTATTTGGTTTTTTTGAATCTATACTAATAGATCTTGAAGAATATTTACCATTTTGTGACGCACTTTGTGGTCTTACTTTCCAAACAAAATCACCTTCTGTAAAATCAAAAGTAAATGAATTATCTGTTACTATTACATCCTTTATATTGGTTCCTTGGTCATTTGGTTCCCAAATTTGCAATCTGTATTCTATAGCACTTGCTAACTCTTTCCAACTTAATTTTTGAGTTACTTGATTACTTACAGCTTTATCTATTGGCAATAACAACTCAACTTCTGCATTGGCTAAATCAGCATTTATTACTTCCATTCCCTGAGTTGTATAGCCTGTTTCATATTCTGAATTCTTTGCTTTTACTCTCCATTCATACATTCCAATTTTTAGAGTATGCGTAAATGAATTTTTAGTAATAATTGTATCCAAAACAATTTGTGAAGCTTGAGCAAATGTTGGTTTCGCTATTTGTAATTGATATGATGATGCATCTGCTATGCTTTCCCATATAAAGTTTACTGCCCCCTCTTCAACTTGAACTTTATCTGTTGGTGCTACAATTTCTACAACACTATCTGATATATCTTCTAATAAGATTGCTTCGCATGCAAAAAAAGCAAATACTAAAAGTGCTAAGCTCTTTTTTGCTATTCTCTTTATTTTATTCATAGCTTTTAAAATTTAAAAGTACTTTTTGTTAATTCTTTTTCTAATTTCTCTACATTTTTATTTGTAGCATTTTTGCAAGTCTCTCCTTCTTCGAGAATCGTTGCTAACTTTAGTTTCTTTCGATCAGTAACCATCCAACAAAAAGACGCTTTTTTATAAGCAAAAACATCATTTTTACTCATATCTATTTCTCCAACTTTACTTTGGTTTTTATAGATATATAAACGTTGTTTTTTCTGATTATCTGTTGTCAAATAAAAAGCATCTGCACTAAGTAATTTATTACTTAACGATTTTGGAGCAACAAAACGTAAACTTGTTACAATTTTTGCTTCTGGAGTCTTTTTTAGATAATTAAATAGTAATGAATTACTATTTATTGCATTTATCACTTCTACTTTATCATTAAGATTTATTTCAAAGTATTTAGGTTTATTTTCTATACTATCGATATATTTAACACTATTCAATACTTTTTTGTTTTTAATAGCTTTTAAATATTGATTATAAATCTTTTTAGTAAAGTTTTTTTCTATCAAGGAAATTTTAATGAGGTTTTCATAGTTAGGTATTCCTATTTCTTCAAAATCTGTTTTATGTACTGATTTCTTCTTAACTCCAATAACTCCTAACTCAACATTCTTTTGTGTTTCGTAAAAATTATTTTTGTGAGGCAATACTCCACAGGACATAAATATACTCACCATGAATAAGCATAGCAATTCTCTTATTTTCATATCTTTTTTTATTTTCTAAATAATCCCAGCAAACAAAAGTAGTATTTTTTTTTATTTTTGTCTCTCAAAACAATATCTATGAAAAATAAAAATATAGTATTCAAAAAAACTGATGCCTTTAACTTACAAGAATTATTAGTTGTTTTAGTTATTATTGGAATCTTAATACTTATTGCATTACCTAACTTAATGCCTTTAATAGCTAGTGCAAGAAGAGTTGAAGCAAAACAACAATTGAACCATATTTATAATATGCAACGTAATTATTTTTATATGAATTCTAAATATTCTGATAATTTTAATGTTGTAGATTTTATTCCCCCTAAAAACATTAATCAAGGAGGGACTGCTAATTATAACTATGAAATAATACAAGCCTCAAACAATTCCTTTAAAGCCAGAGCAACTGCTATTACAGATTTTGATGGTGATGGTGTTTTTAATGTTTGGGAAATTGATCAGGATAAGAATTTAATTGAAGTTGTTAGTGACTAAATTATTTATTGGAATAAAATAAAAAACCAAGCATTGAGCTTGGTTTTTTTTATGTTTATTATTTCTTTACTAATATTTTGTATTCCCATGGTTCTAATGAGATTTCTTCTCCGCTTAACTGAACTTCTTCTCCCGACATATAATCAACAAAACTCCCTTCATATTGAATACTTTCTTTAATTGGTTGCTTTGATAGGTTTCCTATAAACACCACTTCTTTATTATCTTTTTTTCTAGAGAATACTAAAGCTTCTTTTGTTGTCTTAAATAAATCATATGATGCTGCTACTTTTCCTCCATTTAAAGCTACATTAGTTGTTTTAAGCTCTCCTAATTTTTTTAATAGGCCCCACTCTTTTCCTTTTGTATGTGGAATAGAATCTTTTTCAAAAAACTTTAACCTGTGGTCTAACCCATATTCTTGACCTGAGTATATTAATGGCATTCCTGGAGCTACATAAGTTAATGCTGTAAAAAGCTCTGCTGCATCTCCCATTCTTTCTTTAATTGTACCATTCCAAGAGTTTTCATCATGATTGGTTACAAAGTTCATTAGAATATCATCTTTTTCATACAATGTATCTATTTGTATCATTCTTTTATTCCAATCTTTTACACTTTCTTCTCCTTTTGCAATATGATTCATTCTATGGTGTGTATCCCATCCATATCCCATATCAAACAAACCTTCTTTCATTAATTCTGGTTCCCAAGCTTCTGCTAACATAAAAATGTCTTTTTTAGCTCTTAATTGTGGAATTGCCTCTTGCCAAAAGTCAGTAGGTACTGATCCTGCAACATCACAACGGAATCCATCTACTCCTTCTTTTGTAATCCAATATTGCATGTCTTTTACCATCTCTTTACGTAACTCTTTGTTATCGTAATTTAAATCTGCTACATCTGCCCAACCTACTGGTGTTCCATCTTCATTTAAAGGATCTGTAATTTCTCCTTTATCATTTTTAGTATAAAATTCTGGATTTGTTTTTAACCATGTATGATCCCATCCTGTGTGATTTGGTACCCAGTCTAAAATAACATACATATTATTTTCGTGTGCTGTTTTTACTAACTTTCTAAAGTCCTCTATAGTTCCAAACTCTGGATTTATCTTAGTAAAATCTGATACGGCATAATAACTTCCTAATGCTTTTGCTTGTTCTTTTGGATCGGTTAATTTTGATGCAAAATCTCCTCCTGTTGCTTTTCTTTTTGTTTGTGAAATTGGAAAAACTGGCATTAACCAAATAATTTTCACTCCTAATTCCTTTAACTGAGGAATGTCTTTTGTAAACTGCTCAAATGTCCCTTCTTTTGAATATTGACGAATATTTGCCTCGTATATAATAGCATTCTCCATCATTTCATTTGTAACTGGAGCTATTGAAACTTCTTTTGTTTCTTTTACCTCTTTTTTAGCTACTTCTTTTTTCTCTGTTTTACAAGCAAACAACATTGCTGCTACTAAAAAAATACTAATTGTTTTTTTCATTCTTTATTGTTTAATAATACTCATAGCTACACCCCCACCTGAAGCTAATTTTATGTTCATTTTAGTTTTATTGGTTACTTCTATTGTTTCTATTTCTAAATCTAATGGATTGTTGTTCCAATGCGCATTTTTACCATCTTTATAAATGGTTACTTTATAAGTTCCTTCTTCTAAAAAATTAAAATCTAATGGTATCTCTCTTGATTTTTCGTTTGTAATTGCTCCTAAAAACCAATTATTGGTATTTCTTTCCTCTCTTGCGATCGTTACATATTCTCCTACCTCTCCATTTAAAACTTTCGTTTGTTGCCAATCTACTCCTACCTCTTTTATAAACTGTAAAGCTTTTGGATTTGCTTCATAATGTTCTACTAAATCTGCCGCCATTTGTACTGGACTATAAATAACAACATATAAAGCCAATTGCTGTGCTAAAGTGGTATTTACCTGATTATCTTTTTTAAACTCATCAAACTTTATATTGAAAATCCCTGGTGTAAAATCTATTGGCCCTGCTAACATTCTTGTAAATACAACTATTGGTAAATGCTCTGGTGGATTTCCACCATCAGAAGCCCAAGCGTTGAACTCTTGCCCTCTCAATCCTTCTCTCGATATTGTATTTGGATATGTTCTTCTTAATCCTGTTGCTTTAATTGGCTCATGCGCATTAATTGCTATTTGATATTTTGCTGCTTTCTCAACTGTATTATTGTAATGATTTACCATTTTTTGCCCATGGTGATACTCTCCTTTTGGTAATATTTTACCTACATAACCTGTTTTTACTGCATGCATTCCGTACTTTTTCATTAATGCAAAAGCAGTATCTTGTTGCTTTGTATAAGTAGCTGTTGCTGCTGAAGTTTCATGGTGCATTATAATATCTACTCCTTTTTCTTTTCCATAACGAACTATTTCTTCAATATCATAATCTGGATATGGCGTTACAAAATCAAAAACTCCTTCTCTATCTTCAAATCCTATCCAATTTTCCCAACCTGTATTCCAACCTTCTACTAATACTCCTTTGATATTATTCTTTGCTGAAAAATCGATAAACTTCTTTACATTTTCTGTTGTCGCTCCATGTCGTCCATGAGCTTTACCTGTATCTACCCATTTTCCATTTTCATCTTTAGTCATTCCGTAATCCCAAGACGATTTACCTAAATGCATTTCCCACCAAACTCCTGTATACTTCATTGGTTTAAACCAAGAAACATCTCCTAATTTATTTGGTTCATTTAAATTAACTATCAAATTAGATGCTATTAAATCTGGAGCATTATCTGTTATTTGAATTGTACGCCAGGGTGTATTAAACGGTAGTGTTCTTTTTACTTTATAATCATTGTTTTTTGAGCCTACCAAAATACTCTTCAGTTTTAATTCTTTTTCATCTACTCCTAATGTCATACCTGAGTAATCTACTAATGCAGCCTCATGAAAACTTAAATGCAATCCGTTTTTACCAACCATAGTTACTGGTGTATTAACGGCATTATGTGGTATTTGTGTTTGTGCTAAATTTCCGTGATTTGCTTTTGCTAATGCATCTATTTTCGACAATGGTGTTGTATTGTATAAATGCTCATAGCTATCCCAATCTCCTGGAATCCAAAAAGTTTTATAATCTTCCGTTAAATTAAATTCTGTATGTTCTTCTGTTATTAAAACTTCTGATAATCCTTCTTGTTTTGGAAACTCGTATCTGAAGCCTATTCCATCATTATAAACTTTAAATACTACAGAGAACTTACGTTTTGAACCGTCTTCTTCTAAATCTACTTTTAATTCATTGTAATTATTTACAACTTCTTCTTGCTCTCCCCAAGGCATTTGCCAAGTTTCATTAAAAGTATTTGTTTCTGCATTTAATACTTTTAAATTTTCTTTTAATGCTTTTGCATTTTTAAACTCAAATCCTAAATACGATGTATCTATTACTATTTCGTTTTTTCTTTTAACGATATAGTATGATGATTTATTCTTATCTAAACCAAACTCTACTTTTAATTGCGTATCTGGTGAAGTTATTTCTATATCTTTTTTACTCTTACTACACGAAAATAAGAGTGCTGTAACTGCTAATAAGGCTAGTTTTTTCATCTTTAATTTATCTTTTCTAATAAAACTACTGGCTGACTTCCTTTTACCGCTATTTTCCCTTCTTTTACTTCGTAAATTAGATTTGAAAAAGTATCTTTCAGTTTATCTCCATCTTTAAATATTGGAGAAACCATAATTTCATTGGTTTCATTAGCTAAGTTTAATCCAACCACGACTTTATCTGTATAATCTCCTTCATTATAAACTCTAGAAAAAACATAAGGTTCTTTAGTTATCATCTGATGTTTTCCCGCTCCTACTGCTGGATGATTTTTACGAAACTGTCCTAACTTTTGCCAGTATTCTAATACTTTTTGCGTTTGTTTATTATTCGTTATTTCCTCCCAATTCATAAATGAACGTAACGTTGCATCTCCTTCTGTTCCTTCTATGACTAAAGAACGTGCTGACTCATCTCCATAATAAACTTGTGACGTTCCTAATCCTAATAACAATCTATTTGCTGTTTCAAATGGCTTTTCTCTCTTTGGATCAAATGGCTGACCATCATCATGTGAACTAACATAATTTAAAGTTCCATAACCTTTTAATTTTTTATTTAAAATACTATCGTACTTCACATTCGAGTCTTCATAACTCAATTGTTTTGCATTCCATTTAAATTCAAAATTGATTAAACTAATAAATGCTTTATCAAAATAGTTCACTTTTTTATCGCCAAAATCATAGTTCTTTTCTCCACTTATTCCATATCCATATACTTCTCCTACTAAATAAAATGGCGTTTTATCTAACACTTTCTCTGGGTGATCTTTTTTCCATTTTTCAAATGCATAATCGCATTCTTTTTTAAATTCTTGCCATACATTTTCTTCTGTATGCTTTACTGTATCAACTCTATACCCATCTATTCCATATTCCGTAATATAGTCAGTTAACCATTTTATAATATAAAATCTTGGTGCTCTTGGGTAACCTGTTCTAGCAAAAAACTCATCTAATTCTTTTACTTCTTCTTCATATCTACCTTCTTGCTTCCATTTTTCTACCAGTTGTGATGGTAATTCTACATTTTCATTGCTCTCTGTTTTTATATCTGGTAAATTTTTAACCAATGTGCATGTTACTGTATTTTTATAATTATTATATACGCACTGTGGTTCTGTTCTTACCCATTCTGATGGCCATACTGGATCTTTTTCTGTAACTGGACCTGTATGGTTTATTACAGCATCTAACAAAATTCTAATTCCGTTTTTATGTGCTATTTCTACTAGTTCTTTTAAGTCTTCTTTGGTTCCATAATTAGGGTCTATTTTTGTCCAATCTTTTGTCCAATATCCATGAAAACCATAAGTTACTCCTGTTCCTTCATCTGTTCCTCCATGTATTTGTTCAACTATTGGAGTCATCCAAATAGCATTGATTCCTAATTTGGTAAAGTAACCTTCTTTTATTTTTTGGGTAATTCCTTTGATGTCTCCTCCTTCAAAACCTCTTAACTTCCCTGGTTCTTTTGTTCTATCAAAATTAACATCATTGGCTGTATCACCATTATTAAACCTATCGGTTAATAAAAAATATAAGTTTGCTCCATTCCATACAAAAGGTGTTTTTTGTTCTTTTTTTATTGGTTCCTGCACTTTTGTTTTACAAGCTACCATACTTACCACTAGAAGAATTACAATTGCTAGTTTCCTCATTTTTTAAAACTTTATTTTTATGTTTTTTGAAGTTGTTGTTTTCAAAGTAACTGGTATTCTTAAAACTTTTGTTTTAGCATTCCAGTCTATTTTTTCTTTCTTTTTCCCTACTTTAATTCTTGTAGGTTTAGCTTCAATATTGTGAATTATTAAACTAATTTCTTTTTCAGAAATAGCATATTCTTTTCCTTTTTTGGAACTTAATTTAATATCTAAACCTTTTTTGTTTGATTGACTTTCAAAAGTGATCAATTCAAATTTTCCTTTTTCAAAAGCTTTTACTGTTCTTCCATCGTCATTATATAACTCTCTTTTACTTTTTTCTACTGAGGCATCATGATAATAATGAACATTTATCTTATTCTGATTGTACTCTTCTGTATTTTGAATTGTTTCTGTCATCGGAATAAAAGCTCCTGCTCTTACATAAGTAGGTATTGATGTTTCTTTTACCTGTACTTTTTGTGCCTTACCTCCTGTAATTTTTTCATCTGTATAAAAGTCAAACCAAACATTGTTTTTTGGAAAATACACCTCTTGTTTTCTAATTTTTGATTTTAAGATTGGTGTTACTAAAAAATCATTCCCCCATAAATAGGTAGTTGATTTTCCTTGTAAAACTTTGTTTTCTTTTTCCTCAAAAAACAGTGGTCTCATTAATGGCTTTCCATATTGATTATTTTCAAAAACTAAGTGATAATTATAAGGTAATAACTGATATCTTAATTCTATCGATTTTTTTGCTAATGCTTTTGTTTTTGGCTCTCTAAATACTGGTTCACTCGCTACTTCTTCTTGTGCGTGTGGTCTGTATATTGGCTGAAACACTCCATATTGTAACCACCTAGTATATAATTCGTCATTTAAATTTGCTCCTGCAAAACCTCCTAAATCTGAATGCATATACCCTAAACCTTGCATTCCCATTTGTAAAGCTATTTCTGGCTGACTATGTAATCCTCCCCAAGTTCTATTTACATCTCCAGACCATGGTACCATTCCAAATCGTTGTGATCCTGAATACCCTGCTCTCATTAATATAAATGGTCTTTCATTTGGATATTCTTTTTGGTAACCTTCAAAAATTAATCGTGCCCAATCATGTCCGTAAATATTATGTACTTCATCTGCACTTCCTGTTGCATGTTGTACCCAAGTTGGATGTACTTCTGGTTCTCCTAAATCTCCCCAAAAACCTTGTATTCCTAATGATTTAATATCTTTATAAATATTCCAAAACCATTCTTTTCCTTGTTTACTGTAAATATCTACTATTCCTGTATTACCAAAATAGAAATCATAAGTAGCGGGATTTCCTATAGAATCTTTTGCTAATACATTATTGGCTACAGCATCTTTCCATTTTTTTGATGTTGAAACTATAAATGGCTCTGTTATTAAAACTGTTTTAACTCCTTCTTTTTTAAAATCTGAAACCATCTTTTTCATATCTGGGAAAGAGTCTTTATATACCTCTAAATTCCCCATTGTTCCTTGAATATCTTTACCAAACCAATATAAATCAAGGATTACTGCATCTACAGGTATTTTTTCTGACTTAAATTTTGCTATGGTATTTTCTGTTTCTTTTTGTGAATGATATCCAAATCGACTCGAAAAATTTCCTAAAGCCCAACGTGGTAACATTGGTTGTTTCCCCGTTAAATCAGTATAATTATCTATTAAATTCAACCAAGAATCTCCTGCAATTATCTGATAGGTTTTTCGTCCGGAAATAGTTTCATAAGTCAATGTATTATTTTGTTTACTATCTAAATCTAAATAACCAATTGGTGCATTGTCAAAATGAATAGCATACAGATTTGAAGAGTATACTAATGGCATTGTATAGTTCATTAGTTTCGATTTCTCTTCATAACCATAATGCGCTCTATTATACAAACGTAAACGATTCCCTCTTCTATTCATCCCTAAGGCTCTGGCTCCTCCTCCATATAAAACTTCGCTTGGTTGTAAGTTAAATTGTAGCGTTTCAAAATCGTCATTTCTTTGATAACCATTTTTCTCTGAAACTAACTCTTTTCCTTTGTACCAATACGAAATATTAAATGGTCTTTTTTGAATGACTACAGAAACATCTTTTGTACTAAACTTTATTTTTTCTTTACTTTCTTTAAACTTAACATCTTTATATACTGAATTAATAACCACAGCATGTGATGCTTTTTTTGCTTCTTTTTGATCTTTAGGAACAAAGGTTGTTTCTACTATTTGAGAGTTTAAAAATTTAATCAAATAAGAACCATCAGAAACCTTTATTTTTAATTCATCTTTTACAAATTGTACAGAATCAAATTTTCTTTCTTCTATTTCATTTTTAAATAGCCATAGAATAGTTTCTTCAAAATTTGTTCTCCATAATTCTTCATTATGCTTTCCTTCTGGAACAACTTTTACTTTTATATTTTCTGATGGAAAATTCTGTTCTTTAAGAACATCTACCATCAAATTCATATCTCTTACTGTCTTACTTATTTCATTAAAAGCTGTATTTCCACCTTCTTTTCCTCCTGCTAAAAAATACATTTTTGTATCTGATAGATTTCCTTGTTTTTTTGAGAACTCTACAACTTCTGGAGCAAACCAAAAAGAAGGAGAATACACTCCTATTTTACCAAATACTTTTGGATATTTTAATCCTGCATAGTGAGAAATTAATCCTCCCATAGAACTACCAATAATTCCTGTATTTGATTTATTCTTTAAAGTTCTGTACTTGCTATCTATATATGGTTTTAATGTGTTTACAATAAATTCTAAGTAAGCCTCTCCTTCTCCTCCTCCATATCTATTATTCTTCCATGGCGAGTACTCATCTAATCGTTTAGAACCTCCATTGTCAATTCCTACAACTATAAGCTGTAAGTTTTTATCCTCATACAATTTATTTAACGCTTCGTCAACTTCCCATTCTCCTGAAAAAGAGGTTTGTTTATCAAAAAGATTTTGTCCATCGTGCATATACACTACTGGATAAGATTTTTTCGATTTTGTATAACCTGGTGGTAAATACAGTCGAATTTTTCTTTTCCTATTTAATTCTGGAATTTCAAATTCTTCTGATATAACTGTTACGTTTTTAGAAGCTGTTGAACTTTTCTCTGAACTTGTTAAATGAGACCAACCGGCTATTTTGATTTTTAAAGTATCATTTGCTTTATTGAACTTGTATGATCTATTATCTATACTTGTTCCATCCGCTGCCGATTCTGCAGTTTTCCAAGAACCTTGCGTAAACTTGAATAAAATGTTTTTTGATTGATGCGGAAGTGTTATGCTATAAACTCCCTCTTTATTGTCTAGTTGATATTCTTTTTTACCACCAGACCAACCTTCAAAATTCCCAGAAATGAATATTGGAGTATCTTTTGAAGTTCCACTTGGTAATTCATCTATTGTAATAGTTACCTGTGCTAATAAATTGTAACCTATAAATAAAAATAATATACTTAAAAGTTTTTTCACTTAGTTTTATTGTTTTGTAGTTAATAACAAGCTTCCTTTTTTATTTAAAAGAAGACTATCTTGCCATACAGTAGTTTTGTTTGTAATTATATTTTTAAACGCTTTTCCTTTAAGATTCATTTCTTTAAAGCGACTCAAGTCTAATATATAAGGTTTATCGTTCTTATTTAAAATCAGCACTACTACTTCATCTTCATATTTTCTAAATAAGACATATACTCCTTCTTTTGGAGCAAAATGCACTGTTTTTCCATCTTGAATTGCTTTACTCTTCTTACGATAAGTTAATAGTTTTGCAACAAAGCTTTGCATTTCTATTTGTTCTTTAGACAAACCGTTTTTTGTAAATGCATTTATTTTATCGCCTTCCCAGCCTCCTGGAAAATCTGTTCGAATTAATCCATGATCTCCTGGTTTAGCTGTATCGTCCATTAAAATCTCAGTTCCGTAATATACTTGTAATATTCTTGGTAAAACTGCATAAGTAGCTAATGCCATTTTTGTATTTACAACATCCTCTTTAAGCTGCGTGTAAATTCTACTTTTATCATGGTTATCTGGAAAAATTAAAATGTCTTTTGGTGTTTTATAGTGAAAGTCGTTGGCTAAACCTTCATATATTTTAACTAGTCCTTTATCCCATTTTTCTGGTTCATTTAAAGCATCTACAACATTTTTTTGCATTGCAAAATCCATGGTAGACTTTAAATTTGATTGATAACCATCTCTATTATTTTTTCCTTTCTGCCAATATCCTATTAACAATGGATTATAACTCCACTCTTCTCCTACAATTGAAAAATTCGGATATTCATTCATAATAGCATTTACCCAATTTGCCATAAACTTTTTATCAGGATAAGGGTAGGTATCTTGTCGAATTCCTCCTAAACCTAAGGTTTCTATCCACCAAATTGAATTTTGAATGATATAGGTAGCCATAAAAGGATTACGCTGGTTTAAATCTGGCATATCGGAAACAAACCAACCTTCAGTATTTTCTTTCGCATCTATTTCTGAAGCATATAAATCTTGATTTGTTGTTCTTTTATGATTTGAATGCTTTACAGTTTTCCATGACCAATTTTCTTTATTTTTTTCATAGTGTGATTGATAATTAACCCAATTATCAAAAGGTAAGTCTTTCATCCACCAATGCTCTAATCCACAATGATTAGCTACCTGATCCATTATTAATTTCATTCCTTTTTTAGACAATTCTGATGATAATTTTTCATAATCATCTAAAGTTCCAAATCGAGGATCTACTTTATAATAATCGGTCATAGCATAACCATGATAAGAAGCATTCGGCATATCATTTATTAAAACTGGAGTTGGCCAAATAGCCGTAAAACCTAAGTTTTCTATATAATCTAAATGATTTATAATTCCTTCTAAATCTCCTCCATGTCGTTTATAATCATCATTTCTATCGACATCTGTTTCTTTAAGATTTTGAAAACTATCATTCTTTGAGTTTCCATTTGCAAAACGATCGGGGGTTATTAAATAAATTGCATCTGAACTATTAAAACCGATATACTCATCTGCTGATTTTTTTCTTGGTTTTAATTCGTACGTATGTGTTTTTTTTGAGTTATCATTTAAAGTAAAAACGATATC
This sequence comes from Tenacibaculum aiptasiae, assembly GCF_965221665.1. NCBI lineage: Bacteria > Pseudomonadati > Bacteroidota > Flavobacteriia > Flavobacteriales > Flavobacteriaceae > Tenacibaculum > Tenacibaculum aiptasiae. Next base: position 1,102,775 of record NZ_CBDCSN010000003.1, read on the forward strand.
AAACTTTCCTGGTTTTGTGTTTTTATTAATCGTTAAATCGATGAATAAATAGTTGTTACTTTTTGCCTTATGAATCTTGTTTATAGTTATTCCTTTGTAAGAAATTGCAGGTTTTGAATTTCCTATATTTTCTTCTTTCACTAGTAACTGAAGTGTATCATTTGTAAAACCCACCCACCAGTTTGGAGGCTCTACACGTTCTAAAAAAGTGTTAGAAACAGCTACCTGAGTTTCTTTTATTTCACCTTCTTTTTTTTCAGAGTTACATGAAATAAAAACTAATAAAATAATATATAAACCTATTTTTTTCATAAGAATAAAACCTCACAGAAATTCATCTGTGAGGGATTAATTTTGATTACACAGTAATCATACTATTAGGGGATATTTTTATGCTTTTTGATTCGAATAAAACTTCTAATTCTTCAGTTCCTTCTAATTCAAATTCAGTCTTTTCGTGATTTACAGATACTTTTAATATTTGATTTCTAAAGTTAACTTTAAAAGAGTATCCATCCCATTGCTTAGGAATCTTTGGTTCGAATGAAAGTTTATTTTCTTTAATTCTCATTCCTCCAAAACCTTCAACAATACTCATCCAAGTTCCCGCCATTGAAGTAATATGTAGCCCTTCTTCTACTTCTTTGTTATAGTCATCTAAATCTAAACGAGAAGTACGTAAATAGAACTCATATGCTTGGTCCATTCTATCTAACTTAGCTGCTTGAATACTATGTACACAAGGCGACAATGAACTTTCGTGAACTGTAAATGGTTCATAAAAATCGAAGTGTTTCTCTAATTGCTCTTTTGAAAAATGATCTTCAAAGAAATAGAAACCTTGTAATATATCTGCTTGCTTAATGTATGGTGATCTTAATATTCGATCCCAACTCCATTTTTGGTTAATTGGTCTTTGCGACTTATCTAAATCTGCTACTGACACCAATTCTTTATCTAAAAATCCATCTTGTTGTAAGAATACATCATGCTTTTCCGAATACGGGAAATACATATTATCTGCTACTTTTTTCCAAGCTTCTAACTCTTCATTAGTTATTTGAGTTTTTTCTAAAATTCGCTCGTAATCTTTAGCATACTCCTTAGCTACTTTAGCAATGCTTTCTAAAGCATATTCTATACACCATTTGGCAGTATAATTTGTATACCAGTTATTGTTTACATTGTTTTCGTACTCATTTGGACCTGTTACTCCAAGAATTACATACTTATCTTTTGCAGTTGAGAATGTAGCTCTTTGCTGCCAAAAACGCGCAATTCCAATAAGTACTTCTAATCCTTTTTCTGGTATATATGAATAGTCTCCTGTATATCTGAAATAATTGTAAATAGCAAACGCTATAGCTCCATTTCTATGAATCTCTTCAAAAGTAATTTCCCACTCGTTATGACATTCTTCTCCATTCATTGTTACCATTGGATACAATGCAGCTCCATTGGTAAATCCAAGCTTTTCTGCATTTTCTATGGCTCTATCTAAATGGTGGTAACGATATTCTAACAAGTTTCTTGCTACTTTTTCATCTTTTGTGGCCATGTAAAATGGTATACAATATGCTTCAGTATCCCAATAAGTACTTCCACCATATTTTTCTCCTGTAAATCCTTTAGGTCCTATATTTAATAAAGGATCAGTACCTAAATAAGTTTGATTTAATTGAAAAATATTAAATCTAATTCCTTGTTGAGCTTTTACATCACCAGAGATTGTTATATCTGCAGTCTCCCAAATCTTTGCCCAAGAATTTTTCTGTAGTTCTAGCAAGTCATTAAATCCTAATGATGTAGCTTTTATTAAAACTGATTTTGCTGCTAAAACTAACTCGCTTTTATCATGATTTCTATCAGCAGTGTATCCAGCAAACTTAAATATGGTATAACTTTCTTTTTCTTTAACCTCAGTTGTATAATTAAAAGAAACTTTCTTTTCAGATTTTACTACTTCTGGCTGAATACTTAGTTGTTTTCCATTCAATTCTAATTGAGACTCCATGAATGTACAAGTATGGAACTCAGTTTTCATTGTATGCGCCTCTATAAATGCTTGATTTCCTTCTGTTGATACATTTAGAGTGTTCCAGAATTTCGCATCCCAGTTTGTATCTTCATTAGTAATTCCACTATCTAAATATGGTTCAAAACTAATTGTGGCATCAGAATTTAATGGAGTTATTGTATACTTAATAGCACCTACTTCATCTAACTCTAAACTTAAAAAACGTTTTGCTTCTACAGAAATTTCTATTCCATTTTGTAAAGTCGCTTTGAAGGTTCTTGATAACCAACCTTCCTTCATATTCAACTCTCTTCTGAATTCTGTAACTTTTGAACAGGTATTTAAATCAACTTGTTCATCATTTACTTTTACGTTTATTCCTATCCAGTTTGGAGCATTTAAAACTTTTGCAAAATACTCTGGATAACCATTCTTCCACCATCCAACTCTCGTTTTATCTGGGTAATAAACCCCTGCGATATAACTTCCTTGAAAAGTGTCTCCTGTATATGTTTCTTCAAAATTGGCGCGTTGCCCCATAGCCCCATTTCCAATACTGAAAAGGCTTTCTGATGATTTTACACGTTCTGCATTAAATCCCTCTTCTATAATACTCCATTCGTTGGATTTGATATAATCTTGATTCATTTTAAATCATTCTATTTTTTAAAACTCTACTTAAGTTTTGTATTCTATTTCTCTATTAACTCTTTTAAAAAGGCGATGCTTATCTCAGTAAAATCATTAAAAACATAATCTGCTTCTTTTAAAACATCTTTATCTCCAATACCTATTGATATCATGTTTGCATTGTTAGCAGCTTGAACTCCTGCTAAAGAATCTTCAAATACAATACAGTTTTGCGGAATCATTTCTAACGATTTCGCTGCATTTAAAAATACTTCTGGATCTGGTTTTGCTTTTGATACATCATTACCATCAACAATAGCATTGAAGTCTGAAATTAAATTCACCTTTTTTAAAATTTGTCTAGCATTTTTACTTGCTGACCCCAGCGATATTGGCTGGTCTTCTTTTTTTAAGTAATTCAATACTTTAGGAACATCTGGCAAAATCTCACTTTCATCCATCTTGGCTATATAACTCAAATAATCATTATTTTTTTTTGCCATGAGTTCCATAAATTCATCTTCTGGGATTGTTTTATTTCCCCAAGACAATATTTTTTCTAAAGATCTTACTCTACTTACTCCTTTTAATTGTTCGTTTTGAGTTTCGGTAAAATCTATTCCTATATCATTTGCTAATTTTTTCCAAGCTAGAAAATGATATTTTGCGGTGTCAACAATAACACCGTCTAAATCGAAAATAAATCCTTTCTTCATTTTTATTCTTCTACTGTTTGGTAAGTAATTGCTTTAGGGTTTGTTATTAAGAAGTTTGCTAAACCAGCTAATAGTAAACTTACCCCAGCTACTGTCATTGCATTAATAGCTTCTTCGCCTAATAAACCAGAAATAAAATTAACTCCTCCTAAAGCAGCAACTATTTGAGGTATCACAATAAACATATTGAATATCCCCATAATTACTCCCATCTTTTTAGGATCAACGGAACTTGACAACATTGCATATGGCATTGACAAGATGCTTCCCCAAGAAAATCCTATTAAAACAAACGAGATTGTTAAATATTCTGGCGATGGTATAAACTTCATCATTAAGAAACCTAATCCCCCAAGGATTAAAGAAACCATGTGAACATACTTTCTATTAATTCTTCTTTTTGATGTATATAACACTAATAATAATGCAAAAGCCATTGATGATAATCCATATGTCCCCATATAGGACCCCACCAAATTTGATGATTTTTGAAAAGCTGTATTCGCTACATTAAATGCTTCTGCTTGCGCAGTCACAGCCATATCATAGTTCGCTTCAATTGGTGCAGGCGTTTTAAATACGTGTTCTGTAAGTGCAGGGTTTGCCATACTCCACATAGTAAAAAAAGCAAACCAACTAAAGAATTGTATTACACCTAACCTCTTCATTGTTGAAGGCATACTTCCTACATTATTTAAAATATCTGGAATAAATTGATTCTTTTTAGCTTTTTCTTTTTCAAAAGCTTCCATATCCTCTGGAGGATACTCTGAAGTAGTAAAAACTGTGTAAAGAATACTTACTAAGAAAACAAATGCTCCAATTGCAAAGGCAACTTTTACCGACATTGGCACCACTCCTGAAGCAGCAGAATCACTTACTCCAAATTGTGAAACCATCCACGGTAAATTACTTGCTACCCAAGTTCCAATACCTATAATTAATGTTTGTACAACAAACCCATAAGAACGCTGAGATTCTGGTAACTTATCTGCCACTAAAGCTCTAAATGGCTCCATAGACACATTAATTGAAGCATCTAAAATCCATAAGAAACCAGCAGCAATCCATAAAGCTGGAGAATGCGGTACTAAAAATAATGCTAGGGAACTTAAAATAGCTCCTATTAAAAAATAAGGACGCCTTCTCCCCCATTTCACACTCCAAGTTCTATCACTTAGATATCCAATAATTGGTTGAACTAATAGTCCTGTTAATGGAGCGGCAATCCAAAGCATGGGAATGTCATCCTTAGCAGCACCAAGAGTTTGAAATATTCGAGACATAAAGCCTCCTTGTAAGGCAAAACCGAACTGAATCCCTAAGAAACCGAAACTCATGTTCCAAATTTCCCAGAAACTTAATTTACGCTTTTTCATTATCGTAATTAATTAGTTTATACTACGATAAGCGCTATGACTTATCTATTTATTTGTGGAATAAAAATTATTGATAAGTCTTTTTGTCGTGATAAAGATATAACTTAGATTGTTAACTATGAAAAAAAGTTACTATTACGATTTCGTAGATTCTCTAATCTTCAAGTTGCTGGAAATCACTTTTGTTTGAAATCTTTTTTTATCGTCTCCATTTTCTATTCTATCTATTAGCATTTCCGCTGCTTGTTTCCCCATAGTAAACCCGTGTTGAACTACCGTAGTAATAGATGGTGATGAATATTCTGATATTAAACCATCTGTAAATCCAACTATTGAAATATCTTCAGGAACCCTCAAACCTTTTTCTTTTGCTATTCGTATAGCGATAGCTGCATAAATTTCGTTTACAGCAAACACAGCATCTACCTCATGCACAAACAATTCTTTTATTTGAGTATAAATATCCTTTTCTTCATCTACCTCAATAATTAAATCCCTATCAATAACTCCTCCTTGTTCCTTTAGTGCTTTTTCGTAACCTTGCTCTCTGTGCAAACCTACTGTTACATGCTCAGGTGTTGTTACAATTGCTATTTTTTCACAACCTAAATCCAACAAATGCTTTGTTGCTTTATATCCTGCTCCTATATCATCCACAATTACCTTATCACAGTTTATAGATGCATGTGTTCTATCAAACAATACTAAAGGTACTTCATTTTCGGTTAATCTTTTAAAATGAGAGAAAGTGTTATTCTCTAACGTCTCTTTTGCTATAGAAACCAACAACCCATCAACACTTCCGTTAGTTAAAACATCTATGGTTTCTGCTTCTTTCTTTTCATTATTATTAGAAAAGCAAACCATGATATTATACCCTCTTTTATTCGCCTCGTCTTCAATACCTTTAATCACTGTTGAAAAGAAGTGATGTACAATTTTGGGTAATATAATACCAATAACTTTTGTTTTCTGATTTCTTAATTGTAATGCTAAATTATTAGGTCTATAATTATAGTAATCGGCATATGCTTTTATACGATCTTTTGTTTCTTTACTAATTTCATAACTGTCTCTCAAAGCTTTAGAAACTGTTGAAACTGATACACCTAACTCTTTTGCTATTATCTTTATGGTAATTTTTGGCTTCATATTTTACAAAACTGATAAATTTTTCGGTTAATATTATCGATATGTTAAGTTAAAGTAAAAAAGTTATTAACACGAAAACGTTTTCGTAGCATTAATAGTAGCTAGAAAGATATTTTAATGACTACCTTCACGGAGTGGAATTTAAATTATTGATTGCTTATAGATCAAATTTACAGTTATTATTTAATAATTTATACATGAAAAATTTAAAATTATTGTTCAGTGGAATTCTACTACTTTCCTCTATAACAATGTTTGCCCAACAAACTGTTACAGGTAAAGTTACAGAAAAAGACACAGGGGAACCTTTACCCGGTGTAAGTATTATCATAAAAGGGACAATTAAAGGTATTGATACCGACTTTAATGGTAATTATAGTATTCAAAATGTTAAACCTACAGACGTTTTAGTCTATTCCTTTATAGGTTTAAAAACAAAAGAAGTTTTAGTAGGTAACCAAACCACAATTAATGTTTCATTAGAAAACGACAACCAAAACTTAGATGAAGTTGTTGTAGTTGGTTATGGTACTACTACGGTAAAAGATGCTACAGGTTCAGTAGAAGCTATTACTGCTAAAGACTTTACTAAAGGTAACGTTGTAACTCCTGAAAACTTATTAAGTGGTCGAGTTTCTGGTGTAGAAATTAAAACAAGTGGTGCGCCAGGTTCTGGTTCTCAAATAACCATTCGTGGAGGTTCATCTATTACTGCATCTAATTCTCCTTTAATAGTAATTGACGGTTTACCAATTGAAGAAAATAGTGTAGCTGGTTCTCGTGGTGTTTTAGCAAACATAAACCCTAATGATATTGAATCATTCTCTGTATTAAAAGATGCGTCTGCTACTGCTATTTATGGATCTCGTGCCTCTAATGGTGTAATCATTATTACAACTAAAAAAGGTAAAAGAGACTTCACATTAGATTTAGACTACCAATTTACTTATGGTGAGATTAGAGATAGAATTAATGTTTTCTCTGCAGATGCTTTTAGAAGCTTAATCCAACAAAGAAGACCAGGAGATGTTGGCTTATTAGGTACAGCAAATACAAATTGGCAAGATGAAATTTTTAGATCTACAGGTTCGTCTCTAACCAACTTAACTGCTAAAGGTCAAATTTTTGGAGCTATTCCTACAAGATTATCTTTAGGTTTTGCTAATCAGGAAGGAAACATCTTAACTTCTAATTTTGATAGAAAAACTATATCGTTATCGATGAACCCTTCTTTGTTAGATGATCACTTAAAAATTAACTTAAATTATAATAGAAACTTCGAGGATAGTAGGTTTGGTGATGCTGGTCAAATTGGAGCAGCTTTACGTTATGATCCTACTCAACCAGTATACGATGCTAGTTCACCTTTTGGAGGTTTTTATCAACACAGAAATGGAAATTTAGTTTTAAACGGTACTCAAAACCCTGTTGCTGCATTATTATTAGCTAACAGTAGAGGTAAAGTATTTAGACACTTTGGAAACTTAAATCTTGATTATAAACTTCATTTCTTCCCTGACTTAAGAGCAGTTATTAATGTTGGTTTTGATAAAGCAGAAGGAACAACAACTTATACAAACCCATATGATATTGGAAATGCTGATGAAACATTGCGTTTTGCTGGTATTAGCTCTTCAGGATATTCTGAAAGAAGCAACCAATTATTAGATGGTTATTTAAACTATACCAAAAAATTAGAAAAGGTAAACCTAGATGTTACTGCTGGTTATTCTTATCAGAAGTTTAAAAACTTTGGTGGTGACTCTGGAAACACATTAAACCCTACATCTTTTGCTACCACTTTTGCCGACCCTAATGTTGTAAACATCGGTTTCTTTGGTAGAGTAAAAGTTGATTACTTAGACAAATATTTACTTACTTTAAACTACCGTAGAGATGGAACTTCACGTTTTAGTAGTGAAAATCGTTGGGGTGATTTTGGTGGAGCTGCTTTAGCTTGGAAAGTAAGCGAAGAAGACTTCTTAAAAGATTCAGAAATATTATCTAACTTAAAATTAAGAGTTAGTTACGGTTTAACAGGGCAACAAAACTTACCTGGAGTAAATGATGTTTATTTGAATAGATATCGTTTCGGAAATCAAAACTCTCAATTCCAATTTGGAAATAATGTTATTAAAGCAACAATTCCATCGGTTATCAACCCTAACTTAAAGTGGGAAGAAACAGCTACTTTAGAATTTGGTATTGATTATGGATTATTTAACAATAGATTTGATGGTTCATTAAATTACTTTAATAAAAAATCAACAGATTTATTATTTAACACAGGTTTACCTGATGGAATTAACTTTAGTAACCAAGTAATTCAAAATGTTGGTGATTTAGAAATTAACGGTATTGAATTCACTTTTAACGGTGATATTTTAAAAACAGAAGATATCAACTGGAACTTTACTTCTAACGCTACATATCTTGACAGAAAAATTACTGCTTTAGCTAACAATAGCGATATTAGAACTGGAGGTACTGCTGGAGGAACAGGAAATACTATTCAACTTTTGAGAGAAGGATTTGCTCCAAACTCTTTTTACGTATTCAAACAATTATATGATAGCGCTGGAAAACCTATTGAAGGTTCTTATGCTGACTTAAATGGTGATGGAATTATAAATGATAATGATCGTTATTTAAAAGAAAATCCAGCTGCTGATTTAATCTTTGGTTTCCAATCAAACTTTAACTATAAAAACTTTGATTTATCTTTTAACTTAAGAGCTAATATTGGAAATTATGTTTATAACAACGTAAATTCAGCAAGAGCTCAGTATGCTTTATTACAAGATAATGCTGTATTAGGAAATGTTCCTACTTCAGTTTTAGCAACTGACTTTGTAAATACTTCAGATGTTTTAAACTCTGATATCTTTATAGAAAATGCATCATTCTTAAGAATGGATAATATTACTATTGGTTATACATTTGATAGACCTATTAAAAAGTTTTCAAAAAATAGTATTCGTATTTGGGCTGGAATGCAAAATGTATTTACCATTACAAACTATAGTGGTTTAGACCCTGAGGTATTTGGTGGAATTGATAATACTATTTATCCAAGACCTAGAAACTTCCTTATCGGTACTAATATTAAATTTTAATACTTAAAAAATGAAAAAATATATTCAATCAATAAAGTTCATAGCTTTCTTAGCAAGTATAGCTTTGGTTGTTTCTTCGTGTACTAAAGATTTAAATATTACACCACAAGATGACCAAACTGTATTAAGTGAGGAGTTATTTAAAAATGAAAGTGCCTATAAAGAAGTTTTAGCGGGTGTTTATGCTAACTTATCTTTAACAGGTGTAGATGGTGCAGGAAGCTCTAACGTACAAGGTTTAGATGCTGGTACAAGTCAATACGGTCGTGTATTAGTATACTTACAAACTTTATCTGCTGATCAAATGATCTGGTCATACGAAAACGATCCAGGTACTAGAGAAATTCAACGTAACATATGGACTGCTCAAAATCCATTATTATATGGTTTCTTTGGTAGAGCCACAGTTTCAGTTTCTTTTGCAAACAGCTTTTTAAGAGAAACTACTGATGCTAAATTAGATTCTAGAAACGTTTCTACTGCGACAAGAGCAGATATCAAAACTTTCCGTGCAGAAGCTAGATTATTAAGAGCTTTATCTTACTATCATTTAATGGATTTATTTGGAAAAGCACCAATGGTAGTTGAAACAGATCCTGTTGTTAATTTTAATCCACCACAAGCAGATAGAGCTACTCTTTTTAATTTTATAGAGAGTGAATTAAAAGCAATTGAGGGTGACTTATTAGATCCAAAGACAAATGAGTATGGACGTGCTGATAAAGCTGTTGCATGGATGATTTTAGCTAAAATGTATTTAAATGCTGAAGTATATATTGCTCAAGATAAATACACAGAATCTTTAACGTATCTTAATCAAATAATTAACGGTGGTTATACGTTAGCTCCTGATTATTTAAACAATTTCATGGCAGATAACAATACTAATCCTGCTACAAATGAAATTATCTTCCCTTTAATTTCTGATGGTCTTACAACACAAAACTTTGGTCCAACAACTGTTATGGTTAACGGAGAAGTTGGTAGTATTGAAGCAAACGGAGTTTCGTTAGGTGTTGGTGCCGGCGGATGGGGAGGCGCCTTAAGAGTAAGAAAGCAATTTGCCGACCTATTTAATGGTGGTGTATTTAACAATGATTCTAGAAATACATTAATCACAGCACAAAGAGATGTAAACATTACTGATATTTCAGATCAGGATCAAGGATATATTATTACTAAGTATTCTAACCGTACTTCAACTGGAGCACAAGGTAGCGATCAAACGTTTGTAGATACTGATTTCCCTTTATTTAGACTTGCAGATGCATATTTAATGTATGCTGAAGCAGTTTTAAGAGGTGGAACAGGAGGAACAAATGCTGATGCTCTTAACTATGTAAATCAATTAAGAACACGTGCAAACAATCCACAAACAATCACAGCTGCTGAGTTAACTTTAGATTTCATTTTAGATGAAAGAGCTCGTGAACTACATTGGGAAGCTCATAGAAGACAAGATTTAATTCGTTTTGGAAGATTTACAGGAGGTAACTACAACTGGACTTGGAAAGGTAACGCTAGCAACGGTATTTCTATTCCTAATCACATGAGTGTATATCCAATCCCAAGCAACAGTTTAGCTTCAAATCCTAATTTAACTCAAAATACTGGGTACTAATATTTGAAAACATTAATTATGAAAAATAAATTTTTAAAACTAACAAGTTTATTCATAGCAATAATAACGCTTAGTGTATTTAATGCTTGTGATGATACTTCAGATATATTTACTGTATCGGATGGAACTGCATCAGTATTAGCCGATGTTAGTATAAATAAAATTACATTAGACCCTGTAAATACAAGCACTCCTGCTTTAACATTAAACTGGTCTGATGCAAACTATGCTCAACAAACTGCTATTAATTATGCAGTTCAGTTTTCTAGTGATGAAGCTTTTACATCTCCTGTAACAGCTACAACATTAACTGGAAAAAACGATGTAACTTTTTCTATGGCTGAATTAAATTCTGCTGCTGGAAATTCTGGTTTAAATCCATTTGAATGGAGTACTATTTATGTAAGAGTCGTTTCTTCATTAGGAACTCAAAATGGAAACCCAGTAAACTCTAACTCAATTAATTTAATGGTTTATCCATACTTTAACTATGTGTTTAAAGATTATTATTTAGTTGGAAATGCTACTGCTGCAGATTGGAATAACAATAATAATAACCCAGCATTATTCCGTAACCCTAATGATGAAAATGAATACACTTATACAGCTTATTTTGGTGCAGGTGAATTTAAAGTTCTTGAAACAAAAGGTTTATGGCAACCTCAATGGGGTACAAACGATGGTGTATTAGCAGGTGGAGAATATTCAGGTACAATTGAAGTAAATCCTGGTGGAGGTACTGATCCAGGTACATTCCCTGCCAATAACAATGGTATAACAGCTGGTTTTTATACGTTTACAATCAACTTTGCTAGCAAGAAATATTCTTTTAAATCATATGATGCATCAGGAGCAACTAGCCCTGCTTCATTAGCTTTACAAGGTTCAGCTGTTACAGCCTCTACTCCATTAACTGCATTAACTTTTGATGGACATATTTGGAATGTTAGCAATGTTCATTTAACACCTGGTAATTTAAAGTTTGTAACTGGAGCTGGAGCTTCTTGGGGAAGTAATACTTCATTTTCAGGAACTGCTACTAATGGAGGAGCAGATATTCCTGTAGTTGTTGAAGATGATTACGATGTTTGGTTTAATGATTTAACAGGAGAATACATCCTTGTTCCATTAAACTTATAAAAAATAGATTTTAACATAATCACAATAAAAATGAAATATTTACATAAATTAAGTCTGATATTAATAGCTTTTACGCTAATATTCAGCTCTTGTGATACAGAAGAAAGTTTAAATATTGTTACTCCAGAATCTAAATTTGTATTAAATACACCTGGAATTTCAAATGTGTTTTTAAACTTTTCTTTACCAGATAACCCTGCCTTTACTATTACTTGGATTGACGAAATTACTGGAAGTTCGGAATACATGGTAGAAATGGCTTTAGAAGATACTTTTGCTAGTCCAATCCTTTTAGGAACTACAGATAAGAATAGTTTTACTATGACAGTATCTGAATTCAATACTGTTTTAAGTAACGCAAATATTAAATCATTTACAGAAACTGGTGTTTATATCAGATTAAAAGCTGGTAGTACAACTTCTAATACCATTTTATTACAAGTATCTAAATTTGCTGTAAAAGTTCCTGTAATTACTAGCCCTGATAATTCTTTTACTAAAGTATTATCTGATGCAGATCCTAGTTTAACTGCATTAACAATTAACTGGGATGACCCAGAAGCAGCTGATAATAGTAGTGTTAAAATTACTTATGAAGTAGAAATGGCACTTGGAGGAACTAATTTTGCTACCGTTAGCAATATTGGATCAACAGAGAATAAATCTTTTGATATTTCTCATGAAGCTTTAAATGATGCTGTAATAGCTGCTGGTGGAGTTGCTAATACTGCTGCTAATTTTGATTTCAGAATAAAAGCAATTGCAAAAACAGCTTCAGGAGATTTGTTTAGAACATCTCAAATGATTACTATTTCATTAACTCCATACAAAGGTGCAGTGCCAGACAACTTATTTATGGTAGGTTCTCATAATGGATGGAATAATGCAGATGCTACTCAACAATTTTATAATGATGGAAATGGTGTATTCTCAAGAGTACAAATGTTCAATGCAAATGATGAGTTTAAAATGTTACCAACTTCAGGATCTTGGGATGGAGACTGGGGAGAAGATCCAACTAATGCTGGTAAAATAGTACAAGATGGTGAACAAAACATTAAAGTTACTGATGCAGGAAACTATATCGTAATTATCGACTTTAACACATTAAGTTTTAAGCTTTCTAAAATAGATAACTTATACATGGTTGGAGCTCATAATGGATGGAATAATGCAGATGCTACTCAACAATTCAACACTTCAGGAAACGGAGTATTTACAAGAATCCAAACTTTCTCTGCAGGTGATGAATTTAAAATGTTACCAACTTCAGGATCTTGGGATGGTGATTGGGGAGAAAACAAAAACTCTTCAGGAAAAATCATCCAAGACGATGAGCAAAATATAAAAGTAGCTGATGCTGGTACTTATATGGTGACTGTAGATTTCAATGACTTATCATATTCATTAGTAACAGTTCCTGCCGCATTACATTTAGTAGGATCAATTAATGGATGGGATAATACTACTGCGGCTCCATTTACAAAAGTTTCGGAAGGAGTATTCGAAATTAATCAAGTATTAACTGCTACTGATGAATTTAAGTTTTTACCTATGCAAGGATCTTGGGATAACGATTGGGGTGAAAGCTCTAAATATCCAGGAATGATTGTTAGAGATGGTGAAAGTAATGTAAAGTCACCAGGAAATGGTACATATAAAATTACTGTAGATTTTAATAAAGGTACAGTAACTGTTGAATAATATTTTGAAAAGACTGGTTTAGTTGTAAACCAGTCTTTTCTTTTTCTACCAAATTACAATGAAAAAAATCCTACTATCCCTTTTCACATTTATAACATCAATAGGTTTGTTTGCTCAGCAACAAAATATTGATTTTGCTATAAATCCAAATACGTTTAATGAAACAGATGATATAACAATTACTTTTTCAAATATAAATCCTGCAACATGGGGTGTTACTGATTTATATTTATGGAGCTGGTCATACGATACAAATGATTTAAATTCAATGGATGCTCCAAATAATGGTACTTGGACAAACTCTAATGAAGCTCAAAAACTAACAAACAACAACAACGGAACATATTCAATTACATTAAAACCAACTACATTTTACAACAGAACTGGTATTGGTAAAATAGGTTTTTTAGTAAAAGCAAAAGATGGTTCTGGAGATAAAAAATCGCAAGATATGTATGCTGAAGTTGGTGCTGCAACACCAGACCCAACTGTAACTGAAGCAACATTACCTAGTGGAATGAAAGATGGACTAAACTTAGATCCTAATGACAACACTAAAGCTACTTTTGTACTATATGCTCCGCAAAAAAAGTTTGTAAATCTTATTGGAAGCTTTAATAATTGGCAAAGAGACGATGTAAACTACCTATTAAAAAAAGACAGTGCTAAAGACCGTTTTTGGATTGAAGTAACAAACTTAACTCCTCAAACAAATATCACCTATCAATACTTAGTAGATGGTGATTTAAGAATAGCTGACCCCTACTCTACCACAATATTAGATCAGAATAATGATTCTGGTATAAATGCTACAACTTATCCGAATTTACCAGCATATCCAACAGGAAAAACAGAACATGCTGTATCCTTATTCAAAACAGGAGAAGCTGCTTATAATTGGCAAATTACCAACTTTACAAAACCAGCTAGAACAGATTTAGTAATCTACGAATTATTAATAAGAGATTTTGATCAATTACATAGTTTTGATGCTGTAAAAAACCGTTTAGATTACATTCAAAATTTAGGAGTTAACGCAATCGAATTAATGCCTGTTAGTGAATTTGATGGAAATGAATCATGGGGGTATAATCCTTCTTTTCATATGGCATTGGATAAATACTATGGAACAAAAGAAGCATTCAAGCAATTTATTGATGAGTGTCATAAACGTGGAATTGCTGTTATTTTAGATGTAGTTTATAACCATGCTACAGGGCAAAATCCATATTTCAGAATGTGGAATACAAGTAACGGTGGTTACGGAGGTCAACCAGCAGCAGATAGCCCTTTCTTTAATGTTTCTGCAAAACATTCATTCAATGTTTTCAACGACTTTAATCACAGCAAACAAGCTACAAAAGATTATGTAAAAAGAACCTCTCAATACTGGATTGACGAATTTAAAATTGATGGATTCCGTTGGGATTTAACCAAAGGTTTTACTCAAAATTGTTCAGATGGTAACGATTCTTGTACAAATGCATATCAAGCAGACAGAGTTGCTGTTTTAAAAGAATATGCCGATTACCAATGGGAAAAAGATGGTGATTTCTATGTTATTTTCGAACATTTAGGAACAAATCAAGAAGAAACCGAATGGGTTAATTATCGTTTAAACGAAGGAAAAGGTATTATGTTTTGGAGCAATTTAAATCATCAATATAATGAAGCTACATTAGGATATCATGATAGTGGAAAATCAGATTTTTCTTGGATAGATTACCGCAAAAGAAACTGGACTACTCCTGCTAACATTTCTTATATGGAAAGTCATGATGAGGAACGCTTAATGTATAAAAACTTACAGTTTGGTAATTCGAACGGAAGTTATAGTGTTAAGAATTTAGCAACTGCATTAGAAAGAATGAAATTAGCTGGTGCGTTTTATTTTACCATACCAGGTCCTAAAATGATTTGGCAATTTGGTGAATTAGGTTATGACATAAGTATTGAAGAAAATGGTAGAACTGGTAACAAACCTATTCTTTGGAATTATGAAAACGAACCTAATAGAAAAGCTATTTATGATACTTGGAAAGATTTAATCAAATTAAAAAATGGAGAACCTATTTTTAAAACTGGAGATTTTACTTTAGACGTTTCCGAAACTACAGGTTTAAAAACTATCCATTTAACACAAGGTTCTGCTACAGGTAATGAAGTTAAATATGTTACTATTATTGGTAACTTTGGAGTTACAACACAATCAATAAATCCCAAATTTCAAGAAACTGGTGATTGGTATGAGTTTTTAAATAACAACTTAAAAACAACTATTACTGATGTTAATGCTTTAATTTCACTGGCGCCAGGAGAATTTAAAATCTATGGAAATAATCCTTCTAGTTTATTTACGAATAATGATACTGATGGTGATGGTGTTCTAAATAGTGATGATAACTGTCCAAATACTCCTGCAGGAGCTAAAGTAGATGTTTTTGGATGTGAAATATTTACCTTACCTGCAAACAACTTTTCTTTACAAGTTTTAAGTGAAACTTGTAGAACTAGTAACAATGGTAGTATTATAATTTCTACTCAAAAGAATTTAAACTATACTGCAACTCTTACTGGTAATTCAGTTTCTTTAACTAAAACATTCAATACAACACACACTTTTGAAAATCTTTCAGCTGCAACTTATGAAGTTTGCATTACTGTAGATGGGCAACCTAATTATAAAATATGTTTTAATTCAGTTATTACTGAACCAGAAGATATTACGGTTGTTTCTAAAATTGCAAAGGAAAGTAATACTGTGGAGCTTAAATTAGACGGTAGTAAAAACTATAATATTACGCTAAATGATGAAACTTATAAAACATCAAACTCGTTTATAGAATTACCTCTTTTACAAGGAAAGAATACATTAAAAGTTGTGGGGGATAAAGATTGTCAAGGAATTTTTGAAAAAACAATTTATTTAGGTGAAGAAATTAGCACTTTCCCTAACCCATCAACTACTCATATTAATGTTTATTTAGGTACTTTAAAAGAAAAAGCATCAATAGATATATATGCGTTGAATGGAAGTTTAATTTATCAAACATCAGCAAATTCTGAAACAAAAAGAATCGATATTTCGGATTTAGCTAAAGGAATGTACATCTTATATGTAACAAAAAACAATGAAAGTAAATCGTTTAAAATAATTAAAGAATAATGACTTTTCGTAATATATATTTTATCCTTTTTTCAGGTTTAATTTTAACTTCTTGTGGAGGTGGTAGTAGTACGGAAGATATTCCACCAGCTGCTCCAACTAAAGCTACATTAGTTTTTCCTGAACAAAATTCTGAATGCAACGAAGGAACTATCATTAGTGATACTAAAAGTTCAGTAACGTTTAATTGGTCTGATGCGACAAACACAACTAATTATGAAATCTTTGTAAAAAACTTAGACACTGACGTTACTTCTACATATACAAGTAGCGATTCTGAAAAGATTATCACTATTAACAGAGGAACTCCATACTCTTGGTATGTAATTTCAAAAAACTCAGGTACACAGGTAGCACAAAGTGATACGTGGAAGTTTTATAATGCAGGTAAACCTGTTTCATCACACGCTCCTTTTCCTGCTGATCTAGTTAGTCCATCTATGGGAGCTAACTTAGCTAGTACTACAACAACGGTAAATTTAAAATGGACAGGTAGTGATGTTGACAATGATATCAGTAAATATACAATTCAATTAAATACAACAAGCCCCCCTACTAGTTCTATAGGTACAGTAACGACAACTTCGTTAGACACCAATGTAAGCTCTAATACGACATACTATTGGAGAGTAATAACTGAAGATTCTAAAGGTAATACATCAACCTCAGAAATATTTCAGTTTAAAGTTAACTAGAAAAAAGGCATTTACTAAGTAAATGCCTTTTTTATTTCCTTCCTTTATAGGTAAACACTAGCCCTAACCTATTATTTTTCAAAAAATTAAAAAAGAATAGCATTAATTCAAAAAAAAGTATACATTTGAATCGATGTTAAACAACAAAGAAAATATTAATTCTTTACTAGTCGTAAACTTTACGACTTCTTTTGTTGGCACTACTACAATTACTACTATCATTACGGGTACCCTTTAGGGGGTTCATTTTTTACATATCATCTTAGGTTATAGTTATATTTTTGAAAGACTCAAAAAAAGATAACTCATTCAAAATCAATTTATAAATTTACACATTAAACAATGAAAGTTTTAAAATTTGGTGGATCATCAGTTGCCAATCATCAAAACATCAAAAAGGTTTTATATATTGTAAAACAAGTATCTAAACACGAAAAAGCTGTAGTTATAGTCTCTGCTTTCGGAAAAACAACCGATAAATTATTAGCAACAGCACAAGTAGCTTTAAAAGATAATAGTACCGTTAATCAATCAATTACAGAATTAGAAGAGTTACATTTTTCTGTAATTGAAGAATTAATTTCTAAAGAAAAACAACCTAAAGTAATTCAAGAAGTTCGGTTTTTATTTAACAGGTTAAAAGCTATTTATGAAGGTATTTTTCTCTTACAAGAGCTTTCTCCTAAAACCCTAGCTAAAGTAGCTAGTTTTGGTGAAAGACTGTCATCTTATATTATTGCCAATGCTGCAAAGGAATTAATAAATGCAACATATAAAGATAGTAGAGAACTTATAATTACCAATAGTGATTCTTTAAATGCTCAGGTAAATTTTGAACTAACTAATAAAAACTGTAGCAGCTTTTTTAAAGAAAACTCTTTTGATGCTGTTATCTTAGGTGGGTTTATAGCTTCCAATGTAAAAAATGAAACAACTACCCTAGGACGTGGTGGTTCTGATTATTCTGCAGCTATTTATGCTGCTGCGCTTAATGCTAATGAACTTCAAATTTGGACAGATGTTAGTGGAATGTATTCAGCAAATCCTAGCATAGTAAAACAAGCATTTCCAATTACTCAAATTTCATATGAAGAAGCAATGGAATTATCGCATTTTGGAGCCAAAGTCTTGTACCCTCCTACTATTCAACCAGTATTAGAAAAAGAAATTCCTATTCGAATCAAAAACACATTTGATCCAGAAAATGAAGGAACTCTAATTTCTAAAGAGTCTATCAATCATAAGCCTGTAAAAGGAATTACGCATATAGAAAATATAAACCTCTTAACTCTTGAGGGAAGTGGCATGATTGGTATTCCTGGTTTTTCAAAGCGAATGTTCGAAACATTATCGCAGCAAAATATCAATGTAGTATTTATAACACAAGCTTCTTCTGAGCATTCTATTTGTATTGGAATTTATGAAGAAGACGCTTCACTAGCGAAAGAATCATTAAATGAAACTTTTTCTTTTGAAATTCGACAGCATAAACTTAATCCAGTTTTAGTTGAAAACAACCTTGCCATTATAGCTTTAGTAGGTGATAAAATGAAAAATCACCAAGGTTTGAGCGGGCAAATGTTTAGTGCTTTAGGAAAAAATAATGTAAACGTAAGAGCAATTGCACAAGGAGCTTCAGAAAAAAATATTTCGGCTGTTATAAATAGTTCAGATGCAAAAAAAGCGCTGAATACATTACATGAACAGTTTTTTGAAGAAAAAGTAAAACAATTAAACCTGTTTGTAACGGGTGTTGGAAATGTAGGTGAACGATTTTTAGCACAGGTTTACCAACAAAAAGAGTTTTTAAAAGAAAACTTAAAATTAAACATTCGAGTAATTGGAGTTTCTAACTCTAGAAAGATGATATTTCATGAAGAAGGTATCGATTTATCGAATTGGAAAGAACAGTTAAAAAATGGCGAAGAAAGCTCGATACAATCATTTTTTGAACGTTCAAAATCTTTCAACCTTCGTAATTCTGTTTTTGTTGATAACACAGCCAATCAATCGGTTTCTGAAGTTTACGAAAACTATCTACGTAATAATATTGCAGTAGTTACTTGCAATAAAATAGCTTGTGCTTCAGATTTAGAAAATTATAAAAAACTAAAGAAAGTTTCCAATAAGTATAATGCTCCGTTTTTATTTGAAACTAATGTTGGTGCTGGACTACCAATTATAGATACTTTAAAAAATTTAATCGCTTCTGGAGATAGAGTTCATAAAATACAAGCTGTTTTATCTGGAACTTTAAATTTTGTATTCAATAATTTTAATAACAAGAATACTTTTCATGATGTTGTTGCTGATGCACAAGCACAGGGCTATACTGAACCAGACCCGAAAATTGATTTAAGTGGAATTGATGTTGCTAGAAAAATATTGATTTTAGCTCGTGAAAGTGGGTTTAACTTAGAATTATCAGACATTAAAAACAATGCGTTTTTACCTGAAAAAAGTTTAAAAACAACCAATAATGATGAATTTTACGCTAGTTTAACTGAATATGAAGCTCATTTTCAAAAAATATTCAAAGAAGCTAGCGATCAAGATTGTCGTTTAAAATATGTAGCTGAATTCGAAAATGGTAAAGCTAATGTTGGTTTACAGCATATTCCTTCTGACCATCCTTTTTACAATTTAGAAGGTAGCGATAATATTGTGTTATTCTTTACAGATAGATATCCTGTAAATCCATTGCAAATAAAAGGTGCTGGTGCTGGTGCAGATGTAACTGCTTCAGGAATTTTTGCTGACGTTATTAGAATAGCTAATAATTAAAATTAAATGGTGAATAAGTATCAACATATCATAGAAACTTATAATAAAGTATCACAGCAATACCATGATAAATTTATGGAAGCAACTGTATATCATCATAGCTACGATAGGCTTTTAAAACATTGTAAAAATAGCCATAAAACAATCTTAGATGTTGCCTGTGGTCCTGGAAATATTACTAAGTATTTACTTAATAAAAGGAGTGATTTTAAAATTCTAGGGATAGATGCCGCAGAAAATATGATTCAATTAGCAAAAGAACATGTTAAAGATGCTAGTTTTAAAGTTGAAGACTGTAGAAACATTAAATACTTAAATCAAAAATTTGATCTTATTATTTTCGGTTTCTGTTTTCCATATATCTCAAAAGAAGATTGTATCCAGTTAATTGAAGATGCTTATACTATCTTAAATGAAAATGGATTATTTTATTTAAGTACAATGATAGGTAATTATAATACTGACTCTGGATATAAAACTAGTTCAGATGGAAAAAATAGCTTATTTATTCACTACCATAATCAAGAATATTTAGTTAATGCTTTACAAAACAACAAGTTTCAACTATTAGAAAATTACACAAAAAAATATCAAGAAGGTACTACTATTGGTGATACCGACTTATTTTTAATTGCAAAAAAATGAACTATATAAAAATATTTGCTCCAGCAACAGTTGCTAATGTTTCTTGCGGATTTGATTCTATGGGATTTGCCGTAGATACTATTGGCGACGAAATGACTTTTACAAAAACTGTAGAAAAAGGGGTTAAAATAACACAAATAACTGGCGCTAAAGGTTTGTCTTTAAATCCAAAAGAAAATGCGGCAGGAGTAGTTGCTTTAGCTATGCTTAAAGAACATTCAGTAGACTTTGGTATAGAAATTACTATGCATAAGGGATATTCACCTGGAAGTGGATTAGGAAGTAGCGCCGCTAGTTCTGGAGGTGCTGCTTTTGGTGTAAATGAATTATTAGGAAAGCCATTTTCTAGCTTAGAACTTACAAAATTTGCAATGTTAGGTGAAAAAGCTGCCTGTGGGACTCCTATAGCTGATAATGTAGCTTCAGCTATTTTTGGAGGTTTTGTCTTAATAAGAAGTTATGAACCTCTAGACATTATAAAGCTTCCTGTTCCTAATGAATTACAATTAGTTGCTATACATCCACAAATAGAAGTAAAAACTAAGGACGCTAGAGATGTATTACCTCAAAAAGTATCTTTAAAAGATGCTACTACTCAATGGGCCAATGTTGGTGGTCTTGTAAGTGGATTGTATACAAGTAATTATCAAGTAATAGCCAATTCATTAACTGATGTTATTGTAGAACCAGCTAGAAAGCATTTAATTCCTCATTTTGATTTAGTTAAAAATGAAGCTATCAAAGCAGGTGCATTAGGAGCAGGAATATCTGGTTCTGGCCCTACAATTTTTGCATTATGTAAAGGTGAAAAAACAGCTAATAATGTATATGAAGCTATACAAAATGCATACAGTGATAAAAACATTGATTTTAATCTTTTTACATCTAAAATAAATACACAAGGAGTTAAAATATTAGAGACAAAATAAACACAACACAAAATGAAATATTACAGTTTAAATAAAAAATCACCAAAAGTTAGTTTTCAAGAAGCTGTTGTAAACGGATTAGCTCCTGATAGAGGTTTATATTTTCCAGAAAATATTACTCCTTTAGACAAAGACTTTATTGAAAATATTGGAGAATATTCTAATGAAGAAATTGCACACAAAGCTATTCAACAATTTGTAGGAGATGAAATACCTACCGAAACTTTACAAGAAATAATTAAAGAGACATTGTCTTTTGATTTTCCTGTTGTTTCAATTGAAGAAAATATTGGAACCTTAGAATTATTTCATGGTCCTACCATGGCTTTTAAAGACGTAGGAGCTCGTTTTATGGCACGTTGCTTAGGATATTTTAATAGAAACAACAACAATAAAGTAACTGTTTTAGTAGCTACTTCTGGCGACACTGGAGGTGCTGTTGCTCATGGATTTTTAGGGGTAAAAGGTGTAGAAGTAGTTATACTCTACCCTAGCGGAAAAGTAAGTGATATTCAAGAAAAACAATTAACTACTTTAGGACAAAACATTACAGCTTTAGAAGTTAACGGAGTATTTGATGACTGTCAAGATATGGTAAAAACTGCTTTTCTAGATTCAGAAATAAATCGTGTTTTAACCTCAGCAAACTCAATTAATATTGCTCGTTGGTTACCTCAAATGTTTTATTTTTTCTTTGCTTATAAACAGGTCTATAAACAGCAAAAAGATGTTGTATTCTCTGTTCCTAGTGGAAACTTTGGAAACATTTGTGCTGGTATTATGGCTCAAAAATTAGGACTTCCAATCAAACATTTTGTAGCTGCTACGAATGTAAATAATACTGTTCCTAACTTCTTAAAAGATGGAAACTATAACCCAAAACCATCAATAGCTACAATTTCTAATGCTATGGATGTTGGAAACCCTAGTAACTTTATACGTATTCAAGAATTGTTTAATAATGATTTAAATGCTTTAAAAAGTACTTTTTCGTCCTATTCTTTTACAGATGAAGAAACACGTAGTGCAATGAAAGCAATACACAAAGAAAGTAATTATATTGCCGATCCTCATGGAGCTGTTGGGTACTTAGGTGCTAAAGAATATCAAAAAGAAAATCCAAATTCTATAAGTTTATTTTTAGAAACAGCACACCCAGTAAAGTTTTTAGATGTAGTAGAAAATACATTAGACATTCAAGTAACTATTCCTGAACAAATTCAATCGGTTATGCATCGAAAGAAAAGTGCAATAACCATAAACTCATACGAATATTTAAAGACTTTTCTTAATTCTTAAAACTAAAAAGCCTCAATAATATGAGGCTTTTTCTATTTAATTACTTTCCAAATTTTAACCGTTTTGTCTTTACTAGGTATAGCTACAAACTTTCCATCTGAGCTCACATCCATACCTAGACCGATATCATTATTATTGTTTGAAAGTGTTTGCAAAATGGTTTCATTTTCAACATTCCAGAGTGTCGCGCTTATAGGTTTTACAAATCCTTTAAACCCTAAATGATACTCTAATAATTCTCCTAAAACTTTTTTATCTGTACCTCCAGCCAAAACATTTTTATTATCTATAAAAACTACCGAATGTATGGCTTCATTTTCTCCTTTTAAAGTATGCAATAACTTCCAACTTTTTGTATCCCATATTTTTATTGTCTTATCATCTCCTCCACTAGCCATTAATTTACCATTTGGACTAAAACTCATTGATAAAGGAACTTGTGTATGTCCTAAAAGAGTATTCAATAATTTACCAGATTGCATACTATACACTCTAATAGCATTATCACTTCCCGATGCTACTAAAAACTCACCTGAGGGATGAAATAATACTTCCCAAATGTTATGCTTAGCTTCTCTAAATTCGTAAAGTATTTTACCTGTATGAACATTCCAAACTAAAACTATATCATCATTACCTCCAGCTGCAATTAATTTTCCATTTGGGCTAAAATTTACCGACCATAATGTTCCTACATTCCCTTCTAAAACACGAATCATTTTTCCCGTATTTACATCCCATAACCTCATTTTCCCATCATAAGACCCTGTACAAACTAACAATCCATCAGGACTAAAATCTATTGCGGGTGTTCCATACTCATGTGGTAAATCATGTATTACTTTTCCAGTAATTCTAGACCATACTTTCACCTTTTTTCCTAATCCTCCACTTATTATAAGTGAATCATTTGGACTAAACTTTACTTCCCAAACCTCATCTGTATGGTGCTTGTACGTATTAATTAATTCTAAATGATTTCCTTCAACTAAAGTTGGTTGATCAAATAATTGTGAATACACAAAATAAAACAAGCTTAACAATAATAATAGAAATATAAACTTCTTTTTCTTCATCTCATTTTAGATTTTCTAACTTCTGAATCATCTTTTGGGCAGATACCAAACTAGGGTCTAACTCTAGAGCTTTTTCATATGATTTTAAAGCATTTTCTTTATCCTGTTTCATAAAATATGCCTCTCCTAAACTATCCCATGCATTTGCATCGTTAGAAAATAGTTTTGTATTTTCCTGAAATACAATTAAAGCTTCATCTATCAATCTTTCTTGTAAAAATGTGTAGCCTATATTATTTAAGATACTATTCTTTTTCTTTTTAACTGTTTGGTTTATTGCTTCAATATAAGCTTTAACAAAAGCATCTTTTTTGGTTGTTTTTATATTAGGTATAACACCTACTCCTTCCCAATTAGTTTTAGTCTTAGGATGTATTGGTTTGATATATGGAACTGATATTGTAAACTCATCATTTAAATTAATTCGTTTTGTTCGATTAGCTCCTCCTTTAGTAACTTCTCCTACAACAGTTACTTTACCTAAATATTTTAACGTATAGGTGAAGGCTTCTGCTGCAGAAAATGTATTCTTACTTGTTAAAACATATACTGGTTTTTTATATCTATTTCCTTTAAGGTTTGTTAAAGAATATAACTGCGTTTTGGTATTGTTTTTTCTTTCATAAAAATTACTCAATAAAACTGGTTTTTTATCAAAAAAATAACTTGATAATAATTGCATCATACTAGGGACTCCTCCTCTATTATTACGTAAATCTATAATCATAGCATTTGTATTATTTAAAAAAGTCATAGCAGAATTTACAATATTTTTTGAATGTTTAGTGTCAGCAAATAACTGTAAATTTAAGTATCCTATATTTCCATTTAATATTTTCAATTCTTTAAATCCATAATTTATCTCTCTCATTTTCATCATCTTTCTTCTTTGTATTTCTTGTTGCATTCCTTCAGAAACCATAAGTTTTTTTTGAGCAATACGCTTAGGTTCAAATCGAACTTTAAGATGATAGTCTTTACTTATATTTTGTAAATCTTCGGTTAAAGTTCTTGAAAAGACAAAAGGATTAATTATTTGAGAATACTTTTTAGCCTTTATATTCTTACTCAACTCAGCTATCATTTTGTACGATAACTCTAGATCAACATAGCTCTCTAGTAAATTTTCTTGAATTGATTTAATAATTTCTTTTCGAACCTCTTCGGTTAAAGTGTTCTTCTTTTTTTGGGCTTTTACATTTAGTGAAAAAAACAATAATAAGCTTAGATACATAATATTTAAACACGTTTTCATTATGATATTATTTTAAATTTTCATCAAACATATTCTAAAAACAAACTTCTTTAAAGTAAGAATCACCAACTAGTATAAAACATATATGTATAATGAATTTGAATACTTAAACCCTTTTGATGAAAAAAAAATAATGTTCATGCAATTTTTATCTATGTATATGAATATAATACCAAATAGTCAGTTATTATTTTTAGCTTTGATTCATGATTACATTCTTAAAAAAATATAGCGCTTTTATTTATGGTCTAATATTATTTAGAGTTCTTGTTTTTATCTTAAGTCATTTTGATATTATATATATTGATAACTCAGAGATTTTAGCTAATATTTTAAGTTTTGTTTTTAGCTGGGGATTAATATCCTTACCAATCTATTATTATTCTTTTATAAAAAAGCACAAGATTATAAGCATAAAACTATTTATTTTAATATTACTTTTTCTAGCTATTATTATAAATGATATATCTTCAAAAATAATAGACAACCCAATTACTTTTATTGGATTAATTAGTATTGGTTTAAGCTTTTTCTCAATTATAGCTCCTTCCTATTTCAAAAAATATTCTTTAATTATTATTGGTTTTTATCTTTTAGCTTTTGGATATTTCTATTATATAAGAATTTATATAGATAATTTTAATATTTATTTACAAGAAGAGAAAGAGATTAAAATCATTTTAACACTTCCTTTTTTTTTACTAGGAATAAATTGGATTTATCAACAATGGAAATTGTTTAAAACCATTGAATTGAAAAAGACTAAAGCTGAATTATCTTTATTAAAAAGTCAGATAAATCCTCACTTTTTTTTCAACACTTTAAATAATTTATATGGACTAACGGTAGAAAAATCAGATAATGCGCCTAATGTTGTTTTGAAATTATCTGATATGATGCGATACACAATTTATATGGGAAAAAAAGATGCTGTTTTATTGAAAGATGAAATTGAATATTTAAAAAATTATATCGAATTACATGAAATACGTTATCAAAAAAAAGTAGATATTCTTTTTAATTATTATAATGAAGTGGATTATAAAATTGCTCCGCTATTATTGATTATCCCTATAGAAAATGCTTTTAAACATGGTGTAGAGCGTATAACTGAAAATGCATTTATTCATATAAATTTAAGAACTAATAACAATACAATTTATTTTGAAATTGAAAATAATTTTGACGTACAAGAACCCCACCACAAAATTGGAATTGGATTAGATAACTTAAAACAACGTTTACAACTATTATATCCTAATAAACATAATTTACGGATTGAAATTAATAACTCAATTTATAAATTAGGTTTAAAAATTGAAACTATATGATACATTTTTTAATTATAGATGATGAACCAATTGCTCATAGAATCATTGAGGGGTATTCCAATAATTTACCCCATTTAGAAAAAAAAGGGAATTGTTACAATGCTTTTGAAGCTATGAAATTTTTAAATGAAAATAGTATAGATTTAATATTTCTTGATATAAACATGCCTAAATTATCTGGTTTTGATTTTTTAAAAACATTATCAAACCCACCAAAAATAATTGTTACCACTGCTTATAAAGAGTTTGCTTTAGAAGGTTATGAGCTTAATATTTCTGATTATTTATTAAAACCCTTTAGCTTTGAACGCTTTGTAAAAGCTATTAATAAAACTATTAATAACTCTAAATATAAAGAAATTAATTATTTACACTCACTAGCACTTATAAACCCTACAAATACAAGTTTTTTCTTAAAAGGCGATAAAAAACACCATCAAGTTCATTTTGATGATCTATTGTTTATAGAAGCATATGGACATTACTGTAAAGTATATTTAAAGGATATAATGATTCTAAGTCATCAAAAAATATCCGCTTTTGAAAATCAACTACCAACCTCTAGTTTTATTAGAACTCATAAATCTTTTATTGTTTCAAAAAACAAAATAAGTGAAATTGAAGGTAATCGAATATTAATTAAACATCATAAGATTCCAATTGGACAGACTTATAAAACAAATATCAATAGACTTTTCAATTCATAATTTTATTTAATTTTTCCTTAGCTTTTTTCATTCCATCTTTCATTAACTTATCAAACTCAGATTTAGGGTATTTTTTTATACCTACTTCAAAAAACTTAACAGCATTTTTATAATCTTTATGCTTTAAATAGAATTGAGCTAACCTGTTTTTCCAATAAGCACTATCATATCTTCTCGTGTCTAAAACATCTTTAAACTCTTCCATAAAAAAACTAAAGTATTTAAAATTATCACGCCTCCATGCTAACCATATCAATGAATTTTTAGTACTATCATCTATTTTACCACTACCCCCAAAACGTTTAGCTCTTTCTTTAAAAAAAGATTTTAAATACGGAATTCCTCCTGCTTTTTCATAAGCTTCAATACTTTCAAAGACTAAGGAATCATAATTATGATAATAATACATAATCCCTTTGTACATTGCTAAATGTGGCATTGTTTCATGTACTTCTTCATTAAATAATTCATATTTCCAAAGTAAATTTTCGGGATTGTGCTTTTTCAATTCTTTACTAAACGCTTCTGTTGAAGCTATATAATAAATATCTTTCTTAGAATTCGCTATATACAGATATACATCTTTAGCCGATTTAAAATTTTTAATAATCTTCTCAGGTGCAAAACCTCCATCAGTTATAATAGCACCATTAAACAATTCGCTCTTTTCTAAAATAAGTTTACTAACATAATATGCAGCTGCTTCCCATCCATATATGATTCGTTCATTTGTAGTTCTAAAGTTACCATCTATGAAACTAATCACTTCTTTCTCTAAAAATGATGTAAACTTTGTTCGCTCATTATTAAACAAGGTTCTTCTTAATGGGTTTTTATTTTTAATTCCAATAATAATCATTTCTGGAATGGCTCCTGGAGTCCTTAATGATTTTTGAATTCCCACTCCATTTGTAAAAAACCACTGCCCATCCAAAATATACATTACTGGATACCTTTCTTTTGAGCTATCATAACTATCAGGTAAATAAACTTGAATTTCTCTATTTTCATTTAAGATAGTTGATTCAATTATATAATTAGTACCAATGGTTATTTCATTTCCTTTCTTTTGAGAATAGGAATGAAATGTAACCAATAACATTAAAATTAAGATTGTTTGTTTAAACATAGTTTGAAAAGTTTTTTCTCAAATTTAAAAATATAGTTATCATATAATTAACGTTTTAGCTTCTTTATAAATATTTTAACTAAAACTTAAAAAACATTGATAATGCTTTATATAATTAATTTTTAACAATTAACTCTTTCACTTTTTTTTCATAGATTTATGGCAAACCGCTTACATTTATGCAAAAACCTACAGAAATTACTCGCCTTTTTGATTTCCCTTATTACCAGTTACAAACATACCCACAACAAAAGTGCTTAGTTTACAAAGAAGAAAATGTTTGGAAAAATATCTCT
The DNA here is from genome assembly GCF_965221665.1 of Tenacibaculum aiptasiae. Classification (NCBI taxonomy): domain Bacteria; kingdom Pseudomonadati; phylum Bacteroidota; class Flavobacteriia; order Flavobacteriales; family Flavobacteriaceae; genus Tenacibaculum; species Tenacibaculum aiptasiae. The sequence continues at coordinate 1,131,562 of NZ_CBDCSN010000003.1, forward strand.
ACTCAGAATTATATAGAACAAGCCAATCAAGTAAGTAGAGTTTTATTAAATTTAGGAATAAAAAAAGGAGATAAAATAGCTGTAATAACATCTGTAAATCAACCAAAATGGCATATTTTAGATATAGGTGTTATGCAAATTGGAGCCATAAATGTACCGCTATATCCTACATTCTCTGAAAAAGATTATGCATATATTTTAAATCATTCTGATAGTGTATTCTGTTTTGTTTCTGATAATGAATTATATCAAAAAGTGATTAAAGTTCAAGATCAAACGCAAATTAAAAAAGTATACACTTTCGAAGAAATTGATGCTGATTATAGCTGGACTTCTTTCTTATCACAAGGAAAAAATAATGAATTACAATCAGCTGTAGAAAGCTCAAAAAACAATGTACAACCAGAGGACTTAGCTACTATCATCTATACATCAGGAACTACAGGTACTCCAAAAGGAGTTATGCTTTCACATCAAAATGTCGTAAGTAATATTTTTGCTGTAGGTAATTCTTTAGATTTACACGACAACCAAAAAAAAGCTATTAGTTATCTTCCTATCTGTCATATTTTCGAAAGAGCAGCGTCCTATTACTGTCAATATATGGGCTTTGAAATTCATTTTGCCGAAAGTATTGAGAAAATTGGAGATAATTTAAAAGAAGTTAAACCTAACTTTATGGCAGTAGTGCCAAGGTTATTAGAAAAAGTTTTTGATAAAATTGTAGATAAAGGAAGTAACTTATCAGGTATAAAAAAACGTTTATTCTTTTGGGCACTTAAGCTGGGGGAACAATACAAACCATATAAAGCAAATGGTTGGTGGTATGAATTTCAACTAGGAATAGCTAGAAAACTTATTTTTTCTAAATGGCAAGAAGCTTTAGGTGGTCAGTTAGATTTTATGTTAGCAGGAAGTGCACCAATGCAGCCAAGACTAATTAAAGTTTTTACAGCAGCAGGAATCCCAGTTTTTGAAGGTTATGGAATGACCGAAACATCTCCTGCAGTTTCAGTAACAGATATGCGTAATAATGGATTTAAAATAGGTACTGTTGGAAGAATCATTAAAGATGTTGAGGTTAAAATTGCTAACGATGGAGAAATCTTGGTAAAAGGTCCAAATGTAATGATGGGATATTATAAAAATAATGAACAAACCAATGAAACCATTAAAAATGGTTATTTACATACTGGAGACATAGGAGAAATTGACTCAGAAGGCTTTTTAAAGATTACAGATAGGAAAAAAGAAATTTTTAAAACATCTGGTGGTAAATACATAGCTCCTGCTGTATTAGAAAGTGAATTAAAAAAATCACGTTTTATTGAACAAGTAATGGTTATTGGAGAAAGCGAAAGAATGCCTGCAGCACTGATCCAAGTATCCTTTGAATTTGTATACGAATGGGCTAAAAGACATCATCATACAATTACCGATGTTTCTACTGATCAAAAACTGATAAATCGTATTCAAAAAGAAATTAATTATTACAATAAAAAATTTGGTAATTGGGAGCAAATTAAACGATTTGAAATTACTTCAGATGAATGGACTACCGATGCTGGGCATTTAACTCCAACATTGAAAATGAGACGTAAAATTATCTTAGAAAAATACAACGATTTATATAAAAAAATATATAATTCACAATAAATCAACCATTAAGCTCAAACTTGTGCAATCGGTCTATTTTTCATAATTTGCAGAGCCCAAAAATTTGAACATATGTCGATTGAAATTACTCGTCTTTTTGATTTCCCTTACTATCAACAAGAAACTTATAATTTAAAAAAAGCTTTTACAACGAAATATAATGGTAAATGGCAATCAATATCAACTCAAGAGTATATTGATCAAGCGAATGATATTAGTAGAGGTTTACTTCGTTTAGGTGTACAGCCAAACGATAAAATTGCAGTAATATCAACAAACAACAGAACTGAATGGAATGTTTGCGACATAGGAATTTTACAAACAGGTGCTCAAAATGTACCTATTTATCCTACTATTTCTAAAGAAGATTACGAATATGTTTTAAATCATTCAGAAGCAACTTATTGTATTGTTTCTGACAATGAAATTTTAGAAAAATTAAATCAAATTAAAGGCAATACAAAACTTAAAGATGTTTATACTTTTGATGAAATTTCTGGAGAAAAAAATTGGAAAGAAATTTTAGAATTAGGTAAAGATAATAGCAATCAAAACGAAGTAGAAGAGCGAAAAAATAATGTAACTTCTGATACACTAGCTACGCTAATTTATACTTCAGGAACTACTGGAAGACCTAAAGGTGTAATGCTTTCACATGGAAACATTGTTTCTAATGTTTTATCTAGTGAAAAAAGAGTTCCACTTTTATACGGAGAGGAACGTGGACTTAGCTTCCTACCTGTTTGTCACATTTTTGAGCGAATGATATTGTATTTATACCAATATTGTGGAGTTTCAATTTATTTTGCCGAAGCAATTGATAAATTAAGTGAGAATGCTCAAGAAGTAAAACCTCATGTAATGACAGCCGTTCCGAGGTTATATGAAAAAATATATGATAAAATCTATGCCAAAGGAGCTGATTTAACTGGAGTAAAGAAAAAATTATTCTTTTGGGCTATTGAATTAGGACTTAAGTATAAGCCATATGGTGCAAATGGATGGTGGTATGAAAAACAACTAGGTATTGCACGTAAATTAATTTTCTCTAAGTGGCAAGCTGCTTTAGGTGGAGAATTGAAATTAATGGTTTCTGGTTCTGCTGCTCTTCAACCGCGTTTAACAAGAGTATTTGCTGCCGCTGGAATGCCAGTTATGGAGGGTTACGGTCTTACTGAAACTTCTCCTGTAATCTCTGTAAACGATGTACGTAATGGTGGTTTTAGAGTTGGCACTGTAGGTCGTATGATAGATGGTGTTGAGGTTAAACTTGCAGATACTGGAGAAATATTAGTAAAAGGACCTAATGTTATGAAAGGATACTATAAAGATCCTGAAAAAACAGCTGAGGTACTAAAAGATGGATATTTCCATACAGGTGATAAAGGAGAAATTTGTCATGATGGATTCTTAAAAATTACAGGACGTACCAAAGAGATGTTTAAAACCTCTGGTGGTAAGTATGTTGTTCCACCTTTATTAGAAGGTGAATTAAAACAGTCTCGTTTTATAGAGCAAGTAATGGTTATTGGTGAAGGTGAAAAAATGCCTGCAGCACTTATACAACCAAATTTTGAGTTTATTAGAGAATGGGCAGTAAGACATCATGTAACTCTAGGCGATAATGAAAATTTAATTAAAAATCCTAAAGTTATAGAGCGTATTCAAGAAGAAGTATCTCTTTGTAATTCTAAATTTGGAAAATGGGAGATGATTAAAAAGTTTGAATTAACAGCAGAGGAATGGTCTATAGATGGTGGACACCTTACTCCTACTATGAAAATGAAACGAAAAATAATTAAAGAAATTTATAAAGATTTATACGATAAAATTTATAATAACTAATTTTACTAAAGTGTTGTGTAAGCAACACTTTTTTCTTTTTAATATATGACTAAGTTTATTCATTTTACATCTAGTATAAATGCTATTTCATTACCTCAAAAATTTGATTATCCTCATAACTATTCCCCTCACAAATTAGCTATAATAGCTGCAAATGAATTACAAGAGTATTTAAAAAAACAAACAGATTTTGAGCATAACTTTGGAATAGAAAACAATACAGCTAAAGATGCTTTAGGTAAAATGTTTGGTGTTTTAGTAGTAAAAAACTCAAACGAAGAAATAGGCTATTTGGCAGCTTTTTCAGGAAAAATTGAGAATAGTTCTGTACATCAACATTTTGTTCCGCCTGTTTATGATATACTAGATAAAAATGGTTTTTATATACAAACTGAAAATAAACTCAATCAAATTAATCAAGAGCTTTTTGAACTAGAAAACAATACTCAGTTCATAAAAATTAAAAATGATTACAATACACTTTCGTTAACTAATGAAAAACTTTTAAACGAAGAACACTCTAAAATAAAAACAAGAAGAAAGTTAAGAAAACAACTAGGTAAACAAAACAATCAGTTAAATATTAATGAAGAGTTTTATTTACGAGAGTATGAAGTTTATTTAAAGGCTAAAATTCTTCCTTTAGAAAAAGAATTTTTAAGCTATCAACAAAAAGTTAATCAATTAAAAAAACAACGAAAAAAACTTTCTGCTTGGGTACAAACTGAAATTTTTAAACACTATCAGTTTTTAAATCAAGAAAAAGAAACTCAAAATCTTTTAGATATCTTTAAAAACTCAAAGCAAAACATTCCTGCTGGAGCTGGTGACTGTTGTGCCCCTAAACTACTTCAATATGCTTTTAAACATGGTTTAACGCCTATTTGTATGGCAGAATTTTGGTGGGGAAAACCTTTAGCTACTTCAGTAAGAAAGCATAAAAACTTTTACCCAGCTTGTACTGGAAAATGCAAACCTATCTTAACACATATGTTAAAAGGTATGTTAGTAACTGAAAATCCTTTATTAGAGCAATTATCAGTCAATAAAAAGGAGATTACAGTTATTTATGAAGATGATGCTTTAATGGTTATAAATAAACCAGAAGAATTGCTTACAGTAGCTGGTAAAGAAATACAAGATTCCGTTTATCAACGTATCAAAAATAAATACCCAAAGATTACTGGCCCAATAATCGTACATCGTTTAGATATGTCAACTTCAGGTATTTTATTAATTGCTAAGAATGAAGAAATATATAAAGCTTTACAAGCTCAATTTATAAATAAAACTGTATGTAAACGCTATGTAGCTTTACTTGATGGAACTTTATCTAAAAACAATGGTTCCATAAACCTACCTTTAAGAGTTGATTTAGATGATAGACCCAAACAGTTGGTTTGTAATGAACATGGGAAACCTGCTTTGACTAAATGGGAAACAATAGAAATCAATGATGGAAAAACAAAAGTACATTTTTATCCAATTACAGGACGTACACACCAATTACGCGTGCATGCTGCTCATAATTTAGGTTTAAATACTTCTATTGTTGGTGATGATTTATACGGTGAAAAATCTAAGCGATTGCATTTACACGCAGAACATATTGAATTTATACACCCAATAACCAAAGAAAAAGTGAGTTTTACCTCAGCTTGTCCTTTTTAAAACTATTCTACATACTTTGTTTTCTTAAGAGTACTTAAGATAATAAATGATATTAAAAAGAAAATAGCCAAACATAATACACTCCACTGCATTGAGTTTGTAATTGCATATAAAGCACCATAAACAGCGGTTCCTAATACGATTGCTATTTTTTCAGTAACATCATAAAAACTAAAGTAAGTAGCATGATCTTCAGTTTCTGGTAATAATTTAGAATAGGTAGATCTTGTTAACGATTGAATAGCTCCTTGTACCAAACCTAACAAACCTCCTAGTCCATAAAAATATAATTCAACATTCTCTTGACTTTTGTCTAGCATAAATGCTGAAAAACAAACTAGCATCCATATTCCTATAGTAACTTTTAAAGCTGTAAAATTTCCATATCTATCAGAAAATCTTGAAAAGAAAAAAGCTCCTACAATAGCTACTACTTGAACCAATAATATGGTAATTATCATGTTTGTTGAAGGTAACTCTAATTCAGTAGAACCAAAAATGGCTGCCATTAAAATTATGGTTTGAACTCCAATACTTAAAAAGAAAAAAGCTACTAAAAACTTCTTTAAAGTAGGATAATTTAAAACCTCTTTAAAAACAATTTGCAACTCTCTATATCCTTTCCATATGTAATCATTGTCAGGTTGTTTATTATAAATATCATCTGGTAGTTTACGAAAAGTAATTTGTGCAAAACCAATCCACCAAATCCCTACCATTACAAAAGAAAGTCTCGAAGCCATTCCTGTGGTAATTCCTAAAGCATCAGGAAACATGATCATTCCTAAATTGATAATTAATAAAATTACAGATCCAATATAACCATATATAAAACCTTTTGCGCTTGCTCTATCCTGTTGCTCTGGTAGTGCTATTTCTGGTAAATAAGCATTGTAAAACACCCAACTTGCCCAAAAACCAATACTTGCTAATATGGTAAACCAAATTCCAATCCATACAGTATCTACTCCATCAAAAAAGTATAATGATGCTACAGACAAACCTCCTAACCAACAAAAGAACTTCATAAACTTTTTCTTACTCCCTGTATAATCAGCAATACCCGATAAAATAGGTGAAATAAAAGCAACTACTAAAAAAGAGAAAGATAAAGCATAACTATACAAACTATCTGGATGCTCCCAATCCATTCCTAAAAAACGAACTGTTTTACCTTTGGTTACAGCACTATAATACAATGGAAAAACGGCTGTACTTATTACTAATGAATATACTGAATTAGCCCAATCGTAAAATGCCCAAGCATTAATTAGCTTCTTATCTCCTATTTTATACATATTTATTCTATTCTTTATACAAAAAAAACCGTTCAAAAAAATGAACGGTTTGCAATATAATATAAATTATTGAGTGCTATTATTTTTTAGCAGGCACATTGTATTTTGCTGCTAAACTCCTTGCTTCAGGTAAAAATGCTCTCAATGTTTTAATACGCTCTTCATTTGAAGGGTGTGTACTTAATATTTGTGCAGGCTGTTTACCTTTAGATCGTTGACTCATTCGTACCCATACTTCAGCAGCTTCTTCTCCATTATATCCAGCCATAATCATAAAAACTAACCCTAACTTATCTGCTTCCGTCTCATGCTTTCTGCTAAAAGGTAACATAACTCCTACTTGAGAACCTATACCATATGCCATATTCCAAATTTTAGCATTCTCACTATTTTGAGTCCCTAAAGCCACTGCTGCACCACCTAATTGTTGTAACTGTCCAGTAGACATACGCTCTTGTCCATGCTTAGCAAAAGCATGAGCTACCTCATGTCCCATAACAGCAGCTACACCATCTTCATTTGCACACATTGGTAAAATTCCTGTATAAAAAACCACTTTTCCTCCTGGTAAACACCAAGCATTTACTGTTTTGTCTTCTATTAAATTAAATTCCCATTTATAAGCATTTGCTTCTGCTACCATTCCATTAGCTCTCATAAATCGATCAACAGCTGCTGAAATTTTCTTCCCTACTCTTTTTATCTGATTTGATTTAGCTACATTTTTAGACAGTTTATTTTTTTCTAAAAATCCTTTATACTGAGCAAAACTTGCTGGAAGCACCTGAGAATCACTTACAAAATTAATACGTTTCCTTCCTGTAATTGGCACCGTGCTACACTGTATTAAGAATACTGTTAAAAAAGCTAAGGCTATACTTCTTTTCATTATTAATGTTTTTATTTGTTTGAGTTATATAATTATGACACATCATTCAAAATAATGTCACAATTTTAGAACGCTTTATATCATTTAAAATTACAAATTCTATCTTTATCCAAAAAATCAATTTCATGAATTTTATGAATTCAAATATATTTCCTCCTAGTTTAACAATTCCTAAACCAGTTATTGCTATCGCTAAGTTTACACAATTTTTTTCAACTTCTTTAACTGCTAAACTTGCTTCAAAACTTTTTATAACTCCTATTGGTTTTTCAATACCAAAAAGAGAAAAAGTAATGTTGGAAAGTGCTCAAAAGAAAACGATAAATGTACCTTCAATAAATCAAAACATTCAAGTTTTATCTTATGGATATTCCAAAAAGAAGGTTTTATTAGTTCATGGTTGGGCAGGTAGAAGTACACAACTATTTATGATTGCCGATAAACTTTTAGAAAAAGGATACATGGTAATTTCGTTTGATGGACCAGCACATGGAGCATCGACTGGAAAAACTACTATGATGCCTGATTTTTTAGATACTATTAGTGAAATTGATCAACAGTTTGGGCCTTTTGAAGCTGCTGTGGGACATTCTTTTGGAGGAATGTGTTTATACAATAGTATTGATAGAGACAGTTTTAATATTAAAAAACTAGTTACTATTGGTTCTGCTGATAAAATTTCAGATGTGATTCTAAATTTCACCAACAACTTAAAAGTGAAACCAATAGTTGCTAAAAAGATTAAAGCTAAATTTGACAAACAATGGCAAACTAATATTGATAAACATTCTTCAAGTACTGTAGCAAAAAGCGTTTCAATTCCAACTTTAGTTATTCATGACTCTCAAGATGGAGATGTTCCTGTAAGTTGCGCACAAAACATTCGTCAAAATTTAAAAAGCGGAAAATTACTCATTACACAAGGTTTAGGGCATACTAAAATTTTGCGTGATAAAAATGTAATAAACCGTGCCGTTAATTTTATTATACAAAACGAATGAAACAATTATTAGCTATCTTATTTTTAGGACTTTTTATTAGCTGTGCAGGAAATGCTCAAACTAAAAAAAGTAAAAAAAAGTACAAAGTTGAAAAAACAGCTTCTGAGTGGAAAAAAACACTGACTCCAAAACAATACTATATACTTAGAGAAGCTGGAACAGAACGCCCATTTAGTAGTAAATTAAACAAAGTTTATTCTAAAGGAACTTATGTATGTGCAGGTTGTGATACTCCTTTGTATAAATCTGAACACAAATTTGATTCTGGTTCTGGTTGGCCTTCTTTTGATAGAGAAGTAAAAGGTAATGTTGAACTGGATGTTGATTATAAAATAGGATATGCTCGTACTGAGTTAAAGTGTAATACTTGTGGTGGACATTTAGGACATTCTTTTAACGACGGACCTCGAGATACTACAGGAAAGCGTCATTGTATTAATGGAGCTGCTTTAAAATTTATTCCAAAGAAATAAATTCAAAAAAACAACGTAAATTAGAGCTAATTAAACTAGCTCTTTTTTTATGGATACATCTTACTTAACTAGCGTTAAAAAACAATTTGAATACTATAAAAGTTTAGGCGATAAAACTTTTATTCAGCTTACTGAAGAACAATTTTTTTGGCTTCCAAATGCTGATGATAATTCTATAGCTATTATTGTAAAACATATAGCTGGAAATATGCTTTCTAGATGGACAAATTTTTTAACCGAAGATGGTGAAAAAGAATGGCGAAATAGAGATGATGAATTCATCAACTCTTTTACCACCAAAGAAGAAGTTATTGCTTATTGGGAAAATGGATGGCAATGTCTTTTTAAGGCTTTAAATTCTATAACTGAAGAGAATTCTGACACTATTGTTTATATCAGAAACCAAGGACACACAATTACTGAAGCTATAAACCGACAATTATGTCATTATTCATATCATGTAGGACAAATAGTATTCTTAGGAAGGTTACTTCTAGGTAAAAATTGGCAATCATTATCTATAGCAAAAAATGCTTCTAAAGATTATAATGCAGAGAAATTTTCAAAAGAAAAATCACGTACACATTTTACCGATGATTTATAAGTAAAATTATAAATTTGTCTTATGCAAAACTATCTTTTTACTTCAGATCGTTTAGGTTTTAGAAATTGGACAAATTCTGACCTTGACGCTTTACATGAGATTAATTCTAATCAAGAAGTTATGCGTTATTTTCCTACTATTTTAAAAAAAGAGCAAACGCTAGACTTTATTCATCGAATGCAAAAACAATTTAATGAAAAGGAACTTTGTTATTTTGCTGTAGAAATAATAGAAACTAAAGAATTTATTGGTTTTATTGGTCTTTCTGAACAAACCTATGCTGCCGATTTTAATCCTTCTATTGATATTGGCTGGAGATTACATCCTAGTTTTTGGGGCAAAGGTTATGCTACTGAAGGAGCTAAAAGATGCCTTGAATATGGTTTTTCTCAACTAAAACTTAAAGAAATTGTTTCTGTTGCTCCTATAATTAATACTCCTTCAATTATAGTGATGGAAAAAATAAATATGAAAAAAGTAAAAGAATTTAAGCATCCTCTTTTAGTTAACTTTCCTAAAATAGAAGTTTGTGTTTTATATAAAATTAGTGATTAATTACCTTCAAACCAGCTTTTAAAATCAGATACTTTTTCTCTACTTACAATAATTTCTTTCTCTACATTTACTTTAGGAGTTATTTTTAAACGACTATTTGAGTATACTATAACATCTTCAACTCCATTAAGACTTACAATAAAAGTTCTATTTACTCTAAAAAATTCTGAGGGCTCTAAAACTTTAATTAAGTCTTCAAGCTTATAATCTAAAATATACTTTTTGTTTTCTTTAGTTACTAAATAAACTGTTCTTCCTTCAGCATAGAAAAGCAATATATCTGTAGTTTTTATAGAATGAATATGATTACCTAAACGAACTAAAAATCGATCTTTTGTTTTTAATTTTGTTACACTACTTTTTACTTTATTGATAGCTTCTTCATTTACAAACAAACTTTCCATTGTTTTTAGTTTCACCATTGCCTTAGATACATCGGTAAATGTTATTGGTTTTAGTAAATAATCAATACTATTTACTTTAAATGCATCTATTGCATATTCATCAAAAGCGGTAGTAAATATTACTGGCTTCGTTATTTTTACTTGATTAAATATCTCAAAACTCAAACCATCTGTTAATTGAATATCCATAAAAACAACATCATAATCAATTCCTTTTTCAAACCAAGTTACTGCGTCTACTATACTACTTAGTTTTATTAAAACAGATACATTTGAATTATACTTTAGTATATATCGCTCTAACTTTTCTGCTGCTAAATGCTCGTCTTCTACAATTACTATCTTCATCTCTTTAAGCTTTTTCTATAGTTAATTTTGGTAGTAAAATTTTTCTCATTGCACTTGTTTCTTCTATTTGAATCTCATAAGTACTATAAATACTAAAAACTCTTTCTATTTCTTTTAAATTTTCAGGTTTAAACTGTGTTGTAATCTTATCATTCGGACTATATTCAATAACCCAATAGTTTTCCTCTTCTTTAAGAGAAATCTCTAATATTAAAGAAGAAGTTATTGTTGTTCTTACAATTTGTTCTATAACAAACAACAAACTTTTAGGTACTGTTAGAAAGTTAGACGCTATTTCATTTATTAAAACTATATTTCTATAGGGTAAATAATTAAACAAATTAATTAATTCGTTTACTATTTCTATTTCCTCTTCAATAGCTACTAATTGTTTTTTGTTACTTGATAATATGTATCTATAAATAGTTGCTAAATAATCTATGAAATCGTCTGCTTTATTTTTTTCTTGTTGTATAAGAATTAACAATACCTCTAAGCTTTCAAATAACAATTTAGGGTTTATACCTTGTTTAAAATCTATAAAATCGGCCTCTATAATTTGTTTTATTTCCTGCTCTTTAAATAGTTTTTCTGTATTTGTTTTATGTAAATACTGATTGCTTATAAATAATAAAATATAAATAAGTGTTACTACACTGAAAACACTATTAAAAAGCCATAATTCTTCTGAATTTGGTGAAAAACCTAATACTTGTTTATAGTACACTGTAATAGACACACTAACTATTATAATGCATAAAAACAGTGAAACAATTATTTGCAATCCTATATTCAATAAGATACTTTCTAACTTAGGTACTTTTTTAAAAAGGATAAGTAATATTCTAGAAAACTCTTGAACAATGTATGATAATCCTATGCATACATACAGTTCTTCTCCTAAAAATTGCTCTTGTAATTGTGATACATTGTTATTTACTAGCAGTATCAGTAAATAAATAACGGCCCCACTAAATACTGGACTTAGTAACCTAAATAAAGGTTTATGGATAAATAATTTTTTCATCGTATGATAGGTATTTTAACAACAAAATTATTTCCATTGGTTATGATAATTCCTTCACCATGTAACAATAAGTATCTAGAACTAATATTTTTCAATCCAATTTTAAAAGAGCTTACCTTATATGGCATTGAAGTTATATTATTTTGAATAGTAATATGTTTTTGATCTGAAGTAATATGAATAGACAATGGTTCTTCATTACTCATAGTGTTATGTTTTACCGCATTCTCTATCAACATTTGCAATGTTAAAGGTGGAATTTTAGTTTCTAATAAATTATCATTTATTGAAATTTCACAACTAAATTTATTTTCAAAACGAGTTTCAACTAAATAAATATAAGAATGTACAAACTCCAATTCTTCTCGTATTGTTATTAATTTTGAATGATAACTTTTTAAGGTATAATCGTACATTTTTGCCAGCTTACGAATAAAAAGCTTAGCTCTAGTTTCATCTTTATAAATTAATGATGAAATTGTATTCAAACCATTGAATAAAAAATGAGGACTCAACTGAGATTTTAAAGCATTTAATTGTAATTCTACTTGCTTTCTCTCCTGCTTTACTTCTTCTACCTGTAAAGAAGCATAAGAATAATAAGAATAAAGAGCAAAATATATTATTTGATATATAATAGTTAGTATAAATAAGAGTATTCCTAATTTTATAAATACTGGTTGATATTTACTTAATATACCTTCGATGTCAGAAAGGTTATAAATACTAAAAAGAATAAAAAACAACGAAAAAGACAATACAAAATGCGTTATAATTCCTAATAACAATCGAGTTCCAACTTGCTTTTTCCAAGGAACACTTTTATCTAAAAGTTTTGTTATTAGATAACAACCATACCCTATAACTACACCACTAAGTGCTGTTAGAAAAAATTGAGATAGTGTAAAATCTTGCTGCTCACTAACTAGTAAATAATACCCTAGTAAAGCTCCAATTAAAGCTCCTAATAAAGTTATGAAAAAATGTTTTTTCACTTTAGGTTGATTGATTAGCTGATTGATTTTTTGCATGAAACTAAGGTAAGTAAATTTCGTTCTGAATATTTACTTACCCCAGTGAAGTTTTTAATAAATAGCCTTCATAGCTCTTCCAAAATAGGTATCAGAACTTATTGATTTAGCTACATTCATGTAAGCATCTTTTACTCTTTGACTACTATTCTTTACTTGAGAACCGAAAGCAACCAAAGAACTCGATAGATAATTATTTGAACTCATGCTCTTCTTCATAGATTCAAATGTTTTTATCAATTGACTTTCTGTTAATCTCTTCTTTGCTAATTTTTTATAAATTCCAGAAGCGTAATAATCAGAACTCACATTTTTAGATATTAATTCTAATAATTTATCTAATGATTTATTATCTAAATCTTTTTTTAGTAATTCTTTTATAATGTTTGATGCATAATGATCAGATCCCACATCGTCCATAGAAGAAATAAAAGTATCATAGTTTTCAGAAGATAAATTCTTCTTTTTTAAAGCTTTCTTTAAAACTTGCGCTTTATAATAATCAGAACCAATACTTTTTGAAAGTTTCATAATTTTATCCATATTCGACTTATTCAACTCTCTATTTTTTAGAATATCTGATAAAACTTGCGATAAATAATAGTCCGAACCAATACTACTTGAAATTTGTAATAAATCTGTTAATTGATTATCTGAAATTCCATCAGTTTTTATAGCTTTTCTTAATACTTGCGATAAGTAATAATCAGATTTTATGTTTTCTGAAGCTCTGATATAAGCCGATAACGTTTGTGAATTACTTAAAAATGCTTTTTGATTTTTTTGCAATGTTTGCGATAAATAATAATCAGACTTTATATTCTTTCCTGCCGACTGTAATACTTTAACTAAAGCATCATTATTTAAATCTTTTTCTAGTAAGAATCCGAAGTATTTAGACTGCACAAAATCACTTTGTAACTCTCTAATTTCAGCCAATACAGCATCTACTCCTCCTTTATTATAAAATCTATTTACCCTAGACTCAGCCGCTATTGCTGTAGTTCTTACTATTTCTGGTAAAATTTCAGCTAACCATGCTTTTCCTTCAGGATTATATGCTTTTTCATTCCACCCTACATAATATCTTTTGTTCAACTTTCCACTTTCAGCTTCGATAACAATTTTTCGTTTTTTACCAAAACTCGATTTTTTTATTTCAATAAAACCTCCTCTTGAAATAGCTATAATATCTTTATCGTCATCAGATAAAGTAATATCTCCTTCGTATTCTACACTAAAGTTATTTTTATTATTCTTTACATTTATTTTATGTACTCCATTTTTTGTTGAAGTAACATGTGTATAGTTATCCGAAGTACTTCTTTGTGCAAAAACAAAAGTAGTACTAAACACAAATAAGAAAGCTGCTAAACTTATTGTTCTTTTTAAATTAAATATTGATTTCATAATGTTTATTTTTCATTTGGATACTTCAAAAGTATTTCCTCATTGGAATAAAAAAAAACTCAATGTAGTGAACTGCAGAATTTATGTATTCAATTGTATTTCTTTTTAAATTTCATATTTTTAAACCTCTAAATAATGTTATTTATGAATAAAGAAGGTATAGTTAATTTACTAGAAGAAAAGCATCAGGAATTATTTAAATGGATAGAAAACCAATCAGAAGATAGTTTTGAAAAAGGCCCTGAAGGTAAATGGACTTTAGGACAACATACGGTTCATTTAGTAGATTCTATAAAAAAATTAAACACAGCTCTAAGTATTCCTAAATTTATTCTCAAATATAAATTTGGCGTTTCAAATCGTGCACTTCGTTCATACGATGAAATCTCAAAACGCTATCAAGAAAAACTTTCTAAAAATCTTGATAAAGCTAGAGAATTTAATAGTTCAGTAAAAACACCAAGCAAAAAAAAGTTTCAACAACTACTTACTACTCTTCAAGTTCAAAACAAAAAATTACAGTATAAAACACAGCATTGGAAAGACAAAGATTTAGATAATTTAATTTTACCACACCCCCTAATGGGAAAAATGCCTGTTCGTGAAATAATTATGTGGACAGCCTATCATACTGATCATCACCTGAATATTTTAAAAGAGAAACATTAATTTTAATTTTTCTATTTAAAATTAAAAATATTCAGATAAACTGCTTATAAAAACCTACAGTCCTAACAACTAAATTATTATATTTGTGCCTCTAAAAATGAAGTAGACACATGTTTAATAATTTAAGCGAAAAGTTAGATAAAGCGTTACATACGCTGAAAGGACACGGAAAAATTACCGAAGTTAATGTTGCTGAGACACTAAAAGAAGTTCGTAGAGCTTTATTAGATGCCGATGTTAACTTTAAGATAGCCAAAGAGTTTACTAAAAGAGTACAGAAAAAAGCCATAGGACAAGATGTATTAACTACATTAAATCCTGGTCAGTTAATGGTAAAGTTAGTTAAAGACGAATTAACTGAATTAATGGGTGGAGATACTGTTGGTATCAACTTAAAAGGTTCTCTTACGGTTATTCTAATGTCTGGTTTACAAGGTTCGGGTAAAACAACCTTCTCTGGTAAATTAGCTAACTTCTTAAAAACAAAGAAATCTAAACAAGTTTTATTAGTAGGATGTGATGTTTATCGTCCAGCCGCTATTAATCAATTACAAGTTGTTGGAGAACAAATTGGTGTTGATGTTTATGCTGAAGAGGGGAACCAAAATCCTGTAGAGATTTCATTAAACGCTATTAAGCATGCAAAAGCAAACGGTAAAAATGTAGTTATTATAGATACCGCTGGTCGTTTAGCTGTTGATGAAGAAATGATGAATGAAATTTCTAACATTCATAAAGCTGTAACTCCACAAGAAACATTATTTGTTGTAGATTCTATGACAGGTCAAGATGCTGTAAATACAGCAAAAGCATTTAACGATGTTTTAAATTTTGATGGTGTAGTACTTACAAAATTAGATGGTGATACACGAGGTGGAGCTGCATTATCTATTAAAACGGTAGTAAACAAACCAATAAAGTTTATCGGTACAGGTGAAAAAATGGATGCAATTGATGTATTCCACCCTGATCGTATGGCTGATCGTATTTTAGGAATGGGAGACGTTGTTTCGTTAGTAGAACGTGCTCAAGAACAATACGATGAAGAAGAAGCTAGAAAATTACAAAAGAAAATTGCTAAAAATCAATTTGGTTTTGATGACTTTTTAAGTCAAATACAACAAATCAAAAAGATGGGTAGCATGAAAGATTTAGTAGGAATGATTCCTGGTGCTGGAAAAGCATTAAAAGATGTTGATATAGACGACAATGCTTTTAAAGGGATTGAAGCTATTATTCAATCCATGACACCTCTTGAAAGAAGTACTCCTTCTACTATAAATGCAAGCCGTAAAAAAAGGATTGCTAAAGGTTCGGGAACCTCTGTACAAGAAGTAAATCAACTGATGAAACAATTCAACCAAATGAGCAAAATGATGAAAATGATGCAAGGTGGTGGCGGAAGAAAAATGATGCAAATGATGAAAGGTATGAGATAATATAAAGAGAAGTTACGGCTTCTCTTTTTTTTATATACAACTTAACAACAAACCCACAACACACTAAAAATGATTTTACTAGACGGTAAAAAAACATCCGCCAACATTAAAGAAGAAATTGCTCTAGAAGTATTAGAATTAAAAAACCAAGATAAAAAAACACCTCATTTAGCTGCTGTAATAGTAGGTAATGATGGAGCGAGTTTAACCTATGTAAATGCTAAAGTAAAAGCTTGCGAGCGTGTTGGTTTTGAATCGACTTTAATTAGATTACCTGAAGAAACTACTGAAGAAGAATTATTAAACGAAATAAATATTTTAAATGTTGACAATGATATCGACGGTTTTATAGTTCAACTTCCTCTACCCGATCACATTGATGAACAAAAAATAATAATGGCTATAGATCCTAATAAGGATGTAGACGGTTTTCATCCAACTAATGTTGGAAAAATGGCTTTAAACTTACCTACTTTTATCTCTGCTACACCTTTTGGTATTTTAGAATTATTAGATCGTTATAATGTAGAAACTAGTGGTAAAAATGTAGTTGTAATTGGACGTAGTCATATAGTTGGAAGTCCAATGAGTATATTACTATCTCAAAAAAGAAAAGTAGGTAATGCTACAGTTACTTTAACTCATAGTAGAACTCAAAACTTAAAAGAAATAACTTTACAAGCTGATATTATTATAGCAGCTATTGGTATTCCTGAGTTTTTAAAGGCAGATATGGTTAAAGATAATGTAACTGTAATTGATGTTGGAATCACTCGTGTTGCCGATCCTTCTAAAAAAAGAGGTTTTCGTTTAGTAGGTGATGTTGCTTTTGATGAAGTTTCTAAAAAATCAGATTTTATAACCCCTGTTCCTGGTGGAGTTGGACCAATGACTATTGCTATGTTATTAAAAAACACCTTACTATCAGTAAAAAATAAACAAGCTTAGTTTTTAAACTACTATATAAAATATAATGGAGATGTTATTAAAAGTAACACCTCCATTTTTTATTTATTTATTTAAAGTTTAATCTAAAAAGTAAATATTATATAATAATGAAATTCTATCATATTCACCTCCATAATATCCATCAATAGAATTTAAGAATTCAAACTTACTACCATTATTTGTATTTGGTACCGTAATTCTTTTATTACGACTATCATGACCAACCCATTCTTTACTTTCAGCATTATATTCATATATAATAACTGCAGTACCTCCATCATCTTGAACTACATATCTAGCATCAGCTTCACCAGCTACGGAAACAATTCTAAAACGTTCACCATTAATCTCATCTATTTCAAAATCTATAAACTTACTACGATTCCAAATGTTTTTTGTCGTATTAAAACCGTAAAAATCTCTTACTGAATGTTCTCTACCAAACCCCCAGTGGATTGAAGAATCTACATTATACCAAGTATTAGTACTTTCATTATATTTTTGCACACTGAATGATCCAAATAATTCTAATCCCGAAGTACCATGATCATATCCCCAATAATTAGTTGAAACAGTTAAAGGATTAAACCTTACCTTTCTTCTAGTTACTAATTCGCAGTCTCTTTGGGTATATTTAACATTACTAGTAACTTTAAATGGAGCGTTATTTGACACATAATTAACCTTATATGAAATTGGGTATCCTGGGTTTGTTCTCGATACATTTGCTCCTTTTTCTAAGAAAGAATTTATAGCATTTAAATCACCTGCCATGGCTCTTAACCCTGCAGTTATACCAGGTTGAGCGTCACCTCCTATTTGTTTAACCTTTACTGTAGTATTTTGCAATGTTTGACTATATTTTGTAGAAGCGTCAGCCGTTATTGAACCTATAGCACCTTTATATGCAAAATTTAATGCAGCCGATACATTTCTTGCACTTTCAGATGATTCATAAATCAATGTGAATAATCTACCATAAGTTACCGATTCAACATAACCAGCTGGGTTTATATCTACATTTGAAACATCACTTTTAAAATCAGTTATATAAGGAGCTAAATCGTCTGGTGTTACATTAGTATTATACCAACCTCTTTTACCAATTAACTGTGCTTTAGGAGTAACTGTTGCTGTAAAAAAGCGTTGTTTTAATGTTACAACATAACGAGTTTTTTGTTCATTAAAATTGATTCCTAATTGTCCCGCAACATCTACTCCATATCCTGAGTATCCAGCTTTTAAAGCAAATTGTAAATCACTTGCATTGTGAACTCTTTCTATAGAAACTTCAAACGCCGCTGGAAAGCTAGCACCAGAGTCATAGTAATTCCCCAGAATTCTATTTAACTCATTTCTAACAGTACCAGGAGAAGGGCTTCCCACTACTGTAGAAGTTGATGCAGCTGTTCCAGAAATGACGTCTAAACCTATTTCTATTGAGTTTCTATCTTGATCATAAAAAGGCACAGATGTTGGCGCTCCATTTTGAATTGATCTAAGAGCGACTATATTACCAGGCCATAATAAACTACCATTAGGATTGATTAAGAAAAAATCTGAATCGGTTTTATCAAAACTTACCTCTTTTTCTACACAGTTAGCTTCTACTTCAGATCTTGAGGCTCCATTACTTTTTATTTCTTTAATTTTTACGTTACTTATTCCATCTGGAATGTCATCGTTTAAAAATTGTCCTTTTGACAGTTCTAAGTTTTTTTCTACTAAAACTTCATCATTTTTACATGATACAACCATTGCTAAACACAATGAAAGTATTGTATATCCAATATATTTTTTCACGTTGAAAAATATTTTTTTGTTAATTATAATTTTGATTTAATAAAAAATAAGGGAAACAAATCAGCCAAACCGTTTGTTCAAAAAGGTATTCCTACCGAAGTAATTAATCTCTTTATGCTATATTTCTAAGAAATGAAATATTTTCATAAGTAGACTTTACACAATAATGAAGTTATATAGCTTCATTATGTAATTCAATTGCATCCGGGGGGCTATGCTATCGCTTATTTTTTCAATAACCAACTATAATTTATAGATGACTAGTATACTTAACTAAAGTTTAATTATTGGCTGCCAAAACTACAGCTTTATATCTAAAAAACAACACTTTAATGAAAATTATTTATTTTTTTTCTAAAAAAATTACAAATCCCCTATTAAAACAAGGGTTTCCATAAATTAATTTTAAATAAAATATTTTTAATTTTTTGATATTTTAATTAAAAAAATTCTATAAAAACAAAAAAACAGCTAAAATGTATGCATACATTTTAGCTGTCTTTAATTTAAGTTTAGAATTATAATTATTCTGTTACTTTTACTTTAATCTCTTTTCTTTCTTCCGATTTTATAACATTTTCCCCTAAGATAGATTTGAACTTTCCAAAATCTAAATTCTTTTCATCTAATTTAGACTTTTTCATCATATCCATAATTTTTGCAGGATTCATATTATCTCCTAAAAGACGAGCAATTCCTACTCCCATTTCTTTGCTATACCCAAAAGCAATAATTTCATCAATAGCATCTGCTTCACCTGTGTAATAAATCACTGCTGTTGCTCCATCTTTTTTGAAATTTATTAACCTTTTATAATCAGAATTCTTAAAAATCTCTTTTAGTTTATTCTTTTCAGCTTCATAAGTAGCCTCATCGGTATCTTTAAAAGGTAATCCTGTAACATTTATTTTACGAATACTTTCGTAAGCTTTTTTATCTTCCTCTGATGCGTTATCTGCACTTAACTGTAAAAGACTAGCAGGTAAATCAAGAGAAATAAATCCTTTTTTGTCTTGGCTTTCTACTAAATAACCTTGTAATGATTGTTCTTTTTTACAGGAAATAGTAGCAAATGCCACTAATAATAATGAATATATAAATAGTTTTTTCATCAGAGTATTTTTATTGATTAGCAAATAGAAGTTGAGATTTTCTCAACTTCCATTTTTGTTATTTGGTTTTAATTATTTCTTTTTATCAGAATATTTACTAGCTATTTTAGATAATTTATTTACATCAATATCACCAGTTAAAGAAATAATAGTTGAGCTTAATTTACCATTTTTATTTCCTTTGTTAGAGTTTTTTACAAACATTAACACTTCACTAACAATATCTTTATTTTTAGTAGCTTTCACGTAAATTTTCACTCTAGATCCTTTGTCTTTAACTCTCATTAATTGTGTTAAATTAGATCCTTTAATTGCCGAATTCACCATGCTTTCCATTCTTGAAGCAATGTTAGAATCTTCCGTTGAAAACACTTTTAATTCGTTTAATCCTTTTGCAGTATTAAAAATTTCCATGTCTTCAGATTTAGCATCTGGGAATTTTTTAATTAATTCAAAAGCATCTTTTGTTATAACAACTGATGACACTTCATCAATATCTTCTAATTTATCAAACAATGATTGTCCAAAACTAAAATTTGCTGTGATAACAAACGCGAATAATAATATTATTTTTTTCATGATTTTCTTAATTTAAAAGTACTTGGTTTACTTGTGGTTTACTTAATAATTTACTTTGTTTATAACTTTGTTTACAGTTTCTCCGTAGGTATTCAATTGTTCAATGGCTTCATTTCCTTTGTTTAAGTTGTTTGAAACTGCATACAATGCTTCGTTTCCTTTGTTTAAATTGACTGAAACCATTTGCAACGCTTTTTTTACTTCCGTAAACTGTGCTAGCAATTGTTTCTCTTGTTGATGCTCATCATACCTTTGTTTTCCTACAAAAACACTAAACAATAAGACTACTGACGCTGCTACTGATAACCATTTCCAGTTCTTCTTAGTTTTCTCAGGTTTTAACTGAATGGTTTTTGTAAAGGTTTCATCTTTGCTTTGTTTAAAATACCCGAAAAGCATACTGTATTCTTCTAAATGTGGTGCCACATTTCCTGAAGTAAAGTAGTCTTGTAATACTTGTTCTTCTTGAAGAGTTGTTTCTGCCTCTAAGTATTTATCTACTAATTTTTCTATGTTAGCTAACTCCATAGTTATGTTTTTTTATTAGTTCTTGTCTTATTGTTTTTCTTGCTCTTGATAAGGCTACTCTAACAGCGGTTGGTTTCATGTCCACCATTTTGCAAATCTCATCAAAATCGTATTGTTCTATATCTCTTAACTGAATAATTATTTTCTGTTGTTCAGGTAATTTTTCAATTAGTTTATGTACTTGGTTTACACTATCATTATGTTCTACTCTCTTGTCTAAAGACGTATCTTTTTCTTTATAATTACTATGAACTAGTGTTAAATTACTAGCTTGCTTTGATTTTAATCGATCGTAGCAATAATTTTTCGTCATCGTCATAGCAAATGCTTCGACATTTTTGTAATTAGACAATTTCTCTTTGTTTCTCCACAATTTAAAATACAATTCTTGCGTAGCATCTTCAGCTTCCTCTCTGGAAACCAAAAGTCTTTTTGCTAATCGAAAGACTTTGTCTTTAAATGGTAGTACAACTTTTAAAAAGTCTGATTGGTTCATTGTTTAGTTAATTAGTTTAATGTAAAATCCTATAAATTCGTTTATTATTTTAAGGTTTACATAACTACGACGACGTAGTTACAAGTTTGTTACATCAATTTCAAAAAAAATAATATTATTGATTAAATTGCGTTGTATTATAGCTAATATATTCCATATGAAATTACTTAAAGTATTTTTAATTGCCTTTTTAATAGTATCAATAACCTCTTGTAGCGATAAAGATGATACTCCAGCAAATATTCAAATCCCTAACTTTGTTTGGAAAGGTTTGAATGCTTATTATTTATGGCAAGATCAAGTTCCTGATTTATCTGATAGACGTTTTTCTAACGATCAAGAACTATACAGTTATTTATCTACTAAAAATGATCCTGCTGCTTTTTTTAGCAGCTTATTATATATGCCTAATGAATATCCAAAAGATCCTAATAGAACTTATTCTTGGATTGTTGATGACTATGTTGCTTTGGAACAAGCTTTTCAAAGTAATCGTTTAACTACTGGTATGAAAGTTAAGGGGAAAAGTTTTTCAGATGGTTCTGGTGGTTATTATGTTTATGTTTATGATGTTGCTAAAGGTTCTAATGCAGAAACTAATGGAGTTACAAGAGGAATGCTAATTACTCAAGTAAATGGTACTACTATTACTGAAGCAAATGTTAATTCATTATTTAACAATGATTCATTTACTATCCATTTAGCTGACTATAACGCTGGAAATCCTGTTGCTAATGGAACAACTATTTCATTAACCAAATCGCAATTAATTGAGAACCCAATAAAAGAAGCTAAGGTTATTACTAGCGGTAGTAGAAAGATTGGTTACATTATGTATAATCAATTTTCTAATTCTTTTGATGGTGACTTAAACGCTGAATTTTTAAAATTTAAAAATGATGCTATTGACGATTTAATTATTGATTTAAGATATAATGGTGGTGGTTCTGTACAAACTGCTGTTTATTTAGGTAGTATGGTTACTGGACAATTTAAAGATGAACTTTTTTCTAAACAAGTTTGGAATAGTAAAGTAATGGCAGTAACTAACCCTAATCAGTTAATCAACAATTTTACCGATCAAATTTTAAATAAAGACGCTAGCGGTAATGTAGTTTTAGATGAAGCTATTAATAGTTTAAACTTAGGTACAGTTTATTTTATAGTATCGGATAATACTGCTTCTGCTTCTGAACTTATAATAAATGCTTTATCTCCATATATTGATGTAAAATTAGTTGGAGTTCAAACTTATGGTAAACACGTAGGTTCTATTACTTTATATGATTCTGAAAACTTTAGAAAAAATGGTCCTAATTTTAGAACGAATCATACATGGGCTATGCAACCTATTGTTTTAGAAATTCAGAACAAAAATGGAGAAAACAAACCAGAAGGTTTTATTCCTGAAGTAACTTTGGAAGAAAACCCTGGAAACTTAGGAGTTATTGGTGATCCTACAGAACCTTTATTACAAAGAACTATTCAATATATTACTACAGGTTCTAAAGGTTTTCCTTCAGCACTAACAACAAGAACTCATACTCCTTGGAATTCATCTATGAGTAATATTGATTACAACAACATGTATGTTGATTTAAAATAAAAATAAAAAGACCAGCTTTAAAGCTGGTCTTTTTATTTACAACAAACTCATTTGTTGACCATTATCTTCGTTTGGTATTTTTAAATTAATACTTAATTCTTTATTCAATTTCTTAATAAAATGTGCTGCTAATAATGGAGATTCTACTTCTAAATTCTGATGTATAAAAAAGTGAATATTCTCCAAACCTAAATCAACCCATTCTTTTAATCTTACAACCCAATCGTCTAAACGAGTGTAATCTGATACATGATTAGCTCCTACATATCGTACAAACGCTTCGTTATTAGTTAAACGCATATGAGCCATATCTCTTCTTCCTGCTGTGTCAACTAATACATTGGCTATCTGATTTTCTTCTAACAACTTTGTAAACTCATCAAAAATAGATGAATCTTCATACCAATCTTTGTGTCTTAATTCTACTGCTAGTGGAATTCCTTTTGGCCAGCTTACAACAAAGTTCTTTAGTGCTTCAAAGTTTTTAGGCCCAAAATTAGAATGCATTTGTAAAAAAATAGTCCCTAACTTTTCTTTTAAATGTGCCGAATTATCTAAATACAAATTAACTGCATCTTGTACACCTTGTAAACGTTTCCAATGACTTATCTCCTGCCCTAACTTAGGGAAAAACTTAAAGTTTTCAGGTGTTTTCAATCTCCATTTATCAAATTGTTCTGCTGAAAATTGACGATAAAAAGTAGCATTCAACTCTATCGAATTGAATTGCTTAGAGTAATATACTAATTCATCTTTAGTTCCTCTAGGATAAAAACCTTTTAAATCGGCCTTGTTCCATTTAGCACAACCTACATAAACATTCAATTCATTTGCCTTCTCTTGAGAACTTAACAAATCAACTGTTTTTGTATGTGTAACAGGTAATGAAAAATCTATTAATTCTGGATGATCTACCTTTCCAAATTTCATAAAACTAAGAGTTTTCTAATCCTTCTTCTATTTCTTGATTATCTATCATTTCAGGTCTAAATTCACTCATTTTTTCCTCATTCAATCTTTTAGCATATTTATAACCAGACTTCCACCATTTTTTCATCTTCTCTTTCTCAAAAACTAAAGAATTGGTTGTTAGAACGGTAGGTGTATAATATAGATTCAATTTTACATCATGCTGTTTAGCAGATAACTTCCCTATAGTAATATTATGTTTTTCAACATTTTCTAGCATAAAATCGAAAGTATCCATCATTAAAGAAAATGGATTTCTAGCTGGTAATCTATTTATTTGAGTAACTTCAGTAGCTAAAATAATAGCATCTACTTCTTTTGCTCCTCTTAAAATAGCTTCTCTAATAGGAACTAAACTACCAAAACCACCATCTGCATATTGACAATGGTCTTTTTCTAACAAACTCATAAAAGGAACATAATTGCACGAACCCCAAACCCAATCGCAGAAATCATCATAACTACAATCTAAAATAGATTTATATTCAATTTGATTGGCTGTTAAATTAGAAACCGTTACTACAACATCTTTATTAGCTTTTCGTATTTGGTGGTACATCTTTTTAGTAACACTTTTTTTTATCAGCTTTCTTAGATTCTTACTTTCTCCAAAAGTTTTTCGTCCATTTAAAAAATTCCAAAAAGTATTTCTGTGTCTAATAGAAATTACTTTGGCGCCATTTACTTTTCTAATTTTAAAAGGACTGTTACTAAAAATAGATTTTTGGTCTACTGAAGTATAAACATCTTTTAATTCATCAACCATCCCTAAAGCTAGGTGTGAAACCATTAAACTTCCTGTTGAAGTTCCTAAAAACATATCGTAATCCTTTCCTTTTTCTTTCATTAAATATTGAGCAACGCCACCTGCGAATGCTCCTTTACTTCCACCTCCAGAAATTACTAATGCTTTCTTCATAGAATTAAATTGATTTATCTATTTTTATTTCTGTAAAAATATCAAAAAATGAAACGAATTTCACTTTTAATTTTAGTCGTAATTATTTCTTTTTCTTGCAAAAAAGAGTATACTCCTAGAAATATAAATTCAGTAAAAATAACTGAATATAAACAAGATAGTATTAGTATTCGTGCTATACAAGTAATTTCCGAAAACGAATTATTATACGCTGGTTCTAAAGGTGCTCTCGGTTTAACTCAAGACGGAGGTAAATCTTGGGATATAAAACGGCTAAATTACAATGATTCTATCATTCCTAATTTTAGAAGTATTGCTATGAACAAAGAAGGAGTTTTTGCTCTTTCAGTTGCAAATCCTGCTTTGTTATTTAAGGTGAATCTAGAAAAAGATACACTAGTTTACAAAGAAGAACATGAAAAAGTATTTTACGATTGTATGAAATTTTTTGATGATGGCTTGCATGGAATTGCTGTTGGAGACCCTACAGAAAATTGTCCTTCTATCCTATTAACTATTGATGGAGGTATAACTTGGTCAAAACTTCCTTGTGAAAAACTTCCAAAATTTGAAGAAGGAGAAGCCTTTTTTGCTGCAAGTAATACCAATATTGCTATTATAAATAAAACCGTATGGATAGCTTCTGGTGGTAGCAAAGCTAGAATTTTAAAGTCTGTAGATTACGGTAACACTTGGGAAGTTTACAATACACCAATTGTACAAGGTGATGGCCCTCAAGGAATTTATTCTATTGATTTTTATGATGAAAACAACGGTATTGCTATTGGGGGAAACTATTCTAAAGAAGATGATAATTATGCTAACAAAGCTATTACCAAAGATGGTGGTAAAACATGGACTATTGTTGCAAACAATCAAAACCCTAGTTATAAAAGTTGTGTACAATATGTACCAAACACCAATGGGAAAGAAATTTTTGCAGTAGGTAAAACAGGAGTTTCTTTTTCTAATGATGGTGGAATCTCATGGAAAGAAGTTAGTAAAGATAAATACTACGCCATTCAATTTGTTGATGAGAATACAGCTTGGCTTTCAGGACATGAAAAAATTGGAAAATTAATACTGAATTAGAAAATTAAAGAGGTTTTAAAAAACCTCTTTAATTTTTATTGCAAAATCATACTATTTATTTGTGAAGAGCTCTTGTTTGAATATTCTAAAACTTCTTTTTTAATTTTTTCAATTAAAAGGTAATAATCACGTGAAGAATAATCCTTTTTCATAAAATCTAATACCTCTAAAAAAGAATTCTTTTCTTTTTCTGATATCAAGATATTTTTAGATGCTCTATTTTTCATAAACACTTCTACTTTATCTATTATTAAAGGTTTTATTTTATTAATTCTTCTCATAGTTTCATCAGATAGTTCTTTTGAATAAGAACTTAACTCATAATATTGAGATATTAACTCTTTTCCTTTATCACTTAAGAATAAAAAACCATCTCTTAATAAATATAATATATTTTCCTCTTCTTCTCTAGACCTTTTACTTGCTATAGGCTCTTGTAATTTACTTATTTTTTTTACTTCTCTAAATAAGCACCATGTAACTCTTGGCTGACAATTCCAATATCCTGGTCTTGGATTATCATTTACCCATGTACATGGCCCTCCACTTATAAAATTACAAGGAGAAGTACATTTATCATCAGATAAATCTTCATCATAAATTAATTCAAAATTATTCTTTGTTTTTAACTCTTGTAGAGATATTCCTCTTTCTCTAGCACCTTCTTCTATTAAATAGGTTCTTATGTTACTCTCTAATTCATACTCTCTCAATGAATTTGGTTTAAAATCAATATAATTGAACGATTCATTAATATTTTCAAGCATAAAAATACTAGTAGTTCCATTAAATAACCCAGCTATTTTATACATATCATTAGCTGAGATATAATTCACTGCTGATGATAGTTTTTTAATTTTTTCATATTTTCCCTTGTTATTTTTATAAATATCAGTCTTGATAGTATTCTCTTTTCCAAAGTATAATTGATATGCCTTAACATTATTAGCATTTATACCCCTTTTCCTTATCCAGTCTTTTTGATCACCATCTACATAAAAAATAATTGCAAAAGATTTTTCTACGCTATTTTTATCAAGAAATCTATCAAATAATAATTGATTATTATTCACTGATGAAACATACAAATCATACTTTTGATCTGAAGTAGAAGCATTCCAGTATTTAAAATTGATTTCTTTATTAAAAAAATTGATTTTAGAAATTCCATCTTCTGAAATAGAACATTTTTGATCTTTTTGACATGAAATAAAAAAGCAAAAAACAAGAAAAATATTACAGTAATGTTTAATTTCTCTCTTCATAATATTATTAAAAGTTAATTAACATTCTACGACTTTTTTTAAGTCATTCATAGCTTTATGACTAGTCATTGCAAAAACTTAGTTTAAAGTTCAAATATTTTTTTTTCATACACAAAACACACTGGTTTTAAATAATAGCATAATGTTTTAAAATACAACCATTAGCTATAATTTGGTTGAAATCATTTCTTGAAAAATATTTTTACTTTTAATAATTCTTAATTATTTGTTAAAACGCTATACTTTCTTTTTAGAAAAAGATACCTTTAACCATTAATCAACGTAATCATCAATGAAAAAAACACTCTTACTCCTATTATTCATGTGTTTGTCTACAGTGTATGCACAAGAATATTTTCCAAATAACAAAGGAGTCAAAACATCAAAAAACAATGTATTTGCATTTACCAATGCTAAAATTTATGTAAATCCAAACACTATTATCAAAAAGGGAACACTACTTATCAAAGACGGAAAAGTTATTAGTAGTGGAAAGTCTGTTTCTATTCCTAAAAATGCACAAGTAATTGACTTAAAAGGAAAAACTATTTATCCGTCATTTATCGATGTCTATACTACTTTTGGTATACAAACACCAAAAAGAGAAGGATGGTCAGGTAAACGTCCACAGTACGAAGCTGGTAGAAAAGGATATTATTGGAACGATCATATTAGACCTGATGTTAATCCTTTAAATCAATTTAAATTTGATACTAAAAAAGCTAAAGAGTTATTAAACTTAGGTTTTGGTGTTGTTAATACACACTTAGAAGACGGTATTATGCAGGGTAACGGAGTATTAGTAGCACTTAACCCAAATAGTACTAATGCCTATAGAATTTTAGACAAAGAATCAGGAAACTATTTATCGTTTAGTAAAAGTAAGAAATCGCGTCAAACATATCCAACTTCTCGTATGGGAGCAATGGCTTTGTTAAGACAAACATATTTAGATGCTGATTGGTATGCTAAAGGTAAAATGAAGAATACCGATTTAGCTTTACAAGCATTAAATGATAAAAAAGATTTAGCTCAAATTTTTAGAGGAGGAAACTATCTAGATGATTTAAGAGCTGATAAAGTTGGTGACGAATTTGGAATTCAATATACCATAGTTGGTGGTGGTGACGAATTTGAGCGTATTAATGATATAAAAAATACCAATGCTACTTTTATAATTCCTATTAATTTTAGAAAAGCTTACGATGTTAGCGATCCTTTTTTAGCTGATCAAGTAGCACTTAGCGATATGCGTAAATGGAATCAAGAGCCTTCTAATCCATCAGTATTAGCTAAAAATAAAGTTCCTTTTGCTTTAACAACATATCAATTAAAAAAAGCAACTGACTTTACAGCTAACTTAAGAAAAGCTATAAAATATGGATTAAACAAAACAAAAGCTTTAGAAGCTTTAACTACAATTCCTGCTAATATTCTTAAAAACACTAAGATTGGAAACTTAAACAATGGAAGTTATGCTAACTTCTTAATTACTTCGGGAGATATTTTTGATAAAAATACTACTTTATACGAAAACTGGGTTCAAGGAGACAAAAATGTTGTGAACCCTATGAACATTAAAGACCTTTCTGGAGAATACACTTTAACTACTAATGGTAAAACATATAACATGACTATTAGTGGAAAAGGAGCTAAACAAAAAGCAACTATAAAACAAGGTGATAAAAAAGTGAATTCTAAATTTTCTTTCAAAGATAACTGGGTAACTATTACTTTGAGAGAAGGAGATAATTTCACACGCTTATCAAGTTTTGTAGAAGATAAAAACTTAAAAGGAACTGCTATAGATAATAATGGAAACACATCACAATGGTCAGCAGTTTTTAACTCTAAAAAGCAAGATAAAAAAGATAAAAAAGGAGACAAAAATAAAACTCCTGAAATAGTAGCTGTTACTTACCCAAATGTTGGATATGGTAATACTAGTAAGCCAAAGCAAGAAAACATTTTAATAAAAAACACAACAGTTTGGACTTCAGAAAATGGAGCTGTTTTAAACAATACTGATGTTTTAATTAAAAATGGGAAAATTAGTCAAATAGGTAAAAATCTTTCTTCTAGAGGAGCTAAAGTTATTGACGGAACTGGAAAATACTTAACAGCCGGAATTGTTGATGAACATTCACATATTGCTACATCAGCAGTAAATGAAGCAGGACATAATTCAACTGCTGAAGTTACTATAGAAGATGTTGTAAATCCTGATGACATTAATATTTATAGAAACTTAACTGGTGGTGTAACTTCAATACAAGTATTACACGGTTCGGCAAACCCAATTGGTGGGCGTTCTGCAATACTTAAATTAAAATGGGGTGAAAACGCAGATAAATTAATTTACAAGAACTCTCCAAAATTTATCAAGTTTGCTTTAGGAGAAAATGTAAAGCAATCAAACTGGGGAGATTTACAAACTGTACGTTTTCCACAAACACGTATGGGAGTTGAACAAGTTTATATTGATTACTTCCAAAGAGCTAAAGAATACGATGCTAAAAAGAAAAGTGGTCAACCATACCGTAAAGATTTAGAATTAGAAGCTTTGGCTGAAATTATAAATAAAGAGCGTTTTATTTCATGTCACTCATATGTGCAATCAGAAATCAATATGTTAATGAAAGTTGCTGAAATGTTTGATTTCAACATTAACACATTCACACATATTTTAGAAGGATATAAAGTAGCTGATAAAATGAAAAAACACGGTGTTGGTGGATCTACATTTGCCGACTGGTGGGCTTATAAGTACGAGGTAAATGATGCAATTCCATATAATGCAGCAATCATGCACAGACAAGGAGTAACGGTTGCTATAAATTCTGATGACGCGGAAATGTCTCGAAGATTAAATCAAGAAGCAGCTAAATTGGTAAAATATGGTGGTTTATCTGAACAAGAAGCTTGGGCTACAGTAACTATAAACCCTGCTAAATTATTACACTTAGATCAACAAACTGGAAGTATTAAAGAAGGTAAAGATGCCGATGTTGTTTTATGGAGTGGAAACCCACTTTCTGTATATTCAAAAGCAGAAAAAACAATTATTGATGGTACTATCTACTTTGATATTGATGCCGATTTACGAAAAAGAAAATCAATTAAAGAAGAACGTTCTAAATTGATTAATATGATGTTACAAGAAAAATTAAAAGGAGCTAAAACTCAAGCACCTTCTAAGAAAACTAAAAAATTATTCCACTGTGATACTGAATAAGAACTTAAAAAAAACAAACATGAAACTAAAAGTAATATATAGTCTATTGTGTTTCTTATTCATAGGAAATATAATGGCACAACAAACGCCTGCTCCTAAACAAACTACCGATTATAGTATTGAGGGAGCTACAGCTCACTTAGGAAATGGAGAAGTAATTGAAAACTCTTTAATTATGTTCTCTAAAGGTAAAATTTCTTTTGTTGGTAGCGCTAATATGAGAATAGCTCGTATAGGTACAGTAATTAATGCCAAAGGAAAACATGTATACCCTGGTTTTATTGCTGCTAATACTTCATTAGGTTTAGCTGAAATTGATGCTGTAAGAGCTACCAGAGATTTTGATGAAATAGGAAATATGCTTCCTCATATACGTAGTATTATTGCTTACAATACAGAAAGTAAAGTTGTTGAAAGTATGAGACCTAATGGTGTTTTTATGGCACAAATAACTCCAAGAGGAGGTGTAATATCAGGAACATCATCAGTTGTACAATTCGATGCTTGGAACTGGGAAGACGCTGTTTTAAAAACAGATGATGGTGTTCATATGAATTGGCCTAGTAGTTTTAGACCTACAAGCTGGAGCTTTGGTGGTGTTGGGAATTTTAAACCTAACAAAAACTACCAAAAAAGTATTGATCATATAGAAAAATACATTACCAATGCTAAGAGTTATTTAGCTGGAAAAAAAGAAGCAAAGATTTTACCATACGAAGCCTTACAAGGAGTATTAAATGGTTCACAAAAAATGTTTGTACATGTAAATGGTCAAAAATCGATAACAGATGCTGTAAATACTCTAAAAAAGCTTGGCATTAAGAATATTGTAATTGTAAAAGGTAGAGAAGCAGAAAAAGTAGCTGATTTATTAAAAAGCAATAATATCCCTGTAATTTTAGAAAGAGCCCACAGATTACCTGGAGGTGAAGATGAAGATTATGATTTACCTTTCCGTGCTGCTAAAATGCTAAGCGATGCGGGAATTTTAGTAGGTTTAGGTATGGAAGGAGATATGGAACGTATGAATACAAGAAATCTTCCTTTTTATGCTGGAACTTATGCCGCTTATGGTTTAGACAAAGAAAAAGCTGTACAACTGATTACAGAAAACAATGCAAAAATTTTAGGAGTAAACGATAAAGTAGGAACTTTAGCTGTAGGTAAAGACGCAACTTTATTTATTTCTGAAGGTGATGCATTAGATATGCGAACAAATATTTTAACAGACGCTTTTATACAAGGAAGAAAAATTAGTTTGGAAACACATCAAACAAAATTATGGAAACGATATTCCAACAAGTATAAAAATCAATAACAAAGAAGCTCGGTACTAACCGAGCTTTTTTTATACTTCAAAATTTATCTGAAAACTAGTAAGTCAAATACGCTATATTCAATATTTTTGCAACATGAAAATAATTAGCAGTACGCAAAATTCTTACATAAAAGATTTATTAAAACTACAAGACAAATCCAGAGAACGAAAGAAAAAAGGATTGTTTTTAGTAGAAGGAAAACGTGAAATATCTTTAGTAATTAAAGGAACTTATCAAATAGAAACAATTTTATTTGTTCCTGAATTATTTTCAGAAAAAAGTTTACAGGAAATACAAAAGCATACAACAAATTGTATTGAAATAACCAAAGAAGTATACCAAAAATTAGCTTACCGAGATACTACCGAAGGCGTAATTGCAGTAGTTAAAACTAAAAGTTTTGAGTTGAACTCTATCCAATTTAACACTCCTACTCCACTCGTTTTAGTATTAGAAGGTATTGAAAAACCTGGAAATATTGGAGCTATGTTACGATCGGCAGATGCAGCCAATATTGATGCAGTATTAATAGCAAATCCAAAAACAGATTTATTCAATCCTAATATTGTACGTTCTAGTGTTGGTTGCTTATTCACCAATCAAATAGGTGTAGGAACTACAGATGAAACTATTGCTTTTTTACAACAGCAAAATATTCATATTTACAGTGCCACATTGCAAAATTCTAATGAGTATCATAAAAACGATTACAAACAAGCTACTGCATTAGTTGTGGGAACTGAAGCTACTGGATTAACACAAGAATGGCGTGACAAAGCAACTCAGAATATAAACATTCCTATGCAAGGAGAAATAGACTCTATGAATGTTTCTGTCGCTGCTGCTATATTAATTTTTGAAGCTAAACGACAACGAGATTTTAAATAAAATCTATTTGTCTGCACTTAATCTTTTAACTATTTTTGCAGTCGATTATTTACTTATGGAAAAATTAAAACAACGTTGGGGTATTGAAAATAATTGGGCAATCATAGCAATCCTAATTGTTTTCGCTATTAACGGTTCTTTTGCAGCTTGGGTTGCTAAACCTATTACAGCTTTCTTAGGGCTTCACCAAGAAACAACTGCTGCTTGGATTTATTGGCCATTACGTATTTTATTAATTTTCCCTATTTATCAAGCAACATTACCTATAGTTGGATGGGTATTTGGACAATTTAAATTCTTTTGGGCTTTTGAAAAAAAGTTTTTAGGTCGTTTAGGTCTAGGCTTCTTGTTTAAAAACTAAAATTCCCTTTTTTTCTTTTACTAAAGAAAGGAACTTGAATTTTATCAGTTCCTAATTCTCTCTACAAGAAGAAATCACTCTAAATACCTTTAGTGATTTTCCCCTTCTCGAAAAGGAAAAACACCCGTATTTTATTATCTCTACTTTTATAGAAATCTCTATACCTACCTACAAACAAGATGTTTAGAAGAATTCTTCTTATAAAAACTCTCTTACATTCTTAAGGTCTCATTTCTCTTTAACAACTTATCTTTAAGTTTACTAGTAGCTAACTAATGAGTTATAATAACTTTTTATGTCCCCCTTTTATCTCTTTAGTTTTTAATGTTAGCATATAAAAGGTCCAATAATTAGTTATCAACTAACCAAACTTAAAATAACCTAACAATGACTAACAAAAACAAAGCAAAACCAACAGCAAATAATGTAAAGTGTTGGGATAGCAACGGAAGTACACCATTAGTAACACAACGTCTTGAAGAGATGTTTGTTGAAATGGGACAAAAAACTAGAATTGAAAAAGGGCAAAAACCAGCTGAACGTGCAGTTTTTAGAAAACAACATGGAATCGTTTATGGAAATTTTATCATAAATAAAGATATTCCTGAAGAATATAAAATAGGAATATTTGCTGGTGATTCCTATGAATGCGCAGTACGTTTTTCTAGTGATATTTCTCCAACTTCACCTGATTTACATAGTACTGTAGGTGTTGGATTAAAACTATTTGGAGTTGAAGGACCTAAATTATTCGGAGAAGGAAGTACTGCAGATTTTATTTTTCAAAACATTGATCGATTTTTTGCTAGAGACGCTCAACAAATGTGCAGTTTTACAACTGCTGGTACCATAGACCATGATTACGATGCTTACATCAACAAACATCCTAAGCTTGGAAACATATTAAAAGCTATGGCAAAGGAAGAAGCTAGTTGTTTAAGCGCTAAATACTGGGCCATTTTACCTTTTCAATTAGGAGAAAATAATATTGTTAAATATCGACTTGTACCAGATGACACCTACAAAGGTGCTCCTTTTGACGATAAAAATTATTTAAGGTTAGATTTAGAGAAACGTCTTCGAAATAAAAGTGCCAAGTTCAGGTTTGAGATACAACCTAGAACCAATGATAATATGCCTTTAAATAATGCGCAAGATGTTTGGAGTGAAGAAGAAAGTCCATATGTATGTATTGCTGAGTTATATTTAGAACAACAAGATATTACCGCTATTGGTCAAGCTGAATTTGGTTCTAATTTATCATTTAATATTTGGCGAACTTTAGAAGCTCATAAACCAATAGGTTCCATAGCAGAGGCAAGGAAAACAGTATATGCTGCAAGTGCAGAAGTACGCCATCAAGCAAATGGGCAACAGCAACAAGAACCTAAAGAACGTGCTAAGCATTTTAAAGGGAATATTGATGAAAGCAGCGAGTGTATTGTAAGAGCTGCTATTTATCCTCCAATAGGTATTACCAGAGTTGGAAATAGTAAAGATGAATATTTTATTGGTCCTTTAGTTGATGAACCAGAAGCTAAAATGGATCAATATGCTTATAGAGATAAAACTGGTGCATTAAAAAGACAAGCAGCACAATTTAGAATTTATGGTTTTAATGCCGCTGGAAAAGCTGTAAAAGAATTAACTTCTGATAATGCTAAAATTACTTGGCATAGCCATTTAGCAAATCAAAAAGCTTCTTGGTATCAATTTCAAATAGCTTTAGACATACCTGATGCTCAAGATCCAAATATTCCACCATCGTTACTTAGAAATATTGATGTAAAAGATAGAAGTACTTTATTAATAGATGGTGGAGCACAAAGCATTTCAACACCAAATGTAAAAGAAGGACATGAATTCAGAGGAGAATTTCAATCGAAAGAAGTATACCTTGGAGAAATGCGTACTGATGAAAAAGGGCGCTTAATTATGCTTGGAGGTCATGGAAAATCTGAAAACTTAAAAGGAGATATTGCTATTACTTTTGCTAATAATGAAGGATGGTATGACGATACTTCAGACGGACCAATTACTGCAGAAGTAGAATATGAAGGAGTACAATTAAAAGTTGAACCAGCCTGGGTTGTATGTGCTCCACCAGATTATGCACCTATGCAAAAATCTGTTCGTACAATGTGGGATTTAATGCGAGATGTTGCCGTTAAATCTGGAATGTTAGAACGTCCAGCAAGACCTTCATTTAAAAAAGACATCTTACCTATTTTTGAAAGAATGACAAATTTACAATGGGTAAATGCAGGTTTTGCAGCAGCTTTTGGTTGGGGTGGTCAATTCGATTACACGACTGTTGAATGGGTAAAAAAATTGAATGATCCATCTTCTGCTAATTACGAAATGCGACGTACTATTTCTAACAATTTCCGTCGTTATGATGTTTCTGGTGCAGAAGCTCCTCAGTTATGGCCTTGGACATATGGTGATGCCGTTTCTATCCCAACTACAGGATCTGTACGTCAACACTCTACGCTATCTGGTTTACAATTAGAATTTCTTGATCAATGGGTAGAAGGTGATTTCGATGCTGATTTTGTTGATATGACTGGTTGTCCGCATGTTCCAAAACCACTAGAAATAGATGATTTACCTATTGAAGAACAACCTGATATGCTTACGAAAGCTGCTATGGAATTTTGTTTAGCTGATGCTTTTCACCCAGGATGTGAAATGACTTGGCCAATGCGTACTTCTGGAATGTACTCTGCTCCTTTTAGATTAAAACATGCACCCAAAACACCACTAGTAGATACTTCTTATTATGGCTCAACTATGAATAGCGATGTTTTAACTTTATCAGCTGGACCTCTTTTAGGAGGGCAAGTACCTGGTGGAATTACTCGTTGGATGGCCATACCTTGGCAAACTGACACAGCTAGTTGTAGAGATGGTTATACGAAAAGTTACGATCCTTATTTACCAACATTTTGGCCAGCTAGAGTTCCTAATAATATCTTAAGTGAAGAACGCTATAAAGAAACTATAGACTCTAATATTTCAGAAGAAACTCGTAAAGAAGCTTTTGCTTTCAGAGAAGCTTGGTTAGATGACTTACCTTTAGACGGGGAAGCTCCTACACAAACAAATCAAATCAATAGTATGATTAAATACTTTGATAAACTTGCTGTTGTACAAGCACGTCCAGGAACTCCTGATGACTCAAACTTTCCTCCAAAAATGCAAGTTGGTATTATTCCTAGTGTAGAGCAAGAAGAACTTCTATTCAAGGAAGCGATGAAAGAACTTCATGAAATTTTGGAGGATAAAACACGCTTAAATACTACTGAAGAAAACCTATTAACAGCAGCAGTACAACAATTATCTGATAAGAAATTATTGACTGAACAAGAGTTAATGGAAAGTGCCAAAGGACAATTAATAGCTATGGTAGAACATGAACTAAAAGAAGATTTTAATGCTACTGAAAGTGTTCAAAAGTTATTAAATTTATTAGCTTCTAAAACTCATGATAAAACCAAAGTTCAAACCATGCAACATCAGAAAACAACAAGAAAAGAAGTTGGTGTTCCTGAGAAAATGGTTCGTTTCCAAAGATTCATGCCTAAATAGAAAATAGTTGATTAATTTAGAAACAGATATTTTAATTATTGGTGGCGGCATTGCTGGTTGCATTGCCGCCATTTC
The DNA here is from genome assembly GCF_965221665.1 of Tenacibaculum aiptasiae. NCBI lineage: Bacteria > Pseudomonadati > Bacteroidota > Flavobacteriia > Flavobacteriales > Flavobacteriaceae > Tenacibaculum > Tenacibaculum aiptasiae. The sequence continues at coordinate 1,168,668 of NZ_CBDCSN010000003.1, forward strand.
ATTAGCTCATACACACAAGGTTATTATAATTGATAAAAATACAGCACCTAGTGATCGTATTGGAGAGTCTTTAGCTCCTGCTGCGCAACGCATTCTTAAACAACTTAATTTATTAGAAGACTTAGAAAAAACTACCCAACAACATAATCCCGTGTATATTAAAAATATGGGAATGCAATCTTTTTGGGGTAGTAATCAGGTTCATATTGTAGATCATTTGAGAAATCCTGATGGTTTTGTTCAAAGCTTAAATAGAAAAAGTTTTGAAAGTTTTCTTAGAGATTCAGCCGTAAAAAGAGGTGTTAAAATCCTTAGTCCATTAAAACTACAAACAAGTAAACTCGAGAATAACTATTGGTATGTGACTGCTAAAACTACTGAAAAGACAACTGAGAAAGCTTATTATATCAAATCTAAGTTTGTTATCGATGCTACTGGAAGACAATCTCATTTTGTTAGAAGTTTAGGGGTTAAACGTAATACTATCGATAAATTAATTGCTTGTTGGGCAACAATGCCAAACTATTTACAAAATACAATGAGTACTATCTCTGCTTCTGAAAATGGATGGTGGTATAGTGCTGTTGTTCCAAATAATAAGAGAGTTATAGCTTTTCAAACTGATGCTGATTTAATTGATAAAAATGAAATTAAAAAAGTTGATTTTTTTATTGAATTAGCTAAAAAAAATAAAGCTATGGAAAGTATCTTAAAAGAATCCAAAAGCACCCCTAGCCTTCATGGAACTGTGGCGGCTAACTCCTCCAAATTAACCCAAGTTATAGGCAAACAATGGGCAGCTATTGGTGATGCTGCCATAAGTTTCGATCCTCTTTCTTCACAAGGTATGTATAATGCTATGGCTACTGCTATGCAACTTACATCTCTCATTATTAAATACGATTTAGTTCATCATTTTGATATTGAAAAAGAGAAAATTGTTCAAGAAAAATATAATCAGCAAATAAATACTATTTGGCAATACTATTTACAACATAAGAAACTGTTTTATAGTGCTGAAATGCGTTGGAAACACTCTCCTTTTTGGAAGAGAAGAATCTAAATACTTTTTATACTTTTAACACTTTATGAATAGGAATTGGAAGTTGTACTCCTTCAGCTAAAAAACGTTTGTGTACAGCTTCTTTTAAAGCACATTTTGTTTTAAACTCTTGAAAAGGTTCATTCAACCAAACATAAGCTCGCATATGTATGTGATCTGGATGTATATCTATTACACGTACATCTACTTGCTCTGCGTTTGCCATTACTTGTTCTGGAGTTCTAAAATCAATTACAGTTGGTAATTTTATGGCTTCTTCTTGTATAATTTTTCTAGCTAAATCAATATTAGCCTTTATACCTAGTTTGAAATTATTAAAACTTAAAACATGTGAATCTTCTATCGTATGATTCAATACTGAATCGGTACTAATTACCGAATTTGGTATAATTAATCGTTTATTTTCAAAATTATTAATTACCGTATGACGTAAAGTAATGTCTTCTACAATACCAACCCTTGTATCGTCTAATTTGATATAATCTCCTACTCTAAATGGACGGAAAATAACAATAAAAGCTCCCGCTATTAAGTTCGATAAAGCTGCCTGTGCCGCGAAACCGATTATCGCAGCTAATATACCGGCTCCTGAGAATATTAAAGTAGCTTTACTTCTAAAAGCTGGTACAGTCATAATAATATAGGCTATACCGAAAAGACCTAGAAAAAACTTAACCGAATTTCTAAAAAACAAGATACTTGTTCTTCCATAACGGTCTGTTTTTCTTCGTTTTATTATTTGAACTATAATATAACGTGTAATTCTAGACAGTAACCAAACTACTAATCCCACGAGAAGTATATAACCTACAATTCCAAAAAAAGAATTTAAATCAAATTGGTATGTATGTAGTTCTTCCATTATTTTGAAAGATTAAATGCTTTTGTTGCGTGAATAGTTGTAGTATCAAAAACAGGAATTGAAACATCTTCTTGTTTTATCAATAAAGGTATTTCAGTACATCCTAAAATAACTCCTTCTACACCTTGCTCCTCTAATTTACGTATAATTTTTAAATATGCTTCTTTGGAGTTTTTATTTAAAACTCCTTTAGCTAATTCATTATAAATAACTGTATGGATAATAGTTCTATCTTCTTTATCTGGTATTATTGTTTCTATGCCCATACTTTTTAATACATCTGTATAAAAAGTTTTCTCCATAGTATACTTTGTACCTAACAATGCTACCTTTTTTAATTTCTTTTCTAAAATTACCTCACCAGTAGCTTCTGCAATATGTATAACAGGAATTTGTATAGCTTCTTTAACCTCATTTATTGTTAAATGCATGGTATTGGCACATATTACAATACAGGATGCACCTGCCGCTTCTAAACTTTTTGCTGCATCAACCATGATAGTAGCCAAAACATCCCATTTACCTTCGGTTTGAAGTTGAGATATTTGACCAAAATCCATAGAATTAATAAGAACTTTCGCCGAGTGTTTTTCTCCAAACGATTCTGTGGCTAACTTATTTAGTACCTGATAGTACATAATAGTTGACTGCGGTGTAATCCCTCCTATTAATCCTATTGTTTTCATTTAAAATAAGGCTGTTTGGCTATCGTCATCTTCTTCGGCACTCTTTTTCTTCTTTTGAAGTGCTCTTGCCAATGCTTTCTTAGCTTTATCCTCTTTAGTTTCTACAAATTCCTTTTGCGGAGCTTCCTCTACTTCTAAAGGCAATGTTTCTTCAATTGTTTCTTCTTCGTTTACCTCTATTTCTTCTACTTTCTCCTCTTCTGGTTCTTCGTATGGTAAAGACTCTAATAAATTAACTGTTCTAATTTTATCAGTTGTTAATTGATTTCCTAAAGCTTTGATACCTTTTATAGAAATAAACTCTTCAAAGTTTACCTGAATTCTTTCTAAACTTCTCTTTGAAAAAACAACCTCAGCCATTGGTCTATAATCCGTAGCAATAATTTCTAATTTAGATTTTTCACTTTCAGAAATAAAAACCTCTTCCTTGTCTGGAGTTTCTATTAAGAAACGTTTCACATAGTAACGCTCTTTTGCTCCTTCAAAATAAATAGCTGATATTGGTTTCTTAGGATTCCATTTCTCCAGTACAATCATATCATTTTCAAAATGCATTGCTAAATCTGGTGAAACTGCTTTTATTTTTCCTGACTGTGTTGCTATTAAAATTTTGTCTTCTGCTCTAAATTCTCCTAATAAATCTCCTCTTCCATCTACATTTAATCGTTGAACAGCATCGTCGAACCAAATCTTACGAGGTTTTAAAGTAGAAACCCCTGCTGATTTAAATTCGATTTTTTTAATTGCGAATTTTGTTATTTGGTTTCCTCTTACTCCTCTTCCTTTTATAGCTAAATCGGCAAAATCAATGTCCCATTTTAACTTTTTAATACTACCTACAGCACGTAAGTTAATTGTAACTACTTCTGCTTCTCCATTTGGATTTGCTGAAAAGTATAAAACTTTTGAACCTTTATTTCCATTGGTTAAATCGTATTCTTTGTCGCGAGTTACACTCGTTACATTGAATCGCTTCATATAACTTGGTCCTTTGGTTCCATCTTTATACATCATATTGTACACCGTACGTTTGTCTTTCTTTTTAAAGACTGCTATGTGTAAAATTCCTTTTCCTACAAAGGTTTTTGATGCTACTTTTGTTACAATCATAGTACCGTTATCTCTGAACACAATGATATCGTCAATATCGGCACAATCGGTAACGTATTCGTCTTTTCGTAAAGAAGTACCTATAAATCCTTCTTCTTTATTTACATATAATTTGGTGTTACGCATTACTACTTTAGTAGCTACGATATCATCAAATATTCTAATTTCAGTTCTACGTTCGCGTCCTTTTCCGAATTTTGCTTTTAAAGCTTTAAAATAGTCGATTGCAAAATCAATCAAATTATCTAAATGATGTTTTACCTCTGCTATTTTTTCTTCTAAAGCTTCTATATGCTGTTTCGCTTTGTCAATATCGAACTTAGAAATCTTTTTAATTCTAATTTCTGTTAATCGAACAATATCTTCCTCAGTTACTGGGCGCTTTAAATGTTTTATATGTGGTTGTAATCCTTTATCAATTGCTTCAATTACTCCTTCCCATGTTTCTACTTCCTCAATATCACGATAAATTCTATTTTCAATAAAAATACGTTCTAACGAAGCAAAATGCCATTGTTCTTCTAATTCGTGTAATTGAATTTCTAACTCTAACTTTAACAATCTAACAGTTAAGTCTGTTGAATGTTTTAATATTTCAGATACTCCAGCAAATACCGGTTTGTTATTTTCAATCGTACATGCTAATGGTGATATTGAATTTTCACAATTCGTAAAAGCATATAGGGCATCTATGGTTTTATCTGGCGAAACATTTGGAGGTAAATGCACTAATATCTCTACATTAGCTGCAGTGTTATCCTCTATCTTCTTTATCTTTATTTTACCTTTATCGTTAGCTTTTAAAATACTATCTATTAACGATGTAGTAGTTGTTGCAAATGGAATTTCGGTAATTACTAGCGTCTTCTTGTCTAATTGCGATATTTTAGCTCTTACTCTTACCTTTCCTCCTCTTTTACCATCGTTATAATTGGTAAAATCGGCAATACCTCCAGTTAAGAAATCTGGTACTAGTGTAAAACTTCTTCCTTTCAAATATTTTACCGAGGCATCTATTAACTCATTAAAGTTATGTGGTAATATTTTAGTCGATAATCCTACAGCAATACCTTCTGCTCCTTGTGCTAATAATAACGGGAACTTTACTGGTAAATCTATTGGCTCTTTTCGTCTTCCATCATACGACATTTTCCATTCTGTAGTTTTTGGATTAAAAACTACTTCTAGAGCAAACTTTGATAAACGTGCCTCAATATAACGTGATGCTGCTGCTCTATCTCCTGTTAAGATATTACCCCAGTTTCCTTGCATATCAATTAACAGCTCTTTTTGTCCCATTTGTACCATGGCATCAGCAATAGACGCATCTCCATGTGGGTGATACTGCATGGTATGACCTACAATATTGGCTACCTTGTTATAACGTCCATCATCTAAATCTTTCATCGAATGCATAATACGACGTTGTACAGGTTTAAACCCGTCTTCTATTGATGGTACAGCACGTTCTAAAATTACATACGAAGCATAATCTAAAAACCACTCTTTATACATCCCTGTAACCTTGGTAATGGTTTCAGTTTGTTCGTGATTTTGATTTGCTAATTCTTCGTCATGTTCGTAATTGTTGTTTTCTTCACTCATTGAATAATGTGTATTCTTTTAAGAGTTCTTATTTGTTAGTTTTTTACTACTCAAGTATATTATTAGATACACTAAAATAGCAACTATCATTCTTACATAATTCTTACTATTTCTACTCCAACTTAAATCATTAAAGTCGAGGTTAGAAACACTGATAATAAAAAATGTTGCAGCTACAAGTAAATATATTTTTATTCTTCTCTGCTTATCCATTTTTATGAATTCTCCTCAGCTAAGTCTAATTCTACCTTTAAATTTTCTATAATAAACTTTTGGCGATCTGGTGTATTCTTACCCATGTAGAATTGTAACATTTGATCTATAGACATTTCTTTATCTAACATTACTGGGTCTAAACGTATATCGTCTCCAATAAAATGTACAAATTCATTTGGCGAAATCTCCCCCAATCCTTTAAATCGAGTTATTTCTGGTTTTCCTCTTAATTTATTTATAGCTTCTTGTTTTTCTTCTTCTGAATAACAATAAATAGTTTCTTTTTTATTTCGAACTCTAAAAAGTGGCGTTTCCAAGATATATAAATGTCCTTCTTTTATTACTTCTGGGAAAAACTGTAAGAAGAAAGTTATTAATAACAAGCGTATGTGCATTCCATCGACATCGGCATCGGTTGCGATTACAATATTGTTATATCGTAAATCTTGTAAACCATCTTCTATATTTAATGCTGCTTGTAATAAATTAAACTCTTCATTTTCGTATACAATTTTCTTAGTTAATCCGTACGAATTTAAAGGCTTTCCTTTTAAACTAAATACTGCTTGTGTATTTACATTTCTCGATTTTGTAATCGATCCACTTGCCGAATCTCCCTCCGTAATAAACAAAGTAGTATCTAAGTAAGCTTCCTTTTTTGTGTCTCCAAAATGGATACGACAATCGCGAAGTTTCTTATTATGTAAGCTTGCCTTCTTAGCTCTATCTTTTGCTAATTTTCGTATTCCTGAAAGCTCTTTACGTTCCTTTTCAGCTTGTAAAATCTTTCTTTGTAAAGCTTCTGCTACTTCGGTATTCTTATGTAAGTAATTATCTAATTTTGTTTTAACAAAATCGTTGATATAAGTTCTTACGGTTGGTAAATCACCTCCCATATCTGTAGAACCTAATTTTGTTTTTGTTTGACTTTCAAAAACTGGTTCCATTACCTTTATGGAAATCGCTGAAATAATAGACTTTCTTACATCTGAAGCCTCAAAATTCTTTCCGTAAAATTCTCTAACCGTTTTTACAATCGCTTCTCTAAATGCAGCTTGGTGGGTACCTCCTTGCGTAGTATGCTGTCCATTTACAAATGAGTGATACTCTTCTGAATATTGTGTTTTACTATGCGTTATAGCTATTTCAATATCGTCTCCTTTCAAATGGATTATTGGATACAACATATCATCTTGATTGTTATTATCCTCTAATAAATCTTTTAATCCATTTTCTGAGTGAAATTTCTCCCCATTAAAAACAATGGTTAACCCTGGATTTAGGTATACATAGTTTTTAAGTAATCGGATTATATATTCTGGACGGTACTTATAATTTTTAAAGATAGAATCATCTGCAATAAAAGTTACTTTAGTTCCTCTTCTACGTGATGTTTCTTCTAAAAACTCTTGGTTTGTTAAACTTCCTTTTTCAAACTCTGCAGAGGCTGACTTCCCGTCTCTTGTAGATTCTACTCTAAAATACGTAGATAAGGCATTAACCGCTTTGGTTCCTACCCCGTTTAGTCCTACCGACTTTTTAAAAGCTCTAGAATCGTATTTTCCTCCGGTATTCATTTTCGACACTACATCGACTACTTTTCCTAACGGAATTCCTCTACCATAATCTCTTACAATTACTTTTTCTCCTTGAACAGATACTTCAATTGTTTTTCCAGTACCCATTACAAACTCATCAATAGAGTTATCTAAAACCTCTTTTACCAAGATATAAATTCCATCGTCTGGAGATGAACCATCTCCTAGTTTTCCAATGTACATTCCCGGACGCATTCGGATGTGTTCTTTCCAATCGAGCGAGCGTATATTATCTTCGGTATATTTTGTTTCTTGAGTCATAAAATTTAAGGAAATTGAAGTCTCTGCTAAAATAGTATTTACTCTGTAAAAACAAAAAACTCTGTTGAATTAATTTTCAACAGAGCCCGTCTTTTTGCTTAAAATGTGTATTATTTAAACTCTAAAACTTCAACTAATAAATTTTTATGCTACAGCTTTCACTTTTATGGTTATTGTTGCAGTAGATGTTAATTTTCCATCCGATACCTCTACATCTATCGAATATGTTTTTGGTGAAATTTTCTTTCCTGGCTGCACTCTTAAAGTTCCATCATTTAAGAACGCAAATAAGTTATTATCGTCTTTTTTTATTGAGAACGTAAGTTCATCATCTTCTAAATCTGACGCTACTATTTTTAGGCTTAATATCGCATCTTCATTAACCTCAAAAGCCTGCGCTTTAATAATTGGCGCTGTGTTTATCACTGTATCATCCTTTGAACATGAAGTGAATTGTATTAATAAAATTAATGCGAATAATGTGGTAATTTTTTTCATTTTATGTTTGCTTTTATAATTTTATTCGGCAAACATATTGGCTTGTTTTTCTCTTTTATTCTTTTTGTTTCCCAACGTTCTTTTTTTGTTTCCGTATAAAAAAACACTGTTAGTTTAAGTTCTAACAGTGTCTTATTATTATTCTTTAGTTTAATATTTTCTTTCTAAATCAATCCAAAATCTTTAGTTATTGCTATTAATTGAGTGGGATTTTTAGCATTAAAGCTTTCTTTCAAAATCTTTAATCTTTTCTCTACCGAACTAATACTATTTGGCTTTATTTTATTTATTTCTAATTCTTTACAAATACCTCTTTGATCCAATCCATTTGCTAGTTTTTTCAACAAAAAAACGTCATAATCGGTAATTTCGAAACTTTCTTTTTTCTTTAAAGCATGTGATAATTTTGGAGATATAAAGAATGTATCATTATATACTAGTTCTATTGCTGTTTTTAACTCCCTTTCTCCATGTATTGATTTCCATACATAAGCATTTATCTTCAACTCATTACACAATTGCTGTACTCTAAAAGGTTTATCTTCTACAGAAAAGATAATAGTTTTTAATAATGGTTGTAGTTTTTTTGCTTCAGAAATTAAGTCTTCCCCTGTCTCCAGTCTTTGTGGATTTGGATTTTCTAAGAACGATAAATCACTAATTAACAAATCAAAAGGTTCTTTATCCAACCACGCTTTTTTTAATTTTAAAAAAGCTTCATCACAATATTTTGCGTATTCTATTTTTGGAATCTCTATACTTTTTAATGCCGCTTTTATCCCACTAGACATAAAATCGGCATCTTCTGCTATCAATACTTTTTTAAACATATTTATTTCTTAAATCGAAACGTTACATGAAATCCTTTTTGTGTTTCTAATTCAAAAGTAATAGTTCCTCCTATTGATTTAATACGGGTTTCCATATTTTTCAATCCACTTTTCATTTCTATGGTATCAACTCCCACTCCATTATCTTTATATTCTACCTGTAATGTATCTTTTATAATTGAAAATGCTACAATTACCAAACTGGCTTGGCTATGCTTTTTCATGTTTACCAGTAGCTCCTGTAATAATCGATACAACACAATTTGTTTTTCTTTTTGTAAAACATTTATGTCTACCTCTGATAATCCTTTATTCATTACTTTGCAAGTATCTGTAGTAAAGTCTACAAATAATTGTTTTAAAAAACCTTCAAACAAATTCCCTGTAATAACTGGGCTGTTTTCTCTAGAAATATTTCTAGTAAGAGTGTATATTTTTTCTAAATCGTATAATATTGAAGTATTTTCTCGCTTTTCTTTTTGTAATTTATTCATGACTAAATACATATCATTTGCTAGTACATCATGAATTTTTTTAGCCAAGCGAGTTTCCGTATTGTATACTTCTACTATCTTTTCTTTTTTGGTTTTATTTCTTTTGTAAAAAACATAACTAACGAACCCAAGAAATGAAGTAAGCCCTATAAAAGTCCAAAGTTGTTTTTGGTTTTTCTGTTGTTCAGCTTCAAATTTATTTTGCAGAGCTTTCTTTTCATACTCTTCACTTTTATATTTTATTAAAGCATACTTATCCTGTGATTTCTCTATAGCTAGTTGCAAACTATCACTAATTCTAATTCTCTCATGTGCATATATAATAGCTTTTGTTGGTTTTTCTTTAAAAGTAATTTTATCAATAGCTTCCATAACATCATAAGGGCTTTTACTCTTCTTAGAAAACCTGTACATTTCATAAGCATATTTTAAAGATTCTTTTTTATCTATATCATTATAATAATCTGATAGATGAGAAAATGAAGCAACCAAACCTTCAAAATCTTTAATTTGAATTCTAATAGATTTTGCTTTTAATAAATCTGACAATACATTTCGATTTTTATCTTGCAACCATTTAGTAAAACCTAAATTATCTATAACTCTCGCTTTTTTTCTCAGATCATTATTTACTATTGTATCATTAAGAATTTCGTTTAATACATCAACAGAAGAATCAAACTTCTTAAAATCTTTATAAACATTAGCTAAATTATTTTTATATGCTAAAATATCTGTTCTACCCTCTGCATTTTTAAAAGCTTTATTACAATAATCTATCGCTAATTCATATTTTTTTTCTCCTCTAGCATTAATTGCTAAACAATTAAAGGCTTTTGATCTATATATTCTATTTTCTCTTTTTAATAACTCTAAGGCCTTAACAATAGTTGAATTACTTCTTGAATAATCTTGAAAATCACTTTCTATATATGCTATATTTAGATATGTTTTTGCTAATCTTAAACTATCTTTAATTTTTGTAAAAAAAGGAAGTGCTTTATAATAAAAATAATATGCGGAATCTTTCTCATTAAATTTTTTATAATAAATTCCACATCTATGATAAGCCTTACCTAAAAAAAACAAATTATTATCTTTTTCTGCTAATTTTAAATAGCTTTTCAAATAATGTTTAGTCTTTTGTATGTCTCTTAATTTATAAGCCTTTCTTATTTTGACCACCAACTGTTTGTAATCATTATCCGTATTAATTGAAGAATTATGTTTACACGAATAATTTAAAATTAGTAATAAAAAACAAAAACATAGTACTACTTTTCTTTTCATAGTACTAAAATAAAAAGGCTGAGTAAATTACTCAACCTTTTTTGTTTTTAATTATCTTCATCGTCCTCAACAGGAGTAGGTTCGTCTTCTCCTCCTGTATCCTGATTTTGATTACCTGTTGTACTCTGAAGTTGTTGCTCTATTTGATTTGGCACAACATCTTCCGACAAATCTGTACAAGATGTCAATACCCCACTTATTATTAAAACTGCTATAAAAATTATTTTTTTCATTATTTTGTCTTTTAAAATTTGGGATTAAGTCCCCTTCTCTAAGCATTTTGCTTAGAGTCGATTAGTGTTTAAAAACACTTGAAATTTTAAAAGAGCCGCGCGCCTCTTTCATGGGAAGTGGAGATAAAAACCAGCAAATTTTAATAGCTTCCCCTCTAAAAAAATCACTGATTTAAAATCTACCTTTAAAGAATTTATTAATCTATATTTCAAATACTTAATCAATTAATTCTGTAGCAAATATTGCTTCTATTGATAAATTTCTATGGAAAAGAATTGGAAAAGAATTGGAAAAAAAAATTCCGTTTTACGGATTCCCTTTTTATTAGCTTTTTTCACCTATCTACATTTGCGAGAACCCAAAAAAACCTACGATGCTCAAGGAATTATTAAAACAACTTTATTTAAATCTTGAAAACGAAATTGAAAATGATAGAAAAAATAAAACGGGGAATTTTGATTTTTTTGAAGAAAGAATTTTAAAACAAGAACGATTTAAAAAATATAAAAATGTAAGCGTTACTTCAAAAACTATGAAGAACTATTACGAAAAACATGTTGAAGGAAGAAAAAACAAATCAAAAGAACCAAATATTGATCTAAAAAATCTAATTGCTGAATATTTAAATTATGAGAGTTATACAGATTTTATATCCAAATCAGTAATAATTAAAAGCTCTAAAAAAAATAATAAGAAATCAACTAATTTTTCTTCTTTAAAATTATATAGAAAACTTAGTCATCAAATGGCTATGTGTTGTTGTATACTGTTTATATCTACTTTATCCCTTTTCTTTTATAAAAATGATCACCAGCCCAATAACAATTATATTGTTGTTCATGATCTACATCATGAAAAAAATATTAATGATAAACATGCTGTAAATATTACTATTTTAAAAAAAGAAACTGTAAAAAAGAACACTATTTTTTTTTAATTCAAGAAAGTCACTTCTTCATATTAAAGGATTAGAAAAGTATTTTCAGATAGAGAGTCCCCCATCCCCCAATTAAAATACTTACATACATAAAAAACGCCGCTAGTTTTAAAACTAACAGCGTTGTATAATTTATATTTAAATAGATTTTTATCTTCTACTATAATTTGGTGCTTCTTTGGTAATCGCTACATCATGTGGGTGACTTTCATTAATTCCACTTGCTGTAATACGGACAAATTTCCCTGTATTTTTCAATGTCTCAATATCCTTAGCTCCACAGTATCCCATACCTGCACGTAAACCTCCTACAAATTGATGAATACTTTCTACCAACTCTCCTTTATATGGTACACGTCCAACAATTCCTTCTGGCACTAATTTTTTAATATCATCTTCTACATCTTGGAAATAACGATCTTTTGAACCTTGTTTCATTGCTTCTACAGATCCCATTCCTCTATACGACTTGAACTTTCTTCCTTCGTAAATAATTGTTTCTCCTGGCGATTCTTTTGTTCCTGCTAATAAAGATCCTAACATAACACAATCTGCTCCTGCTGCTATTGCTTTTGGAATATCACCTGTATAACGAATACCTCCATCAGCAATTACTGGTACTCCTGTTCCTTTAATTGCTGCTGCTACCTCTATAACAGCTGAGAATTGTGGAAATCCTACTCCAGCAACTACTCTTGTTGTACAAATAGATCCTGGTCCTATTCCTACTTTTACAGCATCTGCTCCTGCTTCTACTAAATATTTTGCTGCTTCTGGTGTTGCTATATTTCCTACAACAACATCCAATTTTGGATATTTATTTTTTACTTCTTTCAATACCTTTACAACACCTTGTGTATGTCCGTGTGCTGTATCAATAATTACCGCATCCACTCCTGCATTTACTAGTGCTTCTGTTCTTTCAACTGCATCATGTGTTACTCCTAAAGCAGCTGCTACGCGTAAACGTCCATAGCTATCTTTGTTTGCCGTAGGCTTTAAGGTAAGCTTTGTGATATCTCTAAAAGTAATTAAACCTACTAACTTATCGTTATCATTAACAACTGGTAACTTTTCAATCTTATTCTCTTGTAAAATTACTTCTGCTTCTTTTAATGAAGTTCCTTCTGCTACTGTAACTAAATTTTCTGAAGTCATTACTTCAACAATCGGACGCTCATTGTTTTTTTCAAAACGTAAATCACGATTCGTTACAATTCCTATTAATTTTCCTGCTTCGTCTACAATTGGAATACCTCCAATTTTATGCTCACGCATTGCTTGTTTTGCATCTAAAACGATAGCATTTAACGATAAAGTAATTGGATCGATAATCATTCCACTCTCTGCACGCTTTACTTTACGTACTTCTTGTGCTTGTTGAGCTATTGTCATATTTTTATGCAACACTCCTATTCCTCCCTCTCTAGCAATAGCAATAGCCATAGCTGATTCGGTTACCGTATCCATTGCAGCAGATACTATTGGAACATTTATCGTTATGTTTTTTGTGAATTTTGTTTGGATTGAAACTTCTCTTGGAAGCACTTCAGAGTAAGCTGGAACTAATAGTACATCATCGTACGTTAAACCTTCGCCTACAAATTTTGATTGATGAGCTTGCATGTGCAATTAATTTAGTGTGTTGTTAATTAATTGCGTACAAATATACTATAAAAAAAGTGAACTTTATCTTTAAATTATAGTTAACAAAGCGCCTTTAGCTTTTCATTTTAAATAACTACAGATAAATTAGAGCTTTTTTTAATATCATTCCTCTTTTTTACATATTGTCGAATAACTTTTTTACGTAAGACCCTTCTGGTTTTTCATGTACCTCTTTTGTACTTCCTTCTTGTAAAATGACACCTTGTTTTAATATGATAATTTGATCTGAAATAGTAATCGCATCTTTTATATCATGCGTTACAAAAATAGCTGTGGTATTTGTCTGTTTTATTATTTGTAGTATGTCTTTTCTTAATTGACTTCTTAAAATCACATCTAAATTACTAAATGGCTCATCTAATATTAAAAGTTCTGGTTTTGGAGCCAAGGCTCTTGCCAATGCTATACGTTGTTGTTGTCCTCCTGATAACTCATGAGGATATCTTTTTTCCATTCCTGATAAGCCTACCAATTTTAATACTTCTCTTACTCTTTCTTCTTTATTTTCTTGTTTAGAAAGTCCATATGCAATGTTTTTAAATATTGTAAGATGTGGAAACAATGCATAATCTTGGAATACCATCCCAACATTTCTTTGCTGTGGTTCTATAAATACTGAATTAGAAGAAACAGTTGTATTATTTATTTCTATCTCTCCACTGTCTAATGTTTCTAAACCTGCAATTAAACGTATTAAGGTTGTTTTTCCACTTCCACTTTCTCCTACTACAGCCAATACATTTCCTTTTTCTAAAGAAAAACTAACATTATTTAAAGCCTTTACCTTACCTGAATTAAATGCTTTATGTAAATTTTGTATTACTAATAATTTAGTACTCATTACTATTCTTTAGAGATTAATCGATTTAAAAATAATACAGGGATAATTCCTGTTAGAATTATAAACAAAGAAGGCAGTGATGCTTCTGCTACTAATTCGTCACTTGCATATTCGTATGCTTTTACTGCTAGTGTATTTATACTATATGGTTTTAAAATTAACGTTAAAGGTAATTCCTTCATAACATCAACAAACACTAAAATAAAGGCACTTAATATTGCTGGTTTTAATAAAGGGAACTCTACTTTTTTGAAGGTACAAAAGTTTCCTTTTCCTAAAAGTTTTGATGCTTCTGATAAAGACTTTCCAAACTTTAAAGTACTTGCTTCAATCGGATTATAAGCTACCGCCATATAACGTACAATATACGCATATAATAATGCTATGATTGTTCCATTCAGTATAAAACCTATTTTATAATCTGCTACTTCTTTAAAAAATGTTACCAACCATTTATCTAAAGAAAGAGTTGGTATTAAAACCCCTACTGCTATTACTGCTCCTGGAATTGCATAGCCTAACACTCCTATTTTTGCGATGGGCTTTAATAAAGCTAGTCGATTCCATTTTGTTAAAAATATTAATAACAACGCAAATACTACCGTTGCTAATGCTGCTATAATTGCAATTCCTAAACTCTGTAATGAGATAGTTATAAAACTTTGAGTAAATACATCTTCATAAGTTAAGTATGCCCAATACAACAATTGAAAAACGGGTAATAAAAAGCCAAACAAAACTGGTATAAAAGCTACCGTAAACAAAGCTACTTTTTTCTTAGCTGTACTATGTTCTCTTTTTGCTTTCTGATGATTTCTGGTAGTATTTGAATACCCTATTCTTCTTCGCTGCCATTTTTCTAAACTAATTATTAGAAAAATAATCGCCACCAATATAGCTGATAAGTAAATTGCTGTTTCTGGCTCTTCTAATGAAAACCATGCTCTAAAAATCCCTGTTGTAAATGTATTAATACCATAATATTTAGCTGCTCCATAGTCGTTTAAAACTTCCATTAATACTAAAGTGAGTCCGCCTATAAATGCTGGGCGAGATAATGGTAATATTAATTTAAAAAAAGTTTTAAATTCTCCTGCTCCTAACAATTTTGAAGCTTCAATAATATTGTTTGATTGATTCAAGAAAAAAGCTCTAGAAGCTACATATACATATGGATATAATGAAATACTTAAAACAAAAATAAGTCCAAGGTGATTCATTACGTCTATCTTCACAGCAAAGAGTTTTTCAAAAACACCACCATAATCAAAGATTCCTGCATAGGCATAAGCAGTAATATACGATGGTATGGCTAATGGTAAAATTAATAGCCACTCTAACTGTTTTCGAAAAGGAAAATAATATCTAGATACTGCATAAGCAGATGATATTCCAAATACTAATGTAAGAATGCTAGTTCCTAGAATTAACCAAAAAGAATTTAGTAAATAACTTGGCAATAAATTAGCTACTAAATGACTCCATGTTTCACCAGGTCCGTAAAATAAATTGATAAAAATGGTAATAACTGGAACTGCTATAAACAAAACAATGGTCAATAAAATTATTGACCATTTGTTTGTGTCTCTTTGTATGTTTTGTAACCTGTTTATCACTAGGAATTATCTAATTAAAAACAACAAAGGTATTGATTATTTCCATTGAGCTGAATCAAAAACTAAAACAGCTTTTTTATTGTTTTCTCCTAACTTAGTTAATGATAAAGTATCTTCTTTAAATTCTCCCCAAGATTTTAATAAATCTGATGAAGCAACTTCTTTATTTACTGGATACTCGTAATTAGCTTTTGCAAATACTTCTTGCGCTTCTTTACTTGCTAAAAACTCAATAAATTTAATTGCATTCGCTTTGTTTGGTGCATATTTAGCAACTCCTGCTCCACTTACATTGATGTGTGTTCCTCTATCTGCTTGATTAGGGAAAAATATTTTAATTCCTTCTCCAGCTTTTACTTCTTCTGGATTCTTTGAATTTAATAATTTACCAATATAATATGTATTTACTACTGCTACATCTCCTTCACCAGCAACAACTGCTTTTACTTGATCTCTATCATTTCCTTTTGGTGAACGTGCCATATTTGCTACCATTCCTTTAGCCCATTCTGTTGCTTTTTCTTCTCCAATGTTTGCTATAATTGAAGCTAATAATGATTGGTTATAAATATTTGATGAAGAACGAATTAATATTTTGTTTTTCCATTCATCATTCGTTAATGCCTCATAAGTAGATAATTCTTCTGGTTTTACTTTTTCTGGATTGTAAACTATTACACGTGCTCTTTTTGTTAAGGCAAACCAATTATTATCAGCATCTTTTAAATGTGCTGGAATTGTTTTATCTAAAAACTCAGAAGTAGCCGATTGTAACAATCCTTTGTTCTTAGCTCTTACTAAACGTCCTGCATCTACAGTAATTAATACATCTGCTGGAGATTGCTCTCCTTCTACCGTCATCTTTTGCATTAACTCATCTGCTTTTGCATTGACAACATTTACTTTAATTCCTGTTTCTTTTTCAAACTTGGCAAATAATTCTTGATCTGCTTTATAGTGACGGTGTGTGTAAACATTTACCACCTCTTGTTTTTTCTCTTCCTTCTTTTCTTCTTTTTTTTGCTCATTTTTACACGATGTAAAAACTATTGCTAAAGCTAAAATTGTGAATATTTTTTTCATTCTGATTGATAAATTTAGTACTGCTAATATATATGTTATAAAATAACTTTAAAGTTTAAATTGTAATGTTACATAGTAACTTCTTGGTGAAGATGGAATAATTCCTGGTCCTGGATATCCCGTAGCTCTTCTTGTAAAATAGGTTTCGTCTAATAAATTATTTACTCCCGTTTCTATTTTCCACTTTTTGTATGAATATGAAAAAGAAGCATCTAATATAGAGTATGCTGGTATAGGTCCAACCAATCCTTCTCTACTTGTTCCTGCTAATACTGTTTCTCCATTAGTTGCATCGGTAAATTGCTTTGATAAGTGCGTAAACTGAAGGCTTCCTAAAAAGTTTTTATATCCAAACTTAACCCCTGTTTTTAAGTTTACTAACGGAATAAATTCTACTTTTTTACCTACAATACTACTTTCTTTTGATTTTGTATACTCTGATTCTGTTACTGCAATATTTGTAAACCAATTTAATACAAACTCACTGTTAGAATTATTAAACGTTGATAATAAATTCCAATCTACAAAACTCTCAATACCGTATATAAATGCTTCTCCAATATTATCTCTTACTCTATCTCCTTTGTTTGGCCCTGTAGAAACTAAAGTTACTCCTATACGATCTTGGTAAAACAATCCATAAGCACTTATATCATATGATAAAAAGTTTCTCCATCTACCTCTTAATCCAATATCTGCTGTTGCTCCTTTTTCATCTCCTATATTTTCTGCTACTAAGAAAGAAGGATTTACCGTTCTGATATCACTAAAGGTTACAGATCGATAATTTTGAGAAATATTTCCGTATAACTCAAAACTTGCTGATGGTTTATAGCTAGCTCCTAATCCTAATAATACAAAGCTTCTTTCTTTTACTTGACTCTCAGTTTCTGTATTAATACCTCCTGGTAATGGATTTCCTGCTCCATCTCTTAATACTCTTGTATATGAACCATTAGCTCCTGTTTTTATATATTCTAAACGAATTCCTGGTGTAATGGTAAAACTATCAGAAAGTTTAAAAATATTTTCTCCAAATACCGCTATGTTTTCATTTGGGAATTTAAAGAATGAACTATTATAATCTTGTTTATCTACAAATCTAAAATCAGCATCACTGTTTCTTGAACCTGCACCTTGACGTTCATCGTTATTTGCTTTGTAATATTTAGCTCCTACTAAAAATATACTTTTTTGATTTCCTAAATTATAGTTTGATAAGAAACGAGTTTCTACTCCCCAGTTTTTATAATTCCCTACTATTAAATCTCTAAAATCATACTGTCCATTATCTAACTCATCTGGTGTTGATACTGGATTTAAACCTACAAATCTATAATTTCCTCTATACCCCAATGCTTTTCTTGATGCATTCAATCCGAAGAAATTAAAGCTTAACCTTGTATCTTCTGTAAAATCATGTTCCAATTTTAATGCCCATAAGTTCCAATCAATATCAAACCAATTTCTACTTCTTAAACTTTGTAAAGGATCTTGGTTAAATTGCGTATCGGTAAGACCTCCTGGCTGTTTTGCTAAATAGTTTAAGTGGGTAAACTCTGCTATTAAAGTTGTTTTATCTGATATTTTATGATCTACGTGTGCGTAAATATTTTTAGAATTGAATTTTGAATTAGGTCTAAATCCATCACCTCTTTTAAAATTAAAATATCCGTAGTATCCTGTTTTACCAACTGTACCTCCCACACTTGTAAAACTATTAAACAGTCCAAATGATCCTGCTGATTGTCGAGTTACTAATTCAAATTTTTTATTTCTATTAGGCTCTTTAAACTTAAAATTCAACAATCCTCCAAACTGAGTTCCGTACTGCAAAGATGCTGCTCCTCTAATTACCTGTATTTCTTTTAAAGCTTCTGCTGGTGGTGTATAATAACTTTCTGGATATCCTAATACATCTGCACTAATATCATATCCATTTTGCCTAGTATTAAAATTAGATGTTCTATTTGGGTCCAATCCTCTACCTCCAATATTTAATTGTAATCCCGCATCATCGTTTTCATAAATATTTAATCCAACTACTTGACTATAGATTTGACGTGCATTATTTGCCGCTTTGTTCCCTATAGACTCATCTACTAAAACAACTTCTGTCTTTTTTCCTGCAAAAATTGCTGTTCCTTCTACTTCTTGTAATCGTTTAAGCGCAAATACTTTTTTCTTTCTTTGGCTTATTACTACTTCCGACAATTCTTCTTCTATTTTTTGTAATACAATATCTAATTTTAAATTTTGGTTAGAAATTGTTACTACTTTTTCACTTATTTCATAATCATAAGAGAAAAATACTATTGAGTACTTTCCTGGTTTTAAAGAAGTGGTTTTGTAATCTCCTTGTGTGTTTGTTTTTGCTAAAGTTCCCCCTGAAGCATTATAAATTTCTACACTATTAATAGCCTTTCCTTCATTATCTACTATTTTCCCCGAAATAGTGTACTGAGCAAATAAATTTTGCATTGCAAAAAACAGTACTATAATAATGCTATAATCCTTTAATTTTAATTTCATGATTAAATGGTATAATCCAATTTTTGTGTTTAAAACTATCTTTCTCTTGGTATAAGTCTACTTTCGAATCTATAAATCGTGAACTTAACCTTCCGTTAAGAGTTACAAAACTTTCTACATAAACCTCTGGGTTCTTTATTCCTTTGCTTTTATAGGTATCGCCTAAAAAGTGGGCGAATTCCAATATAAAATCGGGTTGAAAACTCATTTGTTTCTCTTGTAAAACAGTTAAATAATCTCTATTCTTTATATAAAAATACTTACCAGTATCCCCGTCTACTATTTTAAAATCTGCTATTCCTGCCTTTTCCATTAACATTACTCTCCATGAAAAACGATATCCTTCTTCCGTCCAAAACAATTCTCCTGGGTATGCCAAATACCTAAAAGGAAAAAGTAATTGAATTATAAAAAAGACTGCAAATATATTCACTATTACTCTTTGTTTAACGGAATATATTAATGTCTTTCCATGATTAAAACTCTCCTTTGATATTCGTAATGCTTTCGCTATTAAGTTAATTATCTTATGATGGAAATTTGGTGAAAAGAATATTAGTGTACTTACTATCATTATAAAAGGAAACATTCCTATTGGAAATAATATTCTTGTAAATACATGAAAAACTACTACCATAAAAAATGCAAACAAACGTGTTCTTTTATATAATAATAGAAAAGGTATGGTTAAATCGTATAAAGCTCCTGCCCAACTCATCGCAAAATGAAACCAAGTTTTTGGCATTAAAACTCCTACAATTGGTAAATCGTACTGTACAGGTAACCATATATTTAAAGGTGAAGCTCTAAACAACCAATCAGAATTTAATTTTGCTAATCCCGCATAAAAATATACTATACCCAACATTAGTTTTATTACATCAACAGTATATTGAGGTACTTTTTGATAAGATAGCTTCGAATTTAACTTTGCATCTATTGAAAAGTAAGCGTTTGCTGGTAAAAAAATTAAAATAAAACTTACTAAACTTATAAAGTAATAATGGTTTAGATAGGTAGTTTTATCCATTAATTCAATATAGGTAAAACTTAAAAAGAAAATAACAATAGCTATCCTATATTTATAACCTATTGCTATTAATAATGCTGAAATAGCGCATATTGCAAATAATAAATAAGTATAACTTCCTAAAGTTTTTACCCATTCAAATCCGTAGTAAGTAAAATGAAATTTGGGATTTATGTACAATGATTCTATCCAACCATGGTACCAAAAACGTATGATGCTCCCCAACATCATAACACCAAAAAAAATACGAAAAACAGCTAAAGTAGCTGCTTCCGTAGTTTTTTCTAAATATTTTTGTATTTGACGACTAATCGCCATCGTTATCTTCAATAGTAATTTTTATACTCATTGCACTTGCCATATCTACTTTTAAGTCTTTTACTAAAAGCTGTAATTTATCAAATGTCAATGTCATTTTTGTATTATCATTATTAATCTGATCTACAAAATTATTATTTAATACTCCTATTGCAGTTTTAGCATCAGCTATTTTAGTATTGATTGCTGTTACTAAATCATTTCTCTTTAAAAATTCTAAGTACGATTTTAAACTTTGTCCTGTACTAGCACTACTATATGCCTTTCCATTAAAAAAATCTTCTGTAGCATTAAAAGCTGTAGTTAATAATAACTTAGAAATATCTCTTTTATAATATGCTTCTGTATTAGTTGGAACTGGTGTTCCTGTTCTAGCTCCAGAAGGGAAAGATATTTTCTTTTCACGTACTTCTCTTTCAAAAAATGAAACAATGTAAAAGTTAACTAATTTATCTACACTACTTGTAACTGAAGAACCATCATTATCTATGAATGATGGTTTAAAACTACCATTCCAATCTGCTAATACTTCTTTTGCTAAAGCATCAATTCTTGTTGCTAAATCATTTAAATACTTGTTATACTTAGCTGCATCTGCTCCTGTATAATTTGCTATAATAGCTGTATCATCTGCTCCAGCTCCATTCAATAAATAATCTAAAGCGGGAAAACCTTGCTCGTCATATTCATTTTGTGAAGTTAAATCATAATTACCTGATGTGATATTTAAAGTTAAATCACTCACATTTGTAGGATACGTATTCATCGTATTTACCATGTTCAATGTTTCAGCTTTTCCTATTTGAAATATTGAAACTTTTTGCCAAACAACATAAGCATCTTGCCAACTTGTTCTTAAAGCTCCTAAATTTGTTGGATTTGGTGTAGTTGTAAAAGTTTCTACTGCCGTTTTTAAAGCTCCAGTTTTCTGAGCAAAATCTGTATATCCTGGGATAATTATATTCTCAGCCCAATGCGTTAACATTGCCTTTCTATTAAATCCATCTCCAGTACTCACATTCGAATCAGAGCTTGAACTACAAGCGTACATTACTAATACTGAAACAATTAAAAGTAAACTAACTTTTCTTAACATATTATTACTATTTATTCTAAATAAAGGTGCACAAATATAAAAAAAGTAGCCGACTAATCGACTACTTTTTTTATACATATTTATTAAAAGCTACTAGTTACTAGCGTCTTTAGCTTCGTCTACTGTAAATCCAAATGCAGCTGCAATCTCATTAGAAATAGTATCTAAAGTAGCTGGAGTTACATCCCAGAATCCATCTCCTGTCATTAAAGTAGTTAAGTATCCTTTTACTTTAGTTTTATCTAAGTGAGGTGCTCCTGAAGCGTTACGAGTAAAACGTAAACTGTAAACAAAACCATATCCTTCAGATAAATCGTGGAAAGCTGCAGTTTTGTCTGAAGTTAATTTAGCTTTACCAGCTTGTAAATAGTATACTGCTCTAATAGCAATTACTTTAGAAATAGCTGCTCTAATGATTTCAGCTTGTGCATCTCTAACTGTATAGTTTTTAGCTACAATTGCTGCTCTACCTAATTTGAAAGCATCGTAAACTTCTTTTGCAATTCCTTTAAAACTAGGATCATTTTCAACTCTAGTTAAGTATTTATTTAAAAAGTCGTCTGCTGCTAAAGCTGGTACTGCTGGGTTAGCTTCTGTACCGTATAAGTATCCATAAGCTTCATCCCATTTGTGTTCCATCTTCGTGTAATTTTTTCCAGCCTCTAAAACTCCATTATCGTTATTAGCTTTGTTTGGAGTAGCGTCAAGTACACTTTTACTTAAATAGTTGTTTAACATTTGGTCAGCCATTAAAGCACCAATTAAAGACTTTCCAAAAGCTTGATTTAATTCTAATCCTTTTGCATTTACATAACGGTAAGATGCTGGGTTAGAATTTAATTTTTGTAATCTTCCTGCATTTCCTTTTGAAGCGTCATCGTTCCATTTTGGAAATACGTTATCTACTTGAGAGTTAATCCAACCATCGAAATCTGCTAAAAGCTCATTTCTTTCAGTAGTATTAGCTTTAAAGTAATCTTCTGAAGCTGCTACTTTATCACGTACTTTTTTTCCTGAAGTATTTAAAGATGCTTCTGTAAAACCAGTACCGTCTTTAAACATTTCTGTTAATCCTGCTTTTGTACTAGCAGTATTTGATAAAGCTCCCATTATTTCGCTAGACATTTTAATTCTAGCTGTTTGTCCTGAAAAACTAACAGTAGTGTTTCCGTTTCTCTCAAACTTATATGTTGTAGGTGCAGTAACGTTATTTGCTGGTGTATCATCATCTGAACATGATGTTAATACCATAGCTGAAACAGCTAACATTGAAAAAATTACTCTTTTCATTTTTATTTAGATTTAATTTTGATAATTTTCTGCAAATCTACAGAACAAAACTAAATCTCCAAACTTTATTTAGATTTATTTCAATTAAAAATAACAAATCAACTACATGGTCTTTAAATATTCTATAACTGCTTTCCTTATATCAAAGCTCAATTCTGAGTCTTTAGGCTTATAAACATTAAGTACTCCTGGATTTTTGTCTGATAGCATTGGAATATCTAACCCTCTTAATAAGTAATCTGAAAAAGCTACTTTATAAACTTTCGTATCATTTATTTCTTTCCCATTTATAAACCACTTACCTTCTTCTTGTTTTACATTATAACGTTGTAGGTATGCTCCTGTTCCAGCTGCGTTAAGCCCATAATCTAAAACTTCTTTTAATAAGCTTCCTTTTATATCAACTTTCAATACAGCTCCTCCATATGGTAATACTCTGAAAATATCTATAACGGTAACATCTCCTTTTAACTCATCATCTATACGTACTGAACCTCCGTTTACCAAAGCACAATCTACTTTGTTATCATATGCAAAACTCATTGATTTTGTAATGATATCTCCCATATTTGTTTGTACTGTTCTTATTGGAGTTTCCCTAGCATCTAAAGGCATTTCTGCCTTATAAACTACTTCATAAGGGTTTGGAACTATATCTTTTATTTTATTATCTAAAATCTTTTGCCATTTTTCAACAATCACATTTACTTTTTCATCAGCAACAATTTGATCATTAATTTCTTTTAACTCAGATTTAAACGTTACTTTTTTAGTTGTTGGATCGTATTCAAAACGATGTATATATGCTGTTTTAGCATTAGCATCAGCTTTTGTTATAATAACTTCTCCTACTTTATCGTAACTATTAGTATGCTCATGACCTCCCATTATCAAAGGTACATTAGGTAACATTTCTGCTATTTTTTTGTCTTGTGTTATAGAACCATGAGTTAAACCTATTACTATATCTACCTTATCTTTAATATCATTATAAGAACGCTCTATTTCTTTGTACATGTCTCCATAGTACACATAACTTCTTGGATTTGATGGAATACATACACTTATAAAACCTACCTTTAATTGAGTTCCATCTTCATTTTTAAACTCTTTTATAAAAGAATCTTCTAAATACTTTTTCTTTCCATCAACCATTTTATGAAAATACTCATGTTTTCCATCTACATTATGTAAAACATTTGCTGATATCCAGTCAAACTTACTTTCATTAAGTCTTTCTTGTAAGTTTTTATAACTTAAATCAAATTCATGGTTACCAAATGCAACTAAATCAAAGTTCATCGCATTCATTACCTCTACCATTTGTTTTCCTCTTACTCTAGCTCCATCTACTTTCATTGTACCTATTAATGATGGATTTAAAAAATCTCCCGCTAAAACTAGCATTGTATTCTTATCTTCTTTTAATAAGTTTTGGTGTACTGTTTCTACTCTTGCCATTCCACCATACTTTCCTCCTTGGATAGGTGCTATTTCATAAACATCATTTAATTGTAAAATTGTAAATTTTGTTTTATTTATTTCTTTTTTTGGAGCACAACCAACCATAATAACAGTCAATACTGCTACTATTAAATATTTAATTCCTTTCATGAAATGTTTTTTTAATTACCTTCTAGGTTTATAATGTAAGTATCTACTAGTATTCTTTCTTATTAATCTTCTGTATTCTACCAATTCAGGAAATTGATAAAAGAAATTAATTTTTTTATGAGCAATAGTACGAGGCTTTCTAATTTTTTGTCTAAGAACAAAGGCCGTCCAACTTTCTACAATATCTTCTTCAGGGCTTTCTGCTGCATAATCTGTAACAAATTCTGTACGATTATTGTCGTATAAATCATATAACTTTTCTACACAGTTAGCTTCTGTATAACAATATTTTTTTTGAATGGTATCCCATCTATCTAATAATCTACCTTTCCAAAATAAATTTACAAATCTATTGATATAACTATTTTTATAAGCCTCTCCTTCTAAAGTTAAATACAACTCTCCTTCTTTTTGAGTTGCTTTTGTAGTAGGTCTTATTTGGGTTCTATTTAAAGTTAATAAATGTCCAAACTCATGCACCATTGTATATACAGATTCATGAAGCCTTCTTCTATCTTTTGTTTTAAGATTTACATCTTGGACATCTATTTCTAATTGCCATTTATCATTTCTAGAATTTAAAGACACTAATGCACCTGTTTTTTCATCAATCCCATCGGTCATTAAAACAATACGTTTTATGTATTTCTTGGTAAGTTCTTGAGGAAAAATTCTATTAAACTCCTTCCAATAATAATTAGCTAGTTCGTTTTTATTTGACTTATTTTTTAATAAAACTCCGTTTTTTATTTGCCATACTCCTATTCTTCTATCAAGTGTTGCTTGATAAAATGTAGAAAAAAAGAAAAAAAGGGTTAATATTTTAACTTTCATCATCTATTAAAAAACTTCTAACGCTTTATTATAAGCGCTTTCAAAACTCATTGGTTTAATATTTGTTTCAACTTTTTCAGCTGTAAAATACGATAATAATTTTTCTGTTGGCATATTACCTGTTAATTCGTCTTTTGCCATTGGACAACCACCATATCCTTTAATTGCTCCGTCAAAACGGCGACAACCAGCTTTAAATGCACTATCTACTTTTTCATGCCATTTTGTTGGTGTTGTATGTAAATGAGCTCCAAACTCTATTTGTGGATAACTAGGAATTAAGTTTGAAAATAAATAATCTATGTCTTCTGGGGTTGAACTTCCTATCGTATCTGATAACGATAAAATCTTAACACCTAACTTAGATAATTTCTCTGTCCACTCTCCTACTATATCTACATTCCATGGATCTCCATAAGGGTTTCCAAACCCCATTGACAAATATGCTACAACTTCTTTATTTGTCCTATTTGCTATAGCCAATACTTCCTTTAACGTATCTATTGACTGTTCTATTGTCTTATGTGTGTTTCGCATCTGAAAATTTTCAGATATTGAAAAAGGATACCCTAAATAATCAATCTCTTCAAATTGTGATGCATCATTTGCTCCTCTAACATTTGCTACAATTGCTAATAATTTACTTCTAGTTGTAGACAAATCTAACATTGATAAAACCTCTGCCGTATCTTTCATTTGAGGAATTGCTTTAGGCGACACAAAGCTTCCAAAGTCTATTGTATCAAAACCTACTTTTAACAATGAATTGATATATTTTGCCTTTAACTCAGTTGGAATAAAGTGACTTTTAATTCCTTGCATTGCGTCCCTAGGGCACTCTATAATTTTAACACTGTCAATCATTGTGCCAAATATACGTATTTTGATTCATTTTTCCTCTTGAAGTTCTTTATCAATTAAACAGAAAAACCAACCCCACATAAAACACTAAATAACAACAATTTAAACTTAAAAATAATTATTTTCTAAAAAAAGTTACTTTTATTTAAAATAAAACTGTCACAATTTAAAAAGTAAATTGTCTCTAGTATAGAATGATTTCTTTGGAGTCTAAAAAAACACATATCAACCAACTAATCGAACGCTGTAAGAAAAACGATAGCACTGCTCAAATGCAGGTGTACGACGCATATTATAAAGCAATGTATAATACTGCTTATCGTATTTTGAAAGATGAGTTTGAAGCAGAAGATTTAATTCAAGAAGCTTTTTTAACTGCTTTTTCAAAATTACACACTTTTAAAGGTGAAGTTACTTTTGGTGCTTGGTTAAAAAAGATTGTGATTAATAAGAGTTTAACTCAATTAAAAAAGAATATTCGTTACGATGAAGTAAAAATGGAAGTAGTTTCTAATTATGAAATTGAAGAAACAGCCATAGATTATAGTTCTTTGAATGTTAAACAAGTAATGGATGGTTTACAAAGTTTGAAAAGTAATTACCGAATTATTCTTACTCTAAATTTGATTGAAGGATATGACTACGAAGAAATTTCTCAAATACTGAAGTATACCAATGAAAATGTACGTACAACGGTATCGAGAGCTAAAAAGAAATTAAAGCAAGTTTTACTTGCCAATACTAATAAAACACAAGTGTATGGAAGATAAATTACATCAGTTTTTTGATGAAAATGACTTCGATATTTTCGAACCTCATTCGGGACATTCTGATCGTTTTCAAAGAAAACTTCAGCAATCTAAAAAAAATAATAAACCAACTATGTTTTGGATGAGCATAGCTGCATCTGTAATACTTGTTTTAGGTTTTTATCTTGGTAGTTATCAGCAAAAAAGCGTTTATGATTTAGCTGATATTTCTCCAAAAATGGCAGAAGCTCAAAGCTTTTTTGTATCGACAATTAATCAAGAATTAAAAGAAATTGAACAGTATAGAAATATTGAAACAGAATCTATTATTGAAGACTCTTTAGATGAAATTGAAGATTTAGAAGATCGTTATAAAATATTAATAACCGAACTATCAAAAAACGACAACAAAAGACAAATTATTCAAAAAATGATTAACAATTACCAGCAAAGATTGGAAATCTTAGAAAGACTTTTGTTACAATTAGAATTACAAAAAAACCCAGCAAAACTAGAACTTAAAGACGATGAAATTATATAAATTACTTTTCTTATTTTTTCTTATTCCAACTATCTTATTAGCAAACGATAACAGGAAACATGAAAAAAGCAAAACCATTAATAAAAACTTTACTGTAAACAAAAACGCTACCTTATATATTAGCAATAAATACGGTAATTTAAATATTACTACGTGGAATGAAAATCGTATTGAAATTAAAGTAAAAATAACCGTTAAAGGTGATGATTTAAGCAATGTAGAGCAAAAATTAGACGCTATTGATGTTCTTTTTGAAGCTTCTGAAAACTTAGTTGAAGCACGTACTAAAATTGAGAACACAAAATCAAAATGGTCGTGGTGGGGCAAAAAAAATATTAATTACAAAATTAATTACCTTGTGAAAATGCCAATTACCAACAATGCTGATTTAAACAATAAATATGGTAACATTGAGCTATCAAGTTTAGAAGGAAAAGCTAATCTGAACTGCGATTATGGTAATATAGAGGTTGACAGACTTTTAAACGATACTAACTCTATTAGTTTAGACTATTGTGGGAATTCTGAAATTAACTATATGAAAACTGGTATTGTAAGTGCTGATTATTCTAAATTGAGAATTGAAAAAACTGAAACTTTAAAAGTTAGCGCTGATTATTCATCAATAAAAATTGGTGATGCTGAAAACCTTAAATTCAATAGTGATTACGGAAGTATCTCTGCTAGAAGCGTTACTAACATTACTGGTGGTACTGATTATGCAGCTGTAAAAATTGGAGACTTAAAAAAGCACTTACAAATTAATACCGACTATGGTAGTATTAGAGTTCAGAATATAATGAAAGGATTTGAAAGTGTAACTATTCATGGAAGCTATGCAGGAATCAAATTGGGGACTAGCAGTGACAATAACTTTAAATTTAACATCGATTTAGGTTACGCTGGATTTAACTACCCTAAAAGCAAAGTAGATATGTTTAAAAACATTAAAAAAACGACTAAAAAATATTACGAAGGTACTTTTGGTAAAGGGAGCTCTAGTTCAGTTATAAATGTGAAATCTAGATACGGAGGTGTATCTTTAAAACTTAACGACTAATTTTCTTTCGTTCGATCATAGAGACACAAATCAAGTAACGAGCTACATAATACATAGTTGTATAAACAATTACGTAAATTATATTATAGTCTAAGAATTTATTGAAGGCTATTAAAACATCTGCTGTTACAATAAGTAAAATACCAAATAAAAAGAACTTACTTTTTTTATTCATTTCATTTAAATAATTAAAAAAAGATAAGCCTATTATTATAGCAGATGTTATACCTAATAGTATAAAAGACAAAGATATTTCTTGAAGGTATGGCCTTAATAAAACAAAAATAGTAGTAAATAATAGTAGACTAGGTATTACATAAATTAATAACATTTTAGGTTTTGTTTGAAACAATGCTCTTCTAGACAAAATGATATATAAAAACCTATTTGCTAATAACAGAAAAATACCAAGCATCATGAAAGCATCATCAAAAATTAAAAATGTATCTGACGCTAGTGAGTTCATTAAAACCAATAAATAGAAATAATTAATTTTTTTTGAAGAGCTTAAGTACAAAAACGACAAAAACATTAATGAGAAAATTTTAATAATCATCTCAGTAATTGAATTGCCCGTGTCAATAAAGAACAAAGAGACAATACATGCTAAAAAATAAGCAACACTATATAAATTGATTTTTTGGGGCATATAAAACTTAAATATAACCAATTTTAACTTTAAAATACACAAAATGAAAAAACAACTTATTACAACTCTTATAATTTTACTTTCACTTAACATTAACGCTCAAAGTTGGTGGAATTCTAAAAAAATAAAGGGTAACGGAAATGTAGTTACTAAAACTAGATCTATCAGCTCTTTTGACAGAGTGAGTGTTGGAGGCTCTTTTGATGTTAACTTAGTAGCTGGAACTGAAGGAGAAATAACTATTAAGGGAGAATCTAATATAATTCCCTATATAGAAACTGAAGTAAAAGGCGGTAAATTAAAAATTCAATTTAAAGAAAACACAAATATTAGAACTACAAGAAAATTAGTAGTCACTGTACCTTTTGAAAGAATTAGAGCTGTTTCATTAGGTGGTTCTGGTAATGTACGAGTACAAAAAAGAATGAAAGCTGATGATGCTTCTTTTAATATTGGTGGTTCTGGAAACATCTCGGCTGATGTTGATGCTAATACTGTAAAAGCTTCTATTGGAGGTTCTGGAAACATTAAATTAAAAGGTAAAACAGATAACTTTAAATGTTCTATTGCTGGATCAGGTAGTGTAAAAGCTTACGATTTAGATGCGAATACTTTAAAAGCTAGCATTGCTGGTTCTGGTAGTGTACAAACTAGTGTAAGCTCTAAGATTAAGGCTAGTGTTGTAGGTTCTGGTAGTGTTTACTACAAAGGAAATCCTAAAATTGACAGCAATTCTATTGGTTCTGGTGATGTTATTGATAGAAACTAACACATTGACTTTATTATAATTTAAAAAACCACATAGAAATAATTTCTATGTGGTTTTTATATAATGTAGAAAAATGTTAGTTTTTTTGTTCTAATAGTTTTTCTAATTTTTCTAATCGGTCAGATAATCCTTGTAATTTTTTCAATTCTTTTTCTTGCTCTTTTATTTTCTTTTCTTGTTGAATGGTATATAAAGTTAGCTCTTCTATTTTCTGTAATAATTTACCATTCATTTCACCTAAATTAATACCTTTTTTAAGCACTTCCTTTTCTGAAGGAATATCTTTTAAATGTCCTTTTTCTTTGATATGCTTTTCTACTTCTTCTATTGTTGGTAAATTATAGTCTTTTTCAAATACAAAATCATACCAACCTATTAAATCTACCTTAACCTCTTTCGTATGTATTTTACCGTTTACAGCTAATTTTGAATCAGGTGTTGTTGTTCCAATCCCTACATTACCATCTTTTGTTACCCTAAGTCTTTCAACTGAAGCCCCTGTTAAAGTTGGTGCTGTAAAAACTCCAAAGTCTGCTCCACTACTTCCTTGTCTCATATGCTTTAAAAAAGTACCGCTGGTTCCTCCTCCTGCATTAAATCGCATAGAAACAACATCATTTACACTCCCTGACATATTTGTTAAACTAAATACTCCATTTGTGGCATCTGTACTATTATTATTAATAGTTAGTTTAGAGTCTGGCGAGATAGTCCCTATCCCTACTTTATCTCCTTGTATTCTCATAACCTCATCTGCCTCTTTTTGCACATTACTTGTAGACGTAAAAAAAGCTAAAGCATTAGCAGTAGTCCATCTTCCTGCAATAGCTTTAATTGCTGATTGACTAAAATTAGTACCGTCAGGGCTTGAATGAAATTTAAGAGCCCCTATAACTTCGTTTTCTGGAGTCCCATGCGATTTAACAACAATACTTCCATCTCTTTCTGAACCATTATTAAGATATAATAAAGAGTTATCTAAACCATCTGTATTTGTTCCTACACTACCTTTTACTATAGACAATAATGATTTTGGTGTATTTGTTCCTATACCGACATATCCCCCAAACTTTGCATTTCCATTTTTAAAATCATGATTTCCTCCTGAAGAAATTTCATATTTCGTGGTGGCTATAGATTCTAAATTTGTTGATGTTTTAAACCTTAAACTAAACTCAGGTCCAGACGCTGCATGTATTCCAGAAAAAGCCTCTATCTCTGCGCCAACTCTTACTCCTGGTGCGGTAGCATCTAGTGTCTTCCATTGAAAACTTCCTAAAGACACATTATCCCACGATCCATTATCTAAAGATCTATTATCTGTTAAAACCATATTGGGATTTGCTTTCTCTACACTAAGACCACCTCCTATTTTAATATTTCCTGTCGCATCAATATCACTTATAAATAACTTTTTAAACCTATTACTTTGCTTACCTAAATCCCATTCATTATTGTTTTGCCCGTAAATTGATTTCAATGCTGATATATGAAACCTAGTAGTATAATCTAATCCCTCTGAGTCTTCTGCTGTAAAAGTTAGAGAATTGGTGCTTCCTCCTCCTGAAAGAGTTATATCCCAAGTATTATTGAAACTATTCTCTAACCTCTTTAATTGTAAATGATTCCTAAAAGCTGAATTCTCTACTATTGTTTTACCAGTAAACAAACCTCCTCCTGAACTTACATTAAAATTAATTTTAGACGTTCCTGCAGCATCCCTAAAACTAAAATTTTGATTTCCGAATGTTCTAATATAACTACCTGTATTACTAGCTGCCAAAAACAACGTATTTCCAATTCCATCCGTTGACTTTATAATTCCTTTTACATCTAAAGGAGTTTGAGGAGACGTTGTTCCTATCCCCAAATATCCTAAATTATTCATAGCTATTTGCTCTGTACCACTATTTCCAAAAGAAATTCCTCCTGTATAAGAGGTTAAAAATAGTTTTCTTCCTACCGATTCTATTCTATTTCTAGAGCCATCCCATTGGCCTAATTCAATTGAATTTGTATTCTCTTTAACTTTAAATCGAGTATTTACCTCATCGTTTTGCGCTTTAATATTAGCACATAACATTAATAACAAAACTCCTAGTATTGTTTTTTTCATTATTATAAATTTATTTTTTAATTATTGAAGAAATAAAAAGTGCAAAGCAATTGTGTAGTTATTCATAGCAATTTTACTTCTTTTTCAGTGCAAATGTACATTATAAAAACAAAAAAGAGTTCTTATTTAGAACTCTCTTTGTTATAAAACAATTATTGCTTATTTACTTTTCAATAGTTTTTCTAACTTAGACAACCTATCAGATAAATCTTTTAATGATTTTAATTTCTCCTCTTGTTTTTTAATCTTTTCTTCTTGCATATTCATTTTTTTCTCTTGCTCATTAATTTTCTTTTCTTGTTGAATCGTATACAGTGTTAACTCTTCTATTTTCTGCAATAATTTACCGTCCATTTCACCTAAATAGATACCATTTTTAAGCACTTCCTTTTCTGAAGGGATGTCTTTTAAATGTCCTTTTTCTTTAATATGCTTTTCTACTTCTTTTATAGTTGGTAAGTTATAGTCTTTTTCAAATACAAAATCATACCAACCTGTTGCCTGCACCTTAATTTCTCTTGCACCTATTGAACCTTCTACCGCTAACTTATGAACCCCTGTTTCCTCTGTTCCAATTCCAACATTACCTTTAGAAGAAATGGTCATTCGTTCTTTTACATCTTCTAAGGCATTTGTGTTATAATCTTGAAGTGAAAAAACCATTTTTGGATTTACATAACCAGGATTTGAGTTTGTATTTTCAATTTTAATACTTCCTGAGTAAAAATCAGATTTAGCTTCCCCAAAAATTATCTCAGCTTTGTCTCCTTTTGCTCTTGTATTACCTGATTTTAAAATTTTAATCTCATTTTTAACCGTTAATTGTTTATCAGGTGTTGTTGTACCTATACCCACATATCCTGAACCGTTAGGATCACTTGCTCCACTTATATACATATTTACATGATCTTTTGTTGAAGGGTTTAATGTAGCTGTAGAAAAACCAATACCGTAATAATTCGATATAAACGATTTTGAATTTTGAGTTCCACCTACATCAGGTATTACCTTCTCTTGAAAAACTACTGTGTTACCTGAACTCATCACGAACTTATTATTATAATCATGATTTGCTTTTATTTTAAGTTCATAATTTCCTGTTGCATCATTAGTACTCAATTTTAAACCACCGTTTTTTATTTCTAATTTTTCAGAAGGATCAGCTGTACCTATTCCTACATACCCATCTTTTTTTATTCGCATTCTTTCTGCTCCACCTGAATAAAAAGTAGGATAATAAGTGCTAGCTGCATTTAATCGAATCTCTCCAGACGCTTGATTCCATAATAACCCTCCATTTATACCATCATTATAAGCTTTAAACTTAATTCCATTGAATATATTTCCTGAATTTTCTTGGTGAATTGTTATACCTTTTCCATTACCAGCAACCTCCAATTTATCATTTGGTGAAGTTGTTCCTATACCTATATTACCTCCGTTTAAAATTGATAAATTTTCAATGTCTCCTCCATCCATAAAAGACAATCTATCAGTAGTTAAGGTTTTATTATAAACAACACTAAATCCATTTTTTCTTTCCGCTACTCCTGCAAAAAACTTTAAACTTGATTTTCCCATCGTGTTCTTATTTAAAGTACCTATTGCTATTGTTGGATTATTCCCACTATCTACATGTAACAAATAATTTGGAGTTATAGTTCCTATACCAAAATAACCTGCATTATTCATGGTTATTTGCTCTGTACCACTATTTCCAAAAGAAATTCCTCCTGTATAAGAGGTTAAAAATAGTTTTCTTCCTACCGATTCTACTCTATTTCTAGAACCATCCCATTGGCCTAATTCAATTGAATTTGTATTCTCTTTAACTTTAAATCGAGTATTTACCTCATCGTTTTGCGCTTTAATATTAGCACATAACATTAATAACAAAACTCCTAGTATTGTTTTTTTCATTATTATAAATTTATTTTTTAAATTATTGAAGAAATAAAGTGCAAAGCAATTGTGTAGTTATTCATAGCAATTTTACTTCTTTTTCAATGCAAATGTACATTATAAAAACAAAAAAAGAGTTCTTATTTAGAACTCTCTTTGTTACAAGCCGATTATTGTTTATTTACCTTTTAAGAACTTTTCTAATTTAGACAACCTATTAGACAAATCTTTTAATGATTTTAATTGCTCTTCTTGTTCTTTAATCTTTTCCTCTTGTACAATCATTTTCTTCTCTTGCATATTCATTTTTTTCTCTTGTTCTTTAATTTTCTTTTCTTGTTGAATGGTATACAATGTTAACTCTTCTATTTTTTGCAATAATTTACCATTCATTTCACCTAAATGAATACCATTTTCAAGTACTTCTTTTTCTGAAGGAATATCTTTTAAATGCCCTTTTTCTTTGATATGCTTTTCTACTTCTTCTATTGTTGGTAAGTTATAATCTTTTTCAAATACAAAATCATACCAACCAATTAAATCTACCTTAACCTCTTTCGTATGTATTTTACCGTTTACAGCTAATTTTGAATCAGGTGTTGTTGTTCCTATTCCTACGTTCCCATCTCCTCTTACAGTTAATGTTTCTGTTCCATTTTGTTTTCTCAATAACAATATATGATCACTTGAGTCTTCCCCTGCAGTAACGACCAAACCACTATTAGTAGCTCCTACTCCTGTATTTTCAAACCATCCTGCCCAACCTGATTTGTTTGCAACACTTTTAAAATCTCCAGTTAATGTTAGTTTAGAAGTTGGTGCTCTTGTTCCTATACCTGCATTACCATTCTCATCTATATAAAACCTTGAACTTACACTTAATTCATCTCCTACTGTAGTTTGAACTGCATTTTGTGTTGATAAAAACTCTAAGGTTCCTTTATTTAATCTTAAGGCGCTTCTCCTTGCAGAAAAATTATCAAAAGTAGATACTAACTGCCCTGATGCTCCTTGATCTTTCATTCCAGCTGCTCCATACCCTAATATCAGTGCTCCAGAACTGTAGTTTGAACTTAATGTTCCAATATAATCATTTCCTCCATATTTTTGTGCTAAAAATACTCCTCCCTTGGTCGAATCTTTATTCCCTGCTTGAATAATACCTTCTACATGTAATTTAGCGTTAGGAGATATCGTACCTATCCCCACAAAACCATCAGAATTGATATTCAATGCATTTATATTATCACCAGATTTTGTTATTACATTAAACATTATATTCTCTTCTAATAACCTCATATAAGAAGCCCCTCTTTCATTACTTATTCTAGTTAAGTATGGTGAAGTTGATGAATTAATTACATTATTTCCTATACCTACTCCTGAATAAGTCAAACCTGGTTCACTTGCCCATAACATCAAATCAGCATATCGTGTCTCAATACCTCCTCCTACAGAATGCAATAAAAGTCTAGTATTTGAATGATTTCCTTTTATATGCATTAAGTGTTGTGGTGTAGAGATACCAACACCAGCAAAACCAGTTGCTTCTAATTTATTTTGAGCATTTACAAGTAAACCTGTTAATACTAGGCCAATTGATAGAACTATCCTTTTCATAATTTATATATTTAGTTTTTAATTATCTATTGTAGAAATAAAGACGTGAAGTTATAATATGATTTTTCATAGCTTTATTTCTTTTTCATTTCAAAAGTACATTTTTCTCATAAAAAAAGCTCCCAGAAGGGAGCTTTAAATTATATTCTAATATCTATTTAGGCTAAAGATGCTAAACTTGATTTAATCGTTTCAATCTTAGCTAATGTATCCGATTCTTTTTTACGTTCTAATGCAATTACTTGTTCTGGTGCATTGCTTACAAAACGTTCATTTGATAACTTCTTTTGAATTCCAAATAAGAAACCTTCTGCTCTTTTTAATTCTGCATTTAATTTCTTTGTTTCTGCTTCTACATCAATATTTTCAACAGAAATAGGAACAAAATATTCATTAGACTTTACTCTAAACGAAGCTCCTTCTACCTTTTCTGACACATAATTAATTACTGATGCATTTGTTAACTTTTGAATAACTACATCAAAATCATTAGCAACATTCTCATTATTTACTACAAATAACTCAACTGCTTCTTTAAACGAAATATTTTTATCTTTTCTAATTGTTCTAATACCTGAAACAACATCTGTAGCAAATTCAAACTGATTGATAATTGCTGTATCTACCTTTTTAATCTCTGGATATTTAGCAATAATTAAAGCTTCCTCTGGTGTTCTTTCTGTAATGTGCTGCCAAACTTCTTCTGATAAGAAAGGCATGAACGGATGTAATACCTTTAAGTTATCTTCAAAAATAGCAATTACTGCATCAAACGTTTTCTTATCTATTGGTTGTTGATATCCTGGTTTAACAGTTTCTAATAACCATGAAGAAAAATCGTCCATGATTAATTTATAAATCGCCATTAAAGCATCTGATAAACGATATTTTGAAAAATGGTCTTCTATTTCAGCTAACACTGTTTGAAACTTCGCATTATACCATTCTAATCCAATTTTTGCCGCTTCTGGTTGCTCTATAGTAGCATCAACTTCCCAACCTTTTACTAAACGGAAAGCATTCCAAATTTTATTTGCGAATCCTTTTCCTTGTTGACATAAATCTTCATCAAACATTAAGTCATTTCCTGCTGCTGAACTTAATAATAATCCTACACGAACTCCATCAGCTCCGTAATCATCTATTAACTTTAACGCATCTGGTGAATTCCCTAATGATTTAGACATTTTTCTACGTTGCTTATCACGTACTAAACCTGTTAAGTATACATTTTCAAATGGACGCTCATCTTTGTATTCGTATCCAGCAATAATCATACGTGCTACCCAGAAAAATAAAATATCTGGTCCAGTTACTAAATCGTTTGTAGGATAATAGTATTTGATTTCCTCATTCTCTGGATTACGAATTCCATCAAAAACAGACATTGGCCATAACCAAGAAGAGAACCAAGTATCTAATGCATCTTCATCTTGACGTAAATCTGCTGCTGATAACGAGCTATTACCTGTTTTTTCTTGTGCTAATTTAACTGCATCATCAATATTTTCAGCTACTACAAAATCTTCTTTTCCATCTCCGTAGTAAAATGCAGGAATTTGTTGTCCCCACCATAATTGACGAGAAATATTCCAGTCACGAATATTTTCCATCCAGTGACGGTAAGTATTCTCAAACTTTCTTGGGAATAATTTCACCTCTCTATCTTCACCTAAAACTGCATCAATAGCTGGTTTAACTAACTCTTCCATTTTTAAGAACCATTGATCTGATAATCTTGGTTCAATAACAGCTTTAGTTCTTTCTGATGTTCCTACTTTATTTGTATGAACTTCTGTTTTTACTAATATTCCTTTTTCTTCTAACTCTTTTGTTATTTCTTTACGAACCACAAAACGGTCTTTTCCTTCATAGTGTAAACCAAATGAGTTTAACGAGGCATCTTCATTAAAAATATCAACAACTTCTAATTGATGCTTATCCCCAAGAACCTTATCATTCTCGTCATGTGCTGGAGTTACTTTTAAACATCCAGTACCAAATTCAACATCAACATATTCATCTTCTATAATAGGAATTACTCTATTACAAATAGGTACAATTGCTTTCTTACCTTTTAAGTGTGTAAAACGTTCATCATTTGGATTGATACAAATTGCAGTATCTCCAAAAATAGTTTCAGGACGTGTAGTTGCAATAGTTAACTTATCGTCAGAACCTTCTATTTTATACTCTAAATAATAAAGATTCCCTTGCTTTTCTACATGAATTACTTCTTCATCAGATAAAGTTGTTTTTGCTTCAGGATCCCAGTTTACCATTCTATATCCACGGTAAATTAATCCTTTATTATATAAATCAACAAATACTTTTATTACTGATTCAGATAACGCTGGATCCATAGTAAAAGCAGTACGTTCCCAATCACAAGAAGCTCCTAACTTTTTTAATTGCTCTAAAATTATTCCTCCATATTCGTGTTTCCATTCCCAAGCATGCGCTAAAAACTCTTCTCTTGTTAAATCGTTTTTATCAATTCCTTGCTCTTTTAACTTCGCTACTACTTTTGCTTCAGTAGCTATTGATGCGTGATCTGTTCCAGGCACCCAACATGCATTTTTACCTTGTAAACGTGCACGACGAATTAACACATCTTGAATTGTGTTATTCAACATATGTCCCATATGTAATACTCCTGTTACATTCGGTGGTGGTATTACAATTGTATATGGTTCTCTTTCATCTACTTCAGAATGAAAATAATTGTGTTTCATCCAGTAATCATACCACTTTCCTTCTACCTCTTTTGAATTATATTTTGATGGAATATTCATATATTTTTATATCTTTATAACCAATTATTGTCTAAGACTTAATCTTTGGCATTATTTTTGAAATTTCGAAAGCAAAAATACAACTATCTCTGAGGTACAGAAAATAAGATGTTGTTTTTTTGGAACTAAAAAAATAATACTAAATTTGTAACGGTTTAAATTAAACCCCTTAATTAATTTCTAAATTATGAAAACAATTTTATCATTCCTAGCTGTTTGTTTTATTACGTTAACAGTAAATTCTCAAGAATTTAAATTTGAAACTGAAACTATTAACTACGGTAAAGTAGCTATTGGATCTGAAGGTAAGCGTACATTTGAATTTACTAATATTGGTGATGCTCCATTAATTATTAAAGATATAAAGTCTACTTGTGGTTGTACAGTTCCTAAAAAACCTGAGGCTCCAATTATGCCAGGACAAAAAGGGCAAATTGAAGTTTCTTATGATACTAACAGACCAGGTGGTTTCTCTAAAGCTATTACTGTAATTTCTAACGCTAAGAAATCTAGAACAATGCTTAAAATTAAAGGATTTGTATCTAAAAAAGCAGCTCCAGCTAAAGAAAAAAGTATGATGAATGATAGTGAATAATTAGTTTCACATTATAATATAAAAAAAGATCACCAAGTTGGTGATCTTTTTTTATATCCTTTTCTCTAACCTAAATTCGCACTTAACATCCGTAAAACCTCTTTTAACTTTCATTCTTATTTTCCTATTCGGTTTTGTTTGAAACATACTCATTATTTCTTCTAAAGTATATTCATGTGCTGGTTTATTATTAATAGTAACTATAATATCACCACTTAAAATACCTGCTTTATGCGCTGGCGAATTTACTACTACTCTATCTATCTTATATTTCGGCTTAAACCTATAATTATAAGTACTTACAAATGGAATTATATTACTAGACGACTGATTAGCATTACTATTTTCTCCACGAAAATCTAATGTCCATGTTACTGCTTTTTCCTTAACTAATTCCTGACCATCGTAAACAATACGTAAACCACTCATGTTGTAAAAAAATCCAGCTTTTAAAGATGCATTCTTTTTTAAAGTAATTTTTTTATTCGGATAATCAATCCATACTTTAAATCTTCTTAAAATATTACCTCCAATACTTCCATTTCTTTCTTTAAATTGACGAGCATTGAATGTTGATGTTGAATCCAAAAAAGATACTGTAGGTTCTTTTAACATAAATCTACCCAATGACACATAAGGTATTTTACTTCTATTTCCATAAATAGTACCGCTTATACCTTCTCCTAAAATATCTTTAAAATTTTTGATAGGTGTTTTTATAATGTCTTTTGTATCTTCAAATAGCCACATAGCATCACTTCCTCCTGTATCTATCAATAACTTTAACGGAGTTGCAATATCATTTACAGTATCAATTCTTGCTTCTACATCTATGTAAGGTTTCTTTCTGTAGAATTGTAGAGGAAATATTTCACATTTTCTACATTTTGAATCTTTATATTTCTTAGGATTATAAAAAACAATTCGTTTAGTGTTATAATTTATTTTAACAACAACGTCTTTTAATAAATCATAACCTATAATTCCATGAATAGTAGTTCCCATTTTGGCAGATAAATTAAAAGCATCTTTTAAAATAACATACAGCTCTTGATCTTCGCCCACTATATTGTTTATTCTAAACTTATTACCTTTTGATAATAATGCTTCAATTGGCTCTCCATCTCCTAATCCTCTAATAAAAACTTTTTTAACATTATTTAGTCCTATACTGTCGTTTCTTGTTAAATTAAACAATATAGTTTTGTTTACTCCTGTATCTAATATAAATGATAGTTTATGATTATTAACTTCTAACGGAATAACGATTAGATTGTTAATCAAATCAAACTTTAACTCCTGTTTATCAGTTCGTTTACCATAAAAATGAAATTTTTTCTGAGAATAAATTGAGAAACATAAAAAGAAACTAATAATGTAAAGTAATCGTTTTTTCAAAAGGGAAAGTTTTAAGGATAATTTTAAATATACAACCTTCATTTTATATTTTCATTTTTTTAAGATTTTTTTAACCTCTCATTTTCATAAAAAACAAGTTAATTTTATCAAATATATTTTGCAAATTTGCCAAACAAATAACTAATTCTATTTACAATGCCATCTATTTCTATAAAAGGAAATTCTATGCCACAATCGCCAATTCGTAAATTGGTGCCTTATGCTGAAGCTGCTAAAAAAAACGGAACTAAAGTTTATCACTTAAACATTGGTCAGCCAGATATTAAAACTCCTCAAGTTGCACTTGACGCTGTTAAAAACAACGCTATTGAGGTATTATCTTATGCTCGTTCTGAAGGTTCTGAAGAATACAGAACAAAATTAGCTAGTTATTACGCTAAAAATGATATTCATGTAAATGCTAATAACATTATTGCTACAACAGGTGGTTCTGAAGCTTTATTATTTACTATTGGTAGTATTACTGACCCAGGAGATGAAATTATTATTCCTGAGCCGTTTTATGCTAATTATAATGGTTTTTCAACTGCTTCTGGAGTAAAAGTTGTTCCTGTAATTTCTAAAATAGAAGACAATTTTGCTTTGCCTGCTATTGAAGATTTTGAAAAGCTGATCACTTCAAAAACTAAAGCTATTTTAATTTGTAACCCAGGAAATCCAACTGGATACTTATATAGTGAAGAAGAAATTGAAAAATTAAAACAAATAGTTTTAAAACACGATTTATTTTTAATTGCTGATGAAGTTTACCGTGAATTTACTTATGATGGTGAAAAACACAACTCAGTAATGACTTTAGAAGGTTTAGAACAAAATGCTATCATGATAGATTCTGTTTCAAAACGTTACAGTATGTGTGGAGCTAGAATTGGTTGTATTGTTTCTAAAAATGAAGAATTTATTAGTACAGCTATTAAGTTTGCACAAGCTCGTTTAAGTCCTCCTACTTACGCTTTATTAGCTAGTGAAGCTGCTTTAGATACTCCTCAAAGTTATTTTGATGAAGTTATTGAAGAATATGAAGATCGTAGAAATACTTTAATTTCTGAACTACAAAAAATTGAAGGCGTTAAAGTAGCAAACCCTAAAGGTGCTTTTTACTGTGTTGCTGAATTACCTGTTGAAAATGCTGATGATTTTGCTCAATGGATTTTAGAAAAATT
This sequence comes from Tenacibaculum aiptasiae, assembly GCF_965221665.1. Taxonomy (NCBI): domain Bacteria; kingdom Pseudomonadati; phylum Bacteroidota; class Flavobacteriia; order Flavobacteriales; family Flavobacteriaceae; genus Tenacibaculum; species Tenacibaculum aiptasiae. The sequence continues at coordinate 1,210,513 of NZ_CBDCSN010000003.1, forward strand.
CAATCACAATAACGAAACTATTATGGTTGCACCAGCTAGCGGTTTTTACTCTACTAAAGGAGAAGGTAAAAACCAAGTTCGAATTGCATATGTTTTAAACAAAACAGACTTAAAGCGTTCGGTTGAAATTCTAAAAATTGCTTTAGAACAATACAATAAATAACATTGAATATTCAAGAAAATATATCATTAAAAAAATACAACACGTTTGGCATTGATGTTAATGCCAAACGTTTTGTTTCTATTGATTCTCTCTATAGTTTACAACAACTTTTAAAAGAAGAACAAGATTTATTTCTAATTAGTGGTGGTAGCAATATGCTATTAACTAAAGAAATTGAGAAACTAGTAGTTCATTTAAACTTAAAAGGAATTTCTATAGATAGAGAAAATCATAATGATATTTATCTAACTGTAAATGCTGGTGAAAATTGGCATGATTTTGTTCTTTGGTGTGTTTCACAAGACTATGGCGGATTAGAAAATTTATCTTTAATACCTGGTAATGTTGGTACCTGCCCTATTCAAAATATAGGAGCTTATGGTGTAGAAGTAAAAGATACGATTACTCGTGTGGAAGCTATAAACATTGAAACAGGCAAATTAGTAGAATTTTCAAATTCTGAATGTAAGTTTGGTTATAGAAACTCTATTTTTAAAAACGAAGCCAAAGGTAAATACATTATAACTTCTGTAAGTTTTTTACTTACTAAAAACGAACACCAGCTAAACACTTCTTATGGAGCTATTGAAACTGAATTAGCTACAAAAAATATTACTAGTCCGACTATAAAAGATATTTCAGATGCAGTAATTGCTATTAGACAAAGTAAATTACCAGACCCTAAAGAAATTGGAAATAGTGGTAGTTTTTTTAAAAACCCTGTTATTTCAAAAGAGCACTTTGAAAAGCTTCAAAACATATTTCCTAACATACCTAGTTATGTTATCTCTGATACAGAAGTTAAAGTTCCTGCTGGTTGGTTAATAGAACAAAGTGGCTTTAAAGGAAAACGCTTTGGTGATTATGGGGTACATGAAAAACAAGCTTTGGTTTTAGTTAACTATGGAGAAGCTTCAGGTAAAGAAATTTATGAGTTAGCTCAAAAAATTCAAAAGACTATTGAAAGTAAATTTTCTATTAAACTAGAAATAGAAGTAAACGTAATTTAACCTTCTTTTTTTAAGATTTCTATATGACGAATTAGTCTTTCTGTATCTAAGCCTAAAGTACCGTTATAAACACCTCTAATGCGTCCTTTTTTATCTACCAATACAAAATTTTCTGTATGGATAAAAGCATTTTCGTCTTGTGTTTTTGCAAAATCTTCATCAGCAAAATATGCTTTTCTAGCTAGATTATAAATTTGCTCTTTATCGCCAGTTACTAAATTCCATTTATCTGAATTTATATCATTATCTAATGCATATTTTTTTAATACAGGTACAGAGTCTTTAACTGGCATTACTGTGTGAGATAACAATAACACATCCTTATCATCTTTAAATTTTTCTTGAAGTTTACTCATATTTTTTTCAAGAATAGGACAAATCCCTGGACAAGACACGAAAAAGAAATCTGCTACATAAATTTTCCCCTTATACAAATTACGGCTGATTCCCTTTCCGTCTTGATTTACCAAATTAAAATCTGGTATAGTATGTATTTTATCATATTTGGATGAGTCTTCTGAAATCCATTCTGGTGTAAATTCTGCCGAATTAAAAAATGGTAGTGTAACTTCTTTATTTATCTTTTTTTCAGTTTTACAAGCTGTTAAACCAAAAGAAAGAAGCATTAAAAAATAGATTACTCTACTTTGACCTATACTACCTATAATTTTATTTGAATGACTCATCTTTAACATTTACTGAATAACACTTTTTTAATCCTATTAACCCAAATCTTTCACCATTTTTGGTTACAAAATTTGCTCTTAACTTCCCATCACCTTGCCACATCTTTTGACTTCCACTCTCTTTACCTTCTTTGTAATTAAAGTCTTTATATAACTGTCCGTTTTTATACCAAATTTTAACATTACCATTATACTCTCCTTTCGTATTGAAGTGATAAATAAATTTTTGATTTCCATTCTCCCACCAAGCTTTATGAATTCCAGACTTTAATCCTTTTTTATAGAATCGTTGCTCAGCTAAACTTCCATTTAAATATTTTTTCAACTCCTCTCCTTCTTTTTTTCCGTTCAAATATTGAGATGAATCATTTGTTTTATTTACTTCATTATAAGAAATCATAGTACCCGAAAATGGAACTCCTTTATAAAAAAGGACTCCATTTTTCAATTCTATGTTATTATTAGGATATTGAATTTTTAGTGCAATTTTCTCTGGCTTTTCTCCACAAGAAAAAAAACTAATACATAGCCATATAAAAAATAACTTCTTCAATTATTGCGAAATATTTCCAGGTGTACCATAAAATGCATTTCCATTAATATACGGATCATCAGCAGTAATATGATAATGATAAATTCCATTTGGAAAATCTGCAGTTGCTGAAGTGTGTCCATGATAAATATCTAAATCAGCACTTGTAATTGTTGTTCCATTTTCCTCAGGCCCATATACTGGAAAACCATCAGCTAATAATCCTAAAAATGCACTTTTTCCGTTTTGAGCTGTAAGATATAATGGTTCTTGGTGATAATGATATTGACCTGAATTTTGCGGATGTCCTAAATACTGATCAAAAGAATTTATCTCATTGGTTAATGGTTGATTATTAGGCCCTGCATACTGATTATAAAACGCAACTCCATTTATAGCTAATCCCATTGGTCCAAGAGATGTATTCGTTTTGGTAGATGCTTCTGATGGATTTAACGGTATTTGAAACGTTATATTCTGAGAAGCTATTGTATTAGGGTTTTGATTCCAATTTGGATTGGTTCCATTATATGCTTCATAATTTGCATTTCCTACTCCCCAATATGGACTTTTATGATTAGGTAAATTATTTGTTGTAAAGGTTACTACATTTCCATTTATAGCATATGTTACTCCAGAAACTCCATCGAATTTAGATAAAATTGGTGTAATATCATACGTCGTTCCAGAAGGATTACTTCCATCTCCGCTTACATCATCACTTGAACTACATGCATATAATACACTCGTTACTACTAATAATCCTAATAATGTTTTAACTAATTGATTTAAATTCATTTTAATGGGGTTTTTAGTTTATACAAGATACTCATTTCTTCTAAGACCTTCAAAAACTCAAAAAGTTTAAAATGAATTAATTTTTTTTCAAAAAAAATAGACATCATTAATTATGATGTCTATTTTAAACCTTTAATAAAAGTAATACTATTCTTTATTTATCAAGCTTTTATAAATAATTCCTGCTACAATAGCTCCTCCAATTGGTGCTACCCAAAATAACCAAGATTGAATTAAATATTCTCCTCCGACAAACAATGCTTGGCTCATAGAGCGTGCTGGATTTACCGATGTATTTGTTATTGGAATACTTATTAAATGAATTAAAGTAAGACCTAAACCAATAGCTACAGGAGCAAAACCTTTTGGAGCTTTCTCACTAGTACTTCCTAAAATGATTAACAAGAAAAACATTGTTAATACAAACTCTGCTACAAAAGCAGCTATTATATTATAACCCCCAGGAGATAATGCACCATAGCCATTGGCTGCAAAACTTCCTATTGATTCAAAACCTTCTTTATTAGAAACTATTAAAAACAAAAAGCTAGCCGTTAAAATAGCTCCCAATAATTGAGAGGCTATGTAAGGAACTAATTCTTTTGAAGAAAATTTTCCTCCAGCCCATAAACCCAATGATACTGCCGGGTTAAAATGTCCTCCAGAAATATGTCCCACAGCGTAAGCCATGGTTAAAACTGTTAAACCAAAAGCTAATGCTACTCCTAAAAACCCTATCCCTAAGTCTGGAAAATTTGCAGCAAAAATCGCACTCCCACAACCTCCAAAAACTAACCAAAATGTTCCGAAAAATTCAGCAAAATATTTTTTCATATGATTGTATAATAAATTAATTGATTACTAATTAGGACACTTAAAAAAATAAAAGTCACAACCTTATAAACTGCACAATAATCCATTTATATAATCTAGGAAGTTTGTATCTTTGCTGCACTAAAATTTTTCAAGAAATGAAATTAGTTTTCGTAACAATTGGATTATTAGCGCTTGCATTTGCAGGAATTGCTATTAAAATTTGGGCTAAAAAAGATGGTGAATTTGCTGGAACTTGTGCTAGCCAAAATCCTGTATTAAATCAGAGTGGTGAATCTTGTGGTTTTTGCGGTAAGACACCAGACCAATTCGATTCTTGTAGTGAACCACAACACACAAACTAAATTTATTTTATTTATATGATCTTTACTGTAGTTTTCTACATTTTTGTAGCAGTTACGATTATACAAATAATTTATTTTTTAAGTTTTTCCGTTTTTGCTTTTAAAAAAGAAAAAAAAGCAATCTCTAAAAATATTCCTATCTCAGTTATCATTTGTGTTAAAAACAAAGCAAATGAGTTAGCAGATTATATTCGAGAGTTTTCTAAACAAAATTATACTGATTTTGAAATTGTTTTAATAAACAATGCTTCTTCTGATGATACACTTGATGTTATGGAAAACCTTCAAGAGAAATATTCTAATATCAAAATTGTAAATGTTGTAAATACTGAAGCTTTTTGGGGAAATCGTAAATACGCTTTAACCTTAGGTATAAAAGCTGCAACTCATGAACATTTATTATTTACAGACATTTCTTGCAAACCAGATTCAGCCTATTGGATTGAGGAAATGAGTTCTAATTTCTCTCAAGAAAAATCAATTATTTTAGGTTATCAAAAAATAAAACCTAAAAAATTATCTTTCTCAAACCTACTTATTAGGTTCGATAATATTTTTAATCATATTTTATCTTTCTCTTTTGCTAAACTTGGAAATCCTTTTAGCGCTAATATTAAAAACTTAGGATATACTAAAAGTGAGTTTTTTAAAGTAAATGGCTTCATTAAACACATGGATAGTTTTTTAGGCGAAGATGATTTATTTATAAAAGATGCTGCTAATAATAAAAACACAGCTATTTCTATAACTGAAAATAGTCTTGTAACTTCTAACTCTTATATTTCTTTTAAAGATTGGTTTACACAAAAAAGGAAACTATCTATTATATTTCCTTTATATAAGTTTAAACATCGTTTTTTATTAAACCTTTTCAACTTTACGAAAGTTATTTTTTTCCCTTTAGCTGTTTATGTACTTATCTTAAAATGGAAAATAGCTTTACCAATTGTTTTATTCTACTATTTTATACAGTTTTTAATTATTGGGAAATCAGCTTTTAAACTTTATGATAAAAAAATTCTTTTCTTGTTACCCATACTTGACATTTGTTTAGTATCATTACAAATCATTATATTTATAACAAATACAATTTCTAAACCTACACATTGGAAGTAAATAAAGAAAAAGTTCTTCACCACATTCAGCTTGCTAAGAAAGGAAACCAAATTTCTTTTAATTTCCTATTAGACACTTTCTGGGGAAATGTATACAACTATCAATTATCAAAAATTAAAAATGATAATGATGCTGAAGATATTACCATTCAAACTTTCTCTAAAGCTTTTGATAAAATTGACACCTTTAATGAAGAATATCAATTCAAAACTTGGTTAATTACTATTTCCAAGAATGTACATATTGATTTTCTACGTAAAAAAAAGTCAACAATTTCAATTGACACTTCTAAAGAACAAGAAGAAGCTGCTTTTCAAGTAGTTGACGATGCTCCTTCTCCTGAAGATAAAATTATTACGGAGCAAAATTTAGCTAAACTTTTAAAGGATATAAAAAAGCTAAAACCGAAATACCAAGAAATAATTAATTTACGTTTTTTTCAAGAGTTAAGCTATAAAGAAATCTCAGAAAAAATAGGAGAACCAATGAATAACGTAAAGGTTAAATTATTGAGAGCTAAAAAATTATTAGCAGAAATAATAAAGAAATCTTAAATTGCCCAAACTTTAGCAATTAAAAAACTAAAGAATTGTATAATTTATTATACAGTATCAATTAATTTAACATTTTCTTTCATTTCCCTTTATGAAAAAATCTTTTTTAAATTTACTTGGTCCTGGTTTGTTATTTGCTGGTGCTGCAATAGGAGTTTCTCACTTGGTACAATCTACAAGAGCTGGTGCCGATTTTGGTTTTGGTTTACTTTGGGCTTTATTAATCGTTAATATTTTTAAATATCCTTTTTTTCAATTTGGACCTCGTTACGCTTCTGCTACTGGTGAAACTTTGTTAGATGGCTATAAAAAACTAGGTAAATATGTTTTAGTTAGCTATTATATTTTAAATTTTACTACCATGTTTACCATTCAAGCTGCAGTAACAATTGTAACTGCAAGTTTAGCTTCTAACATCTTTGGCTTTACCAATGATTTAGTAATATGGTCGATTATAATAATGTTTATTAGTGTAATCATTTTAGGTATTGGAAAGTATAAACTACTTGATAATTTAATGAAATACATTATCTTAACATTGACCATAAGTACTATTTTAGCTGTAAACATTGCTTTATTTAGTACTCAAAAAGGATTTAGTTTTCAACAAATTGTACCTAGTGGCACTGCTCAAATAACTTTTTTAATAGCTTTTTTAGGCTGGATGCCTGCCCCTTTAGATATTTCTATTTGGCATTCAATATGGTCGGTTGAAAAAAGTAAAACTACTTTCGAAAAAATAAAACCCAAACATGCTATCTTCGATTTTAACGTTGGTTACATTGGAACCTTCTTTTTAGGTGTTTGTTTTGTAATGTTAGGAGCATTAGTTATGTATAGATCTGGTGAATCTTTTTCTAGTAAGGGAACTGTATTTGCTTCACAACTAATTAATTTATACACAAAAAACTTAGGTGATTTCTCTTACTTATTCATTGGTATAGCTGCTTTTACAACCATGTTTAGCACTACGTTAACCACACTAGATGCTTCACCTAGAGCTATGAGTAAAACTTCTACCTTAATTTTTAATAAAAAAACAAAGGCTTCTTACTGGTTCTGGATGTTATTTTTAGCTATTGGTACTTTTCTTATTCTAAAATATTTTTTATCTGATATGGGGTTTTTGGTTAAAATAGCTACGATATTATCTTTCTTAACAGCTCCATTCTATGCTATTTTAAACTATATATTAATTACCGGTGAACATACTCCTGAGAAGTATAGACCTGGTTTAGGTTTACGTATTTTAAGTATTACTGGTATTGTATTTTTAATCGCATTTAGTATTTGGTTTTTACTCAATTTATAATTCTTTTCTTTGTAAATTTGCAGTTCAATTTTTTTATAAAATGGAAAACAAATCTGTAGTATTACCTGAAAGAACAAAAAAACCAAAATGGTTACGCGTAAAGTTACCTGTTGGTAAAAAATATACAGAACTTAGAGGTTTAGTAGATAAATACAAATTAAACACTATTTGTACTAGTGGTAGTTGTCCTAACATGGGAGAATGTTGGGGAGAAGGAACTGCTACTTTTATGATTTTAGGAAATATTTGTACTCGTTCTTGTGGTTTTTGTGGTGTAAAAACCGGTAGACCAGAAACTGTTGAATGGGACGAGCCTGAAAAAGTTGCTCGCTCAATTAAATTAATGAGTATTAAGCATGCTGTATTAACTTCGGTAGATAGAGATGACTTAAAAGATGGGGGATCTATCATTTGGGCTGAAACAGTAAATGCTGTTAGAAGAGCAAATCCTAATACTACTTTAGAAACCTTAATACCAGATTTTCAAGGAAATGAAAAATTACTTGATAGAATTATAGAGGTAGCTCCTGAGGTAGTTTCTCACAATATGGAAACTGTTCGTAGATTAACTCGTGAAGTTCGTATACAAGCTAAATATGATAGAAGCTTAGCTGTTTTAAAATATTTGAAAGATAACGGCATGCGTACTAAATCCGGAATTATGCTAGGTTTAGGAGAAACTGAAGAGGAAGTTATTCAAACAATGAAAGATTTACGTGGTGTTGGGTTAGATATTATTACTATTGGTCAATACTTACAACCAAGTAAAAAACACCTACCTGTTAAGCAATTTATCACTCCTGATCAGTTTAAAAAATACGAAACCTTAGGTTTAGAAATGGGCTTTATGTATGTAGAAAGTGGTGCTTTAGTTCGATCTTCTTACAAAGCACACAAGCATGCTAGTTAATTAAAACATCAATTTATTAATAAATTGTTAAAATTAACAGTTTGCTTATACATTTGTTAACACAAAGACTATATATCGTTAAAAAATTGTGAATTCTTAAAAAAGAGATTCAAAAACATATAAGTAATTCGTAATTTTGGCACAGAATTTGAAAGCAATAATTCGTAGACAAGTAACATTGTTTTCATTGTGTAAATTATTTGAATTAGTTGATTAACAAAAGCCCACTCATATGAGTGGGCTTTTGAATTTTATCACATAAAAATTTATTATTTTTGGTTATAACCTTATTTAATATGTTTTTAAAAAAGATCTTATTCTGCAGTATTATTTTTTTCATCTTATCATGCAAAAATACCTCAACAAAAAATGATACTAAAAAACATAAATACACTAATAGTTTAATTCACGAAACAAGCCCGTACTTATTACAACATGCGCACAACCCTGTAAACTGGTATCCTTGGAATGAAAAAACATTAGAACTTGCTAAAAAAGAAAACAAACTTTTATTAATTTCCATAGGATACTCTTCTTGTCATTGGTGTCATGTTATGGAAAAAGAATCTTTTGAAAATGAAGAAGTTGCTAAATTAATGAACGACAATTTTATCAATGTAAAAATTGACAGAGAAGAACGTCCTGATATTGATAAAGTCTACATGACTGCTGTACAGCTTATGACTGGAAGTGGCGGATGGCCCTTAAACTGTATAGCTCTACCTAATGGGAAACCTGTTTTTGGCGGAACTTACTTCCCAAAAGATCAATGGATTAATGTTCTTAACCAAATTTCTTCTCTATACACAAAAGAACCACAAGAACTAATTAATTACGCTGAAAAACTAACAGAAGGCATTAAAGAAAATTCTTTAATTTCTATCAATAACAAAGAGCAAGATTTCAACAAATCTTATATAAAAAATTCTTTAGACAACTGGATCAAGCACTTCGATAATTCTTTTGGTGGCATTGATAGTTCTCCTAAATTTCCAATGCCTGTTAATTATGAGTTTCTATTACAATATTCATATCTAACAAAAAACAAAGAACTTTTATCTCATGTTAATACTACTCTAACTAAAATGGCTTTAGGTGGTATTTTTGATCAAAGTGAAGGTGGCTTCTCTAGATACTCCACTGATAAAAAATGGCACATTCCTCATTTTGAAAAAATGCTCTATGACAATGGTCAGCTAGTTAGTCTATATTCTAATGCTTATACAGCTACACAAAAGCCTCTTTACAAGGAAACCGTATATCGGACATTAAACTTCATAGAAAAAGAATTGATGGATAAAAGTGGTGGTTTTTATTCATCTCTAGATGCAGATAGTAGCAACGAACATAATAAACTTGAAGAAGGAGCTTATTATGTATGGACTAAAAACGAACTTACTTCAATTATTCCTAAAGATGATTTTGATTTATTTTCAAATTATTTTGGAGTCAACTCATATGGATTATGGGAAGAAGAAAAATATCATTTAATAAGGGAATTTTCCAATGAAGAGTTTTCTAAAAAATACAATATACCATTAGACAAACTAAACAAAAAAGTAGAGCAATGGCGTTCATTATTAACAAAACATAGAAACAAAAAAAATAAACCTAGATTAGATGACAAAATCCTTACTTCTTGGAATGCTTTAACTTTAAAAGGTTATGTTGATGCTTACAAAGCTTTTGATGATTCTCATTTTTTAAATATTGCTCTAAGAAATGCTAATTTTATTAAAGAAAATTTAATTAAACAAAATGGTGAAGTTTTCAGAAATTATAAAAATGGTAAAACAAGTATTAATGCTTATTTAGAAGATTATACCACCCTAATTAACGCCTATTTAAGCTTATATCAAGTTACATTCGATTCTCAATGGCTATCACTATCAAAGAAGCTTACTGACTATGTTTTTGATCATTTTTACGATGAAAAAAGTAATTTCTTTTATTATACTTCTAACCTGGAAAAAGAGTTAATTACTAAAAAAATTGAAACTGACGATAATGTTATTGCTTCCTCTAATTCAATCATGGCTAAGAACTTATTTTTATTAAGTCATTTTTATGAAAATGAAGAGTACTTAAAAGTTAGCAAGCGAATGCTACACAACATTAGTCCAGAAATGAATAACTTCCCTTCTTCTCATGCAAATTGGCTTTCTCTATATTTAAATTATACCTACCCTTTTTATGAAGTTGCTATCTCAGGAAATAAAGCTCTTGAAAAATCTACTTTATTGAATAAAGTTTATTTACCAAATAAGTTAGTTGCTGGTAGCCTTAAAGAAAGTAATTTACCTTTATTAAAAAACAGGTTTTCTTCTAAAGAAACATACATATACGTTTGTATTAATAAAGCTTGTAAATTACCTACTAGTGATGTAAAAAAGGCAATAAATCAATTGAAAAATTAAATAACATTAAATATCTGACACCACATTCAAACACATCCTAACTATATGATATGGAGTTTTCCACATAGCTACTTTATGTTCTGATCTTTCTCCATTCTCTGTTATTTTTGAATGCCATTCTCCATTATCATTATCAATAAAATTACCTTTCACAAAGCACCATACTTTATTCAAGCTAATTAAATACTCTTCTTTTTTAGTTTCTTTATATAAAGTATAAAAAGCAAGCATAGCCTCTGTTTGTACCCACCAATTCAATTCAACATCTAATTCTTTAGAAGCTATATTTTTCCCTGTTAACACTGCTCCATCAAACGTTACTGCTTCATTTAGAAAATTAGCAATACTATGCTTCATTTTTTCAACAATAATTTCTTCATATTGTTTATAACCAAGAGACCTCACTATATCTAGCAACATCCATGGAACCTCTGCATTGTGTCCAAAAGAAATTGTTTCACTTATATCAACCCACTGTTTATCAAATTTTAAAACTAAACACTTCTCGTTTTTCCAAAATTTATTTACAATAGTTTCTAATAAATATATTATTCTTTTTCCTAATTCATCATTTTCATACACTTTATACAAAGCACTATAACCTTCTAACAAATGCAAATAAGTCCCTAACTTCTTAATCTTATCTTGAACTCCTTCTTTAAACTCTTCATTCAAATAACTTCCATCAGAAGACTTCAACTCTTTCTCTACAAACTCAAACAAATTTATCGCCCAAGTTTTTACTTCTTCTTTTTTAGATAATTTATAATATTCTGACAATCCTAAAATAGTATATGCCTGAGCTATTGTATTTTTTGTTGTATCAATTGGTTCTCCGTTGTAATTAAGTTCCCAATATACAGCTGATGTTTCTTTATCTTTAAAGAAGTACTTTAAATATTGATAAGCTCTATTAGCAAACGTTTCATTATCTTTTATAACCTCTTGATTACAAACTACTGAAAAACTCCACAAAGTTCTAGCGTTCAATATAATTCCCTTTGGTGCTTTTGGCACTACATTTCCCTTACTATCAACTCCACCCAAAAAACCTCCTTCTAAATTATCTATAGTATTCCTTCTCCAATAATCTAATACATTTTGTAATTCTTTTCTTATTTCAACCTGAAGCTTTCTTTTAATAGAACTATCTACAACTTCTACCATCTGTTTATGAATTCCTTTGTTCATTTAACACCTGCTCAACTTCTTTCATTTTTTTAGTTGTTAATGGATAAAAAAGTAAAGCCACTACAGCTAACAACACAAACAATGCTGGAACTAAACTCATATTTAATTTTATCCCTTCAAGCATTTCCGCAGTTTTAACAGCTACATCCCCTTCATAATTATACATATTTAAAATAGCTAAAGTTATTGCTCCAGCTACCCCTCCTCCAAATTTCATTGCAAATGTACCTGCCGAGTAAATTAAACCTGTAGCTCTTCTTCTATTTTTATATTCTGAATAATCGGCTGAATCACCCAACATAGCAAAGAAAAGTATAGGCATTAATCCTGCTCCAAACTCTGAAATTATACCAAATAAAAATATACTCCCCACTTGGTTAGGCTCTAACCAATAGATAGCTCCTGCAGTAATTGACGAAAGTAAGATACTTAAAATAAAAAGTCTCTTTTTCCCTATTCTTTTTGATAAATACGGAGCAAACAATGTAGAAATCATAGATATTACCAACAATGAAAGTAAGTATAACCCAGCTAATCCATTTTCTCCTCCCCATCTCGAAAGACTTCCAAAAAAATTTGTTTCATCTTGTACATAATGTGTAAAATAATACATTGTTGCACTTTGTTTTATTACATTATATGTTACAAAAACAAAACCTAAAAACAATAAAATTAACCATGCTTTATTAGTTATTAAATCTTTATAATCTTGCTTCACATTCGATTCACTATTTATAATCGGTACTCGTTCTCTTGTAGTTAAAAACGTAATTACTGAGAAAATAGCCAATATAAACGCTAACACATACATAGTATATTGATAACCTAAGTTTTTATTTCCTTCTCCTAAAAAATCTACCAATGAAATAACACCAATTGTAGCTATTACTCCTCCCAAGTACGCACCAAAGAAACGATACGATGATAAAACTGTTCTTTCTTTTATATTAGAAGTCATAACCCCCATTAAAGCTGAATATGGAACATTATTAGCCGTGTACATTAAAGTATAAAAAATAGATGTTGCATATGCCCAAATTAGCTTTCCTGACAAACTTAAATCTGGTGTTGTAAACTGTAATATTAAAGCTACTCCAAATGGTAATGCTGTCCATATTAACCAGGGTCTAAACTTCCCCCATTTTGTTTTAGTTCTATCTGCAATATTTCCCATTATTAAATCAGTAACTCCATCTCCTAAACGAATTACAAATAATAACATAGCTACAGCTGCCGTACCCAAACCGAAAACATCGGTGTAAAAAATAGGTAAAAAGGGACCTATGGTTCGCCATGCAATATTAGCTGCTGTATCCCCTAAAGCATATCCTATTTTTTCCTTTGTTGATAATTTATTTTCGGTTGACATATATTTTGTTTTATCTATTTTTTGTTGTTTCTCTAAGTTCTATACTCGTATTTATAACCTTTGTTATTCTTTCTACTGGAGCTTTCCCTTCTATTCTTTCAATAATCATACGAACAGCATTTTTCCCTATCTCTTCAGAATGCTGTGTTACCGTTGATAATTTTGGATTACAAAAAGGCAATACATTTTGGTCTGAAAAACCTATTATTGAAATATCATTTGGAAATTTATATCCAAAATCTTTTGCCTTATTTATCGCTATCACTCCTAATGTATTATCAATAGCTAAAATTCCATCTACTCCATCATACTCTTCAAATACTTTACTCACTTGTTCTTCTAAATCAACAGTAATATCTATATTTACTATTATTGGTTTTTCTTTATACGTCTTACTTTCTGTAATTGCTTTTAGGTAACCATCTGTTCTAAGCTTTCCAACATTTAAACCTTCAAGCGTACTTAGCAAAGCTATTTTTCTTCTTCCTTCTTTTAATAATTGATTTGTTGCTTTATAAGCCGCTCCAAAATCATCAATAATTACCTTATCACAATTTACATTCTCTATCATCCTATCGAACATCACAATTGGTAATTGTTGCCTTAAAATAGCCTTAAAATGCTCTACTTCATCCTTTCTTTGCGTTTCTTCTGCTACCGAAATAATGTAACCATCCACGCTTCCATTAGCCAAAAGTTCTATATTCTTTTTTTCATTTTTATATAATTCATTTGATATACAAGTAATAATACTATACCCTAATTTTGAAGCCTCTTTTTCAATTCCATGTAAAGACTTTGCAAAAAAATGATTTAGAATATCTGGAATAATAACACCTATAGTTTTTGTCTTACTTTTTTTCAAGCTTAACGCTGCTTTATTAGGCTTGTAATTATATTCCTTAGCTAATTTTTGTACTTTTTCAATTGTCGCTTGACTAATTTCATAACTATTATTTAATGCTTTTGATACTGTAGATACAGAAATATTTAGCTCTTTGGCTATATCTTTAAGTGTTATCATTTTTTTCTATAAAACTAATGAAATTAAACTGACTATTGTAAACAACAAACTATGACTATTGATAATCTATTCTTAATTTATAAAGTAAAATTCTATAACTAACTATTACTCATAGATAAACTCCAACTTTTCTTTTGAAGCTGAACTTGCTCCTATCCAAACATTGAATTCACCCTTCTCAACTCCATATTCTAATTGGTTGTTATAATATTTTAAATCTTGGAGTTTTATTGTAAAACTTACCTTTTTCTTTTCATGAGGTTTTAAACTTATTCTTTTATACCCTTTTAATTCTTTTACTGGTCTTGTAATACTCCCTACTACATCTTGAATATACAACTGAACCAAATCACTCCCCATTCTCTTTCCTATGTTAGTAATATCAACTGAAGCGATTATATTTCCATTATCTGTTAATTTATTTGTTGATAATGTTAAGTTTGAATACTTAAATGCTGTATATCCCAATCCAAAACCAAAAGGATATTCAGGTTCATAACCGGCATCTAAATAATGAGAAGTATTCCCTAAAGAGCTTTGCCATGCACCAATTGGTATACTATCTATATGTACAAACTCTTTAGCACTTGCTGGTCTCCCTGTATTTTTATGATTGTAATATAATGGTAATTGGCCAGCCATTTTTGGCCACGTTATTGGCAATCTTCCTTTTGGTTCTTCCTCTCCATAAATCATCTCATAAATAGCATCTCCTCCCATAGTTCCTGGATGCCATGTCATTAAAATACCATCAACTTTATTTTTTATGTTTTGTAAAGTTATTGGACGACCTGCCATAATTGTTAATATTATCGGTTTTTTAAGTTTTGATAACTCTTTTATTAACTCTTCTTGTGCTCCTGGTAAATTTATATTCGCTCTACTATGTGCCTCTCCTGATAATATTGCTTCTTCTCCTCCTATAAACAAAATAACATCTGCTTTTTTAGCTTTAGACATCACTTCTCTAAATTGTTTTTTACTTGTATCTCTACTATAAGCTAAACCTTCTATAAACTCAAAATTTGCGTTATGGTTTTTAAAAGACATTACCGGTGTTACAGTATAATTCTTATCTCCATCAAAAGTCCAAGTTCCTAATTGTTCCCTAGGTTTATCAGCCAAAGGCCCAACTATAAGTATTTTCGTATTTTTACCTAAAGGGAGAATATTGTTTTCATTTTTTAATAACACTGAACTTTTTATAGCTGCTTCTTTTGCTAACTCTAAGTGTTTAACATCGTAAAGTTTTCCTGTTTTATTCCTATACGGATTCTCAAACAACCCCATTCTTATTTTCACTCTTAAGATATCTGCTACCAATTTGTCTATTTGATTTATTGATAACTTTTTTTCCTTTAATAGTTCTTTTACATTATCCTCATAAGACTTACTTGTCATTTCCATATTCAATCCAGCATTAATAGCCTTTTCTGCTGCTTTCTTTTCATCTTCTGCGTAACCATGAGCTATCATTTCTGTAACCGAATTCCAATCGCTAACTACAAAACCATCAAATTTTAATTGTTTCCTTAAAATGTCTGACAATAATTCTTTATCCCCTGATGCTGGTACTCCATTTACTTCATTAAATGAAGTCATTACGGTTTGAGCTCCCGATTCAAAAGCTGATTGAAATGGTGGTAAATAAGTATTATATAATTGTTCTTTACTAATAATTGCTGTATTATAATCTCTACCTCCTATCGCTGCTCCATACCCTATAAAATGCTTTGCACATGCAATTAAACTTGTTGAGTCTGATAAACTATCTCCCTGAAACCCTTCTACATATGCTTTTGCCATTTGTTTTGCCAAATACGGGTCTTCTCCTGGCGATTCTGCTATTCTTCCCCATCTTGCATCTCTAGCTATATCTAACATTGGTGCAAAAGTCCATCTTACCCCAAATGTAGAAGCTTCTATTGCTGCTACTCTAGAAGAATTCTTAGTTACTTCTTCATCCCAAGACGCAGCTATCCCCAAAGGAATTGGAAAAATTGTTTTAAACCCATGAATTACATCTCTTGAAAAAATTAACGGTATTTTATTAGGACTTTCTTCTACAGCAATTCTTTGTAATTCATCTACATATTCTTTATTCATCACATTTAAAAAAGCTCCTATTTTTCCTTCTCTAACAGCTTTTTTCAATGACTCTGGCAATGTTCCTTTTACTCTACTAGAAGTTCCTCTAAGATTTAACTGCCCTATTTTTTCTTCTAATGTCATTTTAGACAAAAGTTCTTGTACTTTAGATTCTATCGGGTTATTTTCTTTTTCATCCTTTTCACAACCTATTACGAAAAACATTATAGTTCCTAATAAAAAAATAAATATTGCGCGCATATTGTTTTTACTTTATTTGTTCTACAACTAACTTTTCTTTATTATAAACTGGAGTTTTAAAATAGCTAGACCTCACCCCTTTTACACCTGGAATAGCTACAAACAAAGAGCCAGCTAATGGATATTTTTCTCTTTCTTCTTTTGTCATATCAACACTTGCAGTTGTTATATATAGTTTATCTAAGTTTTCTCCTCCAAACGCACAAGAAGTTACATTATGAGCTGGAACTTTTATTTTAGAAACCAATTTTCCTGTTTTAGGATTATATTGAGCTACTGCATTTCCATTCCACATTCCTACCCACAACATATCATTCTCATCTATAGTCATTCCATCTGGAAAACCATCTTTTTGATTAATCTTTACTACTATTCTTTCATTTGAAATTGTACTTGTTTTCAAATCAAAATCAAAAGCTCTAATATTTCCTGTTGGAGTGTCTATATAATACATTATATCTCCCTTTTTAGTCCATACAATTCCATTAGAAATTGTTATGTTTTCTAACATCGTTGTTGTTTTTCCTTGATTATCTACTTTATATAACTTACCACTAGACGTTGTTTGCTTTAAATTCATTGACCCTACCCATAAATTTCCACTTGGATCACATTTCCCATCGTTAAATCTATTTTCTTTAATTAAAGATTCAATACCTGACAGAAGAGATATTTCTTCAGTATTAATGTTCACTACATAAATCCCATCTTCCAAAGCTACCACTACTCTATCTCCTGTTTCTGAAGGAACAACTGTTCCAATTTTTGAAGGCATTGTTATTGTCCTATTCTTTTTATTCAATGGATTATATATGTGTAATCTCTTTTTTTCTATATCTACCCAAATGAAATTTTTCTTTTTATAATCCCAAAATGCACCTTCTCCTAATTTTGCAGGGGTTTGATATTCTAGAACTGCTTCAACTGAATAATTTTTCACCTTACATGCTTCTAAAACCATAATCCCCAACACTAACAATAGTATATTTATAAGTACCGCTATTTTTCTTTCTTTTAATCTATTCAACATCATTCTTAATGATTTTTATTTCAAAATAAATGTATAACTCCCTTTCCTGTTCTTTAAAAACAAGCAATTAAACAACAACATTTATTAAGTATATATTTATCTATGAGAAGTATAAAAATGTTCCTATCACAATAACACATATCAATATCCCCACTAACTTTACATGCTTCCAAGGTGTGATATCTACTTCTTTTGTGAATTCTTGGACATAATCTTTATCTCTAGGGTATAATTTACCTATTAATAACATTATTAGCACATTCAATACAAATAGTATTGCCATAACATGTAAAAAGTGAGGATAATTCTCCTCTCCAAATACATAAGGTTTTAAATAGAATTGACTAATTACATACAATACAACTCCTGATATTATGGCAACTTTTGCTGCTATAGCTGGTACTTTTTTAGTTAAATACCCAACAACAATTATTGTTAATATAGGTATACTATAACAACCATTTACTTCTTGTAAATAACCAAACAAACCATCTGGTGCATTAGCAATAAAAGGTGCTACAAACATTGATAATACCGCCAATACAACTCCGAATTTTTTACCTGCAAATACCACCTGTTTTTCACTTGCTTCTTTATTTATATATTCTTTATAAATATCTATTCCGAAAAGTGTTACCGAACTATTTAGCGCACTATTAAACGAACTTAATATTGCTCCAAACAATACAGCAGCAAAAAAACCTACAAATGATAATGGTAAAACCTTAGTTACTAACTTTGGATAAGCTTCATCTGGGTTTGTTAATGATTCTCCAAAAAGATGAAACGCTATAATCCCTGGCAATACTACTATGATTGGTCCTAAAATTTTAAAGAATGAAGCCAATAACAATCCTTTTTGACCTTCTTTTAAATTTTTTGCCCCTAGAGCTCTTTGTATAATAGCTTGATTAGTTCCCCAATAAAACAATTGCACCAACATCATACCAGTAAAAATAGTTGCAAATGGTATTGAAGAACCACTTCCTCCTATTGAATTTAATTTTTCTGTATGTGTAGTTGTTAAAATAGTTATTCCTTCTAAAAAGCTTCCTCCTCCAACTTCAATTAAACCAAAAACTGGAATCAACAAACCTCCTACTATAAGTCCAACTGCATTAATTGTATCTGATACTGCTACCGCTTTTAAACCTCCAAAAATTGCATAAATAGACCCAATTATTCCTATTGAAAATATACATATCCATAAAGCTATTTCTTTTGATACCCCCAATAAATCTGGCACATTAAACATTGTACTTATTGCCAACGATCCTGAGTATAATACTATAGGTAAAAAAACTACAACATAACCAGATAAGAACAATCCTGATGCTATCGATTTTGTGATTTTATCATACCGTCTTTCTAAAAAAGTTGGTACCGTTGTTAAACCTCCTTTTAAATACCTAGGCAACAAAAACACTGCTGTAATTACCATTGCTATTGCCGCCAAGGTTTCCCAAGCCATTACCAATATCCCTTCTTTAAAGGCTTGTCCATTTAAACCTACTAATTGCTCAGTAGATAAGTTTGTTAATAATAACGATCCTGCTATAACTGTAGCTGTTAAACTTCTTCCTCCTAAAAAATATCCTTCTGAAGATTGTTCATTTGTTTTTCTAGTTGCCAAATAAGCTATAACTGCTACTAAAACCGTAAATCCAATAAAGGAGATTATACTTAACATATTCTTTTAATTATTAATTTTTATAAACTGTAGGTAATCGTTATTTTTTACTGAAATGATATACTTTTGATTACCCACTGTAATCGGCACCAAATCCTTTACATCTCCTTCTGTAAAAAGTCCGCTATTTATTGTTGGAATTGATTTAAACTTCCCTTTTCCATTTCCTTCTAAAAACACTCCATAGCTTCCATCATTTCTTGGTGTTTCTACTTCTGAATTATATAAATTTCCCGCCACTATTACATCTAAATCCCCATCCTTATTAAAATCATTTACTATTATTTGATTAATACTTGAAAACTGAGCTTCGATTGGTAATTCATGTAAAATTAATTTACCTTCTTTATTTTCCAAATAGATACTTGCAAATGAACTTACTTGATAATGCAATGAGTTTTCTAAATTCTTACTTCCATAAACATCAACCAAAGTAGCTGTTGAAAATTCATTATAATTTTTAAACTTGCTTTTTAATGATGGAATTTGTTGGGACGAACATTGCTTTCCTCTAACCGGATACTGCTTTCCTTCATTATAGTAGCTCAATACAATATCGTTTTCATTATTTTTATCAAAGTCGTTTACATAAATATCAAATGTTTCTTTTTCTGTAGCTTTATATTTATAGTTTAAACCGTTATTTCCAACGATGTAATCCATATCTCCATCATTATCAAAATCTCCTTGATTTATACTCCACCACCAACCTGTGGTATTTTTAGTTAGTCCATATTTTTCTGAAACTTCTTCAAATTTTCCTTTATGATTTAAAAACATTTTTATTGGCATCCATTCTCCAACAATTATAATATCTTCCCATCCATCATTATTTATATCAGTAATAACTGCTGATGTTGCCATTCCTAAGTCCTTAAGTAACGGTATCTTTGAACTTGTTACATTATTGAATTTTATAGATTTTTCATCCGAAGCATTTTCTAATAAAGTACTTGATTCTGGTAACGGATACTTTCCTGGAACTTGCCTTCCTAAAACCAAAACATCTTGTTTACCATCTTTATTAAAATCTAATTTATAAGCTCTTGAACCACTATTTTGCAGTTGTGGTAATGCTTTTTTTTCTTTTTGAAAATTACCCTTTCCATCATTCACATATAATCTATCTTGTAGCATTGTTGATTTTTCTGCATATTCATATCCTCCACTAACCACATATAAATCCTGATCTCCATCATTATCTGCATCAAAAAATAACGCCCCTAAATCTTCTGATAACTTGTCTTTTGTTATTTCTAAATTTTGTTTTTCATAAAAGCCTTCTTTCTTTTGAATAAACAATTTCCCTTCGTTTCCAAAAGCGCCTCCTACAAAACAATCCTCTAAACCATCATTATTTACATCGGCTACTGCTACAGCTGGCCCTAAGGTTGACATTTTGTGTGGTAACAAAACTTGTTTATCAAAATCGTTTATATCATTTTCTACAGATTTATAGCCTATTAATTTGGAATTTTCATTTGAGAATATTTTCTTTTTTGCTAAAATTCTATCTTTTACTTTCTCCGCATTAGCATACTCTAAAACTATTGATTGATTCGTTTTTACTCCTTTAAGAATTTCCTCTTTTCCAATAGACCAAACTACTTTTAAACTATCTATTTTTTTAGTATCTCCTATACCGAAATGTAGTTTTGGTGCTATTGATGACTGAAAACCTCTTGTTAAAGTTAATTCTTGTTTTTGTACATTTTTTCCAACGTAAGTATAAACTTTAGCCCCAAATCCAAAAGGATTTTTTTGAGTTCCTTTAAAAGAAACACTTAAATAATTTTTATCACTTCCTTTGTTTTCAAATACACTTGCAACTTCATCAAGGTTATTGATAACCACATCTAAATCTCCATCATTATCAAGATCAGCATAAGTCCAACCATTTGAAAACCCTTTATGCTCTATTCCCCATTTTTTATTTACCCTTTCAAACTGAATTCCATTAACATTTTTAAACATAAAATTGTCAATTTTTTCAGAAGGAATCATTTTTGTTTTCTCTAACAATGAATACTTCTTATACTCTTCTCCATCTATTTTCTTAAAAAAATCTTTATTATTTACCTCTCTTCTTGTTCCATTAGTTATATACAAATCTTTAAAGCCATCATTATCAAAATCGGCAAACATAGGTCCCCAACTCCAATCTGTAGATGAAGTTCCTGAAATCCTAGATATGTTTGAGAATTTTGGAACATTATTTTCTACACTTCCAACATTTAATTGCAGGCAATTATGCATATATTGATAATGGAATCCATAAAGTACTGTTTCATAAAATAATCGAGGGTTCATACTTGCCATATTGGCTTTTTGTCGTCGATTATTATTCGATTCCATATCTACTTGAAATACGTCTAATAACTCATCATTATTGATATCAGCAATATCAATCCCCATCCCATAAAAAGAAGTTTGAGAAGTTGCTTCTTTTATCACCTCTTTAAATGTTCCATCTTGATTGTTTATGTATAAAAAATCTGGAATACTGTAATCGTTCGACACATATAAATCTTGCCAACCATCATTATTTAAATCTGCAGCTACGACTCCTAATGAAAAACTATAATTTTTCACTCCAGATATCTCAGTAACATCAGTAAAATAACCTCCATCATTTCTATATAACTTATCTGTTTCTTCATCTGAAACATTTTTCATTCTATGGTCATATATTGCATTTGAAGTAGTTGGATGAGCAATTGGATAATTTGCCACATATAAATCTAAATCTCCATCATTATCAAAATCAAAAAAAGTTGCTTGTACTGAATTCCCTAATGCATCAATTTGATATTCTTTTGCTTTTTCTGTGAATGTATTATCTCTGTTATTTATATACAATTCATTTCTCTTATCTCCATTTTTACCTGAAACTGAACAGTAAATATCTAAGTAACCATCTGCATTTACATCGGTCATTGTGACTCCTGTATACCATTTTGAACCGCCTTCTATTTTGGCTTTCCTTGAGATATCTTCAAAAGAAAAGTCACCCTTATTTAAGTATAATCTGTTTTTAACTTGGTTTCCTGTAAAGAATAAATCTACTAATCCATCATTATTTATATCACCAGCAGCAACACCTCCACCCATATAAATAGAGGTATATTTAAAGTAATTTAAAGAATCTGTTTCTGTTAAATTATTTTCAAAACGAATACCTGTTGTATTAGATTTTAACTCATTGAACAACAGATCGTTTTTTTTAGTACTTTTTTGATCAGTACACGCTACAAATAATATTACAATTATGATTAAAAAGGGAAATCTCATATACTTAAGTAAGACTTAATAAACTAGATAGTTAATTGCTTTTTTTTTAACAACTAACTACCTAGTTAAGTCAATAATAAAACAAAGTTTTTTTAATATCCTGGGTTTTGATCAGCACTCGTTAACTTAGAGTTCTTATCAATTTCTGTAATTGGTATTGGAAATAAATCGTTTTTAGGAGCATATCCTGTACCTACTAGTTCAGTTGCTGCTTTACCCCAACGTACTAAATCCCAAAAACGCTGACCTTCATGTGCTAACTCTAAAAACTTCTCGCTAACAATTGCTTCAAATAAATTGTTTCCAGATAAAGTTGGATCAACATCTGGAAGTCCAGCTCTTGTTCTCACTTTATTTAACTCCGTTCTTGCTTGTGCATCCTGTCCTGTTTTATTATAAGCTTCAGCTGCTAGTAATAAAACTTCTGCATAACGGAACAATCTAAAGTTTGTTGAATAATTCAATTCTTTTACTCCACCTGAACTAGTATCTTCAGATTTTGTACTATATTTTATTCTTATAGAGCCTTCATAATCCCAAACAGCACCTCCAGGAGCAGCCGATTGATCTACACTTCCTCCTGCTGCTATCAATTCAGCTTCAGTCATTAAAGTAGCCCCTTTTCTATCTGTATCTCCTGCTGCCGTAAAAGCATCTGCTAATTTTTTTGTTGGTAAATTAAATCCCCAACCATTTAATAAATTAACCGCTGCAACATCAAAAATACCATCTCCTCTAGGCCCCATTAACTGAATATGTAAGTTACTCTCGTTTCTTCCTCCCCAAGCTATATTTCCCCAATCTCTTCCCGTTGTTGAAACATATCCTATTTCTAATAAAGATTCTCTACCAAACTCTTTATCAATACTCCAAATATCATTTGGTGATGCTTCTAAATCGTGAGATGAATTTGAAATAACACTTTGAAAAAATGGTATTGCTTCCGAGTTTTTATCTTGAAAGACTAAAACTTTCCCCATTAAAGCTTCTGCTGCTCCTTTCGAAACTCTAAAAGAGTTTCCTAACGCAGATTTTTCTGGTAATGACGCTATTGCATCTGTTAAATCTGCTTCTATCTGAGTGTATATTTCTGCTCTTGTAGATTTACCAATTCCAAATTCTGCTGGTGTTGTTGGTACTGTTAAACGTAAAGGAATATCTCCAAACATTGTAGTTAACTCAAAATAACACCATGCCCTCATAAATTTAGCTTCTGCCAAAGCCCTATCCTTATTACTTAAGTTAGAATCTTTTACATTTTCAATCACTAAATTAGACAAGGCTATTGTTCTGTAAAACAAATCCCATACACTTGATATTGACGCATTTGAAGACGAAACATTTGTAAAATCATCTATATCTTGTAATTGTGGTTGATCTTGAGAATTACCTCCTGCTGCATTAGCATCATCTCCTGGTAATAATTTTACTAAAAAGGCACTATGCCAATCTCTTCCATAATTATATTGCATTAAATCATAGATACCTATCACTGCAGACTCAACATTTTCCTCCTTTAAAAAGAACGTTTCTAAGTCCTGTACATTTTGTGGAGGATTTACTGTAAAATCTTTATCACAAGCAAACACCCCTATTAAAAGTATTGCTATAACTGTTAAAAATTGTTTTTTCATAATTTATAAATATTAAAAATCTAATGATAGTCCTAACAATGCTTTTCCTGGTGTTGGATAATAACCTCTATCTACACCGATATCATTATTTCCAAAGTTTCCAATCTCTGGATCAAGACCTTTATAATTAGTAAAAGTGAAATAATCATCTAAAGACACATAAACTCTTAAATTGTTAAGATGTAATTTATCTGTTAAAGATTTAGGAACTCTATATCCTAGTTGAATTTGTTTAATTCTTAAATACGATCCATCTTCAACCACTAAATCTGTATCATATGCTGTATTAGCGTATTGCGCAGCTGGAAAAGATGCATTATCTCCTGCTTGAGTCCACCTGTTATTGTAAAAATGTATTGGTTTGTTCGTTATAGGTCTTGATGGCTGATGATATGTAGCCATAATATCATTTCCTATTGTTCCTTGAAACTGTACGTTAAAATCGAAATTCTTGTATCCTAAACTAACATTACCTCCGTACAATACATCTGGATGCGGTGAACCAATCATTGTTTTATCAGCATTATTTACTGAACCATCACCATTAGTATCTACTAAATTAATTTGCCCAGTTGTTGGATCAATACCATTAGTTTTATACCCATAGAAATACCATACCGGTAATCCTTTTGTAAATCGAGTAACGCCATCACTATTTTGCGGCGCACTTGCTCCAACTATTGAAGTTCCTTCTGGCACAAATAATACTTCTGTTACTTCATTATTTAAAGTAGATAAATTAAGATTTACATCGTATCTAAAACCACTTTCTGATTCATCACCATAACCTAACTCAAATTCAAAACCTTTATTTTCAATTGTTCCTGCATTAAACGGACTAAAAACAAATCCTGCTGAACCTGGTGTTATTAAACTTCCATCATTTACAATTAAATCTTTTGTTGTTTTAACATAATAGTCAACTGAGAAGTTCATTCTATTATTAAAAGCTTTTAAATCTACCCCTAAATCTAATTGTTCTGATGTTTCCCATACTAAGTTTTCATTAGCAAAACTTGTAATTTGCGAACCTAAAGAACCTAAATAATTAATTGGATTTCCTCCATGTAATTGAGTAATAAAAGTTCTATCTGTATTACCTGGTAAATTACCCCAGCTACCATTTTGCCCCCAACTTGCTCTTACTTTTAAATAATCAATTTTTGAATCTTCATTCCAGAAATTCTCTTTAGAAACTACCCATCCACTTGATACAGCTGGAAAAAATGCTGTTTTATTTTTTGTAGGAAACTTATCTGATCTATCACTTCTAAACGACGCTTCTAATAAATACTTACCTGAGTAATCATATGACAATCTACCAAAAGCTGAAACTAAATTATTTCTGTATACTGGTACAAAAGGACTTACTCCTTGAGTATCCACTAACTTTGTAGTAGTCCTAGTGTCCTCTGCTGAATAACCTACTAAAGCTGTAAAACTATGCTCTTCGATTTCTTTAGTATAAGTTGCAAAGTTTTCCCATAACCATCTGTTACTTTCAACATCAGCCGTTGACCTAGTTAAAGTTGTATTTTGAGCTTCTGAAGAAACATAATAAGGATAATTAGTATTTACAGTACTCCATGTATTTTGCTCTAATCCTAGTCTAGTTGTAAAAGTTAAACCTTCTAAAATCTTAAACTTAAAATAGGTAGTATTTAAAAATTGAGTTGCATCTGTAACATTACTATTCATCACATTAGAATACGCCACAGGATTTACAACCTCTCCTGTAGAAAAACTTGGATATCCATATACATTACCATTAGCATCTAGTAATAATGGTACTCCATTATTTGTAGCATTGTCAATTACTGTTTGAGGCACTTGCCCATTAGGATATGTAACAGGAGTTAAAGGATCAATTATTAACATATTTTGTATAACCCCTCTAGTATCACTGTTCTCTGTAATACCATTTTTATCAGTTATAGAATACGTAGCATTTAATCCAACTTCCAACCAGTTTGTTAATTCTCCTTTAAGATTCAATCTAAAGGTCGTTCTTTTAAAAGATGAATTATCTTTTCCTACAATACCTTTTTGATTCAAATTAGATGCAGAAAAATAATACGATCCTTTCTCTCCTGCCCCAGATAAACTCACATCATTCCTATACATTGGAGCTGTAACAAATGTTTCATCAATCCAATTAGTATCATAACCATTATTTACTACACCTGTTTGACCTGCTTCATTCATATAAGTAACAAATTGAGAAGCATTCATTAACTTCATATCTGTTCTTACACTTTGAGAAACAAATTGAGAATTAACACTAACTTTCAACCCTCCTTTTTTTCCTGTTTTTGTTGTAACAATTACAACACCATTTGCACCTTCAGTCCCATAAATAGCAGAAGAAGCAGCATCCTTTAAAACTTCAATATTTTCAATATCACTTGGAGGTAAATTATCTAAATTAGCCACCTTCATTCCATCGACGATAAATAATGGATCAGAATTACCATTAGAACCAGCACCTCTAATTCTTATCTTTGCTCCAGAACCTGGAGAACCTGATGAAGCTACAACTGTAACCCCTGAGGTTCTACCTTGTAAAACTTGCTCTACTCTTTGACTAGAAACACTTTTTATCTCTTTACTATCTATACTAGAGATAGCACCAGTAACTAAACTTTTCTTTTTTGCTCCATAACCAACAATTACAACTTCATCTAAATTGTTAGAATCCTCTTCTAATAAAACATTTATAATCTTTCTTCCATTTACATTTACCTCCTTTGTTTTATACCCAACAAAACTAAAAACAAGGATTGCATCTGGCTTTACATTATTTATTGTATAAGACCCATCCATTTCAGTTACTGCACCTATAGTTGTACCTTTTACTACAATATTTACTCCTACTACCTCTCCTAAATTATCTGTCACAACCCCTTTAACGGTTTGTGAATACCCGTAAACACTTAGAAGAAAAGCAGATAAAAGTATTAACTTTCTAAAAAAACTGTTTTTCATAATTAATAATTAAATTATATTTTTCTGTTATATCACTAATAATCTCATTCGTTTTTTAAAGACTTCGTAAATAATTAAAGATTACTCAAATTAGTCTACAGTTTACGAAAAGGATTTAGATGATACAAAACTATACCTTAAAAAAGCTTCTTAATAATATATTTTTGTCATTTAGTAATATATTTTTTATATTATTGAACCATAAAACCATAAAAAAAATGCAAAACAACATTCACAGAGAGATCACTCAACTATCTCCTTCAGACAGCTTTTTAGTATATTATAGAATAAAAGACGAATTTGACTTCCCTTTACATTTTCATCCTGAATATGAAATAAATCTAATCCACAAAGGAGCTGGAGTTAGAAGAATCATAGGAGATCATATTGAAAAAATTTCCGATTACGAACTAGTACTTGTTGGACCTAATCTTCCACATTGCTGGGAACTTCACGAGTGCACCAATAAAGAAATACATGAAGTAACCGTTCATATCCATAATGATTTACTAGACGAAAAACTACTTTCTAGAAGAGTTTTCAAATCCATAAGAGATATGTTTAATAGATCTATTCATGGAATTCTTTTTTCTGAAAAAACAACAAAAGAAGTTATGCCCAGGCTAAAAAACCTCCCAAAAACCTCTGGAATTGACTACTTTATAGAATTCATCTCTATACTACACGACCTTTCCACCTCTAGAAACCAAAAGCTCTTATCCACAACCTTTTCTAATATTGAAAACTTCGAAAACAGCGATAGAATTAAAAAGATATACGAATACATACAAGAGAATTATCATAAGAAAATTACTCTTGACGAGATATCTAAACTCATCAATATGAGCCCAGTATCATTTAATAGATTCATAAAAAAACGCACAGGAAAAACATTCATTGCATACCTAAACAGCACCCGCGTAAGCGCAGCCACACGACTCTTACTAGAAACCGATTTAAGCATTAGTGAAATCGCTTTTAAATGTGGTTTTAACAACATTGCTAACTTTAACAGAATCTTCAAAAAAGTAAAAAACTGCACCCCTAGCGAGTTCAAAACTGAGTTCAAAGGAATACAAAAAGTACTATAATACTATTTTGTCATTTAAAAACACATAAAAAACAATAAGTTTAAAAAAATACCACCTTTTGATTATTTATGTATACTTTTCAAACACTCTTTCTTTTAATTTTGCATACTATAAACATTAGTTCAAAACATAATTCCACAAGTTAAAAACATGAAAAAAATTATTATTCCAATAGTAATCGTAAGCTCGTTAATCATTCTTGTTGGATGTTATTCAAAAAATGAACAACACAAGAAAGGTGATATAATGATGAACACAGAAATTGAAAAGAAAATTGATTCCCTCTTAGAAAAAATGACCGTTGAAGAAAAGGTAGGGCAAATGAATCAATATAATGGTTTTTGGGATCTTACTGGACCTGCTCCAAAAGAAGGAAGTGCTGAAACCAAATACCAACATCTTAAAAATGGGTGGATTGGTTCAATGCTGAATGTAAGAGGTGTAAAAAATGTAAGAGCTGTACAAAAAATTGCCGTAGAAGAAACTCGATTAGGTATTCCTTTAATTATAGGTTTTGATGTAATTCATGGGTACAAAACACTGAGTCCAATACCTTTAGCAGAGGCTGCTAGCTGGGATTTAGAAGCTATAAAAAAGTCTGCAAGTGTTGCAGCAAAAGAAGCCTCTGCCGCTGGAATTAACTGGACTTTTGGGCCAATGGTAGATATATCAAGAGATCCTAGATGGGGACGTGTAATGGAAGGAGCTGGTGAAGATCCTTTTTTAGGAAGTAAGGTAGCTGTCGCTAGAGTTCAAGGTTTTCAAGGTACTAACCTAAAATCACCACACACCATTGTTGCTTGTGCTAAACATTTTGCTGCTTACGGTTTTTCTGAAGCGGGTAAAGAGTATAATACTGTTGACATTGGTACTTCTACTCTCCATAATGTTGTACTACCTCCTTTTAAAGCTGCAGTTAATGCAGGTGTTAGGACTTTAATGAATTCTTTTAACGAACTTAACGGTGTACCTGTTACGGGAAGTAGTTACTTACAAAGAGACATTTTAAAAAACGGATGGGGCTTTAATGGATTTGTTGTATCAGACTGGGCATCTATTAATGAAATGATTAATTGGGGGCATGCCAAAAATAAAAAAGAAGCAGCTGAAATAGCTGTTATTGCTGGTTCTGACATGGATATGGAAGGCTATGTTTATGTAAAAGAATTAGCTCAATTAGTTAAAGATGGTAAAGTAGATGAATCCTTAATTAATGATGCAGCTAGAAGAATTTTACGAGTAAAATTTGAATTAGGTTTATTCGATGATCCATACAAATACTGTAACGAAGAAAACGAAAAAAACTCTTTATACAATCCTAAACATCAAGAAGCTGTTTTAGATGTAGCAAAAAAATCTATCGTATTACTAAAAAACGAAAACGATTTATTGCCTCTTAAAAAGAGTGGTCAAAAAATCGCGCTTATAGGATCATTAGCAAACGACAAAAACAGTCCTTTAGGTAGCTGGCGTATTGCTTCTGATGACAACACTTCTATATCTGTTCTTGAAGGAATGCAACAATACAAAGACAACACTTTGAACTACAGCAAAGGAGTTGATTTAATTACTGAAAAGACTTCTTTTACCAGCGAAGTAAAAATAAATTACACGGATAAAAGTGAGTTTAAACATGCTGTAGCAACTGCACAAAAATCGGATGTAGTAGTTATGGTACTTGGAGAACATGGTTTTCAAAGTGGTGAAGGAAGAAGTAGAAGCGACATAGATTTACCTGGACTTCAACAAGAATTATTAGAAGAAATATATAAAGTAAATAAAAACATCGTACTTGTATTAAACAACGGTAGACCTTTAGCTATTGAATGGGCTTCTGAAAACATCCCTTCAATTGTAGAAGCTTGGCAACTAGGTTCACAAGCTGGGAATGCTATTGCTCAAGTTTTATATGGTGATTATAACCCTAGTGGAAAGCTTCCGATGACTTTTCCAAGAAACGTTGGTCAAATTCCTATTTACTATAATTATAAAAATACAGGAAGACCAATAGACAAAGACAATAACGTATTTTGGTCTCACTACATTGATGTTGAAAACACCCCGCTATACCCTTTTGGTCACGGCCTAAGCTACACTACCTTCAACTATTCAAACTTTAGAATTAGTAAAAAATCAATATCGATAAACGATTCTATTAAAGTATCTGTAAATGTTACCAACACTGGTAAATACGACGGTAAAGAAGTTGTTCAACTATACATTCGTGATATGGTTGGTAGCAACACACGACCTGTAAGAGAGTTAAAAGGATTTGAATTAATTGAATTAAAAATTGGAGAAACTAAAACTGTAGAATTTACTCTCGACAAAAATACTCTTGGATTTTATAATAATGATGGGGAATTCATTACTGAACCTGGAGATTTTAAAGTTTTTATTGGTGGCAGCTCCACCACAACATTAGAAGGACAGTTTGAATTAATTCCTTAACAATAAAAAGGCCCGTAAGTTACTTACGGGCCTTTTTATTTTATATCTCTATAAATTAACTTATTGCGCTAATTACATCGTATTTAGTAATAATATGGTGCTTACCATTTTCTAAATCAACTAATACTGCTTGATTCTCTTTAGAAATTAACTTAGAAACCTCATCAATAGAAGCATTTAATTTAACTTCTGCATACTTAGCCCCCATAACATCCTTAATTGGCTTATCTGCTATATTTTTATCTTCTAAGTAGCTACGTAATAATGTTGACTCATCTACCGAACCTACAAATCCATTGGCATCTCTTACAGGAATTTGTGAAATTTTAAAATCACGCATTCTTTCAATTGCATGAGAAACTAATTCTTCAGTTTGTACAGTCACTAATGGCTTATCAATATGCGACTTGATTAAATCTTCAGCAGTAGTAACTTCTTCTTCTAAGAATCCTCTATCACGCATCCAATCATCGTTAAACATTTTTCCTACATATCTACTTCCGTGATCGTGGAATAATACAACAACTACATCGTCTTTTTTAAACTCATCTTTTAATTGTAACAATCCTTTAATTGCTGATCCTGCTGAGTTTCCTACAAAGATACCTTCTTCCTTAGCTATTTTTCTTGTATAAACAGCAGCATCCTTATCTGTTACTTTAGTAAACCCGTCAATTAAAGAGAAATCTACATTCTTAGGTAAAATATCTTCTCCAATTCCTTCTGTGATATATGGATATATTTCGTTCTCATCAAAAATACCAGTTTCATGATACTTCTTAAATACAGAACCATATGTATCTACTCCCCAAATTTTAATGTTTGGATTCTTTTCTTTTAAATATTTAGCTGTTCCAGAAATAGTACCTCCTGTTCCTACTCCAACTACAAAATGTGTTATTTTACCTTCTGTTTGCTCCCAAATTTCAGGTCCAGTTTGTTCGTAATGCGCTTTTGCATTTGATGGGTTATCATACTGGTTTACATACCAAGAGTTTGGTGTTGATTCTCCTAATCTTTTTGATACTGAATAATAAGAACGTGGATCATCTGGCTCTACATTTGTTGGACAAACAACTACCTCTGCTCCTACAGCTCTTAAAATATCCATCTTTTCCTTAGACTGCTTGTCAGAAATTACAAAAATACATTTGTATCCCTTTATAATTGCTGCTAAAGCTAATCCCATTCCTGTATTTCCTGAAGTACCTTCAATAATAGTTCCTCCTGGCTTTAATCGACCATCTGCTTCTGCATCTTCAATCATTTTTAACGCCATTCTATCCTTTACTGAATTCCCTGGATTGAATGTTTCAACCTTAGCCAATACTAAAGCATCTACTTCTTTTGTTACTGAATTTAACTGAACTAAAGGTGTATTCCCAATAGTCTCTAATATATTTTTTGCGTATTTCATCTTCTAAAATTATGCTGCAAATTTATGCAAATCGAATGGATTTTGAAGGGTGTATTTTGGTTACTATATATGACGGAACTATTAACATGAAAAAACATAGGATAAGTGTCCCTATATTTAACAATAAGATAACCCAAAAACTAATTTCAACTGGCACTGAAGACACGTGATAGGTTTCAGGATCTAATGTTATAGGCTTGAAATATTTCTGAATAAATAATAAAGTAACACCAATAATATTCCCCCAGAAAAGCCCTTTCAATATTAAATAAAAAGCATTGTATAAAAAGATTTTCCTTATACTCCAATTAACACTTCCTAATGCTTTAAGAATACCAATCATTTTAACACGTTCTAATATCAGCACTAATAAAGCTGTTATCATATTTATTCCTGCAATTAAAATCATGATTGCAATAATAAATCGAACATTATTATCAAAAAGTTTAATCCAATCAAAGATTAATGGATTACTTTCTACAATGGTACTACTATTTAAAGTCGCTCCTACGTTTGAATAAACTTCATCTCCTTTTTCTGCTAGCATATCAAAATCATCAATTACAACTTCAAAACCTCCTATTTGATTATCGCTCCAACTATTAATTCTTTGTACCTCTCTAATATCTCCAATCAATATAGATTTATCAAACTGCTCTAGTCCTGTATTATAAATCCCTACAATAACAGGTTTACGTCTTTTATGTTTTAATTTACTTTTTTCAGAACTAAACAATGTTTCAATAGTATCATTCAATTTAAAATTTAAGCGATTCGCAATCGATTCTGATATTAATATCTCTTTATTTCTTCTTTGATTAAAGTTAGGCAGTCTTCCTTCTTTTAAATATTCTTTAAAAAAAGAAAAATCATAATCAGACGATACTCCTTTAAATATAATCCCTTCAAAATCGGTTGGGGTTCTAATAATCCCTCCTACATTCGCAAAAACTTGTACGTTTTTAATTCCATCAATGTTTTTAAACTCAGGATAAAAATCTTGGTTCTTATCAATTGGAACTGTAGATAAATCAGAGTTATTATTATCGTAATTTACAATTTGAATGTGCCCTTTAAAGCCAGACATTTTATCTCTAATCTTCTTTTGAAAACCCGATGCTATCGATACTGATATTAACATAATAGCAATACCCAACGCAATAGCAATTGTAGCTATTTTAATTATTGGTGATGATATACTACTTTTATGCTCTTTACCAGCAATAATTCGTTTAGCTATAAATAATTCGAAATTCAAAAGTTGTTATTTTTTTAAGTAAATCCAAAAGTAATTAATTCTTCTTTAAATAATATTATTTATCATGATTAAAGCTTCATTTTCTGACAAAGAATTAGTTACTGATATTTTATACAGTGCTTTTGTCAACATCAAAAAAGACAATTCTATAAGCTTTGTTGTAAAACAAGATTCCAAAAAAAATAAACGTCTTCGTTTTTTAATGGAATATCTATTTTTAACTTCTTTTGAATTTGGTGAAGTCTTTATTTCTGACAATAAAAAGGCGTGCCTACTTATCAACTATCCACATTTAAAAAAAACAACCTTAAAAAACTCTTATTGGAAACTTCTTTTAATTATTAAAACCATTGGATTTTTTAATGTGTTTAAAGTACTAAAAAGAGAGCGTGAATTAAACAAATACCATATAAAAACACCACATATTCATCCAATTATTATGGGTGTGCTTAACGAGCATCAACACAAGGGCATTGGTGTTCGACTCATTAAGGAAGTGCTTTTGCATTTTAAAAACAATCAACTTCCTTGTATTATAGAAACTACTACCAAAGAGAATTTAAAGCTGTATAAAAAATTTGGCTTTAAAATTGTAAGAGAAACTCATAGTTTAAATTATCCACTATTTTTCTTACGAAAAGATTTTTAAACTGTAACTTTATCTTTTAAAAACATACATTTAAATGAAGAGAACTTTTAACCACCTTTTATGTTTAATTTTTATCAGCTTTCAACTAAACTCTTGTGCTCAACAACAGAAATCAAAAACTAAAAAAGCTATAAAAGAAACAGAAACTTTACAAGTAAGAACTGGTGCTGATAGAATTAATTTATACTTACCAAAACTAAAGGGTAAAAACGTTGCTATTGTAGCCAATCAAACATCTGTTTTAGAAGTTTTACAAAGAGCCGAAGTAGCTCCAAACGTAATGGGTTCAAAGTTAGTTCAATTTCATTTAGTTGATTATTTAAATGATTACAATGGAATTAACGTTCAAAAAGTTTTTGCTCCTGAACATGGTTTCCGTGGAAAAGCAGATGCTGGTGAAACTGTTGTAGATGGTATTGACACTAAAACAAAGTTACCTATTATATCGTTATACGGAAAAAACAAAAAACCTTCTGCTGAACAGTTAAAAGGTATTGATGTTGTCGTTTTTGATATTCAAGATGTAGGTGCTCGTTTTTACACTTATATTTCTTCTTTACATTATGTTATGGAAGCCTGTGCTGAAGCTAACATTCCAGTTATTGTTTTAGATAGACCTAACCCTAACGGATATTATATTGATGGTCCTGTATTAGAATCTGAACATAAAAGCTTTGTAGGGATGCATCCTGTTCCTGTAGTTTACGGAATGACTATTGGTGAATACGGACAAATGATTAACGGTGAAAAGTGGTTAAAAGAAGGAATCCAATGTGATTTAACTGTAATTCCGTTAGAAAACTATACACACGATTACAAATACAGCTTACCAATTAAACCTTCTCCTAATTTACCTAATGATACATCTATAAACTTATATCCTAGTTTATGTTTTTTTGAGGGAACAAAGGTTTCTGCTGGAAGAGGAACGGATAAGCAGTTTCAAATTTATGGTTCTCCATTTATAACTAATGCTAAATTTAGTTTTACTCCCCTACCAAACGAAGGTGCTAAATACCCTAAGTTTAAAAGTGAACTATGTTATGGTGAAGATTTAAGAAAAACTCCTTACTTAGCTGAATTAAATCTTTCTTGGTTATTAAACGCTTATACAAACTCTCCTAAAAAAGACTTTTTCAATGCTTTTTTTACCAAACTAGCAGGAACTAAGAAATTACAACAACAAATTGAACAAGGTATCTCTGAAAAAGAGATTAAAAACTCTTGGAAAAAAGATTTAGAAAATTTTAAAAAAGTTAGAAGTAATTATTTACTTTATAAATAACTCTCAATACTTAATTATAAAAATGCATAGCGCATATACATAGGTTTCATGTATATGCGCTATATTTTTTAACTATATTTGTTTGAAAAAATTGCATGGAGTTTATTCCTATTATACTTTGTACACCTAAATAAGTTTAATTTAATCAGTAATGAAAAGTATAGGCCCAGATAACTAAAAGTCTATCTTTAAAGAAATTGTCAACCAATATGAAAAGAAATTCCGTAAACACCCAAAAACGAAATCAATACTCTATCTTATTCCCTATTTTGACAATTCTTTCAATTGGAGCTATTATTGTTTTTGCAAATAATTACGAACCTAATTGGAGTTATAATTGGAGTGGAATTAGAGTAAAAATAAAAGACTCTATACTAAAATCAGAATTACGAGGAATTACAAGTGGTGTTGGCGGAATGGGAGTTTCTACAAAAAATGAAGTAGATAGAAGAAAATGGATCATGAAACACGCAACAAAATCTGAGCTTCAAAAATTGATTAAATACCCTAATGGGACTGTCAAAGCAATTGCATATGAAGGCCTATTAAGAAAAAAAGATTTTGTCAATAAAACTGAATTAGTTTTGAAAGCAATCCAAGATACAACATATCTTTTAGACTTTCAATCTGGCTGTGTTGGATGGGATAGAGAAATTGGAAGGTATCTAGTTCAAGATGTTTTAATGATGGACGATCAAATTCCTAAATTACCTCCTAGTATGCGCACAAATTTTGGGTTATCAAAAACTGATAAAGAAAAAATATTATCCGAATATAAAAAGCTTCCAAAAGAAGAATATTAAAAACACTATACTTTATAACATCTCTCTAAAAATACACTCCATATATAAACCATTCATTAAAAACATCTGTGAATAAATTAACCAATTATACAACTGAAAAGATATTTACTAGACTTTTAACAAATAAGTCTAAGAAAAACTATTGGAATTATGTGGGTGAATTACGAAAGCGAAAAACTGACGAAATTTTTAAAAGAAGTGTTTTATTAAGCAAATCTAACTTTGCTAAAGAAAGAATAATAGGAATAGATATACTATCTCAATTTGGTTTTCCAAGACTTTATAAAAAAGAAATAATAACATTATTCTTTGATTTATTAAAACACGAAACTAATAAAAATGTTATAAGTTCAATATTATATGGTGTTGGACACAACAATGAAAAATTAACAAATAAACAAGTTGAACTGCTTTGTTCTTTTCAAAACCATAAAAGTGTATCCGTAAAACGTAGCTTAATTTTTTCTCTTCTTTCGGTTGAAAAAGATAATGCTATAGATACTTTAATAAAACTATCAAATGATAAAGATTCTGACATAAGGGATTGGTCTACTTTTGGAATCGGAAGTCAAATTGAAACAGATAACGAGAAAATAAGAACTGCTTTATGGAATAGAATTTCAGATAAAGACGAAGAAACAAAATATGAGGCTATTACTGGTTTAGCTCAAAGAAAAGATGAACGAATAAAAGAAGTTTTAAAAAAAGAACTTGAAAACATTGACGGAAATTGTTCTCTTATTTTAGATTCTATTGAGTTACTCAATGCTAAAGAGTTTATTCCATTGCTAGAAAAGAAAGTTATTGAAAATAAAAAATCAAAAAAAGTAAATGAAGATTGGCTATTAGATACCATAAACACGCTGAACGAAAAATAAAACCTACATACAAACATGGAATTTCACGAATGTAACTTGAATATAAGGTACGATTTACCAAAAGCAATCTTAGATAAAGTTCCTTTGATTTATGAAAAAATGGAAGGCTGGAATGGATTTGGAGAAAACGGAACACCATATTGGTTTAGTTATAACGAAAATGAGAAATCAATATTTGCCACAGAAGAACCTAGTGGTCTGCATTTTGAAGCTACAATGGAGCTTGAAGAATGGCTAGAATGGAAATCTAAAATTAAAATAATTGCCACAAATGTTTTAGGTTTCAAAGTTGGAGAAATAGAAGAAGATGAAGTTGGAAACGAAATTGAATGGTTATAAAATAAGCTAATTATTCACCAATTGAAAACTCTATATTTAAACAAATTAGTAAACATATAAAACAACAAAATGGGTTTAGATTCAGTTGAATTAGTAATGACTATAGAAGATAAATTCGGGATATCAATCCCTAATGTTGAATGTGAACAAATTGTAACAGTTCAACAAATGGCTGATTCTGTATTTAAAAAAATTAAATTTAAACCTAATAAAAAGTGTTTATCACAAATAGTTTTTTATAAAATCAGAAGAGCTTTGGAACAATTTGAAAATAAAAAAGAAGATATTACTCCAAATACTAAAATATCAGACTTATTAAACAAAACGGATTTAAAAAATGATTGGATTCTATTAGAGAATGAGATTGGATTAAAAATACCTGATTTGGTAGATTTAGACTTAGATAAAACGTTAAATAAAGAAGTTAAATTTTTAGGTTTCAAAATTTTTGACCGAACCGAACCAGTAGCAGAAAATACATTACGAAAATTTACCGATTGGATAATCTCTATGAATTACGAACAATTAATATCAATTGAAAATATTTCTAGTAAGTATGAAATTGAACGAATCATTTGTGGAATTGTTGAAGATAGAATTGGTATCCCTATAAGTGAAATTGAATTACACCATTCTTTCACAAATGATTTAGGAATTGATTAAAACAAAAAAATAAAATGACATCAACAGAATTAAAAAAACTTTGGATGAATAATAGCCCAGAAAACTAGGTAGAATTTCCAATTTACCAAATAGAAATATCAACAAAAGTAATTTTGAATTAACTCATAGTCACAAATGAAAAGAGGATTTATTATATTATTATTTTCAGTATTTAGCTTTTTAGACTGTAATAGTCAAAACAATTATGATGAATTAATTGCAAAAGCATATAAATATGAACAAAAAGAGAATTATAAAAAATCGATTGAATTATTAACTAAAATAATTAGTGTAGCCCCAGAGCATTCCAATGCATTATTTAACCGAGCTAATAACTATTCAAAAACTAAACAATATAAGAAAGCAATTTCTGATTTAAATTTAGTCATCAAATTAAATCCAAAAGACGACGAAGCATATTATAACATGAGCTTAAGTTACAACAGACTTAATAACTATAAAAAAGCTATTGAATTAATAAATAAAGCTATCGAGTTAAATCCAAATGCCGACGATTACATCAAATCAAGAGGTGGTGTTTATTGGACTATTAAACAATTCGAAAAAGCATTGATTGATTTCAATAAAATAATTGCCTTAAAACCAAATAACCCTGAATACTATGCTCTTCGTGCTTTTACATTAGAAGAACTAAATAATTACGAAAAGGCAATCATAGATTATGATAAAGCTATCGAATTGGATGAAACCGATTATAGAATGTTTTATGATAGAGGTAATGCATTTTTACAATTAGGATTTCTTAGAAGAGCTTGTTTGGATTGGAAAACCGCAATTAAAAAAGGGGATAGAAGAAAAGAAGAATTAATTGAAAAAATAAATAAAAACTGTAGTAACCCATAGAAATAAATTTACTTCGGTTAGTGTCTAAATTGTTAAAATTTAAACATCTGTAGTAATGTATATAAAACATTATGTAAAAAAATCATTAGATTACCTTTTAATTGAATTCATCTCAACAAAAAAGAACTATCTCGCATACATAAACTCATAACAATAATGTTAATGAAGCAAGTATTAATTATAATATTAATTTTTGGTAGTCTAAATTTATTTGGACAAAAATCAGATATTGAAAATTTAATTAATCAAATCGTTAAAGATGAAGTTCCCGAAAATTTTAAATATTTTTTTTTAGTTTCTAAAAGTATTGAACAACAAAAAATACACGAAATACGGCTAAATCATGAAATAAGAAAATTGAAATTAGCTAATAAAAACTTTCCTAACGATTTTATTTATACACAAGCTGAAAAAGATACTATTAATTGGGAAGATTATAATTTAAATAAAGTAAAATATGTTTCTTCTAAGAAGAATTATATTCGTTATTTATCCCCTCCACAAACTAAAAAAATAAGGTTTGTTAAATACAGAATTGACCAAAAGAAATTTGACAGTTTAATTAACAACAAAGAACCATATACATTAATTGTAAAAAAGAAATGGTTATGGAATAAAAAAAGAATTTGGCATAACAAAAAGTTCTATGATAATTTTGTTAAAAGTTGGAATATGGACGATAAAAATAACCCTGAAGAAACTGTTTATTTCCATTTTTCAAAACCTATGTTCTCAAATAATAAAAAATATGCATTAATTTCTATAATTAAAATGAGACGATGTGATGGGATTAAATTTACATCATTATACAAAAACAATAATGGAGTTTGGAAAAAAATTAAAGAATTTAAACTAGCTAACTTTAATACTTTTACAACACATATTGAATGTAAAGATATTAAAAGGGTTAATTATGAATAAAAACTACTCCTCACTAACCATAAACTTCCATAATAACATTGCTAAAACACTTCCTAATACAGGTGCTATAATATATATCCATAGTGAATGAATATTTCTAGAAAGTACTGCTGGTGCTAAACTACGAGCTGGATTAAAAGAACCTCCTGAAATTGGACCTGCAATTAAAATAATTCCAGTTACAAAAACACCTATAACTATTCCTGCTAAACAACTGTACTCTTTTTGACTCGTTACCCCCAGAATTGTT
The DNA here is from genome assembly GCF_965221665.1 of Tenacibaculum aiptasiae. Taxonomy (NCBI): domain Bacteria; kingdom Pseudomonadati; phylum Bacteroidota; class Flavobacteriia; order Flavobacteriales; family Flavobacteriaceae; genus Tenacibaculum; species Tenacibaculum aiptasiae. The sequence continues at coordinate 1,250,621 of NZ_CBDCSN010000003.1, forward strand.
AGCATCAAAAAGAATGTTAATACAGTTTCTAGCACAAATGAAGAGATTATACCTCCACTAGGTAAAGTTTCGCCTAAAGTTTGTGTTTCTGGAAAGGCTAAGCATAATAAAACACTTGCTAAAAAAGCACCAAGTACTTGAGCAATCACATAATGTATTACCTCTCTTTTAGACATTAACTTACCAACTGCTAAAGCAATGGTAACCGCTGGATTGATATGCGCTCCTGAAAAGGCTCCAAAGACATAAATAATTCCCATTATAACAATTCCAAAAGCTGCTGAGATTCCTAACAACCCTAAGCTTCCTTCTGATAAAGAATTTACAATTACAGCACCTGTACCGCAAAAAACCAATGCAAATGTCCCAATAAACTCAGCTATATATTTTCTCATAATTACTTACCTATATTCAATAAAAAAAGGATAGCCATGGCTACCCCCTCTCTTTCACCTTTTCTTCTTTTAAATTGCGTTTGCTCCTGCTTCTGCTACTATATGATCATTTTCTACTGAGCTACCACTTACTCCAATAGCACCAATAATAGTTCCGTCTGCATTCTTTACAGGTACACCTCCTGGAAATGTAATCAATCCGTTGTTAGAGTTCTCTATATTAAATAAAGGTGCTCCTGGTTGTGATAACTCTCCAATTAGTCCTGTATTCATATCAAAAAAACGCGATGTTTTTGCTTTTTTAATTGAGATATCTAATGAACCTAACCATGCTCCGTCCATACGAGAAAAAGCTACTAGATTTGCTCCTGCATCTACTACAGCTATGTTCATTTTAGTATGTATTGCTTCAGACTTTTCTTTTGCTGCTACAATTATTTTTTCTGCTTGTTCTAATGTAATATTCATCTTCTTATTTATTAATATTTCCGATGCAAAATTACAGTAACTTCAAAGCTTAATAGTTACAAGATAGGTTCATCTTGTTATGAAAAAAGGTCAAATTAAATTTCTGATGGATTGATTCCAAACTGATTTTTAAAAGCTGCACTAAAGTTTGATAGATTATTATATCCTAAATCTAAGTATACATCTGAAGGACTCTTGTTTCCTTTTTCTAAAAGCTCTTTAGCTTTATTCAATCGTTTATTTCTAAACCATTTTCCTGGAGATTCCTTATACTCTTTTATAAAGTGTCTTTTAAAAGTTGAAAGACTCATATTACATAAGAAAGCTATTTCGTCTAAGGTAAGTGATGTATAAAGGTTTTTCTCAATAGTCTTTTTTAAAGGTGAAGTTTCTTTAGATATTAGCGAAAACAAATAATCTTCAAACGATTTGCCATACTTGGTAATTAAGTACACCAATAACTCATCAAACTTAATAGCTAATAAACTTTCTACTAACTCTGACTTTGTGTTCTTAATGGTATTCAGTGAGTTTAAATAAGATTCTATATAATCGTCATTTTCTATTACATAGCATGAATTAACTTGTATATCTTTTTCTGTACTACGACCATGTTTTTGAAAAAACTCTTTTAGTTTTTCTTCCGAAAAGAATAACAGTTTACAATAATAAGTTTCTTCTGAATCTAATAACTCGCTCCAAAGGCAATTCCCTTTCTTTATTAAAATTGACTGTGAATTATCTACTAAAAAAGCGTCTTCAGCAAAATGAACCTGCTTTTTCCCCTTCTGTAAAAAACTAAACATATGCATGTTCAGATTTACTTTGGTTTTAATAGCATCCTCATTCATCTTGAGGTCATATACAAAAAGCTCAGGAAGTTTTATACTTTCTATATAAGATTCAGGTATGTTGTCTATAGGTATTTTACTCACTAAGCTATTTCTTAAACTGTTAATTTAAGAAACCTTGCTCTTGCATCCAAGAGTCAGAATAAATTTTGTCCATGTATCTTATTCCGTGGTCTGGTAAGATTACCACCACTACACTATGCTCATCGAACATATCTTTATCGGCATACTGCTGCACTGCTTGCATTACTGCTCCAGAAGTGTATCCGCAAAATAACCCTTCAGTTTTTACCAACTCTCTCGATTTCAAAGCAGCTTCTTTATCAGCTACTTTTTCATAGATATCTACAACGTCGAAATCTGTTGATGAAGGAATTAAGTTTTTCCCTAAACCTTCTATTTTATAAGGAGAGATTTCGTTTGAATCAAACTCACGAGTTTCATGATATTTTTTAATTACCGATCCAATAGCGTCTACTCCTAAAATTTGAACATTAGAATTTTGTTCTTTTAAGTAACGTCCAGTTCCAGAAATAGTTCCTCCTGTTCCACTTGCTACCACAACATGAGTTACTTTACCTTCGGTTTGTTCCCAAATTTCAGGACCTGTAGTATGGTAATGCGCTTCTATATTTAACTCATTAAAATATTGATTGATGTAAATTGAATTTGGAGTTTCTTTATGAATTCTTTTAGCTGTTTCATAATACGAACGAGGATCGTCTGCAGCTACATTTGCTGGACATACATGAACCTCAGCTCCCATTGTTTTTAAAACATCAATTTTGTTTTGAGATGATTTATCGCTTACTGCCAAAATACATTTATAACCTTTTACCATAGCTATCATTGCTAAGCTAAAACCTGTATTTCCTGAGGTAGTTTCTACAATAGTATCTCCTGGTTTCAGAATACCTTTTTTCTCTGCATTTTCAACAATATGCAAAGCTATTCTATCTTTTGCCGATTGCCCTGGATTGAATGCCTCAACTTTCGCGTAAAAATTACCCGGTAAGCCTTTTGTAATTCTATGTAGTTTAATTAAAGGGGTTTGTCCTACTAATGCTAGTATATTATCGGCTATTTGTTGATTTCTATCCATTATATTTAATAAAAAAACGTCATTACGAGGGTGAATAACGAAGTAATCTTTTTTATTGAGATTGCTAATCTTCGTTGCTCTCGCAATGACGCTTACACTCAATCGAGCGCAAAAATATAACTATTTTTCTAACTTATCTTCTAACATTAAAAAGAATGTATATTCTTCAGCTGTTTCTTTTAATGCATCAAACCTACCTGAAGCACCTCCATGTCCTGCATCCATGTTTGTATGTAAGAATAACATGTTATCATCAGTTTTTAAATCTCTAAGCTTTGCTATCCATTTTGCAGGCTCCCAGTACTGTACTTGACTATCGTGTAAACCTGTAGTAATTAACATATTTGGATAGGCTTTTGCCTCTACCTGATCATATGGAGAATACGATTTAATGTAATCGTAGTATTCTTTATCGTTAGGATTCCCCCATTCGTCATACTCACCAGTAGTTAATGGAATACTATCATCCAACATGGTTGAAATTACATCTACAAATGGTACCGCAGATATGATTCCATTATACAATTCTGGATTCATATTGATAACTGCTCCCATTAGCAATCCTCCTGCTGATCCTCCCATTGCATACAAATGCTCTGGTGATGTATATCCATTATCTATTAAATATTTAGAACAATCAATAAAATCGGTAAATGTATTTTTCTTATTCAACATTTTACCATCTTCATACCACTCTCTTCCTAAATACTGACTTCCTCTAATATGTGCTAATGCATACACAAAACCTCTGTCTAATAAACTTAAACGCGTTGTTGAGAATCCATCTGAAATAGTATATCCATACGAACCATATGCATATTGTAATACTGGTGTATTTTTGTCAATCTTAGTGTCTTTATGATGTACAATTGATAAAGCTACTTTTTTACCATCTCTAGCTGGCACCCAAATACGCTTACTTACATAATTTGTTTTATCAAACTTTCCACCTAATACTTCCTGCTCTTTTTTGATTTCTTTTGATTTATCTTTCATATTGAAATCAATTACCGAACTTGGAGTTGTCATAGAATTGTACGAATAACGGATGATATCTGTATCAAACTCTGGATTTGAATATACTCCTGCTGAATAAGTTTCTTCATCAAAAGGTAAGTAATAATCTTCCGATCCATCCCAACGCTTAATTCTAATTTTGTTTAATCCGTTGTTTCTTTCTTCTAAAACTAAATAGTCTTTAAAAATTGAAAAGTCCTCGAATAATGTATCTTCTCTATGAGGAATAACATCTACCCAATTCTCTTTAGTAGTTTTATCTTCTGGAGTTTTCATTAACTTAAAGTTAGTTGCTCCATCTTTATTTGTTTTGATATAGAAATGATCGCCATAATGTGCAATATCATATTCTAAATCACGCTCACGTGGTTGAACAACTCTAAAATTTCCATCAGGATTATCAGCTTCTAATACTTGGTACTCTGTTGAAACCGTGTTATACGAACCGATTACTAAGTATTTTTTCGATTTTGTTTTCGTTACAAAAGTTCCAAATGTTTCGTCTTTTTCTTCAAAAACCAATACATCTTCAGATGAATCTGTTCCTAAAACGTGCTTATATATTTGTGAACTTCGCAAAGTTTTTGGATCTTTCTTTGTGTAGAAAATTGTTTTATTATCATTTGCCCAAACTGATCCTCCTGTAGTATTTTCAATCTTATCTGGATAAATTTCACCAGTTTCTAAGTTTTTAATCTTAATAAAATACTGACGACGACTTACAGTATCGGTTGCAAAAGTTGTTAATTTATTATCAGGTGATATACTTAAACCTCCTAATTGGAAATAATCATGACCTTCTGCTTCATCATTAACATTAAACATTACTTCTTCCTCAGCCTCTAAACTACTTTTCTTACGACTATAAATTGGGTATTGCTGTCCCTTTTCATAACGAGTAATATAGAAATACCCACTCTTCTTGTAAGGTACTGATTCATCATCTTCTTTAATACGACCTTTCATTTCCTGAAATAACTTCTCTTGAAACTCTTTCGTCTCTTTTGTTACTTCATCGTAATATGCATTTTCAGCATTTAAATAATCGTATACTTTTTGGGTTTGTTCGTCTTTAACTTCGGCATTTTTTTGCTCGTCGGTTAAACGCATCCAAAAGTAATTATCTGTACGCACATCTCCGTGTTTCTCTAAGGTAGTTGGCTGCTTATCAGCAACTGGAGCTTTGATATCTTTCTTCATTTCTTGTTTTTTGCAGGACGCAAAAATAAGGCTAAATGCGATAGCGGGGAACATAATTTTTTTCATTTTTATTTAAATTAAACAATTTCCTTGTGAAAATACTATTTTTGCTTGTATATAAATAATAAAAACGACGATTAATGTTTGGAGATATTTCTGGTATGATGGGCAAAATTAAAGAAGCTCAGCAAAAAGTTGAAGAGACTAAAAAACGTTTAAACACTGTTTTAATTGACGAATCTGCTGCCAGTGGTGCTATAAAAGTTACAGTTACTGCCAATAGAGAAGTAAAAGCAATCACAATAGATGAGTCTTTATTAGAAGACAAAGAAGAATTAGAAGACTATTTAATTTTGACTTTAAATAAGGCTTTAAAAAGAGCTGGAGATATTAATGAACAGGAATTAGCTATTGCTGCCAAAGCTGGTATGCCTAATATTCCTGGAATGGATATGTTTAAATAACAGCTAAGATGTTTGTACAGCTTGAAGATTATATGTTGCCTTGCTTAAACAAAAAACTCTTCGGAATTGATTGCTTAGGTTGTGGTATTCAACGTGCTTTAGCTTTAATTTTAAAAGGTGAATTTATTGAAGCTTTTAAAATGTATCCTGGAATATATACACTACTTCTTTTAGCTTTTGTTATTATTCTTAACTTCTTTTATAAAGTTAAACACGCTCAAAAAATAATCAGTATTTTAGCTGTAATTAACGTACTTATTATTGTAATAAGTTATGTTATAAAAATGAATCAATTAATCTAAAATCATATAAAAACTATGGAAAAAATGAAATTACCTAATTCTACAACGGCATTAGTTTTAGGAATTTGCTCTATTGTAACCTGCTGCTGCTATGGAGTTATTGGACTACCTCTAGGTATTGTTGCTTTAATTTTAGGAAATAAAGCTATTAAACTTCATAATCAAAATCCAGATGAGTACGAAGGTGTAAAAAATGCCAATGCTGGGAAAATATTAGGTATTGTTGGTATTATACTTAATGTTGTATTTATTGCTTACATCATATGGATTATTTCTCTTATTGGATGGGATGCTTTAAGTGATCCAGACTTAATGATGGAAAGAATGAATGAATTACAAAATAGATAAAAGAAAGCGATCCAATTGGGTCGCTTTTTTTATACAACTATTTCAATAAAAACTTCATAAAGTAAGGATTCCTAATTATATTTGTAGTCTCAAGATTTCTTTATGTTTTAAGAAGGAAGAAATTAATTGATTTTTAATAATAAGTATAATGCAAAGCAATTTATATATAAAGTCAAATAACATAGTTATTGATAACTTAGATGCAATTCATTTTAGTCAATCTAACAAAACAATTATTGAACAATTTTTAAAAGAATTTAAACATAGAAAAGCGCTACAAGAATTTAATTTACCAGTGGATAATAAAATCCTGCTTTATGGCCATACTGGATGTGGCAAAACTATGACAGCAAAGGCTATAGCTGGTGTTCTTAAAAAGCCAATAGTAATTCTAAATTTAGGTGGTATTGTTTCTTCTAAACTAGGAGAAACTGCTAAAAATATTCAAACCTTATTTGACAAGTCTATTAGACAAAACGCAATACTGTTTATTGATGAATTTGATGCAATCGCAAAAATGCGCGACTATGATCAAAAAGACTCTGGAGAAATGAAAAGATTAGTGAATACTATTATTCAACTTATAGATTATTTACCCGACAACGTTATTTTAATTACTGCTACCAACTATAAAGAAATAATAGATACCGCAATCCTAAGGAGGTTTCAAATACAGCTAGAGTTTAAACTTCCAACAAACAGTTTATTGGATGTATATTATACAAGCTTATTATCTCAATACCCTGAAAAATATAGAGACATTCAAAGAATCTATAATGTTTCTTATGCGGAAGCAAAAAACACTGTTTTTAAAGAGTTAAAACGACAAATAATTTTAGAAGAAGAACTAAAATTAAGTATTTAATAATTATTGAACGATACAAAAAAAGGAAGTTCAAAAACATTGATTTATGAGTACAACTATCGTAGATAATTTACGCATCATACAAAATCGAATAAATAATGCTTGTAATACTTCAGGAAGGTCTACAAAAGAAGTTCGTCTTTTATTAGCAACTAAAACTGTCAGTCCTGAAAAAATTAGTATTGCTATGCAAGAAGGTGTTACTTTAATGGGAGAAAATAAAGCTCAAGAGTTTAAAGAAAAATGCAATGCTGTTGCTGAATGGAATCCTGAAATTCATTTTATTGGTCATTTACAATCCAATAAAATAAAAGAAGTATTAAAATGGTGTACTTGTATTCAGTCCATTGACAGACTTTCTCTTGCTGAAAAACTTCAGCAAAGACTCTCTTTTGAAAATAAAGAAATAGATGTATACATTCAAGTAAATACATCTAATGAAGAAAGTAAGTTTGGTGTGAGTCCTGAAAATGCAATTGAATTAATTAAACAAGTTTCGAAACTTAAAAACATTCATATAAAAGGCTTAATGACCATTGGTTTATTAAGTTCTGAGTCAAACGAAGTACGAAAGTGTTTTAAACTATTAAAAGCTATTCAAGAAGAAGTTATTCAATTAAATATTCCTAATGTATCTATGGATGAATTATCAATGGGTATGAGTAATGATTTAGAAATAGCTATTGAAGAAGGTGCTACTATTGTTAGAGTGGGAACTGCCATATTTGGAGAAAGAATTTACCCAGATAGTTTTTATTGGAACGAACAAAATTAAAACACACTTAACCTTAAACACATAGAACTTATTTAAAGCATAACTTAAATCATACCTTTTGCCTTAAATTCTAAGTATTTGTTTATTACATTAACCGACAATTGGGCTGGTTTTGTTAAAATTGCATGCACTCTATTTTTTTCTAGTTCTTTAACTATCAACCTTTTTTCATAGGCATATTTTTCGGCTATTGTTTTGTGATATATGCTTTGTAAATCTTCTGAATTTTCTGTGATTAACTTATCCAACTCTGTATTTTCAAAAAACACTGTAACTAATAAATGTTTTTTAGCAATCATTTTCAAATAAGGTAACTGTCTTTTTAAAGCTGAAATATGCTCAAAATTTGTATATAAAATCAATAAACTTCGTTGATTTATTTTTCGCTTTATAGTAGCATATAATAAAGCAAAATTAGCATCTGAAAAATCGGTTGTGATTTTATATAATTCTTCATTTATTACCGATAAATTCGTTTTCTTATTACTTGCTGCTATTATTTTTTCTACATTTTTAGAAAACGTAAGCATCCCTGCTTTATCATTCTTTAATAATGCTATATTTGAAAAAGCCAATGTTGAATTAATTGCATAATCTAACAACTTCAATCCTTCAAAAGGCATTTTCATAACACGTCCTACATCAATAATAGAATATATGGGTTGAGATTTTTCATCTTGGTATTGATTCACCATCAACTCTCCCCTTTTTGCTGTAGCCTTCCAATTTATAGTTCTGACATCGTCACCAGGAATGTAGTTTTTAATTTGCTCAAACTCCATGGTATGTCCAATACGCCTAATTTTCTTCATTCCAAACTCTGTCAAATTATTATGCATTGCTAAGAATTCATACTTCTTCATTTGAACATAAGAGGGATATACTTTTACATCTTTATCATTTGTAAAAACATATCTTCTTGAAAAAATCTGCAATAATGTTGAAACAAATACATGCAAATTTCCAAACTTATACTCTCCTCTTTCTACTGGACGAACATTATAGGAAAACGTTTTTTTATCAGCTACTTGAAGTGATGTTTGATAGTCAAAATCTCTTTTTTGAAATTGTTCTGGCAATTCATCGATAACTGAAACAAAAACCTGAAATGGGTATCTATTTTCTAACGTAATGGCTATTTCATTTTCATCTGAATTAGACAATTTATCAGAAACTATACGTTGAGCTGAAAAGCCTTTTTTAAATCGATATAAAACTATTAAATCAATACACATGGTTATTAAAAACAACCAAACAAGCATCCACGTAAGTGAATACAATACGGGTAACCAGAACGACAATAAAAATAATCCTGATATAATGCTTATGTATATAAAAAAGCGATTATGTATGTATATAGATTTAAAAAACTGAATCACTATCTTGGTACTTCTACTGATTGTACAATTATTTCTATGACTTTATCTGCAGTCATTCCTTCCATTTCTCTTTCTGGAGTTAACATTATTCTGTGGCGTAGCACTGGATAGATACTTTTCTTTACATCTTCAGGAATTACAAAATCACGTCCGTTAATTGCTGCAAATGCTTTTGCTGCCATTAATACTGCAATACTTGCTCTTGGTGAACCTCCTAAATATAAATGCGAATTATTACGCGTATTTGAAATTAATTCGGCGATATATTTTATAATTTTCTCCTCTACTAAAACATCAAATACTTTACTTCTATATTCTAACAGTTCTGTCTCTGTTAAAACAGTTGACACTTTTGTTTGAGGCAGCGCTCCTTTACGTTCGTTATGAGCTGTTAAAATTTTAATCTCTTCATCTAAATTTGGATAACCTACATTTATCTTAAACAAGAAACGATCTAATTGAGCTTCTGGTAATGCATATGTTCCTTCTTGTTCTATAGGATTTTGTGTTGCCAATACCATAAACGGTGGTTTCATTTCATAACGAGTTCCATCCATAGTAATTTGTTTCTCTTCCATTACCTCAAATAAAGCAGCTTGCGTTTTTGCAGGTGCTCTATTTATCTCATCAATTAGAACAATGTTAGAGAATATAGGTCCTTTTTTAAATTCAAAATCAGAAGTTTTCATATTCAAAACAGAAGTTCCTAATACATCAGAAGGCATTAAATCTGGTGTAAATTGAATTCTACTAAAATCTGTAGCAATTGTTTTTGCTAACAACTTAGCTGTTACTGTTTTTGCTACTCCTGGTACACCTTCTATTAAAACATGTCCATCTGCTAACAATGAAACTAATAATAACTCTATAAAATCTTCTTGTCCAACTATAACTTTAGCTAGCTCTTCTTTTATTTTTACTACTGCTTCCTTTAGTTTAGATAAATCTATTCTATTTGAAAACAATTCATTTGATTCGGTTGTTGGATTCTCTACACTCATCCTATTCTTTTTTATTCTTTAAACGCTTCTATAGCTTTATTTAACGCTATTAATTCTTCTTCTTTTATATGTTCTTTTGACGCTATTGCATCTATCTTTTTAAACAAATTAACTATATCTTCATATGAATTTCCACTCCTACTTGATAGTTTCTCATAGAAAGCTTCGTCTATTTTCAATGTTGACAATCGGTAAGTAGTTCTTATATACTCTAAAAAGTAATTTATTTTATGTGATGCTATATTTTTATGATCTGATTTTTCATAATACATATTAGCTATTGTTCTTGTAAAAGCTAAGGTTTGATTCTTTAAAGGTGTAATTACTGGAATAAATCGCTGTTTTCTTTTCCCTTTAAAAACGATAAAAAACAATACACCTATTAAAGCCACATAATAAGCCCATTTTAAATGTTTTGAACTTAATACATAATGCATTGGCGAGGCTATTCTACTCTTCCCCGTCTTATAATATGTGTCCCATAAAATTATATTATCACTATAACTTTTTCTATCGTCAACACCTGAATTATTTTTGTCTAAATATGACAATACATTTCCTACATATTCATAATTATCTTCTAGCAACATACTATAATTAGTAAATGCTTGGGGAAAAGTATGTAAATAAAAATACCCTTTTCCATACTTTGTTCTAATATAATTAGCTTCTGTACTTTCAACTACACCATCTCCATCCTTAATAATCATCTCTCCTAAAATGGTTGTATTTAATGTATCAATTTCTGAAAAATATCGTTTCGGAAAGTCTCTATCAAAATAATACTCTTTGTTTCCAAACTCTGGATTACTCATTTTTTGATATGCCTTTTCCTCAAATGCAGATGTACTTAATTGCTTTGTTCTTACATTTAAAGTATCTATATAAATACCGTTTGTTGCGATAAATACATTGTTTCCTCGTTCGACAAAATCTAATAATTCTTCAAACTCATCATCTCCAAAATTAAGAGTATTATCTATAAACAAATAAGTTCCTTTACGTGTAGAATCTTTTAAAAATAGATACGGGTTTTGATATATATCTTTTACTTTATTTTTTGAAAAAAGAGAAGGTAATTCTTTATGCAAAATATAAGTTCCATAAGGTATCTTGTGATTTGCTACATAACTTGGAAACCAATTTATTTCTTTTGGTTTTGCCGATTCGATATAGACAATACTAAGTATTATAAATATCAATAAACCAATATATATTTTTAGTTTTTTATCCAATTCCTTAAATTTTAGCAATCACACTTTTAAAGTTTGTTTCAGCTTGTAAAAACTTTTCTTTATCTATTAAAAAGTCTCCATACCAAACATAATCATATAAATAAGTCAGTTTTTTAAACTCCGAGTACAAACTTTTGTTTAACGATAACTCTTTTATATAATCTTCGTTTGTTTTTTCTTGTTGCCAAGAAATCAATTCTTTTTCCGATAAGTTTTTCAATAATAACAAGTAATAATAACGTACCGCTAGCTGATAATTCCCTTCATTAATTGCTTTTTCAATTAAATTTGGTAAATCCTTGTCTCTTATTAATGCTTCATCTTCTGAAAGATTTACAATAGATTTTGTATTTTTTCCTTCTATAATACTTCTCGCTTTTACTTTTAAAAAGAACTTAATTATTAGGTATAAAATTATTCCAGCAATAATGTAGGGCAAAGCGTTTAATACAAATCTCAAGAAGCCAACTGCAGGCGTGATATCATCAAAAAAATAAGACAATACTTTCTTGACTATTCTCTTCAACCAGTTCCAAATTTTATCTAAAACTGTCGGTTCACTTTCTTGAACAACATATATAAACTCCTTTTGTTTTTTATACTCTTCTATTTTTTTAGCATCAAATTTCTTTTGCTCAATTCTAGAATCATCAAACTGAACTTGCTTTTTTTCTTCTTGTGAAAAAACACATATAGAAAACAATAAAAACGTTATGTAAAAAAGAAACTGTTTCAAAATATTATTGACCTAAACCATCTATTTTTTCCATTGTTCCTGTCAAGTTTCGTTGCTCATTAATATCAAAGTATAAGAATACATTGGTAATTAATGTGATTGAATAAAACATAAGTTGTCCAACCATAGAAATAATATATAAAATTAAATATATAGGATCTTTATAAAGATCTAAAACTTCAGTTGGATCTTGAACGCCAAATCCTATTCCCATTTTTACTAGTTGGTAAATAGTAGCTGGAACCTGAAAAACATAACCCAAAACACTTACTAAAAGACTTACAACAAATATAACTCCAAAAGTTTCCCAAAAATATCCACTAACAAAATTGAAACATTTACCTATAGTAGATGTAGCTGATTCATTTTCAAAAACTAATATTGAAGCTCCTAAAGACAAAACAGTCCATGTATAAAATGCTGGAAAAAAACATAAGAATGCACTAGCTATAAATATTATAAATGCTAAAATTGCAAAACCAGTAAATGACCAAAACTTACCTCTAGTATTAACCATGATGTCTTGTTCATTAACATTTCCTTTATTTTCTATATACGATTTGATATAGTACATACCTGATAAATTGATATAAACAAGTGTAATCAAATAAGCAATTCCCATCATAAAACCAGAACCACTAAAACCTAACATACCTAAAACATCATTATTTGCTACATTAGATAAAGAAAACATCATAAAAATTGCCCCTCCTATAGTTATTAAAATAGGAATAGCCGATACTTTAAGAATAGTTAAGAAAAACTGTTTTCCTTCTAACCTTATGAATTTAAAAGCATCGGTAATAATACTTCCTAAATCTCTTTCTCTTTTAAATTCTATATATTCTTTAGTCATTTGTTAATTGATTTTTATGTACTTGTATTGGATAGATTACGTAATAAAATATTATAATAGCTAAGGATGATAAGATTATCAAAACCGCTAACCAGTCTGGCATTTCAGTATGTCTCGTTACAAAACCTTCTAAAAAACCAGCTATGATGAAGAAAGGAATGGTACTTACCATAATTTTCAATCCATCTTTCATACTTCTTTTAAAAGATTCTAATCGAGAATATGTTTTAGGAAATAACAATCCGTTACCCAAAACTAGACCTGCACAACCTGCTATTACAATTACTGATATTTCTATGGTTCCATGAATCCAAATGGTTCTTGAAGATTCCCATAATAAACCTTTATCGTAAAAGAAATACAAAAACGAACCTAGCATAATTCCGTTTTGCATCATTATATATAAAGTTCCTACAGAAAATAACATTCCTAAAACAAAAGCATACATTGCTACTCTTATGTTGTTTACTGTAATACCTATAAACATATCTAATTCATTTGCTTTTTTGTAAACCGCCATAGGATCACCTTTTTCTATGTTTTCTAGCGTCATATTTACATAGTTATCACCTAAAATAAGTCGTACAAAATCAATATCGTTTGCTGATGAAAAAGCTCCACACAGAGTAAAAAAAGCAAATACTACAAAAGCAATCAACAGTTGCTTTTGATACTTATAAAACATTAATGGAAATTCAGTTTTAAAAAAACTAAAGAGTCTATTCTTACTCTCCTTCTTGGTTTTATATATTTTTTGATGTGCGACTGAAGCAATCGAATTCAAGTACACTACAGTATTTCCTTTTGGATAAAAGGTTTTAGCATAGCTTAAATCGTCAGTCAATTCAACATATAAATCAGATAATTTATCAGGAGACACAACTGCTTTGTTGTATAAAACATCTTCAAAAAGTTGCCATTTTTCTTTGTTCTTATTTACAAAAGCAGCTTCTCTCATTTTTTAAGAAAAATAGTAGTTTTCTTTCGTGCAATTTCTTTAATCATAGAATCTTTTTATCTTCGCTAAGCTAAAAAAAGTTAAAGAAACAACAATAAAAAAAATTGAAAAACTAATCAATGGATAATTTTCAAATAGAAACTGCACAAAATATTTCTATAAATCAAAATGTAGCTCATATAACAACGCGCATAGGTTCGTATTTAATTGACGCCTTATTTATAATTGGTTATTATATAATAATCATACTTATTATGGGAATGTTAGACATAGCTCCAAGTATGGAATACATGAGTTTATGGGCACTTATTAGTTTACCTGCTTTTTTCTATAGTTTAATTTTTGAAGTTTTAATGAACGGACAAACACCTGGTAAATATTTTAATCAAATTCGTGTGGTAAAATTAGATGGTTCTAAACCTACATTTGGAAGTTATTTAATACGTTGGTTATTACGTGTTATCGATTTTACCTTGGCTAGTGGTTCTGTTGCTGTTTTAACTATTCTTTTAAATGGAAAGGGACAACGCTTGGGCGATTTAGCTGCTGCAACTACAGTAATTTCTGAAAAGAAAAGGATTAGTTTAAAAGACACCATTGCTAGTGATATTGTCAACAATTATACTCCTACCTACACACAAGTTACTTTATTAAAAGATAGTGACATACACACTATCAAAAGTGTATTTAATGATGCTAGAAGAAAAAGAAACCATAAGGTAATTCTAAAACTACATCAAAAAATAATTGAATTAACAGGTATTAATACTGAGCAAAAACCTATGGATTTTATTAATACTGTTATTAAAGATTATCATTATTACGCACAACAATAAATTACAGAATAAATTCTTTTAATTTATTTCACTGGAAATTAAACGACTAAAAAGACTCCCGTTTTTTCGTTAATAAAAAGCTTTTAAAAAAGCAGATTTAACAATTTTAATCTTTTATTTTCGCCCTCCCCTTATCCAAAAAAACACAAATTTCTGACCGATAAGAAATAAGCATGGCAAACGAAAAAAACTGGTTACAATACTATAAAAACAGTTTATTTGATAGTGAAAACTTAGCAATAGATATTGCTAAAATTAAAAATCTTTTTCATCAAAACTCATCTGATTTGAGTAATGCTCTAATCAATTCAAAACAAGTAAATGAATTGTTAGATGTTGAAGAAAGAAGAATTAACAGATTAAGAGGAGTTACCAAAAAAGACGATCCAAAGTGGCATCAAGTAGAAGAAACTAAAATACTTATAGCTCCTTTTCATTTAACATATCAAACAGAAAATCCAAAATATAAAAATAGAACCATACATCCTTTTTGGATAACAGTGGTTGCTAATAGATCTGGACAATTATCTGCTCCAAAAGAGATATTCCCTTTAATTGTTCGTAACTATTTAACTCCAATGGCTGATGTAAAAAATGATTTTATTTTTTCATCAATAGACACCATTTTAGATGCTAAAAATATTGAAGAACCAGAACCTGAATATGAAGATGAACCAGTTGCATGGGATGAATATTGGGATTATATCAATGAGGTTTTTTTAGATGTTACAGGTCATAATTTATACAGTTATAAAACAGAAGGATATAATACTGTACATCAACTTACTTACTTTGCTGTAAGTTCTAAAATTGCCACTGCTAAAAGTATTCTTTTTCTTTATGAAAACTTACTAAAAGATGAAGAAGAACTTCCAGCTCTTTCAAAAATAATTAGTCCTTATGTAAGAGAAAGAAGACAAGCGATTACAGATAAAGAGTTTTTAAGTTACAATCATTTACATTTAGGTCAAATGTCTAATGAATTCCCTTTATCTATTAGTCAGCGTAAAACATTACTTTCATATCTAGTAGCTGAGGAAAATGCTGTTACAGCAGTAAACGGACCTCCTGGAACTGGTAAAACTACATTACTACAAAGTTTAGTTGCTACGGAATTTGTAAAAGCTGCCATTAGAGGTGAAGATGCGCCTGTTATTGTGGCTTGTTCTAACAATAACCAAGCAGTAACTAACATTATTGATAGTTTTATCAATTCAAAAAGTACTATGGAAGTTTTATCTGAACGCTGGATTCCAGATTTTAATGGATATGCTACCTACCTACCTTCTAATTCTAAAAGTGAAAAAACTTTAAAAGGAATTAATTTCTTAAAAGGAAATCTTTTCAAACATGAAGGTACTTTATGTAATTTAGAAAATGAAGATTATATACAAGAAGCGGCTTACTATTTCCTTACTAATTACTGTAATTACTTTGATGTATCTTCAAATTCTCTTGAAGATGCCTGTAATCATTTACAAGATGAAATTATAGCTATAGAAGACATTCTAATTGATGGAGTTGAATTTTCTGAAAACTATATCAATTCTATAGAAAGGATAAACAGTATTCTTTTAAATGAAAGTGATTTTATAGATAAAGATGATTTTAAAATTGGGAAAATTCAAGAATGGAGAACCATTATAACCAATTTAAAAAATGCATCGAAAGACATAGATTTTAAAACTAAAGTACAGCAGTATTTTAGTATTGGTAGTTCTTCAAATACTGAAGACTGCATCTTTAAAATGGATGAATTTACATTCAACAATCAAAATAGAACTGTTTCATTTTTAAAAGAAAGTATTAACAACTTTAACTTAATTCTTCAATCTCACTTAAAACTAAAGAATTGGAAGTATGAAAACAATATTCAAGGCTTTCCTTCTACTAATGAAACACTGATGTGGGATAATGAATATGAAAAATTAAATTCGACTGATAAAAGCAATCGTTTTTATTACGATGAATTAGACGTTAACTTACGTCATAAAGCTTTTCTTTTAGCAACCCATTATTGGGAAGCTCGTTGGCTATTAGAAACTCAAGATGCTATAGAAAACGATACAGAAAGAGGCACTGGAGAATTAGCTATTCAAGCAAAATGGAAACGTAGAGCTATGCTAACACCTTGTTTTGTAGCTACTTTTTATATGGCTCCAACACATTTCTTATTTAGTCAATTTCAAGGAGAAAACGAATACGGAAAACCTGTTTTTGAATACTTACCGTTATATAATTTTTTAGACTTATTAATTATTGATGAAGCTGGGCAAGTAACTCCTGAAGTTAGCATCCCTATGTTTTCTTTAGCTAAAAAAGCCTTTGTTGTTGGCGACTTAAAGCAAATTGAACCTATATGGTCTATTCCTGAAAGGATTGATGTAGGAAACTTAACTAGCTTAAATATGCTTGAAAATAAAAACGACACTAACTATTTAAGTGATATTGGTTTTTTAGCATCAAGTGGAAGTATTATGAGGATGGCTCAAAATGCTTGTGAGTATGAAACTCCTTTAAAGGAAGAAAAAGAACAAGGATTGGTTTTATTAGAACACAGAAGATGTAACGATGAAATTATTGATTTTTGTAACGAATTAGCTTACAATGGTATCTTAAAACCTATGAAAGGAAAAACAAAAGATACTCAAGTCTTTCCTCCTATGGTTGCTTATCATGTTGAAGGAGTTAGCGAACGTAAATACAATAGCCGTCGTAACATAAAAGAAGTAAACGCTATTATAACTTGGTTACAACAAAACAAGGAAACTATCCAAAAAGCTTATGGTGTAGATACTATTGAAAAGCAATTAGGGATCATTACTCCTTTCGCAAGTCAAAAAGGAGAACTTTCCAAAGCTTTAAGTGAAGCTGGTTATAAAGTTAACGATATTAAACTAGGAACAGTGCACGCATTACAAGGAGCTGAACGTAATATCATATTATTCAGTTCTGTATACTCTAATGAAGATGAAGGAACCATGTTCTTTGAAAAAGACAACAAACCTAACATGTTAAATGTTGCTGTTTCAAGAGCAAAAGAAAGTTTTATACTATTTGGTGACACTCGAATTTTTGACGAAACAAAAAACACTCCTTCAGGAGTATTAAAAAAACATTTACATGTGCATGAAATGGTAAATTAAATGTATTTAATATATTTGAATAAAATTAATTGCTTAAAAGTTGCTACTTTTTTGCACCTAAATATTAAACTACTATGAAAGTAAAAATTAAAATTGCTATCCTAGCTGCCATAGGATTTATTTCAGCGTCCTTCGCTCAAGGTCGTCAATTTAACATCACAAAAAACAGCCCCTATTTTACTCATGATGTAGCAAACCAAGTTTCTTATATTGATTTTGGAGACATTAAATTTTGGGGATATGTAGAAGTTACGATAACTGGAGGTTGGAGTTATCAAAATAATGTTGGAAAATACACCAAAAGATATGAAATCGGTAAAAACCCTGGGAATTTATTATACAGATCTACAAGTGAGGTACCTTCTTCTTTTGGTTTAATATCTTATCAATGGAAATTAGGAGAAGCTTTTTTAGACACTAACAATCATTTAAAAATTCCTATTTACCATTTAGTATCTACAGGTAATGGATTAACTATTAACATTACAGGTCTTTCCAGAGTAGATTTTGACGAATCATTAATTACCATTACTGCACCAACTGTAATTGCTAATAATGAAACAAGAGATTATGTAACTTACAAATCTCAAGTTAACATTATGGATAAAGTAGGTATAGGAACATTAACTACAGGTCCTCATAAGTTAGCTGTAGAAGGTTCTATTGGCGCTAGAGAGATAAAAGTTTTAGCAGCTCCTAACTGGGCTGACTTTGTTTTTGAAAATAATTATAATTTACCAACGCTTTTTGAAGTTGAAAATCACATAAAAGAAAAAGGACATTTAAAAGATATTCCTAGCGCTAAAGATGTTAAAAACAATGGTTTCTTTTTAGCTGAAATGGACGCTAAATTACTTCAAAAAATAGAAGAACTAACATTATACACCATTGCTCAAGAAAAACAATTAAAAATTCAAAGAGAAAAAATCAAAACATTAGAAGCTCAAACTAAAGAAATTAAAGAACTGAAAGAATTAGTAAAAAAACTTTTAGAAAATAAATAAAGAAAAAACTTCATAAAAAAAGCAGTATTGAAACTTCAATACTGCTTTTTTTTATCACCTCTAAAAGTTTATTATTTCTTAAACTCAGAAATTGTTTTCTTTATAATAGAAATACAATCACGTAATTGTTCTTCATTCATTACTAATGGTGGTGCAAAACGGATAATGTTTCCGTGAGTTGGTTTAGCTAATAAACCATTGTCACGTAATTTAATACAAATATCCCAAGCTGTTGAGCTTTCTTCAGTATCGTTAATTAAAATTGCATTTAACAATCCTTTACCTCTTACTGAATTTACTAAATCTGTTTGCTCAGTAAAAGCTCCTATTTCCTCTCTAAAAATCTTTCCTAAACGCTCAGCATTTTCAGCTAAACTTTCTTCTTTAACAACTTCTAAAGCTGCAATAGCAACTGCTGCTGCAACTGGATTTCCTCCAAAAGTAGAACCGTGGTTACCTGGTTTAATAACATTCATAATATTATCATTTGCTAATACTCCAGAAACCGGATAAGCTCCACCACTTAATGCTTTACCTAAGATTAAAATGTCTGGTTTTACATTTTCATGATCTACCGCTAACATTTTTCCTGTACGTGCAATACCAGTTTGAACTTCATCAGCTATAAATAATACATTATGCTTTTCACATAATGCCTTAGCTGCTGCTAAATATCCTTCAGATGGCACATATACTCCAGCTTCTCCTTGAATAGGCTCAACTAAGAAACCAGCTATATTTTTATCACTTTCTAAAGCCTCTTCTAAAGCTTTTAAGTTATTATACTCTATTTTAATAAACCCATTTGTATAAGGCCCAAAGTTCTTACGAGCAACAGGATCATTAGAAAATGAAATAATTGTAGTTGTACGTCCGTGGAAATTATTTTCACAAACTACAATCTGTGCATCATTTTCATTAATTCCTTTTACTTCATAAGCCCATTTTCTACATAACTTTAAAGCAGTTTCAACAGCTTCAGCACCAGTATTCATTGGTAATAATTTGTCAAAACCAAAAAGTTCAGTTGCAAATTTTTCATACCTTCCTAACATGTCATTGTAAAATGCACGAGAAGTTAATGTTAATGTTTGCGCTTGATTCACCATTGCTCCAACAATTTTTGGATGACAATGCCCTTGGTTTACTGCAGAATAAGCAGATAAAAAGTCATAATACTTCTTACCTTCAACATCCCATACGTACACTCCTTCACCTTTACTTAAAACCACTGGTAATGGGTGATAGTTATGTGCTCCGTGTTTGTTTTCTAAATCGATCGCTTGTTGCGAAGTTAATTGGTCTAAAACAGCCATTTTTAATAATTTTAAATTTATAAAATAACCATTCCTTATCTACCTTTATCCTTTCGAAGAAGTTTCGAAAATTCAGCGTGGGAAAGAAATCATCCCTAAAAAGTTCTGCAATTTACTAAATATTCAGGGCATTTAAAATCTTATTCCGATATTTTTCCAGCCAATGAAGAAACCTGCAACTCCAATCTTTTAATCTCTCTTAATAATGCATTTTTATCCATTTGCATCCAAGCAAATATTTTTAACATACTTACTCCTAATAAAAAAATCATAGTCCCTACCCCCCATTTTATTAAATCTTTAGTTGCTTCCGAATTAAAAAACTGAACAATACAGTAAATAAAAAGCCCGAAGAAAACTAAGGTCATTATATTCATTAAAACCATAATCCATTTATTTTTCCCTTGAAATAACCCACCAATCATTTGAAAAACATTCTGTTCATCTAATTCCTCATAAAATCTTGCCTCTTCTTCGGTTAAGGTTTCCTTTATTAATTTGTCAATATCTTCTGATTTCTCCATAATTTTATGTTTTTATTATTTTCTTTAATTTTTCTCTTGCATGAAACAACCTTGATTTTGCTGTTCCAACCGATATATCTAAAAGTTTACTTATTTCTTTAAGTGAATACGATTCAGTATAAAATAACTTAACAACCATCTGTTGTTCTATTGATAATTTCTGAATTGCTTTTAACAAACTACTTTTCAATTTTTCTTCTTCACTAACCTCAATTGAAATAACTTCTTTTCTATGCTCATTGTAATATTTTTGGTACTTATCTAGTACTCTTTTATCTGCTCTTAACCAATCAATCGCCTTTCTATTTACAATACTAATTGCCCAACTTTTAAATCGATCTGGATTTTCAAGTTCTTCTAACTTTCTTATAATTACCTGCCAACTTTCTTGAGCTACATCTTTAGCTATATCACGGTCTTTCACATACCAAAAAGCAAGCTTACAAAATTGAACATGCCATTTTTTCACTAAGGCTGTAAGCGCTTTTTGATCTCCTTCTTTATAGGCTAAAATCAAATCTTTATCAGTAATATTATTCAATTTTTTCATTATCGATTACATCTCATAGACGTATGGAAAGTTAAAAGGTTCAATTTTCTTTTTAAAAATAGAAATTTAAGTTTGAGTTAAAAGTATTTGAAACCATATCTTTTCCTAATTTTGCAAACCATAAATTATAGTTTACAATGCCACGTAGAGAACGAAATAAGTTTGTTAAAAGAAACGAAACAATAGAGATTTTAATTGAAGATTATGCCTTTGGAGGAAAAGGAATTGGAAGAATTCGCTCAGAAGAAGGAGTTTTTGTTGTTTTTGTTCCCAACACTTTACCAGGACAGTTAGTAAAAGCTCGTGTAGTTAAATCAAAAAAGAAATATGCTGAATGTAAACTAGTAGAGGTTATAAAACATTCAGAAGACGAAATAGAAGTTCCATATCAAGATATCCCAGGCGCTCCATATATTCAGTTACCTATTGATCTTCAACATCAATACAAAAAAGAAAGTACACTTTCTTTATTTAAAAGAATTGGTAAGGTTGAAGATATAGAAGATTTATTTGATGAATTTGTTACTTCTCCTAATGTATTTCATTACCGAAACAAAATGGAATATGGATTTTCAGCTATTGGTTACGATAGAATTAATAAGAAAGATGATGATTTTTTTACCCTAGGTTTTAAACGCCGTGGTGTTTGGTGGATGGGAGATAATTTAGATAAAGACTCTGGATTATTTGATGCTCAAGTTGAAGATAACTTAAAAGTAATTAGAGAATACTGTGAAAAAACTGGTTTAGCTCCTTGGCACGGACCAAAAAAAGAAGGATTCTTCAGATATTTTGTTGTTAGAAAGTCTTATAAAACAAATGAGCTATTATTTAATTTGGTAACAACTTCTTATGATTTACCTAAATTTGACTTACAAGCTTTCGCTAATTTATTAAAAGACATTTTTGGAGATTGTTTAGCAGGATTATTACATACTATTAATGATGAAATTGGAGATAGAACTATTGCTACTTCTGGAAGTATTAGTCTTGTTACTGGAAAAGATAAAATTGTAGAAGAATTATTAGGTCTAAATTTCGAAATAAGCATGAAAAGCTTTTTTCAAACCAACCCAAAATCTGCAGAAAAATTATATACCAAAGTTGTTGATTATGCGTTAGAAAACAAAGATGCAATAGACAATACCGTTGTTATGGATTTGTTTTGTGGAACAGGAACTATAGGTCAAATAATTGCTTCAAAAGCCAATAACACCAAAATTGTAGGTGTAGATATTGTAGCCTCAGCCATTGAAGATGCTAAGAAAAACGCTGAGAGAAATAATATAAAAGGTTTAGAGTTTTATGCAGCCGATGTTGGTAAATTCTTAAATGAACATCCACAATTTAAAAACAAAATAAGAACTATTATTTTAGATCCTGCACGTGCTGGTATTGCTCCAAAAACACTTAAAAAAATCATAAATCTAAATGCAGATAGAATGGTTTATGTATCTTGTAACCCAGCAACTCAAGCTAGAGATACAGAAGAGTTAATTAAAAACGGCTATCAACTAAAAAAGATTAGCTTAGTAGATCAATTTCCGCACACAGCGCATATTGAAACAGTAGTATTATTTGAAAAATAATTTTTAATGAAAAAGTATATTTTATTTTTTGTCTTAATAGCAGGATTACTTTCTTGTGAGAGAGATGATTTTTGTGTACAAAGTCCAGTAACACCAAATTTAGTTATACGTTTTTATGACAGAGAGGACGTTAACGAACTTAAAGCAGTGGGACGTTTATCTATCATAGCACAAGGAAAAACAGATAGTTTATTTACAAATCGAACAACTGATAGTATTGCTATCCCATTGAACTCATTGAAATCATTAAACTCATTGACCACAGAGACAGTGTATACACTTAAGATGAATAATGTTGATAATACTATAGCCAACAACCAAATAGCTACACTTACAATAAAATATGTTCCAGAAGAGGATTATGTTTCTCGTTCATGTGGATATAGAGTTATCTACAAAGATGTTAATTTAACACATACTGGTTGGATTGATAATTTATCTACTACATTAATCACTAATATTGACAATCAAGCAAAAGCCCATGTACAAGTATATCATTAGTCTTTGTCTTACACTTAGTTTTTTACAAGGATACGCTCAAAAAACAAAGAATTCTGAAGCAAAAAAAGATACGATAACTTATAAGACAGGTTATGGACTTCGTTTAGGAGTTGATATTAGTAAACCTGGATTATCCATATTTGACAAAAGTTATAGTGGATTGGAAATTGTGGGAGATTATCGTGTTTCAAAAAAATGGTATGTAGCTACAGAATTAGGATACGAAAAAGAAACAACCTTTGAAGATTTTACTACTTCAACTTCTAAAGGAAGTTATATTAGATTAGGAGCTAATTATAATGCATATCAAAACTGGTTAGACATGAATAATGAAATTTATGTTGGAATGCGTTATGGATTTGCTCTTTTTGACCAAACTTTAGATAGTTACAAACCTAATGTTGGAAATATTTATTTTCCTTCAAATACAATTACAACTCCTGTAACAGAAACTGGATTAACCGCACATTGGACTGAATTTCAATTAGGTATAAAAGTTGAGACTTTAAAAAACCTTTTTGTTAGTGCTGGTTTTTCTTACAAAATAATGATCAGTGTAGATGATCAAACAAACTTTAAAACATTATATGCACCAGGATTTAATAGAGTTTTTGAAAGTAATACAGGGTTTGGATTTAACTACACTATATCATACCTAATACCTTTTGTTAATAAGTAATTTTAAATATTACCCTTGTTTTTAATACCTTTACAGTCATTTTTATAAAAGTTATTAACAATGAGTAAAGTCCCAAGCGTAAATTTAGCTGACTTTTTATCGGGTGATGAAAGCAGAAAACAAAAGTTTATAAACGAAATAGGTAATGCTTATGAAACTATTGGTTTTGTTGCATTAAAAGGTCATTTTTTAGACGATGAATTAGTAGACAATCTATATAAAGAAATTAAAAACTTTTTCGACTTACCAACTGAGGTAAAAGAGAAATATGAAATTCCAGGTATTGGAGGACAAAGAGGATATGTTTCTTTCGGAAAAGAATCTGCAAAAGGAAAAAAAGAAGGAGATTTGAAAGAGTTTTGGCATTTTGGTCAGTATGTAGATGCTGATTCTAAATATGCAAAAGAATATCCAGCTAATGTAGAAGTTGAAGAACTTCCAGAATTCAATAGAATAGGAAAACAAACATATCAAATGTTAGAAAAAACAGCTAAATATGTTTTACGTTCATTAGCATTACACTTAGGATTAAAAGAAACTTATTTTGATAATTATATCAAAAACGGAAATAGTATTTTACGCCCAATACACTACCCTCCTATTGAAACTGAACCAAAAGGAGCTGTAAGAGCTGCTGCTCATGGAGACATTAACTTAATTACATTGTTAATGGGAGCTCAAGGAAAGGGATTACAAGTACAAGATCATGATGGAGTTTGGCATGACGCAATTGCTCAACCAGATGAATTAATGATTAACGTTGGTGATATGTTATCTCGTCACAGTAATAATAAATTAAAATCAACTATTCATAGAGTAACAAATCCTCCTAAAGAATTATGGGGAACTTCTCGTTATTCTATTCCATTTTTCATGCACCCAGTTTCAGACATGAAATTAGATGTTTTAGAAAACTGTATTGATGACAATAATCCAAAGCAATTCGAGGATATTACAGCTGGTGAATTCTTAGATGAGCGTTTACGCGAGTTAGGATTGAAAAAGTAATTTAATGGATTTACAAGATCAATTAAAAAACTTATTTCCAGATCATCAATTTGAAGAAAAACCAATTGAAGAAAAATCTGATATTTGGCTTCAAGATGATCCTATTCTTTGCAAATATGAAAAACGCAAAGGAAAACCTGTTACTATTTTAGACGGGTACAATGGTGCTACTCAAGATTTTAAAAAGCTTGCCAAAGAGATTAAAACCAAACTTAGTGTTGGTGGCAGCTTTAAAGACGATACCATTATTATTCAAGGTGATTACCGTAATCAAATAATGGAAATATTGAAAGACAAAGGCTTTAAAGTAAAACGCGTTGGAGGCTAATATTATCAAAGTGTCAAGAATAATATTTCTTGGCACTTTTCCTAAAAAAAACTTTTAAAGTGTTAAAATACAGGTAATTAATAATAACGTAGAAAAATTAACGTTTATTATATACCAATAGAAGAAATCAAAAAAGAATTCCTCAATATTATGACATCCTCATTATTACACATTACCAACGGAGACACTACAACTCTACAGTTAAAAAACTTAAATTTTAAAGGAGATATTATTACATGGAGAGAAATGTTGTGCGAAGGAAAAACATCTGTTGATGTAGGAAGTGAAAACTTTTGGAAAACCCGTTTTGATTTTCTTAAATCGTCATATAAAGTTACAAAAAGGAAGTTTATTGATTACACTTTAAAAGAGTACAGAAACCTTTGTAATCAAAAAAAACAAGACGAAATTGTTCTTTGGTTTGAATATGATTTATTTTGCCAAATAAACATGCTGGCTGTTATTAGCTGGCTTAAACGTTATAGAAAAAATCAAAAAATCTCGTTAGTTTGTAGTGGTAAAATAGCAAACAGTGAAAAATTGTTAGGTCTAGGTGAACTATCTCCCACTCAATTAAAAGAACATTTTAAAAACAGGGCAATACTTACCCAAGACGATATTGAGTATGCTGATTATATATGGCAACTTTATTGCTCAGATAGTCCTTTGCAACTTGAAAATGCTTCAAAATTAAATCCTAAATCACCATTTGTATATTTAGAAGAAGCTATAAAAGCGCATTTACTTCGTTTTCCATCTATAGAAAATGGATTAAATCATATTGAAAACAATATTTTAAAAGCCGCTAAGAGCAATAAATTTGAAACAAAAAATAAGTTTATTGGTCACTTATTATCAAATCAAGAGGTTTATGGATATGGTGATATTCAATATGTTAACAAAACAAATCAATTAAAAAGTTTATTTTCTTCATTTAACCCAGTTAAATTAAATAAAATAGGTAAAAAAGTACTGCATAATCAAACAAACTATTATGCAAAAATGCGTTCCGATTTTTCGTATCTTGGAGGCGCAAAAAAATACAGCTATTTATATGTAAACTCTACAAACAAGCTGTTAAAAATTACATCATAAATGAACATACAACATTCTGAACTCATCTTAAATCCTGATGGAAGTATTTATCATCTAAATTTAAGACCTGAGCATATAGCTACCGATATTATTTTCGTTGGAGATCAATATCGTGTTGATAAAGTAACACAACATTTTGATTCTATTGAATTTACAACTCAAAAAAGAGAATTTAAAACTACTACAGGAACTTATAAAGGAAAAAGATTAACTGTAATTTCTACAGGAATTGGTCCTGATAATATTGATATAGTTTTAAACGAACTTGATGCTTTAGTTAACATTGATTTAGAAACACGTCAAGTAAAAGAAACTCACACACAGTTAAATATTACTAGAATTGGTACTTCTGGTTCTTTACAAGCCGACATTCCAGTAAACAGCTTTTTATTAAGCTCTCATGGATTGGATTTAAACGGTATGCTACAGTCTTATCAAGTAGAAGAAATTGCTAATCCAGAATTAGAACAAGCTTTTATTAAACATACAGATTGGAGTTCTAAAAAATCGTATCCTTTAGTAGTAGCGAACGGAAAAGCATTAGAAGAAAAATTACTTTCAGACAAGGTACATAAAGGTATTACAGCTACTGCAGGCGGTTTCTATGGGCCTCAAGGACGTGTTTTACGTTTAGGACTGCAAGACGCTCAATTAAACGCTAAAATTGATAGTTTTAACCACAATGGTAATAAAATTACAAATTTAGAAATGGAAACTTCTGCTATTTATGGTTTATCAAAATTACTAGGTCATAATGCTGCTTCAATGAATGCTTTAATTGCTAATAGAGCTAATGGAACATTTAGCGAAAATCCTGGTAAAGTTGTTGCTGATTTAATTCAATATACCTTAGACAAATTAGTTGAATAGATGCTAAATTTAAAAGTAGGTGGTGTACCAGAGCACTTTAACTATCCATGGTACATTACCTTAAAAAATAAAGAATACACCAACAACAACATAAATTTACGTTGGCAAGACTTCCCTGGAGGTACTGGTGCTATGTGCAAAGCATTACGTTCAGGAGAAATCGACATTGCAATTGTACTTACTGAAGGAATTATCAAAGATATAATCAATGGAAATCCTTCAAAAATTACACAAACTTTTGTAAAAAGTCCTTTAATTTGGGGAATACATGTTGGAGCTAAATCTTCTTTCAAAAAAATTGAAGATTTAGAACATGCAACTGTAGCTATTAGTCGATTTGGCTCTGGATCTCATTTAATGGCTATTGTAAACGCACATAATAATGGTTGGGATGTTGAGAAACTAAAATTTAAAGTTGTTGGCAATTTACAGGGAGGAATTGATGCCTTAACCAATGGTGAAGCTGACTACTTTATGTGGGAACATTTTACCACCAAACCTTTAGTTGACAACAATACATTTAGACGTTTAGGGGATTGTCCTACACCTTGGCCTTGTTTTGTAGTAGCAGTTCGAAATGAAGTTTTAGAAAATAATTTTGATGAAGTTAAAAAAGTTTTAGACATAATCAATAATTGTACTTCTGACTTTAAGGAAATCAAAAATATCGATAAAACACTAGCTATCAGATACGAACAACAATTAAATGATATTCAAGAATGGCTATCTATTACAGAATGGAATGATGGAGAGCCAGTAACTGAAAATTTAATCACTAGCATACAAAATAAAATGATTGAGTTTAACGTTATTGATGAGAAGAAAGATTCTGGTGAGTTAATCAGAAATATGTATATTTGATTTTTTAAAACCCAAAAAATGAAAAAAATAGTATTTATTGCAATTTGTGTAGTTAGTTTAGTAGGTTTTTCTTCTTGCGGAAGCACAAGCCCATGCGGTTTAGCAAAAACTAATCAAACCAAACAAAACCAACATCAACAAGAAATCATAGTAGCAGATGCTACTGAGATAGCTGAATAAGTTGATGTTTCTTTTATTCAAATTCAATAAATCCGCTTTTTTAGGCGGATTTTTTAGTTCTTCTTTTTTAACATTGGAACAAATTTGAAATCTCCCAATTCATGTTTTTCAAATTCCTTAGGTGATTTTCGAAGAAACAGAGTCATAACTTGCTCTTTATCTCCTACTGGAATTAATAACCTTCCTCCTATTTTTAACTGCCCTAATAAAGCTTTTGGCACATATGGAGCACCTGCTGTTACTATAATTTTATCAAACGGAGCCTCTTCAGGTAAACCTTTGTAACCATCACCAAAAATAAAACGTTTAGGTCTATACCCTAACTTAGGTAAAAACATTGATGTTTTTTTAAATAATTCATGCTGACGCTCTATTGAGTACACCTCAGCATTTAACTCTAACAAAACAGCTGTTTGATATCCAGAACCAGTACCGATTTCTAAAACTTTTTCTCCTGGTTTAACTTCTAATACTTGCGATTGAAATGCGACAGTAAAGGGATGTGAAATTGTTTGATCTGCAGCAATAGGAAATGCCTTATCTTGGTAAGCATGTGATTCAAAACTACTATCAATAAACAAGTGCCTTGGAATTTTTCGTACAGCATTTAACACTTTTATATCATATATCCCTTTAGCTTCTAAAACCTTTGCTAATTGATTTCTAAGCCCTTGATGTTTGGTAGTATCTCTCACAAATAGTAAAATTTCGACGGGCTAAAAGTAGTAATAAATCTCTACAAAAGTGTATCTTTGTTAGCGTTGATTTTTTGTATAAATCATTTCTTTTTATATAAATATTCAAATAACTAATAATCTTTCACTTATGCTAAAAGCCGGAGTTTTAGGCGCAGGACATTTAGGTAAAATACACTTGCGTTTGTTACAACAATCAGAAAAATATGAATTAGTAGGATTTTATGATCCTTTTACCGAAAATGCACAAAAAGTAGCTAAAGAGTTTGGTTACAAATTATTTAACTCTATAGAAGAACTTATAGATGCTGTTGATGTAGTTGATATTGTTACACCAACCTTATCTCATTTTGATTGCGCTAAACAAGCCATTGAAAAAGGAAAACATATTTTTATAGAAAAACCAATTACTAATACTTTGCAAGAAGCGGAAGGTATCAGAACACTTGCAAGCCAAAATCACGTTAGAGGTCAAGTTGGGCATGTTGAACGTTTTAACCCAGCATTTACAGCTGTAAAAGATGTTATTGACACTCCAATGTTTATTGAAACTCATAGATTAGCAGAATTTAACCCTAGAGGAACTGATGTTCCTGTAGTATTAGATTTAATGATTCATGATATTGACATTATTCTATCGGTAGTAAAATCGAAAGTAAAAAATGTTCATGCTAGTGGTGTTTCTGTTATTTCTGAAACTCCTGATATTGCCAACGCTCGTATTGAATTTGAAAATGGATGTGTTGCTAACTTAACATCTAGCAGAATTTCAATGAAAAACATGCGTAAAAGTCGTTTTTTCCAGAAAGATGCATATATCTCTGTAGATTTCTTAGAGAAAAAATCGGAAGTAGTAAAAATGAAAGATGTTCCTGAAAATCCAGATGAATTTGCTATGATTTTGCAAAATGCTGAAGGTGTAAAAAAGCAAATTTATTTTGACAATCCAGAAGTAACACCTAACAATGCAATTCTAGATGAGTTAGAATCTTTTGCTAATGCAATTAATACTGACACAACTCCTGTTGTTTCTTTAACTCAAGGAACAGAAGCTTTAAGAGTTGCACATATGATTATTGATTGTTTCTAATCAAACTTTAAATAAAAAATAAAACTATACATACAACATGGAAAATATCGCAGTAATTGGAGCTGGAACTATGGGTAATGGAATCGCTCATACATTTGCTCAATTTGGATATAACGTTCAACTTATTGATATATCACAAGATGCTTTAGATAGAGGTATTGCAACCATTACTAAGAACTTAGACAGAATGGTAGCTAAAGAAAAAATTAGTTCTGAAAATAAAGACAATACTTTAAATAACATTACCACTTTTACCTCTATAAAAGAAGGTGTACAACAAGCTAGCTTAGTAGTAGAAGCTGCTACAGAAAATGTTGACTTAAAATTAAAGATCTTTAAAGATTTAGATGAAGTTTGCCCTGAAGAAACAATTCTAGCAACTAATACTTCTTCTATTTCAATAACTCAAATTGCTGCGGCAACTAAAAGACCTGAGAAAGTAATTGGAATGCACTTTATGAATCCAGTGCCAATTATGAAGTTAGTTGAAATTATTAGAGGATACAACACTTCTGATGATGTAATGGACTTTACAGTTGATTTAACGAAGAAAATAAACAAAGTTCCTGTAGAGGTTAACGACTACCCTGGTTTTGTTGCAAATCGTATCTTAATGCCTATGATTAATGAATCTATAGAGACATTATACAATGGAGTTGCTGGTGTTGCAGAAATTGACACTGTAATGAAATTAGGTATGGCACATCCAATGGGACCTTTACAATTAGCCGACTTTATTGGTTTAGATGTTTGTTTATCTATTTTAAATGTAATGTATGATGGATTTAAAAACCCTAAGTATGCTCCATGTCCATTATTAGTTAATATGGTTATGGCTGGTAAATTAGGGGTTAAATCTGGCGAAGGTTTTTACGACTATAGCGAAAGTAGAAAAGCCGAAAAAGTGGCTAAAATGTTCTCTTAATCGCTTTATAAGCTTAACAACAATAAAAAAGGAAGTTTCTGATTTGAAACTTCCTTTTTTATTTTAAAATAACGAACCTATAATTTCTTTTATAGTAATTCCTTCTGCTTCCGCTTTATAATTTTTAACAACCCTATGCGATAAAATAGGGATAGCTACAGCTTGAACATCTTCAATATCTGGCGAATATTTTCCTTTAACAGCTGCATGCGCTTTAGCTGCTAATATTAAATTTTGTGAAGCTCTTGGTCCAGCTCCCCAGTCAATGTATTTTTTAACAAAATTAGTAGCTCTATCTGACTTAGGTCTTGTTTTACCAACTAAACCTACTGCATACTCTATCACATTATCTGCTACTGGAATTTTTCTTATTAATTTTTGCACCTCTATAATTTCTTGAGCAGAAAATATTGATTTTACATTTTGATTAATTATTGAAGTCGTATTTTTTACCACTTGCACCTCTTCTTCAAAAGATGGATATTCTAAGTTAATAGAGAACATAAACCTATCTAATTGCGCTTCCGGTAAAGGATAAGTTCCTTCTTGCTCTATTGGGTTTTGAGTTGCTAATACAAAAAATGGTAAATCTAACTTATACTGGTGTCCTGCCACTGTTACAGATTTTTCTTGCATTGCTTCTAACAAAGCAGCTTGTGTTTTAGGAGGTGTACGGTTAATCTCATCGGCCAAAATTATGTTAGAAAATATTGGTCCTTTAATGAACTTAAAATTTCTATTTTCGTCTAATATTTCACTTCCCAAGATATCAGAAGGCATTAAATCTGGAGTAAACTGTATACGGCTAAATTGTAAACCTAATACGTTAGAAATTGTATTTACTAATAATGTTTTTGCTAAACCAGGAACTCCTACTAAAAGAGAATGTCCTCCACATAAAATAGACAATAAAGTATAATCAACGGCTTCTTGTTGTCCTATTATTACTTTTCCTATTTCTTGTTGCAATTGAGAATATTTTTGAACTAAATTGTTTACCGCAGTTACATCAGACATAAATTATCTTTTATTTTAATACAATATTTTTTTGTTACAAACTTTTATAAAATGAGATTCCCGCTTTCGCGGGAATGACAATATAAGTATAATAAAATTATTATTTTTTATTTATTTTCTTTTTTCCAATCTTTTTCAAAAGTACAAGATTTATAATCGTTTCCTAATTTTATATAAGTCTCTTGAATTTTATCTTTAGACCATTTAACAATCTCTTCTTCTTTTTTCTTAGCTAAAGCAAATTGTTGCATTCTCACATAATCTTTTACTAAATCAGCTTTATGTGTTTCTGTTTTATTTTTCAAGAAAATTATTTTATACATTTTCTCTCCTTGACGGGTTTCATCATAAAAAATATCTGATAATTCTCCTTTTTTAAGCTCACTAATTCTACCAAATAAATCTGGTGGCATTCTTGTTAGCTCAAAAGTAGTTTCATTTGTGTAAGGATTTATTATAGCACCTCCATTATTCTTTGTGTCTTCATCTTCAGAATATTTCTTAACTGCTTCTTCAAAAGTTATTTTTCCTTCTTTTAAATCTGCTTTTATTTTTTCTATTTCTTCTTTAGTTTCTTTTAATTTTTCATCAGAAACTTCTGGTTGCATTAATATGTGAGAAACGCCTCTTCCTTTACCTTTAATATTGTTTAACAAAATTATATGATATCCAAAAGGAGACTTAAATGGCTCAGAAATTTCTCCTTCTTCCAATGAAAAAGCAACTTCTTTAAATACTTTTACAAAATTTGTTTCTTTTGTAATAATCCCCATATTACCTCCATTTTGTGCCACAGTAGGATCATCTGAATTAATAATTGCTTTTAATTTAAAACTTGCTCCACCTTCTACCTGCTTTTTTATTTCATTAAGCTTCTTTATAATACGCTCAGATTCTTCTTTAGTTGGCTCTGCTTTTAATACTAATTGAGCTATTTCAACTTCTGATGGAATCTCAGGTAATTCGTTTTTATCTTGTAATCCTTTATAATAAACACGAACTTCCTCAGGAGTAACGTCTATTTTTTCTGTAATTTTCTTCTGTTCTTTTTCTATTAGTAGATTTTCTTTTTCTACTCTACCTAACTCTTTCTTTAAATCTTCAAGATCATTAAACCCATAAGCCTTAACCATCTTTTCTTCACTCCCATACTCATTAATAAAGTATGCTATATTTCTTTGAACCCTAGAATCAACATCAGATTGAGAAACTACAACACTATCAATTACAGCATGGTGTGCTAATAATTTTTGTTGCATTAATTCTTCCAACATTTCGCAATCAGAAATTTTTACTTTTCCTTCACTCCTTAATTCAATCTCTTGTTTAAATTTATCAATGTCAGAATCTAAAACAATATTTTTACCTATTACTACAGCTACTCCATCAATTTTTTTGGTTTGTTGAGCGTTTACAACTCCTAAACTAGCCAAGAAAAAGGTGAATAAAATACTAGTATTCTTTAAAGTTTTTGTTTTGAATTGCATCATTTATCAGCGTTTTTTCTATCTCTCTTATTAATTCTAATTTTCGTTTGTGTAAAATAATTTGCTTAATCCTTGAACTAACAAATGTTAAAGGTGCCGTAGCATTTTTTGGTAACATATTTTTTACAGCGACCAAATATACTCCTAAACTATCTTCTTTTTGTATGAATTTGGATATTTTTAACAAATTTTCCCTCGTTTCTGTCTGAAAAGGTGCGATACTTTTCTTTAGATAATCAATTGTTACCCAAGTTGTGTCTTGCAATCGGTATGATTTAAAGTTTAATAAATAGCTCTCTAAATCTTCTTTATCTTCTTCTTTAGATGATTTAAATTTTTTTATAGTTTCATCCTTATCTAAGAAATCTTTACCAAAATGAATGTATTCAAATTGCAATAATTCTTCATTCAATTTAAAATTTTCTTTATTTTTCTGATAATATGAATCTATTTCTTCTTCAGAAACAATGGTATCTAATTGCTGTTTTATTAAACGTTCTTTATAACCGTTTATATACAAGCTTTTTTTATAATCGTTTACTAAGCTTTCAATTTTTTCGCTATTTACTTCCGATATATTTTCTTCAGCTTTTACTAATAACAATTGTTGTTTTGCCCAAGAATTTATTAATCCTTTAACAATAACCAAACTATCTTTAGCTGTTATTCCTTTTGGCAATAAGTCTTCTATATCTTTTTTGTATAAATTTTTATTATAAACTGTAGCAATAGGTTTGTCTTCCCTAAACTTTTCAGTTTTTAAACTAATTAAGTCACAAGAAACTATAAGTAGTAATACTATAAAAAAGAATCCCCTCTTCATTTTTTATTGATTAAATATTTTTTTAAACTTCTTTAATTCTCTTTCTTTTACTATAACTTTATTATTTTCTCTTAGACTTTTAACCCATTCTTTTTCTAGCTTTTTTTGATAGTCATTCATAATATGACCTCTTACTTCTTCAAATTTTTTGTTTTTATATTTTTCTTTATTCAATTCATACATCTTTTTCA
Source organism: Tenacibaculum aiptasiae (assembly GCF_965221665.1). Taxonomy (NCBI): domain Bacteria; kingdom Pseudomonadati; phylum Bacteroidota; class Flavobacteriia; order Flavobacteriales; family Flavobacteriaceae; genus Tenacibaculum; species Tenacibaculum aiptasiae. The sequence continues at coordinate 1,285,288 of NZ_CBDCSN010000003.1, forward strand.
ACTCTAAAGTATCTTTTGATGCTCTATTCCAAATCTTTTTTTGCATTAAGTCAAACAACAACAACCCTTCTTTATACTCTAACAGTACATTTCTGTATGCTGGTTCTTTATGAACTAAATCATCTTTAAAATAGGTTATAATTTCGGCTTCTTTAAATTTTTCATACAAATCATTTACATTATGACTATGTCTATGACCAATAAAATTCATAAAATCTTTTTGTAAAATCTTTTTATCCTTATTTATTGTAAATAAAACCTCTTTTAAATCTTGAGTTTCTAACACATGAGTATTAGTATTAACAAAAACTTTTAAAGCATTTTTATTCTCTTTTATTTTATACTCTCTTTTTAACTTATTTAATACAGCTTGTTTTGATAAACCTGCTCTATTAGATTTTTTCATTTTTCTGGTCAATTCACTTTTAATCTCTTCAAATGAACCAACTGGATACTTTTTCAATAATTTTACAATATGCCATCCATATCTAGTTTTGAATGGTTTACTATAACTTCCTTCTTCTTTTAATTTTCTAACCGCTTCTTCAAAACTTTCTACCATCTTTCCTGTACCGAATTTTGGTAATTTTCCTCCCAAAGCTGCTGTTCCTTTATCTTCTGAATACTTTTCTGCTAGCTTCTCAAAAGACTCTCCTGACTTTAATTCTTTATAAATTGAGTTAATTTTCTCCTTGTTTCCTTCAGAAGCTTTTATCAAAATATGAGCAACTTCAAATTCTCCTTTAGACTCTCTCTTCCCTGTAGTTTTTAGAATATGATATCCAAACCTTGTTTTAAACGGTTTAGAAACTTCTCCTACTTTTGTTTTGTACGCAGCTTCTTCAAAAGGATATACCATAGTAAAAGCTTTAAAATATCCCAAATCTCCACCATTAATTTTGGCAGAAGGGTCTTCAGATACTTCCTTTGCTACTTTTTCAAAAGATTCACCAGACAAAATTCTATTTCTTATATCTGATATCTTCTTGTAAAGTACCAGTGAATCCTTTTCTTGCATTTTTTTAGGATACTTAATTAAGATATGACTAGCTCTTACTTCATTCTTAGTTCTATCGTAAGCTTCTTTTATTAATTTTTTTAAATAATCATTATCCTGCAAATAAGGAGCTATTAACTGGTTTTTGTAACCTTCTAATTCTCTTTTATAAGTCTTTAAAGTATCTAATTTTAATTTATAAGCTTCTTTTACTTTTAATTTATAGTTAATATACAGTTCAAGATAGTTATCAATATCTTTTGATGCATCATCTTCTAAAACAGCTAAATTTTTCTCATATACTTGTTTAAATTCCGAAACCATGATTGGTTCATTATTTATTCTAAATAGCTCTTTATCTTTTTGAGCTAAAGACATTGAACTTACAAAACATACAAAAAAATATAAAAACTGTTTTCTCATCTTATAACGATATTATTCCTTTAATAGCTTCGGCTTTTTTATAGTACGATATTACTTCATCAGCTCCTTTTACTTTAATATGTATAGAAACACTAACATACTTTCCTGTTCTTGATTTTTTGGTATCAATAACAGCTCCTCCTGCATCAAATAACTCTTTTACTTCCTCAACTTGGTTGCCATCTGTTGGCACTATAAATTTATATAAATATTTGGCTGGAAACTTAGTAGTATCCTCTAATTGTGCTTTTAACTTAATATAAAACGCTTCTCTATCTGACATATTTTTATTCTTTTAAAAATTTTCCATCATAAATTGTCCTAAAAAATGATGGAGAACAAAATTACACTATTTATTACATTTATAAATTGAAACTTTTATTTTTGCAAAATGCAACAAAAAATAGTAATTATAGGAGGTCCAGGTACTGGAAAGTCTTCAATTTTAAGAGAGCTTATAAAACGTGGTTACGAATGTATGCCAGAAATATCAAGAGAAGTAACCCTAAAAGCTCAAAAAGAAGGTATAGATCAATTATTCTTAGAACAACCTTTATTATTTAGTCAACTATTATTAGAAGGAAGAGAACAACAATATTTAGACGCTCAAAAAAGTGATAGTTCAATTATCTTTTTTGATAGAGGAATTCCTGATGTTCATGCGTATATGAATTACTTAGGTAACGACTACCCTCCTATTTATAAAGAAAAAAGTAATAAATACTTATATAATAAAGTATATATGTGCGCTCCTTGGGAAGCCATATACAAATCTGACAATGAACGCTACGAAACCTACGAGCAATCTGTAAAAATTGATACCTTTTTAAAGGAAGCTTACGAAGAAATAGGTTACGAAATTATCAACGTTCCTTTTGGAACTGTAAATGAACGATGCGATTTTATTTTACACTCGTTAAAAAACGATGTATGATGAAGCTTTAAAAATATTAAAACATTATTGGGGATATTCTTCTTTTAGAACTCCCCAACAAGAAATAATTTCTTCTGTTTTAGAAGGCAAAGATACTATTGCTTTATTACCTACTGGTGGTGGTAAATCTATTTGTTTCCAAGTACCAGCTTTATTAAAAGAAGGTGTTTGTATAGTTATTTCTCCATTGGTTGCTTTAATGCAAGATCAGGTAAGCAACTTAAATGATAAAGGTATAAAAGCTACCATTATTCCTTCTGGAAGTTTACAAGATGATATTATTACTTTGTTTGATAATATTAAATTTGGAAGAACCAAGTTTTTATACCTATCGCCTGAAAGACTTCAATCCCGTTTTATCCAAGAAAAAATTAAGCAACTTCATGTTAACTTAATTGCAATAGATGAAGCTCATTGTATTTCTGAATGGGGACATGATTTTCGGCCTTCATATCAAAACATTAAAATACTAAAAGAACTACAGCCTAAAACTAACATTATAGCCTTAACAGCTACTGCTACCAATAAGGTTATTAACGATATTATAGCTTCTCTAGCAATAGAATCTTCTCAAGTATTTAAAAAATCTTTTTATCGAGAAAATTTAGCATATCAAATTTTTAAAACTGATGATAAGCTTGGAAAGCTTCGTAAAATTTTTACTAAAACAAAAGCACCAGCTATTGTTTATGTAAATTCAAGAGCAAAAACTAAAGAGATTAGTGCTTATTTAAATGCAAATAACTTTAAAAGCTCTTTTTATCATGGAGGTTTAACAGCTCTAGAGAAAAAGATAGCTTTTGATAATTGGATGAGTGAAAAAACTCCAATTATTGTAGCTACAAATGCCTTTGGAATGGGAATAGACAAACCAAATGTACGCGTAGTTATACATTTGAATTTACCTTCTTCTATAGAAAATTATATTCAGGAAGCTGGACGTGGTGGAAGAAACGGAAACAAAGCTTTTTCTGTAGTATTAACTAATGAAAGTGATATAAAACTTAGTAAAGAGTTATTAAAAAAATCTTTACCAACTATAGATGATATTAAAATCGTTCATCAAAAACTATATCAACACTTTCAAATAGCTAAAGGAGAACTTATAGAAACTAGTTTCAACTTTAATCTTTTAGAGTTTTCTAATAAATATAAATTAGCCCCTAACAAAACATACAATGCATTACAAATCCTAAATAGTAATGGGATTATTGAATTAAACAATAATTTTAATCAAAAATCTACTGTTCAATTTATTGTTTCAAGTAACCAAGTATTATTGCATTATAAACAAAACTCTAATTCAAAAAACTTTATACAAACTTTATTGCGATTGTATGGCGGTATTTTTGAAACTCAAATAAAAATTGATGAGTTTTATATTTCTAAAAAAACAGGGGTTACTTCTTGGTTTGTTATTCAAGAATTAGAACGTATGGCTGAGAATGGTTTTATTGAATACAATAAAGCTACCAACGATTCCGAATTATTTTTTCTCCATCCTAGAGAAGATGACAGAACAATTAATAATGTATCAAAAAGCATTAAGGTTTATTTAGCTCAGAAAGAACAAAAAATTAAAGACTTAATTTTCTTTATCAAAAACAATACTATTTGTAGAAGTCAACAATTACTATCTTATTTTGATGAAGACTTTAGTACAGAATGTGGTATTTGTGATGTTTGTTTAAACAAAAACAATAAAATTTCTATAACAGCAAATGAAATTATTTCTTTATTAAAGGAAAGAAAAGAAGCTACAGTTGAAGAAATGAGTGTATTGTTAAATCAAAAAGAAGCAAACATTTTAATACTTTTGCGCGAATTGTTATCGGAAGAAAAAATTAGTAGTTCAAACAATAAATATTTTTTAATATAAAATGAAAGATTTACGCATCGTTTTTATGGGTACGCCAGAGTTTGCTGTTACCATATTAAAGCACTTAGTTGAAAATGATTATAATGTAGTTGGAGTAATTACTGCGGTTGATAAACCAGCTGGTAGAGGTCGTAAACTAAATCAATCGGCAGTAAAAAAGTATGCTCTTTCACAAAACCTACCTATTCTTCAACCTAAAAACCTGAAAAGTGAAGAATTCCAAGAAGAATTAAAAAAGTGGAATGCTAATTTACAAGTTGTAGTAGCTTTTAGAATGCTTCCTAAAGCTGTATGGGCTATGCCAACTTATGGTACGTTTAATTTACATGCTTCATTACTTCCTGAATACCGTGGTGCTGCACCGATTAATTGGGCTATTATGAATGGAGAAACTAAAACAGGTGTTACAACTTTCTTTATAGATGATAAAATAGATACTGGAGAAATCATCTTACAAAAAGAAGTTTCAATTGAAAGTGATGAAATTTTAGGTCAATTACACGATAAACTAATGCATTTAGGAGCTGGTTTGGTAGCAGAAACTGTTGATTTAATTGCTAAAGGTGATGTAAACACCACAAAACAACCAGAATTGGAAGAAAAATCAGCACCAAAACTTTACCCTCATAATTGTAAAATTGATTGGTCTAAATCTTTAGATGAAATATACAATCATATACGTGGATTAAATCCGTATCCTGCTGCTTGGACAACTATATTAAATGGAGAGGATGAAATTTCGGCTAAAATATATGGTGTTTCTAAAGAAGTTGTTGCTCATAAATTAGAATATGGTACAATTGTTACTTCAAAAAAAGAGCTAAAAGTAGCCACGAAAGGTGGTTACCTTATTATAGATCAAATAAAAATTTCAGGTAAAAAATTAATGGATTCTAAGAGTTTATTAAACGGTTTTCAGTTTGAAGAAAATTCAAAAGCGCTGTAGCCCTTTATTTATAGGCTTTTAGCTTTTTCGGTAAAAAACAACTGGGGTTATTAACAATTACCCCCTATTTATTAACAAAACTTTGTTTTTTCGGTATGATTTCTTGCACAATCCCGCATTCCGTCTATATTTGTTGAGCTATTAAGCAATAAAACATTAATTAATTTTTTAAAACTTATTAAAATTATGAACAAATCAGATTTAATCGATGCTATGGCTGCTGACGCAGGAATTTCAAAAGCTGCTGCTAAAGCTGCATTAGATTCTTTAACTTCTAACGTAACTAAGTCTTTAAAGGAAGGAAACAAAGTTGCTTTAGTAGGATGGGGAACTTGGTCTGTTTCTGAGAGAGCTGCTAGAACTGGTAGAAACCCTCAAACTGGAAAAGAAATTCAAATCGCTGCTAAAAATGTAGTTAAGTTTAAAGCTGGAGCTGGTTTAGCTGACTCTGTAAACTAAGACTTATTTCTAAACATATTAAAAACAGCATTTAGGCAACTAAATGCTGTTTTTCTATATAAAAGTGTCACAAAATAGTTTTGTCTCTAGTCTATTAGGTATAAACATAAAAAAACTCTTAAAATGAAAAATATAATTACGTTAATCGCTTTTTTATTTTGCTTAACTACATTTGCTCAAACCAAAGTAAGTGCTTCTGATATTATTAGAGATGTAAAAAACGGTAAAGCAGTTAATATTTCAAGTGCAACTATTACTGGTGTTTTAGACTTTACTTTTATGAATGAAGCGTTACCTAAATTACCTAAAAGAAAACGTTGGTGGAATAACGGTGGTTCTAACACTATTGAAAAACAAATTACTAATAAGATTTCTTTTGTTAACTGTACTTTTACTGATGATGTATTGGCATATATTCCTCACGAAAAAAGCGGATATACTTTTATTGCAAACTTTGAAGATGTTGTTACTTTTAGAGATTGTGTTTTTGAACAAAAAGCAATGTTTAAATATTCTGACTTTGAAAGTAATACTGATTTTTCTAATACAAAATTCAATAACGACTCTACTTTTAAATATGCGAAATTTGATAGAGACATAACTTTCGAAAACACTTTTTTTGACGAACCAGCTACTTTCAAATATGCAGAATTTAAGCAATTTGTGAGCTTTGCTAACTCTACTTTTAATGAAAGTGCTACTTTTAAATACTCTGAATTTAATGATGGTGTTTCTTTTAGAAATGTAAAGTTTCAAGAAGATTTAAATATTAAATATACCAAGGTTCGTGGTCAATTCGATATAACCAATATGGAAGTTGCCTATGAAATTGACTCTAAATACACTAAAATAAATGGAAGAAGCTTTAGTAAGCATCTGTTAAAAAGTAAGAATTAATTAAGAAAACATAAATTAAAAACTCGCAATAATTATTGCGAGTTTTTTTATGATATATTCGTCGTTATTAATTCCATTAACTTGCTCACTAATTCTTTATCTTAAGTTAAAAATGAATACTATAAAAACAATAGTTTTTGATTTATATAATACATTAATTGAAATCAAGAAACCGAATCATTTCTTTTTGAATTTATTTAAAATTTCTAAAAATGGTTTTGGTATAGATCTTTCATCATATCTTAAACTTGTAATGACTAAGGATGTTAATCAATTAAAAAGTGTCTTACCAATAGAATTCAATCAATTATATAATAAAAACATAGCTAGTTTAGAAGAGGAATTAAATTCTGTTATTGTATATGAAGAAGTTTTTGATGTACTTGAAAGTTTAAAACAAAATTTTCGAATTTTCTTAATTTCAAACTTAGCTTCACCATACAAACGTCCTTTTTACGAATATAATTTAGACTCTTATCTTGAAGAAATGTTTTTTTCTTGTGATGTAGGCTATTTAAAACCTAATCGTTTTATCTTTAATGAAATAGAAAAATTAACAAATAATACTCCTAATGAGATATTAATGATTGGAGATTCTTTTAAATCAGATATTCTCGGTGCCAAAAAAATGAATTGGAATTATTTAAAGGTTAATCGTCATAGCTCTAGTTTAAAGGATTATGAAATAGCTAATTTGAAAGAAATAGAACAATACATAAAAATATAAAACATACAAAAAAAGCCGTTGATATGTTCAACGGCTTTTTTTTATTCTTCAATTTGAAATTGTTTTTTCATTTTTTTACTTCCTTCATACAACTCGTATTTTACAAAACGACAATCTAAATCGGCATTTTTAATAGGAATTCTTTTTGAAGTACGTAGTCCAACATGCTTTAATGCTTGAATATCTGAAGTAATTAACCACGCTGTAGAATTAGAATAACTATGCTTTAGAGTATCCCCTATTTTTCTATAAAACTCTTCTACATTAATATTTAAACGCTCTCCATAAGGTGGATTAAACAAAATTGTTGTTTTTCCAAATACTTCTTTTTTAGAGTTAAAGAAATTCACATGGTGAACCCCTATGAATTCTTCTAAATTGGCGTTAACAATATTTTGTTTTGCTTTATTTACCGCCGAAGGAGCCTTATCAAATCCCATTATTTTAAAATGAGAACTTGTAATCTTTTTCAATAAGGAATCTTGAATTACAAAATATAAATCTTCATCATAATCTCTCCAGTTTTCAAAAGCGAAATGCTTACGATTTATATTTGCTGGAATCTTATTAGCTATCATGGCAGCTTCTATTAATATAGTTCCAGAACCACACATAGGATCAATAAAGTTTTCTTCTCCTTTATATCCTGACAATAATACTAAACCTGCAGCTAAAACTTCGTTAATTGGTGCAATATTCGTAGCACTTCTATATCCTCTTTTATGTAACGAGTCTCCTGAAGAATCTAGAGAAATAGTTAACCACTCCTTATGAATGTGAATATGAACCTTAACATCAGGATATTTTAAATCTACATTCGGACGCTTATTATATTTATGCATAAAATAATCTGCAATAGCATCTTTAGATTTTAAACTGATATAGTGTGAATTTGTTGTGAAATTTCTAGAATTAACAACAGCTCCAATAGCGAAAGTTCCTTCTACATCTAAAAAACGTTCCCACTTTACACGTTGAATTGCTTCATATAAATCTTCTTCATCAAAAATTTTACTTCTTTTAATTGGCTTCAAAATACGAATTGCTGTACGCAAAGCAATATTTGCCTTATACATAAACCCTTTATCGCCTCTAAAAGAAACACTACGTATTCCTTCTTTAACATCTTGAGCTCCAAGCTGTCTTAATTCATCTGCTAATACTTCTTCTAAACCAGCCATCGTTATGGCAGTCATTTTAAAATCGTTCTCCATCTAAATGTAAAATTTCACTGCAAAAATACAGTTAATTTTCTCTTAGCGAGAATCTTTTTTTTTTCATCATAAAAAACGTAAGATTTATGTATTTTTGCAGACCTTATAGTTATGAATACAACAGACTGGTTTACTTCTTGGTTCGACACACCATACTATCATATATTATATAAGCATAGAAATGATGCCGATGCTCAATTCTTTATGCGAAATATTACCTCTTTTTTAAACTTACCTAAATCAAGTCATATAGCTGATTTACCTTGTGGAAAAGGACGTCATTCAGTTTATTTAAATTCTTTAGGATATAAAGTTACTGGTGGTGATTTAAGTAGTAATAGTATAAAACACGCCAAGCAATTTGAAAACGACACTCTTCATTTTGAGGTTTGGGATATGCGTACTCCTTTAGAAAACAAGTACGATGCTGTTTTTAACCTATTTACAAGCTTTGGTTATTTTGATGATGATAAAGAAGACATCACTATTTTAAAAAGTTTAAAAAATGGTTTAAAAGAAAATGGTGTAGTAGTTCTTGATTTTTTAAATGTTGAAAAAGTAAAAAATTCTTTAATAAAAGAAGAAACTAAATCTATAGATGGTATTGATTTCAATATAAAGAAAGAAATAAAAGATGGTTTTATATTAAAACATATTTCTTTTTTTGCCGATGACAAACAGCACTCTTATACTGAACAGGTAAAATTTTTAACTTTAGATAAAATGCAATCGTATTTTGAAAATGCTGGATTAAAAATAAAACATGTATTTGGTGATTATAGTTTAAATAAGTTTAACCCTACCACTTCTGATAGATTAATTTTAGTTGCTGAATGAATTCATTTATTCTAATAATATCTGTATTAATAGGAGCTTTAATTGTATTGTATTTAAAGCCAAACACAAAATTTGTTCGTTTACTACTAGCCTTTAGTGGTGCTTATCTATTATCAGTTACAATACTTCATTTAATACCCGAAGTGTATGTAGAAACTTCGGATTCAAAAAAAATTGGAATCCTTATAATAATGGGAATCCTTATACAGTCTATTTTAGAATCTTTTTCTAAAGGAGCAGAACATGGACATGTACATATTCATTCTGAAAAAAATCAATTTCCTTGGCTACTTTTTGTTAGTTTGAGTATTCATGCTTTTACAGAAGGTTTACCAATTCATGATCATGGTGATCATCAACACAATCTTTTATGGGCTATTTTTATACATAAAATCCCCATTGCTATTGTACTTACAACCTTTTTAATTAAAGCTAGATATGATAAGAAAACGGTAGTATTATTTTTAGCTTTTTTCGCTTTGATGAGTCCTTTAGGAATGTATGTTTCAGAAAAGGTTAATTTTTTGCATAAATATCATGCTGAAATTATTGCCGTAACTATTGGTATTTTTCTTCATATCTCTACTATCATACTTTTTGAAAGTTCTGAGAACCATAAATTTAATTTACAAAAGTTTATCGCTATTCTTTTAGGGGTTTTATTAACTGTTTTTACTTTGTAATTGTTTTACCTATATTTAGGTAGTTTAAAATACCTATTTGTAGGTAGTTAGTCTTATACATTTTTTCTGAGATTTGTAACACACTAATCATTAAAATTTTGACAATGTACTTAAAAAAATACTTCTACTTGCTAACTATATGTTTTTATGGAATAATTTTTTCTCAAAATCACCACACAAATGATGAGCCTAAATTAATAGGTAATATTGATTTAGCTAATGATAAAAAAAATGAATATCAAGCTATATATGCAAGTCAAACTAAAGGTGTTTTTTACATGATTTATGCCAAATTTGTATTAGATGACAGTAAGCAATATATTAAAGAAATAGAGTTGTTTGCTAAAAATTATTCTAAGGTTTGGACTCATGTCTTTTCAAAGCAAAACATTGGTTTCTTTTCAAAAAAAATTGATCCTTCTCTTTTTACTTTTGATTCTAGCCAAAAAAAATTAACATTTAAGCTTCCTATAAAAAAAAGGAAAGGCTTTAAAAAAGCTAAAGTAACCTTTACAAATTTAAAATTTAAAGTTAAAGATTTAGAAAGGTTTCATATTCTAAGAAAATATGTTAATCAAAAATCTGATATTAGCAATCTAATACTTTCAAATTCAGACAAACTCATTCAACAAGAAAGTGATGTATGCAACAAAGCATTTGGTACTAATTGTGTAGAGTCAAGTCTTTATTTTATAAAATAAATTTCTATCCTTTTAAAATTAATAGCTACTAATTAATTATTTAAGACAATATTACCGTATTGAATTTTAAAATAACATATTATATTTTATTATCCTTAACAATTCAAGTTTCTTACTCTCAAACCAGTGAGAAACTTGTTATTTATGATAATTTTTTTCATGCAATAAAAACTTTAGATTTCAAAAAATCAGATTTTGAAATTTCTAAAAAACCTTTGAGTAATAATAGGAATTTAAATCTATTTTACAAATTATTTAAAGATAATGGTCAAACCCAATTAAAAAAACTTCATATAAAAATTAATTCAAATGAATCTATAGATAAAACTTTTTATAATTTAACAAAAGCTTATTTTCTTTTACTTTATCAGAATGAAAGAATAAAATCTTACACTTATTTTCAAGAAGCATTTGATCAAGCTATCAAAACCCAATATCCTCCTTTAATAAAACTCTGTTTGCGTTCCATTTTAAAATTTGAATTAAAAAAGAATTTACAAAGTAATAATAGTTTTAAAAAAATTTTAGCTGAGTATAAAGATTATTGCATAGATAAGGAGGATTTTTTCTACTATTTTATGTACTCTTATAAATTTGCTGGTCAAACAGAAATTTATGATGAAAAAAAAGCCCATAATTCCATCTTATATAATAAAATATTTAATTCTTACGATTCTCTAATTAATAAATATGAATTTAAAAACTTATTAATGTATTATCATATAGATAAAGGAAATCAACAAATAAGAACAAATCCTAATTATGCCAAGAAAGAATATTTAAAAAGTCTAAAACTAATTGATTCTTCATCATTTTATAAACCTTATAAATATATTATACTCTCAAATTTATCTAGAGTTTCATCTCTGTTAGAACAACATAGAAATGGTATAAATTATCTAGATCTAGCTAAAAGATATATTAATAAAAACGATTCCATTAAAGATCAATTAGCTTTAGCTATATATAGAGCCAATCATTTTAATAAACTAAACAAATATGATTCTGCTTATTATTTAAGTGAAAAGATACGAAAGTTAGGGTATCTATATAATTTTCAAAAAGAAAACATTGAAATTTCGAGAATCAGAGAAGAATTAAAAACTGAAAAAAAAGAAAAAGAAAACCTACAACTTAAACAAGATAACTTACTTATTGAATCTAAAAGAAAGCAGAGTCAAAACCTACTTTATGGCTCATTAGCTTTTTTATTTTTAAGTGGTACTATTGGGCTTTTAACTTTAAAAAACTCACGCAAAAAAAGACTACTAGCTGAGCAACAAAAAGAATTAGAAAAACAGAAAAGTTTAACTCTTATAAAAGAGCAAGAAATTAATTCTATTAATGCTATGATAGATGGTCAAGAAAAAGAACGCATTCGAATTGCAGAGGATCTTCACGATAATATTGGTAGTGTGTTGGCTACTTTAAAACTACACTTTGAAAATTTAAAATTAAACAGAGAAAAAGAACATTTCGACCAAGACGAACTCTATGCAAAAACCGAAAAACTAATAGATGAAACCTACTTAAAAGTTCGCAGTATTGCTCATGTTAAAAATGCTGGTGTAATTGCTAATAAAGGTTTACTCGTTGCAGTAAAACTAATGGCTGAAAAAATATCTGACGCTAATAAAATAGCCATTCATGTCTTAGATTTTGGTTTAAACAAAAGACTTGAAAACCAATTGGAGATTACTATTTTTAGAATTATTCAAGAACTCATTACCAATATAATTAAACACGCCAATGCTACAGAGGCAACCATCAATATTTCTCTTTTTGATAAAAATTTAAATATCATTATTGAAGATAATGGGCAAGGCTTCGATTATGATAAAATTGATTTAAAAAACAATATGGGAATTAGTTCTATTCAAACTAGAATAAAACATTTAAAAGGAAGCTTTGAAGTGGATTCAACCATAGACAAAGGAACTTCTATTATTCTTAATATCCCAGTATAATACTTAAACATAGGGATAATTTTTCAACATAGCATTTACTATCTTTGATAAAAACACATAGATTATGATAACTATTGCTATGGCTGAAGACCATCAAATGCTAATAGACGGAGTTAAGTCTTTTTTCGAATATGATGAAAACATCCATATTATTGGTACCGTTAATAACGGAGAAGATTTAGTTATGTTAGTTAATTTAAAACAACCAAAATTAGTAATTACAGATATTCGAATGCCTAGAATGGATGGTATTAAAGCCACCAACTTAATTAAACAAAAATTTCCTCACATCAAAGTACTTGCTTTAACTATGTTTGATCAACCTGAAGCTATCAAACAAATGTTAGATGCTGGAGCTTCTGGATACTTGCTTAAAAACTCTGGAATTAAAATGCTTTCCAAAGCTATTGTTACTGTTGCTAACGGTGAAACTTTTTTCGATCCTAATGTAGCTTTCAACTTTATGAACGACTACATTAATGAGAATGTTATTATAGGAAAATCTGAAACAATTGTTTTATCAAATAGAGAAAAGGAAATATTACAACTAATTGCCAACGGAAATACCTCTAAGGAGATCGCTGAAGTATTATTTATAGCTAAAACTACTGTTGACACCCATAGAAAAAATATGATCCGTAAACTCAATTTAAAAGGCGGAAATGAATTAGTAAAATACGCTATTGATAAAAAATATCAATTTTAAATTACCTATCTATGGGTATTACTTCTCTTTAAATAGCAACATAGTTTTGATTTTATTAAACTTTAAAATTAAAATTATGAAAACAATAATGACTTTATGCCTTTTGTTTATAATTTCTACTTCTGTAGCACAAGAAAATAAAGAAGAGAAATTAAAATCAGGGAATTACATTTTTACATCTCCTTTTCAAACTAATGAAGAAACAGATTTTAATGGAAAGGTATTAAACAACACTAGTACGCTTCATAAAATAGGAAATATTATCAACCTTATTTCTATAAAAGGTGATTCTGTTATTTTACAATACTATAGAAGTAAAAAGTTTTCTGATACAACTAAAAAAATAAAAGAAACTACTTTTAATACTACTTATTATAAAAGTGGAAATGTATTGAAATATTATAAAATTAAAATAGATGACTTTAAAAAAGTGACATCTCCCTATTATCCTAGGTATAAAGGAGCTTCTGCAGGTATTTACTCAGTTCCATTTAAACTAAGATTTAATAATTTCGATTTCGAACAAAACTTAAATATTGGTATTAATATAGGGTTGCAATATAGAATTAATAAAAAAATTAACGATAGATGGATTCTTGAACCTAATTTTGGTATTGGTTTAGCTAAAGTAAATTTAAATTCTAAAAATAGTAATGTAACTGAATCAAGAACTGCCAGTGCTTTTTCTGTTTCTACTGGATTAATTCTTCATCTTTCTAAAACAATTAATGCTGGTTGTTTTATTGGATGGGACTTTTTATCTAATTCTGATGCAAATACAAACTGGGTACATAACAAAAAAACTTGGTTAGGACTCGGTATTAATATTGGTTTTAATATTTCCGATAGTAAAGCAACTACTAATGAGAATAATAATAGCAAAAATTAATTTTCTCTATTCACTAAATCAATCGAAAATGCAGGTAAACATATTGCTAAATATTCACAAGCTTCTTCAAAAGGGTTTGAATATTGAATACGTACATTTTTTTCAATTTTAATTGATTCTCCTGTGTTTAATACAATTAATTCACCATCAATATTAAATTGTTTTTTTCCTTTAATTATATAAGTGTACTCTTCAAATTCTGGTGTTTGAAAAGGTTCACTCCATCCTGGAGGTGCAATCATATGTGCTATACTTATTTTTGAATTTTGGTCTGAAGCATTTCCAAAATGCTCTTCTATTAACTTACCATCTGTAGTTGGGACTACAAATGGTTTTTTTTGAATGGTATATTTTTTACTCATTTTATAAAAATAAAAAAACCGAAACTAATTGTTTCGGTTTTTAGTTTCTTTTAATTAAACCAAATTGTAAACGATTTTATTTTCGCTAAATCTGGAATTTGTTCTTTGGTTACTCTTTGTGTACTAAATTCTTTTAGTCCTAATTCTTCTTTGTCAATAGCTATTGTAGCATTTAAATCGTCTATAAACAATGTAGCTGATGAAAATGATGATTCTACTTTATTTACTGTATTATTTGCATCAATCTCTTGAAAAGTAGAACTAATATTTAATCCTGATTTTGTTTTAAATCTATTGTCGAAAAACTCAATACTTTTAATAGTTGATGTTGAATCTAATTGTTCCTGAGGAATAATGGTTAATAAATGCTTTCCTCCTTTTTCATAAATCATATATTTATCATCTTCTTGAAACATATTATTTCCTTTAGCTCCTTCACTCAATACTTTAACTACAGAATCGTTTTTAAAAATTTTCTCAACTTCTTGCATCGTAGTTTTAGTTGTTAACTTACCTACTTTACCTTTTGAAATATCATATTTACTATTTCCACATTGGATAAATAACACTGACATTAAAGCGATAATAAGTGGTTTAATTATGTTCTTCATTTGTTCCTTTTTTATTAAAACGTCTAATTTTATTTTTTGTTTTCTACTTCAATACTTTTTTTAATATTCCAAATACACTTCGTATAAACGTAGCGCTTGTTAACACTTTAACTATTGGATTTTGCCTTGTACTTCTTGCTCCTGTTGATCTAGATCTGTTTCTTGTTTTTTCCTCTTCCTTTCTTCTGGCTTCCTCAGTCTTCTCCTTATTTATCTCTTCAATCTTCTCATTTAGCATTTCATAGGCACTTTCTCTATCAAGTGTCTCATTGTACTTTGGAACTAATTTAGAATTATCAATAACTTGTTTAATTTCTTTCTCTGTAAGCACATCCATTCTACTCATAGGTGCACGTAACATTGTTCTTGCTAAAGGGGTTGGGATTCCTTTTTCATTTAATACTGAAACTAAAGCCTCGCCAATTCCTAATTGAGTTAATACCTCTTTGGTGTCGTAATACTCTGAATCTGGATAGTTTTCTGCCGCTAATTTAATCGCTTTTCTATCTTTAGCAGTAAAAGCTCTTAAAGCATGTTGTACTTTCATTCCTAACTGTGCCAAAACATCTTCTGGTACATCTTTAGGGTTTTGAGTAACGAAATATAATCCTACTCCTTTCGATCTAATTAATTTAACAATACTTTCTATTTGGCTTAATAATGCCTTCGATGCTTCATCAAATACCAAATGTGCTTCATCTATAAAAAATACTAATTCTGGCCTACCGCTATCACCTTGTTCTGGAAATGTTTCATATACTTCGGCAAGTAACTGTAACATAAAAGTTGAAAACAACTTAGGCCTGTCTTGAATATCTGTTAAACGTAAAACAGAAATTACTCCTCTACCATTTTCATCAATTCTAGTTAAATCGTCAATATCAAAAGATTTTTCTCCAAAGAAAAGGTTTCCTCCTTGTTGTTCAATTTCTACTATTTTTCTTAAAATAGCACCGGTACTAGCAGTAGAAATTCGTCCATATTCTTCTTGAATTTCTTTTTTTCCTTCATTAGTTATAAACTGAAGTATTTTCTTAAAGTCTTTTAAATCTAATAAAGGTAATTTGTTATCATCACAATACTTAAAAATAATTGCTACAATACCAGACTGTGTCTCTGTTAAATCTAATATTCTAGATAATAAAACTGGACCAAATTCAGAAACTGTTGCTCTTAATCGTACTCCTTCTTGTTCTGAAATTGATAAAATTTCTATTGGAAATTTAGTTGCATTAAAAGGAATTCCAATTTTTTCGTGACGTTCATCTATTTTTACATGTCCTGGGCTAGGCTGTGCTAATCCACTTAAATCACCTTTAACATCCATTAATAAAACAGGAATACCTTTTTCCGACATGTTTTCTGCCAGTACTTGTAATGTTTTCGTCTTACCTGTACCAGTTGCTCCTGCAATTAATCCGTGACGGTTTAAAGTTTTTAAAGGAATATTAACCAAAGCATTGGTTACTGTTTCTTCTCCCAGCATACCAGCTCCTAATGTAATAAAGTCGCCTTTACATTTATAACCTTCGTTTATGTAATCAAAAAAAGTTTCTTTATTGCCCATTATTCTGTAAAATTTCGATAAAAATACTATTAAAATTAGCATTTCAAAAACTCGTTAACTCTTATTTGTTAAGTATTTTGTTAACTTTACCATAAACCCTAGTTAAACAACTAATTATGAAGCCACATTATTTTATTTATTGTATACTATTTTCATTATTAATTTCTTGTAATAACTCTGAAAAAAAAGCTGATTTAGTCTTTTATAAATCGAAATTAGAACGTAAGAAAAACGCTCCTTTCTCTGATGCTGTTCAAGCCGGTAATACTTTATATTTAGCAGGACAAGTAGGTATTAATCCTGAGTCTAATAAACTCGCTGAAGGTGGTATCTCTGGACAAACAATTCAAACCTTAGAAAATATTAAAAATGTATTGGAACTTCATGGTTCTGACCTTGAACATGTAGTAAAATGCACTGTAATTTTAGCAGATATTAATGATTTTAACGACTTTAATGCAATTTTTCGTAAATATTTTCCTAAAAATAAGCCTGCAAGAACTACCTTTGCAGCCGATTTATTAGTAGGTGCAAAGATTGAAATTGACGTAATAGCTGTAAAAGTAGATGGATTTAAAGACGCAAGAGTTAATTGACAAAGGTGAAATGCTTCCTTTAATGGAAGAATTTTATACAATACAAGGAGAAGGTTCCCATACAGGAACTGCTGCTTATTTTATTAGAATTGGAGGTTGTGATGTAGGTTGTCATTGGTGTGATGTTAAAGAAAGTTGGAATGCTAAACTTCATCCTCCGACAAAAACCGACATTATTGTAGAGAATGCTAAAAAATATGCAAAAACTGTTGTTATTACAGGTGGTGAACCTTTAATGTGGAGTTTAGATTATATTACTAAAGAACTTCAAGATAGAGGAATGAAAACTCATATCGAAACTTCTGGAGCTTATGAATTTTCTGGGCAATGGGATTGGTTTTGCTTATCTCCTAAAAAAACAAAGCTACCTACAAAGAGGTGTTATAAAGAAGCAGATGAATTAAAAATGATTATTCACAATAAAAGTGATTTTAAATTTGCTGAAGAACAAGCTGAAAAAGTAGGTAAGAAATGTCAGCTTTTTTTACAACCTGAATGGAGTAAAAAAGAAAAGATGACACCTCTTATAGTAGATTATGTAATGAATAACCCTAAGTGGCGTGTTTCTTTACAAACTCATAAATATTTAAATATACCTTAATAAAAAGCAACCAAATTGGTTGCTTTTTTATTGAAGATTTTATAAATTATCTTTTCTCAGAAAATAAAAAACTCGCTGCAATAGTATTGAAGCGAGTTTTTTATTCTATATTTTTATAGAAGTTCTATTCTTTATAAACTCCCATATTTGCGTATTTATCCATACGTTGAGCTACTAAATCTACATCATTTAAATCTTTTAACTCAGCAAAAGCTTTTAAGATTTGCTCTTGTACTGCTTTAAATGCTCCTTCTCTATCTGTATGTGCTCCTCCTATTGGTTCTTCAATGATTCCGTCAATTAATTTTAACTTCTTCATATCCTCTCCTGTTAATTTTAAAGCCTCAGCTGCTTGTTCTTTATACTCCCAGCTACGCCATAAAATAGATGAACATGATTCTGGTGAAATTACCGTATACCATGTATTTTCCATCATATATACTTTATCTCCTACTCCAATTCCTAATGCTCCTCCAGAAGCTCCTTCACCAATAACTATGGTAATGATAGGAGTTTTTAAACGAGTCATTTCTAAAATATTACGAGCAATAGCTTCACCTTGTCCACGCTCTTCAGCTTCTAATCCTGGATAAGCTCCTGGTGTATCTAATAAGGTAACTACTGGAATACCAAATTTTTCTGCCATACGCATTAAACGTAAAGCTTTACGGTATCCTTCTGGATTTGCCATACCAAAATTACGGTATTGACGTGTTTTAGTATTATATCCTTTTTGTTGACCTATGAACATAAACGATTGATCGCCTATTTTTCCTAAACCACCAATCATAGCCTTATCATCTTTTACGCTACGATCTCCATGTAATTCCATGAAAGAATCTCCACAAATAGCCTTGATATAATCTAATGTATATGGTCTATTTGGGTGACGTGATAATTGTACACGTTGCCATGGAGTTAAGTTTTTATATATATCTTTTCTTGCTTTTTCTAATTTTTGCTCAATCTTCTTGCAAGTTTCTGTTACGTCTACGTCGCTTTCTTTTCCTATATCAAAACATTTTGCCAATTGATCCTCTAGTTCTTTTATTGGCATTTCAAAATCTAAATATTCCATTGTGTATATAGTTTGATTTTCTATTTTTATAGTTAGTCGTTTGTAAAGGCAAACATACTAAAAAAATGTACAGTTTACCTTGGTACTTTTTTTAAAAATTCTATTTTTTTCTAATTTTCTTTTTTATCGATGCTGAATTCTTAAGAACTCCATTGAGTAATACTACCAGTAACACTATCAATGCTCCATAATAAAACTCTGTTTTCATTTGTTCTTTTTCTCCAAATACAATTAATGCTAATATAATTGCATAAATTGGTTCTAAGTTAATGGTTAACATTACCGTATATGGTGTTAAGTACTTCATTACTTGTACAGAAGCTATAAATGCATATGCAGTACAAATACTACTTAAAATCATTAAATACAACCAATCGTTTGTAGATAAAGTAAAAAACTCCATCGAAAACTTTTGTGTCACTAGTAAATATAAGGTTACTCCTAAAACTCCAAATAATAATTGGTAAAATGATATAACGTTTGCATTATGTTTTTTTATAAACAATCCATTTAAAACAGCAAACAAGGCTGATAAAAAAGCTGATATCAATGCATAAATAATTCCTAAAGTATATTGACTTTCGAAATTAAAAATGATATACAATCCTACTATTACTAATAATCCTAGTAAAATTTCAATTGACTTTATTTTTCTTTTGAAAAAGAATGGTTCTATTAACGAAGCGAAAAAAGCTCCCGTACTCATGGTTACTAGAGCAACTGAAACGTTTGATACTTTTATTGCTTTAAAAAAAGTTATCCAATGTACTGCGATAATAATACCAGAGACAGCAAATTTTAGCAAAGCTTTCGTATCTATTTTAAACGATATCTTTCGTATCAAAAAATATACAGCTATAAAGCCCACAGCTAACAACATTCGATACCAAACCAGTGGAACTGCATCAATAGATATTAATGCCCCTAAAATTGCTGTAAATCCCCATATAAAAACTATAAAATGTAAATGGAGATAATTTTTAAGTTTATTTCCTTGCATTTAAGTATAAATAAATAGCATACAAGCCAAAAACAATATTAGGAATCCATACATTTAATAAGGCATTAGCTCCTGCTACTGCTCCTAAGACCTCTGCTACTTTTAAAAAGAATACGTAAGCAAACATTATTGATATACCTAATGCTAAATTTAGTCCTATACCTCCTCTACGTTTTTTATGTGCTAAAGCTACTGCTATTAAGGATAAAATATAACTTGCTATAGGTAAACTAGTACGTTTATATAGCTCTACTAAATATGCATTTAAGTTTTTAATACCTCTCTTCTTAGAGATCTCTATAAACTTCATTAGTTCTGGAGATCTCATTTCTTGAGCCATTATATTTTTATAATTAAAATCTTTAGGAGTAAAAGCAAACGTAGTATCTAAACTATTTCCAGAAAAAATACTATCTCGATCTTTATAAATCTTTCTTTTTTTCCATCTATATAATTTAAATACACTGTCTTTTTCAATCCAACTAATGTTCTCTGCTGTTAATTTTTCTTTTAATTGAATTCCATCATAAATCTCTGTAGAAAAATAATATCCTGAGTTTCTTTTCAAATCAAAACTTTGAGCAAAAATATAAGTACTATCGTTTAACTGTAAACTAAACTCTCGTACAGAGGTATCTTCATATTTTTTCTTTTTTAAATATGTTCTTTCAAATGCTTTTCTCGTTTTACTACTCGATGGAACAAAAAAATGGTTCATTAATAGCGCAATTATACAAACAATAGTTGCCCCTATAAAATACGGATATAAAAAACGTGTAAACGATATTTGTGCTCCATTAATAGCTACAATTTCTGTATTGTTTGCTAATCTTGAAGTAAATAGAATTACAGCTATAAATAATGCCAAAGGCATAAACGTATTGGCATAATAAATAATAAAGTTTACATAATAATCATTAACTACCTCTAGAAAAGTTAAATTCTCATGTCGTAAAAACTTATCTATCTTCTCTGCAATATCTATGGCTACTGCAATAGGAATTAATATTAGTAACGTAAAAAGGAAAGTTACTAAATATCGTTTTAGTATGTACCAATCAAGTTTTTTCAAAAGCTTTACCTATATTTTATAAACGCTTATCCATTTGTTTTACCATTTTGTCTTTCCATTCAGCAAAGTCTCCTGCTAAAATATGCTTTCTCGCTTCTCTTGTTAACCATAAATAAAAACCTAAATTATGAATAGAAGCTATTTGCTTTCCTAACATTTCTTTTGCTGCAAATAAGTGACGTAAATAAGCCTTTGAATACATTGTATCTACGTAAGTAATCCCCATTTCATCGATAGGCGAAAAATCGTTTTCCCACTTCTTATTCTTTATGTTAATGGTACCATGAGCTGTAAATAACATTCCGTTACGTGCATTACGAGTTGGCATTACACAATCGAACATATCTACTCCTAAAGCGATATTTTCTAAAATATTGATTGGAGTTCCAACTCCCATTAAGTAACGCGGCTTATCTTCTGGTAAGATTTCTGTTACAATCTCTGTCATTGCATATAGTTCTTCTGCTGGCTCTCCTACAGAAAGTCCTCCTATTGCATTTCCATCTGCTTCTACAGAAGCAATAAATTCTGCCGATTGTTTTCTTAAATCTTTATATGTACTTCCTTGAACAATTGGAAAAAGTGTTTGTTCATAACCATACTTATAAGGTAATTTCTCTAAATGATTTACACAACGCTTTAACCATCTATGTGTCATATGCATTGAACGTTTTGCATAGTTATAATCACATGGATAAGGTGTACATTCATCAAATGCCATAATAATATCAGCTCCAATGGTACGTTGAGTTTCCATTACATTTTCTGGAGTAAAAAAGTGCATTGAGCCATCAATATGACTTTTAAATTTAACTCCTTCTTCATTAATTTTTCTTCTTCCTGAAAGTGAATATACTTGATATCCTCCACTATCTGTTAGGATATTACGATCCCAATTCATAAACTTATGTAAACCTCCAGCGGCTTCAAGTGTTTCTAATTTAGGGCGTAAGTATAAGTGATATGTATTCCCTAAAATAATATCAGGGTTAATTTCATTCTTTAATTCTGATTGATGAACTCCTTTTACTGTTCCTACCGTACCTACTGGCATGAATATAGGAGTTTCTATTGTTCCGTGATCTGTTGTAATAACACCTGCGCGGGCTTTACTCTTTGGATCTGTTGTTTTTAAATCAAATTGCATAAGTGGCAAAGATACGCTTATTTAATAATTGAAAAATTAAAAGAATTATAAAGTTTTTACCTTCTCTTTCTTCTATTTGATTGTTTTGAATTTCTTCTTGATGTAGATGATTTTTTTCTAAATGCAGCACTTTTCTTATTGAAGTTTGTCACTTTTACTTCTTCCTTTTTCTTGGCTTGTTTTGGCTTCTTTTTTTCAACATCTATCGAAGCTTCTTCTGTTTTAGATGAAGTCGCTATCATTTTATTGATTTCTTTCATCTCATCTGAAGTTAATTCTCTCCAATCTCCTACTTTCAAATTTCCTAAGGAAACATTCATAATACGTTCTCTTTTCAATTTAGTTACTTCATAATCTAAATATTCACACATTCGACGTATTTGTCTATTCAATCCTTGTGTTAAAATAATTTGAAAAGTAAAATCGCCTAACTTTTTTACTTTACATTTTTGAGTTACAGTTCCTAAAATTGGAATTCCATTACTCATTTTGGTTATAAAATCGTCAGTTATTTTTTTATTTACCGAAACAATATATTCTTTTTCATGATTGTTCCCTGCTCTCAATATTTTATTTACAATATCTCCATCGTTTGTTAAAAAGATTAATCCTTGCGATGGTTTATCTAAACGTCCTATTGGAAATAACCTTTCTGGATGTCCTACAAACTTTACAATATTTTTTTTCTCTTTACTATCGGTAGTACAAACTATTCCCACAGGCTTATTTAAGGCTATATACAGCGTTTTTGGTTTTGCTTGTAGTAATCGTCCATCCACTCTAACTTCATCTCCTTCAAATACTCTATTTCCTAATTGAGCTACCTTTTTATTTATGGTTACTCTACCAGCCACAATAAATTTTTCTGCGTCTCTACGAGAACAAATACCTGTACTACTTATAAACTTATTGAGATTTGTTGAATTTTGATTCCTATTTTCCATTAATGCAAAGAAAAAGAAAATCCTCAAGTTTTAGCTTGAGGATTTCTATTATATTATTAGATTTCTTTAAAATATAATCATTTTTTGAGTACATCTTGCCAAACTTGGCCTTCTGTCATAATCAAAACCTAATGTTATCATATGTGTACCGTAATTAAAATCTTGTGTTTTATTAACGTTTATACTAAATCCATATGACATGTATAAGTTGTTCTTTTTAAGACCAAATAAAGGCGCTATTGCATTTGGTTGAAAGAATTGATCGTTTAAGAAAGTATAACTTAGTCCTGCCCACACATATCCATCTCTAATTCCTTTTCTTGCCTTAACGTTTAAATCTGTTCTAGATCTTTTATCTGCTTCATAATATTCTACAAGAACAGATGGTTCTAGCTCAAATCGATTACTTATTCTAGCCATTACAAAAGATGAATAAATTGTATATCGTCTTAAAGTTTTAGGTTCATCTAATGTAAAATTATCTATTTTCTTATCTAATAGGTTATTCACATTGGCACTAATGCTAAAGCGTTCGTAACGATAAAGTAAACCTACATCAAAGTTTGAATTCGTTATTGATCTATTTGGCAATGTTTGATTCGTATTGTTTTGAGAAGTATCAATACCAAACTGAACAAAATTATAACTCAATGCAAATGATAAAAAGCTATCATGAAAATTACTTAACGTTAAGTGACTTGCAAAAGATAATTTAGCTCCTTGTTGTGTTGTAAAACCATTTTTATCATTAAAAATGGTTAAACCTCCACCAAATCTATCTGCTAATCTTGCTTCAACGGTTATAGACTGTGTATCTGGTGCTCCTTTTACACCAATCCATTGACTAACTCCATTCAATCTAACCTGTAACCCCGCACCAATACCTGCAAAGGTTGGAGATATTAAAAAGGGGTTATCTGCCATATGATTTATGTACTGAGGTAAATTTACCTCCTGAGCAACTAATTTTACACTAGAAATTACGATGCTTGCTATTATTAATATTTTTCTCATTCTTATCTGTATAGTGTAAAGTGACCCATTATTTTCTTCTCTTCACCTGATAACTCATTATAGTAAATAGTATACCAGTAATCTCCAGATGGTAAAGGTTTTCCTTCATATAATCCATCCCATCCTTGCTGAACTCCTTGGAAGTTTTGAATCTTTCTTGCATACCTATCATAAATAAATACTCTTAGGTTATGGTAATCTTCAACTTCTAAAGGATACCAATAATCATTTATTCCATCTCCATCTGGTGTAAATATATTTGGAACTGTTATTGTAACATATACTCCTCTAACTGTTAATGTTAATTCACATCCTCTAGCATCTCTTACTGTAATAGTATAATCTTTAGTTTGTAAGATTGTAAATTCATTATCACTTCCCATATCAACTCCATCTACTGTAAAGTTATATGGCGGTAAACCGAAGTCTACATTAGCAATTAACTTATTCTTTTGAGAATCATCAATAGTCATAGTCAAGGCTTGTATATCTTGAATATCTATTGGGTTACTTGTTGAACTCTCTGAACAAGCTGTTACTGTATGAGTTGCTGTTACTGTATATCCATTACCAGCTGCAACATCAATAAACTCTCCTGTTGTATTTGTTGTTACTGCTGTACCACTTCCATCAAATAACGTATAAGACATCGAATTCTTATATTGATCATCAACAATTGCTTTAATTATATTTCCTGATGGACATGTATATTCAAAATCAACTGTTAACCTTAGATCTACAGGATCTATTGTAGTTAAAGGTGATAATGCTTTTGGCGCACATCCTCCTCCACTATCTCTTACGCTTATTACATAAACTGTATTTGCAGCAATACCTTCTGCACTACCTAATGTAATTTGGTTTTGAGAATATGGTGTTGCTAACTCTACGTTGTTTATACTAATAAAGTAAGGTTGCGTTCCTCCTTGAACATCTACTGTAATTGTAGGTGTAGGATCATTTAAACATGTTTGCTCTGTTACATTAACCAATCCAATATTTAATTCTGTTGGCTCTGTAATGATAACTTGTATTGGAGCTAATGGACATCCTATTACATCTTTAATAGTTATCATATATTCTCCAGCAGATAAGTTTTCAAATACATTATTCTTCACGTACTTATCGGCAGGGAATTCTGGTCTATCTGGTACAGCTGTAATGTTGTACTCGTAATCTCCATTTCCATCAAAAGCATTAACAGTAATAGAACCTGTATTTCCTCCGAAACATGTTACGTGAGTTGGTACTGCGTTACCACTTAATGGTAATGGCTGTGTAATTTGATGCTCTGCAGTTTCTGTTGTACAAACATCTCCTGCAGCATTTGTACTTCTTACAGCTATTCTATAAATACCTACATCGATACCTCCAAATGAGTTAGATTGTTGCCATCCACTAATTACTGCATTTGTATTATCTAATAATTGATATTCGTAATTACCAAATCCTCCTGTAACATTTGCTGATAATACAGCATTACTATCTCCATTACAAGTAATAATTGCCGCACTTGTATCTAAAGTAGCTGTTAAAGCTTCATATGGGTCAATTGTTATTGTAGTTGGATCAGAGATACATAATTGGTTATCTCTTACATAGAACTGATGCTCTCCCGCTCCTACATTAAATATTGGGTTGTTAACGAAGTTAATTCCATCGTTACTATACATGTATGGACCATTACCTCCAGATCCTGTTACTTCAACAGAAGCTTGTGGTCTGTTACAAGTAATATCTGCTGTAATATTAGCTGTTGCTGTTGCTTCAGTTGGGTCAACAATATTAATTGGACCTACTCTTCCATCACAAGAATATCCATCAGATACAATCACTGAATATCCATTACCTGCTGGTAAATTAGTGAATATAGGTGATGCTTGACTTGTTGTTCTTGTTCCATCTGGTAACTCTAATACATAAGTATATGTTAATGGTGCTGCTTGTAATTGACCTCCTGTTACACCTGTAACTTCAATCGTAGCTGTACTTTCTCCAATACAATCGTTTGGCGTTACTGTAAATGCACCTGTAATTGTTGTTCCTGCATCTAATTGGAACGTTATTACTTCTGTACAATTGTTAACATCTCTAACTGTTGCTTGATAATTACCTGCTGTTAAACCTGTAATAGCATCATTATTATTATAAGCTTGAACTGTTGTTCCAGTTGTTAAATTAACTAATTCATATTCGTAAACTCCCCAACCTCCTTGTGCAGTTAATTTAACTTCACCTGAGTCTGCTTGGTTACACTTTAAATATGTCAATGCATGTGCTAATGTTAAATCATTTGCTGGCTGATCTATTGTAAAGTTAGCAGATCTAGCAGAACAGAATGGTGAATTTGGCATAGTTATAACCGCATAGTAATTACCTGCTGGTAAATTATTAATTGTTGTTGTAACATTTCCTGTTCCATTTCCTGTTATTCCAGTTGTTGCTCCACCTACATTAAATATCTCATAAGTATAAATATCTGCATATGGTGTTACTGGGTTGAAACTTAAGTCAACACTTCCATTTCCACCGAAACATGCTCTTTGGATATTATCTACAATTAATTCAAACTCTGGCGCATCTCCAACTATATGAGCTGTTGATAAAATACATCCTGTTACTGGGTGAGTAATAGTTATTGTATAATTATCTGTTGCTAATCCAGTAAATGTCGCTGCATCTGTTGCTACTGGTACTACTTGTGTTGCTGTAAATCCTGTAGCTGCTCCCGTTATCGTATAACTTGCATTTGCTATATCTGGATTTATCTTAACTGTAATATCTTCTCCTGTAGCACAATCAATTGCTTTAGTTACTGTGATTGTTGCATCTATTAATCTTTCGAATGGTTGAATTGCAACTGTTTCTGTATCAATACATCCTTTATCATCGAATATTGTTATAGACACATTTCCTCCTGCTTCATTAGTAACTCCAAAACTAAATGATGTACTGTCTTGAGTAATATCATCAGTTGTATCTCCTGGTGTTCCATTATCATATACAAATATTGCTCTAACATAAGTTCCTGTTCCTCCAGTAATGTTAGCTGGATTTACTGTTACTGTTGCATTATTTGTTGTATTTCCTGTTGTACATCCAAACTCTGTTACTGTTATAGCTGCTGAGGCATCTACTATTGCATTTTCAGAAATAGTTACTACTACATCTGTTGTACAACTGTTTGTTCCTGTTCCTCTTATTGTATAAACTGCTGCTGCTAAATTCGAATACGTCTGTGATGCTGCATCAAATGTAGCTCCTGCCGCTGCTGCTGCTGGTACTGAACTTATTGTATATGCTAATGGTAAGATTCCATTATCAGTTGCTGTTAACTGAATTACTCCTGTTGAATCTCCATTACAAATATCATTCGTCGTTGCTACTGCTGTAAAATCTGGCTGTAACGCTGGTTGAATTTCTATTGTCTTGTTGATTGAACAGTTTGGTGTGGCTCCTACATCTGTAATCGTTACCGTATAAGTATCTGCTACTGTTGGATTAAACACTAATGGATTTGTTGCCATCGCTGTTTGTGCAACTAAAGTTCCACTTACTGCTCCTACTACTTCATACTCATAGTTTCCTGATCCTGATAATACATTTAAGCTTACTGCTGCTGCAGGTGTTCCTGAACAATCTAACTTCTTTGTCTCTGTTAATGAGAAGTCTAAGTTTGGTGAAATTGTAACATTAGTTGGTGTTCCTGCATCACAACTATTAGAATCTCTTACATTAACTACATATAAAGCTCCGCCTAAGTTTGTAAACGTATGCGTAGTGGCTGTTAATGTTTGACTCGCTACTACTGTTCCACCTACTGTTAAGCTATAAACATAAGTTCCTGTTCCTCCTGCTGCTGTTACTGTAATACTTCCTCCTGTACTTGAATCACAAACATTGTCATTCTCTGTTACTGTGAATGTTACTGGTGTTGGTGTTGGTACATTTACTGTAGCTTCACTTGTACATCCATTTGCATCTCTTACTCTAATTCTATAGTCTCCTGATGCTAATCCTGTAAATACATTGTTATTACTATAGGTATAAGTACCTACAACTCCTCCTGCTAAGAACTCTAATTGGTAATCATAACTTCCCCAACCATCTGTTCCGGTTGCTGTGATTGTTCCATCTGAGCCTCCATTACAACTTACTGGTGGATTTACTACTCCACTTACTCCTAATGCTGCTGCTGGTCCTTGAATTTCAAAGTTTGGAGATTGTACTGGACAGAATGGACTATCTGTCATAGTTACTGAAACATAATAATTTCCTGCTCCTAAACCTGTTAATGACTCTACTACATTTCCTACTCCATTTCCTGTTATTCCTGTTGTTACTCCTCCTACATTGAAAATTTCATATGTATAATTTCCTGTATACGGTGTACTTGTACTAAAGATTAACTCTGAACTTCCTGTTGTTGTTCCAAAACATGTTACATTTTGAATATTATCTATATCTAATGTAAATGTTGGTGCTGATTCTACTATATGAGCCGTTGATAAGATACATCCTGTTACTGGGTGAGTAATAGTGATTGTATAGTTATCTGTTGCTAATCCTGTAAATGTCGCTGAATCTGTTGCTACTGGTACTACTTGTGTTGCTGTAAACCCTGTTCCTGCTCCCGTTATCGTATAACTTGCATTTGCTATATCTGGATTTATCTTAACTGTAATATCTTCTCCTGTAGCACAATCAATTGCTTTAGTTACTGTGATTGTTGCATCTATTAATCTTTCGAATGGTTGAATTGCAACTGTTTCTGTATCAATACATCCTTTATCATCGAATATTGTTATAGACACATTTCCTCCTGCTTCATTAGTAACTCCAAAACTAAATGATGTACTGTCTTGAGTAATATCATCAGTTGTATCTCCTGGTGTTCCATTATCATATACAAATATTGCTCTAACATAAGTTCCTGTTCCTCCAGTAATGTTAGCTGGATTTACTGTTACTGTTGCATTATTTGTTGTATTTCCTGTTGTACATCCAAACTCTGTTACTGTTATAGCTGCTGAGGCATCTACTATTGCATTTTCAGAAATAGTTACTACTACATCTGTTGTACAACTGTTTGTTCCTGTTCCTCTTATTGTATAAACTGCTGCTGCTAAATTCGAATACGTCTGTGATGCTGCATCAAATGTAGCTCCTGCCGCTGCTGCTGCTGGTACTGAACTTATTGTATATGCTAATGGTAAGATTCCATTATCAGTTGCTGTTAACTGAATTACTCCTGTTGAATCTCCATTACAAATATCATTCGTCGTTGCTACTGCTGTAAAATCTGGCTGTAACGCTGGTTGAATTTCTATTGTCTTGTTGATTGAACAGTTTGGTGTGGCTCCTACATCTGTAATCGTTACCGTATAAGTATCTGCTACTGTTGGATTAAACACTAATGGATTTGTTGCCATCGCTGTTTGTGCAACTAAAGTTCCACTTACTGCTCCTACTACTTCATACTCATAGTTTCCTGATCCTGATAATACATTTAAGCTTACTGCTGCTGCAGGTGTTCCTGAACAATCTAACTTCTTTGTCTCTGTTAATGAGAAGTCTAAGTTTGGTGAAATTGTAACATTAGTTGGTGTTCCTGCATCACAACTATTAGAATCTCTTACATTAACTACATATAAAGCTCCGCCTAAGTTTGTAAACGTATGCGTAGTGGCTGTTAATGTTTGACTCGCTACTACTGTTCCACCTACTGTTAAGCTATAAACATAAGTTCCTGTTCCTCCTGCTGCTGTTACTGTAATACTTCCTCCTGTACTTGAATCACAAACATTGTCATTCTCTGTTACTGTGAATGTTACTGGTGTTGGTGTTGGTACATTTACTGTAGCTTCACTTGTACATCCATTTGCATCTCTTACTCTAATTCTATAGTCTCCTGATGCTAATCCTGTAAATACATTGTTATTACTATAGGTATAAGTACCTACAACTCCTCCTGCTAAGAACTCTAATTGGTAATCATAACTTCCCCAACCATCTGTTCCGGTTGCTGTGATTGTTCCATCTGAGCCTCCATTACAACTTACTGGTGGATTTACTACTCCACTTACTCCTAATGCTGCTGCTGGTCCTTGAATTTCAAAGTTTGGAGATTGTACTGGACAGAATGGACTATCTGTCATAGTTACTGAAACATAATAATTTCCTGCTCCTAAACCTGTTAATGACTCTACTACATTTCCTACTCCATTTCCTGTTATTCCTGTTGTTACTCCTCCTACATTGAAAATTTCATATGTATAATTTCCTGTATACGGTGTACTTGTACTAAAGATTAACTCTGAACTTCCTGTTGTTGTTCCAAAACATGTTACATTTTGAATATTATCTATATCTAATGTAAATGTTGGTGCTGATTCTACTATATGAGCCGTTGATAAGATACATCCTGTTACTGGGTGAGTAATAGTGATTGTATAGTTATCTGTTGCTAATCCTGTAAATGTCGCTGAATCTGTTGCTACTGGTACTACTTGTGTTGCTGTAAACCCTGTTCCTGCTCCCGTTATCGTATAACTTGCATTTGCTATATCTGGATTTATCTTAACTGTAATATCTTCTCCTGTAGCACAATCAATTGCTTTAGTTACTGTAATTGTTGCATCTATTAATCTTTCAAATGGTTGGATAGTAGCTCCTACTGTTCCTAAACATCCTTTATCATCATATACATTTATTGTATAGTTTCCTCCTGCTTCATTTGTTGATGTATAAACAAAGCTTCCACTATCTTGAAGAACTGTTCCTGTTCCTGAATCAATAAATTCTACTCGTACAAATGTTCCTGTTCCTCCTGTTATACTTGCTGGATCTACAGTTATTGTTGCATTATTTGTTGTATTTCCTGTTGTACATCCAAATTCTGCTACTGTTACTGCTCCTGAAACATCTATCGTTGCATTTTCTGAAATAGTTACTACTACATCTGTTGTACAACTGTTTGTTCCTGTTCCTCTTATTGTATAAACTGCTGCTGCTAAATTCGAATACGTCTGTGTTCCTGCATTAAATACTGCTGCTGTTGCTGCCGCTGCTGGTACTGAACTTATTGTATATGTTAATGGTAATATTCCATTATCAGCTGCTGTTAACTGAATTACTCCTGTTGAATCTCCATTACAAATATCATTCGTCGTTGCTACTGCTGTAAAATCTGGCTGTAACGCTGGCTGAATTTCTATTGTCTTGTTAATTGAACAGTTTGGTGTGGCTCCTACATCTGTAATTGTTACTGTATAAGTATCTGCTACTGTTGGATTAAACACTAATGGATTCGTTGCCATCGCTGTTTGTGCAACTAAAGTTCCACTTACTGCTCCTACTACTTCATACTCATAGTTTCCTGATCCTGATAATACATTTAAGCTTACTGCTGCTGCTGGTGTTCCTGAACAATCTAACTTCTTAGTCTCTGTTAATGAGAAGTCTAAGTTTGGTGAAATTGTAACATTAGTTGGTGTTCCTGCATCACAACTATTAGAATCTCTTACATTAACTACATATAAAGCTCCGCCTAAGTTTGTAAACGTATGCGTAGTGGCTGTTAATGCTTGACTCGCTACTACTGTTCCACCTACTGTTAAACTATAAACATAAGTTCCTGTTCCTCCTGCTGCTGTTACTGTAATACTTCCTCCTGTACTTGAATCACAAACATTGTCGTTCTCAGCTACTGTGAATGTTACTAGTGTTGGGTTTGGTATATTCACTGTCTGTGATCTTGGACATCCATTTGCATCTCTTACTCTAATTCTATAGTCTCCTGGAGCTAATCCTGTAAATACATTATTATTACTATAGGTATAACCTCCAATTACATTATTAGCTAAATCTTCTAATTGATATTGGTAACTTCCCCAACCTCCAGTTGCACTGGCAGTTATTGTTCCGTCTGATCCTCCATTACAACTTACTGGTGGATTTACTACCCCACTAACTAATAATGGATTTGCTGGTTCTTCAATTGTAAAGTTAGCTGACCTCGCTGTACAGAAAGGTGCTCCTGTTGAAGTTAATGTAGCAATTACATAATATTCTCCTGCAGGTAAATTTGCAATTGGTGAATTTCCTGTCTGTCCATTTACGGTTCTGAAAGGTGCATTTGTAGCCGCTATATATACAATATAATCATAGTTTCCTGCATATGGTGTAGCTGGACTGAAATCTAATAATGCACTACCATCATCATTTGTTCTACATGTTTCATTAGTAACATCTGATATTAATATGTCAAATTGTGGAGCTACTCCAACAGTATGGAAAGTTTCTAACTCACATCCTGTCGTTGGATTTTCAATTGTTATTTTATATTCTCCAGTAGGTAAATTATCAAAATCTCCCGTTGTATTTGTTACTGCTGCATACACAGTTCCATTTATTCCTTCAATTGTAAAGTTTGCAGTTACTGCTGCTACCGAAGTATAAGTAACTGTAATATCTTCACCTGTATTACAAGTAATATCGTTATCTACTGTTACTATAGGTGCGCTAATTGCATTAAACTGTGTTATATTGGTATTTACTGTTCCTGAAGAACATCCTTGGTCATCATATACAACAATAGTTACAGGTCCTCCAGAAGTGTTTGTTGTTGTAAAACTTAAACTAGCACTATCTTGAGTTTCTACCGCTCCTGTTGCTGGTGTATATGTAAATACTACTCTAGTATATGTACCTGTTCCACCCGTTGTTCCTGCTGGTAATGTTACAGTAGCACTATTTACTACATTTCCTGTTGTACATTCAAACTCTGTTACATCTGGCGTTGATGGTACAATTGGATTTAAATCTCTAATTTCTACTACTTGTTCTGTAAAACAACTATTTACAGTTGAAGTTCCTCTAATTGTGTAATTACCTGCTGGTAAATTACTAAATACAACTCCCGCTGCTGAAGAAATCGTTCCTGCTGCTGCTGGATCTGGAGTAATAGTATAGTTTAATGGTAAAATTCCATTATCTATAGTAGTTATTGTAATTTCTCCTGTACTTGCTCCATCACAAATATCATTTACTGTAGCCGCTGCTGTAAAGTTAGGCTCTACTCTTGCTGCAATGTCTATTGTTTTTGTTACTGAACAATTTGGTGTTTCAGCTGTATCATAAATAGTTACAGTATATGTTCCTGCTGTTGTTGGATTGAAAGTTAAAGGATTTGTTCCTAAAGCTGTTCTTGCAACTACTGCACTCGGCCCCGCTATTTCATATTCATAATTAGCTAATGCTGAACCTGAAGTAACATTAATTTCTACTGCTGCTTCTGGAGTACCAGAACAATCAATATTTTTAGTCTGAACTAATGTAAAGTCTAATGGAGCTTGTATAGTTGTTGCTACCGTAGGACTTGTACAACCATTCGCATCTCTTACTATTACATTATAACTTGCAGGAGTTAATCCTTCTGCTAAATATGTTGTACTAGTTGTAGGAGTACTATATGTTGTACCTCCATCTGTAGAATATTGGTATGGTGGTGTTCCACTTCCTGCAGTAATTGTAATTGTTTTGTTTGCATCACAACTATTCGGTACCGCTGCTACTGTAGGAGAAGGACTTAAGTTTAATGTAACTGTTCCTAGACTAACTGGCCCACATCCATTAATATCTTGAGCAAATGCTTCTACAGTTATTGGTGCTCCTGTTACTGTAGCGTCGTCAACAGTAATTGTATTACCTGTTAAAACACCAGTAGCATTAGTAACAGTATAGGTATAGGTATAATTACCAAAACCTCCTGTTACATTTTCTATTCTTACCAATCCATCTACATCACAAGTAATATCATTCACTTTTGTTACTGTTCCCGTAATTGGTGTTCCTGCTCGTATTTCTGCATCTAACCCTCCAAAATCACAAGTTCCAGTATCATTTGTTACTTGTAGATAGTAAATTCCTTGAGGTAAACCTGTTACTACTATATCAGCAAAACCAGTTTGTGCTACATTTGTATATGCTGCTGAAAACGGAGAACCAACATTAGTTACTGGATCTCTTTGATATAATGTCCATGTAAAGTCATTAGATAAATCTCCACTTGTATTATCTATTGAAAAAGTTATTTGTCCTGTTGTTCCTCCAAAACATGATTGATTATTTACTACTGAAGTAATTGGGACTGTTGGTGTAAAATCCGCATATACATCTTCATCATTTTGTTCTATACAACCAGAACTAGTATCTCTTACATAAAAAACATAACTTAAACCTGGCACCAAGTTATTATAAGTTCTAGTAGTAGTAGGATCTAGTGCTCCTGGTCCACTGGCATCAGCTGGTTGCCAACCACTTGGTGAATTAATAGCAAACTCAAATGGTCCTACACCATTAATAGCTTGTACTGTTACACTGAATCCTCCCGCACAACCTACTGGGTTTGCTACTGGATCTACAATTAAACCAGTAACTTGGAAAGGTATTGTATATGTATTTAAAACAGTTAAACAACGTACTGTTACTCCATCTGTATCTAAAATTCTAATAGCTGGATACACATCCGTTCCTAAATCTATCCCTGTAAATACAGGAGATGTTTGCCAAGTAACTCCATTATCTTTACTAAACTCTAAAGTATAAGGTGCAACAACTGGTAATGACGCTACATTAAATTCAAATCCAAAAAGTGATTCATTTCCTGTAAACACCGTACCACACGCTGGTACTATAGGATCAATTGTTGCTGTTAATACTGGAGGATCAGTTAATGTTACTGTTTCAGTATCAGTACAACCTAATGCATCAGTTATAGTAATTGTATACGTTTCTGCAACTAAATTGTTGAAACTCGTACTTGTTCCTGTAAAACCATTAACAGTATTATTATAACCTGCTCCATTTGTTACAACTATTGTATGTGGTCCTTGTCCAGTACCTGCATTTATTTGTAAATCAATACTTCCCGTATCTCCATTACATGTAGGTTGATTTCCTGTAACTGTTAAAGCAACATTTGGTATTTGATTTACTACAACATCTTCTATAATAAATTGACAATATGGTGCTGTTCCATTATTATCTCTTACATATACATCATATGTACCGTTTCCAGTTGCTATTGGGTTTGTATTATTGAATGTTCCATCAGCTGGTTGCGCAGCATTTGCCGCTACTAAAGAGAACACATAACTACCTGCTCCTCCTGTTGGATTTACTAATATTTGACCTGTATTACAACTTGCATCTGTAACAGTTGCTGTTGCTAATAATTGAGGATTTATAATATGGTTATTTGTTGTTGTTGTACAACCTAAACCATCCTGTACAGTTACACTATAAGTTCCGTTTGTTAAACCTGTAAATGTATAGGTATTAGTTGCTGATCCTTGTAATGGTCCACCATTTAAACTAAATTGGTAATTACCACCACCTGAAGTAACTGTAACTACTAATTCTCCATTTGTTCCATCATAAC
The DNA here is from genome assembly GCF_965221665.1 of Tenacibaculum aiptasiae. Taxonomy (NCBI): domain Bacteria; kingdom Pseudomonadati; phylum Bacteroidota; class Flavobacteriia; order Flavobacteriales; family Flavobacteriaceae; genus Tenacibaculum; species Tenacibaculum aiptasiae. The sequence continues at coordinate 1,320,982 of NZ_CBDCSN010000003.1, forward strand.
ATACTTGTGGCACAACATCAAACGCTACCGCTGATGGTGAGTTTACAGTTACTGTTGCCGAAGAAGTACAATTGTTTGCATCTTCTATATTAATAGTATAGGCTGTTCCACTTGCTGCAACTCCTGTAAATACAGGTGATGTTTGCCAAGCTCCTCCATTTATATTATATCTGTATGGTGCTGTTCCTCCAGCAGGTGTAGCTTCAATTGTTGCTCCTGTTGGTGCTGCACAACTCGCTTCTTTTGTTATTGCTGCCGTAACTGATAAAACTGTAGGGTCTGCTAAAATTACAGTACCTATTGTTCTAGTACATGCTGCTGGCGAACTGTTATCTGGTCTTACCATTACAGTTTGACTTCCTGCCGATAAACCTGTTATTGTAAACGGGTTTGAAGTTGTAGTATTCCAGTTAGTCCCTCCATCTGTTGAATAATCAAAATTACCTGTAACATTGATTGCTTCAATTGTAATTGTTCCATCATTTGAAGCATTACAATTATTTCCTGTACTAGCTGTAATTGTAGCATCAAATGCGTTATTAGGTTCAACATTTACTGAAATATCTGTTGTACAACCACTTCCATAACCTACAGTTATTGTATGTGGACCTACTGCAACATTACTGAAAGTTGCTGTTGCTTGAGTAGCCCCTCCATCTAAACTATAAGTATAAACTCCTGCTGGTGCAGTAGTCACAGTAATATTTCCAGTTCCATCACAATTATATGTAATTGTATTTCCTAATGTTGGTGCTGTTGGTAATGCAGCAATAGTAACATCGTTTAAATTTAAAATACAACCATTTGCATCTACTACTCTAGTATTATAAGTACCTGCAGCTAAGTTTGACACCGAAGTTCCAACCACTTGAGTGTAAACTGCATCAGTAGATAATTTATAGAAATATGAATATGCTGTTGTACCACCTGTTGGTGCTGTAAATGTTATTCCTCCTAATATTGTACCTCCTGCAGCGTTACATGCTAAATCTGTAGCTGCTGCTGATCCTCCTGCTAATGCTGTTGGCGCTGCAACTGTTACTGTTGAAGCTGCTGTTGCACATCCGTTAGCATCAGTTATAATAACTTCATAAGTATCTGAAACTAATCCTGTAAACGATACATTATTCGTATTTAAGCCTGCTTGGTTACTTGTAAATGGTCCTGTTGTACTATTAATGGTAGCACTAAATGGTGCCGTACCATCTGATATTACAACATTTACGGTTCCATTATCCCCATTACAGTTTGGTTGAACTACCGAAGTAGTAATTGTTGGATCTGTAATTCGCTGGATTGTTACAGTTTCCGTTACTTGACAGAAATCTGCTCCTCCATTTTTATCTCGTACGTAAACATCCCATGTTCCCGCAGCTACATTTACTGGATTCGTTGTATTGAAATCCCCTGCTGTTACTGCTGTTCCACTGGTAACTACTGCAAATTGATAATTACTATCTCCTCCTGTTGGATTAATTGTTATCGTTCCTGTATTACAGGTCTCATCTACTAACGTTGTTGTTAATCCTAATTGTGGATTTAATACGTGAGTTGTCTGAGTTGATAAACATCCTGATCCATCTCGTACATCTATTGTATACGTATTTGGTGTTAAGCCTGAAAATGTATAAGTTGTTGCTGTTGATGGAGTTGGTGTTTGCCATGGTCCTCCATCTAAACTAAATTGGTAATCTCCGTTTCCTTGTGTTACCGTTACAACTATCTCTCCATTACTTCCATTATAACATTGTGTTACTGTAGCTGTATGAGTTACTGTATCTGGTGCATTTACCGTAATTGTTGCATTACTTGTTGAGGCACAGTTTCTACTATCTCTTGCTGTAATAGTATAAGCTGTTCCACTTGCTGCTACATCTGTAAATACTCCTGAGTTTTGCCATGTTGCTCCACCGTCAATACTATACTCATATGGTGCTGTTCCTCCTGTTGCTACTGCTTCTATTGTTGCTCCTGTTGGTGCAGCACATGTTGCTGGTTTTGTAATCGTTGCTGTTACTCCTACCGCTGCTGGTTCTGATATTGTTACTGTTCCTAAATTTAATGGACACGTTAACAATCCTACTGTAGCTCGTACTCGAACATCGTGTGTAATATTATCTAATCCTGTAATTGTTACTGGATTTACTGTTGTATTTACCCAGTTTGCTCCGCCATCAATACTATAATCATATGACGCTCCTCCATAATTTGAAGCATTTATAGTAATTGTTCCATCATCTGCATTATTACATGTACTATCTGTATTTCCTGTAATACTTGCTGTAAATTCTTGACCTGCTGCTACGTTTACAATAATATCTTCTGTACACGAACTTCCATAATTTACTGTAAATGTGTGTGACCCTACTGATACATTATTAAATACATTGTTCGCTTGTGCTGCTCCACCATCTAAACTATAGGTATACGTTCCTACATTTGGTGTAATCGTTACATTTCCTGTTCCATCACAATTGTATGCTATTGAACTTCCTAATGTCGGTGCTGTTGGTAATGGTGCTATTGTGATACTTGGTAAAGTAAATTCACAATTATTAGCATCTCTTATTACTAATGCATAAGTAGCATCTGTTAAATTTGGTTTTACTGGATTATTTGAAAATACTCCATCAATACCATAAGTATATGGTGCTGTTCCTCCTGTTGGAGTAGCAAATGTTATAACTCCTTGTTGTACACATGTATAAGGTTGTGTTATACTTGCTGTTCCTGTTAATGCGTTTGGCGCTGCAACTGTTACTGTTGAAGCTGCTGTTGCACATCCGTTGGCATCAGTTATGATAACTTCATATGTATCTGAAGCTAATCCTGTAAACGATACGTTATTCGTATTTAAGCCTGCTTGGTTACTTGTAAATGGTCCTGTCGTACTATTAATTGTAGCACTAAATGGTGCCGTACCATCTGATATTACAACATTTACGGTTCCATTATCTCCATTACAGTTTGGTTGAACTACCGAAGTAGTTATCGTTGGATCAGTAATTCGCTGGATCGTTACAGTTTCCATTACTTGACAGAAATCTGTTCCTCCATTTTTATCTCGTACGTAAACATCCCATGTTCCCGCAGCTACATTTACTGGATTCGTTGTATTGAAATCTCCTGCTGTTACTGCTGTTCCACTGGTAACTACTGCAAATTGATAATTACTATCTCCTCCTGTTGGATTAATTGTTATCGTTCCTGTATTACAGGTCTCATCTACTAACGTTGTTGTTAATCCTAATTGTGGATTTAATGTATGCGTAGATTGTGCTGATACACACCCTGATCCATCTCGTACATCTATTGTATACGTATTTGGTGTTAACCCTGAGAATGTATAAGTTGTTGCTGTTGATGGAGTTGGTGTTTGCCATGGTCCTCCATCTAAACTAAATTGGTAATCTCCGTTTCCTTGTGTTACCGTTACAACTATTTCTCCATTACTTCCATTATAACATTGTGTTACTGTAGCTGTATGAGTTACTGTATCTGGTGCATTTACCGTAATTGTTGCATTACTTGTTGATGCACAGTTTCTACTATCTCTTGCTGTAATAGTATAAGCTGTTCCACTTGCTGCTACATCTGTAAATACTCCTGAGTTTTGCCATGTTGCTCCACCATCAATACTATATTCATATGGTGCTGTTCCTCCTGTTGCTACTGCTTCTATTGTTGCTCCTGTTGGTGCAGCACATGTTGCTGGTTTTGTGATCGTTGCTGTTACTCCTACCGCTGCTGGTTCTGATATTGTTACTGTTCCTAAATTTAATGGACACGTTAACAATCCTACTGTAGCTCGTACTCGAACATCGTGCGTAATATTATCTAATCCTGTAATTGTTACTGGATTTACTGTTGTATTTACCCAGTTTGTTCCACCATCAATACTATAATCATAAGATACTCCTCCATAATTTGAAGCATTTATAGTAATTGTTCCATCATCTGCATTATTACATGTACTATCAGTATTTCCTGTTATAGTTGCTGTAAACTCTTGACCTGCTGCTACATTTACAATAATATCTTCTGTACATGAACTTCCATAATCTACTGTAAATGTATGTGATCCTACTGATACATTATTAAATACATTGCTCGCTTGCGCTGCTCCACCATCTAAACTATAGGTATACGTTCCTACATTTGGTGTAATCGTTACATTTCCTGTTCCATCACAATTGTATGCTATTGAACTTCCTAGTGTTGGTGCTGTTGGTAATGGTGCTATTGTGATACTTGGTAAAGTAAATTCACAATTATTAGCATCTCTTATTACTAATGCATAAGTAGCATCTGTTAAATTTGGTTTTACTGGATTATTTGAAAATACTCCATCAATACCATAAGTATATGGTGCTGTTCCTCCTGTTGGGGTTGCAAATGTTATAACTCCCTGTTGCACACATGTGTATGGTTGTGTTATACTTGCTGTTCCTGTTAATGCGTTTGGTGCTGCAACTGTTACTGTTGAAGCTGCTGTTGCACATCCGTTAGCATCAGTTATAATAACTTCATAAGTATCTGAAGCTAATCCTGTAAACGATACATTATTCGTATTTAAGCCTGCTTGGTTACTTGTAAATGGTCCTGTTGTACTATTAATGGTAGCACTAAATGGTGCGGTACCATCTGATATTACAACATTTACGGTTCCATTATCTCCATTACAGTTTGGTTGAACTACCGAAGTAGTTATCGTTGGATCAGTAATTCGCTGGATCGTTACAGTTTCCATTACTTGACAGAAATCTGTTCCTCCATTTTTATCTCGTACGTAAACATCCCAAGTTCCCGCAGCTACATTTACTGGATTCGTTGTATTGAAATCTCCTACTGTTACAGCTGTTCCACTGGTAACTACTGCAAATTGATAATTACTATCTCCTCCTGTTGGATTAATTGTTATCGTTCCTGTATTACAGGTCTCATCTACTAACGTTGTTGTTAATCCTAATTGTGGATTTAATACGTGAGTTGTTTGAGTTGATAAACATCCTGATCCATCTCGTACATCTACTGTATATGTATTTGGTGTTAATCCTGAGAATGTATAAGTTGTTCCTGTTGATGGAGTTGGCGTTTGCCATGGTCCTCCATTTAAACTAAATTGATAATCTCCATTTCCTTGTGTAACATTTACTACAATTTCTCCATTACTTCCATCATAACATTGTGTTACAGTACCTGTATGAGTTACTGTTTGTGGTGGATCTACTGTTACACTTACTGGTACACAACTATTTCTTGCTATTGTAATTTGTACATTATCAATTAAGTTTCCTACACTTAAACTTCCTGTTGCTGTAGATACTGCGTCAAAAGCAATAACTGTTGTAGACTGCCCTACTGGTACAGTATATGTTCCTGAATATACTCCCCAAGCAGAAGTACCATCTGTCATTGTTTCAACAACTGGTGCTGTAGCTAAGTCTCCTCCAATTCTAACAGAAGCCACATCTACTCCACTTCTACCTCTATGTGCTACTGACCAATTAATTACATCTCCTGGCTCTGTACAATATTCTTGATATAATGACCCTGGATTTCTAGCATTTAACTCAGCTAATGCAACTCCATCATGTGGTGTTACTCCTAAGAAATTATTATACCAAATTTCAATTCTATTTGAAGGATCTGTTGTATCCCATCCTGGTACATCATCTTCATTTCTCTGACGGAAACCTGTAGAACCTAATGCTGGTGATTCAAAACTACCATTCTCAAATAAGTTTGCTGTACAACCACACTCATTACAACTTCTACTATCTCGTACCATTACGATATAATCTGTTGCACTTGGTGCTACATTAGTAAACACTGGTGAACTTTGCCAAGTTGCTCCTCCATCAATACTGAATGTATATGGTGGTGTACCTCCTCCATTTGTTACAGCCGTAATTGTTGCTCCTGTACTCGCTCCATTACAAACTGCTGCTTGTGTTACTGATGCAGATAATGTTAATTCTGGCGGTTCAGAAATTGTAACAGTACCTAAATCAACATCACAATTTAATACGCCAGAAGTCTCTCTTACGAATACATGATAGGTTCCTGCTGCTAATCCAACAACTCTATATGGGTTATCTGCAGTAGACGACCAAGTTGTTCCTCCATCTGTAGAATATTCATAACTACCTCCTGTAAAATTATTTGCTGAAATTGTTATTGTTCCATTATCAGAACCATTACACTCACTATCAGTACTTCCAACTACACTTCCTGTGAATGCCTGACCTGAAGCAACATTTACAACGATATCTTCTGTACAAGCACTTCCATAACTAACTGTAAATGTATGTGCTCCTACTGCTACATTATTAAATACATTATTTGATTGAGCCGCTCCTCCATCTAAACTATAGGTATACGTTCCAACATTTGGTGTTATTGTTACATTAGCTGTTCCATCACAATTATAAACAATAGAACTTCCTAAGGTAGGTGCAGCTGGTAATGCCCCTATTGTTACATCATTTAAATCTCTTGAACAACCATTTGCATCTTCTACTCTTGTGTTATATGTTCCTGCTGGTAAATTAGAAACTGTAGTTCCTGCTGCTACACTAAAAGTAGCCGCTCCAGTTAATCTATAATAATATGTATAAGCTCCCGTACCTCCTGTTGGAGCTGTAAATGTTAAAGTACCTAATATTGTAGCTCCAGCTGCATTACATGAAAGATCTGTAGCTGCAACGCTACCACCTGCTAAAGCTGTTGGCTCATTAATAGCAATATTTGTAATTTCATAATTACATTGATAACCTGTTTTTGAAGCTCTTATAGTTACTGTATAATTTGCATTTGCTGCTAAATTATTGAAAACACCTGTTGTATTCCAATTAGTACCTCCATCTAAACTATATTCAATTGGAGCAAAACCTAAGTCACTTCCTACAACATTTACCTCTATTCTACCATCTGTTAAACCACTACATGAAATGTTTGTTGCTGTATGTGTAAATTGTAGTGGTGGTTCTACATTTATTGTTACTGGACCTGATATTGTAGAACAGTTATTACTATCTACTACAAGAAAAGTATAAGTACCTTCCTGTCCGTTTACAACATTAAAAGTTGTACTTGTAAAATAGTCTGTAGAAGGAATAGCTGCAATACTTGCATGTAAATTTACACCGTCTTTAGACCAAACTGCAAAAGAATAACTATCTCCTGTGTTTATGGTACCTCCACTAGCATTTAATGTTATTATTCCATCTGAAGTTCCATTTAAACAAGAAATATCTTTAGTAGCAACAGGATTTAAATTAAGTTCTGCTGGTTCTACAATAGTTACCATTTCTGTAGCTGTACAATCTGGAGTTGAAACTGTTACTGTATAAACTCCTCCATCTGTTACATTAAATGTATGATCATTATTAGCTACAGGTCCAAAAGTAGCAACTGTTGCTCCACCTTGTGTTAAGGTATAGGTATAGTCACCGGGTACATTATTTGCTTGAATTCTTATTTGTGCTTGTTCATTAGCACATTGCATATTTGTTGTAATTACATCTAGGTCTATAGTTTCCTCTTGAATATTAATTGAAGGGAAAGTATATGTACATGCCGCAGCAGCAGAACCTGCTAAACGGATTGATAAATCATAATCACCTGGTTGTGTTACTGTAAATGTATTACCTGTTTGGAAAGGAGCATTGAATCCTCCTGGTCCTGTTAAGCTATACTCATAACCTACAGGAATATTATTTATTGTAATATCTGCTGAGGCTCCACAAAGAATATCTTCTTTTACTATATTAGGATTTAAAGTTGCTTTGTATACATTAAAATAATATTGTTCAGGACATTGTCCATCATATAATACATCTAACCTATATTCTCCTGCATCACTAAACGTTCTTGTTAATTCAGTTCCTAAGCTATTCCAAGTACATGCTGAATTTACATTTGCACATCCTGCAACAGTTTGATCTGGACAAGAAGATTCATCTAATTGAAACCATTGTACTGTTGTTGCAGAACCTGCTGCAAAGGGTAAATTTATTTGTCTTGTACTACCATCTCCACATAAATATATTTCAGCTAAAGCTTCTCCATTACTAGGACATGAGGTTAAAATTTGATCTGCAAAACCTGTTAATGGATTAGGTTGTGTATTAAAAGCAATTACATTAATTGTTTCTGTACTATCAATACAACCCACTGGTGCTGTTTTTGTTACAATATATGTACCTGCTTGGTTAACTGTTAGCGTTTGACTCGTTCCAATAACAGTTCCTGGATTATTTGCATTCACCCATGAATATGATGTAAATCCATTTCCTGCAACTAAATCTGTATCAGAACCACATAATATTTGATCTCTTTCAAATGTACATCCAGAAGTATCAACTAAGAAATTTGAAGTTCCTACAATACCAAAATTACAAGCATCAATTCCTGCAAAACTTGGCTCATTTATAACTCTTGGTGTTCCTCCTTCATCACTATCATAATTAGCAAAAGCTTGGTTTTCAATACGATTAGAACAAACATCTCTTAAATCGTTACAACTAGAAACTACTTGAACTTTTATTTTTATTTCATAAGCTGGATCACCTTCCTCAACCATACTATCAGGTATATTGAAACGTAATTCTCCTCTAAAACCATTTGCTGCAGCTGGTGGTGTGTACGTATAATTCGCAGCAGTTAATCCTGCTGGTAAAATTAAATCTGACTCTATTAAATCAACATTCTTAGGTAATAAGTCTACAATTTCTGTATTTAATGCATTATCCGTACCTACATTCTGAAATCTAACCGTATAAAATAGTTCATTACCTAAACCTACTGGAGCACCAGAAATATCATTTCCTGCTGCATCTTCAATAGTTTTAATCATTTGTATTTTAGGCTCAATAATCTCAACAGACAAAGCATTTAAAAAAGCCCAATAAACATCTCCTGTGGTAGTAAATCGTAAACTAGCGCTAGTTTGATTATTTGCTATAACTCTATTATTGTTATTCCTTAAGTTATATAGATCAACATCAAATCCTAAGGTATTTTCACTATCAGGTGTTCTATCTGTTAAAAATGCATCATTCTCACTTATAGAACCATTAAAGAAGTTATAATCATAATTCCACCCATTCCATGTTCTTGGATTTATATTTGGAGTAAATTGATTTACATAATTACCATTGGTGTTTTGTATCTGAAAACTATCATTAGGAATACTTCTATCTCCTTCTAAAGCTCCTACTAAAACTTTTGCTCTTACTGGTCCTACAGGAATTGTTTGAAAACCAGAATACGATATGGTCGCATTATTAAAACCATCAATAGTTGCAAAACCATCAAAAACAGAAATATTCTTACTTGATAAGTTTTCATTTTCATAAATCACAACCATGGTCCAACCACCAGCACCTCCTAATCCATTTGGATCATCTCCAACAACTGCTTTTATATCTGCAGCAAAATAATCACCATTTGCATTAGTTCCTAACGCTGCTAATAAAGGAGTTACATCACTATAACATACATAAGGCTTTTGTGTGGCTATACCATCATCATAAAGTATAGTACCTGTTATATTTCTATAGTTTACATCTCCAGGTATTTTAAACTTAATTTCATTAAAGTTCGTAACTCTTGGTTCTTGATTTGCCCATGTTTCATACGGATATACTCCCCCCCAATATAATCCTGCATACACAACTTTAGAACAAGCAGGTAAATTTAATCCTGCTCTTGAAGATGAAAACGTAGATGGATCACCATCAATATCAATATAATTCATAAATAGACTTCCATTGGAAGAAAATCCATCATAAGGTACATCTGGTGTATTAGCTCCAGAATCTCTACTTAATATATTGTTGGCTATAAATGTTATATCTCCTCTCAAGTTGATACCTCCAGCTCCTAAACGGTTGGTAAACGCAACGTCTGGTCTCTGACTTATTTCAACTGAAGGTCTATCTTCTTGATAATTTACTTTTTTCTCTTGAGCAAATAGTAAATTTATTTGCCAAAACATTATTATAATTAATAGTAATCTTTTCATCATAATAGGGGGAATTTAATTATTGGGGATAATTAGTGTACCTAAACTTTAACTATTTTACGTTTATTATAGATTTTCTATCATAAAAAGCGCCATCTAAATTGCTTTCATACAATCGTATTGCTTCTTTTCGATCTTGGGTCTTCGCTATATATATATGCATATATCCTGTTGCTGGATTTATAAAATATCCTGCATCTATGTTATCATTTCTTAATTCGTCTACGTTTCTGTCTGCCAACGATTTTTTAGAATTTACGTAAACAACAATATAATAAGCTGGTTCTACTCCTTGCATTTTTGCCATCGTACGTACTCTTGCTGGTGGTTGTTTTTTAGGTTCTTTATAACTATCTCCTTCTTTTCCAATAGTTAACTTCCTAATATATACACCATCCTTACTATTCTTTTTTACCTTAATTGACGACTCGTCGTTCTTATCACTATTTTTTTCAAAGAATCTTGTTCCTCCACCAAATTCTTTTTCTAATTTTTCTTCTGCATCTTCTTTTTTCGCAAATCTATCTAAATAGACCCAATATATTTTTGATTTTGGTTCAAAAATAGATTTGGCTTCGTATCCTAACTTAGCCCATTTATCTATTAGAGGCTGCACTCGTTCTTGATTTTTATACCTATCTGCAATAATGTAATACATTGTTCCACCTCCACCAACGTGGGTTATTGTGCTTTGTCTCCATGGTTTATTAGACCTTCTTCTTAAAGAAGTATCCTTTTCATTCGTTTTATTTTGAACAGGCGTATTAACTTTTATTGGTTCTGGTTGATTCTTTAATAAACGTAAAATTTGATCTACTTTTTTATTTAAGATATCAATAGAATCCTGTGCTTTTTGGATTTCATCTGATAAATCGTTATGTTCAGGATTGTTATATTCTTGTCTTTTTGTTCCTCTAGTAGGTAAAGTAACTTTCACATTACCTCCTCTTCTTGTTGGACGATCTCTAGTAAAGTATTTTTTACCAAAGTTATATATCAACCCAATTTCATTTGTTGCTGCAAAGTCACTCTTCTCATATGTAAATCCAATAGCTAAACTTTCAGAAATATTTACTCCAATTCCTGCTGAGATACCATAAGTTTTATCATAACCTGCTTTAATCCATCCAGCTTTAGGTAAATCTAAAATAGCATTACCTCCTGCACTAAATGTTCCTTCTCCTGGTTTTCTTGCGATTGCTAACACTCTTAAATCTGCTCCTTCGAAAATACCAGAAGCATAGGTAAACTCATGAGAATACATTGCATGTGCTGAGTATGTTTTTTCACCAAAAGAAGTAGCCATCTCGCTACTTTTTAAATTAAAATCCACTAAATTCTCAAAAAACACTCCTACATCAAACTTGCCAAACGATAGAGTTACCGCGGGCTGAAAATTAATAATTGGAATGTCTTGAAAATTTGCTACTTGTGGATCGGGTACTGTTGAATTCACTTTTAAAGCATCAGCACTTCTACGGCTGTATAAAAAGTTAAACCCAAAAGTTAAATCCATATTATCGTTTAACTGTAAACGATGTGCATAATTTGCCAAGGCACCAAAATCTTTAAAAACTCCTACTTCTTGCTGGTAAATAGCCAATCCTGCTCCAACGTTTTCACGCATTTTCCCAGAATAAGTTCCTAAATACAATCTTGGATTATCTTCAAAAGCCACATTACTATTACGTACTATAGCTGTAATTGATGTTTTATTTTCTCTTAAAGCTGAAAAAGTAGGAACTGTTAAAAAACGATTAAACTTCATAAAATTCCTTGAAGTAAAACTATTGTATTGTTGCGCACTATTAGATACCTGCGCTTCTAACGAAAACGTAGTTACTAATAATAACATGTATACTATATATTTTTTAATCATCCCCATATACTTTAATCTAATACCGATATTGTACCTGCTTTAATTAGAACATCATCTCTAATTATTTTATAATAAAAAACGCGCTGATTCCCCAAACTTTCAGTCGGCCAATTATTTTGGTAATCGGTTGTATTTAAAATTTCTTTCCCGTTTGAATTATACAACTGTATGGTAACAGTTGGTTGAAATGCATATCTATTTGATATTTGCCAAGTATCGTTAATTCCATCTTGATTTGGTGTTACAATATTTGGTACTATTATTTGATCATCTTGCTCTACAACTTCAATTGTTTTTACAACTCTACAACTTCCTACACTAACTACTACAGTATAAAATCCTAAGGCATTAACATCTAATGTTTCGTTTGTTGACAATACAGTTCCTGAATCATCTTGTCCTTCATGCCATACATAATTTTCTCCTCCAGATGCTGTTACTGTAACTGTTTGTCCTTGATTTAATACTACTTTTACAGATGGTGTAACTTCCACAACTGATTCATCAAACAATACTACATTTATAGGATCTATAGACCTTTCACAACCAAAACCTGTCATTTTTAACACATATTCTCCTATTTCAGTTACATCAAAATCTACTACATCAGTAGCAACTGCTGTTGTACCTCCATCTTTAAACCACTCATAAGTAAATCCTGGCAATAACCCTCCATCTATACTGTAAGTTATAGTACCTCCAGGACATAAAGAGTTTGAATTTGGCACAGAAGTTATAGTTGGTAAAGGTGCTCCTAATTTTACTGTTATTCTATTAGCATCTGGCAACTTTGTTTTTATAACACCTGGAGCACAAGTACTCAGTTCTAAATCATATTCTCCATTATCTAAATACGAATTCACATCATATTCATTTGCGTTACCTGAAGTAGTAATTGCTACTCCATCTTTATACCATTGATACTGTACTAATTGAGGACCACTTGCATTAAGTTGATCTGTAGTTATATCATATTCATTTGAATTCTCATTCACTAAAGCTTTCACTCCTACAATGACTAATTTTGCTGATGTAGATTCACATTCTGTATAATTAGCATCCTGAATTCTTATTTCTGCTTTAAACTCTTTTAAAGAATAAAAAACATACACCTCAGATTTTACCGTAGCTGGACAAGATGATGATGAAGATGGATCCGTTACAATTGCATAATACTCTCCTGGAGCTGTAACATTCATAGTAAATCCATTTGCTCCTCCTACAGGATTATCATCTTTATACCATTGAATTGTTGCACTAGAAGGTGCATCAGTAATCTCCACCTGTTTTGTTTCACATGGTAACAATACACTTTCACCTGCATTTACTGTATTTATTGTAAAACTTGCTGTTGTTTTTTGTTTCAACTCTACTTCTGTTGAAGTTGTTGTACAGGCACCTGTTCCAGAACCTGTTATAATCTTTAACGTATACTTTCCGAACTGTCCAGCAGCTGGTGTTGTATACTCATTTGAATTCGATGATTGCTTTAAGACTCCATCTAAATACCATTCATAAGTGTATGATGAATTATTAATTTTAGATTTAAAGGTATGTGTTTCATTACTACATATTTCTACCTCAGAAGGCCCATCAATTTGTGCATCAGCTGTACTAATCCCTGAAACTATAAGAAAAATAGAACTTGCCTCTCCACATGCTCCATAATTAATTTTAACAAAATAACTCCCTGGTTCAGTTACTGTAAACTTAGGTTCACTAGTAGTTGCTACTAGAGTTTCAACTGTCCCTACTCTCCTATACCATGAGTAATCACCAATTGTTGTAATACTTAAAAAAACTTCTTTACTTTCACCTGGACACAAAGTAAACTTATCATTTCCATCTCCATCCTTTATCGAAAAACCACTATTTTGTTGCATATCATGATAAGCTTGGAAAGAACCAGACTCAGAAGTCATTACTGGAGAAGTTGTACGAATACGTATTTTATACCCTGTACCAAAAGTACCTGCTGGCAAAGTAAAACCTACTGTTGGCAAATTAAATGCTGTATTTAGTGTCGGATCCGTTAATGTAGTTAATACTGTAGGCGAAGCTCCAAAATTACCATCTGCATCAGATAACTCAACAATAAATTGATTATCGCTATTAAAAACTGTTCCCGAAAAACTTATATCAATAGAAAAATTTGTTGAACCTGTTGCATCACACGCACTTGTTCCAAAATTTAAGACAGGTGGATTTAGGGTTTGTGCAACCGTAGTGTAGTTAATACAAAAGAGAAATACACCTAAAAGTATTTGTATGCTTCTAGTTATTTTGTTCATTTAAAGGGATCCTAAGGGGTGATAAAAATACACTTTTTTTTAAATAAAGGTATTAACACACTATAATATTATTAGGAAATATATAAAAAGTAAGTCAATTTAACAATTTATAAAACAAAAATCATATTATAACCTACTAAAAAACAAGGTATTTCCCCTATATTATTTTTAATAGATTCAATATTAAAAATACAACAAAAAACTGCCGTATATTTGTGATCCATTTTTAAGTATTCATGACACAAAAAATCACCATTGCCATAGACGGTTTTTCATCAACCGGAAAAAGTACCATTGCTAAGCAATTAGCTAAAAAATTAGGATATATATATGTAGATACTGGCGCTATGTACAGAGCTGTTACATTATATGCTATGCAACAAAATTATATCTCTGACACGCATTTTAACCCAGAAGATTTAATTGCTAATCTTGACAAAATTTCACTCTCTTTTTCTTTTAATAAAGATTTAGGTTTTGCTGAAATGATATTAAACAACACTAATGTTGAAAAAGACATTAGAACTATTGAAGTTTCTAGACTAGTAAGTAAAATTGCTACAATTTCTGAGGTTCGTAAAAAATTAGTGAGCGAGCAACAAGAAATGGGCAAAAACAAAGGTATTGTAATGGATGGTAGAGACATTGGTACAGTTGTTTTTCCTGATGCTGAATTAAAATTATTTATGACTGCTTCTGCCGACAAACGTGCAACGAGACGTTATAAAGAATTATTAGATCGTGGTGATGATGTAAATTATGAAGAAATTTTACACAATGTTCAAGAACGTGATAGAATTGATTCAACACGAGAAGACTCTCCTTTAGTAATGGCGGATGACGCTGTAGAATTTGACAATTCTGATATGGGACTTGAAGAACAATTTGAACGTATTATGAGTTTAGTAAATAGAAACTTACAATAACTCACCACTATATAAAATAAAAAACCAGCTCTTAGAGCTGGTTTTTTAGTATTTCAAAAATATTTTTAATTTTCTTCAAATTTTGAATTCTCAGAGTAGGTACGCCATTTTGCTAAACATGCTTCAATATCTGCTGGAACTTCAGAATCAAACTGCATAAACTCTCCTGTTTTAGGATGTGTAAATCCTAATGTCTTGGCATGTAATGCTTGTCTTGGTAATACTTTAAAACAATTATCTACAAACTGTTTATATTTTGTAAATGTTGTTCCTTTTAATATTGCATCTCCTCCATAACGCTCGTCATTAAAAAGTGTATGTCCAATATGTTTAAAGTGCGCTCTAATTTGATGCGTTCTACCTGTTTCTAATTTACATTGTACTAATGTTACATAGGTTAAACGTTCTAAAACTTTAAAATGTGTTACCGCATGCTTTCCATGTTCTCCATCTGGAAAAACATCCATTTGTAAACGATTTTTAAAACTACGTCCAATGTTCCCTTCTATAGTACCTTCATCTTCTTCAATATGTCCCCAAACTAATGCATAATACAAACGCTCTGTAGTTCTATCAAAAAATTGTTTTGATAAATGCGCCATAGCAAATTCTGTTTTCGCAACTACTAATAATCCACTCGTATCTTTATCAATACGATGCACTAAACCTGGACGCTCATTAGAATTTGTTGGTAAATTTTCTACATGATGTATTAATCCATTTACTAAAGTTCCAGAATAATTCCCATGACCTGGATGCACCACCATTCCTGCTGGTTTGTTTACAACAATAACTTCATCATCTTCATAAACAATATCAATAGGAATATCTTCAGCTACTAATAAATTTTCTGCTGGCGGGTATGACAAAACGATACGAACTACATCTTTAGGCTTAACCTTATAATTTGGTTTTACCACTACATCGTTCACCAAAACATTTCCTGCTTTAGCTGCTTGTTGAATTTTATTTCGAGTAGCGTTTTCAATAAAATTCATTAAAAACTTATCTACTCTTAGAGGCTCCTGTCCATCTGTTGCTACAAATCTATGGTGTTCGTATAAATCGTCACTTTCCATTCCTGGAGTTGTATCTTCCTGCATAAATCAATAATAAAAATTAGTTACCGTTACCGTCTCCTAAAATAAGTTCTATAGTAGATTTCTTTGGTAATTTTGTTCCTGGTTCAATTTTATTTCCTTTATATATTAAACCTCTTACTACATTCTTTCCTATATCTCTTACCCAAGTAATATCTTTTCCTACATTAAATCCTATAGAACGTAAATGTGTTGATGCTTGCCTTTGAGTTCTTCCATTTAAATCTGGAATTTCAACATCTCTATATTTTGATGGGTTTAACGTCAAATAAATTTTACGTTTTTCTTTTACAAAATCACCAGTTTCAGGATTTTGCTCTATAACCGATTTTTTTGGGTAGTCTGGATTATAACTAGCACTGTCTATTACTATAAACTCTAAATTAAGTTCATCTAATTTTTTCTCAACAGCGTCTAAAGACATTTTATGCAAGTTAGGTACTTGTATTTTCTGATTATGATTTGTTGTTACTCCCAACCACCATTGTAACACAAAAACAAATACTAAAATAGAAACCACAGCTATTCCTATTTGTATAAAGAAACTTTTGCTCTTTATAAACTGAAACGAATTTTTAAAATTTTCTGAAAATTTACTCATATCGATTTTTTGTAAAGTGGCACAAATTTACAGTAAAAATATTACTATTTTTAATTCATTAACTCTTAAACGAGTTTTTTTGGTAAGTTTGTATAATTATGCTGTAATCTATTTTACAAATAAGCAATCAAAAAATAATTCAAATACAAAAAAGTGAAAAAAAATATAGCTGTAATTATGGGAGGTTATTCCTCTGAAGTAGAAATTTCTATAAAAAGTGGAAACGTAGTTTACAAGCATCTTAACAAGGAAAAATACAATCCTTATAAAGTTCATATTTTAAAAGACAAATGGGTTTTAGTTGATGATAACGATATTGAATACCCTATTAATAAACATGATTTTTCAGCTGTAATAAACAATGAAAAAATTTCATTCGATTGTGTTTTCAATGCTATTCATGGAACTCCAGGCGAAAACGGAATTATTTTGGCTTATTTTGATTTAATTGGATTAAAGCATACCTCTGCTCCTTTTTACCAAATGGCTTTAACTTTTAACAAAAGAGACACTTTGAGTGTTGTTAAAGAATATGGAATTCCAGCAGCTACATCAGTATATCTGAATCAAGGAGATGAGATAAACACAACGCAAATTATTGAAAAAGTAGGCTTGCCTTGTTTTGTAAAGCCAAACAATGCTGGCTCTAGTTTTGGTATTTCTAAAGTACATACTGAAGAAGAATTAATTCCTGCTTTAGACAAGGCATATGAAGAAGATTCTGAAATATTAATAGAAAGTTTTCTTGACGGAACTGAGGTTTCTGTTGGGGTTATTGAATATAAAGGAGAAGTTACAGTATTACCTATTACTGAAATAGTATCTGAAAATGACTTTTTTGATTATGAAGCTAAATATGAAGGGAAATCACAAGAAATTACACCAGCTCGTTTAACTAAAGAACAAGAAAAAAGAGTTTCAGAAGTTGCCAAACGTGTATACCAAATTTTAAATATGAGTGGTTTTTCCCGTTCTGAATATATATTTGTGGATAACGAACCTCATTTCTTAGAAATGAATACTGTACCTGGTATTACTGAAGCAAGTATTTTACCACAG
The DNA here is from genome assembly GCF_965221665.1 of Tenacibaculum aiptasiae. Taxonomy (NCBI): domain Bacteria; kingdom Pseudomonadati; phylum Bacteroidota; class Flavobacteriia; order Flavobacteriales; family Flavobacteriaceae; genus Tenacibaculum; species Tenacibaculum aiptasiae. Next base: position 1,338,868 of record NZ_CBDCSN010000003.1, read on the forward strand.
CAAGCAAATTGTGCGGGTATTTCGTTAACTGAATTATGTGGAAACGCTATTGAAATGGCACTTAATAATTAATACAATGAAAAAAGCAATATTTCCAGGATCTTTCGATCCTATTACCCTAGGCCATTTAGATATTATTGAACGTGGTGTTACTTTATTTGACGAATTAGTAATTGCTATTGGTATTAATTCCGATAAAAAATATATGTTTTCTTTAGAAGAACGTAAACGATTTATTGAAGAAACATTTAAGCACGAACCTAAAATAAAAGTAGTTACTTACAGCGGTTTAACTGTAAATTTCTGTAAAGAACAGAACGCTCAATTTATTCTTAGAGGTTTGAGAAATCCTGCCGACTTTGAATTTGAAAAAGCAATTGCACACACTAACCGAAAACTTTCAGAAATTGAAACTGTATTCTTATTAACATCTTCTGGAAAAAGTTATATCTCATCTTCAATAGTTCGTGATGTTATTAGAAATAATGGAGATTATACTGGTTTAGTTCCAGATGCTGTAAGAATTTAATAAAATGAAAAAATTATACTTTATATTCCTGCTTAGCTTTCTAGCTTGCAAACAAAATTCTACAAAAGCAGCAAAAGATTTTACAACTCTTTTCGAAAAATCAAACGGAACAGAAACTCCTGAATATAAAGAGGTAATTTCTTTTTACGAAGATTTAGCCAATACATATAATGAAATATCATTATTTGAAATTGGTGAAACAGATTCTGGTAACCCTTTACATTTGGCTGTTTTTAATACTAATGGAAAAACAGACTTAACTAAAATTAAAGATTCTTCAAAAAATAGAATTTTAATCAACAATGGAATTCATCCAGGAGAATCTGACGGTATTGATGCTTCCATGCTACTTTTACGTGATATTGTTCAAAATGATTCATTAAAAAAAGCTTATGCAAACTCATTAATATGCGTTATTCCTGTTTATAATATTGGAGGTGCTTTAAATAGAAATTCTCATACAAGAGCAAATCAAAACGGCCCTAAAGAATACGGTTTTAGAGGTAATGCTCGTAATTATGACTTAAATCGTGATTTCATAAAACAGGACACCAAAAATGCTGCTGCTTTTGCTGAAATTTTTCATATCGTTAGTCCAGACATTTTTATTGACAATCATGTAAGCAACGGAGCTGACTACCAATATGCTATCACACACTTATTCACACAACATAATAAGTTAGGTGGTAAGTTGGGACACTTTTTAGAAAATGAAATGCGTCCATATATAGAAAAGTCTTTAGCTCAAAAAGAAGTTGCTATTACACCTTATGTAAATGTTTGGGGAAGTACTCCAGATAAAGGATGGTCACAATTTTTTGATTCTCCAAGATATTCTACAGGTTACACTACCCTATTCAACACACTTGGATTAATGGTAGAAACTCATATGCTTAAGCCATATAAAATTAGAGTAAATCAAACTTATGACTTGTTATTTTCTAGTTTAGATTTTTCAGAAAAATATTCTTCAGAAATTAAAGATTTACGAAATAAAGCTTTTGAAGAAATAATATCCCAAAAAACATATCCAATTTCATTTAAGGTTGACAAAACAAATCCAAGTGACTTTAAATTTATGGGATACGAAGGAACTTATATCGATAGCGAAGTTACCAACGGTAAGCGTTTATTTTACGACAGAACTAAACCTTACACTAAAAACATTCCTTATTACAATAATTTCCTTGTTACTAAAGAAGTTAAAATACCAGAAGCCTATATTTTACAACAAGGTTGGCATAAAATAATAGATAGACTAACAACTAATAAAATTGAGTTTACTCGTTTTAAGAACGATACAACTTTAATCGCAGAAATACAGCATATAACTGACTTCGAATCCAGAAAACAACCATACGAAGGACATTACTTACATTACAACACGCAAACTAAAAAGACTTTAAAGCCAGTAATGTTTAAAAAAGGTGATTTATATATTCCTACAAAACAAAAAGGTATTCGTTATTTAATTGAAACTTTAGAAGCCGAAGCAACTGATTCTTTCTTTAATTGGAATTTCTTTGACACTATTTTACAGCAAAAAGAAGGGTTTTCTGCCTATGTTTTTGAGGATATTGCTACTGAATATTTGAAAAACAACCCTGATTTTAAACAAAAATTTGAGGAAAAAATTAAAACAGATGAAGAGTTTGCTAAAAGCGCGTATGCCCAGTTATTATATATATACAAGGCAACTCCTCATTATGAAAAATCGCACATGATGCTTCCTATTTTCAAAAAATATTAAACTAATGTTAAATTTTTTATAGAATTCTTAGTTTCATTTTCATATTTTTGGAAAATTAGAAGAAACTAATGGATAATGCACCCTTAAAATCAGTTTGTGAACAGAAAAATTTCGAGAAAATTTTCAATCAACATTCACAATCTTTACGAAACTACATTTACTATAAATGTGGAGATACTCAGCAAGCCGAAGATATCGTTCAAGAGGCATATATAAAGCTTTGGGATAATTGTGCTAAAGTTGTTTTTGAAAAAGCTAAGTCTTTTTTATACACAGTTGCCAATAATAAATTTTTAAATGAAGTTGCCCATAAAAAAGTAGTACTTGAGCATCAAAGAAAAAATATTTCTCCTGACAGAACTAATGAAACCCCTGAATTTCTGATAGAAGAGGAAGAATTTCATATTAAATTAAAAAGAGTAATTGCTAACTTACCAGAAAAACAACGGGAAGTTTTTTTATTAAGCAGAATAGACAAAAAGAAGTACACAGAAATAGCCGAAATCGTAGGTGTTTCTGTAAAAGCTGTTGAAAAAAGAATGAGTAAAGCTTTACTAACATTAAAGGAACAAATTGGTAAAGTTTAAAAAACTATATTTATAGTAGGGTAAATAATATTTTAAATGTTCTAATACAAATAGCAAGAATACACAGGAAATGGAACAAGGATATAAAGATGAAACTTTTTTAGCTCGTTGGGTAGCCAATGAACTTACTCCAGAAGAGCTAAAACAATTTCAAAGCTCTGAAGACTATCATCATTTTAAAGCTATAAATGATGCTTCACAGCAATTGAAAGCACCAGCTTATGATAAAACTGCTGCTTTAAATAATCTAATAGGGGAAACATTAGAGAAAAAGAAAGAAACTAATAAGGTAAGAAGATTAACTCCTGCATGGTTATATGGTGCGGTAGCTTCTATAGCTTTAATAGTTAGCTTTTTTTACTTTAACACTAATAACACTACCAATATTTCTACAAGTTTTGGGGAACAAATAACTATTTCGTTACCTGATAACTCTAAAGTTCACCTTTCTCCAAATTCTACATTAGAATATGTAGAGAAAGATTGGAATACTAATAGAAATTTATCGTTAGCAGGTGAAGCTTATTTTGAAGTTGAAAAAGGTAAAACTTTTACTGTTAACACAACAGAAGGTAATGTTACTGTTTTAGGAACTAAGTTTACTGTTAACTCTTCAAATAACTTTTTTGAAACTCAATGTTTTGAAGGAAAAGTTAAGGTTACTCCAAAAAATAATAATGAGGTTATCTTAACTAAAGGTAAAGCTCATAGAATATTTAATAATGATAGTGAAAGTTGGGATTTTAACCAAGAATCTCCTTCATGGATACATGGTGAAAGTAGCTTCACTAACACACCTATTAGTCAAGTAATTACAGCTTTAGAAAAACAATATAAAATTAAGTTTGACACAAGTAATATTGATGTAAATAAACGATTTACAGGTACATTTACACACAAAAATATGAATGTTGCTTTGAAAACAGTTTTTGCTCCAATGAAAATTTCTTTTACATTAGCAAAAAATAGTCCGATTGTATTGAGATATAATTAATGAAGCAAAAAATAAGTATACTTTTGATGTGCTTGACAATGTCTATTTTTTCTCAAGAAAAAATAGACATTGCTTTTTTAAACGCGCCTATATTAGATGTTTTAAAACATGCAGAATCTAATTATAAGGTGAAGTTTTCTTTTGATTCAAACATAATCAAAGAAGTATATTTTACTTTTAACAGAAAAAATTGTCAATTAGAGGAATTACTTACAGAAATAGAAACCCAAGTATCCTTAAAATTTAACCGAATTGATGATCGATATTACTATATATCTATAGTTAAACAGACTACTTTTAGTAACTATAACTTATTAAAAGAGGTACAAATAAGCAATTATGTAACCTTAGGTATTAATAAAAATAAAAACGGATCTATTTCTGTTTTACCTCAACAATTAGGAGTTTTACCTGGTTTAACAGAACCTGATGTTTTAGAAAGCTTAAAAATTATACCAGGTGTTCAAAGTCCTAATGAAACAGCTTCCGGTATTTATATTAGAGGAGGAACTCCTGATCAAAATTTAATTTTTTGGGACGGAATAAAAATGTACTATTCTGGACATTTTTTCGGTACACTTTCTGCCTTCAACCCGTATACAACAAAAAAAATAACTTTATCTAAAAGTGGAACTCAGGCTCGATATGGAAATAAAATTTCTGGAGTTATAGACATCAAAACTCAAGAAAACATTCCTTCTAAAGTTACTGGTGGTTTTGGTTTTAACATGACCCACTTTGACGCTTATTTAAAAATTCCTTTTTCAAAAAAAGTAGCTTTAACTACCTCTTTTAGACGTTCTTTTACTGATGTAGTAAACACTTTTACTTTTGATAAGTTATCTAAGCGTGTATTTCAAACATTTGATGCCAATCATGAAAGAAGAATAATTAACAAAAGTGTGCCTTTTGAAAGAGATAATCGTTTTTATTTTGCTGATTTCACAACTAAACTGGCTATTAAACCTTCAGAAAACGAAGCTTTATCTATTAATTTTTTATACACCCAAAATAAACTAGTAAATAACTTTAAAATCCCATTGTATCAAGATAATTATCAGGATGATTTAAATATAACCAATAGAGGATTGAGCTTTCTTTGGAATAAAAAACTATCATCTAAGCTAACTCATGATTTTAAAGCTTATTATTCGAATTTTAGACTGAATTACGTTGGTGATTATAATTACATTAATAATTATTTAATACGTCGATCTATAAAAGCAAATTCCGTAAGAGATTTAGGTGTTTCCTACAATATAAACTACGAAGTTAACAATAAGACTAATCTTCTTTTTGGTTATGATTTCTTATCTAATGAAACATCGTATAAATTAAATTACAGAGCTGATGTTAATTTTAATAATATAGTAAGCACTCTACAAGAAGATACTGGTACTAATAATACTCATTCGTTTTTTACTGAATATTTATATGATAATGATAATTGGAGAATCAATTCAGGAATAAGAATAAATCATTTTGATAAAATTAATAAAACTGTAGTTGAGCCTAGAATATATATAGAAAAGAAAATTAATGAAGGATTAAGTTTTAAAACTTCTTTAGAACAAAAACACCAAACACTAAGTCAGATTATTGAATTTCAAACTTCTAGTCTTGGATTTGATTTAGAGAACCAAGTTTGGGCACAAGTTAACGACAGTAATATACCTCTTCAAAAAAGTTTTCAATTTTCTACTGGTGCAGTTTACAACAAAAATAGATGGAAAATTGATATTGAACCATATCTTAAATATCTTAGTGGTATGACCTCTCAAACTAGAGGATATAACGATCAAACTACAGATTTTTCAAACGGAAAAGGAGAAGTTTTTGGTATTGATATACTTATCAATAAAAAAATTGGAAATTATAGAACGTGGATTAATTATTCCTACACTAAAAATAAGTTTAAATTTATTGATTTAGAAAATAAATTTTTCCCTGCTAACCATGATATTACTAACTATTTTTCATGGTCTCACGCCTTTACATTTAACAACTATGAGTTTTCTTTTGGATGGAAACATAGAACAGGAAACCCTTTTACTGATGTTCGTGAATTCAGAATTAATCCAAGTACTGGATCACCTACCATTATACTAGATACTGATAATATAAATGCTAAACGTTTACCAAAATATCATCGATTAGACGCTTCTGTTACTTATTCATTTAATTTTTCTGATAGATGGAAGGCTAAACTAGGTTTTTCTATTTTGAATATATACAATCAAAAAAATATTTTAAGAAGAACTTTTACTGCTGTACCTGTTGTTAACAGTAATAACCAAGTAGTTTATCAGTTAGGTAAAATTGATAAACTGTCGTTAGGAACTACTCCTAATTTAGTTCTTAGAATAAGTTTCTAACAAAAAAACCTCACTTAATAGCGAGGTTTATGTTTTAATAATTTCTATATTTTTTGGTTTCTTCAAAAACATGCTCTAGAATTTTTTTCTCTTTATCATCAAATTCTATATTACGTCTTTTCATTACCACATCTGCTACCTCAAATACTTTATTTGTTTTATACTCTGTAAATCCAGAAGCTCCTCCCCAACTAAACGATGGCACAAAGTTTCTTGGAAATCCACTTCCAAAAATATTTGCAGAAACTCCTATAACAGTCCCTGTATTAAACATTGTATTGATTCCACACTTAGAGTGATCTCCCATCATTAAACCACAAAATTGTAAACCTGTTTTTGCAAACCTACCAGTTTCATAGTTCCATAATTTTACCTCTGCATAATTATTTTTAAGGTTTGAATTGTTAGTATCTGCTCCTAAATTACACCATTCTCCTAAAACCGAATTCCCTAAGAATCCATCATGACCTTTATTTGAATACCCCATTAAAACAGAATTATTCACCTCTCCTCCTACTTTACAATAAGGCCCTAATGTAGTAGCTCCATAAATCTTTGCTCCTAATTTTAAAACTGATTTTTCACACATAGCTAAAGCTCCTCTTACCACAACTCCTTCCATTACTTCCGCATCTTTACCAATATAAATTGGCCCTGTAGAAGCGTTTAAAACTGCATAAGTTAACTTAGCTCCTTTCTCCACAAAGATATCAGCTCTATTAATGCAATTAACCGTTTCTGGGATTGGTTCTGATTGTCTTCCTTCAGTAATTAAATCGAAATCAGCACGAATTGCTGCATCGTTTAAAGAAAAAATATCCCACGTGTTTTTGATTTGTACAATATCATCTTCAAACTCTATTTGTTCATACTTAGAAAAGTCTACTTCTTCTTGGGTATCTGCTGTATAAAAAGCAATAACATCATCTCCTCTAAAAACCGCTTGATTCTCTTTTAATCCTTTTACAACCTCAACCAATGATTTATTTGGTAAAAAAGATGCATTTAACAATACATTCTGCTCCATTTCTACCATTGGATATTTTTCTTCTAAATATTCTTCAGTAATAGTTGTTGTAGTTAAACCAAGGAACTTCTCCCACTTTTCTCTAATTGTTAAAATACCTACTCTTAAATCGGCAACTGGTTTTGTATATGTAAATGGTAATAATGCTGTACGCACATCGCCATCAAATAAAATATAATTCATTTGTGTTTCTTTTTGTAGATACACAAACTTACTACTTTCCTTTGATTTTTTAAGTCTAAAATTTTAATATTACTTTTGTTCTAACAAAACCTAATTGGTTTTTAATTTTTAAAGAATGAAAAAGATTTTAGCCCTTATCATTGGTGTTATTTTATTAATAGCAGGTATTTATTACGCATTTATCTACTACGTTCCTTATAGTGAAGGGGTTCGATCTGGCGAACTAATTAAAATTAGTCACAAGGGTGTATTTGTTAAAACTTGGGAAGGAGAAATTAGTCAAGGAATTTCTGGAGCTCAAATATTTTCTTTTTCAGTAGAAGATAAAGAAACTACTGTTATTGATAATTTAAAAAAATACCAAGGTAGATATGTGAAAGTTACTTATAAAGAACGTTTTGGAACTTTCTTTTGGTTAGGAGACACTAAATATTTTATTACTAAAGTGGAAGAAGAAGCTTCTCCACATTTTAGAGGAGTTACGAAAGAAAATGAACAATAATTATAAAAAAATAGAAGATACTTGCATTACGATTTCTGAACTAATGCTTCCTTCACATGCAAATTTTAGTGGTAAAATTCATGGTGGTTATATTTTAAATCTAATGGATCAGATTGCCTTTGCTTGTGCTTCAAAACATTCTGGAACTTATTGTGTGACTGCCTCTGTAGATACTGTTAATTTTATTAACCCTATTGAGGTTGGTGAATTAGTTACCATGAGAGCTTCTATTAATTATGTTGGAAACACCTCTATGGTAGTGGGAATTCGTGTAGAATCTCAAAACATCCAAACAGGTAATGTAAAACACTGTAACTCTTCTTATTTTACTATGGTTGCTAAAAATGAACAAGGAAACAACTCTAAAGTACCTGGTATTATAATTAGTAACGATAATGAAATGCGTAGATTTTTAGAAGCCATTCATAGAAATGAAACTAGAAAAAATAGGCTCGAAGAATTTGATAGTGAAAATTTTTCTATACATAAACACTCAAAAGATTTAGAAAAATATAATATCAAAATAGAATTATAAAAAAACCGAAGCTTTAGGCTTCGGTTTTTTTATCTATAGATAAAATTTAAAAATTCTTGTTATCTAATAACATTCCTGCTAACTGTAACAACTGTAGTTCTGCATTTTTAGCAGTATACTTTGCCCTACTTACACTTAACTCTGCGTTAATTAAATTAATTTGAGCCTGACGGAAATCTATTGAGGTAATTTGTCCTAATTTATATCGTTCATTAGTTCGTTCAAAATTATGCTTATTCGTTGTTACATTTTTTTCTTGAGCTTGTAATGAAAACAATGCATTTTGATAAGTCTCCCAAGCATTATTTACATCTCTCTCTAATTGTTCCTCTTGCTGTTGTTTTTGAATTTCTTGGGTTTCTAAAGCTATTTTTGCATTCGCAACATTAGTTTTAGTTCTTCCTCCATCAAAAATATTCCAAGACAAGCTTAAACCTGCATTTACACCTGTTTGCGTATTTGATATTGGACTAAACGCATTGGTAGCATCGTTATTACTTTTATTCCAAGCATACGAACTTGTTAAACTTACGTTAGGCATCCATCCTGCTCTATTAATTTTTACATCTAATTGTCTTAACTCAATGTTCTTTTTTGCCTGTAAAATAGTTGCATTGTTTGTTTTAGCTTTTTGTAAAATATCTATCAAGTTTAAATCAATTGCATAAGTTACATCTGTATCTACTTTTACTGGAGTATTTACACTCCTTCCCAATACCACGTTTAGATCTCTTTTCGCGTTCGATAATTGACGTTTTAAATCTATATATGTAATACTATCATTATTAACATCAACTTCTGCATTCAGTACCTCTAACTTAGTATTTTGACCATAATCAAAATTATACTTAGCTCTTTCTAACCTCTTTTTTGAAATTTCTAATGTTTCTTTTTGAGTCTTTTCATTTTCCGTTAACCTTCCTACTTCATAATATGCTAAAAACAATATGGTTAACGTATTCTCCATTACCTGACGTGCTTGTAATTCTGTTAAATTATAATTTTCTTTCAATCGTTTAAAGGTATTTTGCCTATTAAATCCATTGAAAATAGTATAATTCAATCCTACTGACGCATTATAAGACTTTGATTCAGCTCCTGTAACTGAATTCGTAGTTCCGTTTTGAAACTCAAGATCTGTATCATTTTTACTATAATTTGCCCCAGCATTTCCTGTAACCGTTGGTAAATACCCGCTGTTATAAATACTTTTATTGTTTTTTGCGGTTTCTACATTATTCTTTGTTACTCTAATATCGTAATTATTCGCTAGTGTTATTTCTACTGCTTTCTCTTTACTTAACACTTCTTGTCCGTAAAAAGAAATACTTGTGAATAAACATCCTATGATTAAATGTATTTTTTTCATTTCTGTTTTCTTTTACTCTTCTAATTCTTCGTTTTCTGCTTCTAATTCTTTAATAGCCCTTTCTACTTCTTCTCTATTTGGTCTTTTTCCTGTCCATAACCACTTTGTATATACTTTTGAGTAATTGGATATAGATAATAATATTGGTAAAGTTAAAAGTGTTAAAAATGTCGCTATCATAATTCCATAAGCAATAGATATTGCCATTGGAATTAGGAACTGAGCTTGCCTACTTGTTTCAAAAATTAAAGGTGCTAATCCTGCTACTGTAGTTATTGTTGTTAAAAATATTGCTCTAAATCTCGATTTACCTGCTGCAAATAAGGCTTCTTCATATTCCATCCCTTCTTTTAGATAGCTATTGAATTTACTAATAAGGACTAGTCCATCATTAACCATAATTCCTATTAAAGCAATAATTCCTAAAAGTGATAAAATATTTACAGCAAATCCATGAATCCAGTGTCCCCAAGCAACTCCTATTAAACTGAATGGTACCATGATTAACAGCATAAATGGTTGTCCATACGATCTAAACGTAAATACAATAACAATATAGATAAGTAATAAAATGACTGGCCCTACTATTGCTGCTGAACTAGATACTTTTGAAGCTTCTCTATTTTGTCCTTCATATAAAGCTGTTACTGATGGATACTTTGCTGAAATCTCTGGCATTATTCTCTCTTGGATATCTGTAAGGATATCAGTTGCACTTCCCTGAGCATTTTTCAAATCTGCTTCTACCTTTATTTCTCTTTGTCCATCTAAGTGACTAATTGATATTTCACCTCTTTCAATTTGATAACTTGCTATTTCTGAAAGTGGAATTCTACTTCCTGTAGGAGTTACAATTCGCATGTCGTCTAAATTTTTAATTGACGATCGCTCTTTTTTATTATATCTAACCCATACTTTTATTTCGTCTTGTCCTCTTTGAAAACGCTGTGCTTGCCTACCAAAAAAACCACTTCTTATTTGCGACATTACCTCGTTCAAATTCAATCCTAATAAATAGGCATTCTCTTTTAATTGAATTTTAATTTCTTTAATCCCTTGTGGATCATTATCGGTAACATCTTTTAAATCTTGGTTCTTTTTTAACTCTTCTTTTAACTCTGTCTTAGCCGCTTTTAGCTCAGCTATATTATTACTTAACAAAGAAACTGACACTGGACTTCCTCCAAAATTACCTCCCGAACCAAAGGTTAGCGTTTCTACTCCATATACTTCTCCTACCTTTTCTCTAATTGCATTGGTAATTTCTCTTGAACTAAAAGAACGCGTTTCTCCAGGTAATAAATTAATTCGTAAAGATGCTTTAGCTGAACCTGGCCCAATTTGTTTTAAAATATTTTCTACTACTGGCTCTCCTTCTACTCCATACTTTTTAGTAAATTCTTTTTCTACCTCCCAAGTTTTTGCTTCTATTACTGATATAATACTATCTGTAATTTTCTCATTAGTCCCTTGCGGCATTGTTAAGTTAACTGAAACTCTATCACTTGCTATAGATGGAAAAAAAGTTCCTTTAATAATTCCTCCTTCAAAAGCTCCCATAGTTAACATTAATAAAGCAACTGGAATTGTCAAGCCAAAAAACTTATTTTCTAACACAAATTTTAATGCAGGAGCATATAACTTATCACGCATAAAATCCATTAAATCTTCTGCGTATTTATTAAACTTGTATAACTTTTGATTTCTATCTAGTGCTTTTGAATGAGCCACGTGAGCTGGTAAAATAATTAACGCTTCTACTAATGAAAGAATTAATGTTAATGCTACCACTGTTGCTACTTCTCCAAAGAACTCCCCTATATTCCCATCTAAAAAGAAAAATAATGAGAATGCTAAAACGGTAGTACTTATGGCTGATATAATTGGTGGTACTACTTCCATTGTACCATCTATTGCTGCTCTAATTGGATTTTTCCCTTTCTCATAATGATGGTAAATATTTTCTGATATTACAATTCCATCATCTACCAGAATACCTATTACGATAATCATTCCAAATAGCGATAATACATTTATTGTAATATTAAAATATCCAGCCAACATAAACATTCCGAAAAATGCTACTGGTAATCCAGCTGCCACCCAAAAAGCTAATCGTGGACGTAGAAATAATGATAAAAAAAGCATTACCAATAACATTCCTTGCCATGCATTTTTGAATAATAATTCAGTACGCTGATTTAATGTTATTGAAGAGTCTCTTGTTACCTCTATTTTTACATTATCATGCTCTGCATTAAACTTTTCAATGTATTCGTTTATTTTTTCTGCTGATGTAAGTAAATCTTCACTATTTGTATTACTCACCTGCATTCTTACCGCTAAATTTCCATTGTAAAAATTTCTATTAGGTGTTTCATTCCAAATATCTCTTACTGTTGCAACATCTTTTAATCTAATTATTCTTCCTGAAGCGTCTGCTTTTACTACTAAATTATCTAGTTCATCTCCGTAGTACGACCTGTTATTAGCACGTATTAAATACTCTTCTGCATCTGTTTTAACAGATCCTCCTGTTGTTAAAATATTTGCTGTAGAAACTGCATTAGCTACTTGATTAAATGTTAATTCATATGCTAATAAATCATTTTCTCTTACGGCTATTTCTATTTCTTCTTCTGGATATCCTGAAATTGAAATTTGTGAAATTCCATCTATTCTTCTGATATCGTTTTCTATTTCTCTCGCTATATTTTTTAATGATTTTAGCGAAATATCATCCCCTGTAACTACAAAACTTATGGTTTCTGCTATGTTTTCTATTTTAGCAACTACCGCTGGTTCCATTCCTGTTGGAAAGTTTGGAACTTTATCTACTGCATTTTTAACATCTGCTAAAACAACATTTATATCATAACCCTTTAAAGTTTCTACTGAAATAGTTGCTGCATTTTCTGAGGATGTAGATGTTACTCTATCTACTCCTACTAATCCTTTTAAGTTGTCTTCTATTTTTAAAACAACTCCTTCTTCAATTTCTTGAGGTGATGCCCCAGGGTATGCAACATTAATATTAATAAATTTCGCATTTGTTAATGGAAAGAAGGATGATTTTAGTGTTGAATACCCAAAAAATCCTAATATCACAAAAGCTATAATAATAATGTTTACTGCTACAGGATACTTTATAAAATATGCTATTACTTTTTTCATATCTTATTTTTTTGCTGTGCTTTTATTTTCTGAAAATATTTTAACTGGCATTCCTGCATAAGCTCCTGCAACTGGTTTATTCACTAATTCTTCTCCATTTGCTAACCCTTTTATCACTACTGTATTTTCATTAAAGTGCACTGGGTTAATTTCAACTAAGTCTAAAACATTATTCCTTACCACATACACTGCTTTATTTTCAACTAATAGTTTTCTATTTACCTCTATGGCTTCTTTTTCTGATTTAACAGGTACATTTGCTTCTAAATACATCCCTTCTCTTAAATCCTTTCCTTTTACTTCTATAAAAACTTGAACTGTTTGCGAAGCTTGGTCTATTTTTCCATTAATTCTAGAAACTTTTCCTTTCCAAACCTTTGTATTTTCTAAGTTATGTAACATTACTAGCTTACCTACTTCTAAAACATCTACCAATCCTCCATTTACCGATAATGCTAATTCAAACACAGAATTATCAATGAATTCTCCCATTTTTTGTCCTGATCTTACCAGAGTTCCGTTGGTTACCAAAGCCTCCGTTAAAACCCCATTAAAAGGAGCTCTAATGTTGTACTTTCCTAATCTTGCTTCTAGATTTTTGATAGTATAAAATGTGGTATAAATATTTCTTCCTGTTATAAAATATTTCTCTTTATCTGACTTTGGTGTTGGAAGTGGTTGTACTGTTTTATTAATATCAAAGTTTTTCAAGTAAGCATTCCAGCTTTCAAATGAATCTGGGTAATCCAAACGCATATCTGGCATTATTGAAGCTATTAAATTTTGTAACGAACTTCTTTGTGATTGAATAGACGCATAAAACTCTTGATTATTAATTTTTAAAAGTGTTTGTCCTTTTTTATAAGATACTCCTACTCTAAAATCTTTCCCAGTATTTTGTAAAACCCCTTGTACTTCAGAGTAAATATCTACTTTATTTTTAGCTACTAAATTTCCATTTGCTGAAATATTAATCTCTACATCTCCATTTTTTACCTCTTTTACAAAAACAGTTTTTTCTACTTTTGTTACTTTTTGTTCTGGTACTTTTTTACTGTTTTTTAAATAGTTTGATATTAAAAATGCTAATCCTAACACCACTATTCCTGCCACTACAATAATTACTTTTCTCATGTTCTATATTTTAGTTGCTACCACAACCTTTAGTTGATTTTTGTATTAAATTTCCTTGTACTTTCTTAATTACATTAATTGTATCTTTTATTTCTTTTTCTGAAATATTTTCTTGTAATGATGTTACAAAACTGTCCATTATTGGCATGGTTTCTTTAAGCAATTCTTCTCCTTTTTTTGTCAAATGAATATGATTTATTCTTCTATCTGATTTCGAAGGAATTCTTGCTACTAAACTTTTCTTTTCCATAGTATTTATCAGCCTAGTCAAAGAGGTCTTATCTCTACCTGTTAAAAAAGCTAGCTCCTGTTGTGGCACTCCATTCTTTTCTTCTAACTTTTTTAAAAGAACCCATTGTATTTTAGTCAAGTTTATATTTTTCTCATAAAATAAATCCTGAATATGATTATCTATCATTTTCATTGTCCTTCCTAACCAGGGCGCTAATGTTTTCTCTAAATCCATATTCCCGTTCCTTTATTAGACGCAAAGTTAGATTAAAAGATTAATTTAGTTGCATATGCAACTAGTTAACTTTCTGTTAAAATTGTTAACTTAAAAAAAACTACTCTTTATTCCATTCCTCCATCCAATTACTCATTGCTTCTTTCAATTCTTTTTTAACTTTTGAATTATATTTTTTTAATTGAGTTTCGGATAAAACTTCCTCTAACTTTAAATACTCTTCCTTCCCTACAACTTTCATTTTTTTTCGAATACTGAACATTGATGAATTCTCTACAACTTCCTTCCTTGCTTTAAAAGCATCTAAATTGATTCTAAAAATTTCTTTTGCTTGTTCTTCCGAAAGACCTAATTTTTCCTTCATTAAATCTGTTTTCTTTTTAGCCATTTCTTCTGCTGGAATTGCTTTAAACTTTTCCAATTTTGACTGACTAAAACCTATAGTTGAAATCATCAATACAATCACAACCGTTATTTTCTTTAATACATTCATCTTGTTTGTTATTTAATTATCAAGCAAAAGTATTTTAGAGGTATAAATAAAGAAGAATCTGTTATACCAACTCTTAAAATGTATAGACAAACTGGTTTTAGACTCCTAATCTTTTTAAAATAGCAGCTTTGTATGTTTCACCTATTGGTAGACGCTCATTATTTACAATAAGCTTATTTTTTTGATGTGAAGACACGTAATCTATATTTACAATGTATGAACGGTGAATACGAAAAAATTTTACTGAAGATAGTTTTTCTAAAATAGCTTTAAAACTCATTAAGGTAAGTATGGATGAGCTTGAATCCATTGTTTTTATCTTTATATAATCTTTTAAACCCTCGATATAAATAATATTTTTAGTTTCTATTTTTACATTTTCATATTCAGATTTTACAAAAATGAAATCGTTTTGAGTTTCATTCGTAATATCTTTTCTTTGCTTTAACTCATAAAGCTCCCTTGCTTTGGTTATAGCTTTTATAAATCTTGGAAACGGTATTGGTTTTACTAAATAATCGGTAGCATTCAATTCAAAACCATCTAAAGCATACTGAGGGTAGGCTGTAGTAAAAATAAACTGAGGCAAATTAGATATAGATTTCACTAATTCTAAACCTGTTAAATTTGGCATTTCAATATCTAAAAAAACCAAGTCTAAATCGTGTTGTTGCAGTAAAGATAAAACCTCTAAAGAATTATTGGTTTTGGCTACAATTTCAATATTTCCAACACGTTGAACATAGGTTTCAATAATATCTACTGCTAAAGGTTCGTCATCAACTATAATACATCTCATCTATTTTACTTCTTTTAAGTTTTACACAAACTTTAAATTTTTCTTAATTAACTTATACGCAACTGCAAACTTACTTTGTATAAATTATCCCTATCTGAAATTTCTAATTTATGCTTATTTGGATACAACAATTTTAAACGTTCTTTTGTATTCTTTAAGCCTATACCTGAATTTATATCATCTATTTGTTTTCTATTCTTTACGTTTACGCACTCAAATTTAAAATGAGTATCATCTACATCAATGGTTACAATTATTTTTGAGTTTTTTATTGGATCAATACCATACTTAAAAGCATTTTCAATAAATGAAATTAACAATAATGGTGGTATTTTTTGATTGGTAATTTCTCCTGAAACATTTAGAGAAATTCCATCTTTATCTATTAATCGTAACTTTTGTAAGTTAACATAATTTTCTATGTAGCTAATTTCCTTTTCTAACAATACAAAATCATCATTTGCTTGATACAACATATATCGCATTAACTCTGATAACATAATAACTGCTTCTGGAGCTTCGTCTGCTTTTTTTACTGTTAAGGAATAAATACTATTTAATGAATTAAATAAAAAATGTGGATTTATTTGAGATTTTAAAACCTCTAACTCTGTTATTCTTTTTTGACTCTCTATATCTTTTTTATCTGTTTCATTTTTAGTCCAAGCCAAATATGTTTTAATTACTGCTCCAAGAATTACCAGAATAATATTAAACATTACACTTATTGAAAAACTCTTATAAGCTTTTAAATTTATTTTCTGTGGTAAGGATTCAAAATAACTTGAAAAATTAAAAGACCTGTATATGAGAGCACCAAGATAAACTACCAACAATACTGCTATTACATATAAAAAAACTTTCTTTTTAAATAATAACTTTGGAACTAGCACTAAATAATTAATGTAGAAAAATACAATTCCTAATGATATTCTTACCAAAAACGGCAATGGAACTTTACCTTTATCTAAATAAAGTTGAGTTCCTACAAACAAAATAAATGTTAGCCATATAGAACTATGTATTAATAAGCGTTTGTTTGCTTTATCCATTTCTTTTAAAAATTATCCAGATAAATTTAACCTATTTATTTTTACTTCGTCTCTTTTTTATCAACTCTGATAAATCATAGGCAACTCCTATTGAAAAGAAAGGTCTGTTATCTATATCAAAATCGTACAATTCATCTTTATTTACATCTAATAAAGAATACGTATTACTAAACGAATAACCTGCATTAGCAATAGCTCTCCATCCTTTTGCAAACTTATAGCTATAACTAATATTTGCTAAGAAATTTCTAAACTGAATTTTTTGAGCTTCTTCTCCATTAAAAATTGGACTGTTACTTCCCGATAAATTCGAATAAAAACCTTGCTGTCTTGCTTCTATCCTAAAACTATTTTTCTTATTTAAATTATAATTGAAAAAAGTACTCGGAAAACCAATTCCATATGAAAATCTTTCATTTAATGTTTGTCTAAAACTTACAAAAGGAATCACACCTGGTTTTCCTGATAAAGTAGCATAGGCCACCCCAAAAATCATAACACTTCCTTTCTTAAAATTCCCCCATCGCTTTGTTGCTAATAAAGCTCCATTTAGTAATAAATCTTCTGAACTTAAACTTCCTTTAAGATTTGAAGAAATAGTTGGATTTACTCTTGCTGTTAAAAGCCATTGTTTTTTCAATGGGTAACTATAAGACAATGCATATGATAGATTATAAAAAGTTTCTATCTCTTTTGTATCAAATGGATAACTCTTGTTATAATTCAATACCGAATGATCAAGTCCAATAGAATTGGTTATAAATCCCTTTCCTACTTTTACTGGAATATTAGCACGAATTTCTGTACTATTAAAATCGAAATCTTTACTACTTGGCGAGTATTTATGCTCAATACTAAATAAATCTGGTTGCTGCTGACTATAACAAGATCCTATTACACTTAGAAAAAACACAGCGTTTATTACTTTTCTCATTGATGGCTACTTTAAAATTAAGTTCCAAACCTATAATTACTATACAGCATAATGAAAAAAATTATACTGGCTTAATTTTTCAATAGATGAACCATTATTTTTTATCTACAAAAAACCCGAAGAACTTAATCTTCGGGTTTATTTTATCATTTTTTAATTAATTGTATAGACATCATTGACAGTTTCACTCAATCTGAAATATCCAAACACCTCTTCATTACTATCATTTATATTAATACAATTCCCTTTTACACGTGCTGGTGTGGTTTGAAACGGTCCTCCTTGCCCAAGTTGTTCTATTAATAAATCTATGTAGTTATAATATCGTCTTGAAATTCCTTGAAGGCTTAAAGTAACTGTTCCTCCTTTAACTAAATCCTCATCTTCATATTCGATAAAATTCTGATTACCATCTGTAAATTCATCTTTTAAAGTTTCTAAATCAGGGATTGCTAAATTTGATGCTTGAAATACTCCAAGATAATAGTTAGCGACATCTTTAGGATCGTCAAAATATACTTTTAATTTAATTTCATCATCTCCTCCTATCGATGGAACTGCCTCTTGCTCTATATTCTTAATACCTACAACTGAAATTAATGTTTCCGTGGCTCTATAAGTTTTCCCATCATAAAGTACTTCTAATTCGTATTCGTCATTCAATACTGGATTAAATGTTCCTATGGTATAATTTCCATTATTTTGATTTGCAAATGTAAAAACCTCTCCAGTATTAGTATTCGTTACTTGAACCTGAGCATTTAAAACTGGCTTATTGGGTTCGTTTGAAAAATATTCAGTTGATGTACTCAATTTTATAGTCTGATTTACTCCCGATGTTCCTTTTTCCCATAAAATAGAAGCTTCTATTACCAAACGCTCTCCTCCATTTGGGACACTTACATTTACTACTTCTGTACAAGCATAAAACAAATTAATAATAAGAATGATTACAACTGATTTTATAATTAACTTTTTCATTTTCTTAAAATTTAAAATTATAACTCACTGAAGGAATAATACCAAAAATGGTAGTCTGCGTAGCTTCATTAGCTCCTGTTGTAGCATTTTGTCCAAAACTTATGGAAGCCGCATTATTACGATTGTAAATATTATAAATACTAAATACCCATTCTCCTTTCCATTTTCTATTCTTGTTTTTTCTTGGAGTTAATGTTGCAGAAACATCTAATCGATGATAAGCAGGCAATCTACTTGCATTTCTTTCGCTATACGTAGGTATGGATAATCCTTGATAATTAAATTGACCATTAGGATATGTTACTGGTCTACCCGTTTGAAAAATAAAATTAGATCCAAAACTCCATTTTTCATTCAATTTATAGTTTCCTGTAAACGAAACATCATGAGTTCTATCGTAAGCTGTGTTATACCAGTTACCATTATTAATTCCTAATCCACCAGAAGCATTCCCAGGTGCTCTTTGCTGTGCTTTTGACAAGGTATATGATAGCCATCCTGTAAAATTTCCTTGGTTTTTTCTCAATAACACTTCCAATCCATAAGAACGCATTTCACCAATTAAAATCTCACGTTCTATATTGTTTTGCGCTATTAAATCAGCTCCATCAATATAATCTACTCGGTTATCTACTGTTTTATAATACACCTCTGTTTCTATAGAGTACATATTATTTTTAAAATTCCTGAAATACCCCAAAGCATATTGATCTGCTAACTGTGGTTTTAAAAATTTACCACTTGGTGCCCATACATCTAAAGGTGTTGCCGAAGTTGTATTGGATATTAAATGTAAATATTGTGCTGTACGGTTATAACTTGCCTTTAACGAAGATTTATTATTTAATTGATACGATAAGGCAAAGCGTGGTTCAAAATTACCAAATGAGGCTATTGTTTTTCCACTTGAATAATTAGTTTCTCCAATAGCTTCTGCTCGCTCATAAATACCTAATTCAGAATTATACACTACTGGTAAATCATTTTGATACTCATTTAATGTTTGGGCTCCTAAACGATAAAAAGTACTATAACGTAATCCATACATAGTGGTTAGCTTATCTGTAATTTTATGCTCTAAACTTGCATAAACCCCACCTTCAAAAGCGCTCTTATCATCTAATTTTCTAGAATTTATACCAGAAGCTTCGTTTAATGGATTTAACTCTCCAGGATTAAATTGGTAATAAATTCCGCTAAGTCCAAAATTGAACTTCATTTTATCGCTCGCATAATAGCCAACATCATATTTCAAATTATAGTTATTAATATTCGACTTCCAATCTAAGCCTTGCATATCAAGCTTCAAAGCATAATTATATCTACTGTAGATTACTGATAAATTTGAAAATAACTTGTCATTAAAAATATGGTTCCATCTTAAGTTTCCTGAAATGTTTCCATATGAATTAGAAAACCTCTTAACTAGACTAAAATCGTCTTGCCCTAAATATCCTGACAAAAACATTCTATTCTTGCTATCAATCTTATAGTTTGTTTTAAAATTAAGATCGTAAAAACTAGCACTGTTACTATTATTTGCCAGTTTTAAAAATAAATGTGCGTATGATGCTCTACCTGATAACAAAAACGAACCTTTATCTTTAAATGTAGGACCCTCTGCTGTTAACCTACTCGATATTGCTCCAATACCTCCTGTAAGCGCAAATCGCTTGCTATTCCCTTCTTTTTGACGGATATCTAACACCGAAGAAACACGGCCTCCAAACTGCGCTGGAATCCCACCTTTGTATAGTTTTATATCCTTAATAGCATCACTATTAAACACCGAAAAGAATCCAAATAAATGCGATGAATTGTAAATAATTGCTTCATCTAACAGCACTAAATTTTGGTCTTCTGCACCACCACGCACATTAAATCCTGAAGCTCCTTCTCCTGAATTTGTTACTCCTGGTAAAAGCTGAATTGATTTAATAATATCTACTTCTCCCATTACAGCGGGGATCTGCTTAATTGTTTTAGTAGATAATTTTGTAACGCTCATTTGAGGTGTTCGTATATTCGTTTTCTTTAACCCTTCCGAATTAATCACAACCTCGTCTAACTGTGAAGTATCTTCTTGTAGTTCAAAATTGAGTTTTAAATTACTATTTAGTGATACTTCTTTTTCAACCGTCGTAAATCCTAAATAAGAAATTATCAAAGTATAATTTCCTTTGGGAACCGTTAACGAATAAAAACCATATTCGTTTGTTGAAACCCCTAAATTGGTTCCTTTTAAAAGAACAGTAGCTCCTGTTAATGTTTCTCCGTTTGTTTCAGATTTTAACGTTCCGCTGATTGTTATTTTTTCTTGAGCAAAGCTTAAAAAAGATGTAAAAAATATTACACAAAAAATGAATTTCTTCATAAAAGTTTAAATGTTTTTATTGGTTTAAAATCATCAAACATAACGAGAAGAAATTGTTTGTATTTGCCCGTACAACTGGCTTTGGAGCGAAATACTGGTTTTAGGAGTGAAAAGATTTAGATTAACTTTTCTTTAAGAATACTAGAATTACTAAACCTCTTTTTAATACAATGAAATTTTTGTTTTTATATCCTTTAAATAAGTTTTTGAAACTGGTATTTTAATCATTTCTGGACTCCCCAATATCAAATTTGGTTTTTGATTTAAGTATTTTAAACTTTCTATATTCATCAAATTTACCGCGTAAGATCGATGACACTTTATTAGAGATGGAAAATCTTTTAATTCATTTAAAACTTTAGAAAAACGTGTTCTTACACTTTGCTCAATCAATCTTCCATTTTTCAAATACTTTATTAAAATATATTGGTTTTGAGATTCTATTGCATAAATAGTATTAATGGCTACTGTTAATTTACAAACATCATTTTCATCTAATACCTTTATTAAGTCTTCATTTCCAGAAGCTATTTTATAGTGCTCCTTAATAACTGTCAAATCTTTTTCTAAAGTAACCTTATCACTTAACAACTGCTTTAAATACGTGTATACTAGTATTCCCATTACAGGATACAATAGCACTATACATAAACTAAAATATGTTAAAAACGAGTAAAAAAACATTTCTCTCATAATATTATCAATAGTAATAACATCTTCTTCGAAAATAAAATAATCAATAATTGTAGTAACACACACTATTAATAATACATCAATAAAAAACCACTTCAAGAAATATTTGATAGTATAATTTTTAACCAAAAACTGTTTTCGTAAAACAAATTGACTGAATGCTAAAACTAAAAATATAACACATGAAAAGAATAACAACAACAACAAAAGCTCTACAATATTATAACGACTATTTTTCAATACTTCATAAATTCCAAAAGGTTGATAAATCAACACAAAAAGCATTAAAAATATAGAGCTGCTTGATACATAAAACCACTTTTCTTTATTAGTATTAAAAAACTGGAAAGGTATATTTAGAAACTGTCGTATTTTCATTTCTGTATTTTAAAAGTTTGATCATACTTAAAACAGTTTCTATTCAAAAATAGTATACAAGCTTTTCTTTTTTATATGAAAGCCTAAACATATTTTTTCAATTGATTACAATCAAAAAAGAGGTGATTTTCATTATAAAAATCACCTCTTTTTAATATATTGTATTTGTATAGTCTATTTACTTAAATACATCTTACGTCTTGAATATAAATCATAGAAAGTATCATCTCTTAATGAATCTATGAATAAAATACTTTCTCCTGTAGACTTCATTTCTGGTCCTAATTTCTTATTTACATTCGGGAATTTGTTAAACGAGAATACTGGCTGTTTAATTGCAAATCCTTCTAATTGTGGATTGAATTTAAAATCAGTTACTTTCTTCTCTCCTAACATCACCTTTGTTGCATAGTTTACATAAGGCTCTTTATACGCTTTCGCTATAAATGGTACCGTACGAGAAGCTCTTGGGTTTGCCTCAATTATATATACTTTATCATCTTTAATTGCAAACTGAATATTGATTAATCCTTTTGTTTTTAAAGCTAAAGCAATTGTTTTGGTATACTCTCTAATTTGCTCTAATACTAACTCTCCTAAGTTAAATGCTGGTAAGGTTGCATTAGAATCTCCAGAGTGTACTCCACAAGGCTCAATATGCTCCATGATTCCGATGATATATACATTTTCACCATCACAAATAGCATCTGCCTCTGCTTCTATTGCCCCTTCTAAATAATGATCTAATAATAATTTGTTATTAGGAATTTTACGTAATAAATCTACTACGTGCTCTAATAACTCCTCTTTATTAATTACAATCTTCATTCCTTGTCCTCCTAATACATAAGATGGACGCACTAAAATTGGGAAATCTAATTCATCAGCTAAAGCTAAAGCTTCATCAGCAGTTTCAGCTACACCAAATTCTGGATAAGGAATTTTATTATCTTTCAATAACTCTGAGAAACTTCCTCTATCTTCTGCTAAATCTAAAGCTTCAAAACTAGTTCCTAATATTTTGATTCCATACTTCGTAAGTTTCTCTGCTAATTTTAATGCAGTTTGACCTCCTAACTGTACGATAACTCCTTCTGGCTTTTCGTGTTTAATGATATCGTATATGTGCTCCCAGAAAACTGGTTCGAAATATAATTTATCTGCCGTGTCAAAGTCTGTAGAAACTGTTTCTGGATTACAGTTAATCATAATTGTTTCGTACCCACATTCAGCAGCAGCTAAAACTCCGTGTACACAACAATAATCAAACTCAATTCCTTGTCCAATTCTGTTTGGTCCAGATCCTAAAACAATTACTTTTTTCTTATTTGAAACTACACTTTCGTTTGCTGGCAACTTCTCACCATCAGCCGTTTCAACCTCATTCTCAAAAGTTGAATAATAATATGGAGTTTGTGCTTTAAACTCAGCAGCACAAGTATCTACTAACTTATAAACACGTTTAATTTTTAATTCCTCACGTAATTTATAAACCTGACTTTCTAAACATCCTAACATATGTGCAATCTGACGATCTCCATATCCTTTTTGTTTAGCTTCTAATAATAACTCTCTATCTAAAGTGTCAACTGTATATGTAGAAATTTCTTTTTCTAAGTGGTATAACTCCTCATATTGTTTTAAATACCACATATCTATTTTAGTGATATCATAAATCTTACTTAGAGGAATTCCCATTGCTATTGCATCATAAATAGCAAAAACTCTATCCCAACTTGCGTTGGTTAATTTATCTATTATCTGATTATAATCTTTATATCCTTTACCGTCAGCTCCTAAACCATTACGTTTAATTTCTAACGACTGTGTTGCTTTGTGTAATGCTTCTTGGAAAGAACGTCCAATTCCCATTACCTCTCCAACAGCTTTCATTTGTAAACCTAAAGTTCTGTCTGAACCTTCAAATTTATCAAAGTTCCAACGTGGAATTTTTACAATTACATAGTCTAATGTTGGCTCAAATAATGCCGATGTAGATTTTGTAATTTGATTATCTAACTCATCTAAGCTATAACCAATTGCTAATTTTGTAGCTATTTTTGCAATAGGATATCCTGTTGCCTTACTTGCTAAAGCAGAAGAACGAGATACACGTGGATTAATTTCAATGGCAATAATTTCTTCTTTTTCATCTGGAGAAACTGCAAACTGTACATTACATCCACCTTCAAAATCACCAATAGAACGCATCATTTTAATAGCCATGTCACGCATTTTCTGGAATGTCTTATCAGAAAGTGTCATTGCTGGAGCTACTGTAATTGAATCTCCTGTATGAATTCCCATTGGGTCCATATTTTCGATAGAACAAATAATAACTACGTTATCATTTTTATCACGTAATAACTCTAACTCATACTCTTTCCATCCCATCATTGCTTTATCAATCATTACCTCATGAATTGGAGATGCTTCCAATCCTCTACGTAATAATTTATCAAAGTCATTTGGATCATATACAATAGAAGCTCCTGCTCCACCTAATGTATAAGAAGATCTAATTACTAATGGAAAACCAAATTCTTGTGCTATTTCTTTACCTTTTAAAAATGATGTTGCTGTAGCTTGTGGCGCCATTGGTACATCAATTTGTAGCATCAATTCTCTAAACTTCTCTCTATCTTCAGTAATATTAATAGCATCAATGTCTACACCTATTAATTTTACACCAAAATCTTCCCAAATTCCTTTATCATCAGCTTCAATACATAAATTTAATGCTGTTTGACCTCCCATTGTTGGTAAAACTGCATCAATTTGCGGATGCTCTTTTAAAATTTGAATTATTGATTTTGTTGTTAAAGGCAACAAGTACACATGATCAGCCATTGAAGGATCTGTCATAATTGTTGCAGGGTTAGAGTTGATTAAAATTGTTTCAATTCCATCCTCTCTTAAAGATCTTAAGGATTGAGAACCTGAGTAGTCAAATTCACAGGCTTGTCCAATAACGATCGGTCCAGAACCGATGATTAAAATAGATTTAAGGTCTTGTCTTTTAGGCATTTTGTTGTTTATTGTGTTGTATTGGTAAAAGTAAAAATTGTTTAGGTATAAAAAAAGGTGTTACTAACAAATAGTAACACCTTATTTAATTAACATTAGTTAATCATTATTTCTTTGGTCTTGGAGCTGAAGATACAGTCAAACTCTTTCTTCCTTTAGCCCTTCTTCTAGCTAATACTTTACGTCCATTAGCAGATGCCATTCTTTCTCTGAAACCGTGTTTGTTTCTTCTTTTTCTCTTCGATGGTTGGTACGTTCTTTTTGGCATTATTTATATTTTTAAAAATCTTCTTTAAATTATATTTTGCTTTTTGAAATTCCGTCTGCTAAAAGCGTGGGCAAATATACAACAGTTTTTTTGACTGGCAAACCCTATTATTATTTTTTTAAAAAATATTTTCAATTTGCTAAATTAAGTAATTTTTATAGATGTTTTTTACCTTTTTTATTTGTTCGAATTGTTAGACTTCTTACTTTTGCCCAAACCTAACAATACCATGAACAACACTAAATACGTTTTTGTAACAGGAGGCGTAACTTCATCACTAGGAAAAGGAATTATAGCTGCTTCTTTAGCTAAACTACTACAAGAAAGAGGCTATTCTGTAACTATCCAAAAGCTTGATCCATATATAAATATTGACCCAGGAACATTAAATCCATACGAACATGGTGAATGCTATGTTACTGACGACGGAGCTGAAACCGACTTAGATTTGGGGCATTATGAGCGTTTTTTAAACATTCCTACATCACAGGCTAATAATGTAACTACTGGACGAATTTACCAATCGGTAATAAACAAAGAACGTAAAGGAGAATTTTTAGGAAAAACAGTTCAAGTTATTCCTCATATTACTGATGAAATTAAACACAGAATTCAAATTTTAGGGAATACTGGCGATTATGACATTGTTATTACTGAAATTGGAGGTACGGTAGGTGATATTGAATCACTTCCATATGTAGAGGCTGTACGTCAATTACAATGGGAATTAGGTGAAGACAATGCTATTGTTATTCACTTAACTTTAGTTCCATATTTGGCTGCTGCTGGTGAGTTGAAAACAAAACCTACGCAACACTCTGTAAAAATGTTAATGCAAAGTGGTGTTAGTCCTAACATATTAGTTTGTCGTTCTGAGCATGAAATTAATGACAACATTAAACGTAAATTAGCACTATTCTGTAATGTTAAAAAGCAAGATGTAATTCAATCTTTAGATGCAGAAACTATTTACGATGTTCCAAACTTAATGTTTAAAGAAGGTTTAGATTATGTTGTATTAGACAAATTAAACCTATCTACTCGTAAACAACCGAAATTAAAAGCTTGGAATCAGTTTGTTGAGCGTCATAAAAATCCAACTGCAACTCTTGAGATTGGTTTAGTTGGTAAATATGTTGAATTACACGATTCTTATAAATCAATTACAGAAGCTTTTATTCACGCTGGTGCTGCTAACAAAGCTAAGATTAAAGTTCGTTGGATTCACTCTGAAGAGTTAACTCCTGAAAATGCTGCCAGTAAACTGGAAGGTTTAAACGGAGTTTTAGTTGCTCCTGGTTTTGGTGATAGAGGTATTGAAGGTAAAATTGCTGCTGTACAATATGTTCGTGAAAACAACATTCCTTTTTTAGGTATTTGTTTAGGTATGCAAATGGCTGTTATTGAATATTCTCGTAATATCTTAGGATTACAAGATGCCAACTCAACAGAAATGAACGAAAAAGTAGCGCATCCAGTTATTAATTTAATGGAAGCGCAAAAAGACGTTACTGAAAAAGGTGGTACAATGCGTTTAGGTGCTTGGGACTGTGAAATTACAAAGGACTCTAAAGTATTTGAAGCTTATAAATCTGAATTAATAAGTGAGCGTCACCGTCACAGATATGAGTATAATAATGATTATAAAGAACAATTAGAAGCAGCTGGTATGAAAGCTACGGGTATAAATCCAAAAACTGGATTAGTAGAGATTGTAGAAATTCCTACACATCCTTGGTTTGTTGGTGTACAATACCACCCTGAATATAAGAGTACGGTTTTAAACCCACATCCTTTATTCGTAAGCTTTATTAAAGCTTCTTTACAACAATCGAAAAAATAAATTTTAAATCCTGTAATTTTTAATTGCAGGATTTTTTTTGAAATAAATTGGAACACTGTTTGAACTATAACGTATATCAAAATTAATCACAGTAAAACATCATAAAATCTGTAGGGTTTTACTACATTTGTCGGGTTTTTCAATTATCAGAAAAACAAAAAATGACAAGTTGACATTATAACACATAATCAATGGAACAAAAAAAATTTGATTTTAATTCCTTTATAGGAATGCTTTTATTAGGAGGAATCATGCTTTGGTGGATGAATAGCCGTAAGCCTGAAGTTACTCCTGAAACAACTGCTCAAACCGAACAAACTACGCAAGTATCTTCAGCTCAAAATAATGTAGCTGATACTGCTATCTTAAACGATTCGTTAAGACAAATTGCTTTAAAAAATAAATTAGGAGCTTTTGCCTATGGTGCTTCTACAACTAAAGAAGGTGTTACCTCTATAGAAAACAAGCTTGTTAAATTAACGATTGATAATAAAGGTGGACAAATTACAGAAGCTTTAATTAAAAACTTCAAAACATACGATTCTCTTCCTTTATACTTAGTAAAAGACAAGAATGCTTCATTCAATATTAATTTTGGTACTACTGACAATCGTATTTTAAACACAAAAGACTTATTATTTACTCCTACTTTAACTAAAAACGGAGACACTCAAGTTCTTTCTATGAAATTAAAGGTTTCTGAAACTCAGTTTTTAGAATACCGTTATGAAATGAAAGAAGGTGATTATCGTGTTGGTTTTGCTGTACGTTCTCAAGGATTGAGTAATGTAATTAATAGTTCACAAGCCATTAATTTAGATTGGAACTTAAAAGGTTTTAGACATGAAAAAAGTTTAAAAACCGAAAACATGTATTCATACTATTATTACAAAGCTGATGATGAAGTTGAGTACTTACAAATGAACGATGATGAAACTGTAAGTGATATTGATTGGGTAGCTTACAAGCAACACTTTTTCTCTTCTATATTATCTTCAAAAACTCCTTTCAACAGCGCTAGCTTAAAATCTGTTGATTTTGCAGGAGAGGAAAAAGATAGTGTATTTACAAAAACATATAGTTTAAAAACTCCTTTAGTATTAACTAACGGAGAGTTAAACTATGACATGCAGTGGTTTTACGGACCTACTGACTATAACCTATTAAGTACATATAAAGGTACTAGCTTAGATGAAATTACAGATTTAGGCTGGGGAATTTTTGGTTTCTTAAACCGTACTATATTCTATCCTGTATTTAATATGCTAAAAGGGTTTATTGGTAACTTCGGATTAATTATCATTTTAATGACAATTGTAGTTCGTATTATCATGTCTCCTGTACTTTATAAATCATATTTATCAAGTGCTAAGATGAAAGTGATTCGTCCAGAGATGGAGGAAATCAATAAAAAATATCCAGGAAAAGAAAATGCAATGAAGCGTCAACAAGAAATTATGGCGATTCAACGAAAAGCTGGAGTAAGTATGATGTCAGGCTGTATCCCTGCATTACTGCAAATGCCTGTTTTCTTTGCTTTATTTAGGTTTTTCCCTACGAATATAGATTTCAGACAAAAAAGTTTCTTATGGGCTAATGACTTATCTTCTTACGATATTGTTTTCCAATTACCATTTAGTATTCCTTTTTATGGAGATCACGTAAGTTTATTCCCAATATTAGCTTCTGTTGCTATTTTCTTTTACATGAGAATGAACCAAAGTCAACAAGCAAATATGCAAGCTCCACCACAAGAAGGTATGCCTGATATGAGTAAGATGATGAAGTATATGATTTACTTCTCTCCTATTATGATGTTATTCTTCTTTAATAACTATGCAAGTGGATTAAGTTTATATTACTTTATCTCTAACTTGTTAACCATTGCAATTATGTTAGTAATTAAAAACTACGTAATTGACGAAAAGAAGATTCACGCTCAGATTGAAGAAAACAAAAAGAGACCTGAGAAAGCTAAAAGTAAATTTAGACAACGTTTAGATGATGCTATGAAGCAAGCACAAGAGCAACAAGCAGCTCAACAACGTGCTAAAGGTAAAAAATAAACCACCTTATTAAGTTTTATAAAAACCCCGTTTAAATTGAATTTAAACGGGGTTTATTTATTTAACAAACTAGGCAAATGAAACATAATATTAATTTCATGTATAACCTAGTTGATCAATTTTTATACTACATTCCGTAATCATACTGAGTAAAGCCAAAATCTATTTGATATCATCAGCCAGCCTCGCTGACGCAATAAAAACTTTGCAGAACATTCAGCGAGCTTCACTGAAAGAAAAAACTACCTTAATCAATTAAAATTAAGGTAGCTTTATATTTAATACTAATTAATTGTTTTCTTATAAAGATTAAAAACTTATTCTTATTCCAACTAATATAAGCTAACGAGAACTAAGCTTAAACTATTACTAAATATTTATTAAAATTAAACACAGATTACAAATCTTTATTATCAGCTATTTTTACTTTATAAAAATCAATACTATCAATATTTACTTTATAGTATTCTCCAAAAGAATCTTGTAAAAGAACATACTCAAAAGGAGGAACATCTATATCTAGGTTTTTATTCAATGATATAATTTGAAAAAATTCTAAATGTTCAATTAAAATTTTCTTCTTTGAAATAAAATCAAAAACTTTTTCTTCAAATTTACCCACACATTTTATTGTATGAGTTGCATTTTTATTAGGAAACCTTACTCGCTCACTATCAATGTTACAATCTGCACCTATACCATAACCTGTCAAAAACTCAAAATCTTTACAAATAGATGATTCTACAAAAATTTCCCAATTAAATTGCAACCAATCATTAATAAGTTCTTTTTTTTGCCACTCATCTCTATTTTCTAAACTTCCTACTTTTTTTATAAACTCACTCCAATGTAAGTTTAAAAAGTTTACGTAAAATAAAATTTCTTTTGTAATCTTTACTTCCATAATAATATTTTAATTCAATCTACCATATAAATAATCAAGTTCAAGTTTCGTTGGTGTTCTTTTATGTCCTTTTCCTGCTCCTTTTATTATAGATGACCCCTCTGGTACTCCATACTTTTTAAAGTTCACAGCATCTCCATATCGTGCCCTAGGATTTCTATGATTCTTTACATACATTTTTACTCTATCTGCAGTAATATCTAAAGTGTATTTTCCTCTTTGCAATACAACTCTACGTCCTCCTGCTTGAGTTGCTCCTCTTTTTATTATTTTAAATCCTGTGCCTACTTTACTACCTAACCCTAACATTCCAAATATAGCTCCTTCTATTGGGATTACGGAAGTAACATAATTAACCATTGTTTCCCTAGCATTCTTAGTTCTGAACTCGTCAGATGTCCAAAAATCAATAGTGGCTGTTTTAAATTTGGCAAATCTGCCACCTCCTTTCCATGAATAATCTATTTGATCTAATTTAATACCATCTTGAAACATCTTATACATAGCTCCATTAAGACTATTTTCATGATGATAAATAGCTTGAACTTCATTAGACCCTTTTTTTATAACATGTATATAGACATCTTTTTTTCCATCATCAATATGCCTTTTAAATCGTAAAACCTGTTTTCCGTTATGATCTGTTTTTAACTCATAAATATCAGTAGGAGGACTTTCAGTACTTCCCCCATCAGGATCAATTTTGTTTATTGGATTATTTGCCATTCCTAAATAAGGCGAACTAAACTCACCTTTAGGATCCGTAATTAACCATCTACCAATTCTAGCATCCCATAAACGTAATTGAAAGGCTTCTTTTCCTGTTTCTTCATCTTTTTCCTGTCCTTGGTATTTATAACGATATTGATTCGATCCAACATCTCTATTTGGCATTGGCATTCCAAACGGATAATAATCTGTTTTTGAAATAGCAATAGCTTTATCTCCATCTTTTACAATGACAGCACGCACATTTCCTAAATGATCTGTTAATTGATAAACATTTGCACCTGAAGCTTTATTGTGTACTCCTAATCTACTTGCTCCATAAATAGGCAGCTCTTTTTGTTGCTTATTTTCATAAATTGCAATCGTACTACCCGAAGCATCCAATACATAGTTTGTTTCCTTTACAACTGTAGTTCCACTCGAATCATAACTCAACTTTTGAGTTCGATAGCCTTTATCGTTATACTTAAAAGCTACTCTTATTTTATTTTCATATAATACCTTTGTTACTAAACTGTTTGCATTGTACTCATACTTAACATTTTCACTTTTGTTTTCTGTTAACTCTCCTATAATATTATATTCATAATTATCTCCATCTTGATCTTTAATATCATTTGAATTTGTAATTCCAGTAACTAAGTCATCTACTCTTAACAATTGGTTTCCTAATAATTTTTCGTTGACATCTTTTTTATATTCATACCTAAGCTTATCCATTTCATTTTTATCTATTCCACCTATCTTTTCAGTACTCTTATTTCTATCTAAACTTAATAAATTCCCATTCGCATCATAAGTAATATTACTAACGTTATAATCATTTAATCCATAAGTACCAGTAGAACTTGAACTTACTGTTTTTGCAGAAAACACTAATGAAGCAGATGCTTTAACTTCAAAACCTGGTTTGAAAATAATAGAATCCATTGCTGTTTTATGTTGTGTACTCGTTACTTTATAATCCAATACTAAGTACGGAAGAGCTGAACTTTGTTGACTTCCAAACCCATCAAATACAGCTTCTTTTAACCAATTATTTCTATTATACTTATAATTATATTGTAATGGACTACTGGTATCATCCTTCTCACTTCTTACATTCCATTTCATCGATTTTATATTCCCATTATACTGATCTTCAAATTCAGGCATATGACTTGTTTTAAATCGAATATCTTTTGTATAATCTCCTACATGATAATCTAACTTTAATCCAAATAAATCATTTCCTTTTGGGTTTAATGTTGGATCTTCTGCTAAAGATGGATGATTTATTCCTTTTAACTGTCCATTTAAATTGTACACATAATCAATATCTTGGATTCCTTCAGCTAATATTACTTTTTTTAAAGAACCATCTTTATAATATACATATGTTGCATGTATTGTAAAGGTATTATTATCTTTTGATGTTTCTACCATTACTAAAGACTGTGTATCTGGATCATAGGTATATTTATGAACAAAACGTTCTGTCGGATTGTCTTTTTCAAAATCTACTCTTAGAACTTGGCTTGTTACAGGGTCATATTCATAATCTATTGTTTTAGCATCATCTAATCCTATATTTTTTTGTACTATCCATTTTACACGTCCATGAACATCGTAACTATAATAGGTTTCTGATACATCATTAAAAGTCCTTGCTACATTTCCTGATAAAAAAGTTGGGTTTTTATAATCAGCTCCTGCATTATTTTCTAACCATGCTTTTTGTACATCATTAATAAAATCATATTGCGTATAGTTTTGTTCTCTTCTACTATTTCCTAAAACTATAGGATTTTCTGGATCTGCACCAGCAAAAAATCCATCTACAGAGACACCACTTTCTATAGGACGTCCTAACTCATCATAGTTTGTATATGAATACTCATTTACTAACTTTTGTTTACTATTTTGAGAAAAACGTATTTGTCCATCATTACGATATTTAAACCATGCTTCTCCTTCATCTGGACTTGTCGCTCTTTTTAATTGTCCTAATGAAGTATATTCGAATGTACTTTTTAAATTATTATTATGGTCTATAGAAGCTTTTTCTTTTAAACCAGTTAAACAGTCTGCATTAAAACCTAAGGGTTGTAAACTTGCTGTTAACTGCCCTACAGTATTGTAATAATTTAAACTATAATCGTAATAATTTACTTTATAACGTACTCCTACTGCATCGGATAGAACCGGTTGGATTGCTTTAGTTGTTTTATCTATATAAGTTAACCCATGACTTTTGGTAAGCTCTTTATTCCCTATATATTCTATTCTGTAAAAACCTGGTGATAGATTTGTCTTAAAAGGTATATTCTCTTCTGTTTTTAAATTGTATATTTTATAAAATCTATGGGGATCTGGTCCTAAAAAACTTATAGGATCATCACATCCTACAGGAATATGTATATCAACAAACTTTTGTTCTCCAATTAAAGATAATATCTCATATTTTTTGGTTCCTCCAGAACGTGCTGCTCCTAGCGTCTTTCCATCGGCATCTGTAAATACTACTGATTCATTTCCATGTACATCTTGTACTACTGTCTTTCCTGCCTTTAACCAAACTATATGATTATTGGTATTATTTAATATTCCTGTAATATTTGTATAAATACTTGCTTCTGATGGATTACTTGGAAAAGCATCATAGCCATATACATAATACATTTCTTGTCCTGCTGGCATTGAAAAACTATAGCCTCTTTTCCATTTATCATCATTCTCGTCTATAGTACCATTCCCATTAGTATCGTGCTTATTTCCTCCAATAACTTGTTTTACACTTCCTGGATTTAATTCACTATAAATCGTTTTTGAATAAGGTCTTGTTGTATTCTCTTGTAAACCTTCTCTATTCGCATAATATTCTCCCAATGGATTACCATTTGGACTAATCTTTACTGAATTTATTACATCTTCTGATTCAATATCAGTAGTTGTTAAAGCTGTTCCTGAACTATTTTTTACCAAATCATTTTTATAGCCAAATGTTACAATACTTCCCTCTGGTGTAATTGGCGCATTTAAAGTTTGTAAAGCTGGACGTCCTTGTGCATCATAAAATGTTTGATTTGACCAAGTTCTCTTATTTTTTATATCATAGCTTTGTGCTTGCTCTAACTTCCCTAAATTATCATAATAGGTTTTACTTGCTCCTACTAATTTTTTTCTAATATCATAAGTTTTGGTTCTTAGCCAATTTCGATCTTGATCATCTGGAGAATCTTCACATCCATTGTTTATAGAGCTTGGTTCTAAAGGACATTTATCTAAATTATTAGCTACAAATTTCACAGACTTCCCTCCTATAATTATTGGAGAAGGGGTAGTAAGAGCATATACAACCTTTGATGTATAATCACCATATGTATCATCATCTGTGTCTATATAATACGAATTTAAATTTGGATCTCCTTGTTGTTCTATATATATACTTCCTCCCAACAACAAACCATATAAACCATCTCCATTATCTTCTACTATTGTAATTCTAGCATTTCTAGCTATAGGAGTATTATTAGCGGGTATGCTAATATTTAAAATTCCTCCATCAAAAAAAGTTATAGAAGGCAATCCCACCCAACTCTCTGTAGACATTACTTTTAATGCTTTATAACAATATTGAGTGGTTACATTAAAACTCAATGAATGTGATGTTTTACTCAAAGGAATTGCTCCTAAAGGTAAAGGTTGTGAATTATACAATATAGATACCCTACAATTATTATCTCCTCCTTTTATTGGAATACCTTTTTCTAATTCTTGTTGTGAAAAAATGTTAATGCTATTTATAAATAATAATAACAAAAACGTTGTTAATAATTTTATCTTTTTCATAGCTTATTGGTTCTTTTTATAATTATAAGAGTTGGTTGATACTTTTACAAACCCACCATCTATATTTGGTGTTACATCTGTATTCGTTACTACTTCTACTCTTGTTTCTTTTAAACGACCTGCTGCATCATAAATATAATGTGTCGATAACCCATTAGCTCCAGTAATAAAACTAACTTCATCCCATTCATTATACACATAAGTCATCATTGTAGAAGTAGCTGGATGTAGTCTAAAATCATCTAACTGTACAGTCCCATTAATACTTTCTATACTTATGGTAGTAGCCCCTGAAGGAATAGTAACATACCCTTGCTTCATAACCCAATTACCTGCTTGGACATCTTCTGAGTCATTGAAACTCCCTGTAGAACTTCCAACATTAATTTTTAAATTATTCTCTTGTCCCTTCTTAACCCATACAGACACTTTAAAACGCTGTCTTAATATAGTATTTCGCTCTGATCTAGCTGGTACTGTTACTTCAAAAGCTTTTGCACCTTGCGGAGCTTCTACAATTCTCATTCCTGTATGAGCATCCTCTTTATTTGTTACTATTCTATAATTTGTTGACTTTATACCTCCATCAAAGTAATTTACATTATCAAAAGCCAAATGTTCTGCTCCGGAATAATACATTTCATCATAAGCTGCACTACTTGTTGCAATTACCTTAGAATAATTATCTCCATACTTTGTTGAAACATAATTTCCATTAATATCTTTAACTTCTAGCGGTTGTGAAAACTGATTATATCTTGTTACATGACTTGTTTCTTGCCAGTTTGAACTTTGATTTGCATCTACAGTCCATACAAAATCATCTGTAAAATTATAGGTTCCATCTGAATTAAAAGCTCCTTTCCATAAATATGTTTTATGCTTACGCCAAATATCTGTTGAAGACTTTTCTGTTCTATCATTCAACTGATAAGTCCAATTATTTTTCCATGTAGTGATACCAACATTAGCTACTTTCCAGTCATTATCTTTATAAATATAATTATATTCAGCAGCGACTTGACTTAACATATTTTTATTGGTAATATCATCTACTTTAGAACCCATTTTTTGATATTTAGTATAAGCTGGAATCATTTTAGATTTAAATGCTTTACCATCACTTGCATAGGTTCTTGTTTCTAATACTTGACCTGTTAAGAAATCATATTTATCGAAATATTTAGTCTTTGTTAACCCTCCAGATGTCTCTTCTACACTCTCTAAAACACTTGGGTAATCAATTTTACTTGTTGAACTTACATAAAACCTATCTACTTCAGAAGAAAGAATTTTATATCTATATCTTTTATAACTAGTATGAGTCTCTTGATGTACTCCTATCTCTCCATCATTATCTAAATCTCCTTTATAATTATTTTTTATTTTACTTAATAATTGACCAAAAGAATTATACTTAATAACACTATTTATACGACCAATATCACCTAACTTGCTTTCAATCGTATATTTATTAGTATTAACTTTTTTTCCTGAATATCCTTGATTTATATAACCAACTTTTTCTTCTTTTACCCTAAAACACTCACCTAAACTGAAAATATATCCCTCTTCAATCCCTCTTTCTTTCAATGTTTCAAAATTATATACCGTCTTTCCTAGATATTTATCATTTCCATCTTTATTATGCATTTCTACCTTTCCATATAATACCATAGGGGCTGGTAATTCTGACATATAAGGAACACCTTTTTGTTCCTTACTTGGAGCATAAGATGTAATACCATCTTCATAGAAGTAGCTTGTCTCAACTATATCTTTTATTCCGTCATTAACAACAATGCTTTTAGTTCTTAGTCCACCACCAACATCTTTATTTTTATAAGCATATGCTTTAAGATTAATAATTGAATAACTAGACCCACCACAAGATGTATTATTATAATAATTAGTATTAATATTATTATCAAAACTAACTTTAAAGTTTCTATCATCTATAATTTGTGTTACTGTTCCTGTACTATTGTACTGAGACTCTGTAATCGTATTAAAAGAACAAATAGAACTACGATACTTAATGTCAATTTTACTTCCTAACTCAATATTAAGAGTATTTGGTATTTCTTTACCTGAATCTATTGATAATGTAATACTACTTTTTCCATTACTCTCTGTTGTGGGTAGTGTAGATTTATAAAAACTCCCATTATATTGAAAAACTGTAAAATCATCTATCGCGGCTCTAAATTCATCATTTTCATAATTCATTTTTATTTCTCCTCCAGTAGGTGTCTTTATCTTATTTAAACTCCATGCTGCTGCTACATTTTTATGATATCCCCAAGAATCTATGTCATTTTTATTATAAAAATAATTACTCCCATAAAAGAATTCATATGGAGGTATTACTCCTATCCCTTCTTTTCCTTTAAAATGTAATTTTTTTAATGATAATTTTCCATTAGTTGTGTTTGGTGCACCTTGAACTAATCCTTTATCATAATATTCAAATTCAATAACTTGAGATGCTTTCTTGTCTAGTTCTAACCCCTTAATATCTTCAGAATCTAGAATCTTATCTGATAAATGACTATATACTATACTTTTCTTTATTTTTTCTACAGGTTTTTCATGAAAAAGATGATGATCTTGTATATATCCACCATAGTTTAAATCTGACAAACCATCTATTTTTAAACTGTATCCCTTAACTTTCTCTTCAATTTTTTTAACTCCTATTTTATTAATGTTATCACTAATTTTTTTATTATCTACTAAAATTATTTTTTCCAATTTCAGTGATTTTACTTTAGGATAATTAGTATACTCAAAAGTCGCAACACTTGCTGCTCCAGTTCTTGGATATGGAGGAGTTGGGTAGTCCTCTGAATGATAATTATCTTTAATTGTATATTGATTAGAAAAATTCCATACCTTTCTTTCTTTCTTTTGGAACTTTTTCAAACTTTTACCTAAAACTTCTGGAGTATGAATATCAGGATCATAACTTGCTTCAGAGCTTGAAACCAACTTACCTGAAGATATATTATCTTCTCTTTTTCCTTTTATAAATAAGGCTGTATGAGTTCTTGTTTTAACAGCATCTAAATAATAAATTTGTTTACGTCCCCATGCATATGAATAAGTCTTATCCTCTGGATTTAATTTATTTACATTTTCCTCCACTCTTCCACTTGGGGTTCTCCATATATAACCATCACTCCATTTTCCATAATCAAATTCTACCCAATATCCATAGTCTTCCTTGTCTAATTTATTATTATTATTAGTATCTATATAATCAGGTCCAGTTATTCCTGTTAATAACCAGTGAGTTGCATAGGGAGTATTTTTACGTATTTCAAAAAAATTATCATTTTCACTATATACATCATCACCTCTACCGTTTACTTTTTTAAAGTTTTTATATACATTTTCAAATTGATATACTGGTAATGAGTAATGATATGTTTTTCCATCTAAAGAGGTTACTTGAAAAGCTCCAATTCCCTTATCTAAAAAGACATTAATATCTTGACGATTAAGAGTATTAACACCTTCTTTTGCTTCAATAAAACCAGGTAAATTTCCTTGTCGTATTTCTCTATTAGTATAAGTTATAATTGTATTTCCTTCTCTTTTCTTTCGATTATTAAGAATACTATTATAATTATTAGAATCTTGGTAAATTAATTCATTTAATAAAACTCTACCATTTAACTCATTTATATTTACATTATTTAATAAATCTGCTGATAAATTTTCTTTTTCTGTTCTTAAAAATGAATTATATGTATTAGAAAAAGTAAAATAATTTTTATCTATTTCTCGTGGAGTTTGACCAACGACACTCTCTATCCCTTTATATTCATCAAAATCTTTATTCAGATAATCTACGTAAGTATAACCATTCTGATTAGTATTATGAGTACCTCTGCCTGATAAATTAAAACTTTTTTCTATATACGGTGTTAAATTACCTGATATTCCTTGAGCATTTACACTAAAGTTATCATAATTAGGTAATATTAAATTATTAGCTTTATGCGTATTTGAATTATCTAATAATTTATCATATGTATCTCCTTCTTTAAATGGAAATAATACATTTACATCCATAAAATTGTTATTCAATAATTCTCTTGAATAATAAGA
Organism: Tenacibaculum aiptasiae; assembly: GCF_965221665.1. Classification (NCBI taxonomy): domain Bacteria; kingdom Pseudomonadati; phylum Bacteroidota; class Flavobacteriia; order Flavobacteriales; family Flavobacteriaceae; genus Tenacibaculum; species Tenacibaculum aiptasiae. The sequence goes on from NZ_CBDCSN010000003.1 coordinate 1,377,981, forward strand.
ATTCTCATCTTTAAGTTTAGTTCCTTCATATGGATATAAAATACCTGATGTATTAATAAAGTCTTTTTTAAATAATGAATATCTGACATTTGTATGATTATATCCTATATAAAATATTATTAAAGGAATAGTAAAACCTGAAGAAGCAGTGGTAACGTCATAGTCTCCCATGGAAATACTACTACCTGAAGAAGAAATCCCTGCTCCAAGCCCATTTACTTTTGCATTTAAAGAAGCACCTTTTGAACTAAAAGAAAATCCTAATCCAGTACTCTCCCCTGCTACAATATTATTTTTTGCATCTCTTTTCTTTTTTGTTATATCAATACCTCCCGATAATCCCGAACTATAACTATAATTCAAATTCACACCTAGACTAGCATCTCCCTTCGTTCCATAACCTACTCCAATTCCATCTGTTCCTGCACTAACATTAAATTGCCCTATACCTCCAGTAATTCCAACTCCATTTGTTCCTATATATCCTCCAATACTACCTCCTTCAACTCCAATACTTGCCGAAACATATCCTCCTAAAGATTGATTAGACCCCCAAGATAAACCCAAACCAACTGATATAGAGTTTTTTATAGTAACCCCAGCACTAAAACTATAATAATCATCACTCCATCCTTTATCATAAAAAAACTCACTTATACTAGCTCTTCCCCAATCATCTGGATATCCGTTAACACCTCTATTAATTGCTCCTGGATTTAAATTCCATCCTAAACCTACCCAAGAAGCTTCTTGATCTACAGCTATTCCTGAATGGTAGCTTAACGAAAGTGGATAACCTCCTTCTGGGCTAGGCACGTTCAATAAAGGTAATACATAACTTAAGTTACCAGTTACTAAATTTACCATATCTGTAGCATCTACTGGTTCAAATGCTGCCGCCTCTGGTGCATTAGGTCCGTTATTATTTGCATACAATGCAGTGTACGGAAATAGCGTACTCAAAAAGTTTAACAAGAAAAATATAGCTATTGTTTTTCTTGTATGTTTGTTCTTTATCATAATTGTATTGGTTTTCTTTTTTATATTTTTATAACTTATTACTAATTAGCAATGAAGCCTTTTATTTAAAATTTAGTTTGGGTTCTTTCTTTATTAATTTTGTTCGTATTTTAAACTTTACTTCTCCTGTATAAGTTCCTAAATCACCTATTGTTAAGTTTAAATACTCTTCCTTTAAATATTTTTTGTCTCTAGGGTACACAAATAACATTGTTGTTGCTCTACTCATCCCATACATTCTAGGATAAACATAATCCAACAAGCCTAATGTATCTTTCTTTGGTGTAAAAACATGTACTTTTTTATCCATTCCAAAGGCTAGCTCATTCACCATTCGTCCAAACTCTTCTCTATTTCGTGGTGTAGTACTCAATAACTCTTTGTTGTTTCTAGACATCGATAAAGTGAAATACAAATACTGACTGTATTTATCTCGAAGTTTTTTTATTTTTTCTTTATCCTTTACATCGCCTAATTCTTGTAGTACCAATAAATCTGTAGGTTTATATAACAACGAAAAATCATAGTTATTTACATTTTTCTCTTGTAAATAACCATGATCTGTATCTTGTAAGTAGCTCCACATTTCATCTTTTGTATCAAAAGACTTTGTTCCGCAACTACTTAATAATAGTATACCTATAAGTAATACATAATAACGATTCATAGCTTAATCGTGTTTGATTCTTTTATTTATAGCAATATTTAAATTCTATTTTACTTTCCTTGAAACTCTTTATTTAAGCCTTCTAATACTACAGCTGTTAAATCTGAGCTTTCATCTGCATACATTACATTACCAGATCCACTTGCTCCAAAGATAATTTTATAACCATTCTCTTTTCCATATTCTTTTACATAGTCGTTAATATCATTCACAACAGTCTGAGTAGCTTTTTTATCGGCCTCTTGAATTTGTTTCTGAATTGCTTGCTGATAATTATTTATTTGCTGTTGCTTGTTTCCTAACAACTCTTGTTTTAATTTCAACTCTTTCTTCGAATATCCTGAACGCTCCTTTTCATATAACTTTAATTCCTTTTGCCAGTCTACTACCAAACTATCTACATTCGATTTTAGCACTTTGGCTTTTTTCTCAAACTCTGCACGTACTACTTTAGTTCTCTTATAACCATCTAATAGTTTATTCACATCTACATACACCAACTCTGATGAATTCTGTGATAAAAAAAAGGTTAGTATTGAAAATATTAGAGCTAAAGCTGCTAAAGGGAAAGCTAGTTTTTTCATACTTATTTTTTAATTATTTATTGGTTGATTTTGCAATTTTTTGAAAAACAAATGTAATTCTTTTAATTTTATTAAAAAAAGCATTGTTAAATTAGTTTAACATTCCTTTAACTAAATCCCTTTAAACCATTAAAGAACTTCGCAGTCTAATAGGTCTTAATTAAATACAAACATGAAATATTTCACTTACTTATTCTTATTATTTTCAATAAGTTTATTTGCCCAAGCTCCCAAAAAGAAAAGACCAAAAGTTTCTTTATCCGGAACTGTTATAGAAACACAATCAAAGCAAGCTTTAGAATACGCTACTGTTGTACTTACCCATGTAAAAAGCAAACGAGTAACTGGAGGGATTACAGACCCTAAAGGAAATTTTGACATTCAAGTTCCAAAGGGTGAATATGCTATAAAAATTGAATTCATTGGATTTAAAACTAAAACACTTCCAAACCAAAAACTATCTCAAAACACCAATCTAGGAACTATAACTTTATCTGAAGATACTGAGACTTTAGAAGAAGTAGAAGTTATTGCAGAAAAATCTACAGTAGAAATTCGTTTAGATAAGAAGATTTATAACGTAGGTAAAGACATGACTGTTAAAGGAGGAAATGCCTCTGATGTTTTAGATAATGTTCCTTCTGTAAATGTAGATGCTGAAGGAGCTGTTAGCTTAAGAGGAAATGAAAATGTTCGTATTCTTATTGATGGAAAACCATCTGCTTTAGTGGGTTTAACAGGAACCGATGCTTTAAGAAATTTACCTGCTGAAGCTATTGAAAAAGTAGAAGTAATTACAGCTCCATCTGCTCGTTATGATGCTGAAGGAACTGCGGGAATTTTAAATATTATTCTTAGAAAAGGAAAAATTACAGGGTTTAATGGTTCTGTGAATCTTACCGTTGGTAACCCAGATCAATTCAGGCTTTCTCCTAATCTTAACTATCGTACTAAAAAGATTAATTTATTCTCTAACATTGGATATTCTTATCGTAAAGGTCCAGGGAATTCTTATTCTAAATTTTCTTATTTAGGTGACGATAACATCATAGATAGTATACAAATTGAAGACAGAACTTTTGATAGAAAGAATAAAAATTTCAATGCTTCATTAGGTTTAGAATATTACCTAACCAAAAACAGCTCTATTACTGGTTCTTTCTTCTATAGAGACTCAAAAGGTGATGATATAGCTACAAACAATATTGAACAGATAATGTTTAAAAATCCTGGAAAAATTTTACGTATTGAAGACGAAGATGAAAAAGGAACAGACAAACAATATTCTATAAATTACACCAACAATTTTGATGGTAAAGGACAAAAGTTAACAATCGATTTGCAATATGGTGAAAGCGATGAAACTGAGCTATCTCCTATTACATCGAATGGAATATTAATTGAAGACAACTCTCAAATAACCACTTCAAAAGACAAACTTTTACAAATTGATTATGTTTTACCTATGGGAGAAAACAGTCAGTTTGAATTTGGACATAAGACAACGTTACAAGATTTAAATTCTGATTTTAAAGTAAATATTTTAGATCCTACTAATAATTTTGATCCATCTAATGCTATTAACTTCAAACAAAACATTTATGCTTTTTATACTCAGTTTGGTAGTAAAATAAACAAGTTTTCATACTTATTAGGTTTAAGAACTGAAATTACTGATATTGATTTGGATGTTATTACTACCAATCAAACATCTGATAAAAATTTTACTGAATGGTTTCCTACTGTAAACTTAGGATATGAGCTTAACGATAATGAAAATATTACATTAGGCTATAGTAGAAGACTAAGAAGGCCACGTCACTGGTTTTTAAACCCTTTTGAAAGTAGAAGTTCTCCTACTAATATATTTAGAGGAAATCCAGATTTAACTCCAACTTTTACCAGTTCTTATGATTTAGGTTATAACACAAAAATTAGCAAGTTTAATTTAGGTGCTTCTATTTACTATCAAAATTCAACAGATTTAATTAGACCTGTGTCTATTGTAGAAGTAAGAAATGGTACAAATGTATTTGTTAGGCAGCCAGTAAATTTAAATGATGAGCAGCGTTATGGTTTTGAGTTTACTACCAATTATTCTCCAGCCAAATGGGCTCGCTTCTCTGCTTCATTTAATTATTTTAAATTTAATACAGATGCTTTTACATATGTTTACACAGCTTCCAACGGACAACAAGTAACAACCATTTTAGATGAAGTAAATGAAAGTAGTTGGTTTACACGTTTTAATTCGAGAATAACTTTACCTGGTAAAATTCAATGGCAAACTCGTATAATGTATCGTGGACCAAGAGCTACTGCACAAACCGATAGAGATGGTGTATTTGTTACCAATTTATCTTTTAGTAAAGACATTTTTAAAGACAAAGCTTCTTTAGTTTTAAATGTAAGCGATTTATTCAATTCTCGTAAACGTCAAAGCACTACGTATTTTGGAAGTAGAGAAAACCCTAGTACTATTTCTGAAGGAGATTTTCAATGGAGAGAACGTCAAATATCATTGAGTTTTACATATAGATTCAATCAAAAGAAAAAAAGAGAACGACCACAAAGAAATTTTGATGGTGGTGGTGAAGAATTTGGTGGATAAAAAAGAGGAAACAATTAGTTTCCTCTTTTTTTAACAACACTTTATCATTCATTAAATAACCCCATAGCTATTCCAAAGGTCTAATTAAAAACTAAAGATTTATTTATGAAGAAAATCATTTTAACTGGCCTATTTGTTTTCTTAGCTCTTGCTAATGTTTTTTCACAACAACAAGAAAACCTAACAAAAAGAATTGACCTACAACTCGAAAAAGTTCAAGAGAAATTAAAACTAGATAATATTCAACTTTTAATGGTTAAAGAAGTGGTAGTAAAATACAGTCAACAAAAAAGAGCTTTGCACAACCAAGAAATGCCTAAAGAAGAAAAAAAGGTTCAAATTAGAGAGCTTAATTTAAAACAAGAAAAGGAACTAAGTCAATTTTTAAATGAAGAACAAATAATTGAATTCAGAAAAATTATGAAGGAACAATTAAAGAAAAAGAGAAAAGAGCGACCTAGAGGAAAAAGAAACGGAAATAGAAGAAATCAATTTTAAAACAAAAAGGTTCGCGTATTGCGAACCTTTTTGTTTATAGTATTTAGAAAGCTTACTTACCTTCAGCAGCCTTCTTAGCTTCTCTCTTTAATTTTAAATTCTCCCAGATAGTTCCACCAATCCAGTAAGGAACTACGAATGTTAATAAGAAAATTAACAACCAAAATCCAGTTGTAAAAATAAACATGAATAATACTAATCCTGAAAATTCTGAAAAATCTAACATTTGTTCCTATTAATAATTTGTTACGCGACAAAATTAAAACTATTTTTCTTTTCATCCAATAAAATCTGATAAAAATCATTACTAAAAACTATAAGAATTTGTAATTTTGGATTTCGTTAATTTAAAGCCTTTTAAATCATTTTATAATGACAAAATATAGAATCGAAAAAGATACCATGGGACAAGTAGAGGTTCCTGCTGATAAATATTGGGGAGCACAAACAGAACGTTCTCGTAATAATTTTAAAATTGGTCCTGCTGGATCTATGCCTTTAGAAGTTGTATACGGATTTGCATATCTTAAAAAAGCTGCTGCTTATACCAATGCTGAATTAGGTGTTTTAGCAGAAGAAAAACGTGATTTAATTGCGCAAGTTTGTGATGAAATTTTAGAAGGTAAGCATGATGATCAGTTTCCTTTAGTCATTTGGCAAACTGGTTCGGGTACTCAATCAAACATGAACTGTAACGAAGTTATTGCTAATAGAGCACACGAGATTGCAGGAAAAGTAATTGGTGAAGGTGAAAAAACTATTCAACCAAATGATGATGTAAATAAATCACAATCATCTAACGATACCTTCCCTACTGGAATGCACATTGCTGCATATAAGAAAATTGTAGAAACTACAATTCCAGGAGTTGAACAATTACGCGATACTTTACAAGCAAAATCTGAAACTTTTAAAGATGTTGTAAAAATTGGTCGTACACACTTAATGGATGCTACTCCTTTAACTTTAGGACAAGAATTTTCTGGTTACGTTGCACAATTAAACTTTGGTTTAAAAGCCTTAAGAAATTCTTTAGAGCACTTATCTCAATTAGCTTTAGGAGGAACAGCTGTGGGAACTGGGTTAAATACTCCTGCTGGATATGATGTATTAGTAGCAAAATATATTGCTGAATTTACGGGATTACCGTTTGTTACTGCAGAAAATAAATTTGAAGCTTTAGCTGCACATGATGCTTTAGTTGAAACTCATGGAGCTTTAAAACAATTAGCTGTTTCATTAAATAAAATTGCTAATGATATTCGTTTAATGGCTTCAGGACCTAGATCAGGGATTGGAGAAATTATTATTCCAGCAAATGAGCCTGGTTCTTCAATTATGCCTGGAAAAGTAAACCCAACACAAGCAGAAGCTATTACTATGGTATGTGCACAAGTTATGGGTAACGATGTTGCTGTAACTGTTGGTGGTACTCAAGGGCATTACGAGTTAAACGTATTTAAACCAATGATGGCTGCTAACGTATTACAATCTGCTCAATTAATTGGAGACGCTTGTGTGTCTTTCGATGTTAATTGTGCTGCTGGTATTGAGCCTAATCATGGAAGAATTACTGAATTAGTAAACAACTCATTAATGTTAGTTACTGCTTTAAATACTAAAATAGGATATTATAAAGCTGCTGAAATAGCAAATACAGCACATGCTAATGGAACTACTTTAAAAGAAGAAGCTATTAATTTAGGATATGTAACTGCAGAGCAATATGACGAATGGGTAAAACCAGAAGACATGACTGGAAGTTTAAAATAAAACTGTATTTTTGTACAAAACTTAAAAGCTGCAATTTTTGCGGCTTTTTTTAGCGAAAAGAATTAACCATATTAAAAGATAATGAAGATGAACAAACACGAAGAATATATGAGTGAAGCTGTAAAAGCAGCTTTACGTGGAATGCAAAATAACGAAGGTGGACCTTTTGGTTGTATCGTTGTAAAAGATGGTGAAATTGTTGGACGTGGAAATAACAAAGTTACTTCTACTAACGATCCTACTGCACATGCAGAAGTTACGGCTATTAGAGATGCTTGTAAAAACTTAGGTTCTTTCCAATTAGATGGATGTATAGTATACACTTCTTGTGAGCCTTGTCCTATGTGTTTAGGTGCTATTTACTGGGCTAGACCTGATAAAGTATATTACGGAAGTAATCAAGTTGATGCTGCTAATATTGGTTTTGATGACGAATTTATTTACAAAGAAATTCCATTACCATACGAAAAAAGAAGTATTCCTTTTGAGCAAATTGGACGTGACATTGCTTTAGAGCCATTCCAAAAATGGACTGAAAAGCAAGACAAAATAGAATATTAAAAAAAATCCCTTGTAATATGTACAAGGGATTTTTTTTAGCTTTTATTCTAATTGAAATCTAATAAACTCCTCTACTTCTTGTTTCGCTTTCATTGCTTCTACCTCATTAAATGTTTTTCCTTCTGCTCGTTTTATATAAGCATCAAAAATATGACTCATATAAATAGGCGAGCTATTTTTAGTATAGCTCACTGCATTATGACAACTAAAGCAATTCGCCAAATTCCCTACATTAACTTCCGACAGTTTATCTTGAAAAGTTTGAGTGAATGTTTCCATAGTAACATTTGCACAATTTAACGATCCTCTAGCGAAAGCTCCAGGATAAGCACTAGATACTTCTCCTCTTAATCCAACTAATATTTGTGCTTGTTGTTCTGGCGTAAATCCATCAGTATCTATCCAAATAGAACCATTGTAAAAATAGTTTTTCCAAGGCCCTTTTTCTTTCTCTAAGTGTCCTTTTACACAAGCATTAATATCACTAATATTTTTAAAGTTTATAGGCTCTTCTTGACTTGTATTCTTCATAAACCCTCCTGTACTATCTCTTGGAACTCCATATTGAAACAAATCAAAAGCCTTACTTTTTAAAACAGGTTGTTTTGTTAATGTATCCCAAGTTATACCTGCTATACCAGAGGTTTCTCCTTTTTCAAATAACAATTTCTCTGTTGAAGAACTTGCTTTATCTTCTCCTCTGTCATAATTTGGAGCCATATCTGTATGTTCAAAAGTTGCCCAAATAAACTCTGGATGATTTTCTACAACTCCTACAACATGCATTCCTAATAACGCTACTTCTGTATTAACATAATCTACTCCGTTTTCACTAATTCCTGCTACTGTTGTATAATAATCGTCTATTTTATCTTCTGGAATTGCTGATTTAGCTACCCAAGAAACTTTTAATTCTAATGAACCAACTGGAAAAGACGATAAATTATCTTTCGATAATGTCCCGTTTAAAATAGAATCTTTAAACTTAGTTGCAGCTTTTTTAAATATTGGACTTACATGAATTGAGTAGTAAACCGTTTCTGCTTTATTATTCTTTTTATTATATGCTGGATTAGTTTTTAATATTCCTGAAGATCCAGCTTGTTTAGTATCACTCAACATCACTGCAACTCCATTTTGTAATGGAACATCATCTAAATGTGAAGTTACCTGATGCATTCTTTGAGGATTTAAGAATAAAGGTAATTTTTTAGTAATGACTATTGGATCTGGCTCTCCTCTGATTATTATAGGAATTAAATCTATCTCAATAGTTGGTTTTGTTAACCATAAAAACTTTTGCCAAGACCATTGATGAAAAATTCTATTTGTAGTACTAGATACATCAAAAGGACTTCCTTTTCCTTCTTCTGGCGGAGGTGTTTGTTCATGAGGAAACCAATCGCTCATACACAAACTCGCATTTGACTTCTCGTTATAAGCTATTTTGTCCTTCTCTTTCTTTAACTCTTTTTCTTCTTTTTTACATGAAGTAAAAATAATAGCACTCAAAATGAGTGCTGCTATTAAATTTTGTTTTAATAGTAATTTCATAATTGGTTAGTTTTTGTTAATTACTAACAAATTATTGAATTTTGACACAGCGTCTTAAAAAAATGTCATGAAACCCTAATTTTACGTTGTGAAAAAAGAAATATTAGGATTTAGAAAATAATCTAACGAAAAAGCCAGTCAAAAATGACTGGCCTTAATTTTATTTTATGCTTCTGTTTTAGTTGTTTTTCTAAACATTAACCAAAACCCTATCAGTATTAGTGGAATACTTAATACCTGTCCTGTATTTAAAGAATTCAATACCCAATCTTCTCTTCCTTCTACTTGTGGTTTCTTTAAAAACTCTATAAAGAACCTCAACGACCATAAAACTACCATGAATAACCCAAATAAGAAACCTGATTGATTCTTTTTGTCTGTTTTCCAATAGAAGTACCAAAGTGCAAAAAACAGTCCTAAATAACTAAATGCTTCATACAATTGAGTTGGGTGACACGGTACAGTTTCACCTGCTCTTTTAAAAATAACTCCATAGCTACTTCCAGTTGGCTTTCCATAAATTTCTGAATTAAAGAAGTTTCCTAATCTAATAAAGAAACCAGATAAAGCTACCATAATTCCTAATCTATCCAAAATAAATAACCAAGGTTTATGTAAATGTTTCTTAGCATAAAAGTACATAGCAATTGGAATACCTATTGCTGCTCCATGACTAGCAAATCCTGTAAAACCAGTAAATTCCCATGAACCATCAGCCATTTTTTTAATAGGCAAAATTATTTCTATTAAATGATTTTGATAATAATCCCAACTGTAAAAGAAAACATCTCCTAAACGCATTCCTATTAACATAGAAACGAATACATACATAAATAACGGATCTAGTTTTTCTACTGGAACATTATCATTGATGTAAATTTTCTTCATAAAACGAAGTCCTAATACAAATGCTGCTACAAACATTAGGCTATACCAGCGTATTCCTAAACTTCCAATTTTTATGATTTCAGGATCCAAATCCCATACTATTGATAAAAAATTCATTTATATAATTTTAATTTGTCTTTATTGCTCATTAGAACAACAACTATTATTCTTCTTTTTTTCTGGAACAGGATCATAACCACTTCCTCCCCATGGATGACAACTAAATATTCTTTTTAATGCCAACCAACCACCATAAAACAATCCATGCTTTTGTAAAGCTTGTATTGTATAACTTGAACATGTTGGAGAATACCTACATGTTGCTGGTGTAAATGGTGAAATTGCAGTCTGATAAAATCGAACCAACATTATAAACGGATATGTTAAAATCTTTTTCAACTTACTGCCAATCCTTTTTTAATAATTCATATCGTCTATCTGTACAATCATCTTTTTCATTATGAAATTCCTTAACTGGCTTTAAAAACTTATTCAATACTTTATTAGATGGAATATTTTCCACCCAAACATCTGCTGTTATTTTTTCAAACTTTAATGATAAAAAAGAATGATTAATCATTTCTTTAGTAATTTCTGTAGCATAACCTTTACCCCAAAAATCTTTTCTAAAACGATATCCTAATTCTCTCTCCTCTTCATCATTTGTAAGAAAACCTGCTAAACCTATTAATTCATTTTTATTTTTCTCAAAAACTCCCAAAAGACTAATCTCATTTCCTTCTATATCTCCATCAAAAGAAAGTGCTATTTGAAATTTCATTTCAACATTTTCTTCCGAAGGCTTTTCTTGAGGAATTGCGCTTATTATTTCTTCAGCAGTTAAAAGTTCTACAAACTCATTTCTATGAATCTCTTCAATTTTTTTAACTACTAGTCTTTCAGTTTGAAAAACCATAACTCTTAATTAATTGTAAAAGTTGTCCCTTCTCTTCCGTCTTTTAATTGAACACCTAAAGCCAATAACTCATCACGAATCTGGTCAGATAATGCCCAATCTTTATTTTCTCTTGCCTCTTTACGTAACTTAATTAATAATTCTACAGTACCATCTAATGTTTTGGTATCCTGCTGATTTGTTTCTGAAACTAATCCTAAAACATCAAAACAAAAAGCATTTAATGTATTTTTTAATTCTTCTAAATCATCAGAAGAAATAGTTGCTTTTTTATCTTTTAATAAGTTTATAAATTTAACAGCATCAAATAAATGCGCAATTAAAATTGGAGTGTTAAAATCGTCATTCATGGCATCATAACATTTCTGTTTCCATGCCTTTACATCAAACTCAGAAGTTACTTTATCTGCATTAATCCCTTTTAAGTTCTTAATAGCTTCCATTAACTTATTAAATCCTTTTTCTGAAGCTAACATTGCTTCTCCAGAGAAATCTAAAATACTTCTATAGTGCGCTTGCATAATAAAGAACCTTACTACTCCAGCACTAAAAGCTTTAGGAAGAATATCATTCTCACCTGTTAAAATAGCTTCTGGCAGAATATAATTCCCAGATGACTTAGCCATTTTTTGACTATTTAACAACAGCATATTTGCATGCATCCAATAATTAACTGGCTGTACACCTGAACATGCATGTGATTGAGCTATTTCACACTCATGATGCGGAAATTTTAAATCCATTCCTCCACCATGAATATCTATTTGTTCTCCCAAATATTTTGAACTCATCACTGAACATTCTAAATGCCAACCTGGAAAACCATCGCTCCATGGCGAAGGCCATCTCATAATATGACGTTCATCTGCTTTTTTCCAAAGTGCAAAGTCTTGTGGATTTTTCTTATCCGATTGCCCGTCTAATGCTCTTGTATTGTGAATTGCATCTTCAACAGTTCTCCCTGATAAAATTCCATAATGACTTGTTTCATTATATTTTAAAACATCAAAATACACAGATCCATTTACTTCGTAAGCTAATCCTTTATCCATGATTTCTTTAATCATTTCTATTTGCTCTACGATATGACCTGTTGCTGTTGGCTCTATGCTTGGAGGTAAAAAGTTATAAAGTGCAGTTACCTTATGAAAGTCTACCGTATAACGTTGTACGACCTCCATAGGTTCAATCTCTTCTAAACGTGCTTTTTTCGCAATTTTATCTTCTCCTACATCTGCATCACTTTCTAAATGACCTGCATCGGTAATATTACGAACATAGCGAACTTTAAAACCTAAATGTAACAAATAACGAAACACCATGTCAAAAGACATAAATGTTCTTACATTTCCTAAATGTACATTGCTGTATACGGTTGGACCACATACATACATTCCTACACGTCCTTCAGTTACTGGTTTAAAAAGCTCTTTAGATTTTGTTAAAGAGTTATATATTTTTAGTTGATTTTCTTCGTATAATTTCATAGAAATAGTGACTATTAACAGATGCTAAAGATAGTCACTTTATGAAGAATAATGAAAAAGAATTTGTTAGCAATTTTATAAAAATTTAAAGTAATTATTTTTACTATAAATTATTGTTTTTTTAAGGTTAATTGACTGTATTTCCCTTTAACTTCTAAAGTTTTATTTTTTGAAGTAATTATAAAATCACCATTAAATTTTAAATCTCCATTTTTTAAAGTTCTCATATTATCGCTAACATCAAATTTTAGTTCTCCTTGCATATCTAGTACATTTATTCCAGCACTTGAATAATTTAAATACACTTTAAAATTGTTATGATTAGGATGTATTTTCTTGATTGTTAACTCTCCAAATTTGTTAATCAACTCTACATTATCATAGATATTATCTACTATTACTCCAGATGAATTTGTATCTAAAGTTGTATTAGCAACCGATGCTACATGAGCATCGGTTACATTATTTAAGAACAACGTACAGGCGTTTAATGAATTTATAGTTACAGGAGAATAAGATACATTTAACTTTCCTCCATTTAACACATCTGCCTTGAAAGTACCATAACTTACTTTTCCTGAAGCTTTCGTTTTTGGTAATTTGACTTTACAATGACGTGTATTTAAATCGAAAGTAGCATTCTTTGGCACTTTGATAACGATCTTTTTAGTCACTTTTATTTTTTTCCCATTTATCGTAAAATCATTTCCTTCTGTTGAATACGAGTAACTATAACTTGATGGATTTTTACCCATTTTTTTAAGCAATTTATTTCTTTTAGATTCAATTATCATTAATCTTAAATCTCTTTCTCTTTTTCTAGCTTTTTCTTTTAATTCTTTTTTTCTTACTAATGCTTCTTTTTTTGCTTTCAGAAGTTCCCTTTTTCTTTCTCTATTTAATCTATTACTTTCTTCTTTTAATTTCTTTTTAAGCTTTTTATACTTTTTACTTTTCTTAAACTTTTCCCACTCTTTTTTAGACTTTATAGTAATATCATTAGCTCCATCTTGCCATGAGAAAAAATAACTACCTCCATCTTTTGCATACTTATCAAAATCGAAATCTTCTAGTGCCTTACCAAAAGTAATTTCTTCAAAGTTAATTTCTGGGATTACTACATCTGGAATTTCTATATTGTCTACTTCTGGAATTATGATAATATCGTCGTCGTTATCATTATGAAGTTCATATATCTTTGGAAAATTATTCCCAGAAGAATTAAAGTATACAATATTATCATTTCCTATGGAATGAAATCTATTCTTATTAGCACTAATTTGTACCTTACTTTTATTTCCTAGAGCTTCAAATCCCCAATTTTTTAAATACTTTTCAGCTTCTTTTTTCTCAAGCCCTTCTACTTCTATAACAGCTTCTACTGAAACTTCATTTTTGTTCCATGTAGCCACATCTATCTCTGCATTTGAAGCATTAATATTTACAACTACATCTTTATTAGTATTGAAATTTTCGCTAAATTTCTTATTGTATTTCTGTGCGGATACTGCCGTAGTAAGCAGTAAAACTAAAGCACTAATTTTAAATCGTTTGAATGTCATTTTGAGTTGGATTTTTAAATTCTTTTAATTGTTTTTGCATTCGTTTTAACAGCTGTAAACGTAATTGCAGATTTCCAATCAATGCATTGATAGTATCATCGTTAACTCCTTTTTTATTGAGCTCTTCGGTTAACGACTTATATTCTTTAGTTAATTCACCTATTTTAGTAATATAACCATCAAATAATTCTTTATTATCTTCAGTTAATTCTAACTGACTTAATTCATAGTTTATCGTATTTACGTAATATGTTTCTAAGGTTTTTAACTCTGGCGAAACATTTCCTAAACTAATTTGATTATCTATAGAATTAGACTTTTCAATAATAGTAGGTTCAACTATTTCACCTCCTCCAATAGGATAAAATTTAATTCCTAAACCTAAAAGTACAACTATAGATGCTGCAACATATAGCCATTGATATGACTTTTTCTTTGATGGTTTCTCATGCAATTCTTCCATCAATCTTTGTTGAAAACGCAATCTATGATTTGTTGACAATTCAGCTCGTTTCTCAACATCTTCTTTTAATATTTCTCTAATATCTTTTTTAGACATGATGTACTGCTTTTAATTGTTCTTGTACTTTTTTCTTACCTCTTAACAAGTGTGTTCTGGAGGTTACTTCTGAAATCCCTAATATTTGTGAAATCTCTCTATGATCGTAACCTTCTAACAAGAACAAGGTTAATACAACTCTATACTTTTCTTTTAATTTTTCTATACAATTTACTATTTGTTGATATGATATTGTAGCTGCCACATTCCAATCCTCATTATCATCATCTATCATTGTGGTTACTTCATCATTAATAGAAATCAACTCTACTTTCTTTTTCTTTAACCAATCTATACTCTGATTAATTACTATTTTTTTTAACCAAGCTCCAAAAGCAACTTCCTCTTTATAGTATTGAATATTTTTAAACGCTTTTATAAATGCCTCTTGCATTATATCTTCAGCTACATAAGCATCTTTTACATAACGACTTGCAATTGTAAGCATAGCTTCGCAATACAAATCATACAATTGCATTTGTGCTTTTGCATCATTGTTTTTACATGCATCTATTACTGATTGATGTAGCTGTTTAGTTGGTTTCATTTTTGATTTCTTATACTAAAGACGATACTTTTTTTCTAGTGTTGCATTTTTGCTAAATTTTATTTCTAAATTTACATTATTATTTCGTTTTCACTTGATATGACTGACAAAAACAAATCTGCTCTTTCTGAAAAAGATGGTGTTTCTCAACCAGAAACAACCAGTAAATCTTCTGCTGAAAAAATAAAATTAAACAGAAAAAAAAGAACTACAACTCAAGAATTCGTAAATCATATTTTAGCGGGTAATATTCCTTTTCTAAGTAGAGCAATTACTTTAGTTGAAAGCACAAATAATAAACATCAAAAACAAGCTAACGAAATTTTAGAAGCTTGTTTACCTCATGCCAATAAATCTGTTAGAATAGGTATTACTGGTGTACCTGGAGTTGGTAAGAGTACCTTTATTGAAGCTTTAGGAAAACACCTTACTTCTTTAGGGAAAAAAGTAGCCGTTTTAGCTGTTGATCCTAGTAGTTCTATTAACAAAGGAAGTATTTTAGGAGATAAAACTCGAATGGAACAATTAGTTACTGATGAAAATGCATTTATCAGACCTTCTCCTTCTGGTACTTCTCTAGGTGGAGTAGCTCAAAAAACTCGTGAGAGTATTATTTTATGTGAAGCCGCTGGATTTGACACCATTATTATTGAAACCGTTGGGGTTGGTCAATCTGAAACTGCGGTACACTCAATGACAGATTTTTTCTTACTCTTAAAACTTGCTGGTGCTGGTGATGAACTACAAGGTATTAAACGTGGAATTATTGAAATGGCTGATGCTATTGTAATCAACAAAGCTGATAGTGGTAATGAGAAAAACGCTAAGATTGCTAAAGTTGAGTTTAATAGAGCGTTACACTTATATCCACCTAAAGATAGCGGATGGCAACCTAAAGTTTTACTAGCTAGTGCGCTTCACAACAAAGGAGTTGATAATGTATATCAAATGATTAATGAATATATAAGTGCTGCAATAGAAAGTAATTACTTTGACACGAAACGAAATGCTCAAAACAGGTATTGGTTATTGGAAACCATAAACCAGCAATTAAAAGATAATTTCTATAACAATTCTGCTATTAAAGAATTATTAAATAATGAGCTTATCAAATTAGAAAATGGAAAAACAACACCTTTTGCTGCTGCAAATAGACTACTAAATAAACAACTATGAAAGAAATAACTAACACTTTAACTTGGGATGATTTTACTAAAGTTGAAATGCGAATCGGTACAATTATCAGTGCTGAAGAATTTAAAGAAGTAAAAAATCCTGCTTATAAAATGCAAATTGATTTTGGAGAATTTGGTGTTAAAAAAACCTCTGCACAAATCACTAAGTTATACACTCCAGAGGAGTTAATAGGAAATCAAATTATTGCCGTTGTTAACTTTCCTAAAAAGCAAATTGCAAATATGATGAGTGAGTGTTTAGTTTTGGGAGGTATTGGTGACAACAAAGAAGTTACTCTTATTGCTCCTGAAAGAAATATTAAAAACGGAACTAGAATTGGGTAGAAATTAGTTCGCTTTGACAAATTTAAAAATACAAAATATTTTACCTGATTCAGACCTTATCTGTTTTGTAGTTCCTTCTCTTTTTTCTAAAGCTGAATGCAAAAAGTTTTTAAATAACAATATTAGAAATTCTTTTCAAGAAGCTATCACAAACTACCCTGCACATTATAGGAATAATGAAAGAACTGTAATTAATGATAATGATTTATCTAGTTATCTTTTCAAACAGGTAAAGCCTTTTTTACCAAAAACCTTAGAAATCAACTCTAGTATTGAATCAGAAAATGGAATTTGGCATTTAAAAAAATTAAATAATAGACTTAGGTTTTGTAAGTACTCAAGCAATCAGTATTTTAAAAGACACCTCGATGGTATTCATTATGAAGATCATGTAACTCAATCAAAGTTAACATTTATGATTTATTTAAATGATGCAAATGAATTCAAAGGAGGTAAAACCTTATTTTTCGAAACTAAAAGCACAAATAAAGTTTGGGCGTCATATATTCCTAAACAGGGAGATTTGATTGTTTTTGACCATAATGTTTGGCATGAAGGCGAAATATTAACACAAGGTGAGAAATTTGTTTTAAGAAGTGATATCCTATATTCCAAAAAAAAGGAAAACAAAAACTTACAACCATTTTATGGGCACCTAGGTTATATTTGGTCTTTATTAAAAAATAGTGATGAAATTATTTTGAGTGGTGGTCGAGATAAAGAAATAAAAGTTTGGACTAACTTAGGAAAACTAAAAACTTCTTTAAAAGGCCATCTAAACTCTGTTTTATGTATTGAAAAAATAAATAACAATATTTTTATTTCTGGTTCTAGAGATAAACAAATAATTGTTTGGGAAAATTATAAAATACTAAATAAAATTAAAATTCATTCGGCTGTTATTCTTTCATTGTGCCGCTTAACTAATAATACATTTATATCTAGTAGTGGTGATAACACTATCAAAATAGTAAAACTTAATGGTAAGATTCTAAAAACTTTTGATGAACATAGCAATTGGGTTTGGCAAACAACAAAAATCAACAACTATACTCTTGCTTCATGCTCTGAAGATTGTTCTGTTAAAATTTGGAATATTAATAACGAAAAATCTATATATACCTTTCATGAAACTTCTCCAATTATTAGTATCACATTTAATAATCACACAAAACAATTAATTAGTGGAAATTTAAATGGTGAAATTACTATCAGAACTTTAAAAAATGATTTTAGTCTTTCTAGTATAAAAACATTCCAAGCACATTCCGAAACCATTAGGACTATAAAAATTTTAAATAATAATTACATTGCTTCTGGAGGAGAAGATAATTCAGTTAAAATATGGAGCTTAAAAGGTAATCTAATATCCACATTTAAACACTTAAATTTTGTACAATCCGTAGAAACTTTAAATTCAAATACTTTGATAAGTGCTTCTTATGATGGAACTATCAAAACTTGGGATATTGAATCATTAACAAAAATCAATGACTAAATTATATAAATATAACATCAAATTATTTCTATATATCTTTCTACTTATTGTTTTTTTTAACTGTACAAACAAAAAGCAAAAAACTACTACTCCACATAAACCAAAAACTCTAATAATTCAAAATAATCTGACAGATTCAAGGGATGGTGAGACTTACAAAACTGTTCGAATTGCAAACAAAATATGGATGGCAGAAAATTTACGTTACAATTCTTCTGGTTCTATAATAAACCCTAACAATCCTTCTAAAACTTATGGTCGATTATATAACTTAAATTCTTTAAAAGATGCTTGTCCAAAAGGCTGGCATATTCCTTCTGATATAGAATGGGACGAATTAGAAATAGCTCACGGAATGCCCTCTTCTTTTATTAGCAAAGGTGGTTGGCGTGGTGAACATGCTATACACATGAGAAGCGTAGAGCATTGGAATAATGAATCTAATAACACCAACAAACTTAAATTCAATGTACTTCCAGCTGGTTATTTTGATACAGGAAAAACAGGGCTTCCAAAAGGTTTTGAAGGTTTAGGATTTGCAGCAGCATTTTGGTCTTCAACCGAAAATAATATAGCTACTGCTCGATTTATGTTTAGCGGAAAAACTTTTGTCAATAAATGGAAAGACAAAAACAATAATACCAACATGGCTTTATCTTGTCGATGTGTTAAAGATTAATTATTTTTAGCAAAAAATATAGCTATGAAACAATATTATTTAAACAATAATGAACTAATTTTAAAAGTAAAAAAATCTCCTTTTTTCATAAGGTTGATTATGTTTTTATTTTCTTTTCTATTCTTTCTAGCCCCAATAATAGGATTATTCTTCTCCTTTTATCTAAAACAAAAATTTCATTTTGGTTTCTTAATAGGAATAGGAATATTTGGATTACTTGGATTCTACATGCTAAGAATTTCTCTATGGAATACTTATGGAGTTGAAAAAATTACATTCAATAAAAATTCTGTAACTTACTTAGCAGATTATAAATGGTTTAAAGATGGGTTAGAAACAAAAGAAATAGATCCAATATTTTTTTCAATAGTTCCTATAGGATATGAAGAAGACAATACGGGAGTATTAAAAATTGGCTTAGGTAGTTACACTATTGAATGTTCTACTAAAATGTCTATTATCGAAATAGAAGAATTAATTAAAGAATTAGATGTAAAACTTGACTTATAATACATTCTTTTTTATCTCTTTTATTTCCTTTCTGCATTCATAAATATTTTATTAATTTCGAATTTCTAAACTATATTAATGAAAGTTTGTATCGCCGAAAAGCCAAGTGTAGCCCGTGAAATTGCTAATATCTTAGGAGCCAATACCAAACGAGATGGATATTTCGAAGGTAATGGCTATGCGGTTACTTATACATTCGGTCATTTATGTACACTTTTAGAACCTAAAGACTACAAACCTCACTGGAAAAGCTGGGATTTAAATAATTTACCCATGCTTCCAGATAAATTTGACACTAAAGTAACGGAAGATTCTGGTATTCAAAAACAGTTTAATATTGTTAAAGGATTATTTGAAAGAGCTGATGTAGTTATCAACTGTGGGGATGCTGGACAAGAAGGAGAATTGATTCAACGATGGGTTATTAATCAAGCAGGTTATACAGGTGAAATTCAACGATTATGGATTTCTTCCTTAACTGAAGAAGCTATTAAAGAAGGCTTTGAAAATCTAAAAAGTAACGACGATTATAACAATTTATATTACGCAGGTTTTTCTCGTGCTATAGGTGATTGGTTACTGGGATTAAATGCTACTCGATTATATACCGTAAAGTTTGGAGGTTACAAGCAAGTGCTTTCCATAGGTAGAGTACAAACTCCTACCCTAGCTATGTTGGTTAATCGATTTAAGGAAATTCAGAATTTTAAACCTCAACCTTATTGGGAACTTCAAACCTTATATAGAAACACACTTTTTAGCTGTGAAGAAGGTCGTTTTTTAAAAAAGGAAGATGGTGAAGCTTTTGCTAACAAGGTAAAAGAAGCTGATTTTGAAATAACATCTGTAACCAAAAAGAAAGGAAAAGAATATGCTCCTAAGTTATTTGACTTAACTGGATTACAAGTATATTGTAATAATAAATTTGGTTTCTCTGCTGATGAAACTTTAAAAATAGTTCAAAAATTATATGAAATGAAAGTAGTTACCTACCCTAGAGTAGATACTACTTTCTTACCAAATGATATTTATCCTAAAGTTCCTAATATTTTAAAAGGGTTAAAGCAATTTGCAAGTTTAACACAACCTTTATTAGGAAAGAAAATTCGTAAATCGACCAAAGTATTTAACGATAAAAAAGTTACAGATCACCATGCTATCATTCCTACAGGAATAGAAATCAATTTACAGTATAATCAACAACAGGTCTACGATATAATTGCTCGTAGATTTATTGCTGTTTTTTATCCTGATAGTGATATTGCAAAAACAGAAGTAAAAGGTGAAGCTGACAAAGTTCCTTTTAGAACCTCTGGAAAAGAAATTTTAACCAAAGGTTGGCGTGAAGTTTTTGAATTTGGTATAGATACTAAGAAAAATGAAGAAAAAGATGTGTTACCTACTTTTGAAAAAGGTGAAAAGGGTCCACACGAACCGTCTTTCTTAGAAAAAGAGACCAAACCACCTCGAAATTATACAGAAGCAAGTTTATTACGAGCTATGGAAACAGCTGGTAAACAAGTAGATGATGAAGAAATGCGTGACTTAATGAAAGAAAATGGAATTGGTCGCCCTTCTACTCGCGCTAGTATTATAGAAACATTATTCAGACGAAAATACATAGAACGTCAAAAGAAGTTAATTATTCCAACCCAAACAGGTATAGATTTGATTGATTTGATTGATAATGAATTATTAAAATCTGCTGAATTAACAGGACTTTGGGAAAAACGTTTAAAAGAAATTGAACGTGGTGAATACAATGCTTCTCACTTTATAAAAGAGATGAAACGAATGGTAGATACTTTAGTATATGAAGTACGATCTAGTAAAAAAACTGCTCGTTTATCTGCTGAAACCACAGTTAAGACTGCAACTACAAAACCGAAAAAAACTTCTAAAAAGAAAGAAGTTGCAGGAAAAGAATGTCCAAAGTGTAAAAAAGGTCAACTACTAAAAGGAAACTCAGCTTTTGGATGCTCTAATTATAAAAACGGATGTGATTTTGTTTTAGCCTTCCAATTTTTAGGTAAAAAGATTTCTGAAACTCAACTTATTCGTTTAATTGACAAAGGTTGTACTACCAATTTAAAAGGTTTTAAACAAGGCGATGAAAAAGTTGAAGGCTTGGTTCGTTTTGATGATGATTTTAAATTAAAATTAGAACCAAAAAAAGGAGCTTCAACTCCTAAACAAACTTCACAAAACGATAGTGATAAAATTACATGTCCGAAGTGTAAAAAAGGTACTGTTTTAAAAGGTAAATCGGCTTACGGTTGTTCTGAATATAAAAACGGTTGTGGCTTTGTTTTTACTTTCGATAACATCAAAAAAATGGCTAATGGACAACCATTAACCAAAGAATTAGTTTTAAAAATTATTTCTTCAAATTAACTTCGTTTTTACAATACTTTATTATCCTATCATTTGTTTCTAATTTTTTTATATAAATACTAAATAAAACGACCTATATTTATCTTTATAGTACAATTTTGATTAATTTTAACTCAAACAAATTATCTATGAAAAGTATCGTTATAAAAGATGAAAATCTTGGTGGAAATATACTAAATGAAATAACTCTTAAGTTTAACAACGAATATATATCAACACTTGAACTTATAAGAGAAAGAATTAAAGTTGAGATAGAACGTTATAAAAACGATGTTAACGCCTATAAAAATGGCCTAGTACTTCCCATAAATCTTGAGACTCGCTTAAGTAAAAAAACGCTACCAGATATAGATTTAGAAAAACAATTGTATATCGCTTTAGACTCCTTTCAAAAAAATGGTTTCTTCATATTAGTAGATGATGAACAAATTGAAAGTGTAGAGCAAAAAATATTGGTTGATGAGACCACATCAGTATCTTTTATAAAATTAACTCCTCTTGTTGGAGGATAAAATTCATATTGCTATGTTTAATTTTTTAAAATCAAAATTGACTAAAAAAGAAAAAAACATTAACCATGTAAGTAAAATTGTAAAGGACATAAAAAAAACTAATAATTACATTTATGGACCTAATGATTTATCTGGAATTGAGGCTTACGAACTTCTCAAAAAAGAAAAACCTTCTTTTATTAAACCTTTCATATTAGAGCTATTATTGTATATTGAAGAGGTTCTTTTAGAATATTCTAAATTCTATAAAAAAATTGGTCATTCTCCTTATAATCACGATATATTCAATACTAAAACTGTCGCCTTACATTTATTAAGCGCTTTAATGAGAAGAAACCAATCTTATAATGAAGAAGAATGGATTACTTTTTTTAATTCACTATTGAATCTATTGACTAAAATAGATTATAACATCACACATACTACTCTTTCAGATTTTCCAATAAATTATGCTATTCAACAAATTGAACGACATTTAAAAAAGAACGATTTATCTGATGAATTACGTAACTTTATTATAAACCTATTAGATTCTGAGTATTTTAATGATACTAATAAGCGTTATTGGGGAAGTGATATTAGTAAAGCAAGAACAAAACTATACAGTCTTATTCAGTCTGAAAATGAAGTAGTTTCTTTTTCTTTAAAATCTAATGATATTGGACCTTCTATAAATGAAATAACTAAAAATACTAAAACCAAAAATTCTAAAGAACTACACTCATTATTAATACT
This sequence comes from Tenacibaculum aiptasiae, assembly GCF_965221665.1. Lineage (NCBI taxonomy): Bacteria > Pseudomonadati > Bacteroidota > Flavobacteriia > Flavobacteriales > Flavobacteriaceae > Tenacibaculum > Tenacibaculum aiptasiae. The sequence goes on from NZ_CBDCSN010000003.1 coordinate 1,401,056, forward strand.
ACTTAATAGTGTTACAGGGGGAAAACCTACCATAAAACTAAAAAAACAAATCTCTCTTTCAATAGACAACATCGGTAAGGATATTTACAGAAAAATGGTGCACCAAATTCTGCAAACTACTATAGATTTTCCTATTAGCGTTAAAACCCAAAAATATAACCATGGTAATAGTGAATACGAATATTCACACTACGAGTACTTATGTGAACCTTCAAAAAATTTTATAAAAGGTATTGTTTGGAGTATGCAGTTTTTTTCTGATAGAGAAACTATTTCCTTAGTAAGTAATTTATTAGAAAAATCTTATACAAGAATGCCTGGAGTTGGACCCGCAGCCGCAGGTATAGGAAATGCTTGTGCTTATACATTAGGAAATATTCGTGGTAAAGATGGTTTAGGTGCCTTAGCTAGAGTAAAATTAAAACTTAAACAAAATAATATAAAAAAGACGATAGATAAATATTTAGTTGAAGGAGCTAAAAAATATAAAGTATCTGTTGAAGAACTCAAGGAAATGGCTGTTCCTGATTTTAATTTAAAACTTGGTACTAAAACTATTCCGTTCGATTCCTACAAGTTAATTATAACTATTGAAGGTAGTAAAGTTATTCAGCAATGGAAAAAAGCTGATGGTAGTACAATGAAATCAGTACCCAGTATTGTAAAAAACAGTAAAACTTTAACCGATAAATTAAAATTAATTCGAAAGGAAATTAAGGAAATTCAAAAAGTTTATTCAGCACAAAAACAAAGAATTGACAATCAATTCATTTTAAACAGAACGTGGAATTTCTCTTCTTTTAATAAATATTATTTAAATCATGGTATTGTATTTCCAATTGCTTCTAAACTAATTTGGACATTTATTAATCAAAATGGAACTAAAGAGAATGGTATTCTAAGAAATGATAATTGGGAAAATAGTACAGGAGAGATAATAAGTTGGATAGATGAAACTTGTAAAGTACAACTTTGGCATCCTATTTTTTCTACTGAAGACGAGATTATAGCTTGGCGAGAAAAAATGATTCAAATTGAATGTAAACAACCTATTAAACAAGCCTTTAGAGAATTATATATTTTAACAGAAGCTGAGATTAACACTCAAAATTACTCTAATAGAATGGCAGCTCATATTCTGAAGCAACATCAGTTTAAAACATTAGCCGTTATGAGAGATTGGAAATATTCTTTGATGGGAGCATATGATGATGGTAGAGATGACGAAGTTTGTTCTAAATTTTTACCCGAATATCAAATCACAGCTGAGTTTTGGATTGATGAATTGCATGATTATGATGCTTTTAACGATACTGGAATTTGGTTATATATAACCACAGATCAAGTTAAATTTAAAGATCTTAATGGAGAAGTTATAAATCTAATAGACGTTCCTAAAGTAGTCTTTACTGAAATAATGCGTGATGTTGATCTCTTTGTTGGTGTTTGTAGTGTTGGAAATGACCCTGAATGGCGAGATAATAATGGAGATAGGCAATCTAATAGAGACTATTGGGCCTCTTACTCTTTTGGTGACCTTAATGAAATTGCTAAAACAAGAAAAACTATATTAGAACGCTTATTACCTAGACTTACAAAAATTAAAAACAAAGCACATATAAATGGAAAGTTTTTAATTGTAAAAGGAGATTTAAGAACTTATAAAATTCATATTGGTAGTGGTAATATTTTAATGGAACCAAACGATCAATACTTATGTATAGTTCCTGCTCGCTCTCGTGATAAAACTACCGATAAACTATTCATCCCTTTTGAAGGAGATAGAGGATTATCTATTGTTCTAAGTAAAGCATTTTTATTAGCTGAGGATGCAAAAATTACAGATAGTACTATAACTAGTCAAATTAACAGGTAGTTAAGTTAAGCTATTATTATAATATTCAATTAACTTATCAGGATTCTTAATTGTGTTTTTTATCCATTCAAAGTATAAGACCTTTTGCTCTTCTGGAGTTAATTGCCAATCTACTTTTGTTTTTCGTAAACGAGAAGTAACATCATTTAAAATAATAGCTGCTGCAACAGATATGTTTAAACTTTCTGTAAAACCTACCATTGGAATTTTCAAAAAACCATCGGCTTCTTGTTTTATATAATCAGAAATTCCATCTTTCTCTGCTCCAAAAACAAAAGCTGTTTTTTTAGTTACATCAAAATCGGCTAACACACATGAATCTGTATGTGGTGTAGTTCCTATTATTTGATATCCCTTACCTCTTAAATCTTCTAAACACGCCTTAGTATTATCTCCATCTTCTTTAAAACGATTAATATTTAACCATTTCTGGCTTCCTTTGGCTACATGTCTAGAAACTTTATTGGTAAATTTATTTTCAATAGCATATACATCTTGAACTCCAAAAATATCACAACTTCTCACTACTGCACTTGCATTATGAGGTTGATAAATATCTTCTAAAACCACGGCAAAATGACGAGTTCTTTCATTTAATACTCTATGAAAAGTATTCTTTCTTTTTTCAGTAATATAGCCTTCTAAATAAGCTAACAATCCTTCATCAATCATACAGCAAACATACTAAAATTATAGTTTCCTATTTTTCTTCTATACAAGGTGATATTTCATCTATATAAAAAATACCATCGAAAGCAGTTAACCAGTTATTTTTATAACTATAATGACTAGATCCTTTCATATGGAATGTTTCTGAATTATTTTTTAAAGCTTTGAAATTGATAAAAGCATACTGGAGTTTTTTAGAATAAACCCAACTTTCAAAACCTTCCTTTTGAGCATTAATAATTTTATAACCTTCAATATTAGTATTTAAACTTACTCTATCTGTAAACCCAACTCTAGAGGAAAACCCGATACTATAAACCTCATTTGCATTTAATCTATCAATAGCGTACTTACCCGCAGAAGTCTTTGTATAAGAATTTATACTTGATTTTCCTTTAACTAAATGTGCACTATGCGCCCAAAAAATTATTTTTTCATTTGGAAATTTTGTAGCTACTAACCATAAAATATTTTTCCCCATTTGGGTATCGCGTCCTTGTCTATATTCTTTATTCCCCCATGCCATCTTAGCATAAGATTCTATATTTTCTAGATTTTTAAATAAAAAAGTTTCTTTATTCTTGATTCCCTTTTTTATTTCTATCAGAGTTTGGAAAAACTTTTTTTGTGTTTTCTTTTTTACCTTTTTAAAATAAGCGTCTTTCTTTTTTGTTTTTTTAACAAAGAAAATCACATCTTTTAATGTTTCTCTAAATAAATTATAGTTATCAATAGTAGAAACATCTATTTCTTTTTCAATATATTTTTCCATCTCACTAACGAAACTAATTCTATCTTCTTCTAAATTCTGTCCTATTTGACAATCAAATCCACTAATCGTTATTGGATTCTTTTTTTGTTGGTTTTTGATGTAACTAAACAGTGGATTTACTTGAACACACTTTGACCAAACCGAAAAAATACTTTTCTCAATTTCTTCTATTGGTTTATTCTCATCAGACTTTTTATTAATATTAAAGAAATCACTTTCAAAAGCTAATACATTGAATCCTTTTTTCTCATGCAAATACTTTATAATTCGAGTTTTTGCTTCAAACGCTGTAGCGTCTCCATGATCTTGTTCTCCTAAAAAAACAATTTTAGAGTTACCTATTGCATCCCCTATCTTTTTTAAATCTGAAAAATTAGTATCCTTTGGATTTACAGATTTTATTTCTGAAAGATTTTCTAATATTTGATTTTTAACTGATTGTGCTTTTGTTATAAAAGAAATAAACAACAATAATATTGTCAGTTTTTTCATAGTTTATTTTTAAGTTTGATTTGACTTCAAATATAAATGTATCTCAATATTTTTTTGAGAAAATCAATACTAATATTCTCAAAAATTATCTAATTCAAATAAACTAATGCCTTCTAAAAAGGAAACTAAAATTTCATATTTTAGTCCTCCATAAAAGAATCATTTCAATGATTGGTGTTTTAAAAATCGTTTCGAAAATTGATATAGACTCTAAATTATTTTAAAAAATTAAATTCCCTATCTCAATATAATCCTCTTGTTTATCTAATTTCACAATAACTATTTGTTTTTCTTCATTTCTTTTTCCATAGTTCTTATATACATTCAATTTTAAAATAGTAGGTCCAGATATTTTTTGAACATTATCAGCATAGTAATCGACCATAATTTTATATTTTCCTTTAATAGCTTTTTTTAGCATAAACTCTTCTGGTCCATAACCTTCAGTCATATCAGTTGACATTCTCCCTCCAATTAATGTTTCTTGGTTCTTATAATAGGCTTTTTCTCCATTTGGATCAACAACCCATAAATCAAGATCAGTATCATTATGATTCCAATCAACAATTATTCGTATATCTACTGGTATTGATTTAAAAAACTTTCTCTGATATTTACTCAACTTTAATTTATTTCCATATTTAGACACTAATTTTGTAAGTTCTACAAAGACAACAGATTCTATACCGTCAAACCGTTCATCGATATCTTTTTCTAAAAGTTCTCCTTTATAAATCTTATATAATAAGTTAAAACTATCTTGATAATCACCTGTTAATTCATACATCAATGCCAAATCTCTGTATGACTGTGGCTCTTCGGGTCTCAACTCTAGTACTTTCTTATAAATTTGCTTTGCTAAATCATACTCTTTAAAATACTCTAACTTATATGCCAATGCTTTTATAAGCTCATAATTATCCAAATCAATCTCTATTAAATTAGTCAGAACTCTAATTGCTAGTTCTTTTTCTCCTTTTTGATCAAAAAAATCAGCTACATCTATGTAAAACATTGGACTATTAGAATAATCATCTCTAATCTCTAAATACTTTTTATAAGCAGATAAAATTGAAGTTTCACTTTTTAGAACATTTAAATATGGAGTCTTTGGGTTCCAAACTTTTAATTCTATTCTTTCTTCTATCAATGAGTTTAATTTATCAATTTCTTTTTCATTAATTTCTTTTCCTTCTTTGGTTATATAGATTATAATGCCATTTCTTGCTTTTGCTCCATAAAGTTTTGTTGCATTAAAAGGCTTTATTACTTCTATAGTCTCAATCTCTTTGGAGTTTAATTTTTCAACAAAACTCTTTTCTACTGGAATTCCATCAATTATATACATTGGGTCATTTTGACTCAATAAATTATTTTCTTTTAAAGAAACGTTTGCGTCTTCCTCATTATTTTGAGAAATCTTTACTCCCGAAGATTTACCTATTAAAGATTCTATTACACTACTACTTACTGATTTTGACTCTTTTTTCACCCCATAAGCCACAACAACAACCTCTTCAAGTAAGTTATCTTCTTGTAGTTTTACATTTACAATATTATTACTATTTACAACAACCTCTTTGGTTGAATATCCAACAAAAGAATAAACTAAAACCTCACCAACTTCTACATTTAAAGTATAATTACCATCAAAATCGGTTTCAGCTCCTTTAGTAGTTCCTTTAACTATTACAGTAACTCCTGGTAAAGCACCAGATGAATCACTTACAATACCTTTAACAACCTTTTTAGAATAATCTATGTCAGTTGTGGGCACATCTACATAACTATCATTAGTTCTAGTATTAATTGTAGTATTTACTTCATTTGTACTAGTATTTATAACTCTTGACGTTTGAGGCATTCTAATTTTCTTTGGGTAAGTTAATTCGTGCCAATCTCTAATTTCTTCATATTGATCAAAAAGATCTTCTTTTCTATCTTTAATATCCTCTTTCTCTAAAACTTGAGTCTCCTCTTTTTCTTTTAATAATTCTTTATAAGGTAACCTTAACTCTTTTGGTGGCTCTATACCATATTTGACATAATCTTCAATTCTATCTAAAATTAACATTGAAGTATAATCTGTTATCAAATGATACTGCTTTGCTAAAGAAACTATTTTCTTTTTGTTTTCTTCTTTTTCATTATTTAAATACTTCAATTTCTCTTTTGCCCAAAGTCTCTTAACATTATTAGATTTTTGAGAATCTTTTAAATTGAGAGTTACTATTTTTGAGACTTTTCCTTGATATCCAAATTTCAATTCTATTGAAGGATTCTCTTTAAATCTTCCAGAAATTATAAAGTCACCTGTAACATTTACTCTATCTTTTGGATACACCTCTTCAATATTGGCAGAGCTTTTAACCCCTAAGAATTGTAACACTTCTTGTTTTAAAAATCTATTTGCTTCTTCACTATTAAGTTTTCCTAAATTTATATATACACCTCCTTGATCTGTAGCAATTTTATTTAATAGAAAATGATTTGCGGACTGTAATGAATTAATTGTATAAATTGTTTTTTTCTTAATCTCTTTTATACTTCCTAAATTTACTAGACCATCAGAAAATAAAAGTATTTCATTGGACTTTAATTTTAGAGTCTTTAATATTTCTAAATTAGTTCCTCCATCATAAGTTATAGATTGTATTTCCTTTTTAAGATTACTCCATTCACCATTAGTTATAACAAATTTTTCTTTTTTATTTATTGCATTACTAAAAGAAACAAACTCAACTTCTATATTTTGTAAATAGTTAAAATACATATCCAAAAGTTCTACTTCTTTATTCAAATCTTTATTTCTCATTGAAAAAGATGTATCCCAAAGAATACTTAACCTTTTTGGTTTCTGTTTATTTCTTGATTCTTTTTTTAAAGGAATTAAACTATAAAAATAATCTAAGTAAGTTAGTGTCTTTTCTGATTTTAAATTTCTTTTTATCTCTATTTTAATTGGTTTTTGAGGAATTACATTCTTTTCATTTAAAAATGCACTCATTCCATTTTCTTTTTTAATAAAATGGATATATTTAGAAAACTCACTTTTAATAGTTGGTTTATTTGTTATTCCAGAAATAAAAACGTCTAAAGAGAACTCCTTTATAAGTTCCTTAATTCCTATTGGTAACTCAAATACTAATTTATCATTAACTGTTGATAGTTCTTCTTCATATGTTAAAACAACTCTTTTATTTTTCTTAGGCAAAATTGGATATACTCTTGCTTTGTAATTATTACCTGATGCCTTTTCTAAAAGCGCTGGGTCAATATTTTGTCTAACCGTAGTTTCATAAGCAACTCTAGCTAATTCTTTTTCAACAACTACTGCCTCTCTTAATTCTCCATTAAAATCCATTGCAAACTTATATACTGATTCTCCTTCTCCTAAAGGAAATACTAACTCCCCTTCAAGTGTTCTATCTAGTCCATTATAAAACTCCATATCATAAGTAGTAGTAGCAAAATTACCCGTAATACTAACATTTACTTTTAGACTAGATAATTTTAGTTCTCCAGAATCTTTTAAAGTTATTTTAGGTATTTTTTGTGTAAAAACACTAAGGCTAAATAATAGCAGGCTTATTAGTAGTACTTTTTTCATAGTAGATGCATTAAATTTCAGATAAAACTCAGCATTTAACTTGAAAAATAATATTAAAAATGAGTGTACATCTCTTTTTAATGAGTAAAGCCTCTCTTGTAAAAAAGGAAAACATTTCATAACGTTATAAACTAACTTGGTTTTTATACTTTATCGAACCATAAAAACTTTCTATGTAGATCAAAAACCTTTGATCCATCTCACTAGCTACTAGTAATCTAAATTTCATATTTTAGTCTCATGAAAAAAAGATTAGTAGTGTTGACTGGTGCTGGTATTAGTGCCGAAAGTGGAATTAAAACATTTAGAGATGCTGATGGTTTATGGGAAGGACATGACATTTATGAAGTAGCTTCACCCGAAGGTTTTCGTGCAAACCCTGAATTGGTATTAGACTTTTACAATCAACGTAGAAAACAATTATTGGAAGTTAGCCCAAACGAAGCACACTTTAATTTAGTAAAGCTAGAAGAACATTTTCAGGTAGATATTATTACTCAAAATGTTGATGATTTGCATGAACGCGCTGGAAGCTCTAATGTTTTACATTTACACGGAGAACTTTTAAAAGCTAGAAGTACAGCACATGAACACCTAGTTTATAATTGGGATTCTGATATTACCTTAGGTAGCTTATGCGAACAAAATTCTCAATTACGCCCCCATATAGTATGGTTTGGAGAAGAAGTTCCTATGCTTGAAAAAGCTGTTGAAATTACTTTACAAGCTGATATTCTCGTTATAATTGGTACATCAATGCAGGTGTATCCAGCAGCTAGTTTAATTGATTATGCTCCTGAAAATACTCCTATTTATTTTATAGATCCTAAACCTGCAATGAGTAGTAACTCAATGAACAACTTAACCGTTATTAAAGACGTTGCTAGTTTAGGTACCGATAAACTAATAGAGCATTTAATATAAAAAACGCTAAGATTTCTCATCCATGAAAAAGAAAATTCTATTAAGCCTTATTCTTCTATTTTTAATTTCTGGATGGATATTATCAAAGCAAGATTTTAAAAAGGCACCTCCAACGCTTTATTATAATGCTAATATAATTACGGTTAATAATAAACAACCTACTGCAAATGCCATGCTAGTTACTGATGGCGTAATTGAAGAAATTGGAGAGCTTAAAAATTTTCCTGAGTTCAAAAATGAAGATTTACAAAAAATAAATCTTAAAGGAGCAACCATAATGCCGGGTTTTATTGATCCTCATACTCATTTTGCTTTATCTATGTTTTTTCAAAACATGTATGATTTATCTGGATTTAAGCATAAAAATAATGCAGAAGTATGGAAATATTTTGAAAAATACGCCTCTAAAGCTTCTAAAAACGAATGGCTTATTTTTAAAGGTTTAGACCCCGTTTTAGTTAGTGATTTAAATACTCCAACATTACAATACTTAGATAAAATTTCCCCTAACAATCCTGTTATTATTTTTAGTCAAAGTTTACATAGTTATTGGGTGAATTCTAAAGCCTTAGAAAGTGTAGCTATTACCAAAAATACTGCAAACCCTTCAAAAAACAGTTATTACGAAAAAGATGCTAAAGGAAATTTAACAGGCCTTATTGTTGAACAAGAAGCTTTCAAACCTTTTATAGAAAAACTAAAAAAAGAAGTACTTACTCCTAAAGTATTAAGTAATTCTTCAGAAAAAACAATGTTGAATTATGCTAAAAATGGGAATACCACTATAGTCTCTACAGGTTTAACTATAAACGATAGTAAACCTCTTATTTTAATGAAGCATTTATCTGATAAAACACCAAGTTTATTAGGTAACTTTTTAGCTTTAATTGGTCAATTACCAGAAAGAAAACCTGCTCCTCGTCATTTTATTTATGTACGTCATGATATGACTTATATTTTACCTGAAACAAAAGGAAAGACTAACGATTTTTATGATATTATAGGAATTAAACACTGGTATGATGGTTCTCCATATACAGGCTCTATGTATATTAATGAACCTTATTTAATCTCTGACTTAACTGAAAACAAATTACATATTCCTGCTAACTCTAAAGGAAAAGCTTTGATTGATAATGATGAATTGAAAGAGTTTATTTCAAAATACCATAATAATGGATGGCAAATAGCTATTCATGCCCAGGGTGATGCTGCAAATACTGAAGTAATTAATGCTTTTGAAGAGCTTGATAAAGAATTAGATTTTAAAAATTCTAGACATCGCTTAGAGCATTGTTTGCTTTTACCTGAAAAAGAATTATTAAGAATAAAAAAACTAAACTTATTTCCCAGTTTTCACATAAACCATTTACTCTATTATGGAGATGCTTTAAACACCTCTATTTTAGGTGAAGAAAGGACTTCTAAAATATTACCTATCAAATCTGCTTTAAATACTGGCATAGTAAGTACATTACATGCTGATCAACCCATGTTTGAAAGTAATCCTTTTAGGTTAATTCAAACAGCAATTGAAAGAAAAACTAAAAAAGATAGTTTAATTGGTGGCAACGAACGATTAAATCTTCTTGATGCTATAAAAACCTTAACTATAAATGCCGCATATCAAATACACAAAGAAGACAAAATTGGTTCTTTAGAAAAAGGAAAGTATGCGGATTTTATTGTTCTTGATAAAAATCCTTATTCAATAAAAACAGAGAAACTACATACCATTAAATGCCTTCAAACATTTATTAATGGAAATAAAGTCACCTATTAATGTTTAAGGATTCTCTTAGCTTTTTGAAACTAGTTTATTAAAATACTCAAACAACTCCCCTTTCGATATAGCACTTCCTTTTTCTATTAAATCGAAAATTTCAGGATTCCTCTCGTTTGTGTATTTTTTAGCTCCTGTAAAAAACTCAATCTTCTCATCATTAGGATTTTTCATCAACCATTCAAATCCTTCTTGCTCTAATACATTAATATCTTTATCGATTTTTATTACAATACGATGCATTTCTTCCTCATCGCATTTAAATAAATTAACAACCTTAGGAGAAAAGTGCTCTAAATACTCGGTTCTCGTAAGTACATCGTCCCAAACAACATCACTAAAAACATTCATTTCGTCTTCAGCTACGTGTGGTTTTTCTTCTTTTAATTGTTTCCACTCTTTGGCATCAATACTTTGTGATGCTAAAAAACGTGCAAACTCTTCGTGTAATCCTTCAAATTGTTCCTTAGTAAGTTGTCTGTATTTCATAAAAAAACCGCCTTTTATAAGGCGGTTCAAATATCTGAATTTCCGAACAAATTAGAAAATCCATATAAAATTTATAATTATCTAGTAACTGTACCAGAAATTGCTTTACCAGCATATGTATTTGCTACTGTAAACGCAGTAGATACTGCTTGATTACTTAAAGCTTGAACAAAAGGTTTTAAACCAAATGGTGCTTGTGCATCATTAGTTGTTGGTTCAATAGAAATAACTACTGTTGCATTCGTTAAATCGATAGGGAAAGTCACATTAGGGTATCTATTATTAGGGTCTACGATATAATCTTCACCTGGGAAAGGTGGTACACCATTTGGTCCTTTAAATTCATTGTTATTTGCTGCTCCAAAAAAGCTTACATCTGCCATATTAGGATCTGAGAATCTTCCTGTTGATACTGGAGTTGGATTACCTGAATTGTCGTTTACAACAACCCATCCTTCATAAATCCATCCGTTACCTAAAGTTGGTAAATTAGTAAACCCACCTGTTGTTGGAGGTAAAGCATCTATAAACCAAATTCCGTTAGCATCTGATCCTACTGTTCCAACTGAAGGTGCTTTTAAGAAAGCTTGTCCAGTTGCTGTTTCTAAATTACTTGATCCACTATATAAAGCATCATTTGTTGATGGCGTTGCTGTAGTGTTAGTAAAAGCTCCTTTTGAAAAAATCCATCCACTTGGTGAAGATAAATCTGCTCCAGTTTCATTAGCAGATTCAATAGTAAGTACATATTCTGTAGCTGTATTTACTTTTGTTACATCTATTAAACCACTTGTATGATTTGCTCCTTCTGTATGAGAAAATCTTCCTGTAGAAATTTTTTCAGCTCCTACAATTAGCCATCCTTCATATACATAATTAGCTCCTAAATCTGGTAAGTTTTGAAACGCTTGTGTTACTGTCTTAGTCGTTGCTACATTATCGTTATCGTCGCTACAAGAAGTAAAAGTTACGATACTTAATGCCGCTAGGCTCATTACTATTTTTCTCATTGTTTTTGTATTTTAAATTTTACAAAAACAAAGTTATATCCTACATTTTTTTTAAAATGTCAGCTAGCTGACACTTAGGCTATATTTTTTCGAAGTCTTAATTCTTTTCTATTAAATTCTATGACATTTTCTTGTTTTAACTCATTCATAATTGAGTTTAATGTCTGACGTGAAGTACCAATTAAAGTAGCTATATCTTTTTGACTATATGGATGTTTTATTACGTGATCTCCATTATCTGGACATTCATATCCATAATCTTCACAAAGATCTTTGAAGAATTCTAATAATCTTGTTTTAGTATCTTTAAATAAAAGTAATTGTAATCTTCTTTCTAGCTTTTTCATTCGCAATCCTATAAACTTATATATCTTAAAGCTTACAGATGCATTATCTCTCATTAAGTCATGCATCGTATCTTTAGCTACAGGACAAATAAGTGTTTGATTATCTATAGACTGCGCAAACTCATTTCTTTTTTCAATTCCTAAAATTGCTTTCTCTCCAAATAATTCTCCTTTGGTTAATATTGCTTTGATTACTTCCTCTCCTTCTTCTGTATAGTACCCTATTTTTACTTTCCCTTCATCAATCAAATACAATTTTGTTGCTGCATCATCTTCAAAATAAATATAATCGCTTTTTTTGTAGGAATTAAACTCATGCCCAGCCTTATACTCCGAATATTTATGCGGGCATAGTATTTTAAATAAATTAACTTCTTCGAAGTACCACAGAGCTCTCATAGTTAAGGCATTTATTAGGGTATGTCGAAAAAGATTAAAATTCATTACAAAAAAACTCTGGTAATATCCAGAGTTTTAAAGACTAATCTTTTTTATAATATTTTCAATCATTTGAACACCGAGGTTTAATTGTTCTATAGATACAAATTCATTGGCTCTATGTGCTTGTTCTATTGATCCTGGTCCACAAATAATACTTTCAAAGCCCGCTTCTGCAAATTGCCCTGCTTCTGTAGCATAGGCCACATAACTAGGTTTGGTATTTCCTGTAACCTCAGCAATAAGTTTTACTATAGAAGCCTCTTCGCTAGTTTGAAGTCCCGGAACCGGTGGATGCAATAACGTATTTTCTATTTTAAACTCTGGAAAAAGTTTTCTTTTTTCTTTCTGAAGTTCATTGCAATACTCTTGATAATCGTTTACAATATCCATAATACTATCTTCTGGTATTGAACGAACATCCCATTGAAATGTAGTATTTCCCGCCACAACATTGGTAGCTATTCCTCCTTTTATTTGCCCCACATGCATTGTTGAATGTGGAGGTAAAAATGATTCATTTCTATTTTGTTGCGATAATTCTTTCATTTTGTTTTCTAACCAAAGAATTAATCTAGTACTTTCATGAATGGCACTTACTTCCTTCTCTATTCTACTACTATGACCTTGACTTCCATTTACTTTTGTTTCGACATACAAAATTCCTTTTTGTCCAACAATTGGTTGCATCATTGAGGGCTCTCCTATAATAGCATATTTAGGTTTTTCTGTATAATAGGATTTTATATGTTCTGCTAATTCTGGCGCTCTTAAACATCCTATTTCTTCATCATAAGAAATAGCAAAATAAATTGGTACTGATAAGTTAGCCTTTACCATTTGAGGCAATACTGATAAAAAACAAGCAATATATCCTTTCATATCACAAGCTCCTCTTCCATATAAATTACCTTCTTTTTCTATTAATTCAAACGGATTGGTATTCCATGGTTGGCCTTTTACAGGTACCACATCAGTATGTCCTGATAAAATAATACCTCCATCAACAGCTGGTCCTATTCTACAATGTAACGAAGCTTGTGTTTTCTCTTCATTGTATACATATACTGTTTCTACACCGTATTGGTTAATATAGTCGCTAATCCAATTGGCTATAGATAAATTATTTTGTTTACTCAATACATCAAAACTCACAAGTTTTGCTAAGATTTCTTTGGCTGTCATTTTAATAATTTATAAAAGTAGCAATAGTTAAAATAGTCCATGAAAGTACTAATATTATAATTACCAAGGGCAAAATAAATTTAAACCATCTATTTAAAGGAACTCTACACATACTTAGCATAGCTATGAGTCCGCCCAAAGTAGGATTTACCAAGTTGGTTACTCCATCTCCTATTTGAAATGCTAATATTGTTGTTTGCCTAGTTAATCCTAATACTTCTCCTAAAGGAATCATTACTGGAAGTGTTGCCAATGCTTGTCCACTACCTGAAGGAATAAATAAGTTGATTACTCCTTGCGATATTGACATACCAACTGCAGCAAAAAACTGAGGTAATCCCTGTAATAAATTCGCCATTTCAAAAGATATGGTATCGCTAATATTACTCATATCCATTAACACTTTAATTGTAGTTGCGAAACCTACCATAAAAGCACCTGGAGCTGCTTTTGCTACCGATTCTAATACTGTTTCGCTAAAAGTTGTTGGGTTCATTCTTGATACTAAACCACTTCCTATTGCAATCATTAAAAATATTGCTGAAAGTTCTGTAAAATACCAACTGTGTTTAAATACACCCCAAAGTATAATTCCTAAACCAATAACAAATACACTTAAAACTAAGTAATTACTTTTAGTAATTGTATATTCTGAGATAGATTTGGATAATTTTATTCCGTTTTCATCCAATCCTTTTCCTAAAGATTTTTCTGGATTATCAGTTATTTTTTTTAAATAACGAATATTATAAAATGCTAATGCTCCTAACGCTAGCAAACATAATATAGTTCGTAATATAGCTCCAGAGAATAAAGGTAATTCTGCTATTTTATGACCAATTCCTACTGTATACGGGTTTATCGGTGATAACCCAAAACCTACGGTAATTGCTGCCACTGAAATACCAGCTGCTAAAATTAAATCGCCTCCAATAGCTATACTTAATACTGCTGCTAGAGGTACCATAGCAATATTATGTTCGTATCCTACAAAAACTCCAAGAAAACCATAAAAAAAAGTAATTAAAAATACGATAAGATACCTTTTTTTATCTCCTAACTTCTTCACTAAAGTTCCTGCTGCATTCTCTATAGCCTGTGTTTTTTCCATAACACCAAACATAATTCCTCCTGCCAATACAATAAAAATTATATTTACTGCCGTTTTAAAACCTAAAGGAATTGCTTTAAAAATATCGAAAAAACTTACAGGTGTACTTTGAATTACCTCATATGAATTTGGTATTACTCTATTCCTTCCTTCTACTAAAACTCTTTCAAATTTTCCTGCTGGAATTATATGCGTAAATGCAGAAACCAATATTATGATAACAAATAGTAAAGTTAAAGCATGAGGGATTTTAATTTTTTTCAAAAGTATTGTTTAAGAATTATCATTCATCCCAAAAATAAAAAAGTGCAGTTAAAAACTGCACTTTCTATATAAAATATTTGATTTTTAGAAAATTAAGCATTCTGCTTTTTTATTAAATTTAATGCTGAGCCTTCTTTATACCATTCTATCTGCCCTTTATTATAAGTGTGATTTGCTAAAATTGTATCCTTAGAACCATCAGCATGTACCACTTCTATAGTTAAAGGTTTACCAGGAGCGAACTCATGTAAATCTAAGAAATTAAATGTATCATCTTCTTGGATTAAATCATAGTCAGATTCGTTTGCAAATGTTAATCCTAACATTCCTTGTTTTTTAAGGTTTGTTTCATGAATTCTAGCAAATGATTTTACCAACACTGCTACAACTCCTAAATGACGAGGCTCCATAGCTGCATGCTCACGTGAAGAACCTTCTCCATAATTATGATCTCCAACAACTATAGTTTTAACTCCTGCTGCCTTATATGCTCTTTGCGTTTTAGGAACAGCATCATATTCTCCAGTAATTTGGCTTTTTACAAAGTTCGTTTGCTTGTTATAGGCATTTACCGCTCCAATTAAACAGTTATTAGAAATATTATCTAAATGCCCACGATAACGTAACCAAGGTCCTGCCATAGAAATATGATCTGTAGTACATTTTCCAAAAGCTTTGATTAATAATTTTGCGCCCTTAATTTCATCTCCTATAGGTGTAAATGGCGTTAATAACTCTAAACGCTCTGAATTAGGGTTTACCACAACTTCTACACCGCTTCCATCCTCTATAGGCTCTAAATAGCCATTATCATCTACTTCAAATCCTTTTGGAGGTAATTCCCATCCTGTAGGCTCATCTAACATAACTTCTTCTCCATTTTCATTGATTAATTTATCAGTCAATGGATTAAAATCTAAACGACCTGCTATTGCAATAGCTGCTGTTAATTCTGGTGAAGCTACAAAAGCGTGTGTATTCGGATTTCCATCGGCTCGTTTTGCAAAATTTCTATTAAATGAGTGTACTATAGAATTTTTAGGTGCATTTTTTGGATCTTCATAACGTCCCCATTGACCTATACATGGACCACATGCATTGGTAAAAATTTTAGCATTTAAATTTTCAAAAACTTGTAAAATACCATCTCTCTCAGCCGTATAACGAACTTGCTCTGACCCTGGATTAATACCAAATTCTGCCTTGGTTTTTAATCCTTTATCCAGAGCTTGTTGTGCTACTGATGATGCTCTAGACAAATCTTCATAAGATGAATTTGTACATGAACCTATTAACCCCCATTCTACTTGCAATGGCCAATCATTAGCTGTTGCTTTTTCTGTCATTTCTTTACCTACTGAAGTAGATAAATCTGGTGTAAATGGTCCATTTAATAAAGGTCCTAATTCTGATAAATTAATTTCAATTACCTGATCAAAATATTTTTCTGGGTTTGCATACACCTCTGCATCACCTGTAAGATATTCTTTAATTGCATTTGCTGCATCAGCTACATCATCTCTATCAGTAGCACGTAAATAACGCTCCATAGAATCGTCATAACCAAAAGTAGAAGTAGTTGCTCCTATTTCAGCTCCCATATTACATATGGTTCCTTTACCTGTACAAGACATAGCTGTAGCACCTGGACCAAAATATTCTACAATTGCTCCTGTTCCTCCCTTTACCGTTAAGATTTCTGCTACTTTTAAAATTACATCTTTAGGAGCCGTCCAACCTGATAACTTACCTGTTAACTTTACTCCTATTAATTTTGGAAACTTTAACTCCCAAGGCATTCCTGCCATAACATCTACTGCATCTGCACCTCCAACACCAATTGCTACCATTCCTAATCCCCCAGCATTTACGGTATGTGAATCGGTACCAATCATCATTCCCCCAGGAAAAGCATAATTTTCTAGTACTACTTGGTGAATAATTCCAGCTCCTGGTTTCCAAAATCCAATTCCATATTTATTAGAAACTGATTCTAAAAAATTAAATACTTCGTTTGAATTATTTAACGCTGTTTGTAAATCTACTGAAGCTCCTACTTTTGCCTGAATTAAGTGATCGCAATGTACTGTGGTGGGTACTGCTACTTTTTTCTTTCCCGCTTGCATAAACTGCAATAAGGCCATTTGTGCTGTTGCATCTTGACATGCTATACGATCTGGTGCAAAATCTACATAATCAACTCCTCTTTTATAAGTAGTCGTTGCTTCCCCATCCCATAAATGCGTATATAAAATTTTTTCAGCAAGTGTTAATGGTTTACCTGTAAGTTTTTTTGCTGCATTAACTCGCTCTTCAAACTTACTATAAACCTTTTTAATCATTTCGATATCAAAAGCCATGTGTTTGTTTAGTTTTTTGTTACATGTCTAAAGTTAGGAAAAAATGACGTAATCGAATTGATTTCACTATAATTAATACAAATAGAAGTATCTGATTAATTGATAAAAACAGTATAAAAAATAAAAGTCCGAGCTTTAAACTCGGACTTTCTTTTATTATAAAAAACAATATAAATTACATTACTAATTGTTTTTGTGATGGCTTAAATTTAGTTAATACAATACCATCTACTGCTGCTTCATATTCTTCCATAGTAGGAGTTCTTCCTAAAATAGTTGATAATACCACTACTGGTGTAGATGATAATAATGATTGTCCTTTTTTCTCAGCTGTATCTTTTACAACACGTCCTTGGAATAAACGAGTTGATGTAGCCATTACAGTATCTCCAGGCTCTGCTTTTTCTTGGTTCCCCATACAAAGGTTACATCCTGGACGCTCTAAATATAATTTGTTTTCATATTTAGTACGTGCTGCTCCTTTAGGGTTATCATCGTCAAATACAAATCCAGCATACTTAGCTAATACTTCCCAATCACCTTCTGCTTTTAATTCATCAACAATATTATATGTTGGTGGAGCTACTACTAAAGGAGCTTTAAATTCTACTTCTCCTTTTTGTGCTTCAATATTTTTTAGCATTTGTGCTAAAATCTGCATATCTCCTTTGTGTACCATACAAGAACCTACGAAACCTAAATCTACTGGCATTGTTCCTTCATAAAAAGATAACGGACGAATAGTATCGTGAGTATAACGTTTAGATGGATCTTCATTATGTACATCTGGATCAGCAATCATTGGTTCAGCAATTTCATCTAAATCAATAACAACCTCTGCATAATACTTAGCATTTGCATCTGGCTTTAACGCTGGTCTTTCTCCTGTTTTTAATTCATTGATACGCTTGTTAGCTTTATCAACTAAACCTTTAAGAACTTGCTTCTCATTATCCATACCTTTATCAATCATGATTTGGATACGCTCTCTAGCAATTTCTAAAGATTCTATTAATGTTTCTTCTTCTGAAATACAGATAGAAGCTTTTGCTTTCATTTCCGCAGTCCAGTCAGTAAAAGTAAACGCTTGATCTGAAGTTAAGGTACCAATATGAACCTCTATAATTCTTCCTTGGAATACGTTTTCTCCTCCGAATTGCTTTAACATTTGTTGTTGTGTCGCATGTACTACATCACGGAAATCCATAAAACTTCTCATCTCTCCTTTGAAAGTAACTTTTACAGAATCTGGAATTGGCATAGTAGCTTCTCCTGTTGCTAAAGCCAAAGCTACAGTTCCTGAATCGGCACCAAAAGCAACTCCTTTAGACATACGAGTGTGAGAATCTCCTCCAATAATTACATCCCAATCATCTACAGCAATATCATTTAATACTTTGTGAATAACATCAGTCATTGCATGATACTTTCCTTTAGGATCACGAGCCGTGATTAACCCAAAGTCGTTCATGAACTTCATTAATCTAGGAATATTTGCTTTAGATTTGTCATCCCAAACTGAAGCTGTATGACATCCAGATTGGTAACCAGCATCTACAATTGGTGAGATAACAGTAGCTGCCATCATTTCTAATTCTTGAGAAGTCATTAATCCTGTAGTATCTTGAGAACCTACAATATTAACCTCTACACGAACATTAGATCCTGTATGTAATGTTTTTCCTGGGGTTGTTCCTACAGCATTTTTATTAAATATTTTCTCTACTGCAGTTAATCCTTGTCCATCTATCGAGATTTCTTTAGATGCAGCATACACCTGAGGAACATCAATTCCTAAAGCTTTACAAGCAAATGTTTGTAATTTTTTACCGAAAACCACTGCATAAGAACCTCCTGCTTTGATAAACTCCATTTTTTGTGGTGTTAAAGCTGTTGAGATATCTTTTAATTCCTGATCTCCGTTATATAATTTCTTTGTTTTTGTATTAATTGTTAAAACCGTTCCTGTTTCAACTGAATACATTTGCTCTAATACTGGCTCTCCATCTTCATCATAAACTGTATTCCCTTCTTCATCTTTTTTCTTCACCCAGTTTTTTAAATCAATTCCTATACCACCAGTTACACCTACAGTAGTTAAGAAAATTGGTGCAATACCATTAGTTCCAGCAATTACTGGTGCTATATTAATAAATGGCACATAAGGACTTGAAGGAACTCCTGTCCATAATGCAACATTATTTACTCCTGACATTCTTGAAGACCCTACTCCCATTGTTCCTTTTTCAGCGATTAACATAATACGCTTATCTGGGTGCTGTTCTTTTAAAGCTAATACTTCTTGTTGCATTTCTTTATTATGCTCAAACATACACTGACCGTGTAACTCACGATCTGATCTTGAATGTGCATCTGCCCCTGGAGATAATAAATCTGTAGAAATATCTCCTATACCAGCTACATATGTAACTACCTCTATTTCTTCATCTATTTCTGGTAACTTTGTAAAAAACTCAGCTTGTGCATAGCTTTCGATAATTTCTTTAGCTATTGCATTTCCAGATTTCATAGCTTCTTCTAAACGCTCAGTATCTGCTTCATATAAGAATACTTGAGTTTTTAATACCTTAGCTGCTTCTTTTGCTATCTCTTCATTATTTCCTAAAGCTAAGTCTAATAAAACTGCTATTGATGGTCCTCCTTTCATGTGAGATAATTGCTCAAAAGCAAACTCTACTGAAATTTCTTCCACTACAGATTCTCCTAAAATAATCTCTTTTAAAAATTTAGCTTTTACGCCAGCAGCACTAGTAGTACCAGGTAATACATTATAAATAAAAAAGTTAAGAGACTCTTTACGGTGTGCATTATTTACATCTTTAATTTGCGAAATAATATCTTCTAATAATTCACTTCCGTCAATTGGCTTAGGATGTAATCCTTGGCCTTTTCTTTCTTCAATCTCTTTAAGATAATCTGAATACGTGTTCATAAAAGGTTTATTTTTTAGTAATTAAAGAAAACTTATAAGTTGGTTAAATTCTACTTGTAAAAGATATACTACTCTACAGTTAAATTATTTTACTTAGTAAATTTTCTTTTATAAAAACTAGCTGCGCAATGCTTTTTAAAAAGCTTTTCAACTTTTATAGCTATGTTTTTATATAAATTATTTTGTTAATTTTTAGGCTTAGCAAAACTACAATTTTAGCCTGAGATTAAAAAATAAACAACAAAACTCAAAAAACAATAAATTTACTTAATTAAAAACCTAGTTTTTGAGAAAAATCTAAAAAAAAGCAGTTTTAATCTCCTTAAAATTACGAATATGACAATTGACTGTTTTTTAGATGTTAAAAAATATTGTTATAATGATTCTAAATAAGAAAAAAAGCAGACCAGTAAGCTGGATTCTGTTCCTCTAATGAGGCCCTTATCATTTATCTAGTTTTACAATTACTTGTAAAATCAATCTGCCTACCCCTTAGAATCGCGCGAGTAACGCTCGAGCTCTAATGTACATGGCATTGCACCGCATAGAGTTTACCTGGTTTCACTACAGCATTACCTGTACATACTTTCTGTTGCACTTGTCCTCGGTTTACACCGGACGGATGTTATCCGCTATGCTACTCTTTGGTGTCCAGACTTTCCTACTTATACTAAATATAAGTCGATAAGATAGGTCTGCTTATATATTTTTGTGATTTTTTAGTCTTAGTTCATAAAAAACCCACTCAAAATTTGAGTGGGAAAATTGCTATGAAAAAGAAAAAGTGTCTAGAACGTCTCCTAGACATTGCAAATATAAAATTGTTTTTCAAAAAAAAAAAATATTTTTTCTTTTTTTTTAAGAAAACATATCTTTTACTTTCTCAAAAAATGATTTATCCGATTTTTGTGGATTCGGGCTAAAGTTTTCGTCTTCTTGCATTTGCTCAAAAAACTTACGTTGCTCTTTAGTTAACTCTTGTGGCGTCCATACATTCACATGAATTAAGAAATCTCCATTTCCATATCTTTCAATGCTTGGTAATCCCTTACCTTTTAATCTTAAAATTTTACCAGATTGTGTACCTGCTTCTATTTTAATCTTTACTTTTCCTGTTACTGTTTGAACTTCTTTTGACGCTCCTAAAACAGCTTCTGAAAAGTTTATATATAAATCGTAGTGAATATTACTTCCTTCTCTTTTTAGAGTTTCGTGAGGAATTTCTTCAATTAAGACTAATAAATCTCCTGAAATAGAATTTTTACCTGGAGCTTCATTTCCTTTCCCTCCTACTTTTAATTGAACACCTTCTGTTACTCCTTCAGGAATGTTTATAGAAACGGTTTCTTCTTTTACTATTAATCCTTGAGCATCTGAACCATTTGGTTTACTACCAATCATTTCTCCTGCCCCATGGCATGTACCACAAGTAGTTGCTGTTTGCATTCTACCTAAAATAGTATTGGTAACACGCATTTGCTGCCCAGTACCATTACAAGTAGTACAGGTTTTGTAAGTTACTCCGTCAGCTTGAACCTTCCTTCTAACTTTTACCTTCTTTTCTACTCCATTGGCTATTTCTTCTAGGGTAAGCTTTACACGAATACGTAAATTACTTCCTTTAACTCTGGCTTGGCGTTGTCCGCCTCCACCAAAACCACCGAAGCCACCACCAAAAGCTCCTCCAAAAATATCTCCGAACTGACTGAATATGTCATCCATATTCATTCCTCCACCACCAAAACCACCTTGGCCACCTTCAAATGCTGCATGTCCATACTGATCGTAACGAGCTTTCTTATTCTCATCACTTAGTACTTCATAAGCCTCAGCACATAATTTAAATTTTTCTTCAGCGTTTTTATCATCTGGATTTTTATCTGGATGATATTTAATCGCCATTTTACGGTACGCCTTCTTTATTTCAGACTGTGTTGCTGATTTTGAAACACCTAATACTTCGTAGTAATCTTGTTTTGCCATTTTAATTCAATTGACAATTAGCAATTAACAAAAACAATTGATAACTGATAATTGGTAATTTTGTTTACGCTTGTCCAACCACCACTTTTGGGTGACGGATAATTTTATCTCCTAATTTATATCCCTTTTCTACACAATCGATAATTTTTCCTTTTAAATCATCTGATGGTGCTGGTATTTGAGTAATTGCCTGATGTACTTCTGCATCAAAATCATCTCCTGCCTTCACTTCTACTACTGTTAATCCTTTTTGTTCTAAAGTTTTAACTAACTTTTGATATATTAACAATACACCTTTACGTAATTCTTCTGCTTCTTTATCGTCTTCTATATGAGTTAACGCTCTTTCAAAATCATCCAAAATTGGCAGTAAAACTGTCATTACTTCTTGATTTGCCGTTTTGAATAACTCAATACGTTCTTTTGAAGTTCTCTTTTTATAATTTTCAAACTCTGCAAATAAACGTAAATATTTGTCTTTCTCTGCTTGAATCAACTCCTCTGTAGTTGGTTCCTCTTTCTTAACAGCCTCCTCATTTTCAATAACTTCCTCTTGATTTGCTTCAGCTTCAATATTATCTTTTAACTCGTCTTCTTTAGTATATTGATCTTTACTCATTGTAAATCTTCTCTTTTATTTTCTCTTTATTTGAGCAATAATACTGCCAATAGATTAAAATATGTCAACATGACATTTTGTAATTTTAAATATTAAACCTTTGTACATAGGGAATTTTAAAATTTTATTTAAAAATTACCTTTTTTTCATTTATAATTTCTACTTTTAGAAAAATTATAAATAAACTTTAAGTCCCTCATTAATTATGAAAAAAAACTTATTAAACATTAGTGGAGCAACAATTTTAACTAGAAAAGAGCAAAAAAACTTAACTGGAGGAATCTCTTTCGACCAAGACATTCGTAAATGTGGTTGTGATTGCGCTGGAAGAGTAACTGGACCTTTTTATTGTCACCAATTAATAGCTTGCCCTCAGGTTTATACTTGTGATGAAGAAGGTGCTTTATCATAAAAAACAACTTATTTCAAGATAAAAACCAGCTTTACAGCTGGTTTTTTTATGCTAATTTATTTCTTTATTATTTGCTATTTCTATTGGTTCTTTATCTTTCTGAAATAACCTTGCCGATAAATTACCTTTCAGTACTATAGACTCTCCGTTTACTTCTAACCAACTTCCTTCTCTAAGTCCTAACACCTTAGTTTCATTAAAAATATGATATTCTCTAATTCGTGTTTCTCGAGTTTCTCCCATATGAGTAGAATCTGGATTAGGATCTAAATAATGCGCATTAATATTAAACGGTATAAACTCTAATGTTTTAAAACTTGGCGGATATACAATAGGCATATCATTAGTATTCATCATTGTTACTCCACATATATTACTTCCTGCACTTGTTCCTAAATACGGTATTCCTTTTTCGACTACCTTCTTTAAATCAGAAAAAATATTGTTTTTATAAATCTGATTTACTAGCTCAAAAGTATTCCCCCCTCCTGTAAAAATTGCTTCCGCTTTTTGAATTCCTTCTTGAGGATTTTCAAATTGATGCACTCCTACTACTTTCTTATTTATTTTTTCAAATGCTTTACTAGCAATTGCTGTATATTCATCATAACTTATTCCTCCTGGTCGTGCATACGGAATAAATACAATTGTCTCTATACCTTTAAAAAAGTTAGAAAGTGTTGGTAAAATATATTCTAAATATCCACTACCGTGAACTGTTGATGTACTTGCTATTATAAGTTTCTTCATAAATCAAATTAACAAAAATTTACCATGTTATTAAAACATTTTTAAGAGGGTTAGGTACTTTATTTGTTACATGAAAAGATTATTACTTTTATTTTTCACGATATTATCTTTTAATGCAACAGCTCAAAATAACCCTAAAATTATTTCTGGTTATATTTTTGTAGACAGTATTCCTACTCAAGATGTTCATTTAATAAATAAAAAACTATCGATTGGTACTATTACTGATGAAAAAGGACATTTCGAAATTTTAGCTAACAAAGGAGATATACTTATTGCATCTCATTTAAACATTGAATACACTGAATATAGCATTAGTAATCAAGATTTAAAAGCTACAAAAATCACTGTTTATATCGATAGTAAAAATCACTTACTTGACGAAGTTGTTTTAGAAAAAAAGAAAGGAATTTTTGATATAGATAAAGATATTTTAACCAATAACGCTCCTATTGTTAATGCTAAAACTTTAAAACTTCCTTATGCTAATAGTAAAAAACCTGAAAAAGATAAAACTCTAAAAATTAAATCAGGAGTCTCTGTTAGTTTAAGTGGACTTATCAATTCCATTAACGGAAACAATAGAAGAGAAAAAATATTACGAAAAGTAAAATCTGAAGATGAAAATATCTCTAAAATAAGAAAATATTTTACAGATGGATTCTTTGTACAGCAGTTAAAGATTAAAAAAGAAAATATCAATTCGTTTTTAGAGCATTGCATCTCAAGAGGTATTATCAATCTATATAAAAAAGATAAACTTCTAGAACTAACCTCTATATTAATAGACAACAGTAAAAACTCTCCTTACCTATTAGAAAAAGAACACACTAAACTTACTCAAAAATAAGCCTATGAATAAACCTTTACTTATCCTTCTTTTTATTATTACATATCAAAACTATGCTCAAGAAAAAAGAAAATTTTTATATGCTAGTATTGAAGATAATTTTAATCCTATTGCCAATGCACACATTATTAATTTAAATACTAAACAAGGTACTTTTACGAATGATTTTGGTGAATTCAGAATTCTCGCTAAAAAAAAGGACTCACTACAAATATCATTTATTGGATACGCTACAAAAATTTTTACTGTGAGTGCTAATGATTTTGGCATGTTAAAAACCACTATTAAATTAAAAAAAATAGATTATGAGCTAGATGAAGTTGTATTGAAAAAACACAATTTAAAAGGCGTTCTTTCTATTGATTCTAAACAAGTACCCAAAGACCAAGGAATTGTTAAATCTGCAAAAGCTGTAGACTTCTCAATGATTAACTTTAAAGAAAGTATTATTTTACCTATTGATGTAATTGATAGATCAAAAGCCCCTAACATGAGAAAAGTAACTGATCCTACTTCAAAATTTGCTGGTGTTGGTGGAAGTTTTAGTTCTGGTCCTGACAAATACTCTTTAGAAAAAAGAAAAATGAGAAAAAGAATTGCTTTCAAAGAGAGTTTCCCTAAAAAACTTTTATCAGAGCTTTCACCTAATTTTTTCTTTAAAGAATTAAAAATCCCTAAAGACAGGTACTATCATTTTTTAGATTACTGTAATCAGTTGGGAATTGAAAAACTATATAAAAATGGCAAAATATTTGATGTAATAAAAATACTAAAACAAGAAAGTATACCTTATTTAAAAAGTATAAATTTACAAGAATGAAAAAACTCATACTCCTCTTTATCTTATGCATTTCTTTTTCAAAAATTCAATCTCAAGAAACCAGAAAGTTTCTTTATGCAGAAATAAAAGATAAAGTTGGATATGTAGTAAACGCACATATTATAAATTTAAACACAAATCAAGGGACATACTCAAATGACAATGGAGAATTTAGAATTTTAGCAAAAGTTAACGATAGTTTAAAAATATCATATATAGGATATGAAACTAAAGTTCTTAACGTTAAAATCACACATTTCGGAATTCAAAAAAACATTATCAATATAAAGAAAGTCCCTTATGAACTAGATGAAGTAAATCTTAACAAAAACAACTTATTAGGTTATTTGTCTACTGATAGAAAGAATATTAAATCTGAGAAAGAGATAAATGCAAAAACGCTAAAACTTCCTTATGCTGGTTCTAAAATTCTAACTCCAGCTGAAAGAAAATTACAAACTGCTAAAGGAGGTAGTACTCCTTTTACTTTTGGACTTGCTAATGCCTTCTCTTTAGATTATATAATTAATAGTATTTCTGGAAGAATAAAAAAGCTTACTAAGCTAAAGAATATAGAAGCTTTAGAGTTTAAAGTTAAAAAAATAAAAGACACTTATTCTATTCATTTTGTCAAAGAATTTGGCATTAATGAATCGGACATCTATAAGTTCATCTATTATTGTAGTAGTGATGAAAATTTTAATACAATATTTTATTCTGGAGAAATTGATTTGATACAGTTTTTTAAGGTTAAATCAGAAAGCTTTAAAAAAATTCATCATACAGACTATCCTAATTAACTCTACATAATAATTGGTAGTCAAAAACCATGAACAAAGTCTATTTCCTACTTTCATATAAACTCATTCCTAGATATTTTCATATTTTTTTCGTATCTTTAGAAGTATCCTGATTATAATTTATCATGAAAAAAATACTTCTTTTCTTAGTGTTACTTTCTCAATTTCTTTTCTCCCAAGAAGAGCGAAAAACATTGTTTGGGATTATTTACAACGAAAATGGAGTTTTAGAAAATGCCCATATTGTTAATTTTACAACTAGTCAAGCTACATTTTCAAATAAAAAAGGAGAATATCGAATTTTCGCAAAACCAAGTGATTCAATTCGCTTCTCTTCAATAGGTTATAAAACTATATTCGAAAAACTTACTCCTAATGATTTTAATGTGTACAGGAAAAGGACCACTTTAGAAAAACAAGTGTATGAACTAGACGAAGTTTTACTTAATAACAATGAACTTTCTGGTTCACTTACTAGTGATTTAGAAAAAGTAAAACAAAACCCTAAGTTAGAACTTGCAAAAAAAGCTAGTACTTTCTCTAAAATAGAATACACAAACAATTCAGCGGATCGTATAAATACTAATGTAAAGCCTAATATAGTTAGAACTGACCCTACTACTGCTTTTGAAGGTTTCGGTACAACAACTGTAATTCCTTTTGGACAAATAGGTAAAATTAAAAAACTTCGAAAAGAATTGGCTTTAAAAGAAAGCTTACCTTCTAAACTTTTAAGTGAGTTGGGTGAAGACTTCTTTTTTGTAGAATTAAAAGTACCTGTTGACAAATATTATCACTTTCTTGAATACTGCACACCATTAGGCATTGAAAATCTTTACAGCGAAAATGAAATGTTAAAAATTATAAATATCTTTAGAAAAGAACATCTAAGTTATCTTAAACTTATCGAAAAACACTAATTTGGCGCAATAATTGATTTTTAACGAAGTATGAAAAAACTGTTCATTGCTTTATTAATAGTACCACTATTATCTTTTTCAGTTCACAAATATTACATCGCTTTAACAGAAATTGAATATAAAGAAGAAACTCAATCTGTTCAAATGATTATGAATGTTTTTATGGATGATATTGAAACAGCTATTAATCAAGATTTCAATATAGATTTGCAATTATCTACCAAAAAAGAATTAAAAAATTCTGATGAATATTTTTTTAAATATTTAAAAGACCATTTTAAAATTCTTATTAATAATCAAAAATTTGATTATAATTTTATAGGGAAAGAATACGACGGGAATATCGTTTACTTCTATTTGGAAATAGAAAATGTTTCCTCAGTAAAATCTATCGAAATTCGTAATGATGTACTAATAAAATACTTCCCTGATCAACAAAATTTAATAAAAGCATCTATAAAAAAAGAACGAAAAAGTTTATTTTTAACTAAAAAAAACGATAAAGGTTTGTTAAAATTTTAACACTTACCAAGCTAATCATCTGCTATTTATTAAATTCAACCACAATTAAACAAACAAAAACTCATGAAGAAAATAACTTCGTTAGTGCTTTCTATTTTATTTGTTTCAACAACTATAGTTGCACAAACAAAACAAGGACACACAAATCAAAATAAGTTTAGGCAATTAAAAGATGTTTTAGCAACCCCAAATAATCAACATACCGCTTCTGGTGCTCCTGGAAAGGAATATACTCAACAAAAAGTTGATTATAATATGGACATCATTTTAAATGATGACAAACAACAAATAACAGGTAATGAAACAATTACATATCATAATAATTCTGTAGATGAATTGGCTTATTTATGGGTTCAATTAGACCAAAATATGCGTGCAGCGAACTCTAAAACTCCAGATATAAGTTCTGGTAAAATTAGAAAAACATTAAGCAAAAAAGGATTTGATAGAGCTTTCCCAGATAAACCTTTTGATGGTGGATTTAAAATTACAAGCGTAACAAATGTTGATGGAAGTGATTTATCTCATACCATTAACCAAACAATGATGCGTATTAATTTACCAAAACCTCTTGCTTCTGGAGAAACATTTAAATTCAATATTTCTTGGTGGTACAATATAAATAACCACAGGACTCAAGGTGGAAGATCTGGTTACGAACACTTTCCTAAAGATGGAAACAACAACTATGTTATCGCTCAGTTTTACCCAAGAATGTGTGTTTATGATAATGTAGAAGGTTGGCAAAATGATCAATTTTGGGGGCGTAGTGAATTTGCTCTAGAGTTTGGAGATTTTAATGTAAATATTACTGTACCTGCGGATCATATGCTTGGCGCCACAGGAGTTTTACAAAACAGAAAAGAAGTTTTTTCTAAAACTGAATTAAAACGTTTTGAGAAAGCTAGAAAAACTTTTGACAATCCTGTTATTATCAGAACTCAAAAAGAAGCTGAAAAGATTGAACAAGGTCGCTCTAAAAAAACAAAAACATGGAAATTTAAAGCAACTAATGTTAGAGATTATGCTTTTGCAACGTCACGAAAATTTATTTTCGATGCTATGGCTGTTGATATAAATGGAAAAACTGTAATGGCAGAATCTTTATACTCTAAAGAAGCTAACCCTCTATATGGAGAGCACTCAACAAGAGCAGTTGCACAAACATTAAAAACATATTCTAGATATACTTTTGATTATCCATACCACAAAGCAATTTCTGTTGATGGACAAATGGGAATGGAATACCCTCAAATTTGTTTCAATCCTGGAAGACCAAATCCTGACGGAACCTATTCTGATAGAACAAAGTACAGAATGATTAAGGTTACGATCCATGAAGTTGGTCATAATTTCTTTCCTATGATTGTAAATTCTGATGAACGTCAATGGACTTGGATGGATGAGGGTTTAAATTCTTTTATGGAAATATTAGCTGAACTAGATTACGACAAGAACTTTCCTATAACAAGAGGTTATCCTAAAAATATAGTAAAATATATGGCAGGAGATCAATCTAAAATTGCTCCTATAATGTCTAAAGGAGATCATGTTTATGAATTTGGAAACAACGCTTATGGTAAACCCGCTACCGCATTATGGATTTTAAGAGAAACTATTATGGGACATGAGTTATTTGACCATGCTTTTAAAACCTATGCAAAAAGATGGAAATTCAAACACCCTACTCCTGCTGATTTTTTTAGATCAATGGAAGATGCTTCTGCAATGGATCTAGATTGGTTTTGGAGAGGATGGTTCTATACTACTGATGTAAATGATATTGGAATAAAAGGAGTTAAAAAGTTTTATACCTCTAAAAATAAAGATAACTCTGTTAATTTTAATGAAGACACTACTGAAGGATTAAATTTTTCTAAAAAGCACAGTAAATATTATTACGAAATCACCTATAATAAACCGGGAGGACTAGTAATGCCTATTATTGTTGAGTTTACCTATAAAGATGGAACAAAAGAAAAGAAAACATACCCAGCTGAAATTTGGAGATTTAATGATAAAGAAATTAGCAAAGTGTTTTCATCAGACAAGGAATTAAAAAGTATAACTATAGATCCTAATTTAGAAACCGCAGACATAGATACCTCTAATAATAGTTGGCCTAAAAAATCGGTTAATAAATTTGAAAAGTTTAAAAATAAAATAAAAGGTTAAAACCAAAACATTTTAAAAGCGACATTATTAATAATGTCGCTTTTTTATTTCATTTTTTACTCTAACAAAAACCGAGTGTTAAAGTTTTTACAAAATTTCCTTACTAGCAATCAAAATTCAGTAACTTTCCGCACATATTTTTATAAAAATCAATCAAAACAAACAATGAGAAAATATTCTACGTTACTATTTTCGGCTCTTTTTGTTTCCGCTTCTTTATTTGCACAAGAAACAAATAAAAAGGAGCCTCAAAAGGGTCATACTGATCAAAATAAGTTTCGTCAATTAAAAGATGTATTGGCTACACCTAACGATCAGCGTACTGCTTCTGGTGCTCCCGGACATGCATACACACAACAAAAAGTGGATTATGTAATGGACTTGCGTTTAGATGAAGCTAATAATACTTTATATGGAGATGAAACTATTACGTATCACAATAATTCTAAAGATCATTTAGAATATTTATGGGTACAATTAGATCAAAACATGCGTGCTCCAGATTCAAAAACTCCATTAGCAAAATCTGAAGGAGCTAGTAGTTTCCAAACTCCAGAAGGTTTTGTTTCAAAAAACATGGGAAAACCAAAAGATTTTGGTTATAAAATTGATGCTGTAAAATATCTTAACGGAAGAGATTTATCTCATACTATTAACCGCACAATGATGCGTATTAATTTACCTAAAGCATTAGCTCCTGGTGAAGTTTTTAAATTTAGAATTAAATGGCACTACCTTATCAACAACTCTGTTGAAGATGGTGGTCGTTCTGGTTTTGAATCATTTCCTGACGGAAACAAAAACTATACTATTGCTCAATTTTTCCCTCGTTTAGCTGTATATGATAATGTAGAAGGATGGCAAAATATGCAATTTTGGGGACGTAGCGAATGGGCTTTAGAATTTGGTGATTATGATGTTAAGTTAACTGTGCCTGCTGATCATATCGTTGATGCTACAGGAGAATTACAAAACGAAAAAGATGTTTTAACTAAAGAGCAACGTAACCGTTGGGCTAAAGCTAAAAAATCATACAAAGATCCTGTTTTTATAGTAACGCAAGAAGAAGCTGAAGCTAACGAAAAGGAAGGCACCACAAAAACTAAAACTTGGCACTTTAAAGCTAAAAATGTTCGTGATTATGCTTTTGCATCATCAAGAAAATATATCTGGGATGCTATGGCTGTTAATATTAACGGTAAAAACGTTATGGCTGTTTCATTATATCCAAAAGAAGGAAACCCTTTATGGGAAGAGCATTCAACAAGAGTTGTTGCAAACACTTTAGAAGAGTACTCTAAAATGACTTTTGACTATCCTTATTCTAAAGCTGTTTCTGTACATGCTAAAAATCAAGGAATGGAGTACCCAATGATTTGCTTTAATTATGGACGTCCTAACCCTGATGGAACTTATTCTGATAGAGTTAAGAACGGAATGATTGGTGTAATTACGCACGAGGTTGGGCATAACTTTTTCCCTATGATTGTAAATTCTGACGAGCGTCAATGGACTTGGATGGATGAAGGATTAAACTCTTTTGTTGAAATTTTAGCTGAATTAGACTACGATCCTAATTTTAATACTGGTAACTTACCTAAGGACATTGTAAGATATATGAGTTTAGATCAAAAGAACTTAACTCCTATTATGGCTCAAGGTGACTACGTTAAAAACTTCGGACCTAATGCTTATACTAAACCAGCTGCTGGTTTATATATGTTACGTCAAACAATTATGGGACCTGAATTATTTGACTATGCATTCAGAACTTATGCTAAAAGATGGATGTTTAAACACCCTACTCCAGCAGATTTCTTCAGAACAATGGAAGACGCTTCTGGTATGGATTTAGACTGGTTCTGGAGAGGATGGTTTTATACAACTGACTATACCGACATAGGTATTAAGGAAGTTAAACCATTATACTTAACAGACAAACCTAACGAAAGAACTAAAAAACTACAAGAGCAATATCCAAATTATTTCGCACGTTTAGGTAAGTTAGTTTTCTTAACTACTAAAAAAGAAGATGCTAATTCATCTGATGTAGAAGCTTACATTAACGGATTACCTGCTGATAAAAAAGCAAACTTAAAAGCTTTACCTAAATACATGTATCAGGTAGAATTTGAAAAACCAGGTGGATTAGTAATGCCTATTATTGTAGAATTAACTTATGCTGACGGGACTAAGAAACGTGAAACTTTTCCTGCTCAAATATGGATGAAAAACGATAATAAAGTATACAGAGTATTTTCTTCTGAAAAAGAAGTTAAAAGTATCGTTGTTGATCCAGACTTAGAGACTGCTGATACTGATACTTCAAACAATAGCTGGCCAAAGAAAACAGCTAATAAGTTTGATCAATTTAAAAATAAAGTAAAAGGATAATATATTTTATCTATCGTTTATATATTAAAAACGCAGCTTATTAGCTGCGTTTTTTGTTTTGTAAAAAAGTTAAGAATATTATTTCTGAAATAATTTATTAACTTCATTTAATGTTAAAAATTTAGAAACAGTCATTACATCTGGATCTCTACTAACATATTGTTGAATCTGCATTCTCATTTCACCATCATCTCCTCTTTCATACTTAAAGAAAATTACATCTCCATTAGCTTTTATTTGAAATTTATTTCTAGGCATTTCTTCAAAACCTCTCAACATAATTTGATGTAATTTTTCTACATCATTATCCGTATTATTAAATGAAAAGAATACATATTCATTTATTGGATTATTAATGTTTTTATAAAATAAATTATACGATTCATTATCTCCTACTTTTTCTAAGTATACAAATTCTACTTGCCCAACAATATCAACTTTTGTTGATTCAACAAATTCAATTTGGGAATACGATATTACAGAAAAAAATAAGGTTGCTAAAAAAAATAGTTTTTTCATAAAGTTTAAGGGTTTAAAGTTCGATCTAAATATATTTGATTATAATTAAATAAAAGAACGTTTTAATAAATAAAAAATTATACCTCTCTTTTTTAAAGATCCTTTTACAATAAAATGGAGTCTCAACATTTCATCTTATCTACCTCATTTTTACAGAATAAAACAGTACTTTAGACCTATCAATCTTTTTAAATTTTATGAAATATTTTTTTTCTATTGTAAGCTTTATAACTTTTCTTTCATGCAATAAACCTAACTCCAATATATTAGAAACAGGAAATTATAGAGCTATTTTAAAAGTTCAGGACAAACAAAAACTTCCTTTTATTTTTAAAGTAAAAGAAAATAATTTAATCGAAATATATAATGCAGATGAAGTTATAGAAGTAGATGAAATTACTTACAAAAACGATTCAGTTTATATTCAAACCCCAGTTTTTGAAGGTTATATTACAGCAAAAATTCACCCTAATAAAAAACTAAATGGGTACTTTATAAAACCTAGTTTAAACAGAATTGTTCCTTTCTCTACTGAAGCTAGTGATAAAAGATTTGATTCAAAAAACAAACCTAATTACAATATAACAGGAAAATGGGAAACCATTTTTAGTCCAAATAATAAAAACGATAAATACATTGCCAAAGGAATATTTACACAAGAGAAAAATAAAGTAAAAGGTACTTTTAGAACTACAACTGGTGATTATCGTTATCTAGAAGGTGTTATAGATGGTGACTCTTTAAAACTTTCCACATTTGATGGAGCACATGCTTTTTTATTCACTGCTAAAGTTAACGACTCAAGCATGGTTGGTAATTTTTACTCAGGAAATCACTGGAAAGAACCTTTTATAGCCAAACTAAATAACAATTATGAATTACCTGATGAAAATTCTTTAACAAGTTTAAAAGATGGTTATAAAAACTTCAACTTTTCTTTCCCTAATGAAAATGGAGAATTAATTTCATACTCAGACAAGCAATTTCAAAACAAAGTTGTAATTGTGCAAATCATGGGTACATGGTGCCCTAACTGTTTAGATGAAAGTAAATATTATGTTGAATATTTAAAGAAGAATAAAAACACAAATCTAAAATTTGTAGCATTAGCTTTTGAAACTGATAAGACTCAAGAAAAAGCTTTTGAAAAAATTAAACGTCTAAAAAAACGATTGAACATTACATATCCAATACTATTAGCACAATATGGAGGTTCGGACAAAAAAGAAGCTGCAAATAAACTACCAATGTTAAATCATATTCTCTCATACCCTACCACAATATTTATAGATAAAAAAGGAATGGTTCGAAAAATACATACAGGGTTTAATGGTCCTGCAACAGGAAAAAAATATATCGATTTTAAAAATGAGTTTAAACACTTTGTAAATACTTTATTAAAAGAATAACATCTTGTAATTTTTAGATTATTTTTTAATGATCCCTCACTAATACTATCAAAGTTTAAAATCATTACTTTTACCCTATGAAATGGATTTTTTATTTAATATTATGTTTATCGCTTGCTACACAAGCACAAGATTTACCTAAAGGTTTTACATACCTAAAAAACATAGCTCCTTCTATAAAAAAAGAGCTTAGATATTGTTCTAGTAATAATTTTATAGGAAAACCGATAGATGGATATGAAAAAGATGTAATTATTACCACAACGCAAACAGCTAATGCTTTGAAAAAAGTTCAGGATGAATTACAGAAAAAAGGATTGAGTCTTAAAATTTTCGATGCTTATCGTCCACAAACTGCTGTAAATCATTTTGTAAAATGGGCACGAGTAATTAATGATACTTTGATGAAACAACAATACTATCCTAGCATAAATAAAAGACACTTATTCAAATTAGGATATATCGCTTCTAAATCTGGACATTCAAGAGGTAGTACTGTAGATTTAACCATAGTCAACACAAAAACAAATGAAGAATTAGACATGGGTAGTCCATATGATTTCTTTGGGATTTCTTCACATATTACTTATTCAAAACTAACAAAGAAGCAAAAAGAGAATCGACAGTTATTACAAAGATTAATGAAAAAAAACGGTTTTAGACCTTATACTAATGAATGGTGGCATTTTACATTACGTGGAGAGCCTTTTCCTAAAACTTATTTTAAATTCCCAGTAAAGTAGTAATTTTTAACGCTTTATTTAGACAAACAAAAAATATCGGCATTATATTTGCTTAGATTTACGTTATATGAAAAAAGCTATACATTTTATATTCATTCTTGGTCTAATTACCATACATACTAATAGTTTTGCTCAATTAGATAACTCTTCTGGTGGTGAAAAAAAAGGAGTTTCTTCCTTTGGGTTTAAAGTTGCACCAGCCAAAGAAGTTAAAAAACCTAAATCTTTAGATTTCAAAAACAACAACGGTTTTAAAACTGCACATACAAAACAACAAAAAGAATTAAAAAAGAAACAAGCTGAAAGGGATTTTGAAAATAAAGGAATCTTAACAAAAGCTAAAATTGCTGAAGAACAATATTTAAAAGCCTTCCAAAAAATAAATGGAATGTATCAGTACCCAGTTATTGATCAAGACTTAGGAAGTTTTAGCACAAAATCTAAAAGTGTTAATATTATATGTAGAGATTTTCAATATCCAGATGGGGATAAAGTAACTATTTTTATTAATGGGATTCCTGTGGTTAGTAACATTGTACTAAAACAACGTTACCAATCATTTAATCTTCCTTTAGATGAAGGTATAAATACTATAGAAATTTTGGCTATTAATCAAGGAACCTCAGGTCCTAACACTGCTGGTTTTAAAATTTTTAATGATGCAGGAATGTTAATTTCTGCTAATCAATGGAACTTAGCCACAGGTGCAAAAGCATCAATAATAATTGCAAAAGAAAAAGAATAACTTCAAGCTATTTTAACGCTACGAAAACCTTACAGCAACTTTTAATAAGAACTTTTTTTAAATTACCAAAAACTACTTACTTTTGTAGTTACGTTTTATAAGAAGTAAAACAAACAAACGTTAAATAAACAACTAATATATAATGAATAAAATCACCAAAGAAACCTATATCAATTGGTATAGAGACATGCTATTTTGGAGAAAGTTTGAAGATAAACTAGCAGCTGTTTACATTCAACAAAAAGTAAGAGGTTTTTTACACTTATATAACGGTCAAGAGGCTGTTTTAGCAGGTTCATTACATGCAATGGACTTAACTAAAGATAAAATGATTACTGCATACCGTAATCACGTACAGCCAATAGGTATGGGTGAAGATCCTAAACGAGTTATGGCCGAGTTATATGGTAAAGCTACAGGAACATCTCATGGTATGGGAGGTTCAATGCACATTTTTTCAAAAGAATTTCGTTTTTATGGTGGTCACGGTATTGTTGGTGGTCAAATTCCATTAGGGGCTGGAATCGCTTTTGGAGACAAATACAAAGGTAATGATGCTGTAACACTTTGTTATTTTGGTGATGGAGCAGCTCGTCAAGGTTCATTACACGAAACATTCAATATGGCAATGAACTGGAAGTTACCGGTTATATTTATTGTTGAAAACAATGGGTATGCAATGGGAACTTCTGTAGAAAGAACTGCAAATCATACTGATATTTGGAAATTAGGTTTAGGTTATGAAATGCCTTGTGGACCTGTTGACGGAATGAATCCTATTAAAGTTGCTGAAGCTGTAGACGAAGCTATCCAAAGAGCTCGTCGTGGTGAAGGACCAACTTTCTTAGAAATGAAAACATACCGTTATAGAGGACACTCTATGTCTGATGCTCAACACTATCGTACTAAAGACGAAGTTGAAGAGTACAAGAAAATAGACCCTATTACACAAGTATTAGACATTATAAAAGAAAATAATTATGCTTCAGATGAAGAAATCGAAGCTATAAATAAAGAGGTAAAAGATTTAGTTAAAGAATGTGAGCAATTTGCTGAAGATTCTCCATATCCAGAATTAAACCAATTACACGATATGGTATACGAACAAGAAGATTACCCATTTATAAAATCTAAGTAAAAGACCTATGGCTACAATTATAAATATGCCTCGCTTAAGCGATACGATGGAAGAAGGAGTTGTTGCTTCTTGGTTAAAAAATGTAGGTGATAAAGTTGAGGAAGGTGATATTTTAGCAGAAATCGAAACGGATAAAGCTACTATGGAATTCGAATCTTTCCATGAAGGTACTTTATTACATATTGGAGTACAAGAAGGCGAAACTTCTCCTGTTGATACTTTACTTGCTATTATTGGTGAAGAAGGTGAAGATATTTCTGCTTTATTAAATGGAGGTTCAGCTCCAACTGAAACAAAAGAAGAAGCTCCAAAAGCAACTACTGAAACTAAAACTGAAAGTACTGCAGTAGCTATTCCTGAAGGAGTACAAGTAATAACAATGCCTCGTTTAAGTGATACTATGACTGAAGGTACTGTTGCTTCTTGGTTAAAGAATGTAGGAGATACAATTGAGGAAGGAGACATTTTAGCAGAAATCGAAACGGATAAAGCTACTATGGAATTTGAATCTTTCCACGAAGGAACTTTATTACACATTGGTGTAAACGAGGGAGAAAGCGCACCAGTTGATAGCTTATTAGCTATTATTGGAGCTACCGGAACTGACGTTTCTTCTCTATTAGAAGCTCATAAATCTGGTGCTTTAACAAGTGCAGATGCAGCTGCTCCTAGTAAAGAGGAAGCTCCTAAAGTTGAAGAAAAAGCTTCTGAAGCTCCTAAAACAACTGCCGAAGTAACAAACACTAATACAAGTGGAGGAAGAATCTTTGCTTCTCCTTTAGCTAAAAAGATAGCAAAAGATAAAGGTTACAATTTAGCCGATATTAAAGGTTCTGGAGAAAACGGACGTATCGTTAAGAAAGATGTTGAAAACTTTACTCCTGTTGCCAAAGTTGAAGCTACTGCAACTACTAGCACTCCTTCTACTCCAGCTGCAGTAACTAATTTTGCTATTGCTGGTGAAGAGAGCACTTCTGAAGTTAAGAATTCTCAAATGCGTAAAGCAATTGCAAAAGCTTTAGGTAACTCTAAGTTCTCTGCTCCTCACTTCTACTTAAACATTGAAGTAGATATGGATAATGCTATTGCTTCAAGAAAAATCATCAACCAAATGCCTGATACAAAAGTATCATTCAATGATATGGTTGTAAAAGCTTGTGCTATGGCATTACGTAGACACCCACAAGTTAACACAATTTGGAAAGATGATGTTACTGTATACAACCAACACATTAACATAGGTGTTGCTGTAGCGGTTCCTGACGGATTAGTAGTTCCTGTTTTAAGACATACAGATCACATGAATATAAACGAAATTGATATTCAAGTTCGTGATTTAGCTGGAAAAGCTCGTAACAAGAAATTAACTCCAGATGAAATGCAAGGAAGTACTTTTACAGTTTCTAACTTAGGAATGTTTGGTATTGAAAGTTTTACTTCTATTATTAACCAACCTAATTCAGCAATTTTATCTGTTGGAGCTATTGTTGAAAAACCTGTAGTTAAAAATGGTCAAATTGTGGTTGGTAACACAATGAAGTTAACTTTAGCTTGTGATCATAGAACTGTTGATGGTGCTGTAGGAGCTCAATTCTTACAAACATTAAAAACATATTTAGAAAACCCTGTTACCATGTTAGCGTAACGTTTTTCAGATATCATAATTAAAAAACTCGGGATGTAAAATTCCGAGTTTTTTATTTTTATATGTAATGTATCATTTTTTTTTCGACGAACTGAGGGTTAAACAACCCATCAAAAAAAATTAAATGAAACATTTACGAATCTTACTAGTACTATCAATAATAATACTACAAAGTTGTGTTCAAAATGATATTATAGACGATAGAGTTGATGAAAAACTAGCATTTAGCACGTCTATTCAAGAACTTACCATTAAAGGCACTTTTCAATACAATACCAAATACACAGATAATGTTGGAGAAGTACAAACCCCTAGCATTACTTGGACAACTTCAAACCCTGATATTATATCAGTCTCTAACTCAGGTTTAATTACTGCTTTAAAAATTGGTACTTCAACAATTACAGCTTCTGTAACAACTTCTGAAGGTAAAGTAGTTACTAATGAAAATGAAATTACTGTTGTTAAAGCCCAACCTAAAATAGAGATTGATAATTTATTACAGAATTTAACCATAAATACAACACATCAATACACAACAACCTATACAAACGATTTAGGTGAAAACGAAACGCATCCAGTAACTTGGTCAAGTTCTAATTCAGCCATTTTATCAGTTTCAAGTAGTGGTTTAATTACTGCTGTAGCTTTAGGTGATGCAACCATTACTGCTACAGTTACTATAAATGGGAATGCTATTTCTACAGAAGATGTATTAACCGTAGTTGGTGTAGCAGAAAGGTTAACAATTAACAACCCTGTTACTGAATTAGATGCTGACACTAATCAAACACACCAATATACTACTACATATACTGATCAAACTGGTCAAGTACAAACTCCACAAATAACTTGGTCAAGTTCAGATTCAAACATAGCTAGTGTTTCTTCTACTGGTTTAGTTACTGCTAATTCTATTGGAACTGTTACTATCACTGCTAGTGTAATTGTAAACGGAAATACAACAACAGATCAAAGTAGTATAACTATCAAAGGAAGTGCTCCAAAAGAAAAATCTGGAACAATTAAAACTACTAGTAGTTATGCTTTATCAGGAACTTTTACATTAAAAGAAATTCCTGGAACCAACGATTTAGAGTTAAGTATTAATGCTGATTATAATGCTTCAACATCATTACCAGGTTTATATTTATACATGACAAATAACCCTAGTAATATAGGAAATGCTAAACAAATTCAAAAAGTCGCAGTATTTAGTGGAGCTCACAACTATATAATTAAAGACACTGGAATAGATGACTTTAACCACTTATTATACTGGTGTAAACCTTTTAGTGTAAAAGTCGGTGATGCAGAAATTAAATAATTTAGAATACATAGAAATGAAAAAATATATCATATTATTAGGCTTAATAATTACTTGCTCAAATTCTTTATTTGCACAATGGTCTAAAGGAAAAGGAAAAGGTTATTATAAATTATCTGCATGGTATTTAAAATCTGATCAGCATTATACAAATACTGGTGCCATTGATCCAAACGTAACAAGAACACAATTTAATACTAGTGTTTATGCAGAGTATGGACTTACAAATAAAATAGACCTTATTGCTTATGTGCCTTTCTTTTCAAGAGCTGCGCAAAACAATCAGGTTTCTGGAACAAACAACAATATAATTCAAAATGGAGAGTCTTTTAATTCTTTTGGTGATGTAGACTTTGGTGCTAGATATGCTTTTTACAAAAAAGGAAAATGGGCTGCAGATGTAAAGTTACTTTTAGGATTACCAACTGGTGATGATTCTGGTGGTAGTGATGGAAGTTACCAAACAGGAGATGGAGAATTCAATCAATATTTATCTACTTCATTAGGTTATTCTACAGCATTCAATGGTTTACCTTTCTATGCAAAAACGCATATTGGATACAACAACAGATCTAAAGGTTTTTCTGACGAATTTAGAGGAGGTTTAGAAGCTGGTCTTAACTTATTCAATAGAAAATTTTGGATTATAACTCGTTTAAACCTTGTAAAATCTTTCAAAAATGGAACGTTAAATGCTGCTAATAGTAATGGAAGTATTTTTGCTAATAATGTTGAGTATACAAGCTTTGGTTTTGAAGGAGCTTACTATATAACAAATAAGCTAGGAGTTTCTGCTGGT
The DNA here is from genome assembly GCF_965221665.1 of Tenacibaculum aiptasiae. Taxonomy (NCBI): domain Bacteria; kingdom Pseudomonadati; phylum Bacteroidota; class Flavobacteriia; order Flavobacteriales; family Flavobacteriaceae; genus Tenacibaculum; species Tenacibaculum aiptasiae. Next base: position 1,441,909 of record NZ_CBDCSN010000003.1, read on the forward strand.
TTTGACTCGGCATTTTCAGGAAGAATTATTGCTGCAAATCCATCATTTACTGCAGGAATTTTCTTAGATATAAAATAAGAACATTCTTAAGTTATCATAAAAAAGCTCGCTAATAGCGAGCTTTTTTATTCTGGATACTTACGATAAGTAAATGATTTATGTACTATTTTCCATTCACCTTTTATTTTTAAAAGCATCATATAATCTGTATATATTCGTTTCCATTTAGGCATTAAAATTTCAACCTTAGCCATTGCCGCATCATTTTCATAATCTACAGAAATAATACGTCCTATTCTATTTTTCTTTTTTCCTTCTTTTATATTATTTACATAATTCTTTCCTTTCCATGTTACTAAAGTATCGTTTTTGATATGATATAAATTTAAATTTTCATCAAAAGCTTTACGAACTCTTTCTGGTGTTCCGTTTGCAGTTCCTTCAATATAATTTAACAAGGTTGTATTTATCTTTTCTATTTCAGTTTGTCCTATAACAGTTTGAATAGCCAAAATTATTATTAATAAGGTTGCTGTTTTTTTCATAATTATAAATATTTCTTCAAACTTCTAAAAACCAAAGACAAACAACTAATTTTTGCTCTTTGAAGTTCTTCAATATTATAATTCTGAATAAATAATTAGCCTTTAAATTGCTTTCTATACTTAGCTGGTGTGCTTCCTGTTACTTTTTTGAAAGCAGCATAAAATGTAGTGTTTGAAGAAAATCCTACTTCATAACCTATAGCTTCTAAAGTAAAACTATCATTCATTTTTAATATTTTCTTTGCCTCTTCTACTCTAAACTCATTTATATATTGATTAAATGACTTTTGTAGATTATTATTTAAAAATTGTGATAATTGATGTGGAGTAACATTGATCTCTTTAGCTAAATCTTTTAGTTTTATTGTATGATCTCTAAACAAAGACCTTTCTTTAAATACTTCAAACAACTTTGTTTTTATTAGAATAGCTTCTTCATCTGATATCAAACTAAATTTATACTTTTCCTCTTCTTCAAAAAATATAGTTGCTTTTTTTCTTCTCATAAACCAAATAACTAAAGACAAATAGAAAATAAATGAAAACGATAAAGCTCCAACTATATATGAAGTATAGTTTACCGTTTTATAAGCCAACCAAACAATTCCTATACCTATAACCAAATTAACTAACCAAAACTCTTTATCTGTTAGCTTTTCATTTTTAGAAAACAACTTTTTTAAACTACCTTTTATTAAATACCCAGATATTAAAATGTAAACAAACCACTGTGTATATAACAAGTAACCAAACGACATAAATCCTAACCCCCATAATTTTCCTTTATTCTTTTTGTATGGATAAAAATAAAACCAAACAACCATTATAACTACAGCTGGAATAACATGCCATAACCAAGTATATGATTTTTTAGCTATTGTAGTTCTTATAGTTTCCTTGATATAGAGATATAAAAAAGGGCCTATCAAAGCGCAAGCTATTAAACCAAACTCTATAAAAAATTCAAAAATATTCCGATTTATAAATAAAAAAGCTGACTTTGTTATTCGAATACTTAAAGCCAAAATTAAAGCTGATAAAAAATAAGTAGAACGATTTCTATTTTTTATAAAAAAGGCAAAATATGTGCTTAATAAAATACCGTTTAAACCGCCTATTGCACTTAATAAAAATAATAGCTGATTAGTCAAAGTCTTATATTTAATTACAATCAAAAATAATAAAAAACGCTCGGGATTACCGAGCGTTTTTCAATTATGCAATTTATATATCTAAAAATCAAACCTATAATTCATTTTAAAAGCAATTCCCCAGTTTTTCCTATGAAAGTTTTTATTAAGATTATCACTTACAACCAAATACACATATGATAATGGCTTATACTCCCATTGAAGTCTACTGTTTATATTAAAATTATCTTGTTGTGTATTGTATTGCACATAGGTTGTCCAGTTTAAACGTGTATTAAAAAATATTTCTCCTGTAAACCTTGTTAAATGAAAAGTTTCCTTTCCTAGTTCTTTTAAATCGATAGAATTAACATCATAGGACGCTTCAATATTTGCAAAAGGCAATAACTGATAATTTAAATAAACACCTCCTGCAATTCTATCTCCCGAATAATAATTTCCTTTCTGAACATTAAATCTATATCGTAATTTTTGATTATTGGCTGAATTGTATCCTAATTTTAATAAGCCAAAACGATAGGTATCGGGTTGTAATGCATTTCCATTTCGTAAGGGATCAAAGCTATACTTTAAATCAATAACATCATAATTAAACACATAATATAAAGCTGACAAATCTTTAAAAAATACTGCCGAATTAAAAAAATGTGATGTTTGATTCAACTTTCCATTTTGATCAAAATACGTTTGATTATCGTAATTCATATAGCGAATTCTATTCAACTTTTCAGACTCATCATAAAACTTCACATATTGAATTCCTGCTGAGACTTGCTTATAGCCTTCTCTAAACACCTCATCATTTATAGCATCATAATTATACAATCTTGGCGTAAAACCAACATCTGTTATATAGTTCTTTTGAACATTTCTAAGAGATGCATTCCATGAAAGTCCTCGTTTATTAAACCAAACCCCTAGATTATAGAAATTATTATCACCAGAAATACCATCATTAAAACTCTTCCCATAATTAGCCAATCCTATCCATTTATTATTATCCGATTTATAATTCAAATTAACACCAGCAACTCTGTTATAATCGTTTTTAAAACTGAAACCATTTGTTTCTTGTCTATTTATTAAAAAGCCTGTTGTTGTAAAGTTTTTAGATAGTTGTTGCTCTGCTACAAATGCCCAATAATTTTGTGAAGGATTATCTAACTCTTTCTCAGTTTGAACATTTAACACCCCTATTCTTGTTTTAGAAGAAACATTTCCTGATAATTTTAAACCAAAATCAATATTACTACTCGCTCCTATTTTTCTTGAGTAAAAAGGATTTATACCTTTAACTCCTAGATTGGAAAATAAATCAGCATTCTCTAAAAAGAAATTTCTACGCTCTGGAAAAAACACTGAAAAACGTGTAAGATTAGTTACCTGTTGATCAACATCAATCTGAGAAAAATCTGGATTTAAGGTCACATCTAATTTTAATGATGAAGTTACATTATACTGTACATCTAAACTCGGAGTAAAATCTGTTTTATCACTATTATTCTCTACATCTTTTTGATAGTTAACCGTAACAGATGGAACAACAGCAAACCTTGAAACTGTTTTATCAGGTAAGTTTTCTACTGTAAAAGGTCTGGTAAAACGTAAATCAAAAGTTGGATAGTTTCTAGACAAGTCGGTCATTATTGTCCACGAATTATTTTTAATATCTCGAACATACATTTGAATTCCAAAAACAGCATTGTCTTTATTATAGTTTAATGATTTTAATGGAATTGCTATTTCATAAATTTTGTGGTTTCCTTTTTGAGATGTCTTTACTTCCCAAATAGTACTCCAGCTAAAATTCAATCCATATCCTTGATTTCTTTTTTCTACCAAAGCATCTACTTGTGTACCATAAGCATTACTTGCAAACAAGTATCCGCTTTGCTGTTGATTTTGAGTATCAAAAACAATAATAAAAGCATCGCTTAATGCAATAGATACATCTCTTTTCAAAGAACTAACTTGAACTTTAGGTGTTGAGTCCTTATAAATAGCATTTATAAATAATTTCTTTCCATTATGAAACAACTTTACATAAGTTTGATTTTCAGCTAAACCAATATCTGTAGGTGCTAGATTATGAAAATTGGTTACCTCAGGTAGTCTTTTCCAAACAGCTTCATTTGGTTTACCGTCTAACTCTATATCTGTATTAATAAACGGTATGGTAGATTTTGATACTTGACCTAATACTACAACTGAATACATTGAAATTAATAAAACAAAAACTTTATTCATTTTAATTAGCTTTTACTTCACTAACCTTTGTAGCTGTTTTACTTATAATCTTCCAGTTTCCTTTTATTTTTTTCAGTAAGAATAAATCTATGTATACCCATTTTCTTTTAGATCCAGCAATTTCAACTTTAGCTATTGCAATATCTTTTGTAATTTCAACTTTTAATATCTTTCCTACTCTTCCATTAAATTTTCCAGCTTCTCCATTCTTAAAGAAATTAGCATATTCTTCAGGTGTATATCTTTTAAATCCTTGTCTTCCGGTTAAATATAATGTAGCATTTGAGGCAAAAGCACTTTTTATTAATTCGAGCTTATTATAAGAACTTCCAATAATATAATTTTGAAGTGTTTTTTCTATTTCTATTGGGTCATTTTGTGCACTAGCTATTTGACAAAAAGCAAATGTTAGAAATAATAATACGTGTTTCATTTTTAAGATTTTTAGTTTTACCCAAACTTCTTAAAAGCATCTAAAAACGAAATGATTAATTATAATTCAGTTGTCCTAGATTATAATTCTGGAGAATTTTATACTACAAAAACTGTTTTTGATATTGCGCAGGTGTCAATCCGACTTGCTTTTTAAACGTAGCATAAAAGTTTGATTTTGAAGAAAATCCTGCTTCAAACCCTACAGTTTCTAATGTTAAATTGGTATTTTCTTTTAAAATATTCTTTGCTTCATCAATTCTATAAGTATTTAAAAAGGCAGCAAAGCTTTTTCCTATATTATCATTCAGTAATTGTGATAATTTGTGAGGTGTAATCTGTAATTCTTTCGCAATATCTAGCAGTTTAACATTGCTATTTTTATACAATTCTTTTTGTTTCATTAAAGCATCTAACTTTTCAATTAGCAATGAAGCTTCATTTTCCTTAATTTTTTTAGCAGCGTATTTTTCTGGAATATCTTGAAAAATAGTTTCTCTGTTCTTCTTCGATAAAAAGAAAATTAACAATACATAAAACACTACCGAAAAAGTAATGGTTCCTACTAAATACAGAAAGAAATACCCTACAATATAGGCTATAAAAATTAAAGCATTTGCTAAAACAACTCCTATTAACCAAAGTTCTGCTGTAGTACATTTGCTTGCCTTAGAAAATATTTTCTTTACAATATTTTTTAAAAGATAAGAAGAAGCTAAAATGTACGCCCCCCAAACTCCATAAATTACCCAAATAAAGTTTCCCCAAAATTCATCATTTCCTATATAGGGTTTTACTATTCCTACAATTGTTACAAATAAAAAAAGAATACTAAAATGAATAATCCATGATTTAGGAAGCGTCTTTCTATTTTCTACAGATGATTTTATATAGTAAAATAACGTTACTCCTATTAAAAAACAAGCTGACAAACCTACTTGCATAATCAATAAATCTATTTGATCCTGTGGTGCAAAAATTCGATAAACAGACTTTCCTATTCGCAAACTTAAAAACAAGACTAATAACCCAAACCAAAAATTTTGTATTCTTTTTTGTCTATTAAAAAACAGGAAGTAAATACTCACTAAAAAACCGTTAAACACACCTAGTGAGCACAGAAAAAATATGATTGGGTTACTAAAATTCATTACAATTTTATAAAGTCTAAACTTCGACTAAAATATAAAATAATGAATTATAATCTTTTTAAAGTTCGTTAAATACTTTTTTTGCTTGTACTATATGACGCTCATTATGATGAATTACAAATCGAAAAGTATCTCCTAATCGCAACTTTAATAAAGGCAAAGTTATACTTGTTTTTGTTTTGGTTAAGTTTTTGTTAGCTGCTACTTTTAACAATTCTAAAAGCTCTTTTTGAAACGTTATAAAGCGCTGCAATACTTCTTCTTTATTTAATTTAGAATATATCGGGTTTTTACTTTTAAAAGTGTTCATTGTTTTCATTCCTTTCTTAGGCAACATATCTATAGCAAACTTATTCCCTAAATATCCTGATGTAAATGTATTTGATGCGGGATACTTTGAACTTCTCATTCTTTTTGCTATTTCTGAATTATAAAATGCTGCGTATAGATTTAAATGTTCCAAGCATTCTAAAACTGACCAAGACTTCTCATTTTTTTTAGATTGAAGTTTTGCTTCTGACTCCTTTTGTAAGGCTTCTGCATATTCAATATGTGCTGTTACATATTGTTCTAATTCTGTGAGTAAATCTGCTACTTTAAAAACCATTCTCTATTTTTATTTCAAAATTGAGACTTTTAACTATTATAATTCTTGATCCTAATCAAGAGTTTTTAATATTCTCGATAATGTTTCTGGTGTCATTCTTAAATAAGACGCTATATACTTTTGTGGTATTTCTTGAAATACTTGTGGACTTCTTTTAAATACTCGTTCAAATCGTTTTTGTGGTGAATAGGTTATCAAGTCTATTTCTCTTTCTATTTGCTGGTACACAAAACTCTCCAACAGTTTTTTCCAAATTTCCTCATACTCTTTCGCAGAGTTAATAAAACGCATATATCGTTCTTTAGAAATTACTTTCAATTCGCATTTCTTTAAGGCTTGAATAAAAAAAGAGGTCGGCTGTTCAGTTAAAAAACAATCCAAAGCGGTTATTATTGAATTTCTATACCCAAACCTTATAGTATGTTCTTCAACCTCATCATCAATAAAAACACGTAAACTTCCTTCTTTTACAAAATATAAATTAGTATTCGTATCTCCTTGATTTACCAAGAATTCGTTTCGCTTAAGCGTAATTTCTTTTTCCCATTCTCCTTCTAATGCTGCTAACAATTTTTCTAACGGATTCATGTAAACAAATTCAATTGATTGGTTTGATGTTTATCAAATTTAGTAAAATCTAACGGAGGAAAGTGACTTTCTTTTAAATACAGTTTTCTAGCTAGCTTAAACTGCATTGTTATTTGTTCTGCTATTTTCCCTTCTCCTCTCATTCTGGTTGCAAATCTTGAATCATTTAAGGCTCCGTTATGACAGTCTTCTATTTGATGTAGAATTTTGTTTGCTCTATCTGGATATGCTTTTTGTACCCAATTGGTAAATATCTCTCCAATAGCACCATTTAAACGCACTACTGTATAACCTACCGACTTTGCTCCTAATTCACTAACCTTTTTTACTAAAGGTATAATTTCATGACTATTTATTGACGGTATAATGGGTGCCATCATTACATTTACTGGAATTCCATTCTTAGCCAACTCTTTTACTGTTTCTAATCTCTTTTTTATGGTTGCTGTTCTTGGTTCTACCGCTCTTCTTGTTTCTTCCGATAAAGAGGTTATTGAAACACTCACTCTTAACAAATTCATGGAAGCCATTTCTTTTAAAATGTCTAAATCACGAAGTATTAATGAGTTTTTAGTAATTATACTTACTGGATGCTTTAGCTTTAGCAACACTTCTAACATCGCTCGTGTAATTTTTAACTTTTTTTCTATAGGTTGATAACAATCCGTATTTCCCGACAACATAATATTTTGTGCTTCCCAACTCCTACTTCGTAGCTTTTTTTCTAGTAATTCTGCCGCATTGGCTTTGTATAAAATTTTTCTTTCAAAATCCAATCCTGCTGAATATCCCCAATACTCATGACTATTTCTTGCATAGCAATAAATACATCCGTGTTCACATCCTTGATATGGATTCATTGAATATGTAAATCCTATATCGGGGCTCGTTACTTTGTTTAAAATAGTTTTGGGATAAATTTCTAAGTACGACGTTTTATTATTGTCAGCCTTTTCGTTTTCTACTTCACAATAATTTAAAAAGTCGTCTAGTACCTCATGTTGATGCTGTAAAAATTTATTATGGGTATTATGCTGCGCACCACGTCCTTTAATGTAGTCCTCCATTTTTAGTCTCAATAAAATTATATAAAAAGTGTCTTTAGAATGATTTTATCGAGAACACGTTAGAAAACTTCTCGACAACTAATTCCGATAGAAAAACAGAATCACTCGAAGTGACTTCATAAAATTACAGGAAAAAGAAACTAATTTATGTTAAAAAGAATAAATTTTATGAACAAAATCTTATTTATTCTTGAGATATAGTTTTCTTCCAGCATAAATGAAATATGAAAAAATTAAAACAAAAAATAGAATACTATTGGAAAAGCCTTCTCCCTTAAATAAGACAAAACAAAAAAACATTATTAAAAATATGCCAGAAATCATCATACCTAATCCCCAATATCTAGAATTTCTTTTTTGCCACTCTTTTTCTTTCTTAACATCTCTCTTCCCTTTCTTTGTTAAACTTTTTTTCAGTTTCCCATAATTTAAATAGCTTGTTGAATAAAGCTTTACCTTAGTATCTTTTGTATATAAAGTTAACTCTTCCCATTCAATATATTCAGCATCATATTTGTACTTTGCATTCCGCTTTTTTATTGCTGTATATATTAAAACATCTTTGAAATAAATCTTCCTCTTTACATATCCTAACAATGAATAAACCTTAAAATATTCATTAGCAATAACAATTTCATTATAACTTAAAATAGTATAAGTTCAAATTAAAGAAAAAAACGAAAAAAGAATATAAATTATCGTTTCTCTTCTTCCTTCTAAAAAATAGAAATAAGACGAAAGACAGCAAAAAAAGAAAGAGATGAATATTACTAGGTAAAAACTAGAATACTTCATCTCTGATCTTAAAATTATTTTTTCTTCGGTCATTAAACTCTTCTCATTTTATCAAGCAACCAAAAATCTGCTAATACTAAAGCAGTTAAAGCTTCAACAATAGGGACAGCTCTTGGAACTACACAAGGATCGTGACGTCCTTTTCCATGTATTTCAGTTGCTTCTCCTTCTGAGTTTATCGTTTCTTGATTTTGCATAATGGTAGCTACAGGTTTAAATGCTACTCTAAAATACACATCCATTCCATTAGATATTCCTCCTTGCACTCCACCTGAAAGATTTGTCCTCGTTGTTCCGTCTTCATTAAAAATATCATTATGCTCTGAACCTTGCATTTTTGCTCCACAAAAACCACTTCCAAATTCAAAACCTTTTACTGCATTGATAGACAACATGGCTTTTCCTAATTCTGCATGTAACTTATGAAAGATAGGCTCTCCTAAACCAACTGGCATATTTTGAGCTACACAAGTAATTGTACCACCTATGGTATCACCTGCTTTTCTTATTTGATTGATTTTTTCAATCATTTGTTCTGCTGATGCTTCATCTGGACAACGTACTATATTGCTTTCTGTTTTTGAAAAATCTAAATCTTGATAAGGCTTTACCATAAAAATATCACCTACTGAAGATGTAAAGGCATTGATATTAATGTGCTTTATTAATTGTTTAGCCAAAGCTCCCGCAACAACCCAGTTGGCTGTTTCACGAGCAGAAGTACGTCCTCCTCCTCTATGATCTCTTATACCATATTTCTTATCATAGGTATAATCGGCATGAGATGGACGATACACATTAGTATTATGATTATAGTCCTTACTTTTCTGATTGGTGTTCTTAATTACAAAACCAATAGAGGCACCAGTTGTTTTACCTTCAAATATTCCTGATAAAAACTCTACAGTATCTGGTTCTTTACGCTGTGTTACAATTTTTGACTGCCCCGGTTTACGTCGGTCTAATTCATATTGAACAGCCTCTAAATCTACTTCCATACCTGCAGGAAAACCATCAATAACTCCTCCTATTGCAGTACCATGTGATTCACCAAATGTGGTTACTTTTAAAATATTTCCAAATGAATTAAACATGTTTTCTTTATTTTAAGACGAAAGTAAATTATTTACCCTGAATAATTGCAATGAAAAAACCATTATTATTCAAATAATATGACTGTAAAAAAGATTTTTGAGGACTTGTTTTTTCTTTTTCAACCTAATAAAAACTCAATTTTAAAAAAAAGTAAAAAAATTCACAGCACCAAACTTACTGATAGTAAAAAACTTACGGTTACACATTCAAAAAACGCTTAATTTTCATTAAAAAATCCGTCTATTTCTTTTTCAAAACTAAAAAAAGATACTATATTTGCACCCGCAATCAAGGAAATATCTTGAGTGCTAGTCAGGAGAAATGGCAGAGTGGTCGAATGCGGCGGTCTTGAAAACCGTTGTCTGTAACAGGACCGGGGGTTCGAATCCCTCTTTCTCCGCAAAACCGAAGCAATAGCTTCGGTTTTTTTTAGGGGATTAAAGAAAAAGCTTACAACGTAAGCTTTTTTCTATTTATACAGGTTTCTTCTTTTTAATACTCCCTTCTATTCAAGTTAGAATACACATAAAATATTTCCCAATAAAAAAAGTTTTATAATAAAAGAAAAAAAGTTGTAGTTCATTTAGATAAAATATACTATATTTGCACCCGCAATCAGGAAATACTTGGTAGCAGGTCTGGAGAAATGGCAGAGTGGTCGAATGCGGCGGTCTTGAAAACCGTTGTCTGTAACAGGACCGGGGGTTCGAATCCCTCTTTCTCCGCAAAACCGAAGTAACTGCTTCGGTTTTATTATTTTTAGGGGAATTAAAATAAAAGCTTACAGATTGTAAGCTTTTATTTTTTTATAATGTTTTCTACACATTATATTTTCCTTAGTAATAAAGGGATATTGATTTATTTCTTGCAACTTTATATAAGGAAAACCTAGAAACCTTTTTCTAAAATAATCGAATCACTTTGACTTACTTTTTGACGCCAGGCTTTTATAGCTTGATAGTCTGGATCATTATAAAAAGCTTCTGCTGCTACCTTGGTTGGAAATTCTACAATTACAACACGCCCTTCTGGAACTGTTCCTTCAATAGTCAATGGATTTTCATCCACTGCTACCGTTACTCCTCCATGACGTTGCACAATAGGCACTGCGTTTTCTATATACTCTTTATTAAAAGTTTCTAAATCGTTTACACGTACAAATGCTAACATGTATGCTTTCATAATATTTATTTTAATGATTAATACTGTCACAAATGTATTTTGTCAACAACTGGTGTGCATTAATAAATATTAAGAATTCAAATTATCGTGAAGCTCGTATTTTGTCTCCTTTAGCTTTACTTAGCGCTTCTGGAGTAATCCCTAAATAAGAAGCAATCATTCTTTGAGGTACTCTTTGGGTTAAATTAGGGTATGTTTCTATAAAATGTTCGTAACGTTGTAAACCAGAATAACTCATTAGCATAATTATTCTTCTTTGAAGTACCAACATTCTTTTAGCTATGGCTGGAGCATTTGGAGAAATTTGACTAAAATCTTTTTCTCTTACTTGAATTACTGAATCTTCAAGAGCTTCAATAAAAAAATCACTAGGTTGTCCTTTTTCAATAGCATCTGCTATAATCCATCCTTCTGGAGCAAACATAAAAATATGTTCTTTCCCTTTTTCATCTATAGTATAACTTCTTAAAAGTCCTGACACAACTTCATAAACCATAGTTTCAAGATCTCCTTTGTATTGTAAAATCTCTCCTTTTTTAACTTCTATAGTTTTCATTCTTTCACTTTAATAATTTAAACATTTAATGAAGGTAACTTAAACTTTATTTAAATATACATAAACTAGCTAACTCTTAAATAAGAAACTATTATAAATGAGAAAAGAAGTATTCTTTTAGATACTCCTTTTCCTTAAAGTGATACTAAAAATTAACAATGAAAACTTAAACTTTTAATTATCATTATTAAAAATACTTCTAGAAATCAATCTTTTAATAGAATTTAGATGAAGTTAATTTATGTTTCGATAAAGAACAGATTTTTACACATGAAATAATCTCATTATTACTATTTTTAGCCTCTAATTAAAAAAATGCTATTCTTTTAAAATGATTTTCTTTCTATTTTTTATACTCATTATTGCTTTCATCCTTATTAGAAATACTGGAAAAACTAAATCAGTAACAAATAAGTGGAAGCAACCTGCTTCTGCTTTCCCTAAAAAATGGTCAATTATTTTAACTCAAAAAGTAACTTTTTATAATGCCCTAACATCCGAAGAGAAAGAATTGTTCGAATTCAAAGTCCATGAATTTATTTTAAACTGTAAAATTATTGGTGTAGATACCACGGTTACTATTACCGACAAACTTCTTATAGGCGCTAGTGCTGTGATTCCTATTTTTAATTTCCCTAATTGGAAATACCCAAACATTTCTGAAGTTATCTTATACCCAGATATGTTTAATCAGCATTTTGAAACTGAGGGCGACAACCGTAGAATTTTAGGTATGGTAGGAAATGGCTACATGGAAGGCAAAATGATATTGTCTAAACCTGCCTTGCACTTAGGTTTTACCAATGAATCTGATAAAAAGAATACTGCCATTCATGAGTTTGTGCATTTAATAGACAAACTAGATGGAAATATTGATGGTGTACCTCATGTATTATTAGAAAAACAATATACCATTCCTTGGATTGATTTAATTAACAAAAAAATTGACGAAATTTACAATGAAGATTCAGACATAAATCCATACGGTGGAACCAATAAAGCTGAATTTTTTTCTGTTGCTAGTGAGTATTTTTTTGAAAGACCTAAACTATTAGCCAGAAAACATCCGGAGTTATATGCTTTGCTTGAAAAAATATTTAAACAAGACATGGACGATATGAATCTTCACTTTAAACGTATTGATATTTCTAGAAATGATCCTTGTTTATGTGACAGCGGTCTTAAATACAAAAAATGTTGTGGTACTAACTAAACTCTCTTTAACTAAAACTTTTATTTACAGCTCACTACTCTTGAGTTTGTTATATAGTTGTAATTCCAAAAAAGATTCACAACCTTTTAAAAGTTCTAGAACTGTACTTCTTTCTAAACTAGACAGTAATTTAAGCGAAGAACAATGGGATAGTGTAAGTGCCACTTCTCCTAAAGTGATTCAACATAAAAAAGTAAAACGAAATTCGAAATACAAAACATTAGGTTGGCATCTTTATTCTAACGGCACAGTTTATAAGAATTATAATTTCGACTTACTCTGGGCACTTTCTTATTTTTCTTATAAGGTAAATCCCACAACAGGAGCTCCTAAAAATATAGGTAACTGGAAAACCACTGCTATTATAGACAGCGCTAAAGCTCACAATTGCAAAGTATTTTTATCGGTCTCTAATTTTGGAAGTAGTAATAACGCTACATTTTTAAGTAATACCAAAGCTCAAGAAAAATTAATTGACAATCTAGTAACACTTTTAGATTACAGAAAAGCGGATGGTATTAATATTGACTTTGAAGGTATTGCTAAAAAAGACAAACAGCTTTTTTCCTCTTTTGTGAATCGTATTTCTAAAAAACTAAAAAAAGCCAATCCTAATTATCTAATCACCTTGTGTCTTTATGCTAATGACTGGCACTATATTTTTGATATTAAAAAAATAAACGCTTCTGTTGATTTTTATACGCTAATGGGATACGACTATTACGGAAACTTTAGTTCCAAATCAGGCCCGATTAGTCCACTAAAAAATAGCTCCGAATTTGGAAACGGGTTAAAACATTCCATTAAATATTACCTAAAAAAAGGAGTACCTCCTTCTAAACTTATTGTCGGACTCCCCTATTATGGTGCTGAATGGTATACAAAATCAGAAAATGTACCTTCTAAAGTAATTAAATACAAATCGAGTCCAACCTACAGTACTATTAAAAGAATTTATATCGACTCTTTAAAAATCCCTGTACAATTTAACAAAGAAAGCGCTAGTACTTACCTCAGTTTTAAAGAACACAATGCCTACCGACAATTATGGTTTGAAAACCCTAAGTCTTTAGCTTTAAAATACGATTGGATTAAAGAGCAGCAACTAGCTGGTGTTGGTATTTGGACTTTAGGTTATGACAACGGTTATCTTGAATTATGGGACCTTTTAGCTGAAAAATTCTCTGAATAATTTCTAATAAATTTTCTTTTCTATAAGTCTATCTCTTTTAAAGCTTTGATATTATTTCGTTCTAAGAAAGCATCTATTGTTTCAAAATGCTCTATTACTCGTTTATCTTTAAACTCAAATACTTTTTGAGACAATCCTTGTAAAAAATCACGGTCGTGAGACACCAATATCAAAGTTCCGTCGAAATGCAACAATGCTTCCTTAATCACATCTTTAGAGCGTAAATCTAAGTGGTTTGTTGGCTCATCTAATATCAGTACGTTTACTGGTTCTAATAATAACTTCACCATTGCTAAACGTGTTTTTTCTCCTCCCGACAATACTTTCACTTTCTTATCAATATCATCGCCTGAGAACATAAATCGCCCTAAAATATTTTTAATTTGAGTTCGTACATCACCTTCCGCTACCTCATCTACCGTTTGAAAGATAGTTAATTCTGGATCTAATAAAGATGCTTGATTTTGTGCAAAGTACCCCACTTTAGCATTGTGACCTAATCCAGCTTCTCCTTCAAAATCTATTTCTCCCATGATAGCTTTTATCATAGTCGATTTCCCTTCTCCGTTTCTTCCTACAAACGAAACTTTTTCTCCTCTAGCTATAGAAAAACTTGCATCTTTAAATACGGTTAAATCTCCATATTCTTTAGTTAAGCCTTCTACTTTTACAGGATAATCTCCAGAACGTGGTGATGGTGGAAAGCGTAATTTTAATGAAGATGTATCTACCTCATCAATTTCTACAATGTCTAACTTTTCTAACATACGTTCTCTAGAAGCTACTTGATTTGTTTTTGAGTAAGTTCCTTTAAAACGCTCAATAAATGCTTTGGTATCTGCAATAAACTTTTGTTGCTCTTGATATGCTTTTAATTGATGTGCTCTTCGCTCCTTTCGTAGCTCTAAATAATGAGAATAATTCGCTTTGTAATCGTGAATAGTTCCCATAGTTACCTCAATAGTTCTATTGGTAATATTATCAATAAATGCTTTATCGTGCGATATAACAACTACAGCTTTAGCTTTGTTTAATAAAAAGTTTTCTAACCAAATTACCGATTCTATATCTACGTGGTTTGTAGGCTCATCTAATAGAATTAAGTCAGGTTTTTGCAATAAGATTTTTGCTAACTCAATACGCATACGCCAACCCCCACTAAACTCTGAAGTTAAACGATTAAAATCTTCTTGTTTAAACCCTAATCCTTTTAAAGCTTTTTCTACTTCAGCTTCGTAATTTATTTCTTCTAAAGCATAATATGTTTCTCCTAAGTCCGATACACGTTCTATAATTTTCATGTATTCTTCAGACTCATAATCGGTACGAGTTTCTAATTGTTTATTTAAAGATTCCATCTCTGCTTTCATGGCAAATATTCCTTCAAAAGCCTTAGACGCTTCCTCTTTTACCGTACAATTATCTTCCATTAATAAATGCTGTGGTAAATAAGCTATTACGGTATCTTTTGGAGTTCTAACACCTCCTTTAGTTGCTTTTGAAACTCCAGCAATAATCTTCATCATGGTAGACTTCCCTGCTCCATTTTTACCCATTAAGGCTATTTTATCATTCTCATTGATAACAAAAGAAACATCTTTAAATAATGTTCTCCCGCTAAATTCTACTGTTAATTGATCTACCGTAATCATAATGCTAAATTTTGAATCGCGAAATTAGCAAAATCTATGTACATCGTATTAAATTTTTCACAATTGATGTATCTTCTATTTTCTTATATTTGAAAGAAAATTGCGCAGCGTTTATTCTTATACTTTTAATTTTTACATGTTTTTAGTTTTTATTGAACTAGAAGATGTATTAATTACTGATAAAGTACTACAATTAATTATGAAAAAAACACTTATAGTAAGTTTAATATTTCTTTCTTCTATCAAAATATATAGTCAAACTAAAATTGATAATATTATACCAACTAATTTCCCAGGAAAGTTATGTCTACACTTAACCTTTTAAATCAAATGATTTTATTCTATAATTAGAAACTTTATTAAAAAATAATGGAAAAATGAACGGAATAACATTTATAGAAAATTATATTGAAAATCCAGCTGAACTTTTCGAGTATTTAAAAAAGAATGTTGAATGGGACAAAAGAATGTCTGCTCGAAAAACAGCTAGTTATGGAAAAGCATATAATTATTCTCAAATTAGCTATCCTTTTCAAGAGTTTATTCCTGAATTAAATCACATAATTGAAAAGATTAACGATACTCTTAATTTTAAACCAAATAACTGTTTGATTAATTATTATTTAGATGGTAAATCTAAAATGGGATTTCACTCTGATCAAACAGATATTTTATTTGAGAATACTGGTGTAGGAATAATTTCAATAGGAGAAACCAGAACATTGAGATTTAGGAATATTAAGAATCGTGATTTAATAAAAGATTATAAACTTCCTTCTGGTTCATTCATTTACATGACAAATGAATTACAAAATGAATGGCAACACTCAATTCCAAAATCAGATACTGAAAATGGAAGAATGAGTTTAACATTTAGAAAGATAAAAGGAGACTAAATGACGAAACTTATTAATAATCTAATACTCATATCCTTTCTAATTATAAACGTTGCAAATGGACAAAATATGAAGCCTAAAATTGAAGAGTTAATTACTGTAAAACTTATTGATACTGAACAAAAAGAAGAAATGATTAAATTTCTATCTAGATATGGGCAACTAACCAAAAAAACAATCATTTATTCATTGTTTCAAATAGAATATAAGAAAGAAACAGGTTATGAATATTCTGGCTTAGACACCTTTCTAGATTTTGAAAAGGAAAAATTAAAAAAAAATGAACAAAATCAAATAAACACTATACTACTTGAATATCTTAAAAAGCTAAAAAAACTCGAGCTTATTAACCAAAAACAATTCGAATACCAATCGGATAGAATAGTAAATAACGAATACATTCATTTATTTCATTTTTTGCTAGATTTAATTAATCAAGTATATTTTGAAGAGTGGATGAGTGTTGAAAAGCTTGATAATTATAGAAAAAAACTTTTTGAAAATAGGATTATTAGTAAAAAAGAAAACGAGCTCTTAAAATCTGATATTAAAAACGACAAACTAAAGTCTCCTTTTCAACTTATTGATTATTGTGAAAAAGCAAGGTTTTTCGATTTATCTAAATATTCTAACTCACCTAAAAATTATTTGGAGCAAATTCATAAATTAACTTCAGAAGTACTACCTGAATTAAACTTTACTAACTTCAAATATCAAATTAAAATAGATTCTTCAGATTCTTATAACGGTTATATTCCTCACTATTTAATTGTTTCCATAAAATCTAATGGAAAAACATATAAAATGAAGAGTTTTATTTCACCACATGGTATTGAAGGAAATAATTATTTTGGGAAAATAGATAATCAAGAATATTATAAAATTTTCAATAAGGTTTTAAAAGATACTCAATCACCTTATCAATTACATTTAATCAATTCAAATTATAATTATAAACAACGAAACACACATCAATATTTTGGGATTGTTGCTTTAAAAAAGGAGCAACTTGAAATGTTTCGATATCTAAACAGTTATTGGGAATTAAGTTATGAGAATTTCAATAACTCTCTAACTACTAAAAAGATTAACATGGCTATTCAAGAGTATCAAGAATTAGGCTTATTCAATCATTTAAATAATAATCAAATAAATAAGAGTATTGAAGATATTAAAGAAAAAATGATTATAAATCTTAATGAAGTCTTATTCTCATTTCCTGACATTATAGTATCATTTGATTATGAATTGTATAATTTAGAAAATCCTTACGAAGAAATTGTTTCTAAATATTCAAAAATCTCACACCAAGAATTTAATCCAACTAACATTAAAGATAACTTTCGCTTGCAAAAAGAAAAAGTTTCTTTGTCTTTTAACTTTAACGGAAAAAGCTATAAAACAGAATTTAAAATTGATAGAGATTGGATTGATGAACGTTTTTTTGATTTTATGAATAAAATCATTGTTGAAAATAAATTAAATGGGCAATTTTATAGACTATTTGGAGAAGGTTTTACATTAATTTATTTAACACCTGAACAGTACAAATACATTAAAGAGAAAAAACTTTTAGTTTTTGCTGATGAAGATAAAAGTTAAAACCATGAATAAAGCTATTAATCTAAACAACAAAATTCTATGAAAAAAAATAATACTAAACATAAGTATTATAATTGCTATTATATCGGGAATTTTCTTAATTGGCTATTTATTGGTTTTATCGTTGGTGGAATAATTAACATAGTCCTTTTTAAAAGAAAAAAACAGATTTTACTTTAATAAATTTCTTACATATTACTTAATGAAAGACATTAAAAAACTAATAGAACTCATTTCAAAGGATTCTAATTGTACAGTTTATAAACCTAATAATGAGTTGACTATTAATAGGAAGATCCCTGAAGATTTAAAAGTATTTTTTACACTAACAAATGGTATTAGTTTATTTGAAAACGAATCTTTTGGAATTAAAATTATTGGAAAAGAAGATTTCATTTCAACTAACAAATATCTTTATCCAAAAGATGATGTTATTTGGGAAGAACTTGAAAATGATATAACTAATGAATGGTTTCTTATTGCTAAAAACGAAGAACTAGCTCAATACATAAGTATAGACTTAACCGATAAAAATTTTGGTAAATGTTATGATAGCTTCATAGATACTCATGGTGAAGAAGGAATGTCTGAAATAATAGCGAATAATTTTACGGAGTTACTTTATAATTTTTACCAGAACCAAGGAAAAGGTGAAAACTGGTATTGGATAAATAATAATTTTAAGAAAATTGGAGATGCTTTTGATTAAAAAACATATTAAATTTTCTATAACCAAAAATCAATGCAAAAATTTAATAATGTAGAACATACAAAACCTTATCAATTATTTTTCTTATTAGTTTCTACGGTAGGAGTATTTGCTTTAGTAATATTCTTCTTAAATAAAATCATGGAATTGGGTCTACTAAAATTAATTTTAGCAGTTATAATAGCTTGGATTTATTTTATTTTTCTCAAAAAGAAATTTATTGTCAAAAAATCTGATTTTTATTTACGAAATAATAAATTGGAATGGGATACTAAAAAAGTAATTTTTTCTGACATTAAGTCTTATAAAATTCATTGGTTGAAAGGAGCTGGACTCAAAATTAAACTCAAAAACGGTAAAACGATTAGACTAAGTTCAAATGATAATTTTTGTAATTCTAATAAGTTTGTAAATTTATGTAGAAACATAGATTCTAAATTATTGAAATATAAAAAAGGACAAGTTGTTAGAGAAAAAACATTTTTTGAAACTAAAAAAGGGTATTATTTTGCCGTTATAGTAACAGTTTTAATCGTAATTATTACAATACACAAACTCTTTACTGATGGTAATTTTGATACTGAAAGTATTGGTTTACTTATGGTTTCTTTAGGAACTATTTGGAGTGGTGTCCGCTGGAATAAAAAAAAACATGGTTAAAACAACAAACAAACTAGAAGACTTATTACAAAAAGGATTAGATTATTTTTCTAAGACTTATGAAGAAGAAATCAGTAAGAAACTAGCTCCTGAAAAATGGTCTAAGAAGGAAATCTTAGGACATTTAATAGATTCTGGAATTAATAATCTTCAGCGATTTACAGAAATTCAATTTGAAAACAAACCCTATAGAATTCGAAAGTACAATCAGAATGAGTTAGTAATTGCTAACGATTATCAAAATGCTCAAACTAAAGAACTTCTTGGTTTTTGGATTGCTATCAACAATAGAATTCTTAACATAATGAAACTTCAAACGGAAGAATCTCTTAATTATAAAATTGAACTGAGTATTGATAACACTTCTGACTTACGCTTTTTAATGACTGATTATGTAGATCATTTAGAACATCATTTAAATCAAATTATTAAATAAATATTAGTAACAAATTCCCTAGCTTATCGTCTCTCTTTATAAATAATCTGAAATGTTAGATAGAAAATCAGACCGCAAGGAAACTTGGAAAACAATTATCATTTTTCTTTCAATTGTTACAATTTTAAGTTCCTTATTTCATTATGCAATAGTAAACCTATATCCTTCTAGAATATACATTGGAGGATTAATGTGGTGTCCAGCTTTGGCTGCTATTATTACATTAAAATTGAAAAAGAAAACTATCTTATCGCTAAACTGGAATTGGGGTAATTGGAAATTTATTCGTTTATCTTATCTTATTCCTGCATTATATGTTACAATTACTTACATATTCATTTGGTTTTTAGGTTTAGGAAAACTTCCTAATCAAGAAAGTGTTTTAGAATGGGCAAAAGAAATTGGTTTAGTAGGTATAGGCACAATGTCACCTACATTGGCTGTAATAACAGCTGTTTTATTACTAGGAAGCATTGGAGTTATTAGAGCTATGGCAACAACTTTAGGTGAAGAAATTGGATGGCGTGGCTTTTTTATATATGAATTAAAAAAAGTACTTTCTTTTACTGGTGTTTCCCTTTTTAGTGGTATCGTTTGGGCTTCATGGCATTGGCCTTTAATAGTTTATTATGGTAAAAACGTTTTCTTAGAACTTACTACTTTTTTTGTAGTTATCATCTCTATGTCATTCATAATGACTTATTATACTTTCAAATCAAAGAGTTTATGGCCAGCTGTTATATTTCATGCAGTTAGTAATGTTTTCATTCAAAAAATATTTCCTCCTCTAACCATAAAAGTTCAAGAAACTGAACATTGGTTGGGTGAAAATGGAATTATGTTTGCCATAATTACATTTCTATTTGGCTTGTACTTTTGGAGAAAAGCTATAAAAGAAAACTTATAATCAGAAAGAACCTAATCTATTAAAGTCAGGCTCTTTTTAATTAGATACTTTATTAAACCTTTTTATAAAACTGTTTGACTTATTAGACAGATAATATTTAATGTAGCCAACACAAACTCTGAGATTAACCCTTGAACTATCAATTTATTTGGTTTCCCATCAAATTTAATACTTAATGCTCTTCCTATTCCAAAACCTAAAAAAATTAATATCGCCACTACAAATGAAGTAAAAGTTAATTCAGACACCATTGTTCCAAGTAAAATAATAATACCTCCTAATAGCATAACCCCACTTATTCCTCGCATTTCATTCAATAAGTTAGTATCTTTTTCTAATTTAATTCCTGAATTCTTTAAATACGTTTTTATAGGATTACTTAATCTCATCAAACCCACAAATAATAATAAGCTTCCTGATAATACTAACGTAATAATTTTGAAAATTTCCATTTTAATTGTCTTTAGTTTTTTAGTACACTGCAAACTTAAAACGGACTAATGACAGCGGTGTGTCAGGGGTATTTATAATTTTAGAAAAAATTATTTTATTTCTATTTTCTTCCCTAAAAACTTAGGTTTAACTCTAAATAAGATATCAATAAAAACTTTTGTTCTTGCTAAGTATTCTCTTAATTTAACTTTCAATCCATAACGTCCTGAAACATCTTTAGCATTAAATCCAACCGCTTCAATGTTATGATTATGTGCTAAATAAATTGCTCTTTCATTATGGAACTTTTGTGATATTATGGTAACCTTATCTTGTCCAAAAATTTCTTTACATCTAACCACAGAATCTAAAGTTCTAAAACCAGCATAGTCTAAGAATATTTTATCTTCTGGGATTCCGTACTTCATTAATTCATTTTTAAAATCGGTAGGCTCATCATAACTTTTATTTCCATTGTCTCCACTTATAAGTACAAAATCTATTTTTCCTTTTTTAAATAATTCAACAGTAGCATCTATTCTATATTTAAAATATAGATTAACCATTCCATTGCTTAACATTTTTGCTGTACCTAAAACAAGTCCTACTTTGTTTTTTTTAATTTCTGAAGCATTAGAAAACGTTTTTCCTTTTGCATAATTTTCTATTGAATAATTTGAAATTATAATTATCAATAATGGAAATAGTACAACAAACAGTGTTATGATATATTTTTTCTTTTTCATGCTTTTACCTTTTATAGTCCCAACCAATTATTAAAAGCTGCTGTACTATTTTGACTTGTTTTTAATATAGTTTTACTACTTCTCAGATGTACCGCAACACTATTTTTAGTGTATCTACTTATTTTATCAATAAAATTTCTATTTATAAATTCACTTCTATTAATTTTAAAAAAAATAGTTGGATCTATAAGATCTTCTACTGACTTTAATGAAGTTTGATTTAAAATATGTTTTTTTTCTAGATTATCATAAGCAACAATAACTCCATAGTCTGCTTGGAAGTACATTATTTCTTCAATTTTTAGAAAATATGTATAACTGGAAGTTTTAACTGGTATAAAATCTTGATATGTTATTGTCTCTTCTTTTTGTTTGCTAAAATAACTCTCTAGTTTTTCTAGTACATGTTGCTCACTAGATTCTACAACCAATGTACTTTTTAAAGTTAAGTACTTTTGTATAGCAGCTTCAAAGCGTTCAAATGAATAAGGTTTTAATAAGTAGGCTATTCCTGTAGTTTCAAAAGCATTCATCCAAAATTGATTGTAAGCTGTACTAAATATAATCGGTACTTTTATATTTAAATCTTTATAAGCATTAAAAACATTTCCATCTAACAACTCAATATCTGAAAAAATTAAATCAATTTCAGGTTCTGATTGAAAATACGATAAAACCTCTTCAATTGCTTCTAACTCTTTTACAATAGTATAAGGCTCAGAGATTTTTTCTAAATACTTTTTTATTTTCTTTCTGGCTGGAAATTCATCTTCAACCAATACTATTTTCATCATACTATTTTAAATTAATCAATGGAAGTGTTACTTCAAAAGAAGTCTCATTTTCTTTTATCAAAATTGGCTTTTTAACAAAATAATGAAATTGCTTTGTAATATTCTTTAACGCTATGCCATTTCCTTTTTTCTTATTCTTAAAGGCCATTTTATTATTAGATACTTTAATTCCCTCTTTTACTTGTTCTATTTTTATATTGATTGGATTCTCTATAGTACCTCTATTATGCGTTATTGCATTTTCAACTAAAACTTGAATACAAAATGGAGGTAAAATAGCTTTCAACAATTTCAACTCTTCTTCAATTATTAAATTATAGTAAGAGTTATATTTAACCTTCATTAATTCAAAATAACCTTCAGAAAAAGTTAGCTCATCTTGTATAGAAACTAATTCTTTATTTGCACTAAATAAATTATAACGATACAATTCTGAAAAACGATTTAAAAAAGAACTTGCTTTCTCTGTATCTTCTTCTATTAAATGATCCAATACATTTAAATTATTAAATAAAAAATGAGGATTTAATTGAGTTCTTAATTGGGTAACTTCATTTTTAACTTTACTAATTTCATAGTCTCTTACCTGCTCTTCGTATTTTCTATTCTCTTTAAAATAAAGGTATGCTAATGAAAAACCTCCAAAAATTAGAAAATCTATTATCGAACCAAAATTTTTATAAACTACTAGATAAAGGCTTCCAAAATTCCTTGAAAAAGTATTAAAAATAAAAGCGACTAGTAATCCTGAAATATTATTATATAAAACATATCCAAACAATCCTATTCCAAAAAAAAGTAGATACTTTTTTTCTGTAGATATATGTAATTGTGAGTTACTATCTACTTTCTTTTTTATAAATGCAACTAGTAGAAAAATAAAAACTCCTTTAAAAAAAAACCAAAAAGGAGCATCTATATGAAATCTAAAATCTTCAAAAGATCGAGATATTAATAATTCATTTTTTAAAATAAGAAACCAACTAAAAAGAAAAAGAAAAAGTAAAAAACGTAGATTTTCTTTTAAAAATGTAACAACTTTTTTCATATTTATGGTAACAAATATATTCAATTTGTGATGAAGCCCTTTGTAAAACTTCATCACAAATTTTAAAGATTATTTATTTTTTTCAGGCCAAGTACTAATTACATTTCCTTTTTCATCATATGCTACTAGTTTGATAGCATTATTTTCATCAATTATAAACTTAGCTCGCATTCTTCCTTGGTCGTCATTTAAAAATAATCCATTTTGCTTCCCTGGAGTTTGTCCCAGAACTACTCTAGTTGTTACTCCTAGTAATCCTTTCTTTTTATATTCTTCATATTTCTCTTTTCGTTTTTTTCTATCTTTAATTTTTTCTAACTCTTTTATTAACTTACCTCTTACTTTTCGTGTTTCATTATCTGGTCTATCATTAAATACTAAACGTCCCGCCTTATATCTTTTATCTCCATCACTATCATCTAAAGTTATCAATTGCATTACTTGATCTCCATCGTATTGATCAAATGTTAAAGAAAGTCCCGAACTATGCCCTTTACCAATTTTTTTACCATCGTAAATTAACCCGCCACATTCTTTACCATCTTCTGTATAAAACAACAATCCTGGTCTTTTTGTTCTTTTATGATAAACTTCTCCATTAATTTTATCTCCTTCTGAAGGGAAGTTTTTTGCATTCGTAATTAGCATTTTTACTGTTCCATCATCTTCTACAACATTAATACGCTTCACATCTATGGTATCAAACTTAGTAACTTTCTTTGTTTTAAAACTCTGAGTAGTTAACAATACAATTGCACTTGTTAAGCAAAATGCAAACGCTCTTAAAAAAATTAGTTCTCTTTTAGTATTCATCTTTATATATTTTTTATGATTTATACTTCAAAAGTACCCTAGACACCTTGGTCTCAAAACCACTTTTTAGGAAACTAAGGAATTATTCATATGAACTAAGGAATATTTACGATAAAAAAAATGAGGTACTTATATTTCTATAAATACCTCACCAGTTGCATGTAATAATCAATTAATTATATAATGGTACTTTGCCCCATATGTATATTCTGAAAATTTAAATTACTATCTTCTTGGTTATAGATATAATCGGCTATAAAATCACCAACTTTACTTGTTCCAAAACTAGTTTCAGAGCTAATATCTTCTGTCGTAATTCCTAGTTCTAACGATTTTTCCACTGCTCTTTCTATAGCAGCTGCTTCTGTATGTAAACCTAAATGTTTCAATAACATTGCTGCTGATAAAATAGAAGCCAATGGATTAGCTATATCTTTTCCTGTAGCTTGTGGAAAAGAACCATGAATAGGTTCAAATAAAGCATTTTCTTTACCAACTGAAGCTGATGCTAACAATCCTATAGAACCTCCAATAACACTTGCCTCATCACTAATAATATCTCCAAACAAATTTTCTGTAAGAATTACATCAAACTGTTTAGGGTTTAAAATCATTTGCATTGCCGCATTATCTACAAATAAAAAATCTAAGGTAACTTCTGGATACTGGCCTGATAATGCTGTAACCGTTTTTCTCCACAAACGTGATGTTTCTAAAACATTTGCTTTATCAACTAAAGTCAATTTTTTACGTCTATTTTGTGCCTCTTTAAAAGCTAAATGTGCAATACGTTCAATTTCTTCTACTGAATAAGAACACCCATCAAATGCTATTTTTCCATCATCACTTAACTCTTTTATTCCAAAATAAATACCTCCTGTTAATTCTCTATAAATAGAAATATCAGTATTTTTTATAATGTCTTCTTTCAGTGGTGAATTTTCAATCAGTTGATCGTAAGCCTTTACTGGTCTAACGTTGCAAAACAACCCTAACTCTTTACGTAACTTCAATAAACCTTGTTCCGGTCTAATCTTAGCACTTGGATCATTATCATATTTAGGATGTCCTATTGCTCCAAATAATATTGCATCAGACTGTTTACAAACTGAAAGTGTTTCGTTTGGTAATGGGTTCCCTGTTCCATCTATAGCACAAGCTCCCATCAATGCTTCTTTATAAATAAAAGTATGGTCGTAAACATGAGCAATCGCATTCAGTGCTTTTTTTGCTTGTTCAGTAACTTCGGGTCCTATTCCATCTCCTGGAATAACAGCTATATTATATTTCATATTTTTTATAATGTTGCTTCAAAAGCTTTTATTTTATCTTTTTTACTTATCAAGAAATCAATATCATCATATCCATTAAGCATGCATATTTTTTTATATTGATTGATTTCAAATTCACAGTTCCCAACTGGAGTTTTTAATAATTGGTTCTCTAAATCAACTATCAAAGCAGTATCAGGAACTTCTTTTATTTTTTTCAATAACTTTTTTAAATACTCCTCAGATACTTGAATAGGTAAAATTCCATTGTTTAAAGCATTTCCTTTAAAAATATCCGCAAAAAAACTACTAATCACTACTTTAAATCCGTAACCTGATAATGCCCAAGCTGCATGTTCTCTACTAGAACCACATCCAAAATTATCGCCAGCAATTAGTATACTTCCTTGGTATGTATCATTATTTAAAACAAAATCTTTATTTATACTTCCATCTTTGTGAAAACGCCAATCTCTAAATACATTATCTCCAAATCCTTTTTTATCGGTTGCCTTTAAAAAACGAGCTGGAATTATCTGATCAGTATCAATGTTTTCAGTAGGTAAAGGAATTGCTGTATCTATTAATTTCACAAACTTTTCCATTCTTTCTAATTAAGATTTTTAGTTATATCAATAATTCTTCCTTCTACTGCAGTCGCTGCTGCTATTAATGGACTTGCCAAAATAGTTCTTGCCCCTTGTCCTTGTCTACCTTCAAAATTTCTATTGGATGTAGAAACACAATATTCTCCTTCAGGTATTTTATCTTCATTCATTGCCAAACAAGCAGAACATCCAGGTTCACGCAATTCAAAACCAGCTTTTTCAAAAATCGTTTGTAAGCCCTCTTCTTGAATTTGTTTTGCTACCAATTGTGATCCTGGAACTAACCATGCATTTACATTTTTAGCCTTTTGTTTTCCCTTAACATAAGAAGCTGCAACTCTAAAATCTTCAATCCTTGAGTTTGTACAACTACCAATAAAAACATAATTAATTTTTTTATTAACTAAGCTTTCACCCTTTTTAAAATTCATATAAGTCAACGATTTTTCAAAAGAAACATCATTTTCTTCAGGAATAGTTTCGGTAATTTTTATTCCCATTCCAGGATTTGTACCATAAGTAACCATTGGTTCTATATCTTCAGCATTAAAAGAATACTCTTTATCAAACTTAGCATTTGCATCAGTTTTTAAAGTTTTCCAATGAGCTACTTTATCCTCAAATAGTTCACCTTTAGGAGCAAATTTTCTACCTTTTACGTATTCGAAAGTAGTTTCATCAGGAGCAATCATTCCTCCTCTAGCTCCCATTTCAATACTCATATTACAAACAGTCATACGACCTTCCATAGACATTTCTTCAAAAACATTTCCTGCATATTCACAGAAATACCCTGTTCCTGAATTTGTACCTAACTGAGCTATTATATACAGTATAACATCTTTAGGTAACACCCCTTTTTTTAAAGTTCCATTGACCGTTACTCGTAAACTTTTAGGCTTTTGTAATAACAAACATTGACTTGCAAATACTTGTGCTACTTGACTTGTTCCTATTCCAAAAGCAATTGCCCCAAAAGCTCCATGGGTTGATGTATGACTATCTCCACAAACCATTGTCATTCCTGGTTGAGTAATTCCCAATTCAGGAGCCATTACATGAACAATTCCATTGTATTTATGACCTAAACCATATAATTCTATATTATTCTCTTTACAATTATTAGTTAATTGCTCTAATTGATTTCTAGAAAGTTCATCTCTAACAGGTAAATGTTGATTTACTGTAGGAGTATTATGATCAGCTGTTGCAATAATCTTATCTGGACGCGCAATTGGAATATTACGTTCCTTTAACTCATTAAATGCTTGTGGACTTGTAACCTCATGGATTAAATGTTTATCAATATATAAAACTTGAGGTCCATTCTTTATAGTATCTACTACATGAGCATCCCATACTTTGTCAAATAATGTTTTTCCCATTAGGCTATTGCTATTTTAGAAACCTTATTAACTTGTTTCATTATCATATGAATATCATCATCTATTACTTCTTTTTGCTTATCTGCAAAATTCAAAAAAGTTCTATAAGCTGAATCAAGTTGAATTTTGGTTAATTCATACCCTATTTTTTTTGCTCTATATGCTAAAGCAGCTCTACCACTTCTTGCTGTTAATACAATAGCGCTTTCAGTAACACCTACATCAGCTGGATTTATGATTTCATATGTCTCACGATTTTTAATAACTCCATCTTGATGAATCCCTGAACTATGCGCAAAAGCATTTGCTCCAACTATAGCCTTATTCGGCTGTACAGGCATTCCCATACTTTCTCTAACCATTAAACTAGTATCATATAATAACTGTGTATTGATATCTGTTTGTAAATTCAAATAAGGGTGTTGTTTTAAAATCATAACAACCTCTTCTAAAGCTGTATTTCCTGCTCGCTCTCCAATCCCATTAATAGTACATTCTATTTGACGAGCACCATTGATTGCTCCAGCTATTGAATTTGCTGTTGCTAAGCCTAAATCATTATGACAATGACATGAAATGATTACATTCTCAATTCCTTTTACATTCTCTTTTAAGTATTTTATTTTAGCTCCATATTCCTCAGGTAAACAATAACCTGTAGTGTCTGGAATATTTAAAACTGTAGCTCCAGCTTTAATCATCTCTTCACAAACTTTCGCTAAAAAAACATTATCAGTTCTACCAGCATCTTCTGCATAGAATTCTACATCATCAACAAAATTCTTCGCATATGAAACAGCATCAACCCCTCTCCTTATAACTTCATCTTGAGAAGAATTAAACTTATATTTAATATGAGAATCGCTCGTTCCAATTCCTGTATGAATCCTTGGTTTTTTAGCTATTTTTAAAGCTTCTGCAGCAACTTCAATATCTTTTTTTACTGCTCTAGTCAAACCACAAACTGTAGCGTTCTTTACCAGTTTTGCAATTTCATTTACAGAAGTAAAATCTCCTGGGCTAGAAACTGGAAAACCTGCTTCAATAATATCAACTCCTAAAAAATCTAATCTCTCAGCAATAACTAGCTTTTGTTTTGTGTCCAGTTTACAACCGGGGACCTGCTCACCATCTCTTAAAGTGGTATCGAAAATTTGGACTTTATCGTTATTCATTCTCTTAAATATATTGTCATTATATCAATCAAATGTATATATTGGCTTTTCAGAAGTGCTATTTTTTCAAATACTCTTTACGACACCAAAAAACAAAACAAAAACACTAATAAACTGATTAACAATATTTTAAAATGAATTATTTTACAAGAGTTAACCAACAAAATGATTCTTTATTTGTACTGATTCAATCTTTAACGAAATCAGAAAAACGTCAGTTTCACTTATATATTGGTCGATTAGAAGGTAATACTGAAGCTAAATTTTTTACTCTTTTTAAATTTTTAGAGAAACAAAAAAAGTATGATGAAAAAGCAATAATTAATAGTGGAATTGTAAGCAAGCAACAACTTTCTAATTTAAAAGCTCATTTGTATAAACAAATACTAACTAGCTTACGAATGAATCCGAAACATAAAAATGTTAGAGTTCAAATACGTGAACAGTTAGATTTTGCTACAGTACTATATCAAAAAGGTCTATATAAACAAAGTCTTAAATTACTTGACAAAGCAAAAGTATTAGCAATAGATAATGAAGAAAAAAATATTGCTTATGAAATTGTTGAACTTGAAAAAGTAATCGAAAGTCAGTATATAACGAGAAGTATTAGTACCAGAGCTGATGAATTAACAATTCAGGCTAAGGAATTAAGTTTACAAAATGTAATTACAAGTAAACTCTCAAACTTATCACTTCAATTGTATGGTATTCTTTTAAAAACTGGCTATGCTCGTAATGATGAAGAGCTGAATAAGATTAACTCTTATTTCTATGCTCGTTTACCAAATTTTGATTACAATAAATTAGGGTTTAGAGAACGTTTATGGCTATACAAAGCACACTTATGGAGATCTCTTTTAACTCAAAATTTTCTGAATGGTTATAAGTATTCTTCAAATTGGGTAAACTTATATCGAGAGTATCCAAAAATGGTAAAATTAAATCCTGTTTTTTATTTAAAAGGAATCAACTATTTATTAGAGTCATTATTCTTTATTCAGCATGAAAAAGAATTTAATAAAGAACTTACATCATTTGAAAATGATATAAAAGAAAATAAAATTCCAATGAATGGAAATACTGAAATTTTAATTTTTCAATATTTCTATGCAAATAAACTACATAAGCATTTCCTAGAAGGTACATTTAGTAAAGGAGAATATTTAGTTGAAGAAATAAATACTAAGATTCATGAGTATAGCAATCGAATAGACAAACACCATATTATCACATTATATTACAAGATAGCTTGTTTATACTTTGGAATGGGTGAAAATAAAAAATCTATTGAATACCTATCCAAAATTATAAATTCAAAAAAGCTATATGTTGGTGAAGATTTACAATGTTTTGCTAGAATTTTAAATCTAATTGCACATTATGAATGTGGATTAGACTATCATTTAGAAAGACAATTTAAAGATACATACAAGTTCCTTCTTAAAATGGAGAATTTACAAGAAGTACAAAAAGAGTTTATTGTTTCTATAAAATCACTTGGAGATGTTTTTCCACATCAAATAAAAAATGAATTTAAGAAAATTCATAGCCGATTAAAAGTTTATGAAAATCATCCTTTTGAAAAAAGAGCCTTTCTATATCTAGATATTCTATCATGGCTAGAAAGTAAAATTGAAAACAAGCCTATTTCAACGATTATAAGAGAGAAATATAATCATCGAAAGAAAAAGCCTTGTTAATTTACAGAACAAGGCTAAAACTTATATAAAAACAATTTATTTTCCTATAGTTTTATTCTTATTCAGTATCTCTTTATTTAGATTTAGAGCAAAAAAAAACCTCAATCTTATAGTATAAGATTGAGGTTAAAAAGAAAGGCAACGACCTACTCTCCCACCATCGGCAGTACCATCGGCGCTAATGGGCTTAACTTCTCTGTTCGGAATGGTAAGAGGTGAGCCCCATTGCAATAATCACCTTAAATCGTTTCAGTGTATTTCAACTGTAAAAGTTAACATATTAGTAAAATCATATCATAAATTATCAAAGAGTTGCGCTTCCCTCCGTAGAGGGAAGACGATATACATAAGCCTATGGGTTATTAGTACTACTCGGCTATGACATTACTGCCTTTACACCTGTAGCCTATCAACGTTGTAATCTCCAACGACCCTTTAAAGAAATCTCATCTTGTGGTGGGTTTCGCGCTTATATGCTTTCAGCGCTTATCCCTTCCGAACGTAGCTACTCTGCAGTGCTCCTGGCGGAACAACAGATACACCAGAGGTTCGTCCAACTCGGTCCTCTCGTACTAAAGTCAGATCCACTCAAATTTCTAACGCCCACAGCAGATAGAGACCGAACTGTCTCACGACGTTCTGAACCCAGCTCGCGTGCCACTTTAATGGGCGAACAGCCCAACCCTTGGGACCTTCTCCAGCCCCAGGATGTGACGAGCCGACATCGAGGTGCCAAACCCCCCCGTCGATGTGAGCTCTTGGGGGAGATCAGCCTGTTATCCCCGGAGTACCTTTTATCCTTTGAGCGATGGCCCTTCCATGCGGAACCACCGGATCACTATGCTCTACTTTCGTACCTGATCGACCTGTATGTCTCTCAGTCAAGCTCCCTTATGCCATTGCACTCTACGCACGGTTACCAAACGTGCTGAGGGAACCTTTAGAAGCCTCCGTTACTCTTTTGGAGGCGACCACCCCAGTCAAACTACCCACCACGCACTGTTCTCATTGCTGAGTTAGGCTCTAGATAAGCAAAGGGTGGTATTTCAAGGACGACTCCACAACGCCTAGCGACGCCGCTTCAATGTCTCCCACCTATCCTACACATTACTTATCCAAAGTCAATACGAAGCTATAGTAAAGGTTCACGGGGTCTTTTCGTCCCGCTGCGGGTAATCGGCATCTTCACCGATACTACAATTTCACCGAGCTCATGGCTGAGACAGTGTCCAGATCGTTGCACCATTCGTGCAGGTCGGAACTTACCCGACAAGGAATTTCGCTACCTTAGGACCGTTATAGTTACGGCCGCCGTTTACTGGGGCTTCATTTCAGATCTTCGCCGAAGCTAAACCCTCCACTTAACCTTCCAGCACCGGGCAGGTGTCAGGCCTTATACATCATCTTTCAATTTAGCAAAGCCCTGTGTTTTTGATAAACAGTCGCCTGGACCTTTTCACTGCGGCCCCACAGAGTGGGGCGACCCTTCTCCCGAAGTTACGGGTCGATTTTGCCTAGTTCCTTAGCCATGAATCTCTCGAGCACCTTAGAATTCTCATCCCAACTACCTGTGTCGGTTTACGGTACGGGTTCTTATAATCTGAAGCTTAGAGGTTTTTCTTGGAAGCCCTTAGGCACACTATCAACGCATCCGAAGACTTGTTGTACTATCACACTTCAGCTAAAGCTGCGGATTTGCCTACAGCTCTAATACCTAAATGTTTCAACGAACTATTCCGTCAGTTCGCGGTGCTTTCATCACTCCGTCACCCCATCGCAATTATAAGAAGTACAGGAATATTAACCTGTTGTCCATCGACTACTCCCTTCGGATTCGCCTTAGGTCCCGACTAACCCTCAGCTGATTAGCATCGCTGAGGAAACCTTAGTCTTTCGGTGAGGGGGTTTCTCGCCCCCTTTATCGTTACTTATGCCTACATTTTCTTTTCTATCCGCTCCAGCATACCTCACAGTACACCTTCGGCGCAAATAGAATGCTCCCCTACCACTTATATATAAAT
The DNA here is from genome assembly GCF_965221665.1 of Tenacibaculum aiptasiae. Lineage (NCBI taxonomy): Bacteria > Pseudomonadati > Bacteroidota > Flavobacteriia > Flavobacteriales > Flavobacteriaceae > Tenacibaculum > Tenacibaculum aiptasiae. The sequence goes on from NZ_CBDCSN010000003.1 coordinate 1,474,588, forward strand.
ATAAATCCATAGCTTCGGTAATATGTTTATGCCCGATTATTATCCATGCAAAACCGCTCGACTAGTGAGCTGTTACGCACTCTTTAAATGAATGGCTGCTTCCAAGCCAACATCCTAGCTGTCTAAGCAGTTTCACCTCGTTAGTTCAACTTAACATATATTTGGGGACCTTAGCTGATGGTCTGGGTTCTTTCCCTCTCGGACATGGACCTTAGCACCCATGCCCTCACTGCTGAGAAACATTTTATAGCATTCGGAGTTTGTCAGGAATTGGTAGGCGGTGAAGCCCCCGCATCCAATCAGTAGCTCTACCTCTATAAAACTTTTACTCAACGCTGCACCTAAATGCATTTCGGGGAGTACGAGCTATTTCCGAGTTTGATTGGCCTTTCACCCCTACCCACAGGTCATCCAAAGACTTTTCAACGTCAACTGGTTCGGTCCTCCACTGTGTGTTACCACAGCTTCAACCTGCCCATGGGTAGATCACTCGGTTTCGCGTCTACTACTACTAACTAATCTCGCCCTATTCAGACTCGCTTTCGCTTCGGCTCCGGACCTTAAATCCTTAACCTTGCTAGCAACAGTAACTCGTAGGCTCATTATGCAAAAGGCACGCCGTCACACAGTAAATGTGCTCCGACCGCTTGTAGGCGTACGGTTTCAGGTTCTCTTTCACTCCCTTACTTAGGGTTCTTTTCACCTTTCCCTCACGGTACTAGTTCACTATCGGTCTTTCAGGAGTATTTAGCCTTACCGGATGGTCCCGGTGGATTCATACAGGATTACACGTGTCCCGCACTACTCAGGGTACTGCTATATCCTCTTCGCTTACCTATACGAGACTATCACTCTCTTTGGTTCGTCTTTCCAAACGATTCTAGTTCACTTAGATTCTAATGTCGCAGCCCTACAACCCCAATACTGCCGTAACAGCATTGGTTTGGGCTAATCCGCGTTCGCTCGCCACTACTAACGGAATCACTATTGTTTTCTCTTCCTCTGGTTACTTAGATGTTTCAGTTCACCAGGTTTGCCCCCTTACGGGTAACATGTCTTCAACATGCTGGGTTGCCCCATTCGGAAATCTACGGATCATAAAATATGTGCTTCTCCCCGTAGCTTATCGCAGCTTATCGCGTCCTTCATCGCCTCTGAAAGCCTAGGCATCCGCCATACGCCCTTATTTAGCTTATTGTACTTTTTGCTCTAGAATTACTTCTAGAACGAGCTCTTTATAATTTGTTTTTATAAAAAATATTCTTGTTAAATATTTAAATTTAACTTCTCTATCTTGATTCTTTACGATATCATTCTACCAATATGTCAATGAACGTTTTCAGATTATAAAAACCTGATTGTGGAGAATACCGGAGTCGAACCGGTGACCTCTTGCGTGCAAGGCAAGCGCTCTAGCCAGCTGAGCTAATCCCCCATAGTCTTTTAGGCATGAGTTCTTAGTCGTGAGTTATTAGTTGTAACAACCCATACTTCTCAACTTCTAAAATTTCCTTCACTAAGGGTCTTATTGTAGTCTCGGGCAGACTCGAACTGCCGACCTCTACATTATCAGTGTAGCGCTCTAACCAGCTGAGCTACGAGACTATAAGATCTTAGTCTAATATTTTAAAATTAACAGCAAAGAGTAAAATAATTCATTTGTAACTCACCATCTTTCTCTAGAAAGGAGGTGTTCCAGCCGCACCTTCCGGTACGGCTACCTTGTTACGACTTAGCCCTAGTTACCAGTTTTACCCTAGGCCGCTCCTCTCGGTAACGAACTTCAGGCACCCCCAGCTTCCATGGCTTGACGGGCGGTGTGTACAAGGCCCGGGAACGTATTCACCGGATCATGGCTGATATCCGATTACTAGCGATTCCAGCTTCACGGAGTCGAGTTGCAGACTCCGATCCGAACTGTGATATGGTTTATAGATTCGCTCCTATTCGCATAGTGGCTGCTCATTGTCCATACCATTGTAGCACGTGTGTAGCCCAGGACGTAAGGGCCGTGATGATTTGACGTCATCCCCACCTTCCTCGCGGTTTGCACCGGCAGTCTCGCTAGAGTCCTCAGCTTGACCTGTTAGCAACTAACGATAGGGGTTGCGCTCGTTATAGGACTTAACCTGACACCTCACGGCACGAGCTGACGACAACCATGCAGCACCTTGTAAAGTGTCCGAAGAAAAATCTATCTCTAGACCTGTCACTCTACATTTAAGCCCTGGTAAGGTTCCTCGCGTATCATCGAATTAAACCACATGCTCCACCGCTTGTGCGGGCCCCCGTCAATTCCTTTGAGTTTCAATCTTGCGATCGTACTCCCCAGGTGGGACACTTATCACTTTCGCTTAGTCACTGAAGTAAACCCCAACAACTAGTGTCCATCGTTTACGGCGTGGACTACCAGGGTATCTAATCCTGTTCGCTCCCCACGCTTTCGTCCATGAGCGTCAGTATATACGTAGTAGACTGCCTTCGCAATCGGTATTCTAAGTAATATCTATGCATTTCACCGCTACACTACTTATTCTATCTACTTCCGTATAACTCAAGTCAACCAGTATCAAAGGCAGTTCCATAGTTAAGCTATGGGATTTCACCTCTGACTTAATTGACCGCCTGCGGACCCTTTAAACCCAATGATTCCGGATAACGCTTGCACCCTCCGTATTACCGCGGCTGCTGGCACGGAGTTAGCCGGTGCTTATTCTTACAGTACCGTCAAGGCCGTACACGTACGACTGTTTCTTCCTGTATAAAAGCAGTTTACAACCCATAGGGCAGTCTTCCTGCACGCGGCATGGCTGGTTCAGAGTTGCCTCCATTGACCAATATTCCTCACTGCTGCCTCCCGTAGGAGTCTGGTCCGTGTCTCAGTACCAGTGTGGGGGATAATCCTCTCAGACCCCCTACCTATCGTTGCCATGGTAAGCCGTTACCTTACCATCTAGCTAATAGGACGCATAGTCATCTTGTACCCATAAATGTTTAATTAGATAGCGATGCCGCTTCCCAATATTATGGAGTATTAATCTTCATTTCTAAAGGCTATCCTCCTGTACAAGGCAGATTCTATACGCGTTACGCACCCGTTCGCCGGTCGTCAGCAAAAAAGCAAGCTTTTTCCTGTTACCCCTCGACTTGCATGTGTTAAGCCTGCCGCTAGCGTTCATCCTGAGCCAGGATCAAACTCTTCATTGTATAATCTTTAATATTATGAATGAATAAGTTTCAAAAGAATTTTATCTAACGAAGTTAGACATGTTATTCTACTCTTTGTTTTACGCTGTCAATTTCAATATTTTCAATGAACTTTGTTAACCTCTATATTTAGTCTTCTCAACCAAAATATCAATTAACTCTCTTGTAGAAATACTAGACTCGAACTAGTTGATTTTTTTTATCTAAATCATTCCAAAATTTCTTTGATCGTGTCGCTTTATTTAAGCGGTTGCAAATTTACAAACCTTTTTAAAACTGACAAACTTTTTTGAAAGTTTTTTTTTAATTTGTTTTTGCTAAAATTTTAATGAACTGTCGCCTCTAAAACGGACTGCAAAGATAGCATCTTTATTTTGTAATAAACAAGAATAATTTAACTTATTTTTTACTCTCTTTTAACAACTCTCTACCGCCTATTTTAATGAACTTTTGCTATCTTTCAAACTATCGTTTTTCCGTTAGCGGGTGCAAATATAGAACCCTTTTTTAACATAACAACTATCCTTTTTAATCTTTTTTTGAATTATTTTTTACATCACCTATCTATCAATAAGTTACATCTGAAAGTTTTTTATCGCAAGGGTTGGTTTAACTAATTCCTGTATGATTTATAATGTTTACCCTCCATAAATAACTACTCATATACCGCTAACCGAAGCTCTTTCCTATTGTAAAATAGAAAGTACTACATGCTCTTATTTTATTATTCTACGATAATTTTACCTAAGCAAAAAAATATGATAAGTAAACTAATTATTCATCATTAAGAAAAGACTTCCTTAAACGCCAATTAGAGACACTTTATAATCCGTATTCTATTTATTCTATAACAAAGGCTATAATATTATCATAAACTCTCTTACATCATTAGCATCATTATCTTTTATACCATAGGAAATAATCTAATACTCTTATCAATTATATCGTTATTTAGATTTAGAGCAAAAAAAAACCTCAATCTTATAGTATAAGATTGAGGTTAAAAAGAAAGGCAACGACCTACTCTCCCACCATCGGCAGTACCATCGGCGCTAATGGGCTTAACTTCTCTGTTCGGAATGGTAAGAGGTGAGCCCCATTGCAATAATCACCTTAAATCGTTTCAGTGTATTTCAACTGTAAAAGTTAACATATTAGTAAAATCATATCATAAATTATCAAAGAGTTGCGCTTCCCTCCGTAGAGGGAAGACGATATACATAAGCCTATGGGTTATTAGTACTACTCGGCTATGACATTACTGCCTTTACACCTGTAGCCTATCAACGTTGTAATCTCCAACGACCCTTTAAAGAAATCTCATCTTGTGGTGGGTTTCGCGCTTATATGCTTTCAGCGCTTATCCCTTCCGAACGTAGCTACTCTGCAGTGCTCCTGGCGGAACAACAGATACACCAGAGGTTCGTCCAACTCGGTCCTCTCGTACTAAAGTCAGATCCACTCAAATTTCTAACGCCCACAGCAGATAGAGACCGAACTGTCTCACGACGTTCTGAACCCAGCTCGCGTGCCACTTTAATGGGCGAACAGCCCAACCCTTGGGACCTTCTCCAGCCCCAGGATGTGACGAGCCGACATCGAGGTGCCAAACCCCCCCGTCGATGTGAGCTCTTGGGGGAGATCAGCCTGTTATCCCCGGAGTACCTTTTATCCTTTGAGCGATGGCCCTTCCATGCGGAACCACCGGATCACTATGCTCT